>NZ_JARBTK010000003.1 GCF_029240215.1 Chryseobacterium sp.
AAATATTCAGGTCGTTTGGGACATCTGTCATTTTGGTTTTCCGGATGACCTCACTCCGCTCCATCCGATGTTTGCAAGAAGATTCAGCCGCTTATGCTGTGAATTTGTCATCAGATACCGAATAATGGTTACAGAACCGCTGGTCAGCATGTAACCAACAACGAACTTGATGTTACATCATTTTTTATTTGCTGAAGAAAAACATTTTGAGCAATTTCAGGTTCACGATATTCTTTCAGGAGCAATGTGTCCGGAACTTAGAGGATAGAGGAAAACCCGAATATCTGGATATTATCGGAGTCAATTACTATTACAATAACCAATGGATCAATGAAACCCATGAATTTTTACCTTGGGCAGAAGAGCCCCCTCATCCGTTGTTTCGTATCCAATTATTGACCGGCCGGATTGGGATGATTTAAATGACTGGCATCACAGTTGAATTTGGGATATTTTTGATCCGGTTTCGTTACATCGTGAAGCAGATCAGGAAAGTATACATGCAATTAATGACTTTAACAAACGGCTGAATAGAATTTTAATAGCTGATTAATCCCATCAATTTTTCGTTTAAAAGTAAAAGCCTTCATTTTCAGAAGGCTTTATTTATTATTTTAAATTCATTTATTCCTGATCTATTTTTTTAAGATCAGATAGAGCAGGACCATTTAATAACCCGCCATCAATACTGAAACGAGAACCATGACATGGGCAATCCCAGGTAACTTCAGAGGGATTCCAAACTACATTACAACCGGTATGCGGGCAAACCGGACTGAGCAGATGGAGCTCTGATTTTAGATCACGATAGGCAGCAATCGTCTCGCCATCGTGCTTGATGATTTTTCCTTCTCCTGCACCTATCATATCAAGATCTTTGATTTTTTCGGCTAAAAATTTATCTTTTACAAAATGAGTTGATGCATTAAAGATTTCTGATAATACATTTCGGGCACTAGCCATAGGCTTTATTCGTCCGGGGTCAAGCAGATTGGATAAGGGCGTTGTTTTCCCTTCCATTAATTCCGGAATTATAAGTGATGCCATAGATCCGAAAGTCATGCCGTTACCATTGTAACCCGTTGAGATGTAAATATTTCTTTCTCCTGGCATATGCCCAATATACGCTAATCCGTCAGCAGGTACATAATATTGAGAGGACCATTTTGCTGTGATATTTCTGTATTTAAAATTTTTATCGACATAGGATAAAAGATCTGTAAAATGTTTTTCGGTATCATCTTCATCACCTGTCATATGATCAAAACCTCCAACGACGATATAGTAATCATCATTGGATTTATGATATCTTACGTAATGATAAGGGTCATATAAATCTGCTGCCTGAGCCATTTGAGCTACAGGATTTTCTAATTTTGCTGTCAAAGCATAACTCCTGTAAGGTGCCAATAGTACACTGAAACGGTTGTTGCCCGGTGGAATATGGGTTGCCCAAACTAAATTATCTGCAGAGTAATAATCATCATCATTAACAAAGATTTTTACTTTTCCGTCATTGTTTTCGAAATCAGTGACTAGTGTATCAGTCACTAATGCTCCGCCTTCCTTTTCAAATTCCTTAATAAGCTTATTAATATATCGTAATGGATGAAATTGTGCTTGACCTTTTATTTCGACAGCATTTTCAAATGGTAGTGTGAAAGGAACGCTATGAACTTTTATAGTGTCAATTCCCACCTGCTGATGTGCTTCGAATATTTTTTCAAGTGCGGAATTTTGTTTTTCCTCGGCACTGAAAACAAAAGAACTGCACTCATTGTATTCGCAGGAAATATGGTATTTAAGTATGTTGGATTTGATATATTTTATAGTTTCTTTCGCTGCACTGGCAAGAGTTTTTGCACCGTATTCTCCAAAGTCGGAGATGATTTGGTCGTAAGAAGAGTCAAAAAAATTATTGATATGCGCCGTCGTTCCCCCCGTCGTTCCAAATCCGACGTTGGCCTTTTCTATGATTAGACATTTTTGCCCTCTATTTTGCAGTTCCTTAGCCAGCGTTATTCCTGTAAGCCCTGCCCCTACAATTATGGTATCATAATGTTGGGAATTATTTGCTTTTGCAGTTTGCTGCTGATTTACGTTAGTTGTAGATTGCCAAAAACTGATTGTGTTTCCGTCTCGATTCATAATAATTATTTTATGATTTGTTGGTGAATGTTACGATATTTCATATGGAAGTTTCTTTTGCTCCAACTGAAGCTTAAGTAAAAGTCATCCTTTCTCATTGATCATGTTGATGATTTCATTTTTAATCATCTTGAATTGGGAAATCATCCGATCATACTCAGCTTTGGTTTCAGAATATATTTCTCATACATTTCAAAAGCCTACGATTCGGTCATGTGTAATCTGAAGCAAATCATAAAGTACTGATACTATTTTATCATTTTCCATATTAATTTTTTACATACTGAAATTTTAGCTCTCAGTTCTTTTATAAAAATATACAGATTTTAATTCTGGTGCTATGACCTAAGTCATAATCTCCCTTCTCATACAGTAATAACTTTGAAATGATCCAAAAAAAAATATTATGAAATTACTAATCACAACGGCAATCACTTTAGCATTTACATTGATCAGTTGTAATAAAGAAGCTTCCACTAAAAATTCCAACAGTTCGGATTCTTCATCTGCAAATGATAATAACAATATGCCTACCAACAATTCCTCTGGAATGCCCACTGACAGTTTGAATACGGAATCACAAAATGCAGCGTTACAGAACAAACCGTCTCAGAATTCCTCTCAAAATGTGGAAAACGATTCTTCTAATGTTGGGGCTTATAAGAAATAAAGGCACTTCAAGGTAATATTTCGACTACATTGAACGGATGATTTTATTAGAAACCGAAAACGTATTCAAATAAATATTGCTGGTGTAAAGTAAGATTTACCTAAACTTAAGCAAATAATATGACTGATAATAATACTAAGTATGCAGTGGTTACTGGAGCTACGAGTGGAATAGGATTTGAGCTAGCAAAACTTTTAGCAAGTGATGGCTATAATTTAGCAATTGTAGGACGAAATCAGGAAACACTTAATAAAACAGCTGCTGAACTGAATATATACGGAATCAAAATTGCAACTTTCAATAAAAATTTATTTTATCAAGATGATATTTATTCGTTGTATGCTGAACTAAAAGTGAGCAATATTAGTCCTTGTATTCTGATCAATGCTGCCGGACAAGGTCTCTACGGAAGGTTTGACCAGACTGATCTTAAACGTGAAATTGATATCGTCAATTTAAATATAACCGCTGTTATGATATTAACAAAATTGTTTATAAAAGACAGGAAAGATAAAGGTCATGGGAAGATCTTGAATTTAGCATCAATTGCCAGTACTGCACCTGGTTCGTGGCATTCAGTTTATCATGCAACAAAATCTTTTATCTTATCATGGTCTGAAGCCATCCGCGAAGAATTGAAGGATTCCGATACTACGATTACCGCGTTACTTCCGGGGCCTACCTCAACAGATTTTTTCAATAAAGCATTGATGAATGACAGTAAGATTATGGAAGATTGGGAAAACTTTTCTTCGGCAGAAGAAGTAGCAAAAGATGGCTATATCGCCATGATGAATGGTGATGATAAAATTATTTCAGGCATCAGAAATAAATTGACAGTTACTATGAGTAATATTACTACAGATAGTATGGCTGCACATCGGATGGGCGAAATGCAAAAGCCAAAATCAAAAGAGGAATAAAATGAAGTCTTATTCTTTTTTATACAGAAATGGATTGAGCATTGTCTTGTTATTATTCATGTTTGTTTGTTGGGGCGGTCAGATCTTAACAGGGTGGCATACTCTTAACTCTGAATTAACAGAAAATGGAAAATCTGTTATCACTTTTACTCGATATCTGTCAAGTGGTCATTTTATTCAGGCAACCTTTGAAAACTGGGAAAGTGAGTTTTTGCAGATGATGTTGTATGTACTGCTTACAGTATCATTACGTCAAAAAGGATCCAGTGAATCCAAATCTTTAGAAGGCAAAGAGGCTGTTGATCGCTATCCGATGGCTCATAAGAATGCTCCATGGCCTGTGAGAAAGGGAGGTTTTATTTTAATCATCTACAAAAATTCTTTATCCATTGCTTTCGGTATTCTTTTTTTTACAAGCTTTATACTACATTTTTACGGAAGCTTAAAGGAATATAATAGCGAACAGCTGATGAAAAACAAACCCATAACCGATTGGTTATCTTACTCGCAAAACTCAAGATTTTGGTTTGAATCATTACAGAATTGGCAGAGTGAATTTTTGGCTGTAGCATCATTGGTGATCTTATCAATATGGCTCAGGCAAAAAGGATCACCGGAATCAAAACCGGTTGACATGCCGCATCATGAAAATCCATAGATAATAGAATATACAAAGGTCACTAACCTTTAACAATTTAAACCAATTACAAATTATTATGAAAAATGAACATTTAAATGAAAAAATTGATCAGCTTCAAAATGTCATCACTGACAATTCAGAGGAAGCGTTAACCACTAACCAAGGTTTAAAAATCAACAATAACCAAGATTCTTTAAAAGCAGGTGAGCGCGGCCCGTCTCTTCTGGAAGATTTTATCCTCAGAGAAAAAATAACCCATTTTGATCATGAAAGAATTCCGGAAAGAGTCGTTCATGCGAGGGGTTCTGGAGCGCATGGAGTTTTTAAGCTGAATAAAAGCCTTGCAGAATATACAAAGGCAAAATTTTTAAACAATGTTGATGAGGAAACACCTGTTTTCGTTAGATTTTCTACTGTAGCAGGAAGTAGAGGGAGTACTGACTTAGCGAGGGATGTAAGAGGTTTTTCTGTAAAGTTTTATACTCAAGAAGGAATTTATGATTTGGTAGCCAATAATATTCCTGTCTTTTTCATTCAGGATGCTATCAAATTTCCTGATCTTGTACATGCGGTAAAACCGGAACCTGATAATGAAATTCCACAGGCTTCGTCGGCTCACAATACTTTTTGGGATTTTATCTCATTAATGCCTGAAAGTACGCACATGATCATGTGGTTAATGAGCGACCGTGCCATCCCGAGAAGCTACCGTATGATGGAAGGGTTTGGAGTGCATTCGTTTAAGTTTGTCAACGAAGAAGGAAAGGTACATTTTGTAAAAATTCATTTAAAACCAAAACTGGGAGTGCATTCTGTGGCGTGGCCGGAAGCTCAGAAAATTTCAGGAAACGATCCTGATTTTCACAGACGTGACCTTTGGGAAGCGATTGAAAACGGAGCATTCCCAGAGTGGGATTTTGGTGTACAGCTTGTTCCCGAAGAAAATGAGCATGATTTTGATTTTGATCTACTGGATCCTACAAAACTTATTCCCGAAGAACTCGTTCCGGTTCAGTTGGTTGGGACTCTAACGTTAAACAGAAACCCTGATAACTTTTTTGCTGAAACTGAGCAGGTAGCCTTTCATCCAGGTCACATCGTTCCGGGAATCGACTTCAGTAATGATCCTCTTTTACAGGGAAGATTATTCTCTTATACCGATACTCAACTGACAAGACTGGGATCACCAAATTTCCATGAAATCCCAATCAACAGATCAATCACCACTATTCATAATAATCAGCGTGACGGTCATATGCGACAGCAGATTGCTACAGGTAAAGTGAGTTACGAGCCTAATTCTATGGGTGGCGGATGTCCTTTTCAGGCGATGATGAAAGATGGTGGTTTTGCTTCTCAGGAAGAAAGAGTTGAAGGCCATAAAGTAAGGGCAAGAAGCCAAAGTTTTGTAGATCATTATTCTCAGGCAAAATTATTCTACAACAGTCAGTCGGCATTTGAAAAGACCCATCTGCAGAATGCATTGGTATTTGAACTTTCAAAAGTAACGATTCGGGAAATCAGAGAAAGAATGGTGGGGCAACTTGCTTTTGTTGACAAAGATCTGGCGAATGAAGTAGCGTCCCGCTTAGGAGTTGAAGTGAAGATTCTGGATCAGCCCAATCAGAGTATTCCTGCGGATGCAGATCCTGCAAGCCTTCAGAGTGCAGAAATTGAGCCTACAACTAAGACTTCAAAAGCATTAAGTATGGCAGATACAGTAAAGGATACTATTGAAAGTCGTGTCATAGGTTTTATGATGACTGATGGTTTTGATACTGCTTCTACAGATCGTTTGATCGAAAAATTAGAAGGACAAGGTGCAGTAGTTCAGTATATCGCAGACTCTGTAGCACCGGTAAAATCAGCAGACGGACAGGCTTATATCCCGGATCATGCTTTGTCTACAACATCTAGTGTTTGTTTTGACGCATTGTACATCTGTGGTGGAGCAAAATCGGCAGAAGGATTTACCAGACCCGGAAATAAAAATGTGACAGTAGATTTCATTAATGAAGCATTCCGTCATTGTAAAGCGATCTATTTTGGTCCTGAAACCGACAAACTGAAAAATCTTACGGATGTGGCTTTAGTAAAACATGATGATCCGGGAGTGATTTCGGCTGACGATTCAGATGCTGATGATTTATTTGTAGATGCTATTGCCAATCACAGAGTTTGGGAATTCGAAAAAGAAAGAAACGGAATGGAAGCTTAAGCTTTTATAAATTTAATTTAACCAAACCAAAAATAAAAAATATGAAAGCAGCAGTTTTTCACGCTCTGGGTAAATCACCTGTGACATAGTAGATGATCCAATAATCAAGGATCCGAACGATATTATTTTAAAAGTAACTTCAACTGCAATTTGCGGAAGCGATTTGCACATTTATAGTGGTGGAATTCCGCAGGCTCGTCCAATGGTGATGGGACATGAATTTATGGGAATTATTGAAGAAGTTGGAGCCAATATTACCCATCTTAGAGTGAGTGATAGAGTTGTGGTACCTTTCCCGATTGCATGTGGTGGCTGTTATTTCTGTAAGCATAATTTACCTTCGGGTTGTAAACATTCTAATCCTCAAAACTACGGTCCAGAAGGGGGAATTCTGACTGAAAAAGGAGGTGGAATGTTTGGCTACACAGGTTTGTATAGTGGTTATGATGGCGGACAGGCAAAATATGTTCGTGTACCGTATGCCAATTTTGGTCCCAGAAAAGTTTCTGATTCTTTGACTGACGAACAGGTTTTATTTTTAACTGATATATTCCCGACTGGTTATACCGGCGTAATGTGGGCAGACCTTAAAGGGGGTGAAACTGTAGCTATATTTGGAGCAGGTCCCGTAGGTTCGATGGCAGCAAAGAGTGCTATTTTACATAATGCCAAAAAAGTGATCGTTATTGATACGCTGCAATACCGATTAGATCAGCTCGCAAAATTGACAGGTTGTGAAACGATACTGTGGAAAGATGCAGAAAAAACTGTAGAGCAAATTCGTGATATGACCGATGGTCGCAGTGCAGATGTTTGTATTGATGCCGTAGGGTTTGAGCCAGACAGAGATTTTATTGATAAAGCAAAAGCCGTAATCAATTTTGAAAAAGGTTCGGTAAAAGTGTTAGAAGCATGTATGAGCGGAGCCAAAAGAGGCGGATATGTTTCCATATTGGGAGTGTACCCAATGGATTATGATAATTTCAAAGTGGGACAATTATTCGATAAAGGATTAACAATCAAGGCAGGTCAGGCTCCTGTTCATCCAATCATTGATAAATTGTTGAATTATGTAGAAACAGGACAGGTTAAGCTGGATAATATTATTACCCATCGTTTAGCATTAGATGAAGTTGCAAAAGGATATGAAATATTCCACAAAAAAGAAGACAGCTGTGTAAAAGTGGTGTTGGATCCATGGAAATAATAGTTTAAATCAGATGATTAGATTTTAATAAGGTTTATATTCTTATTTGTCAATTGACCTCTCGTGAGAGAGGTTAATTTTTTAAAAAAACCAGTTGTTTAGTGATATTAATAACATGATTTTTAAAATATCAGCGAATTCTACTTTAAGGATACTTCTATTTGATTAAAAATAATACTATGACTTGGATGATAATGGTTTAATAGATTTCAAATACATCTACCGCTATAAGCACTTCAAGCGTTGCGATCACGATTGTTTTAAAAGCACATAATTCTTACTATTTCTATAAGAACTTATCCTAGTGCTGTAAGTCTGTCAGCTCGATTACTTTTTCAAGTTTTAAAAGAGGTTGAATTGCTTTGAACATAGGTGAAAATATTCCTCATCATTTCTTTAAAGTCGTGATTAAATATGTATTTACTAAAAAACATAAAATGAAGAAGTAATAGAACCATTGGAAGATAATACTGGTACAAAAAAGTCTAGATCTCAGAAATGAAATTTTGAAAACTATCTTTTCATTTAATAGTATAAACATATTTATTCAATAAAAATATGTGGTTATAATCTCTCTACTATTATAAAACAATATATAAAAGCAATATCCGTAACATTATAAAATATTTTTTCAGAGATAAATGAATATTAAAAAAAATTATGAAAAATAAAATGAAATTTAATTTAACGAAAATATTATTTTTAATTAATAACAAATTTTCGATTCTCACTGGTGATGAGGTTGAATTATTTCTAAATGATAACAAATCGCTGGAAATTAGAAGTGATGACATTACATATTATTTTAATGTGGCAAAACTTCAAAAGATCATGTATAGAAATAATTTTGATACATTAAATATAGGTGATAACGAAGATGCTGCAAACGAAATATTGAGTAAACATATTGTACAACGATTAATGATTTTATCAGGTAAAAGGGTTTATTCCCAGATAAAATCAACTGATTTGAGCTGACCAAACAATGCCCATAAAAATTAAATAGGTAGTATCTCATTAACCAGGTAAGTTAAAAAGTGGAGTTGCTAACTTTGTTAGAACACAAATTCTTATACTTTCTTAAAAGTAGAGAATAGCTTTATACTTTCAGTGAGGTATTGAGATTCTAAAAATTCTGAAAAATAAGCAATACTGATATCAAACAGATGATTGGATATAGAATGCTTGTTAAATACCCCACATTAAGTAGATTGAATATTCATATATTTGATACATTATGTAGGCTAGACCAGTTTATGGAGGAATTTTTAAGAATTGTAAAATTGTGAAAAGATGGACAGTGATAAAATAAACAGCGAAGACAACAATATCGATGAACAATATCTGATGTCTATCATGGCAGGAAATACAAAGAAGGAACCGCAGAGCGAGGTACGCGATTCTGAAAAGGAAAAGCCGATCACGAAACCAAAACTGAAGAACCGAAAAAGTCTTGAAAACACCTATGCTGAGCAGTTTCTGACTCATCATACGATGACCAAGCGTGGTGATAAAAGTATCTATATTCGTCCTGAATATCACGAACGACTTTCCCGGATCATCCAGATCATTGCCGAAGATCAGATCCCTTTATATGCTTATCTCGATAATATTTTGGCGTATCATTTCGAGATGTTTGAAGAAGAGATCACCGATGATTTCAACAGCAAATACCGTCCAATCTTTTAATCTATCATCTTATGGAACAATTAATCATCATAGGGCTATTATTAGTTATCATCCTACTACTTTGGGATAGGAAATTTACAAATCAGCATCCAAAGGAAAAAAGTATTGAAGCTCATCTAGCTGTGCCCTCTATTATGGGAGAAACAAAGAAAGAAGAAAGAAAACCAATGCCATCTGATGCCGATCAAGGCCAAGTCGAATCGATCGTACAAAAAGCAAATAATTTTGATTCAGAAACCAAGGAGGAGGCATTTGAAAATACGGCTTCAAAGAAAGAACTTGACGAGATACTGGTCAAAAATAATGATTGGGAAGACGAGGAAGAAGACTGGCAGTACCATGATGATTCTAAAATGGAAAGCGGGTTTGCCACAGGGGTTACCTTTCAGGAATTGAGTACTGCAGGACAGCTGCTTCAGCAAGATTTGCTGGAGCCTGACTTAGAACAGCAAGCGGTTCACATCATTCAGAAAATTCAGGGAACCGAGCTTTTTGATCTTTTAGAAAATTCGTTGGGTGATGCATCAAAGCGAGTTGCTGATTTACTGAGCCAGAGTATTTATAATGAAGTTGAGGGAATTTCTTTTAAGTGTAAAGATGATGCAGTTGGTTTCGATATTGGGGAGTTTGTTTAGGCAAATTCCCCTTTAATATTTGTACGAAATATGAGAAGGCCTGGTCAATTTACAAATGTACTGGAAAGAGAGTGAATTTTTTCTCAAAATTGTGCTAGTTCATTGCCTGACAGAATGCAAAGCTGGAGGTCTGAAGATAAAAAACCTACGTAAAAATGTGCTACAACGTACTACTTTTGTATCCATTCCTTATCATTTTAATTCCGAAATTTGTGCTGTAAATAAATAATATTGTCAACAATGAAACATTATAATGATATCAGTATTTTCAGCAAAGATGTTGGGGTAGACATTCCTGAACATCCGCTGTTTGGAATCACATTTGGGCACGATGATAACGAAAATATTGAGGATATTGTTTTCACAGCGGATTTTTATATCATTTCTTTTACGAAGTTTATTTCGGGCAACATCACGTATGGAAAGCAAGAATTTGACCACCAGCGGGGCAGGCTGATTTTCTTCAAACCAAATCATACCGTTACCTTTAAGAATGTAAAATTGGAGGATGATTGCTTTTTGATCACGATCAAGGAAGATTTTCTATCAGGCACAGCATTATTCAAAGAGATAAAAAATTACAGTTATTTTGATTATGAGACCAACGAAGCATTATATCTCTCACCCAGTGAAGAAGAAACAATCTGGAATCTGGTGCGTACAATGCATAAGGAAACTTGTAATAATACAGATGATTACAGCAAACCGATTCTCCTGTCTCATCTGGGAACTTTACTTACCTATTCGCAGCGTTTTTACAAAAGGCAGTTTATCAACCGCATTGAAACTACCGGCGCATATGCCAGCAGGTTCCAACAACTGCTGGATGCTTATTACAGCGAAAAAAAAGTTCATGAATCAGGACTTCCGACCGTTTCTTATATGGCGGACAAATTTAATGTATCTTCTCGTTATCTGAGTGATCTTCTAAAACAGGAAACAGGAAAAACTGCCCTTGAACTGATACATATCCACTTAATAAAAGAAGCTAAAAATCTTTTGACAGAAGGCAGGATGAATATTTCGGAAATCTCTTATTCGTTAGGATTTGAAAATCCCAATTATTTTGCAAGATTATTTAAGAAGGAGGTAGGGATTCCTCCGAATGTTTTCAGAGACAATCACTTAAATTAAAATTTTTATGAAATGATTTTTACCTGCAGGTCACTGGGGTTAGCTACGCTTTTGAAGTAAGATTGATGCAGCATACAAACTATCAACAAAATTAAAATATATAAATCAAATTATAATGAAGACAGAAACAAAACAATTATTTAAAACTTTTACATTTAAAAACGGGGTCGAAACGAAAAACAGGATTGCAATGGCGCCAATGACAACTTGGGCAAGCAATGATGATTATACCGTAGCGGATGATGAGATCAGGCATTATGAGGCTCGCAGCGGAAATGTAGGCATGGTAATTACAGGGTGTACCAGGGTAATGGCAAATGGAATCGGCTTCCCAAATGAGTATGCCTCGTATGATGATTCTTTTCTACCAGGTCTGCAAAAACTGGCTGCTGCAAGCAAGCGTGGAGGAAATCCCTCAATACTCCAAATCTATCATGCGGGAAACAAGGCTGTCCTGGATTTAATTCCCGGTGGAATCCCAGTGAGTGCAAGTGATGTGGCATTAGCACCATCAGCATTTTATCCTGGAGGAACAGTATCGCGTGAATTGACGCACGATGAAATTCTTGAAATGATCAAAGCATTCGGAGCGACGACAAGACGAGCTATAGAAGCGGGATTTGACGGAATAGAGTTGCATGGTGCGCACGGATTCCTGTTGCAGAATTTCTTTTCGCCATTCTACAACCAGCGAACCGACCATTGGGGTGGGTCTGAAGAAAAACGGATGAATTTTGCCTTAGCGGTCATCAAAGAGATTAAAGACGTTATTAAAACATATGCAAACAGGCCATTTCTGCTTGGATTTAGAATATCTGCTGAGGAGCCTGAAAGTTACAGGGTAAGAGATACATTCCCTTTTATTGACAAATTGATTGAATCGGGTATCGATTATCTTCATGTTTCATTGTTCAGTCTACTTCACCAAAAGCCAATGGATGAAGAAAACGGAGACGTTACTATTTTAGAGTTGATAATCAATCATGTAGATCAAAGAATTCCAGTAATCGCTGCCGGAGGTATCAAGCAAGCCAGTGATGCAGTTGAAGCAATTGATAAGGGATTATCATTGGTTGCTGTCGGACATGGTATTATCATCAATCCCGATTGGGTAGATCTTGTGTCTAAAGATGAAAAAACAAATGAAGTTCTAAGTATGTCCAAAGCAGATGAACTCGCAGTTCCTGAAAAATTGCAGGCATTCATAAAGGTTGCTACAGGATTTTTCCAAGTTACTGACTGATCAATTCAATATTTAATGATAAGATAACATCCACCATTGAGTGGATGTTTTTTTTAATCACAAGTTGATGGTAAATTCTATTTGAGAATATGGCATAACTTCAAGCTGATAAATAACGGATCACTTGTCCTTGTCTCTCCTATTTTTTAGAAGAATTAAGAAGGCATCTAAATTATTTTTATGATTAGGCATAAACAAAAAGTTCCTTAGTTTGATCATCTAAAACTATTTAATTTGTGCAAAGCTAAAAGACGTCGATTGCGCAGGCGATTACGCATAAATGTATGTGTTTTCAAGTAGTTGCAGGCACTTCCCAAATTCCCCAGCTTCACCTTGTATTGATTGCCCATAAAAAGGAAATCACTGCCTGTCCCAGAATGAAGTTTTTCTTCTTCTGCATCAGATCACTTAGAAGTGTTGAGACTTTTACAGATTTTACAAAATTGTTTCATTCTCCAAAGGTAATTATCCGAAAAACCTTTGATCTTAGGCTCATCGGCTTTATCAATTGTGACAACGTTTTGACCTAAGATAGTCCTATTCAACTAACGTGCATTGTTAGTTAAAAGCCAAAATATTCCCTTTACCGCCATTCTCTTAAAATGATTCCAAGACTCTGACATCTTTGTCCCATAGTTCCGCAAAGTGCGGCACACCATAACAAATTAATGTGTTTCAATTATGAGAAAACAAAGAAAAAAACTACTGCTATCAGGTCTAAGCTTTTTAGCAGTTACAGGTGCCTTTGCCCAGGGTAACGGTACCGCAGGGATCAATGAGGCCACACAAATGGTGACCTCCTATTTTGAACCGGCTACCCAGCTGATTTATGCGATCGGGGCAGTTGTCGGACTGATCGGTGGGGTCAAGGTATACAACAAGTTCAGCAGTGGTGATCCCGATACGAGCAAGACCGCTGCCAGCTGGTTTGGAGCTTGTATCTTCTTAATTGTAGCTGCAACGATCCTCCGTTCATTCTTCCTTTAAAATGATGATTATGAATACCTATCATATCAACAAAGGCATCGGAAGAACGGTAGAGTTCAAAGGATTAAAAGCACAGTATCTGTTCATTTTTGCAGGGGGATTATTGGGGATACTCGTATGTGTGATGGTCATGTACATGGCTGGCGTCAACACCTATCTCTGCCTTACGATTGGCGGAGGAAGCAGTGCGATTCTCATCTGGCAGACATTCTCACTCAACGGAAAATACGGCGAACACGGGCTGATGAAATTGGGTGCTCAAAAAAAGCATCCCAAATACATCATCAGTCGCAAATGCATCTACCGCTACCTGAGAAGCAACCGTCAAAAAGCTTCAGCATGAGAAATACCTCCAAAGCCGCAACCTTGGAGAGTAAATTTCCACTGCTTGCGATAGAGAACGACTGTATCATTTCAAAAGATGCTGATGTAACAGTTTGTTTCAAGGTCAGGCTACCTGAACTCTTTACGGTGGCATCGGCGGAATATGAAGCGATCCATTCAACCTGGTTTAAGGCCATCAAGACCATGCCTGATTTTACGGTCGTCCACAAACAGGACTGGTTTATCAAAGAAAACTACAATCCGGATCTGTCTAGAGAAGACCAAAGTTTTCTGTCAAAATCCTTTGAGCGCCATTTCAATGAGAGGCCTTTCTTAAACCACTACTGCTATCTCTTCGTTACGAAAACCAGTAGAGAGAGAATGCGGATGCAGAGCAACTTCTCATCCCTATGCAAAGGCAAACTGATCCCAAAAGAGATCAAAGACAAAGAAGTGATCAGCCGCTTTTTGGAAGCCGTCGATCAGTTTGAAAGGATCATGAATGACAGCGGCTATGTCCATCTGGAAAGACTGGCCGAAGATGAGATTTCAGGAACCGAAAACCAGTCAGGAATATTGGAGCAATACCTGACCCTGTCAAGAGATATCAATCCTTCATTGCAGGATATCAAGCTCGGATCAGAAGAAATGCGTATCGGAAACCATAGGATCAGCCTGCATACCTTATCTGATACCGATGATCTGCCCGGTACTGTCTCATCACACAGCCGGTATGAAAAACTGAGTACCGACCGCAGTGACTGCCTGTTATCATTTGCCTCGCCGGTAGGACTTCTGTTGAGCTGCAATCACATTTACAATCAGTATCTGTTTATTGATAACAGCGATGAGAACCTGACCAAATTTGAAAAGTCAGCCAGAAATATGCACTCATTGGCAAGATACAGCAGAGCGAACCAGATCAACAAGGAATGGATCGAGAAATACCTCAATGAAGCGCATTCTTACGGTCTGCAATCCATCCGTGCCCATTTCAATGTGATGTCTTGGTCGGATAATCCTTCAGAATTGAAACAACTGAAAAATGACACAGGAAGTGCATTGGCACTGATGGAATGCAAACCACGCCACAATACGACGGACACAGCAACCTTATATTGGGCAGGGATCCCGGGCAATGCAGGTGACTTTCCTAGTGAAGAAAGCTTCTACACCTTCATCGAACCAGCCTTGTGCTTTTTTACCGAAGAAACCAACTATCAGGATTCTCCATCGCCGTTTGGGATCAAGATGGCTGACCGGCTGACCGGAAAACCCATTCATCTGGATATCTCCGATCTGCCGATGAAGCAGGGGATCATTACCAATCGGAACAAATTTATTTTGGGACCTTCAGGAAGCGGTAAATCTTTTTTCACTAACCACATGGTGAGACAGTACTATGAGCAGGGTGCGCACGTACTGCTAGTCGATACCGGAAATTCCTATCAGGGACTGTGTGAACTTATCAAAGGTAAAACAAAAGGAGAGGACGGGGTATACTTTACGTACACTGAAGAAAATCCTATTGCTTTCAATCCATTCTATACCGATGATGGTGTCTTTGATATTGAAAAAAGAGAGAGTATCAAAACCTTGATCCTCACTTTATGGAAAAGGGATGATGAACCACCAAGCCGTTCAGAGGAAGTGGCCTTGTCCAATGCCGTGAGCGGCTATATTGAACAGATCATACATAGTGGTAAATTTCCCTCATTCAACGGATTCTATGATTATGTGAAAGCTGACTATCAGAAAGTCCTGGAACAAAAGAAGGTTAGGGAAAAGGACTTTGACATCGCCAACTTTCTCAATGTGCTGGAGCCTTATTACAAAGGAGGGGAATACGATTACCTGTTGAATTCAGAAAAGCAGCTTGACCTGTTGTCCAAACGTTTCATTGTGTTTGAGATCGATGCGATCAAAGACCATAAGATCCTGTTCCCGATCGTGACCATTATCATTATGGAGGTCTTCATCAATAAGATGCGAAGACTGAAGGGAATCAGAAAACTCATATTGATTGAAGAAGCGTGGAAGGCGATCGCCAAAGAAGGGATGGCTGAGTACATCAAATATCTTTTCAAGACAGTCAGGAAATTCTTCGGAGAAGCGATCGTGGTAACCCAGGAAGTGGATGACATCATCCAGTCTCCGATCGTCAAGGAGAGTATTATCAACAATTCAGACTGTAAGATCCTTTTGGACCAGCGCAAGTATATGAACAAGTTCGATGACATCCAGGCGATGCTTGGACTGACTGACAAAGAAAAATCTCAGGTACTCTCTATCAATATGAACAATGATCCGAGAAGATTGTACAAGGAAGTCTGGATCGGACTGGGCGGAACGCACTCTGCGGTCTATGCCACTGAAGTATCCACCGAGGAATATCTGGCTTACACGACAGAGGAAACTGAAAAAATGGAGGTGATGAATCTGGCCTCTGAACTTGACGGTAACGTTGAACATGCCATCAAGAGGATTTCTCTCAAGAGAATCAAATCAAACAAAGAAAATTAATTAATCCAATCATTTAAAATTTAAAAACAATGAAAAATCTGATCATTAAAACAGCAATGGTAGCAATTTTCGCTACTGCAACCTATGCCAAAGCACAATTCGTAGTAACCGACCCTGCCAACCTGGCGTCAGGCATTTTGAACTCTGCCAATGAGATCGTGCAGACCTCATCAACGGTTTCCAACGTTATCAAGAACTTCAACGAGGTCAAGAAGGTCTATGAACAGGGAAAGGAGTATTATGACAAGTTGAAGGCTGTCAACAACCTGGTCAAAGATGCACGCAAGGTACAGCAGACCGTTCTGCTTGTCGGCGATGTTTCAGAGATCTACGTCAATAATTTTGGCAAGATGCTCAACGACCCCAACTTCAATGCCCAAGAACTGACGGCAATTGCCAACGGTTATTCAGCCTTGCTGAACGAAAGTACGGAGCTACTAAAAGAGCTGAAAAAGATCATCACAGCCAATGGGCTTTCGCTCAATGATAAGGAAAGAATGGACGTTATCGAACGTGTATATAAGGAGGTCAAAGAATATCATAATCTGGTGCGCTACTACACGAACAAGAATATTTCTGTAAGCTACTTAAGATCAAAAAAACAGAACAATACCCAAAGAGTGTTGGATCTATATGGTACTGCAAACCAAAAATACTGGTAAGATGGAACCTACTAATCTACACGAAGTACTTCGTTCGGTCTTTGATGAGATGATGCCATTGTGTGCCGATATGGCTGCCGTGGCAAAGGGTGTAGCCGGATTGGGCGCATTGTTCTATGTCGCCATCAAGGTCTGGCAGTCACTGAGCCGTGCCGAACCGATCGATCTGTTTCCTATGCTCAGACCCTTTGCCATTGGTATCTGCATAATGTTCTTTTCAACATTGGTACTGGGAAGTATCAATGGTGTTTTAAGTCCGATCGTTCAGGGAAGTCATTCGATGCTGGAAGATCAGGTGCTGGACATGAATGACCTGCAACAGAAAAAAGACCTTCTGGAACGGGAAGCGATGCTCAGAAATCCTGAGATGGCCTATCTGATCTCGGATGAGGAATTTGATAAAAAGTTGGAAGAGCTTGGATGGTCTCCGTCAGACCTGGTGACCATGTCCGGGATGTATATTGAAAGGGAGATGTTCGATATCAAGAAGCAGATCAGGGATGGATTCCGTGAGTTTCTGGAGATCCTTTTCCAGTCAGCAGCTTTGGTCATTGATACGATCAGAACGTTCTTTCTCATTGTACTTTCGATATTGGGTCCTATAGCTTTTGCCATCTCTGTATGGGATGGTTTCCAGACCACACTGACCCAATGGCTGACGAGATATATCAGTGTTTATTTGTGGTTGCCGGTTGCAGATATTTTCAGTTCAATCCTTGCAAAAATACAGTCGCTCATCCTGGAGCGGGATATTGAGATGCTGGCCGATCCGAACTTCATTCCTGATACTTCAAACACGGTTTACATCATCTATATGATCATCGGGATCATCGGATATTTTACGGTTCCAACCGTTACCGGATGGGTCATTCAGGCAGGAGGTGCCGGTAACTTTATGCGCAATGTCAACCAGACCGCCACAAAATCAGGAAATATTGCTGGAGCAGCAGCAGGAAGTGCAACAGGTAATATCTCAGGCAGATTATTAAAATAAAAATACGATCCAATGGAATTTAAAACTTTAAGAAATATAGAGAGCAGTTTCAAGCAGATCCGCTTATTCACATTTGTTTTTGCGGCGCTCTGCTTTGCCGTGGTGGGCGTTGTCGTTTTGAAGTCCTACCAATTCGCAGAGCAGCAACGTCAGAAGATCTATGTGCTCGACAACGGTAAATCGCTGATGGTGGCTCTGTCTCAGGATATGTCGATCAACAGGCCTGTCGAGGCCAGGGAGCATGTAAGGCGTTTTCACGAGCTGTTCTTTACAGTAGCGCCGGATAAAAATGCCATTGAAAGCAATGTTAAAAGAGCTTTCAATCTGGCAGACCAGTCTGCATTCGATTACTACAAAGACCTGCAGGAGAAAGGATATTACAACCGGATTATCTCAGGGAATATCCAGCAGAGGATAGAGGTTGACAGTGTTGTGGCAGATTTCAATAACTATCCTTACGCCGTAAAGACCTTTGCAAGGCAGTTCATTATTCGATCCAGCAATCTGACTATACGAAGTCTGATCACCAATTGTTCATTAGTGAATTCGGTGAGGTCAGACAGCAATCCCCAGGGATTTACGATTGAAAAATTCAATGTCCTTGAAAATAAAGATGTTGAAACTGTTGAACGTTAAAATTCAGAACAATGAAAAAAATTAGAGATAAAATAGAGCAGCATATTTTGCTTGCAGACAGAAAATGGAAAGTACTCCCAGCGAAACGCCAGAGGTTTTTCACCAAGCTGTTTTTTGCCGGTTATGCCACAATTACCTTACTGGTTCTTATTAGCATTTTTATTTCAACCGGAAATAAAACCAATACGATGTCGATCAGTCATATTACGACCATTTCAGATCATACTGCTATGAAAAGATCAGCAAAGGATAACAAAGTTGGTTCAACCATTAAAAAGCAGACCGATGAAAGATTCAAATAAAATCAAGATCACTGAAAGTGATTCACCCCACTTGGAGCCGGAATCACAAGGCCTTCAAAATTTACAGTGGGAGAGAATAAAGAAACCACTGATTTATTTACTGATGGCCGCTGTATGTGCCGGTTGCTTCTACCTCATCTTTAAGCCAAAGGACGACAAAGTTACTGCGGAATCAGGTTTTAATGCGGGTATACCACAGGCAAAGGACGATCAGTTGCAATCTGATAAACAGAAGGCCTACGAACAGCAGCTGCTAGAGCAAAAAAATGAAGAGAAGAGAAATGCGGTGACCACCTTATCAGATTACTGGACTGACCAAAACAACCTAAACCAAAATTCTGATCAGACGTCATTGACTGCTAATCCGAATAGTTTGTCACAATCTAATCCGAGTGCAGTTAACAGCTATCGCAATGCGCAGCAGACATTAGGTTCCTTCTACAGCAGGGATGATCAGGAAGTGAATAATCTCAGGAAAGAAATATCCAGATTAAAGAATGAAGCTTTGCAGAACAATGCTGTTCCTGCAGGTCTTGGGGTCAATGACCAGTTGGAGCTGATGGAAAGATCCTACCAACTGGCTGCTAAATACCTTCCCCAAAGTAATAAGCAGGAAGAATCTGTATCAAGAGAAGAGGATGTGAAGCAGCCTTCTGGTAATAAAGTACTGCTCACCGCAGTAAGACCAGCTCACTTAAATGTAGTCTCTTATTTAAACAGGGAGCCGTCAGATAGTTCATTTTTAGCGGGTCTGAATGATCGCAGGATGTTCGGAATCCAGGATGATGTGAAAAATACCGCACGGTCGAAAAATGCCACCAATGCGGTAGTTCATCAGACTGCGACCATGACGAATGAAAGTGCATTAACCATCAGACTTTCTGAAAATATGATCCTAGGACATACAGAAATTCCCGCCGGAACATTACTTAAAGCGATAGGCAAATTTCAGGGTGGGAGACTGCAATTGAAAATTTCGTCGATAGAATATCAGGGCAGCATTTATCCTGTAGAGATCAATATTCATGACAATGATGGTCAGCTCGGCTTATATATTCCGTACTCACCGGAACAAAATGCTATGACCGACATTGTGGGAAGCATGGGGCGAACTTCAGAGACCAACATTATGATGACGCAGTCGACAGGTCAGCAGATCGCGGCGGATTTAAGCAGAGGCGTGGTGCAGGGCCTGTCAGGTTATTTCCAGAAGCGGGTCAGACAACAAAAAGTAAAGGTAAAAGCTGGCCATCAGGTTCTGTTGGTGCCAAAAAAATAAGCAATTAAAAAACAATAAAATGAATAAAATAAAAAGCCATTATCTTTTGATGATCGTATTTCTCCTTTTGACAGAAAGGGCACTGGCGCAGGATTCCATATCAGTATATCTACCATTGGAAGAGGCAAGGTTGGAACCCTATAAAATGCAGGTCGCGTACAATAAAACCTCGCACCTGCTTTTTCCTTCGCCAATCCGCTATGTCGACCTGGGGAGTGACCTGCTGGTCGCGAATAAGTCGGAAGCTGTTGGAAATGTTCTCAGGATCAAATCAGCAGTCAGGGATTTTGAAGAAGAAACCAATTTTTCGGTGATCACCGAAGACGGAAAGTTCTACAGTTTCGATGTGTTTTACAGCTCATATCCTGATGCACTCAGCTATGACCTTTTTAAGATGCAAAGAAGCCAAGAGCATCAGTATGCTACGGATGTACTTTTTGAAGATCTTAACGGAAGTTCTTCCTCCCTGACAGCGCTCATCATGGAAAACCTGTACGGAAAGAGCAGAAGAACCATCAAGCACATTGCTTCCAGAAGCTATGGGGTTCAGTTTTCAGTCCGGGCATTGCATGTGAATGAAAGCAAATTCTATTTCACATTAGAGGTTAAGAACAGCAGTAATATAGCATTTGATATTGACCTCATCAATTTTAGGATTGTAGATAAAAAGAATCTGAAGAGAACGGTTGTTCAGGACAAGCTTTTAAAAGCGCTTCGCATCCATTTTCCGGTGAGGACAGCTGCTCACGATTCTGAAATATCCGGGGTTTATCTAATGGATCAGTTTACGCTGTTAAAAGACCAGGTCTTGGAGATCGAAGTTCTGGAAAAGAATGGAGGAAGACACCAGAAAGTGCAGCTTGACAATGCAGATCTGATCCAGGCAAGGCTGATCAGCAGTTTAAGCATAAAAACGAAATAAGATGAAAAAGATATTTTTAACCATTGTCTTAATGGCAATACCAGTTACGAAAACATTTGCCCAGCAAATGATCCCTGGGCAAAAGGGTTTTGAGCTGACCTATTCTGTATTTCCGGAATCTTCCGAAAAACAAAATTATGCTTTGGGAGCAGGTGTTATCTCTTACGCCAGAAATGGTAATTATTTCTTTGGACTTGCTGAATACAGCAGAAAGTATTACGAGTATGACCATTATGATATTCCGATAGATACTTTCTTGTTCAATGGAGGTTATAGTCTCCGTGTGTGGGGTGATCTGATGCGGAATGTCAATATCAATTTTGGTCTCGCTGGTGTGATAGGCTATGAGCAGGTCAATAAAGGTACTGAAATGCTTTACGACGGGTCGATCCTCAATTCCACCGGGAACTTTATTTACGGTGCAGGTGGTAAATTGTCTATAGAAAGTTATCTCACAGAACATTTGGTCTTCCTTGTCAATGGTCAGATACGCTATTTGCGGAATAGCCAACTCGATCAGTTTCAAACTTTGTTCGGTTTCGGATTGCGCTTTAATTTTTAAAAACCTTATACAATGAAAAATGTAATCGACAAAAATATCTTGCAACTATGTAAGTATGCACTGGCCATTATCTTAATCAGTTTTGTATTTGACTCTTGTCAGGACAGTGATCTGGAAATTCAGCAAAATTTTCCTTTTGAAGTCCAGATAATGCCTGTTCCTGGAAAGATAGCTAAAAATGAAACGATAGAGATCCGTATTGATCTCTTGACCCCATCAGATTTCAATGGAACCCAATACAATATTCGATATTTTCAATACGAGGGAAATGGTCAACTACAATACTTCAATGACCCTCCTTACTTACCCAATGATCAATATCATCTGCCTCAAAAGCAATTCAGGCTATACTACACATCCCAAGCCTCTGAATCCCATCAGTTCAGTATCTGGATCAAAGACAGTTTCGGAAATGAAAGAAGGGTAGATTTTGAATTTGACAATGTATCTTAAAATTTGTCTTTGATGTCTAGCGGCTTGGTTTAAACCAAGCCGTTTTTTATTAGGACATTCAAAGCAAAATCACGTCAATACTGGACGAGATAAAGTCTCATCCCAGTTATAAAGGAGATTGCAAATAAAAAATGAATTATTTGGGATCTAAAATAAAACTTTCAAGTTTCATCTACAATGTCATTTCAAATTCTGTAGAACAAAAACTGGTTGATTGTAGCTTTTGCGATCTGTTTGCAGGAACAGGCGTAATAGGAAACTATTTCCATGACAAAGTTAAAAGTATCATTTACAACGATAGGGAATATTACAGCTTTGTTATTAACAGTGCATTTTACAGTAAAGTATCAGATGAGAAATACCGCACAGTCCTATCTGAACTAAATCAGTTAGAAGGTTCTGATGGCTTTATCTTCCAGCAATATTCGGAATTAGGAGCAGCAGGACGACTCTATTTCTCAGCCGAAAACGGTAAAAAAATAGATGACATAAGGATGGATATTGAACGACGATTTAGAAGTTCTGAGATAGATCAGGATTTTTATATCCTTTTATGGCTACCTTGTTAAAAGCGGTTGATAAAATTGCTAACACCGCCTCGGTGTATTGCGCTTACCTAAAGACATTAAAAATATCCGCCACTAAAAATTTACAGTTGCTTCCTGTCAAAAAAACGTCACTATCACATCTTGACTATCAAATATTTAATCAGGACAGCAATAAATTAATTACCCAGTTGAAAGGTGATATCTTGTATTTGGATCCTCCTTACAATGGCAGAGAATATGGTTCGTATTACCACTTGTTGAATACAATAGCTTTATATGAAAATGATTTTGAACCTAAAGGAAAGGCTGGCTTAAGACCGTATAAAACATCAAAATTCTGTTTAAAATCAGAGGCTGAAAATGTAATGTTTGATCTTTTACAAAAATGCGATTTTCAGCATGTTTTCTTAAGCTACAATAATAAAGGATTTCTATCGCATCATACCATTGCGGAGATGATGCAAAGTATGGGGACTTACAGATATTCCAAATTAGACTACCAGCGATTTAAAAGTCAAAGCGGCAGCAGTAAACCAAGAACTACAGAATATCTTCATCATTTAACTAAATTTTAAAAATCTAGCGTACTGGCAATTGGTTTTATTGAAGAAATAAATTATTAGATATTGATCTGAATTAATTTCTCCAGTTCTTCACGATGGTCTTCACCCCACTGTGCAGTAAATTTGATAGCCGGAATTAATGATTTACCTAATTCAGTTAACTCATATTCAACTTTTAATGGCCGTTCGTTATAAATGGTTTTAGTTAAAATTCCGTGATCGACCAATTGTTTCAATTGTGTGTCCAAAACTCGTCTGGATGCTTTTGGCATTTTGCGTTGCAGCTCTCCGGGACGTTTTATGCCAGAATAAATACACCATATCAGGCTGATCTTCCATTTTCCATTGATGATCTCCATAAAAAGGTGCAGCCCGCAATCCAGTAAAACGGGTATCTTTTTCTTATACATTATCCATTATTATGATTCAAATGTAAGTAATAAAAAAATAATTCTGATACGGGTAAATTCAGCCGTACTTGCACGTTTTAGCTGCTACCTTTAATTTTGTAGACCAATATCAGTCATATGAAATATAATTTATTTGGAACAAAAACAGGGTTGTACGCCAGCGAAATTATCCTTGGTGCTGCTAGTTTTGGAACCCGTAGCGGTTATGGAGCACAGCCTACAAATGCTAAAGAAATATTAACTGCTTATGCAGATGCCGGCGGTAATTTTATAGATACATCTGATGCTTATCAATTAGGTGAATCAGAAGAGATTATAGGAGAATTTTTAAAGGGTCAACGCAGCAACTTTATTATTTGTACAAAATATACAAGAAGTAATGAACTTAATCCTTCTAAAGCTAATTTTGGTAATCATCGCAAGTCAATGCGACAGGCAGTAGAAGCTAGTCTCAAAAGATTGAAAACCGATTATATTGATATCTATATGCCGCATTACGATGATGGTATCACACCGATTGATGAAGTTGCAAGAGGTCTGGAAGATCTTGTAACCAGTGGCAAAGTGCTTTATACAGGATTGACAAATTTTCCTGCCTGGAAGGCATCGGCTATTGCATCTTCAGTAAAATTATCGGCAATACAGATCGAGTATAATTTGCTGAAACGTACTGCCGACAGAGAGTTCACTGCAATGGCTGAACATTTTGGTTTAGGTACGATGATGTATTCTCCATTAGCAGGAGGACAACTTACAGGTAAATACCGAAAAGGTGAGAAAGGAAGAATAAATCTTAATTCGAATGAAGATTATCAGGAAAATGAAACTACAGAAAAAATTATTAATAAACTTTTCGTGATTGCCAGTGAGCTTGAAGTTACTCCAGGACAAGTTGCTTTTGCCTGGGTTTTATCAAAAGGTGGATTTCCATTGGTTGGAGCTCGTACTATTGAACATTTTAACGATGCTTTAAAATCAACTGAAATAAAATTGTCTAATGATCATGTAAATGAGTTGAATATGCTCAGTGCGGTTCCTTTAGGCTATCCTCACGACCTTCTTAAGAATGTTAGAGGATTTTAATTTTTAAAAAAATCATTATCTTGGACTGTTCAAGCAGCCTGTATGTACTTAGAAAATGGTTAGTATAATCTTGTAGTGACAGCAAGCGCAACAAACAATTGACTTAATTAATAATTTAATAAACACTGAATCTACAAAAGCTCACAACTTTTATGATGCAGTGTATTTGTTAGGACTATCATAAGAGTTGATCCATACTTTTTGCGAAAAGACGTTTCCGACCAACGGAAGGAATTGTCTTTTCGCCCGATTTTGAAAATACACGACAATTTAAATATTGCCGTGTATTTTGCTATTAATATAAATTCATTTATAAATGACCTTCGTCGGCAAATGATAAATGATCGGTTGATGTCAGAATACAGTGATCCAGTAATTTAATGTTTAGGAATTCGGATGCACTTTTAATGCTCTGCGTAATTTTCAGATCATCGGCAGAAGGTTTCAAATTTCCGGAAGGATGATTATGTGCCAATATCACAGCTGATGCGTTACAAAGTAGTGCCGCCTGCATAATGATACGGACATCGACCACCGTAGAAGAAATTCCCGATTCAGAAATTTTTCTTATCCCTAAAACCTTGTGAGACTGATTGAGGTACAGGGCAAAAAAAGATTCTCTGTAGTCCATTTCATCACGGTCAAAGTGCTGGCGGAATACATCCACTGCGTCCCGCGAACTACTAACTAATTTTTCAGGATTTCCTTTTCTGGAATAACTTAATTTTATCTCGTTGACAATATTGAATTTCATAGGTGTTGCTCTTGTACGGCAGAGACTTGAATTTCCCGTACTTAACTTTTAAAATTTGTAGTTAATTCATGATTAAAGTTTCTGCGCCAGATCGGGCAAAATTTTCACACAGATCAAAAGCCTTTTGAGCCTTTAAGTGTGCAGTTCCTCCCAAAACGATGGACTGTAGTTTGGCTTCATTATCCTTATAATTTCTGACATTCTGAAAATATCCTGTAACAGCATTGTAAACGCCAAACAAAGTTCCTTTGGTTGTATCCATTTGCTGGCTTTCGCTGATCATTGCGTAGGCAAATGCATCATCAACGGTGTTTTTAAAAACTGTTGAAACGTCATCGAAATTTCCTTTCTGCAAATGGTTTAAAGTTTCTTTGTTGGGGCAGAGTGCCAACAGTATCAGTCTTTTCATCTCATCATTACCGACCTTTATTTTTGCCCAATGATTAAACGTGCTTTCCAATTCATTACTCAATTTATTCGCTAATCCCATGACCTTGTGTGCATCGTCCAAACGCTGTTTTGCTCCTGCGGTATGTCTGATCCACACCACATTGCTCATATTTTTTTAATGAAGCGTTTAAAGTGTTTTGACAGACAATGCGAACAGGGGTAAATGCGGCGGTGATGCTTCCGCTCCCATCATGGGAGGTGGTTAGGAAAATATATTTTTCTGTAATGTCGTCACCGTTTCCAACACGGATATAATCGGGTAATTTAGCCGTGATAAAAATCCGCTCACCATTTCCCAAAGCTCCTGCAGTCTCGTATAAGATTCCTTTTCCACCGCCTACAATAGAATCAAAAAATGAAAAGGCTTCACGGTTTTGTACGATATGGTACTCTTTTCCGACTACGCCTAAAACGGTGTTATTATCGGTGCGGATATTGGCAAAGTAGTTGGGAACTTCCAACTCTGAATCGATCATTTCTATCCCATTTCTCTTTTCGATAATGCCTGCACCTTTTGTAAATAGGGGAGACTTTTCGACCTCGTAGTCTAGTCCTGCAAATTTGATGGCTTCTTCACTTGTCGGGTAATCCTGTACGATCTGTCCCAAGTTATGCCATGCTTTTTCCTTTACGCTGAAAAATGAATATTTTCCTGTTCTGTTGTTAAAATTTAAATTATGTGCCATGATGTTGATATTTGATTGTTAGAAAATGGTATTTGATGATTTTAAAATGGTAGGTCATCATCCTTGTCACTGTCGTTGGATTTAGAATTAGAAATTTCCTTCTTATCTGTTTTGTTCGACTCAGTAGAGATGTTTTCGGTTCTTTTACCATTGCCGTGAACCCTGATCTGTGACGTATGGAAATTTAAACCTGCATGAGGTTGTCCGTCTTTCCCCAGCCATGCAGAGGTATAGGCTCTTCCGCTTAATTCTACCAATAAAAAGTCTGCAACTTTTGGAGAGATCCAATAGGCGCATTCAAAATAGGTGGTCTGTTCGAGTCGTTCGCCCTGTTTGTTGCGATAATTGTCATTCGTAGCAATTGAAAAATTAACTACCTGTTTTTCATTTGGCAAGTTGCGCACTTCCGCCTCCCTTGTCAGTCTTCCGATAATGTTCATAACCGTAGGTTTTTAAAGATTGTACATTTTGATTTGTTCTCAATCTTTTCTCCGACCCATCCCCTAAAAGCCTTTCAGGCTTCGCTGAATATTTTTCAAAAGAAAAACCGGAAAAAAGAAAGCAGATAATCTTAGCTGGCAAAGGGAAAAGCCAAAAGGAAACGGAATAATTGGAGGGTACCTTCAGGGAGGAAACCGTTTATGCCGTAGTCTTTTGGCTGGGTGAAGAAATGGATGACCGCTATACCTTAGCTGCCTTTTTAGTGGTTTTTTATGAAAAAATTAATGAATTCATTAAATCCAAATTGAATTTGATTTACAATTAAATGCATAGGTTATTTTCTTGAGATCTATTTTTGATTCTCCAGAGCAGATGGCTGCCAAATGGAGCCATCCAATTTGTTATACGTCAAAATTATAATTCAGAGATTATCTTAGTGGTTTGTACTAAAGAAATAATGTTAAATTTGTAATTATGCATTCATTATCATCCAATCTTTACAGCTCTGTCAAGCATTTAATTGAAAATGCAAAAAGTAAGATCGTCCGAAATATTAATATGACGATGATAATGACCTATTTTCAAATAGGTGAAATTATTGTTGAGGATGAACAAAGCGGAAGAGATAGAGCCGAATATTCAAAAGAGACGCTTAAAAATCTCAGTAAACAGCTTAGAGAAGAATTCGGAAGAGGATACTCGGTTGACAATCTTCAGTGGATGAGGAAATTTTATTTAATGTTCCAAAAGAGAATTTCTGATGAAATAAGCGAAGATTCCGGAAAATACGAAACACCGTCTCGTATTTCTTTGGAGAATTCAAATTATGAAACACCGTCTCGTAATTCTGTATTTACATTGTCATGGTCTCATTACATTCAGTTGATGAAAATTGAAAACGAAAATGAGAGAAATTTTTACGAAATAGAGGCCACTCAAAACAATTGGAGCGTCAGAGAACTTACCAGACAGTACAACTCAGCGATCTACGAAAGACTGGCTCTCAGCAAAGATAAGGAGGGGATAAAACAACTGACACAAAAAGGTCAAATCGTGGAAAAGCCGACCGACCTGCTCAAGAGTCATTATGTTCTGGAGTTCCTGGATTTGAAGCAGGATCACCGCTACTCTGAAAGTGATCTGGAAACAGAGATCATTAATAAGCTTGAGCATTTTATGTTGGAATTGGGCAAAGGTTTCTTATTTGAGGGAAGGCAGCGCAGGTTCACTTTTGAAGGTGATAGTTTTTTTGTTGATCTGGTTTTTTATAACCGATTGCTAAAATGCTTTGTGTTGTTTGATCTGAAGATCGGTAAATTAACCCATCAGGATATTGGACAAATGCAAATGTATGTCAACTATTACGACAGGAAAGTGAAGATAGAAGGAGAAAATCCGACGATTGGAATCATTCTCTGTAAGGAAGAAAACAAAACTGTGATTGAATTTACACTTCCAGAAAACAACAATACCATTTTTGCTAAAGAGTATAAGGCTATTCTTCCAAGTAAAGAAGAACTAAAAAAACAAATCGGATAACCATCACAAAAATCATAGTAGAAGTGTTATCAAAAATGCTTTTTATCCTTCAGGAAAAAAACAATTGAATTTGGAAGAATTATTACACCCAACTAGATTTTACTACGCAAAAAAATTAAATGATAAAAATAACTTCTATAACATTGTAAGTTCCGCAATTTTCTTTAAATCCTCTACAAAAGTGTTCGATAATTCCACCTCTGGGGTCAGTGTAGTATCAAAGGTACATACCATCATGATTACACATAATAGTACGTGCTTTTTAAGCTTCTTTCTCATTAGTCCCATGAGATCACACTAAAAAAACAGAATCTACTAGTATTCCGATCATCCAAAAATTGCTTCTGTCCTTAATTGCATATAATTACGGGATAACAAATTTTAAATTTTAGTCTATATATACATTTAGCGCCAATAGATGACCGTTGAAGCAACTTATAAAAAATAATTATTCTGCTTTTTAAATTACAATTATTGAGAACAAGTCCTCAATTCAAGTTTTATGAAGAAAGGTAAAGTAAAGAAGCAAGCAACAGCAAGACCGAAAATCGATCAATACATCCCATCTATTGAATTAAAAAAGATCCCGCCTGAAAAGGCTTTGGCAATATTGAAAAAAGCGGGCTATGAAATCGACAAGAATCAGTCAGAAGAGATCATGGAGTTTCTATATATTATTGTGAAATTAACGCTCAAAGAATATTTTTCATCTTACTGATTATTTGTATATTAGTACCATATTAGAATGATGAATTTCTACCAACGCAACCTTCTCCATGTTGCAAGCATTAAACAACTTTTTAACGAAATCGTCATTACAATGATTATAGCAGATCTATACATAAGAGTTTCCACTGATGAGCAGGCCGAAAAAGGCTATTCCCAAAGAGATCAGGATGAGAGATTGCGCAGATATTGTACAAATAATAATATTTCTATCAATAAAGTGATATACGAAGACCACTCAGCTAAAAGCTTTGAACGTCCCGAATGGAAAAAGTACCTTATAGAGATAAAGAAGAGAAATCATAAAAGTACACTTGTCCTGTTTACAAAATGGGATCGGTTTAGCCGTAATACTGGAGATGCTTACCAGATGATCAGTCTTCTCCATAAAAACCACATTATTCCCCAGGCGATCGAACAGCCTTTGGATATGTCTGTTCCAGAAAACAAGCTTATGCTAGCCATATACCTTTCTACCCCAGAAGTCGAAAATGACAGGAGGGCTTTGAATACATTCCATGGTATGAGGCGAGCAAAAAAGGAGGGGAGATTGATGGGAATAGCTCCTTACGGATATATAAATAGGAGTCATGAAGATGGTAAGAAGTATATTGGCATTAAGGAGCCAGAGGCTTCAAATATTATCTGGGCATTCACTGAGATCGCAAAAGGACATATTCCTGCTGACCATGTACGATTACAGATGAATAAAAGGGAAGGTGTATCAATGTCAAGAAGCGCTTTCGCAAAGGCCATGAGAAATCCAGTTTACTGTGGTAAGATCTACATTGAAGACTATAAGCAAGAGGAAGCTTACTACATTGAAGGGAAGCATGAGGCATTGATTAGTGAAAGGTTGTTTTATCAGGTTCAAAGGATCATGGACAAAAAAAGAAAAGTAGAGGGTCCGGGAGGAAGAGTATTAGGTAATGAGCGTTTTCCACTACGAGGCCTTTTGACCTGCCCAAGGTGTGGGAAAAATCTCACAGCAAGTGGTGCGAAAGGAAAATCTAAAACCTATTACTATTATCATTGTCATTACAAATGCGGATTCAGATTTGACTCTGACAGACTGAATGAACTTTTTGAGATGGAAATTTCAAAGCTGGAGTATAATCCTATCATCAAAGATCTTATGAAGAAGATACTTTTGGATAACTATAAACAATTCACTTATGATATCGAGGCTAAAAGAAAATCGATCTCAAAAGAAATCAACCTGCTGAATGAAAAGGTTGCCAGCGCAAGAGATAAATATCTTTTCGATAAACTAGATGAAGAAGATTACAAAGAGATTAAAAGACTCACAAAATTGCAAATTGAACAGTTGGAACAGGAGCTTCAGCAGATCGTATCGGAAAGCAAAGAACTTGACATCAAAACAAAAATAGAAAATGCACTCGATTCCATGGAAAACCTTGTAAACCTATACCAACAAGGCGATCTGTCAACAAAAAGGACGATAGGGTGTTTGATATTTCCCCAAAAAGTCGAATTTGACGGAAAAAGTTTTCAAACACCTAAAATGAATATTGTTGCCCAATGTATCTATCAGTATAACAATGGATTAGGAAATAAAAAAAACCGACATAAGAGAGTAAAAACTTCAAATGTCGGTCTTGTGACCTCGACAGGATTCAAACCTGTAACCTTCTGAGCCGTAATCAGATGCGCTATTCAGTTGCGCCACGAGGCCTTTTTTAAAGGTTTGCAAATATAAGACTTTTTTGCTTTCTTTGAAAGATGAAACTGAAATTTTTATTAATTATTGCATTTTTATCGGTAATCTCCTGTAAACAAGAGCAAAAAAAATCACATGATAATGTTATTTCTTTATCTTCAAAACTAAATTACAAAGAAGAAGGAGAAAATTTTCATTTTGAATCAGGAAAATTTAAATATGATTTTAAAACAAACCAAATTCCTTTTAAAAAAGTTATCCTGCTGAACTCCAGTTTGCTGGGCTTCATTTCTGAAATTGGTGCAGAAAATACAGTTATCGGAGTTTCGAGTCCGGAATATATTTATTCAGAAAAAATTAATAATTTAATAACACAGGGGAAAATTCAAAACGTCGGAAACGAACAAAAATATGATGTTGAAAAGATTATTTCCTTAAAACCGGATGCGATTTTCACAAACTACATTGCAAGCTTCGAAAATACGTATGAACTCTTAAAAAATAATGGAATTCAGGTTATTTTTTTAGATGAATATATGGAACAGAAACCATTAGAGAAGACTGCTTATCTTAAACTTTTCGGAAAACTTTTTGGAAAAAAAGCAATTGCTGAAAAAAAATATTCAGAGATTGAAAAAAATTATAAAGAATTAATACAATTAGCTTTAAAATCAAAATCACAGCCCAAAGTATTGGCAAACGAAATGTACGGAGACGTTTGGTATCTGCCGGGCGGAAAAACATTTACAGCAAACTATATTTCAGACGCTTATGCTGATTACATTTTAAAAAATAATTCGGAAGAAAAAGCAGTTACGATGAGTTTTGAAGAAGTTTACGCAAAATCTGTTCAAACTCAATATTGGGTCAATGTAGGAAATCATCTTTCTAAACAGGAATTGCTGAATATCAATCCGTATTATGGAAAGCTTGAGGTTTTCAAAAAAGGAAAAATTTATGGACTCACTGCCAAAGAAAAACAAAAATCAAATGATTTTTTTGAAAGCGGAGTAGTGCGTTCAGATCTTGTCCTCAAAGATTATATAAAAATCTTTCATCCAGAGCTTTTGCCGGATTATCAGCTGACTTATATGAAAGAATTACAATAGATCGCCGGAATTTTTTATTTTTGCAGAAGTTTTTTAGCTTATGTGGAAAAAAATAAAACAGCTTATTTTTATCGTTCTTGTTCTGAACGTAGTATTCATCATCTGGGGAAGGTTTTTTAATCCACCCATCACCATTACGCAGATTGGCGGACTTTTCGAATACGGTAAACTCAATAGAGATTACATTTCTTATGATGAAATGGGAAGTAATGTGAAAAAAGCCGTGATCGCTTCAGAGGATCAGAAGTTTTTTAATCATAACGGATTTGATTATACGGCCATCGAAAAAGCAATGAAGAACAACGAAAAAGGAAAAAAACTGAGAGGAGGAAGCACTATTTCTCAGCAAACTGCAAAAAACGTTTTTCTTTGGCAAGGTAGAAGCTGGATCAGAAAAGGTCTTGAAGCGATGTATACTTTTATCATAGAAAAAGTATGGAGTAAAGACATCATTCTTGAAAGATATCTGAATTCTATTGAAATGGGACAGGGTGTTTTCGGAATTGAAGCTGCGTCACAATATTACTTTGGCAAGTCTTCAAAAGATCTCAATACCTCAGAAGCAGCCTGGATTGCAGCGGTTTTACCCAATCCCAAAAAATACGATCCCAAAAACCCGTCTTCTTATCTGAGAAAGAAACATAACTGGATTATGCGACAGATGAGAAATGTAAGTTTGAAATAGTATCTTTGTACTAATGAAATTTCTCAGTACAAGTACAAAAAATTTTGAAGCTGTTCTTAAAAAATATTTTTCTTTTAAGAATGAAACCCTTTCTCTGGAACCTTTTGCAGAGTTTCTGGAGAGCATAAAGAAAGCCGATTTTACCGACGTTCTTAACTGTTTTAAGGCAAATCCTAACTTGGCAGATAATTTCAGATATTACATTCATAATATTTTTGAGGGCAGACCTTTCAATTTATCGCTTACCGAAGCCAATATTTTATCAGAAAATGCTTTTTTTCCGGAACTAAAAAAACGGATTCTTAATAAAATCTTACCACCCGTGGAAAACGAAAAAACGGTTTGGTATATGGTCGATAATATCAGTTTCAGACCAAAAAAAGACCTGGAATATCTGCATAATCTTCCTGAAAATGAGATGAATGAATTTTTTCATATTCTTGGAGTTTCAGATTTTATTCAGAAAAAGAAAGTCAAAAGAGAACTTATATTTTCAATGAATATCCTTTCATGGCGCGTCACAGGAATGGCTTTGGAAGTTGAGGTGGTGAGAATGGCTCCCGAATACAGAAATTTCGACAATCCTTTTTTAGCCTTACAAAATGAGCTTGAAGCTTTGGCTGAAGAATTTAAAATTAATCCTGAGATTCAGTTACACTCAAAAGACAGCAGATACAAGCAGATTAAAATTTATATAGAGCAATGTCTCGACTTTGTGAACATTGCGTTCAAAAACTCTTCTAAATACGGTATTTCGGGGAAAATCAACCAGGCTCTTCTGAAAATTCGTCAGCAGACTCAGAGAATTTTTGAGATCGTGCAGTTGTTGGTTATTGATAATGATGAGGATGTTATTGTTAAATCTAAACAATTGATGTTTAATGTTTTAAGTTATAAATCTCACAAAAACAATATTTCAGAACTTTTCAACGACAGTACGAGGATGATTTCTCATCTGATTACCAACCACACCGCAGAAACGGGAAGTCATTATATCACTTCCAATCGCAGACAGTACATGAAAATGTTTATGAAAGCAAGTGGTGGTGGTATTATCGTAGGTGCTCTATGTGTACTGAAAATGTTGTACGGTTTCATGCCTGGAAGCGACTTTTTCCATGCGTTTTTATATTCTTTGAATTATGCGATGGGGTTTGTGATGATCTATCTCATGGGCTTTACTTTGGCAACAAAACAGCCAGCAATGACGGCTGCAACGATGACCAAAGTTCTTTCTGAGCAGGGAAATACAAAAAGAAACAATACCGAATTTGCAGATTTGGTTTCCAAATTATTCAGGAGTCAGTTTATCGCTTTTGTTGGAAATGTGTTGTTGGCTTTTCCGGTTGCGATGGCAATTATTTACGGTTTGGATGTGTTTTTCTCACAGAATTTAGCGGTGGAAAAATCAGAAAAATTGTTGAAAGATTTAGATCCTTTTAATTCTAAAGCGATTCTTCACGCAAGTATTGCCGGTTTTTATCTATTTATTTCGGGGATTATTTCCGGAAACATTGGCAACAATTCCATTTTCTTTCAGATTCCGGACAGAATTGCCAAAAACCAGTCTATTAAAAGGGTTTTTGGGGCTAAATTTGCCAAAAAACTATCCAACTATTATGCTAAAAACTGGGCAGGAATTATTTCCAATTTCTGGTTTGGCGTTTTCCTGGGTGCAACTGCACCGATTGGTTTATTTTTTGGGTTAGATCTCGACATTCGTCACATTACGTTTGCTGCAGGAAATTTTGCTCTAGGACTGTACGGAAAAGATTTTAACGTAGATTCTTACACATTCTGGATTGCACTTCTCACGGTTTTCATCATTGGGTTTTTCAACTTTTTGGTGAGTTTCAGCTTGTCGATGTTTTTGGCGTTCAGATCAAGAAAACTTAATTTTGGTGAGGTTGGTGAGATTTACCGGGAAATTTTCAGGTATTTTTTAAAAAATCCACTTAAATTTTTTATACCGTTACGTTCAAGTTTTGATTTTAAAACGAATGACATGGTACAAAAAACGATACCTACAAAATCTGAAGATCAGTAAATTTTTCTTCACCAAATTTATCCTGAAACTTTTTTAAATAAAAGCTTCTACGCATTTTAAAATCATTTTTCAATAATGGAGAATCGATTTTTATAATAATCGTTTTATTTTCAAGATTTACGCTTTCAATTTCATTGAACAAGCTTTCATCAAGATATTCTTCAAGGAAATCTTTAATTTCAAAAGCCAGTAATTTATCTTCAAAACCATATATTCTGGCAAATGATTTTACCAGTTCTGAGGATTGAAATTCGCGTTTTTTATTTTTTCTCATTACCTCAAATCTCAAAAATTATACTTTCTTCATTGATCTTTTTTACCACACTTTCTGTACGTTCTCGATGCGTATCTGTAATAAAAATCTGTCCGAAATTTTCCTGATTTACCAATTTTATCAGCTGAGCAACACGGTGATCATCCAGCTTATCAAAAATGTCATCCAGTAAAAGGATCGGAGTTTTTCCTGTAAGTTCTTTTACCAGACTCATTTGAGCTAGTTTTAATGAAATTAAAAATGATTTCTGCTGACCTTGTGACCCGATTCTTTTAATGAGTACAGAATCCATCTCAAAAAGTAAATCGTCTTTGTGGATTCCTTTTGAAGTGTAAGTCAGCATTCTGTCTTTTTCTAAACTTTCTTTTAGTAAATTTTCAAAAGAATCTTGAGATAAATGTGATTCGTAAATCACTGAAACTGTTTCTCTTCCACCTGAAATAATCTGATAGAAATTCTGAACGATCGGATTGAGCTTTTCAACAAATTCTTTTCTTTTTTCGAAAATTTTGGTTCCGGATTTTGTGATCGGATCATCATAAATTTCCAGAGAATCTTTGTCCCATACTCTGTTTTTGGCGAAATATTTCAACAAAGCATTTCTCTGCTGAATCGTTTTCTGATACTGAATCAGATCAAAAAGATAACCAGAATCAGTCTGGGAAATCATAGAATCAAGAAATTTCCTACGGCTTTCCCCGGAATCAGAAATCAGGTTTGAATCGTAAGGCGAAATCATCACACTTGGCAAATAACCGATGTGATCTGCCATTCGATCGTAGCTTTTATCATTTTTTTTAATGATTTTCTTGGCTTCTTTCGGTTGAGAGATTTTAATACTGTCTTCGCTGTCTTCGTTCTGAACTTCAGCATCAATGGTGAAAAAATCTTCGTCAGTTTTGATATTATTAATGTCGGTATTTCCCAAAAAGCTTTTCCCGACCGATAAATAGTGCAAAGCATCGAGAATATTGGTTTTTCCCGCACCGTTATTTCCTACAAAACAATTGATTTGCGGTGAAAACTCAAACTTTTTCTCAGAATGGTTTTTAAAATTGTAAAGCGTGAGTTTTTTGATGATCATTTATAAAGTGAATAGTTCTGGATTTTGTCTGGTGTCCAAAATTCTTAAAATTCGAATTGAATCTGGTTTTAAAGAATAATGAATGTAAAAATTTTCGACTAAAATAGCTTTTATATTTTGAATATTGGTAACTATCCCAGACTTTGGATTTTGTAAAATTTGTTGTAATTTTTGATCAATTAATCGATTTAATTTTTTTATTGTAGGTATTTGATTTGAATCAGTTTTAATTTCGTTTCATTAAAATTTTCCATCGCTCAAAATTTTAAGTAAAGATAAATAATCCAAAACAAAAAAGGTAAACCCGAACAAGATTCTACCCAAAAAGAAAAATAAGAATCGCTTCTTTTATTTTCTGAAAAATAAATCAGGATAAAAGCTAAGACTGTGGTTAAGAAAAAGTATACAGCAAACTGTATTTTCAGATAAAAAACAGATAAGATACACGAAACAAAAACCAATAAATAAGCAATATATTTTGTATTCTGAACTCCGATAAGCTTTGGGAAAGTTTCAACGGTATCACTTTTCATATCCCGAATATCAAAGGGCAGAACCAAAGCTGTAATAAAAAAGAAACTGATCAGAAAAATCGGAAGATTAAACTCCGGTAAAGTCAGCCAGCAATTGACTAAAGCCCAAACCAATCCTACATAAAATACTTTCAGAAACGGAATTTTCCGGATATAATTTTCAAGGAAAAAACTATTGTAAAGTAGTCCTAAAACTACAATTACAAACCATTTTATAAGACGTATTTCATTATGATTAAAAATAATTAAAACGGCAGAAGCAATTCCTGCTACAATATTTATAATAAAAATTTTGTAAAAATGTTTTGTGTTTTGATACTTCGTATAAAGATATCCGCTAAAATACGTTATGAATATAAGAAACATTGTAGGAAAACGGAATGTGTTTTGCTCCTCCATAAAAAATACTGCAAAAAGTGTCCCCATTAAGGATACGTAAAGTTGGCTGTCTATGACAAATTTTTTCAGTACTTTTAAGAAATTCATTGATCAAAATAATATTTATGGAAATCGCAGGATTCCATAGGACTATAAAAAAACAAATAAAAATTCAAATATGAAAAGATTTTCCAAGGTTTTGTTCCTGTTTGTGCTGTTGCTTAATTTTTCGGTGGCATTTTCACAAAATTACTACGACCAACAATGGAAGAAAATAGGAGAAAACAGTAAGAAAGGAACTTACAAATCCAATCTTCCTATTGTTCTGGATATACAAAACCAAGCCATGAAAGAAAATAATGCACTTCAGCTCATTCGTTCTCTCAAAGCAGAATTCAGCATTGTAAATCAGACATCTGATGATGATCAGAATAATTCAGCATCAAAGTTTTTTGTTAAACTGCAAAATGCTGAAAAAAAACTGAAAGGCGATGATCTTTTGGTTTATAAAGTCTTATTGTCGGGTTTTATGTTTGACTATTATAATGAGCATTCATGGGAAATAAACAGCAGAACTAACGTGAATTCTCAAGATGTTTCGCAGATTGAGACCTGGAGCAAGCTTGATTTTAAAAACTATTTAAACAAAAATTTTAAAGACCTGGATCTGCAAAATCAGGAGATGAAAAAGATTCCTTTTGCAAAATATAAAGATGTTTTTTCAAATACGAGTGACATCGCTTATTTCCCAACTTTGGCTGATTGGTATTCACTGAGAAAAGTGAGTTTTTTATCAGATAACGGATTATTCACAAAAAATGAACTGGCAGAAAACAGAATTTTTATCAATGGTATTTTTGATGAGTTAATTAGCCAGAATTCAGGAAATTCAAAGTTGTATTTTATGCATCAGAAATTATCTGAAAATTGCCAGTTTAGCCAATGTAAAGATAAACTGGAACAGTTTCAGAATTTAGTTCAATCGAATGTTGATGGTGATTATAAAGTTCTCGTGATGGAAGAAATCATGAATGAACTGGTTACAAAAAATAAGCAGAAGGAAGCTTTGGCAACTGCAAACCAGGCAAAAAGTCAATATCCGAAATCTGTTTTTTTAGAGAATATTAAAAATAGAGAAAATCAGATTCTTAATCCGTATTTAGCTATAAAATATGAAGAACAGACTCAGCCGGATTTACCAATTCATATGGTTGCAGAATTTAAAAATGTTTCACAGTTTTCATTAAATATTTATGAAGTAAAAGATGATTTTTTGTCTTTCCTTCAATATGTTAAAAATCCTTACAACAATGCTTTTTCAAAGGTGAAAAAAAGTTTGTTGAAAAAAGAAACTTTCAATTTATCTGATCTGAAAGATTATCAGCTTCATAAAACTTCGCTCGAAATAAAACCGCTTCCTTCAGGAATTTATGTTGCAGAATATTCCGTCGAGGGTTCAGATGAAAAAGATGCGGAATCCAGACAGAATTTTTATTTTTTAGTGTCAAACCACAAAATTATTTATCAGTCAAAGGATAATAGAAACCAACTTTCTAATGAATTGAAGTTGGTCAATGCAGAAAACGGAAAACCGATCAATAATGAAAATTTGACTTTCCACGAGTTCGTACAGAATAAAACTTTAAGTAAAGTTAACGGAAAAACCGATCAAAAGGGAGTTTTTAAATTTCCAGCAACTACAAATAACGATTATTACAGAACTTTTTTAATTCAGCAGCCAAAAACCAATAATTTCCAGATGATGGAAGTGTATGGTAATCGTGAAAATGTAGAAGATTACAATCCTAATAAACAAACCCGTGCGAAAGCTCAGATTTTCACCGATAGAGCGATTTACAGACCAGGACAAACGGTTTATTTTAAAGTAATCAATACAAGAATAGATAAAGAAATTGAAGGAGTTGTTTCTGGTTTAAAGCAGAAAATCACTTTGATAGATGCCAATAATGATATCGTTTCTATACAAGAATTTACGACCAACGAATTTGGTTCTTACCACGGAAGTTTTGTCTTGCCAAAAGGTAAATTAAATGGTCAATTTAATCTTATAACTAATGGCGAAAATGATGGTTACAAATATTTTCAGGTTGAAGAATACAAACGTCCCAAATTTGAAGTAACGTTTGATCCTGTGAAAGATGAATATAAATACGGACAAACCATTGAACTGAAAGGAAAAGCCATGATGTTTTCGGGAGTTGCCCTGAGTAATACCAACGTTAGTTACGAAATTAGAAAACAGAATATCAGATGGAGATATTTTCCTTGGTATCCTAATAATAATGATAACGAAAATTCGATCTTAGGCGAGGTGAAAACCAACGAGAAAGGAGAATTTATCATAAAATTAGATTTTAAAAAAGATGAAAAATTAGAAGGAATTCAGATTGATAATTATCAAATCAGTGCTTCAGCGACCGACATCAACGGAGAAACGCAGACTGCAAATACCAATCTTAAAGTAGCTTCAGTTTCTCATTACATCAAAGCGGATGACATTAAAAATACTTTTGCAGATGAAAATGTAAAACTGAAAGTTGAAACCAAAAATTATAACGAACAGAATCTTAAAAAATCATATTTAGTTAAGTTATCAAAACTGGAATCTCCGGACAGAATTTTCAGAAACAATTTTAAATCTGAAATTCAGAATTTGCCTAGGTTCTCCAAAGAAGAATTTATAAGCAAATTTCCTCATGATTTATATGATGAAAATGATGAATTAAAAAACTGGAAAGTTTCTTCTGTCATTCTCAATGGCACGAAACGAAGCGAAGAATCTCTTGATCTCGGAAAACTTGATGCGGGAGATTATCAGCTTGAACTGTACAATATCGAAGGTAAAGACACGATAAAATCTTCTCAAAATTTCAGTATTTGGGACAAAAAATCTTTGAAACCTAACCAGAAACCTTTCTTAACCGTTTTAGAACCTAAAAATGAATTTTTAAGAGGTGAAAAAGCAAAAATCTATGTATATTCTGCGATTCAGGATGCTTTGGTAAATGTTTTTGTTCAGGATGGTTCCGGAAAAACAGTTTCGGAAGTTCATCAATTTAAAAATGGGATTTTAGAATATTCAGTTGATATTCCAAAAGAAAAAAGTGTAAGCAATCTGAATATTCAGTTTCAGTTGATTGCATTCAATGATGTACAGACAGAAACTGTCAATCTGAAAATAAAAGATACAGAACAGCCTTTAAAAATCGAAACTACAACTTTCAGAGATAAATTAGAACCCAATTCTAAGGAAAAATGGTCGGTAAAAGTTTCAGGAAATGAAAAAGAAAAGGTCAACGCAGAAGTTTTGGCTAATATGTACGATATGTCTTTGGATCAGTTTGCTATGAATACTTTTAATTGGGAGAAATTATATATGCCTTATTCAATTGTAAATTCTTATGAAATTAATGGGAATTTAGAGCAAAAATATTATCAGAAGAGAGCACAATATTATGACGGGAAATTCGTAGTAGTTCCCCAATTTAATTGGTTTGACAGAAACTTTGGATTTATCTCTGATGGTGATGGTGATGGTGATGGTGTTTTAGATGGTGAAGATAGGTGTCCTACTGTTCCGGGATTTCCGGAATATAATGGTTGTCCTAAGGGAAAAAAAGTAACTGCAATGGAATTAGAATCTAGTGCTTCGCCTGCACCAATGGTACAAAAACAACTTGAAGAAGTAGTAGTTTTAGGATACAGCAAGACGATTACAAAAAAAAGAAGTGCTGTAGCTAGTAATACTGTAACAAATGCAGATTCATTGGTTGATATAGGATCTTCCAAAGAAGAATTAGATAAAATCCCAGTCCGTCAAAACCTGAATGAAACAGCCTTTTTCTATCCAGACTTAAAAACAGACTCCGAAGGAAACGTAAGCTTCGAATTCACCTCTCCGGAAGCCTTGACAAAATGGAAATTAATGTTTCTTGCTCATACAAAAGACGCAAGAGCAGCAACACTGGAAAAAGAAGTCATTACACAAAAAGAATTTTCAGTTACGCCAAATTATCCGAGATTTTTGAGAGAAGGTGACGAATTGAATCTACAATCAAAACTATCCAACTTAACGAGCAAGAAATTAAGCGGTTCGGCAAGTTTACAGATCTTAGATGCTTTTACCAATGAAGATATTTCATCAAAATTTGGATTGAATTCAAGCGTTCAGAATTTTGATTTAAATGAAAACGGAAACTCAGCATTAACATGGAAAGTGAAAGTTTCGAACAATGTTTCTTCAATTATCTTAAAAGTGGTTGCTAAAGCCGGTCAATATTCTGATGGCGAACAAAAAGCAATCGCAATTTTACCAAACAGAATGTTGGTGACAGATGCAATTCCTGTTTTTGTAAAAGAAGGTGAAACAAAAACGTTTGAATTAGAAAATCTTAAAAATGCAACTTCAACAACGATTTCAAATGTTTCAAATACATTGGAATTGACGACAAATCCGATTTGGGAAATTATGTTTGCGCTTCCAAGTCTGAAAAATGATCAGAACAATTCTGCGGATGTGATCTTTAATAAATGGTTTGCCGATGTTTTGGCTTCGGAAGTTTTCAAAGCGAATCCGAAACTGAAAACTGTTTTTGAAGAATATCAAAGCAAAGGATTATTAAATTCAAATCTTGAAAAAAATCAGGAACTGAAACAGCTTTTATTAGATGAAACTCCATGGGTTTTGGAAAGCAAAAATGAAGAAGAACAGATGCAGAAACTGGCGTTGTTGTTTGATGCAAATACAATGAAAAATTCGATCAATCAGGATTGGGACGATTTCAAAAAACTGCAAAATCCGGATGGTGGTTTTTCTTGGTATCAAGGTTACCCGAGTTCGTATTCAACGTCGCTTTATATACTTAAAAATTTAGGAAAAATAAATGTTTGGTTGAAAGATAATGTGAAAGATTATCAAAGTTCAGAACAGAAAGAATTGGTTGTGAAATTAGTTCAATATGTTGACAACGAAATCAATAAATATTACGACATTTCGACTTCGCTCAGTGCAAGGAAAGAAAATGTAATCAATAACTGGACATTAGATTATTTAGACACAAGAAATTATTGGGAGAAAAAATATCCGTTAAAAGAAAAAGGCGCAACTTTAAAATCTTTAGTCAAACAAAAAGCAAAAACCACAAAAATTACCGATTTCACATTCTTCGGTTTGCATCGCACCGCTTTATTGATGAGCGATTATGGTTTAAAAGATGTCTCGGATAAATTATTAAATTATTTAAAAGAAACTTCTGTAAATTCAAAAACTCAGGGTGTTTACTGGAAACAAAATCTTGATGATTGGGGTTGGTTCAGTTCAAAGGTAGTCAATCATGCAGGAGCTTTGGAAGCTTTCAACAAATTGAAACCAAATGATCAGAAATTCATCGAAGACGTGAAAATTTGGTTGATCACCCAAAAAGAAGTGAATTCCTGGGGAAGTTCGAGAGGAACTTCAGAAGTGATTTTTACCATTTTAAATTCAGGAAAATCCTGGACTACTTCAGAAAGTGATAAAGCAACAATTATCTGGGGCGGAAAAGAATTAAAACCTGAAAATCAGGCAACAGGTTATGTGAAATCTACTGTAAAATCAGATGTTGTAGATAAAAACTTAGCCACAGTTACAGTAACAAAACCCGGCGCAGGAATTGTTCAGGGAGGTTTATTCTGGCAATATTATGAGGATTTAGATAAAATAAAATCATCAGAAAATTACATTTCGATCACAAAAGAATTGTACAAAAAAATCAAGACGGTAAATGGCGAAGAATTGCAGAAAATCTCTTCAGAAACTCCTTTGAAAGTAGGCGATAAGGTAACGGTAAGAATGATTTTAAATACAGATCGTTCGATGGAATTTATCTACATCAAAGATATGAGAGCGGCCGGATTTGAGCCTTTAAGCGTTCTTTCCGGTTATGAATGGAAAAATAATCTTGGGTATTATCAATCTACAAAAGATGCTTCCACGAACTTCTACATCGAATATATGCCGAAAGGAAAATATGTGTTCGAATATGATTATGTAGCCAACGCATCCGGGAAATTCTCCAACGGAATTACAACCATTCAGAATTATTATGCGCCGCAGATGAATGCGCATACGAAAGGAACAAAGGTTGAAATTACAGAATAATTTAACATTAAAAAACGTCACAAATACAATGTGACGTTTTTTTTTATTTTCCTTTAAGAAATCCAGCTTGATACCACTCTTACACTCCAACCTTTTTTGGTTCGCGTAATTTCATATGTTCTGCCGCTGTACGATGCACTTTCTCTGAGAATATAGGTGTCTTTTTTTGTGTCACATTTAAAAAGTGGAGAAAAATTTTGTTTTATTATTTTTGATTTATTTTGTTTCTCATATTCTTTGTATTCCTCTGTCGTAAGAATAATTATTGTCTCGTTTGGTGGGGCAATTTGTTGAAGATTTTTATCATCGGTCACAATCATTTTTATGGTATTGATAATCTCTTTCATTACTGCAAAACCCGAATCTTCACCGGAATATAATTTTGGATTACTGATGTCAATATCAAATTCTTCAAAAAAGTCTTTTCCGCGAATTTCGTAATCACCATACATTAATCCTTCATATAGAATGGTAAACTCGTTATCGTCTTTTTTGAATCGTGGATTGGTATCTTTATGATCAGGAATCCCGTCATTATCGGTATCTTTGGAATTGGGATTTAAGAACAGTTTTTTCTCAGTAATATCATTGATTCCATCGCCATCACTGTCTTTCAGGATTTCAGTAATATCCATTATTACTAAGGCATTATCTTTCACGGTTTCATATTCCGGTGGTAACGGATGCCCCATTTCATCGGTCATTCTTACAATATCAGCTTCGATTTGAATATGATGATCATCTTTCCAAAGCGGAAGTTTTGAATTGGATTTGAATACATAGTTATTTTTTTCTGAAAGCCCTGTATAATTGTATTTCCAGTTTTTTCCGGAATCTTCAGAATAAGCAAGCCAGTATCCGGCTCCGAAAGTAAGCAGTTCATCATATTTGAAATCGTAATATAAAATTGCCCATTTATTGTTATTCTTTTCGCTTTTTATAACTTTCGGTTTACTTAGAGGACCAATTGATTTTTTTGCTTCAATACTTCTGATGGAATCTGAAATATTCATATACTTTTCAAAGCCATCCATATATGAAGTGTTACTTTTTTTCTTTTTATCATCTCTTTCTTCAGAGTAATCAGCATTCATCAGATAATCGTAGGCTTTTAATTTTATGTGTACAGAATCTATAATGTCTGAAATTTTTGCCGGATTATCCAGAAAATCAGTGGCTATATAATTAAAAGGAGCTTTTACTGCAGAATCTTTTGAAATGGGCTCAAATTTATATGTTTTCCATTTTTTTTGATTTTCCTGGTCATACTTTTCAAGTTCCGAACATTTACAGGAGTTTTTTTGCGCATTTAAAAGGTTTAATGATTGCAGGAAAATAAAAAAGAGAATGAGTTTTTTTATATTCATCATAATTTTTTGATTTAATAACGTAATTTTTTTACGATAAAATATGGTTTTCAAATTTAATATTTTTCATCGTTGTTTGAAAAAATAAAATTTTAGATCATGTTTATGTAAGACCTAATTTATTGATTTGGAATAATTTTTGACTTTAGGGAATTGATAATTTTTAAATACATTAATTATGAGATTTTTAAAGGCTATATCTGCAGTCTTAATGATGTTTTTCATCGGAAATATTTCGGCTCAGAAGAAAACAGAAAAATTTGAAAAACTTCAGATTGAGATGTTTCCAAAAGCTAAAGAAGGATTTAAACAGGTTTATATTCAATTACCGGTTGCAAAAAATGAAAATGATCTGAAAGTTGAATTCTTTGTAGGTGTTGAAAAAATGTTGGATTGTAACAAACATTTTCTGATGGGAAAAGTATCAACTCAGGATTTACAAGGTTGGGGGTACAATTATTATGAAGTGGAATCCAATGGTGAAACTGGCGGAACTTTAATGGCTTGTCCGGATCAGAAAAAAACCAGGAAATTTGTTTCTTTACAGCCGGAAATAGTGAGATACAACAGCAAATTGCCTTTGGTTTTTTATGTGCCTAAAGATTTGGAAGTGCGTTACAGAATTTTACGTCCGGATGCTGCAATGAAAAAAGCAGTTCAGAAATAATATAGAAAATCATTTCAAAAATAGTCGGCTCCTCACCAATTTTGTGGGGAGTCTTTTGTTGTAGTTTGAAGCAATGATTGTTCAATAATTCACAATTGAAGATTAAAAACAATTTTTAAAATCACCCGAAATAATATTATATTTGTTTCTATACAATTTGATAAACTATGGAAAACGTATTTGATGCGAAAGACGCTCAGAATTATATCAATAGAATAAATAATCTGGTAGAAGATACACACGGTTTGTGGGGCAGAATGACGGTAGATCAGATGTTGGCACACTGTTGCATCACTTACGAGATGGTGTACGAGCCGGAAAAACATAAAAAACCGGGAGCTATTGCAAAATTTATTTTAAAAAGATTCGTAAAACCTAAAGTGGTGGGAGAAAAAGCCTATCCCAGAGATTCTCCGACAGCACCTCAGTTTGTAATCACTGGAAGAAGAAATTTCGATGATGAAAAGAAACGATTGATTGGCTTTATTCAGAAAACACAGCAATTGGGAGCGTCAGCTTTTCATGAAAAAGAATCTCTTTCTTTTGGTAAATTAAAATCTGATGAGTGGAACAATATGTTTGCAAAACATTTGAATCATCATTTGGCACAATTTGGAGTTTAAACAGATGGGATGAAAATACTTTTATTGTTATTTTTTCCTTTCATTACTTTTTATGCACAAACCAATAATTTCCCATTGAAAGATCAGGATTTCAGTAAAATTTTATTAAATGAAAAATTGGGTTTTGACGGTAAAATTTCGGATGAAAAAATAGATGTGCGATTTATTTCTGTAGTTAAAGATGCTAAAAAACCGGAAAACTATTTGGTAAAAGGAATATATACATTGAATGGTAAAACATTAACGTGTGCAGGAAAACTGACCTTCAATTATGTATTTAATGTGAAAGCCCGTGCTGATGAAATGCTTGTTTTTGGAGATTTTCATTTAAATGGAACTCAGCCTGATATTGATGACGGGTTTTTCAAAGGCAAATTTCGTATTCAGACAAGAAAAGATACAAATGAGAGAGGAAATTATTCTACTACGACATTCAAAGGAATATATACAAATTTAGAGAGTGGAAAAGAATCTGATGTCTGGTTCAGCAACTTCTCTCACGATGATATTTCTAAAGTAATATTTAAATAAAAACAACAAGATGAAAAAACTTTTACTTCTCCTCGTTCTGATTTCCAATTTTGCGTGGGCTCAAATGCCAAACATTTCAACTGTCTGGACGAATAATTCAAAACCGTACATTGGTACAATAGGTACCGAAAATGAAGCCATCAAACTTAAAGTCGAACTTTCCGAACAGGATAGAAAAAACGATCAGGAATACTTTGTTTCAGGATATTCTGTAGTTGAAAATAATACATCAAAATACGAAGGGAAGATCAGAATAACCAAGTATAAAGACGGGAAAAAGAAAGGTACTGTATATGGTGACTATGAGTTTGCCGAAGAAAAAAGAGGAAAACATTCCGGCATTTTCACAGGCAAATTTATTTATACATTCAGCTGGAACAAAAAAACCGAGAAAATAGAAAATCCTTACATCGAATTCATCGGAAACTGGAAAAGTTATGACGGAACATTAGATTTTAAAACAAGACTAAAAAACTAATAGTTATGTTGAGAAAAATATTAGCAGTGATTGCAGGAATCATTTCCGGAGGAATAAGTGTCGGAATCGTTCAGACAGTTGGTCATAATCTTTATCCGATGCCCGAAGGAATGAAAAGTGACGATATGGAAGCAATGAAAAATTATGTAGAAACAGCACCGTTTATGGCTCTGTTCTTTGTGATAATTTCTTATGTTATTGCCGCAGTCGTTTCAGGATTTGTTTCTACTAAAATTGCCGATGACGGGAAGAAAATTTATGCTCTGATTTGCGGAATTATTTTCCTGATACAGTCAATTTACATGATGTCTGTACTGCCTACACCAATCTGGTTTTGGATTTTGGGAATTTTGTCATGGACATTGGTTTTGGTAGGATATAAATTAGCTTTAAATAAAAAATAAAATATACAGATGAAATTAGGAGCATTTTCTATCAGCTTAAGTGTGAAAGATTTACAAAGATCTAAAGATTTTTACGAAAAATTAGGTTTCAGCATGATGGGTGGAAGTATGGAAAACAATTATCTTATCATGAAAAACGGAAGCACATTGATCGGACTTTTTCAGGCAATGTTTGATGGGAATATGCTGACTTTTAATCCCGGCTGGGACGAAAATGCACAGAATCTTGAATCTTTTGATGATGTACGGGAAATTCAGAAACATTTAAAAGAAAATCAGGTAACATTAGAAAAAGAAGCCGACGAAACAACTTCCGGACCTGAACATATTTTCCTGAAAGATCCTGACGGAAATATGATTCTGATTGATCAACACAGATGATTTTAATAATCAGTTTAATATTAACTTTTAACTAAATAATAAACACAAAAATTTTAAACAAAAATTATGGCAACAGTAAACGTTTATTTAACATTCAATGGCGATTGCAGACCGGCATTCGAATTTTACAAATCAATTTTCGGAGGAGAATTTCCGTACATCGGAACTTTTGGCGAAATGCCTCCACAAGATGGAAAAGAAACTACTGAAGAAGACAAAGACAAAATCATGCACGTTTCTCTTCCAATCTCAAAAGAAACCATGTTGATGGGAAGTGATACAGGTGGAGAATGGTCTTCAAATCTAAAAGTAGGAAACAATTTTTCAGTTTCAATTAATGCTGATTCCAAAGAAGAAGCCGACAAATTGTTCAGTGGATTATCTGAAGGCGGACAAGTTACAATGCCACTTACAGATACTTTCTGGGGTGCGTATTTCGGGATGTTTACCGATAAATTTGGCATCAACTGGATGGTAAATTATGATGATCCTGCTAAAATGCAGCAACATCCTTAATTTTTCATTTTTAAAGATAAATAATATTAAAAAATAACCGGCAGATTAATTTGTCGGTTTTCATTTTTAAATATATAAGGGAAAAGTTCCTTCATAATTCAACCTCTTTTCTGCCTTAAATTTTTGAAACGTATAATTTATTTGTTATTATTGATTTAAAATATTAATTTTGTTATTTTCGATAGATAATACTAATAAAGAAATAAAAATGAAGATTTTCTGGCAGTTGACTTTTGTACTTTTTATAGCTTTTTCGGCAACGTCTTATGCTCAAAAAAGTGATCTCGGAGCGTGGTATATGTATTTTGGAAACAACAAAATCAGCAAAAAACTTAATTTTCATAACGAAATTCAATATCGTAATTTTGACGGAATCGGTGATCTTGAGCAGCTTCTTATCCGTACCGGAATAGGATATGATCTTACGGAAAACAATAATAATATTTTATTGGGTTATGGTTTTATTTTGAGTCAGCCTTATGCTAACGGAGAAAAATCTGAAAATATTGAACACCGTATTTTCCAGCAATATATCACAAAACAAAAGTTCGGGCGTTTCAATCTTCAGCATCGTTACCGTTTGGAAGAGCGTTTTCTTCAGGATGATTTCAGGATGAGGTTTCGTTACTTATTAGGTTTAAATATTCCTGTCAATAATAATGAATTGCTTCCGAAAACTTTATATATTTCAGCGTATAACGAAATTTTTCTGCATCTTGACAGTCCGGTTTTCGACAGAAACAGAGTTTACGGAGCTTTAGGTTTTGTCATCAACAAAAATATGAGAATCGAAGCGGGTTATATGAATCAGATTCAGGAAAACAGAAACCGTGGACAGGTACAAATAGGATTTTACAATAATATTCCGTTTACCAAAAATTAATTTCATTAAAAAAACTAAAAACTAAAAAAATGCATTCAGGAAAAAGATTCGGACCAATAGAATTTATCATGTGGACTAGGAGAAGTCTGTATGTTTTATTTATTTTAGCAGCAGTTCCTACCGTTCTCTATTATTTTGGCGTTACTTTTATTTCGTTTCCGTGGCAGCCGATTGCCATTATGGGAACAGCGGTTGCCTTCATTGTCGGGTTCAAAAATAATGCGAGTTACAGCAGACTTTGGGAAGCAAGACAGATTTACGGAGCAATCATCAATGACAGTCGAAGCTTTGGCTATATTTTGAGAGATTCTTTATCAGAAAAGAATTCAAGTAAAGTAAAACTGATGTTTAAACGTCATTATGCTTGGTTGACGGCACTTCGTTTTCAGCTTCGTGAATCCAGAAACTGGGAAAATATGAGTACTGCACAGTTTAAAGAATATGCTCAGAAATATGAAATTCCCGAAAGACTTTCAACTTTGGATGCTGAATTGGAAAATTATCTTTCTGCAGACGAACTTCAATATGTTTTAAGCAAAAAAAACCGTGCAACACAATTGATGGCGTTGCAAAGTAAAGATTTGTCTGAAGCTTATTCCAAAGGAGAAATCAATGATTTTCAATGGTCTCAGATCAATCAGCAGTTGGTGAAATTTACCGATGATCAGGGAAAAGCAGAAAGAATCAAAAACTTTCCCTATCCGAGAAATTTCTCTTCAATTACAACTTATCTTTTGCTTTTGTTTATTGTTTTTGTGCCTTTCGGATTGATCAAAGAATTTGATAAAATGGGAGAGGGAACTGTATTGGAAAATTACACTTTGTGGTTCAATATTCCGTTTTCTCTGTTGGTGACTTGGTGTTTTCATACTTTAGACAGTGTGGGTGAAGCTTCGGTAAATCCGTTTGAAGGAAGCCCGAATGACGTTCCGATCACTCAGATCAGCAGAACTATTGAAATTGATATGAGAGATATGTTGGATGAAACTGATCTCCCGGTAGCAATCACTCCGAAAAATAATATTGTACTTTAAAATTTTAAATACTAATCGAAAATAAGTAGCCACAATCTTTGTCATTCCGCAGGAATCTAGACAATTAATTTTAATAAGATAGTTGAAATTCCTGCAGAATGGCAAAGAGTGCTAGAATTGAAAATATTTTAATTGTTTTTAAACCTTTATCATTAACCAAAAAATAACACGAAAACAAAATAATATGATTCACACTTACGTCATTATATCTATCGCAGTTTTGCTGTCTGTCATGATATTGGTAATGATCGGTCAGAAGCTCAAAGTAGCTTATCCGATTTTTCTTGTGATTGCAGGACTGATCATCAGTCTGGTTCCGGGAATGCCACATATTGAGATTGAGCCGGATCTGGTTTTTCTGATCTTCCTTCCACCGATTTTATTTGAGGCTGCTTGGTTTACCTCATGGCAGGATTTCCACAAATGGAGAAAGCAGATTTTCTCAATGGCTTTTGGTTTGGTTTTTCTGACCTCGATTGTAGTTGCTTACCTTTCTTCATCAATAATTCCCGGACTTACCGTCGCAATGGGATTTTTATTGGGTGGAGTCAATTCTCCGCCGGATGCAGTTGCTGCAACTTCAGTTTTAAAGCACATGAAAATTCCTAAAAAAATTACAAGTATTCTGGAAGGAGAAAGTTTAATCAACGATGCTTCGAGTTTAATTGTATTTAAATTTGCTTTAGCAGCCGTGATTTCAGGGCAATTTATCTGGAGAGATGCAATCGGAGATTTTTTCAGCATGGCAGTTGGAGGAATCGCTATCGGAATTGCCGTTGGATTGCTTTTCGGGTTCTTTTTAAGACTGATTCCATCGAACTCAAATATTGATACCGTGATTACACTTATTGTTCCTTACATCTTGTATGTCGGAGCAGAACATTTTCACTTTTCTGGTGTGTTGGCTGTTGTTGCGGGTGGCTTGCTGATGTCTTATAATTCGCATTGCTATCTGAGTCACACTTCTAGAATTCAGTCCGGAAATGTTTGGAGTGTTCTTATTTTTGTGATGAATACAATTATTTTTATTTTAATCGGTTTAGAATTGCCAATTGTAGTTGCTGCAATGAAAGATTATACCATTTCAGAAGGTATTTTCTATAGTATTGTAATTGGCGGAGCGATTATTTTTACAAGATTATTGTATAGCTATTCCATCATGTATTTTCCATGGTTTTTGTCTAAAAAATTAAGGTCAGAAAATCCAAAACCTGACTGGCGAGAACCGTTTATTATAAGTTTTGCAGCAATGCGTGGAGTCGTTTCATTGGCTGCAGCACTTTCTATTCCTGCGTTTTTGCCGAATGGAGATGCGTTTCCGCACCGTAATATTATTTTGTTTGTTACTTTTGTGATTATTTTGATAACTTTAGTCGGACAGGGATTGATGCTGACTCCGATTTTGAAATTCTTAAAAGTTGATGATGCCGGAAGTGATTTGCCTGAAGAAAAGCAGGAAGTTATTTTGATGAGAAAACTGAAAGAAACTGCTTTGAATAAATTGGAATCTGATTTTGCTGAGCTTACAGTTACCAACAGTATGGTTCGCCATCAGAAACACAGACTCGAAAATGAAATGCTGATGATGGCAGATAAATCTCAATGTATGGCATCAACAGGAGATTATGTCACGGCGATGAATGAAAATAAAGATGTCATCCGACAACTGATACAGGCTCAGAGAAATGAGCTTCACCGAATGAAACGTGAGAAAATATTCGATGATCATGTAATGCGAACGATTGAGATGCAGCTCGATTTTGATGAAGCTAAAATTACAGGATTTGCTCACAGTTAATTTGATTTAAATTAAAAAAATACAAAAATGAAAACTCCGATTATTGTCACAAAAAAGATCAATGCGCCAACAGAAAAAGTCTGGAAAGCATTGACGGATAAAAACGAAATGCAGTTATGGTATTTTGATATTCCTGATTTTGAAGCAGAAATTGGAAAATCATTTGATTTCTATGAACCCGGAGAAGAAAAAAAATATCTTCACCGGATCGAAATTTTAGAAATTATCGAAAATCAAAAACTGAAGCATACTTGGTTTTATCCATCATTTTCAGATCTGAAAACAGCAGTAACCTGGGAACTTGAGGCTGATGGAGACGGAACAAAAGTTACATTGATACACGAAGGAACAGAAAATCTGAAAGATTTGGGAGAAGGCTTTTCCAACGAAAGTTTTACTCAGGGGTGGAATGAGATTATCGGTCAGAGTCTGAAACTTTATCTGGAAAACCAATGATTAAATTCAATTCATTTTTTCCGGTAATCTGGACTCAGAATTTTGAGGAAACTATTGGTTTTTATACTCATATTTTAAAATTTTCATTGGTTGATGCCAATTCCGGGATGCAATGGGTTTTTTTGGAAAAAAACAACGTCAGAATCATGATTTCAAAACCAAATAAACATGAAAAATTTGATAAAATCGGTTTTTCTGGCTCATTTTATTTTAACGTAAATGATGTGAACGATCTTTGGCAAGACCTTAAAACCATTACCAGAATCTGTTACAAAATTGAAACTTTCGAGTGGGGAATGAGAGAATTTGCTATCTACGATAACAATGGCTATATATTACAATTTGGTCAACCTGTAACCGAAATTAGTAAAGAGGAATAAATTTTGCTATTTTTGGGGAAATATTTTAGAAAATAATAATGAAAAATAAAATAATAACAGGTTTTGCAACACTTCTGTTGTTCGTGTCTTGTAATAATGACGAAAAAATACTGAATTCATTAGCTGATTACAACAATTCAATGGAAACCAAAGGTTATCATTTTGGTGATAAATTAGATCTTCCTAAAGATGTTCTCGATAATGCAGAAAGTATCTCAATAAGTTTTGGAGACAAAGAAACTTCAAATCTCATAGTAGATTCTAAATATTTTACCTTAGGAGATAATGCAGTTACTTTTAATATTAAAACAAAAGGTGGCGAAACATTATATCAAGATGCAACAATCAATGTTTTTACCAAAAATCCGGTACAGAATATCAATTATGAAGTCGTGGCAGAATATCCGCATAATCCTGCAAATTTTGTTCAGGGTTTTCAGATTGAAGGAAATACAATTTACGAAAGTGACGGTCAGAAAGGTTCTTCTCAGATCCTGAAATATAATTTGGGAGATACTACACCGATTGCTTCTACAAAGCAGCCTGAAGATATATTTTCTGAAGGAAGTGCGATTGTTGGCGATAAAATTTATCAGTTGACTTGGCAAAATAAAAAAGGATTCGTTTACGACAAAAATTCTTTAAGCTTATTATCTGAATTTCCTTATCCGGATGTGATGGGAGAAGGATGGGGATTGACTTATGACGGTAAAAACCTGATTGCTTCTGACGGTACAAAAAATCTTTATTTCCTGAATGCAAGTGATCCTTCTAAAGTAGTAAGATATATTTCTGTAGCCGGAAATTCTGAAATTTACGACCAGTTAAATGAGTTGGAATACTACAAAGGATTTATTTATGCAAATGTTTGGCAAAAACCAATTATCCTTAAAATTAATCCTGCAAACGGTGAAGTTGTTGGCAAATTTGACTTTACCAATATTGCAAAACAAAATACAAAAGGAAGTGATGATGTGTTAAACGGAATCGCCTTCAAAGGTGAAAATATGGTGATTACTGGTAAAAACTGGCCGAAAATATATGAAGTTGCCGTTAAATAATTTTAAGTTATTTAATTCTTTTAAACAAAATAAATGTAAATTGGTAGCGTTCCTCACGGAGCGCTATCATTCGTAAAATAGATTTTTTGAAATTAATACAAATCTTATTCATTCTTATTTTCTGTTCATTTTCTGCGCAGAGAGTCCTTCCTTTTGATACATTGAGAATCAAAGAGGTAAGAGATTTGTTTGCTGATGATTACGGAAGTATTTATCTCTATAAAAATAAAGATTTCAGCTTTACCAAATATGATTCGTTAGGGAAACAGCTTGGTAAACTGATGTTTACGGTTCCTTTCAAAGTTCAAGGAGTGCAAAACCCTTTAAGTATTGCGCTTTTTTCTGAAAATGCTCAGGAAATGAAATTTGTGGATCAGAATTTAAATGAAATCCAGAAATTAGACTTTAAGCAAAAATTTACCTACATCAAACATGCCTACGCAGAAGATTTGCAGCAGGTTTGGTTGTTGGATGAAAGTACAAAACGTCTTCTTCAATACAATTTCAGAAATGATACGACGATTAATTCTTATCCTTTTGATGCAAGTTTTGACGATTTGATTGATCTGTTGGTTTTTGAAAATAAGGTTTATATTTTAACGAAAAATCAATTCAGAATCTATAATCTGAAATTTGAAAAATTATATGAAGCTCCTGTTGAAAACGGAAAGAGACTGAGAAGGGAAAACGAATTTGTTTTAATTGTAGCTAAAAATTCTATTTTTAAATATATTCCCGAGAAAGAACTGATCAAAATTTTTGAAGATCCCGATGTACAAATTGTGGAAAAAAACTCGCTTGCATATTTTGAAATCAAAGGCAACAAACTTTATCTTTACAATCTCGAAAATCCCAGAGATTCTAAAAAAACGACAGTGATTGAAAGTCCGAAAAATGACACTGAAAAAACTGTAGAAGAACTGGAAAAAGAAAAATCTGAAAAGCCGGATATGCTGAAACTCTTAGACGAAATTCAGGATCTTGGTTTTTAGAATCAATCATTGTTTAAAAAATAATACAGAAGACGAAGTATGCACATTGCAGTTACCGGAAATATTGGAGCAGGAAAAACGACCTTAACGACGATGTTGGCAAAGCACTACGGTTGGGACGCACAATTCGAAGACGTAGATCACAACCCTTATCTGGAAGATTTTTATGCAGACATGAGTAAATGGAGTTTTGCACTGCAAATTTACTTTTTGGGAAGCAGATTCCGTCAGGTAAAAGAGATCAGAGACAGTGGCAAAAACATCATCCAGGATCGTACAATCTACGAAGATGCCCACATTTTTGCGGAAAATCTTAATGATATGAAGCTTCTTTCAGATCGTGATTTTAAAAATTATGCTTCTCTTTTTGATTTGATGAAAACTTTCGTTTCCGCTCCGGATTTGTTGATTTATCTTAAATCTGATGTTCCAAATCTGGTAAAGAAAATTTATAAAAGGGGCAGAGAATACGAAGCTTCTATCAGCATAGAATATTTGTCTAAACTGAATCAGAAATACGAAAAATGGATCTCAAATTATACGGAAGGGAAACTTTTGATCATTGAAGTTGATGATCTTGACTTTGTAGAAAAACCTGAAGATTTTGGTTTGATTTTAGAAAAAATTGAAACAGAACTGAACGGTTTGTTTTAGCAATTGTTTAGTAAAAATTAAACCCAGAACGAAGTTTTTTGGTTCTAAATTTGTTTACGAAAATTTAGATTTTCACTTAAAATAAAAATAAAATGTTGGTAAAAGTTCTGCATAACGGGAATTGCTCAAAATCAAATGCCGTGTTAGAGTATCTGGACGAAAACGGAGTGCCGTTTGAAATCATCAACATCATAGAAGATCCGTTGAGCGTTCTGGAACTGAAAACGGTTTTAAAAAAGCTTAATGAAGATGTTTCTCATATCATCAGAAAAGAAGAAAAACTCTATCAGGAAAAATATGCCGGAAAAGATTTTACAGAAGATGAATGGCTAAAGATTTTATCAGAAAATCCATCATTGATACAAAGGCCAATTCTCATTAAAGGTTCGGTAGCAATGCTCGGAAGACCAGTTGAAAATGTAAAGTTCTTTATTGAACATTAAGAAATTGAAAAACGAGAAATAAAAAAGTCAGCATAATTGCTGACTTTCCCTTTTTATAATAGAATGACATCTTCTATTTTTGCCACCTCTTTGTAAATTCTTACGACCTGATCTGCATCGAGTACAAAAGCATTGATATTGCATGCAGTGTATTTTCCGTTCTTGCTTTCGCGGTTACCTAATGTAAATTTGATGCCGTCAAAAACTTTGTATATTTCTGTAAGCTTTGCCTGATCCGTAGGAATGATAAATTTGAAAAGATAGTCTTCAGGAAAGTCGTGATGACCTTCAAGTTTTTCCTTTAGTGAAATATAAAAATCTTCAGGATTTGCATGCTGATTTCCTTGTAATATGTCCATTATTGCTACTTATTTATATAAATATAAGGAAAATTTAATTATTTTCCAAGTGGTCCTAGAAGTGAAGCCGAATTTTGCTTTTCGTGATCTTCAATAATATTGAATAATCCGTTGACAATCTGTTCAGAAGCCAGCATACTCAATCCGCCTGCGTTGACGTTGCTTCTGTTTCCACCTAATAAGCTGCCCAAAAGATTACTTCCTGACAAAGCAGTGTTGATGGTTTTTACAATGCCATATTTATTAAGCTCCTGCTCAACTCTTGGTGCAATTGCTGCAACGAGTTGTTGGGAAGTTTTTTCTTTTAAAATTAAAGTTGCGGTTCCCTTTTCACCCTGGATAATTCTGGTTACGTCCTGAGCATTTAAACTATTTACTGCACTTTCAAGAATCGGTCTAGAAATATTGACTGTATAAACCGCCGCATCAGCAATATATTCTCTTTCTTTTGCCACTAAAGACGGAGCTATTTTCTCTAAAGTTGTGTTGATGTCTCTTAATTCTTTTGGTAATGCTTTGTCAACCAGATTATTCTGAAGAAATGCTTCTTTGTTACCGTAGATGCTCATTCCTTTATTAATTCCGCCTAACAAAACTCTTTTAATAACTGCTAATCCTAAATCAGATGTAGCAAGTGTAGAACAAGATTGTAAAGTCGTGTTGATTACTACGCCCGTTCCGAAAACCAATGCAATGGCTATAATATATTTTTTCATTTCCAATTTTGTTATTATTGTCAAATACTGCACCAAAGGTAAAGACAAATGTATGTTTAACAAAAATTACACGTCAATATTTTCACTGGAAGGTTTATCGCAAGATTGTTTCCAGTTTTAATGATTAATGAAATTATAATATTGTTTAATTTTTTGAATTACGCCATTTTAGAGTCTCAATGTTAATTTTCGGTTAAATATTGACAGGTTTTTATCTTTGTTTCAATATGAAATATTCATTTATATTAAAATATTATGACTTTAGATTTATTAAATTTTAGAATATGTTAACATATTTTACAATATAAAGTGCTAATTTTAAAATATTTAAGTAAATTTAACATTATCTAATATTTTTTTTATTTTTGACCAACGTCTTCTTTTGAGAAAATAAAATGAGACAAAACTATTACACATTTGATTTGTACAAGATAAAATTAAACTATATGAAACAAACTAATTTAAAGTATTCTTGCCTGATTGCAGTTCTCTACTTCGGTATGAACGCCAACGGACAAACGACTCCACAAGATACGCTGCCAAAAGAGCAGAAGATTGAGGAGGTTGTAATGATTGGGTATGGTAGTAGAAAAGCTGTTGATAATACTACTTCTGTAAGTTCAATAAAAGCTGAAGAAGTTTCGAGAACAAAAGTTTTAAATGCCTCACAAGCAATTCAGGGTAAGGCAGCTGGTGTACAAGTAACAGCTTCAGATTTACCGGGATCAACACCTACAGTAATTATTAGAGGACTAGGAACTGCATTAAGTGGTAGAAATCCTTTATATGTAGTAGATGGTATGTTTGTAGATAATATTAACAACATTAATACAAATGATATTTTAACATACGATGTGTTAAAAGACGCTTCTGCTTTAGCAATTTATGGTAACAGAGCCGCCAACGGTGTAATTATTATTACGACTAAAAGTGGTAGAGGAAAAGGAATTACAGTTGAATATGACGGTTTTGTTGGTGTGAGAAATCCTTTGAAAAAAGTAAAAATGGCTGGAAGTAATTTATTTGCTTACTATACCAATACTGCCTTAGGTACAACAACATTTTCCCAAGATCAACCTGTAAATACTGACTGGTTTGATGAGATTACAAGAACTGGTGTTTATAATCAACATAATGTAAGTTTATCAGGAGCTTCGGAAAGTGCTAAATATTTTTTAAGCTTAAGTAACTATGACGAAAAATCAATTTTAAACGGTACAGATTATAACAGAACAACGATAAGAACAAATAACGAGTTTAAAATAGCTAAAGGAATTACTTTATCTCAAAATTTAAGCGTTGCATTTAATAATACAACTCCAAAGCCATTGGGTGCTTTTACTACAGCATATAAACAATCTCCTATAGTTCCTGTACGATATGCAAATGGTTTATTTGGAGTTCGTTTTGTTGGAGATAATGGTTTTGCATCTCCAACTGGCGAGGCATTTAATAATGTTGGAAATCCGGTATCTCAACTTTACTTTGATAATGAAAAGCAAAAAAGCTTTACTTTACAAGGAGGTCTTAAGTTAGATGTAAACATTATGAAAGAATTAAAATTCACTTCTCAATTTTCAGGAGAATATAACAATTTTAAGAGCTATAATTTTGTTGACTCAAAAGCGATCTGGTTAGCTGCCGATCCTACAAGAGTTCTCAATAACACACCTTATTTAGCAACAGATCCAATCAATTTGTTGACCAATACAAAAAATGATTATTATAACTGGATTTTAACAAATTATTTTACATATAATAAAAAATTCGCAGATATTCATGATGTAGAGGCTACAGTCGGTATGGAATCTTCTGTGAAAAATGGTACAGATCAATTGATTACAATCAGAAGAAACATGATTGCAAACAGCAATTATTGGAATTTAGATGGTGTAAATTATAAAGATCAGTTAGATGATCTTAAAAGTATAAATGGTAATAAAAATACTACCACTTCTTATTTTGCAAGAGCACAATATAAGTTGATGAACAAATATTTGTTAACTGCTACAATCCGTAGAGATGGATCTTCACAATTTGCAAATGGTCAAAAATGGGGTAATTTCCCGTCATTTGGAGCTGGTTGGGTTGTTTCAGAAGAAGATTTCTTGAAAGACGGTTTTTTCAACTTGCTTAAAATTAGAGGGGGTTGGGGAAAAATAGGAAATCAAAATGTTCCTCTTAATTATTTACCATTTAATACCGGTACATCTTATAATTACGCATTTGGTGGTAGTGTAATGAGTAATGGTATGACAGTAGACCAAGTATATGATCCTAATCTTTCATGGGAAATTACAGAAGAAACTTCTGTGGGTTTAGATTTTGAAGTTTTAAACAGAAGATTAAAAGGGTCTGTTGATTTATATGATAAGGTAACCACAAATATTATCTTAAAATCTATTCCTATTATTACTGAAGGAATATCAAATCCAGGTTATGCGCATTTAGGAGAAGTAACCAACAAAGGAGTAGAAGTTGCTTTGGGCTGGGATGATAAAATAGGTGAAGATTTTGGTTATTCAATCAGTGCAAACTATTCTTTTAATAAAAATGAATTAAGTAATATCGCTCAACAAAATGTAAATGATATTGTTGGAGGAGGTTTAGGTAACGGACAAGATACAAAACTTTTAAACGAACAGTCTATAGGGCAGCCATTAGGTAGTTTTTATCTTTATGAAGCAAACGGAATGGATGCAAACGGAAAATTAACTTATGTAGATCACAATGGAAATGGTACTATTGACGCTGGTGATAGAAAATACTTTGGATCATATATACCTAAATCTACTCTAGGAATAAATTTAAATTTAAGATACAAAAGCTGGGATTTTTCAGCTAATGGTTATGGAACTTTCGGTGCGAAAGTCTATAATGGCAAAAAAGCTCAAAGATTCTCAGGAGAAAATGTAGAGTATAGTGTTGCAAGCGATTTTTGGACTCCAACTAATACAGGATCTGCAAACCCAGCACCATTTAATGCCGTGCCACTTGCTTCTACTTACTATTTAGAATCTGGAGATTTCTTTAGAATAAACAATATTTCTTTAGGATATACAATAAATAAAGCTGTTACTTATATTTCATCAATGAGATTTTATGTTAGTGCTATTAACCCTGTAGTTTTCCAGAAATTCTCTGGTTTCTCACCAGAATTAAATGGTAACGGTGATCCTTACGGAAGTACGGGAATAGAGCTGGATGCTTATCCAACATTAAGATCTTTTGTATTTGGTGTTAATGTTAAATTTTAATTATTAAATTGAAAATCATGAACAAAAAAATAATATTACTCTCTGCTTTAGCAATATTTTCATTTTCTAACAATAGTTGTAGTGATGATTTTGTAGATGTAAAGCCAACAGAAGCTATTTCGGCACAAGATTTAACTTTATTCAACAATAATGAAGGAGCTGAAAGTTTTGTTACTGCTATTTATGCCAAATTTTTAGATTGGAATATGAGTACGTTTGCTTGGATAGGTGTTTCTAGTATTACTTCTGATGATGCGGATAAAGGTTCTACACCCGGCGATACTGGTGCAGATAAAGATGTTTTAGATGCTCTTAATTTTAATGCAACTACACCTTCTTTTAGAGATTTATTTGCTGCGCATTATCAAGGGATTAATAGATGCAATCAGGCATTAGCTTATTTGCCACAACTTAATAATGCAGATGCAGGTCTTCGTAATAGATTGGCTGGTGAAGCCCGTTTCCTGAGAGCTTTTATGTATTTTACATTAGTAAGAACATACGGTGGAGTTCCAATTGTAGACAGATTGTCTATCCCTGGAAATGCCGAGGACAGAACAATGCTGCTTACCAGAAAATCAAAAGAAGAAGTTTACGCTTTCATTGAGGCTGATCTGCAAGCTGCTATTGCAGCTTTACCAGATAAAAGTGCTTATACAGGTGCTAATGTAGGAAGAGCATCTAAAGGTGCAGCTTATGCTTTATTAGCAAAAGTTTCTTTGTATCAAAAAAAATGGCAAAAGGTTATTGATAATACTAATTTAGTTACGGGCTATTCTTTAACACCAGATTTTGCGGAAATTTATAAAATTAGTGGAGAAAATAATCAAGAATCTATTTTTGAAATTCAAGGAAAAGGAGAAGCACCTGCTAAAGGTATTCAACAATATTCTCAAGTACAAGGTGCTACCGGAGCTGGAGGTTGGGGTTGGGGCTTCAATGGTCCTTCTCAAGGATTAGTTGATGCTTTTAATGCGGAAGGCGATACTGAAAGGAGGAATGCAACAGTTATTTTCAGAAATTCGACATTGTACGATGGTAGAATAGTTCCAAGCACTGTAAATAATCCTTATTATAATTTTAAAGCTTATTCTTCTAATTATTCTGGTGCTGATAATTCGGATGTAAATATTCGTTATCTTAGATATGCTGAGGTACTTCTTATGAAGGCAGAAGCCCTTAATGAATTGGGACAAACACCACAAGCTATTTTATTACTTAATCAAATAAGAGATAGAGCTGGTATTTCCCCAACTACAGCAACAGGTCAGACAGATGTTAGAACAGCTATTTGGAAAGAAAGAAGACTCGAATTGGCATTCGAACATGACAGATGGTATGATATTGTAAGAACAGGACAAGCTCAGACTGCAATGGCTGCTGACGGAAAAACATTTGTAGTTGGAAAGCACGAATTATTTCCACTTCCGCAGAACTTTATTGATGAAGCTCAAGGACTTTCAATTCAAAATCCTGGTTATTAATCATTATACATTAAAAAACATGAAAAATAATACAATAATAAAATACTTCGCTGCTATGTTTATTTTAGGAGCACTTTTTACTAGTTGTGAAGACAGCATAGATAAAGATAATCCAGCGATTCCCTATGCTTCAATTGGAGGATATAATAATTCTGATGATATTGCTCCAGATAATCTTATAAGTAAGATCAGTTTTGATAATAATACTTTTATTGATGCTAAAAATGGTGTAAATACTTCTTCACCAACCAATGTAACTTTTGATTCAGGTATAAAAGGTACTGCTTACAAAGGTTCCTCAAGTGCTTTTATAAGTTATAATGATGTAAGCGATAAAATAAAAAACCTAAAAAGTATTACTCAATCTATGTGGATTAAAACTTCACAACATACTGGTGGTGCACAATGCATTTTTATGCTTCCTAAAACAACTGATTTTTGGGGAAATATTTTTGTTCTTATTGAAGGATCTACAGATGGAAAAATGCTTCTAAAATTCCATATTCAAAAAGATGTGACACCTGCAGTTACTTGGGCGGGGCAATTTATTGAAACAGGTGGAACCAATAAATTGGAAGGAATGTATGATAAATGGAAACATTTAGTATGGTCTTATGATGCAACGACTTCTACATTTGCATTGTATGTTGATGGTGCACTTGTACCACTACCAGATAGTATTACAAAAAGATTTACCAACGATCCTGCTCAGGGAGGTCTTCCTTTGGGGAATCTTGCAAACTCAAATGTTTCAAAATTCATAATTGGAGGTTTTCAGCAGCACTTAGGTACTCCTTGGTCAAACCCAGATGGTTGGATGCTTAAATATACTGGATTGATGGATGAATTTAGAATGTATGATAAAGCACTTTCTTCATCAGAAATTAATGCATTATACAAATTAGAAAAAGATAACCGATAATCTCAAAAGAGCCCTGTATCGGGCTCTTTTTTATTATATTTGAATATGAAAAAAGTTACAGCAGCAATTTTATTCTTAGGTTTAGTGTTTAATTCATGTTCTTCAGAAGATACAACACCAAGCACAGGTACACCAATAGGTGGTGGCGGTACTGAAACTCCCAACAATTATAGTGATGTACAGCTTGTGGAGATGGTTCAAAAAGATGCCTTAAAATATTTTTGGGACTATGCAGAAAGCAATTCAAAATTAGCCAGAGAAAGATATCATACCGATAATCCGGGACAAGATGCTCATGTTGTTTCAGCAGGAGGATCTGGTTTTGGATTAATGACAATTTTGGTAGGTATCAAAAATGGTTATGTATCAAAAGCAGAAGCAGTTTCAAGATTAGCTACGGCACTCAATTTTCTTCAGAATGCCGACAGGTTTCACGGAGCTTGGCCACATTGGATGAATGGAAATAATGGACAGGTCATACCTTTCAGTCCGCAGGATGATGGTGGAGATTTGGTGGAAACAGCTTTTCTTGCTCAGGGTTTAATTTGTGTAAGAGAATACTTTAAAAACTCTACAGACTCTTCAGAACTTGCACTCTCTCAAAAAGCAGATACGCTTTTCAAAGGAATTGAATGGAGCTGGTATACCAAAGGTGAAAATACATTGTATTGGCATTGGTCACCAAATTTCAATTTCCAGATGAATATGCAGTTGAAAGGTTTTGATGAAACTTTGATTACATATGTATTGGCAGCAGCTTCACCCACTTCTACAATTACAAAACCGGTTTATCAGCAGGGATGGGCGCGTAACGGTGCAATTTCAAATGCAGGATCACAATATGGTCTTCCATTAACTGTAAGTCATAACGGAGCAGCAAATACTGTTGGACCGATGTTTTGGTCGCACTATTCTTTCTTAGGGCTTGATCCAAGAGGTTTGACTGATGACTATGTAAATTATGGTAACGCAACGACCAATCATGCGAAAATCATGTACCAATATTCAATAACCAATCCGAAAGGATGGCAAGGATATAATTCTAAAAGTTGGGGATTGACAGCAAGTTACTCACGAAATACAGATGGTTCTACAGGATATTCTGCACATCAGCCAAATAATGATTTGGGGGTGATTAGCCCGACGGCAGCACTTTCAAGCATGCCTTATACACCTACAGAAAGTATGAATATGCTGAGGTTTTTATACAACGAAAATTACAGCAAATATATTGGAGTTGCAGGACCCTATGATGCTTATTCAGTGCATTATAATTGGGTAACTCCAAGATATTTGGCGATTGATCAGGGAACAATTGCACCAATGATCGAAAATTATAAGTCGCAGTTTCTTTGGCAGCTATTTATGAATGCTCCGGATGTAAAGCAGGGTCTTATTAAATTAGGATTTCATTCTACACAGTACGGATTTTAATCTATTACTTTGTTAAAGTTTAAAATCTTTGACAAAGCTTTTTACATATAAAATTTAAAAATGAAAAAAATTGCACTGACAGGATCTTTAGCATTAACGTTGCTTTCCTGCAAAACAAATCAAAATGCTCAAAATATTACCACAAACAATACAGTCAAAAGCAATATTACTGACGAGCAGTTGATGGATAAAGTTCAGAAAGATGCCTTAAAATATTTCTGGGATTACGCAGAGCCTAATTCAATGTTAGGAAGAGAACGCTATCACGAAGACAATATCTATCCGGATAATGATAAACATGTTATTACAACAGGTGGTTCAGGATTTGGATTGGCAACAATTTTAGTCGGAGTTGAAAGAGGTTTCGTTCCAAGAAAAGATGCAGTAAAACGACTGACTACAATGATGGACTTCTTAGCGAAAGCCGATCGCCATAAAGGAGCCTGGTCGCACTGGATCAATGGAGAAACAGGAAAAACCGTTCCCTTTGGCAAAAAAGATAATGGCGGAGATTTAGTGGAAACAGCATTTTTAACTTCAGGAATTTTAATGGTTCGCGAATATTTCAAAAACGGAAATGCAGAAGAAAAAGCTCTTGCCAAAAAATGTGATGAACTTTGGAAAGGAATTCAATGGGACTGGTACACAAAAGGAGGCGAGAAAGTTTTATATTGGCATTGGTCACCGGAATATCAATGGGAAATGAACTTTCCATTACAAGGCTATAATGAATGCTTGATTACTTATATTTTAGCTGCCTCTTCACCAACTCATGCAATTGATGCAGAAACATACTATAAAGGCTGGACAAGAAACGGAACTTATCTTTCAGACAAAGAAAAATACGGACTTCCTATGTATGTGAAACACAATGGAGCAGAAGAATATGGAGGACCTTTATTTTGGACACAATATTCTTATATAGGATTAGATCCGACTAATTTATCAGATAAATTAATTAAAAATTACTTTGATTTAAATAAAAATCAGGTTTTAATTGATTACAAATACTGCGTTGAAAATCCAAAAGGGTGGAAGGGATATGGACCGGATTATTGGGGATTAACGGCAGGTTACTCAAGAAATAAGGACGGAAGTGTAGGCTATGATGCCCATTTTCCGGAAAATGATCGAGGAGTGATCACTCCGACAGCGGCGTTGAGCAGCTTCCCGTATTCGCCAAAAGAATCAATGGATTTTTTAAGATTTATTTATACTCAAAAACCTGAATTTATTGGTTCAGCAGGACCTTACGATGCTAATTCGATCAATTATAATAATTGGACGACTCCAAGATATTTAGCGATCGACCAAGGTACAATTGCTCCGATGATTGAAAATTATAGAACAGGATTTTTATGGAAATTATTTATGAATGCTCCTGAAATCGAACAAGGATTAAAGAAATTAAGCTTCAAATCTAAAAAGTATAACATTAAATAATATTTTTTTAGGAGCTTAATCCCGCTTTCCGCACTCGCTATTTTTTGTGTTTTGGTGGGGGGGGGCATCCGCCGCCCCCAAAAAAAAAAAAAGATGAGCCAAAACTTTGACAAGGCTCATATAATAATCAATAGGAACGGGATTTGAATCCGTTTAAATAAAAAAGGATTAATTAAATTGGCTTTAGCCAAAACTTAAAAATTCTCATCATGAAATTAAGACTTAAAAATTTACCGCTTTTACTTTTGCCATTTTCTATAAGCCTAAACGCTCAGGAAATTAAAGCCGAATTAAATAAAGAAATACAAAGACAGGAAAAAATCTCTTACATTTTAGATTATCCCCAAAAAGCAAAAGGGGATGTTCCTTTGATTGTGTTTCTTCACGGTTCGGGCGAAAGGGGAACGAATTTAGAAATCGTGAAAGCGCATAGTCCGTTTACCTATAAAAATCTGATCAAAGAACCTGTCGCAATTTTGGCACCTCAATGTCCGGAAAATACATGGTGGGATACGGTGACGGTTTATCATTTAATTAAAGAAATTCAGTCAAAATATAAGATTGATGCTTCCAGAATTTACCTTACCGGACTGTCGATGGGAGGTTGGGGAACATTAAAACTGGCAATGGAGCATCCCGAAATTTTTGCAGCAGTGGTTTCAGTTTGTGCTCCGACGGACCGGGTGATGTATGCAAATATCGATCAGTACAAAAATTTAAACATGAAAATCTTTCATGGTGGAATGGACGATGTCGTTTTACCCGAAAATGCATTTAATTTTTATCAAAAACTTCATCCAGTAAATCCAACTGCAGAATTGACAATCTTCCCGAATGACAACCACAATTCCTGGGATTCTACCTATTCAAATCCTGCATTATACAAATGGATGTTGTCAAAGAGAAAAGAAAAATAAATAATAATACTATTTAAATGTGTGGTCTTGCTAAGTGAAAAGCCTTCGAATGAAAAATATTCGTAAGATTTGGAATAAAACTTAGCGATCTTTGCTTTAAATAAATTATTAATAAAAAATAGAACTATAATTTAAGAAGATAGATTTATGAAAAAGTTAATTGTAATTGCTACTTTAGCACTTGCTCCGATGTTCTCGGCGCAGGAAATGGTAACGAAGCCTGTTCAGTCTTACCAGACGGCTCAATATCAGGCGAAGAAAAAAGCTTTTGTAGATAATCTTTTGTCTAAAATGACTTTAGATGAAAAAATCGGACAGCTGAATTTACCAAGTTCAGGTGACTTTACTACAGGTTTAGCTAAAAGTTCCGATATAGGAAAAAAAGTTGAACAAGGTTTAGTCGGTGGACTGTTCAATATAAAAGGTGCTGACAAAATCAGAGCGGTGCAAAAAGTTGCCGTTGAAAACAGCCGTCTGAAAATTCCTTTGATCTTTGGGATGGACGTGATTCACGGTTACGAAACCACTTTTCCTATTCCATTAGGTTTGGCTGCTTCCTGGGACATGAATTTGATTCAGCAATCCGCAAGAGTAGCTGCAAAAGAAGCTGCTGCTGACGGAATCAACTGGACGTTCTCGCCAATGGTAGATATTTCCCGTGAACCAAGATGGGGAAGGGTTTCCGAAGGTTCCGGAGAAGATCCGTATTTAGGAAGTGAAATTTCAAAAAATATGGTTTACGGTTATCAAGGGAAAGATTTGGCAAACGGAACAAATATTTTAGCTTGTGTAAAACATTTTGCATTATACGGAGCGGGTGAAGCGGGGAGAGACTACAATACGGTTGACATGAGCCACGTAAGAATGTTTAACGAATATTTCCCGCCTTACAAAGCAGCTGTTGATGCAGGGGTAGCTTCTGTGATGGCTTCTTTCAATGAAGTTGACGGAGTTCCTGCAACCGGAAACAGATGGTTACAAACTGAAGTATTGAGAAATCAATGGAAATTCAAAGGTTTCGTCGTAACAGATTACACCGGAATCAACGAAATGGTCGATCACGGAATGGGAGATCTTCAACAGGTTTCAGCTTTGGCTTTGAAAGCTGGTATTGACATGGATATGGTAGGTGAAGGTTTTTTAACAACACTTAAAAAATCTTTATCAGAAGGAAAAGTGACTCAGGCTGAAATCGATACAGCGGCAAGAAGAATTCTTGAAGCAAAATACGATTTAGGATTGTTTGATAATCCGTACAAACATGGAGATGCAAAATTAGCAGCAAAAGAGGTTTACAGCATGGAAAACCGAAATATTGCAAGAAGTGCAGCAGCTCAATCGATGGTTTTGATGAAAAATGAAAACCAGATTCTGCCTTTGAAAAAAGCAGGTACTGTAGCAGTGATCGGACCCTTAGTAAACAACTCAATGAATATGCCAGGAACCTGGAGCGTTGCTTCAAAACATGCCAACGCAATCAATTTAATGCAGGGTCTTCAGGCAAATTACGGCAAAGAGGTTAAATTTCTTTCTGCTAAAGGCGCAAACATCGATTATGATGCAAAATTGGAAGATATTTACGCAGCTCACGGTAAGAAAACCGACAGAGATAATCGACCGAAAGAAGTTTTATTAAAAGAAGCTGTTGATATTGCTAATAAATCAGACGTTATTGTTTTGGCAATCGGAGAATCTGCAGAAATGAGTGGCGAATCTTCTTCAAGAACAGAAATTACAATTCCTCAGTCTCAAATTGATTTGTTAAATGAATTAAAGAAAACAGGAAAACCAATCGCAGTGGTACTTTTCACTGGTCGTCCGTTAGCTTTGACCAATATGAAAGATGTTCCTGATGCCATTCTTAATGTTTGGTTTCCAGGTTCAGAAGCAGGAAATGCGATTTCTGATGTTCTTTTCGGAAAAGTAAATCCTTCAGGAAAATTGCCAATGACGTTCCCGAGAAGTCTTGGGCAGGTTCCTATTTACTATAACGCTAAAAATACGGGTCGCCCATTAGATCAAAAACTGGTTGACAAATGCGAATACCAGAGATTCCGTTCAAACTACATGGATGAATGTAATACACCGTTGTATCCGTTCGGGTATGGTTTGAGCTATACAAAATTCAACTATTCTGATATTACGGTTTCCAATGCAAATCCGAAAGGAAATCAGTCAATTCAGGCTTCAGTTACAGTGACAAATTCTGGAAATTATGACGGAGCTGAGGTTGTTCAATTATACATAAGAGATTGGGTAGGAACCATCACAAGACCGGTGAAAGAGCTGAAAGGTTTCCAAAAAGTGATGTTGAAAAAAGGAGAATCTAAAAAAATTACCTTCAACATTACTCCTGAAAATTTGAAATTTTATAACGGAGATTTGAAATATGATTGGGAATCCGGAGAATTCGACATCATGATCGGAACCAATTCTGAGGATGTAAAACATTCAAAAATCGATTGGACAAAGTAAAAATCAATAAAAAGCCATTCGAAAGAGTGGCTTTTTTATTTTCGTATTCAGATTATTTCGGAGCTGTTTCCTGTTATCCACTCATACTCCTCGCTCCAAAGCTTAAGCCATCGCTTGCTGTGGGGTAACCGTTTCTACCGGGGCTAGGTTTGAAGCCTTCAAACTTCGTATGGTCAGCATAAGAAAAAGTTGTTTGTAAACAGAAATTTTTCTTTTACAATTCACTATTCATACTCCAATTCATTATTTTTGTTAAAATTAAATGTATGAGGAAAGCAATTTTACTCGCAACTGTCGGTTTGGGACTTTTGTTCTGCACCACTCAAAATATCAGAAAAAATATGGATTTACCTACAGAATGGAAACACACCACCAATATTTATGAAGTCAATCTAAGACAATATACTCAGGAAGGAACCTTCATGGCATTCGAAAAAGAAATGCCACGCCTAAAAAATATGGGAGTGAAAACGCTGTGGTTTATGCCCATCACTCCAATTGCCCAACTCAATAAAAAAGGAAGTTTGGGAAGTCAGTATGCTGCTTCAGATTATACATCGATCAATCCCGAATTTGGAACGATGGATGATTTTAAACATATGGTGAATGAAGCGCACCATTTAGGTTTTAAAGTAATTATTGATTGGGTTGCCAATCATACAGGTTGGGATCATGTGTGGACAAAAACTCATCCCGAATTTTATTTAAAAGATCCCGACGGAAGTTTTCATAAAGCATCAGGAATGGATGATATCATCGAATTGGACTATAAAAACAAAGAGATGAGAAAAGCCATGATCGATGCCATGAAATTCTGGGTGAAAGAGACCAATATCGACGGTTACCGATGTGATCTTGCATCTTGGGTTGAGGTAGATTTTTGGGAAGAAGCCAGACCTGAAGTTGAAAAATTAAAACCATTATTTTTTATAGGTGAATATGACGAACTAGAAAATCCCGATTACGGAAAAGTTTTTGACGCAAGTTATTCCTGGAAATGGATGCACCAATCTGCAGATTACTACAAGAAAAATGAACCATTGGCTGAACTGAAAGATTTACTCAAAAAATATTCTGCAATTGGAGATTCCTCAATGAGAGCATGGTTTACAACCAATCATGACGAAAACTCATGGAACGGAACAGAATTTGAAAAATATGGAGACATCACAAAACCGATGGCTGTATTTTCGGCAACCTGGAACGGAATTCCGCTTTTGTATTCCGGTCAGGAGCTTCCAAACATGAAGAGACTAGAATTTTTTGAAAAAGATGTCATCGAATGGAACGGAAAATATGAAATGGCAGATTTCTACAAAACCTTATTAAATTTAAAATCTTCAAATCCGGCGTTGAGAGGAGGAGATGCAAATGTAGCAACCTATCTTTTGAATACTTCAGCCAATGACAAAATTTTGGCATACATTAGAAAAAACGGAAAAGATGAGGTTTTAGTGGTATTAAATTTTTCAAAAGAACCAGTAAATTTTTCCATTCAGGATGAAAATTTAGATGGATTTTTTAAAAATATTTTTGATGAAACCAAACGAAATTTTACTGAAAGCAAAGATTTTAATTTTAAAGTCTCGGATTTTGCTGTTTTTGAGAAGTGAAGTTAAATACTTTTGTCTTACAGAACCCTGCCAGCGTTTTAAACGCTGGCAGGGTTAAAAGGGGCTAAATTAAATTGAATAATCAACTATAAATTATTGTTATGTTAATCGATAATATTGAAGAAGGTTACTTCTATCATATTTATAACAGAGGAAACAATGGTGGAGATATTTTTTTTGATGAAGAAAATTATGAATATTTTCTTAAACTGTTGGCAAAATATATAATTCCGGTTGCAGATATTTATTGCTATTGCCTTCTTAAAAACCATTTTCATTTACTGGTTAGAATTAAAGAAATTGCCGATGTTAGAAGTGATGAATTAAGTTATAGAACTACAAAAAAGCCTTTATCTGTTAATGCTTCAAAACAATTTGCTCATATGTTCAATGCTTATGCGCAGGCAATTAATAAAAGGTATTCTAGAACAGGAAGTCTTTTTGAAAAACCTTTTGAAAGAAAAAGAATTACTAATGAAGATTATCTAAGACAAGTAATTTTATATATTCATCATAATCCAATTCATCACAGTTTTTCAATCAGTATTGAAAACTATAAATGGAGTTCTTACAAGTCTATACTTTCTACTTCTGCGTCTAAAATAAAAAGAGAAGAAATTATTCAATTGTTCGACAGTCCCGAAAACTTTATTTATTGTCATGAAAATTATGATTTTATAAATTCTGAATTTTGAGATAGTAAATAAACAGAACCCTGCCAGCGTTTTAAACGCTGGCAGGGTTGAGGGTTGAAGATTTAATAATAAAAAGTTGAAGTAAAAAATCAAATGAGCAAAACAGAAATATTAAATATTTTAAAAGATAAAATAGCACATAAAATTCAGGTTTTTGAAAATCTGATTGCCGAAACACGTGCTTCAAGCAATGATACCAAAAGCTCGATGGGCGATAAATATGAAACCGGTCGCGAAATGTTGCAGCAGGAAATCAACAACGTACAGAGACAATTGAATGAAACTCTGAACCAGCAAAGTTTTCTTCAGAAATTAAGTACTGAAATCTGTTCAAAAGTTCAGAACGGAGCTTTGGTGAAAACCGACAAAGGCTTATTTTATATTTCAGCTTCGCTTGGTGAAATCACTTTTGAAAATCAGAAAATCATGACGATCTCAAGCGAATCTCCTTTGGCTAAAGAAATGTTCGGAAAAAAAGAATCTGAAACTTTTATCATGAATAAAGTAAGTCAGATTATTGAAAAAATTTGGTAAAATATGAAACATCTTAGAAATTTTTTTCCGGTTTTATTTTTAGTCGCTTATTCTTTGGTTCAGGGGCAAATCATTGCAAATGTTTCTGCAAAAAACTATGATTTACAATTTGTAGATATTACAATTGGGGATTTGATCGTACAACTTAATAATGTTGGTGAAATTTCAGGTTTTTATCCAGACAATTCTGATGGAGATGTCGATTATTATGATAATTCAAATTTTGATGCGTATAGATCTGGAAAATTGAAAACAATTGGGAACTTAAAAATTGATTATTGGGATATTTTAGACAAGAATGATAGAAGATTTGGTAAAATTAAGAATATTGGAAATATTTCAATAGAGTATTTCGACAATTTTGATATGGAAAAAACGGGCAAGGTAAAGAAAATTGGGAATATCCAGATTGATTATTGGGACAAAGATGTCATTGATAACAGCAGACTGGGGAAATTGAAATTGGTAGGGAATGCCTCAGTAGAATTTGGTTTGAAAGATAATATTGATTCGAGTAAATATAAAAAACTCATAAAGTTCGGAGCAGTGAATTTAGATTATTGGAATGACAAAATTTTTGATAAAGAAAAATTTGGAAAGTTGAAATCTATAAAAGGAAATACCCAAGACGTTTCAGTAAAACTGGTTTGGCAATAAAATTTAAGAAAAATTTATCATTGCTTCATATTGAATCTAAAATTGATTGTCGTAAATTTATTATATAATTAAAATGCACAAAAAATCTTATCAATATGGGAATTTTAGACAATAAAGTGGCTCTTGTTACAGGAGCAGGTTCAGGAATCGGATTGGCAATTGCTCAATCTTACGCAAAAGAAGGCGCAAAAGTAGTCGTATCAGATATTAATGAAGAACACGGCAATCAGGCTGTAGAAAAAATAAAATCTGAGGGTGGTGAAGCATCTTTCGTAAAAGCAGATACTTCAAAAGCTGAAGAAGTGGAAGCTTTGATCAAGTCGACCGTTGAAATCTACGGAAGATTGGATGTGGCTTGTAACAATGCCGGAATCGGAGGTGACCAGAAACTGACCGGAGAATACGATCTTGACAGCTGGAGAAAAGTTTTAAGTGTAAATTTAGACGGTGTTTTCTACGGTTGCAAATATCAATTGGAACAAATGGAAAAAAATGGTGGCGGAGTAATCGTTAATATCGCTTCAATCCACGGAACAGTTGCAGCCCCTCTTTCATCAGCTTACACAGCGGCGAAACATGCTGTTGTTGGTTTAACTAAAAATATCGGGGCAGAATACGGACAAAAAAATATCCGTTGTAATTCTGTAGGTCCGGCTTATATTGAAACTCCTTTGCTGGAAAGCATAAGTGGAGATATGAAGGAAGCTCTAATCGCAAAACATCCGATGGGAAGACTTGGGACAGCACAGGAAGTTGCAGAGTTGGTCCTGTTTTTAAGCTCTGACAAAGCATCATTCATGACAGGAGGTTATTATCTTGTTGATGGCGGTTATACTGCAGTTTAAATTTATAATAAATCTATTTTAATGGAATGGGCTTTAGCTCCGTTTTCGTTTTAAGAAATGAAAAGCTTTAGCCAAATGTAGTTTACAAATTAAAACACCTGCAATCACAGGTGTTTTGTTTTATCTCTCCATTGAATTATCTTTTTTAAAAGCTTCAATCATTTGATCTCGTCTTTCCTTTGTGAGATTCTTTCTTTGAGGATAAGGGTTACTTTTAAATTCTTCTTTCTTTTTAAGATATTGTTCTCTCGTTACAGGAATTCCTTTTTGTAAAGGTGAAATCTCGACCTGCTTTTTTTCAATTCCTATCGCTTTAAAAGCATGAAAATTGTTTTCATCATTGAGTTCTAAGATAAGACCTGTTAATCCTTTGAATCTATATGGTCCTTCAGATATTGGAATATCTTTCGTATACCAAGCAATATAAAGTCGCTTATTAAAAACTGTAGTCGCCTTATTGCACTTATATCCAAGAATAGTTTTGACATCATTATAATTCGTATTCCATTTTAAATAACTGTTCTCAAACGTAAAAGAATCACGATCTATATTTGCCGTAACAAAAACTTTTGAATTTTGTCTAAATACATAGTAATTAATATTATATTTTGGTAAATCTCCAGTATTTATATTTACTTGCTTGTTATTTTGTGCATCAATTGCCGCTTGTTTAAAAACATTACGGGCAACCATATATTGTTGACTATAAAATAGTGATGTATTAGAATTCAAATCTAATAACATCAATTCTTTTACCCGATGACTTTGATCTAGATCTGTAGTGTCTCGAACGAAGGAATATTCATACTGAATTTGAAGTTCGGAAATTTCCTTATCATTCTTTTCTTGAGAAAAAATAGAGACAAAAGAAAGCATTGAAGAAAATAAAAGGTATTTAAGCATCTTATAAAGTTTAATTATGCTGGTAATGGATTATAAAAAGGTGCGTCACAAAACTCTTCCATTTGTGCTGCATCTACTAGAAAACAGAATGGATCATCTTCTGGAGTAACTTCTACAATTTCTACATAACCACAAGAAGAAGTGAGCGTAATTGGATGATAGAAAACTTTTGCTTTAGAATCAATCTTACAATCAACTTTTGAAACATTTTCTTTTGTTTCTTTGACATCTGAGTTTTTAGCACTCACCAATCCAGCAACTCCCAAGGCTGCTAAAATAACTAATTTTTTCATTGTGTAAATTTTTAATTTGTTAGTGTTACAAATATATACAGTTAGAGATTAAGATAAAATTCATTTTTGAATAAATTGCATTCAAAACTGAATAAATCAATTAAATTTCAATGAATTTGTTTAATTAAGATATTAATAATCTTTTATTTTGCCATTCCGGAGGAATCTCAATAAAGCATTTAATGTAAAATTTTAGATTCCTCCGGAATGACAAATTGTAAGTAAATTTTGTGTTATTATTCAAAAAAGGGTAATCAACAAAATGAATGTCCGTAATTAGTAATGCCTTAGTTTTTAACGGTTTGTTTGTCATTCCGGAGGAATCTCAACAGAGCATTTAATATGAAAATTTTGGCTCTTCCGGAATGACAAATTGTGAGTAAATTCTGTTTTCGTATTTAAAAAAGGGTAATCAACGAAATGGATGTCCGTAATTAGTAAGAACTTAGTTTTTAACGGTTGTTTGTCATTCCGGAGGAATCTCAACAGAGCATTTAATGTAAAAATTTAGGCTCCTCCTGAATGACAAATTAAGAGTAAGTTTTGAATTATTATTCAAAAAAAGGAATTGACAAACATTACTTTTTAATAACATTTCCGAATAGAAATTTCTTATAGAAACTAAAAAAACTATATTTGTATTAAAAATTACAATGAAACTTTCAGATAAACTATTTACTACCCGTACTTCAAGAAAACTTTCTAAACAAGAGGTCGCAGATATGTTGGGCATGGATGTAACTACTTATGGCAGGGTAGAAGCGGGAAAGAGAAATCTCGAAATAGATAAACTGAAACTTTTACCGGAAATGTTGGGGATAAAAGCAGAAGAAATATTAGAGCTTTTAGAAATAGAAAAGGGAAATGTTTTTAATGTTGGAAATGGAGAACATGCGACTGGAAATGGAAGCGGAAATGGTTATGTAGAAAATTTATATACAGAAAATAAAGAAACCCTAAAAGAAGTCAAAAATTTATACTCTGAACTTCTCAATCAGAAAGATATAATGATCGAATTTTTGAAGCAGGAAAATGATACATTGAAAAATGCATTAAAAAAATAATTATGCAAAATTACTTAGACCTTTTAGCACATATAAAAAATAACGGAACAGATAAAACCGACCGCACAGGAACCGGAACGAGAAGCGTTTTCGGGTATCAGTTGAGGTATGACCTGTCAAAAGGCTTTCCTTTGGTAACAACCAAAAAAGTGCATTTAAAATCAATTATTTACGAATTGCTTTGGTTTTTGAAAGGCGATACCAACGTAAAATATCTGAATGATAACGGAGTAAGCATTTGGGATGAATGGGCGGATGAAAATGGTGATCTGGGTCCTGTTTACGGAGCGCAATGGAGAAGCTGGAACGGAGCAGATAACAAAGTGGTTGACCAGATTTCAGAGTTGATCGATCAGATCAAAAAAAATCCTGATTCCCGAAGATTAATTGTTTCTGCCTGGAATGTTGCAGAAATTCCGAATATGGCTTTGGCGCCTTGTCATGCACTGTTTCAGTTTTATGTTGCAGACGGAAAATTATCGTTGCAGTTGTATCAGCGAAGCGCAGATGTTTTTTTGGGGGTTCCGTTTAATATTGCAAGTTATGCCTTGCTATTGATGATGGTTGCTCAGGTTTGTGATCTTGAAGTGGGGGATTATGTACATAGTTTTGGCGATGTTCATATTTACAACAATCATTTTGAGCAGGTAGAAAGACAGCTTTCAAGAGAACCAAAACAGCTTCCTACAATGAAATTAAATCCCGAAATAAAAGATATTTTTAGTTTTAATTTTGAAGATTTTACTTTAGAAAACTACGATCCGCATCCTGGAATCAAAGCTCCGGTTGCTGTTTAGAATTTTAATAATTAAAGTCACCGTTTTTATACATCTGGTTTGTCATTCCGTAGGAATCTCGACAGTAATATTCAAAGATTAATTTCCTACGGAATGACACACTTTGAAATTATTTTAATTAAAATAAAACTTAACATAAGTATAAAGTGAAGCATGAAAACTTCACTTTTTTTGTAACTAATACTCACTTTTGACAACTTATCACAAAAAAACTGATATGATTAGAAAGTTTTGCTTTTTTGTTGCTCTAAGTATTTCATCAATTGCATTTTCTCAAAATAATACCAGAGAAAAACTAAGTAATTATCTTGATTCCCTGAATGTTCACCACAAAATCATGGGAAGCTTTGCCTTTGCAGATAACAATCAGACTTCTTTTATAAAAGTTGTAGGGTTTGCGGACGTAGAAAATAAGCAAAAAGCCAATATGAATACGCAATACCGTATTGGTTCGATTTCAAAGACTTTTACTGCGGTTTTGGTGATGAAAGCAGCTGAAGATAAAAAACTTTCACTAAGTACAAAATTATCTCAGTTTTATCCTGAAATAGAAAACGCAGACAAGATTACCATAGAAAATCTTTTACAGCACAGAAGCGGAATTCATAATTTAACAGACGAGGCTGAATTTTTTGATTATTATACAAAACCACAAACACAGAACCAGTTAATTTCTTTTATTAAAAAATATCCGAGTGATTTTTTACCCGGAACAAAGTATAATTACAGCAATTCGAACTATATTCTATTAGGGTTTATTCTTGAAAAAATTTATAAAAAGTCTTATGCAGATTTAGTTGAAGCCAAAATCTCAAAACCGTTAAAATTATCATTGACCAAAGTTGGAGGAAAAATAAATCCTTCTAACAATGAAGCGCAATCTTACCAATTTCTTGGAATTTATCAACCGCTGCCGGAAACAGATATGAGTATACCTGTCGGAGCAGGCAACATCATTTCTACACCCACAGAATTGTTAAAATTCATCATTGCCCTTGAAAACGGAAAACTAGTCACAAAAGAAAGTCTAAAGCAAATGAAAAACTTTAATGGCGAATACGGTTTTGGATTGGTGAAAGCTGATGTTGATGAAGTTTCAGGATACGGTCATGAAGGAGCAATTGATGGTTTCAATTCTACGCTCTATTATTTTCCTGAGTCTAAAATTGGAGTGAGTTTTATTACGAATCAGTCTGATTATGAAAGTCAGGATATTTTAATTAAAATGATGCAGGCTGCAACAGGAAAAGATTTTCAAATTCCGGATTTCAGATCGTTTTCTGTCTCCGAAGCCGAATTGCAGCAGTTTACAGGAATATATTCTTCACCGAAAATTCCTGTTAAATTTGATATTTTTATTAAAGATAAAAAGTTAATGGCTCAGGCAACAGGACAAAGTGCATTTCCATTAGAAGCTACATCAAAAAATAGCTTTAAATTTGATACAGCAGGAATTGTTGTTAACTTTGATCCTTCTAAAAAACAGTTTACAATAATTCAATCCGGAATAGAAACTGTTTTCACAAAAGAATAATCTTATGAAATATCTAAAAATAAACACCGAAGAAAATGTCGATCTCGGATTGCTTCAGAATGCAATTTTACAGTTGAAAGGTGTAAAGTCTGTTGAAATTATCGACGATGAAAATCCTGAAAGCGAGCTGAAAAAAGCTTTTGCCAAAACCAAAGAACAGCTCAAGAAAGGTGATTATGAAACTTTGGTCAACGATATTTTCGACATCATTACAAAAAATAATTCTAAAAAATAATAAAGGAAAGAAATGAAGAAAGTCATTTTATCTATTGCAATATTGGGAGCTTTGTTTTCCGGAAATATATCTGCACAAACCGAAACTTCGGGCAGGGAAAAAGTGTACCGGGCTACACCTTCAAAAATTACGGAGCTGAAACATACTAAACTTAAAGTCAGTTTCGATTATCAGAAAGAGCAGATGAACGGAGAAGAATGGTTGACTGCTTCACCTTATTTCTACGCAACAAACGAATTGATTTTGGATGCAAAAGGAATGCTGATTCATGAAGTTGCTTTAGACAATAATGGCAAAAAATCTCCTTTAAAATATGATTATAAAAATGATGTATTAAAGATTTCTTTAGACAAAACATATCAGAAAAATCAGGATTATACAGTTTACATTAAATATACAGCCCGTCCAAACGAAGTAAAACAGGAAGGCAGCATGGCAATCAGTGATGCAAAAGGTCTTTATTTTATTAATGCTCAAGGGAAAGATCCGGATAAGCCCACACAAATCTGGACGCAAGGTGAAACAGAATCTTCTTCGGCGTGGTTTCCTACAATTGATAAATCGATCCAGAAAACAACTCAGGAAATATTTATGACTGTTCCTGATAAATATGTTACGCTTTCAAATGGTCTTCTTAAAGATTCTCAAAAAGAAACCAACGGAATGAGAACCGATCATTGGGTAATGGATAAAAGACATTCCACCTATCTTTTCTTCATGGGAGTTGGTGAATATGCCATTGTAAAAGATAAATGGAAAAACATTGCTGTCGATTATTATATTGAAAAAGAATACGAGCCTTATGCAAAACAGATCTATGGAAATACTCCTGAAATGATCGAGTTTTTCTCTAAAAAATTAGGTTACGATTATCCGTGGGCAAAATATGCGCAGATTTCGGGAAGAGATTATGTAAGTGGAGCAATGGAAAATACGACTGCCACACTTCACGGAAGTGATATTTTACAAAAACCGGGACAATTGATCGACGAAAATAAGTGGGAAGACACCATTGCTCACGAATTATTCCACCATTGGTTTGGAGATTTGGTAACGGCGGAAAGCTGGAGCAATCTGACGGTAAACGAATCTTTTGCCAACTACTCAGAATACCTTTGGAACGAATACAAATACGGAAAAGATCAGGCAGACTATCATCAGATGGAAGATGTGAATCATTATATTCACAATCCTGCTGATTTCAAAAAAGATTTGGTGAGATTTGATTATGCTTCCCGTGAAGATGTTTTCGATTTGGTAACATATCAGAAAGGAGGTGGAATTCTTCATATGCTGAGAAATTACTTAGGTGATGAAGCATTTTTTGCCGGAATGAACGATTATTTGAAGACCTATGAATACAAAAATGCTGAAGCTCATCAATTAAGATTATCTTTTGAAAAAGTTTCCGGAAAAGATCTCAACTGGTTTTTCAACCAATGGTATTTCGGAAGCGGACATCCGAAATTAAATTATTCTTATACTTTCGAACCAGTTAAAAAACAGGTGACTGTTGTTATTAATCAATCGCAAGAATTGCCTTTCGAATTTCCTTTGACCATTGATGTGTATGATAACGGAAAACCAAAAAGACAGCAGGTTTGGGTGAATGCAACTGCAAAAAATACATTCAGTTTTGACGTTTCAAAAAATCCCGATTTAGTCAATATCAATGCAGACGGAATATTGGTTGCAGATGTTACGGAAACCAAAACTCCTGAGCAAAATCTGATGCAGTTTACGGGGTCAAAAGAATTCAAAAGCAGATACAATGCTTTAACTGCAATAAAAGATCAGGTAGGAAAAAATCCTGCGGTGACTAAATTATTATCTGCAGCATTGAAAGATCCCTATTTCAGAGTAAGACAGAAAGCCTTGGAATTAATGGATTTATCAAATACAGAACAACTGAAAGCTTTAGGAACAGACGTTGAAAAATTAGCATCAAACGATCCTAAAACTTTGGTTCAGGGTGCAGCAATTGCAGCTTTAGCAAAAACAAAAGATAAAAAATATCTTCCGGTTTTTGAAAAAGGTGTTAATGCAGTTTCAAATTCTGTAAAAGCAAACTCTGTGGCGGCAGTTTTGGCTGCAGATCCTTCAAAAGCAAATACTTTGGCAGATAAAATCGATTTGGAAGGTGCTTCTGATGAGTTATTGAGCCAAATGTTGCCAATCATTGTTAAAAATAAAGTGACATCTCAAATGTCGAATATTGTTCCGTTGGTTGCTTTTTATCCCTTCCTTAAATTCCAGAATCCTGAGTTAGGAAAATCTGCAGAAGAAGGGTATAATTGGATTATGACTTCTGATAATTTAAAAGCTACCGAAAGCATCACCAAAATTTTGGGACAGGCAAAAGGTCAGATGGGAGATAATCCTCAAGTGAAAATGATGATCTCGCAAATGTTAAAAGACGGTTTGACTAAAAAGATGGAACTTCTGAAACAAAATCCACAGAAAGCTTCAAGCATCAATCCGCAAATTGATGCGATTAACAAAGCAATTGAAAATTTTAAATAAGAATAGACTGAAAAAAATATCTATACAAATAAAATTTTAATGATAAAAACCGCTGTATCTACAGTGGTTTTGTTTTTTTGGTATATTGATTAATTATTCACTTGTGGTAACTTTTTTGTTGTATTTTGATTTATTTTCAAATAAAATTGTATATTTGATATTAAATATTATTAAAAACCAATTAAATATGAAAACAAAACTATTCTTGTTAAAAGAGAAATTATACTTTTCTTTTTTTGCAACACTGTTGTTAGTAACAGTTGCCAATGCTCAAATAACCACATTTCCATGGACGGAAAATTTTGAAGACAGTTCGCCAACAAGAGCAAGCTGGACTCAAATTTATGAAGTGAACAATATGTCATGGACATTTGCTACTTCTGCTTCAACAGGAAGTTCTGGCGTGACAGCTTATGACGGGACAAAATTTGCAAATTATCCCGGAACTTCACATAACTTTGATAAAACAAAACTCGTAAGTCCGGTTTTGAATCTATCTGGAGTGACAAGTCCAACGGTTAGTTTTTACTATATCAATCCTTTTTGGAGCCCTGATCAAAACTGGTTAAGAGTTTTTTTTAGAATTTCTGCTACAGATCCTTGGGTGCAGATTGCTGAATTCCATTCAAATATAACAGCTTGGACATCTACCGGAAACATGGGTATCCCTTCAAACACTTATCAGATTGCAATAGAATGCGAGACAGATTATGGATACTCCACATTAGTAGATGCCGTGGTTGTTACAGGGAGTAATTTAAGTGTCAATGATGCTGAAAAATCATCGAAAGTATCAATTAAATATTATCCGAATCCTGCTGATAATGTATTAAACTTTGAGAGTAAAGAAAAGATTTCTGAAATTTCTGTTTACAATAATGTAGGACAAAAAATGATGGATTATAAGGTTGATTCAGACAAAGGACAGATCAATGTTTCTGCCTTATTGCGAGGAACATATCTGGTTCGTGCTAAAACCGACTCGGGAACTAATACATTTAAAATGATTAAAAAATAATTATTGAATATTTTAACATCACAGATTTTAGCATCTCTTTTTTAGAGATGCTTTTTTTATTTAATAAATCCTCAAAAATTTAGACGATAATGAAGTTTTTTTTGCATTATCTTTTATAAATTCGTTTTAAAATTAGACGATTATGAGTTTTGGAATTGAAGCAGCAAGTTACTATGTGCCATCTTTGTATTTGGAAATTAAAGACTTAGCAGAAAAAAGAGGAATAGAACCCGCAAAATTAGAGAAAGGTTTAGGACTACATAAAATGGGATTTCCGGATGTTCATGAAGATGCTGCTACTTTTGCAGCAGAAGCTTTATTAAAATTAATCAAAGATTATCAGATCAATCCCAAAGAGATTTCAAGGATATATTTAGGTACAGAAAGCGCAATCGATGCCGCAAAACCCACCGCTTCCTATGCAATGCAAATGGTAGAAAAAGTTTTGGAAGCTGAGTTTGGTGAAAGATGTTTCAAAAACTGTGATGTAGTTGACATGACTTTTGCCTGCATTGGTGCAGTTGATGCACTTCACAATTCTTTAGATTTTGTAAGAGTAAATCCCGCGAAAAAAGCTGTTGTCATTGCAAGTGATTATGCAAAATATGAATTGGCTTCTTCCGGAGAATATACTCAAGGTGGCGGAGCGGTTTCTCTTTTGATTTCTGCAAAGCCCGATCTTCTGGAAATTGATAACGAATGGGGAGTTGCAACCGAAAGTGTTTTTGATTTCTTCAAACCGAGACGTCATTTCAAAAAAGAAGATTTAACAAATGCTTCAGAAAATTTTCCTGATAAGATTGAAATTTTTACCGATGAGCCGGTTTTTGACGGACAGTATTCTAACCAGTGTTATCAGGACAGAATCAGAGAAGCATACAACCATTACAAAGAAGTTTCCGGAAAAGAAAAACCTTATGAAAACTGGAAATATCTTATTTTTCATCTTCCGTATGCTTTTCATGGGAAAAGAGTTTTTACTGAAATTTACAGCTTAGAAAATGGTTTAAATTATTCAACTCCAGAAGAACAAAAAGCAGTTGCAAAATCTGAAGATTATCTGAAATTTATCACTGAGAAAATTGAGAAATCACAACGTGCGTCTTCGGAAATAGGAAATATGTATACAGCTTCAATTTTTATGGCATTACTTTCTGCATTACAGGTTTCATTTAATGAAAATCAAGAGTTAGGCGGAAAAGAAATCGGGTTTTTAGGCTATGGAAGTGGTTCAAAATCAAAAGTTTTTGCAGGGAAAATTTCTGAAAACTGGAAATCGGTTGTTAAAAAATGGAATTTATTTGAAAAACTAAATGATCGTTTAGCCATCGACTTTGATACCTACGAAAAACTACACAGAAAACAATTGGAACATTCTGTAAAATCAGATTACTCTGGCTTTGGATTACAATCTGTGGAATTGGAAAATCCAATTCTAGTGGGGGCAAGATATTACGGTTATAAAGATTAAAAAATTAGAAAGCATCTCATTTTTTGGATGCTTTTGTTTTCTAATTAATTTCTGCTACTTAAAATTAATAGGAATACTGTAATAATTACAAGCAAAATACACAAATTCAAAATCAAATTTCCTTTTTTAGTCATTTTAATTCCGAACAAAAACTCAATTATTTTTTCTGGAGGAACCATTGTGTAATAGATTAATAAGTAATAATCTTATTCTGATAACTCTTTGGTGTCACGCCAACCAATTGTTTAAAAACCCTCGTGAAATAATTCGTATCAGAAAATCCCGTCTGGAAAGCAGTTTCCTTGATGCTGTTGTTTAATGCTAAAAGTTCTTTGGCTCTGTTGATGCGTTCCTGAAGTATAAAATCGTTGGGTGAAGTTCCCAATTCATCTTTAAACATTTTAAAGAAATTAGATTTGCTTACATAAGCCAGTTTCGCAATACTGTCAATAGAAAGTTTTTGATGAAGATTCTTTTTGATGTAATCTACCACAAAACCGATTCTTGATTTATTTTTAGCTAAATTTTTCTCTACCATACTTCTTGCCTGTGTTTGCATGAGTCTTATTAAAAGTTCTTTTAAAGCGAAATCAGCCATGATATCTTTTTGGCAATTATCATCCATGGCGATTCTCATAATATTGTTCGTAGCCGAAGCCAGTGATTGGTTGTTAAAAAGGAAATATTCGTCAAGTTGCAGATTCCATGTTGAGGTTTCGTCTACTTTTGCGAAATTATAATTAAGGTGATTGAGAGAGTCTTCAATAAATTCCTGACTTAAACTTAAAGAAATGCATTGCGATGGAGTTTCATCAGCTTCCGGAAAGTCGATGATCATCGTTTCACCGGGTGCAACCAAAATACTTTCACCCGGAAGGTAATCGAAATAGTTGGTCTTGTTTTCTAGCTTCATGTATTTTCTGCCTTGAAGCATTGCGGTAAAAGCAATATTGTCGAAATGAAGCTTAACGTCAAAGGCTGCTTTATGAGTTTCGTAGATGCTGAATTCGCAGTTGTTAAGATTAAATTTAGTCTGATTTTCAACTAAGTTTAGAAGCTGACTTTCCTTCTTTAATTCAGGAGTATTCAATAAAAACTTATTATCATTCATTTCTAAACTTATTTAGTTTGGACTTCTATCAAATATAGAAATTAAATAGCGATAATTTTGTTAATAAAATTATAAAAATCATTCTTCTGCACGATTTTGCAGTTTTTTTGTAGGATTTTGCTATCTGATTGTTTCTGCTAAGTGTAATTTGGTTGAAGATAAAAATCAAACAAAAATAATATGAGCACAGCAACAGAACAACAATCAGGTACAGTTTTACAATGGCCTGAGTTCAAAAATCAGTATGATAATTTCATTAACGGCCATTTTACTGCACCCGTAAACGGAAACTATTTTGATGTCATTTCTCCGGTTGACGGAAGAGTTTTTACAAAAGCGGCACATTCGTCAAAAGAAGATTTGGAATTAGCTGTAAATGCAGCCGAAACAGCATTTCAGACTTGGAAAAATACTTCATCAACTGAAAGAAGTGTTATTTTAAATAAAATTGCCGACAGAATCGAGCAAAATCTGGAATATTTGGCAATTGTTGAAACAATCGATAACGGTAAAGCGGTAAGAGAAACTTTAGCGGCTGATTTGCCTTTGGCAATTGATCATTTCAGATATTTTGCTTCCGTGATCCGTGCAGATGAAGGTTCGCATAACGAATTGGATAAAGATACTGTTTCGTTGATCGTTCACGAACCACTTGGAGTGATTGCCCAAATCATCCCTTGGAATTTCCCGATTCTAATGGCAGTCTGGAAATTGGCTCCAGCTTTGGCAGCAGGAAACTGTGTGGTTTTAAAACCGGCAGAAAGTACACCGATTTCTATTTTGGTTTTAATGGAAATCATTCACGATCTTCTTCCTGCAGGAGTTGTAAACATTGTTAACGGTTTCGGAGCGGAACTTGGGAGAGCTTTGGTGACAAATCCAAAAGTGAATAAAGCTGCTTTTACAGGTTCTACTGTAACGGGTCGTTTGGTCATGCAATATGCAACAGAAAATATCATTCCGGTTACTTTAGAATTGGGTGGAAAATCTCCGAATGTTTTCTTCAGTTCCGTAATGGATGCAGATGATGCGTTTTTAGACAAAGCTATTGAAGGCGCTGTTCTTTTTGCTTTGAATCAGGGTGAAATTTGCACCTGTCCGTCAAGATTATTGGTGCAGGAAGATATTGCAGATGCTTTCATTGCAAAAGTAATTGAAAGGGTAAAAGCCATCAAGGTAGGAAATCCTTTAGATAAAACAGTGATGATGGGGGCTCAGGCTTCAAAAATTCAGAAAGATAAAATCCTTTCTTATATCAAATTGGGCAAAGAAGAGGGTGCTGAAGTTTTGGTAGGTGGAGACGTAAATCATGTAGGAGAAGGTTTAGATGAGGGATATTACATTCAGCCAACGATTTTTAAAGGAAATAACAGAATGAGAATCTTCCAGGAAGAAATTTTCGGACCTGTTTTAGCGTTCACAACATTTAAAGACGAAGAAGAAGGTATAAAAATCGCTAATGACACAATTTACGGACTGGGAGCCGGAGTTTGGACGAGAGATGCACATCAATTATATAATGTTCCGCGTCAGATTCAGGCGGGTAGAGTTTGGGTCAACCAATATCATTCTTATCCTGCAGGTGCGCCTTTTGGAGGTTACAAACAATCGGGTATCGGTAGAGAAAACCACAAAATGATGCTGGATCATTACCGTCAAACGAAAAATATGTTGATCTCATACAACAAAAACAAATTAGGTTTCTTTTAATTATTAAATATTTAGGGCGTGTCCGTTTGCCTCATTTGCAATGAGGCAAGACGGTCAGGCTATCCAGGGCTGCACTTCGTTTCGGTGCTTTGCACCGGCTCGTTCCTCGCCGCCCTTCCTATCCTTCACGCAAAAGCTGTGTCAAAAACACGTCAATATATTTGGTTTATGTGAAGCCTGACAATGCTTGTTTTGTCAGGCTTTTTTTAACTTTACAAAACAAATTTGTAAGGGGTCTGTAAAAGATTAAACAATGTGAACTCTAATTTTTCAATAGAAAGCCGTTGAAAATAAGATATAAGTTTGTCATTCCGGAGGAATCTCGACACGAATTATTTTTATTGAACCTCTGAATCTCGGTTCCTTCGGAATGACAAATATGATCTTTGTAAGATTATAAATCTTATTTAATTACAAAAAGAATATCATTATGGAAACAAAAAAAATATCAAGACTCTCAGTCACAGAAAAAGCTCTCGAACTCATTTGGGACCTCGAAAAAAAGCATGGTGAACTGATGTTTTATCAGGCTGGAGGATGTTGTGAAGGAACACAACCGCAATGTTTTGAAAAAGGAGGTTACTTTCCAAGAATGAATGATGCAATGATCGGAACCATCAACGGACACGAATTCTGGATCGACCGTGATCTTTTCGAATATTGGCAATATTCACATTTCACTTTAGATGTTCTGGAAGGTTTTGGTCCGGGAGGATTTTCTTTGGAAACGCCTATGGGGAAGACATTTAAAGTGCATTACAAACTTTTCACGGCAGATGAATTGAAGAATCTGGAAGATGTTAAGAGAAGTGAATAACTTACTGATAGCTTTTAAACTGATTGTTTTTCTGAACAATAAAATTTAATTCTCTTTCAAAATCGTATTTACATCTTTTTATATTTGTTTTTAAAATAAAATACTGGCCGATTATTATCAATATTGGAATGACAATTAAGAAATAATTTTCGCTGTTTTGAATTTCTTGTGATGCGATAAAAAGGAAAAGAAGAATTCCTATAATAGAAGCTATAAAAGGATAAATGAAGGGAGTAAATTCTATTTTAATGACTGTTTTATTCTTTTCTTCTAAAATATTTCCTTTTATAATAGAACGATAAATATTAATATCAAATAAATGTTTTCTTCTTTTTATAATAAAGTTGTCTGCATTGATTAATCCCCTGTATTCAAATCTTGTAGGGATTCCATGATCCGGAATTAAAGATATAAAACTGGTATTTGTTTCATAGGTGATTTTTTTTAAACTTTCAACAAATTCAGATCTATTCATCTCAATATTGAAACTCAAATGATCATACAGTCCTATGTTTTTAAAAAATGAATCCATATAATAAATAATCAAACCTTCACAAACCGATTCACAAACATCGCAGCTACAATATCTCCAACCGCATTCAAAACAGTAGCTAAAGGATCAACCAAAGTTCCGATGATGATCACAGCAGGAACAGCTTCCTGTGGCAACTGATATACTGAAATCATCAACATTTCACCAATATAACCACCATTCGGAATTCCGCCGGCAACGATACTGACAAAAACAGTAATTCCTAAAGCTAACAAAAGATTTGATGGTTCAAAAAAATCTCTTCCGATAATCTGAAAAGCCACATAAATTTTGATAATTGACGACATTGACGAACCATTCTTATGCAAAGTAGTTCCAATTGGGATTACAAGATTGGCAATCGAACTCGGAATACCAATTTTAGAAGCAGCAACTAAATTCGTGGGCATTGTTGCGAAGCTGCTGCAGGTACTCAAAGCGGTTAAAGTTGGCAAGATTGCATTCTTCCAGAAATCTTTAATTCCGTTTTTTCGGTCGGCAATAAATGCATAGAGTGAGAAAAATACAAAGAAATAAATAATTCCTGCGATATAATATAATCCTAAAGGTTTAGCGTAAAAACCGAAAAGCTGAGGTCCTAAAGTTGCCACCTGATACGCAAAATAGGCTCCTAAACCAATCGGAGCGATTTTCATAATCATTAAAAGCAGTTCCTTCATCACCTCATAACCTGATGCGATAAAAATTCTGAAAGGTTTTCCGCTGTCACCGGATTTTCTTGCTGCAAAACCCGTAAGGAAAGCAAAAATCAAAAGCGCCAACATATTTTTTCGTGAAAACAACTCCGTAAATTCTCCTACTGTGAAGAAACTAACAATCCGGTCACCCCAATTTTCTTCTTTACTTTGCTCGATCAGCATTTCCGAGTTTCCTGAAATTGATGAAACAGGAAATAAATAAACCATTCCGATTGTAAATATCGCAGCGATTAAAATGAAGAGTAAAAAGGTAAAAGACATGGTGAAAATGATCTTTCCAAACTTCGACTGCTGCTCTAGAGACGCTATGGAATTGGAAACCGCAAAAAATACCAACGGAACCACACTCACAAAAAGAAGATTCAGGAAAATGTCTCCCAAAGGTTTTATGTATTCCACAATCTGTGGCGAAACAATGCCGATAATGCTTCCGACAGTAATTCCTGCGAGCAAAAAAATGATTCCGGAATAGTTTTTTAAGACCTCTTTCATTCAGTGATTTTTATCAAAGATAGATTTATTTTTAACAATTTATTAGATTATTTTTTAGTCTAATTTCTTTAAATTTGAGTAAATATTCTTTTCTATGGCTTATATAGATTACTATAAAATTTTAGGTATAGATAAAAGCGCAACGCCGGACGATATCAAAAAAGCGTACCGTAAGCTCGCAAGGAAACTCCATCCCGATCTCAATCCGGGCGATAAAGAAGCTGAAAAGAAATTCAAAGAGCTCAATGAGGCCAATGAAGTTCTGAGCAATCCAGAAAATCGTGCTAAATATGACAAATATGGTGAAAACTGGAAGCATGGCGAACAATATGAAAGAGCTCAACAACAGCAAAGACAGCAATATCAGGGAGGGGATTCCGGAGGTGGATTTTCCGGTGCCGATTTTGGTGAAGGCGAAGATTTTTCAGATTTTTTCCAGAGTATGTTTGGCGGAGCAGGAGGTGGATTTGGAAGAAGCACAAGAGGAAGTGCTTCGGGGAAATTTAAAGGTCAGGATGTTCAGGCAGAATTGAATCTGAATTTGAGAGAAGCCGCAAAATCGCATCAGCAGACTTTTGATATCAATGGTAAGAAAGTAAGAATTACGATTCCTGCAGGAGTTTATGATGGTCAGCAGATTAAACTGAAAGGTCATGGAAATCCGGGTTTCAATGGCGGTCCGACCGGAGATTTGTATATCACGTTCAATATAATTCCTGATCCGAACTTTGAAAGAGCGGGAAATGATCTGAAAACCAAAGTCACAATTGATCTTTATACTGCAGTTTTAGGCGGAGATGTAAAAGTGGAAACATTGGAAGGAAGCGTTAACCTCAAAGTAAAACCCGAAACTCAAAACGGAGTGACCGTAAGACTGAAAGGTAAAGGTTTTCCCGTTTATAAAAAAGACGGCGAATTCGGTGATCTTTTTGTGACGTATGAAGTGAAGTTACCGACAAATCTTACGCAACGACAGAAAGAACTTTTTGAACAACTTAAAAATTCTTAAATCATGAGTGAAAGAATATCACGGGAAGAACTCGTAAAAATATACAATATAGAAATCACTTTTTTTGATGAACTGGTAGATAATGGTTTATTGAATGTAGAAACTGAAAATGAAATCCGGTATCTTTTATATCAGGATCTGCACGTTCTGGAAAGGTTTGTCAATTGGCACTATGATCTCGAAATCAATCTTCCGGGGTTGGAAGTCATTCACGATATGCTTCATAAAATGGAAGATCTCAGACAAAGAAATCGCGAACTGATGAATAAACTTTCAGCAATTAGTAATAAATATGCGGATAATTAATTTAGTTTTGTAAACTTTTAATATCCATACTATGTTTAAAATGAACGACGATAAAATCATCAATTTACACATCAACAGAAAAGATTTTGAAGAGGTGTATCTCCATGGAAATCAGGGAAGCCTGTTTTTCTCGCCTTCCGTAAAAGGAAAATTCATTACGACCGCAGTTGTTGCTTTCATTTTGGCGATATTATTTGTTTTTAAAGATGATTTGAGTAAAGAGAAATTTGGAATCTTATACTTTGTAAGCTTTCTCTTTCTGTTGTGTGCAGTGTACCTTTCTTTGGCGATCAACAAAGTTTCAAAATGGAAAAAAGAAGTGGTAAAATATCTGAAAACGCTTGAAAATGCTGAGATTTATCAAATTCAATTTAATGCGAAGGTTTTCAAAGTAAATCTTAATAACGAAAAAGAAACAAGCCTTTGGACAGAATTTTCGGCTGCTGAGATTGATGATAAATTTATCGCTTTAGAAGGAAAATTCAATTATATGTTTCCGAAAAAATCAATGCAACCTTCGGATTTTGATTTGCTGAAGCAGGCTGTGAAGAAGAATGTTCAGAAATAAACATTTACAGACAATAAAAAAAATCAGAGTGTTTTTACTCTGATTTTTTATTATTAAACTGATTACTAATTAATTTAAAAACTAATCTAACCAACCCATTTCTTTCATCCACTCATCGTTGTAGATTTTTCCTACATATCTTGAACCGTGATCGTGAAGTAAAACAACAATCACATCATCTTTTGTGAACTGATCTTTCATCTGAACCAAAGAAGCCATCGCACTTCCTGCAGAATATCCACAGAAAATTCCTTCTTCTTTTGCTAATTTTCTTGCATAGATTGCTCCATCTTTATCAGTCACTTTTTCGAAATGATCGATAACCGACATATCGTAGTTTTCCGGAAGAATATCTTCGCCAATACCTTCTGTAATGTAAGTGTAAGCATTTCCTAAATTGATCTCCCCAGTTTCGTGAATTTCTTTTAAGATAGAACCGTAAGTATCAACTCCGATTATTTTAATATTTGGATTTTTTTCTTTAAAGTACATTCCACATCCGGTAATTGTACCGCCTGTTCCTGCTCCAACTAAAAAGTGAGTCAGTTTTCCATCGGTTTGTTCCCAGATTTCAGGAGCGGTAGACTCGTAATGAGCTGCTCTGTTTGATAAATTATCATATTGGTTCACATACCAACCGTTTTCGGTCTCTTTAGCCAATCTTTTTGAAACTGAATAGTAAGAACGTGGATCGGTAGGTTTTACGTCAGTCGGACAAACGATAACTTCAGCACCCACTGCACGAAGAATGTCGCACTTTTCTTTAGATTGTTTTGCGTTAGTCACAAAAATACATTTGTAGCCTTTGATGATCGCTGCAAGAGCCAATCCCATCCCTGTATTTCCTGAAGTCCCTTCAATAATGGTTCCGCCTGGTTTTAATCTTCCGTCTTTTTCAGCATCTTCAATCATTTTCAGAGCCATTCTGTCCTTTACGGAATTTCCTGGGTTGAAAGTTTCTACTTTTGCAAGAACCAGTGCCGGGAAATCTTCTCCCAATACTTTATTAATCTTTACAAGAGGTGTATTTCCTATGGTTTCGAGAATATTTTCTGCGTATTTCATACTTGTTTTTTTTCTGCGGGGCAAAGATACGGCTTTCAATTGATTTTGAGGCAGAGGAGGTATTAAATGAATTACAAGGTTTAAATAACATATATAAAGATTCCAAATTATTTTTATTTAATTATGGTTAATAAATTTAATTAAGAATGATAAAAAAATGTGCTTCTTGTCGTCAAAATTCTGAGTAAATCTGCTAAACTCAAATATGAAAAAACGATTTTTCTCTCTCAATCAAAAACCGTATTTTTGCATATCTAAAAAGTAAAAGAAAGAATGAATTCCTACAAAAATCCATTGGAAGAGCGCTATTCGAGCGAAGAAATGTTATTTAACTTTTCACATAATAACAAATTCCAAAATTGGAGAAAACTTTGGATTGCCCTTGCTGAAATCGAAAAAGACTTAGGTCTTGACATCACAGACGAGCAAATCGCTGAGTTGAAAGCTAATGCTGAAAACATCGATTATGATAAAGCAGCAGAGTATGAGAAAAAATTCCGTCATGATGTAATGGCGCACGTTCACGCTTATGGTGACGTTGCACCTTCAGCGAAGGGAATTATTCACTTGGGAGCAACTTCAGCTTTTGTAGGAGATAATACAGATTTAATTCAAATCCGTGACGGACTTTTAATTTTAAAGAAAAAGTTGGTTAACGTAATGAAAAATCTGTCTGATTTTGCCATTCAATATAAAGATCTTCCAACGTTAGGATTTACTCACTTCCAGCCGGCTCAGTTAACTACTGTTGGAAAAAGAGCCACACTTTGGTTACAAAGTTTAGTTCTTGATATTGAGGAACTTGACTTCTTCCTTGAAACTCTACGTTTTAGAGGAGTAAAAGGAACTACAGGAACTGCTGCAAGTTTCTTGGAGCTTTTCAATGGTGATTATTCTAAAGTAAAACATTTAGATAAAGAACTTTCAAAAAGATTCGGTTTCGAAAAAGTTTTCGGAGTTTCTGGGCAGACCTACGATAGAAAAATTGATGCTAAAGTTGTTGCTTTATTAGGAAATATCGCTCAATCTGCACACAAATTCACTAATGATTTACGTCTTCTTCAAAATCTTAAAGAAATTGAAGAACCTTTCGAAAAAAATCAAATCGGTTCATCCGCAATGGCTTACAAACGTAATCCAATGAGAAGCGAAAGAATCGGAGCTCTAGCAAAATACGTAATGTCTTTGACGACAAGTTCTGCAATGGTGGCTTCAACTCAATGGTTCGAAAGAACTTTGGATGATTCTGCAAACAAGAGATTGACCATTCCACAGGCGTTTTTAGCGGTTGATGCGATTCTATTAATCTGGAACAACATCATGAATGGAATCGTGGTGTATCCGAACAGAATCAACAAACATATTATGGAAGAACTTCCTTTCATGGCGACAGAATATATTATCATGGAAGAAGTAAAAGCAGGAGGTGATCGTCAGGAAATCCACGAGGTAATCAGAGTTCACTCAATGGAAGCGTCTAAAAAAGTAAAAGAAGAAGGTAAAGAAAATGATCTGATCGAAAGAATCTTAAACGACCATTCTCTGAAATTAGATAAATCAAAATTAAAAGAGGTTTTAGATCCTAAAAACTTTATCGGTTTTGCACCAATTCAGACGGAAGAATTCATCGCCAATGAAGTTCAGCCGATCATTGATACCAACAAAGACCTGATAGGATTAGAAGCTGATCTTAAAGTATAAATCATATGCAGTCTTTTCGGCTGCATTTTTTACTTTGTTCAATCTGTGTGATTAGCAAAGTTTGTGATAAAATGAAATTTAATAATTAGGGCAGCTTTATCCGCTTGTAGTTTATCCTGAGCTTGTCGAAGGACCTCCGCTCAAGTCGGGCTGCGAAGGTTTGTCATTAATTAAATTTCAGTCAAAAAATTAAAAATAAATCTAATAAATATCTGACATCTAATGTCTAATAACAAAAGAATTTTCGTAGAAAAAAGAGGTATTTTCGATGTAGAAAGTCCAAAGATTTTTGATGAAGTAAAAGCGGTGGTTCCGTCTATCAAAAATGTAAAAGTGTACAATGTGTACGATATTTTCAATTTGAACGATGGCGAGTTCGGAAAAGTGGTTAATAGCACTTTCGTTGATCCTGTTACTGATATTTTACACGAAGAAAATCCTGCGCAAGGAATCCATTTTGCAATGGAATTTTTGCCGGGACAATACGATCAGCGTGCCGATTCTGCCCAACAATGTATCGCTTTACTAACTGAAAATGAGAAGTCTAAAGTGAGAAGCGGTAAGTTGATCGAGTTTGAAGGTGTTTCTGAAGATGATTTAGCTAAAATCAAAGACCTTTTGATCAATAAAGTGGAATCTCAGGAGAAAGATTTATCAACGCTGAATATTCCTGCAGAAGAAACTCCGTCAAAAGTTTTGATTCACGACAATTTCATCAATTTTGATGATGCTCAGTTGGAAGAATTCTTTAACAGTCACGGTTTTGCATTAGGTTTGGATGATTTGAAATTCATACAGGAATATTTTAAAACTGAAAAAAGAAATCCTACGGAAACTGAATTAAAAGTTCTAGACACCTATTGGAGCGACCACTGTCGTCACACAACATTTGAAACGGAATTGTCAAATATTGAATTCGAAGGACAGTTTAAACATACATTGGAAACTATTTTCAATGATTATATTGAAAAAAGAAAATTTTTAGGACGCGAATTAAAACCTATTTCTTTAATGGATCTGGCAACAGTTTGCGGAAGATATTTCCATAAAACAGGCAATTTGGAGAACTTGGTAGTTTCTGACGAGATCAATGCCTGTACGATCCAGATTGAAGCTGAATACGATGGTAAAAAAGAACCGTGGTATTTATTATTCAAAAACGAAACACACAATCACCCTACAGAAATTGAGCCTTTTGGAGGTGCTTCAACGTGTTTAGGTGGTGCGATCAGAGATCCTTTGTCCGGACGTTCTTTCGTTTTCCAGGCGATGAGATTGACGGGTGCTGCTGATGTTTTGGAGCCTGTAGATAAAACTTTACCGGGGAAATTATCTCAAAAAACAATCACAAAACAGGCTGCAAACGGATATTCTTCTTACGGTAACCAAATTGGTTTGGCGACTACAATGGTTTCTGAAATCTATGATGAAGGCTACAAAGCCAAAAGAATGGAAGTTGGTTTCGTTGCCGGAGCGGTTCCTGTGGATTGGGTAAGACGTGAAAAACCTGAAGCGGGTGATTCTATCATCATTTTAGGTGGTGCGACAGGTCGTGATGGTGTTGGTGGAGCGAGCGGAAGTTCGAAAGAACAGGACGAAACTTCGATTCACACGATGAGTTCTGAAGTGCAGAAAGGAAATGCCGTTGAAGAACGTAAAATCCAGAGATTATTCAGAAATCCTGAAGTAACGAGATTAATTAAAAAATCAAACGACTTCGGAGCGGGTGGAGTTTCTGTAGCCATTGGTGAAATCGCTGATTCTTTGGAAGTTAATTTAGATGTCCTACCTTTAAAATATGAAGGTTTGAACGGAACTGAACTTGCAATTTCTGAATCTCAGGAAAGAATGGCAGTTGTGGTTGAACCAAAAGATAAAGAGCAGTTCATTAAATTCTGTGAAGCTGAAAATATTGTTGCCGTTGAGGTTGCAAAAGTAACAGATTCAGGAAGAATGCAGATGTTCTGGAAAGGTGATAAAATTGTTGATCTTTCAAGAGCTTTTTTAGATACGAACGGGTGTTCAAAAAGCCAGGAGGTGAAAATTACTCACCTTAGTGAAGTAAAAGAAGAAACTCCATCATTCAATGAAGAGAATTTCTTAAAAATATTAAGCGATAAAAATGTTGCTTCTCAAAAAGGTTTGTTAGAAATGTTTGATTCATCGATTGGTGCGACTACGGTTGCGATGCCTTTAGGTGGAAAATATCAACAGACTTTGATGGAAGGAAGTGTTCAGACATTGCCAATCATCGGAGCAAAAAATATCGAAACGGTTTCTTTGGCGAGTTGGGGATTCGATGCGGAGATTTCTAAGCAGAATTCTTTACTGGGATCTTCTTACGCAGTTGTAGAAAGTGTTGCGAAAATCGTTGCAATGGGTGGCGATTACAAAAATATCAGATTCAGTTTCCAAGAATATTTTGAGAAATTAGGTCAGAATCCAGAAAAATGGGGCAAACCTTTGGCTTCTCTTTTAGGAGCTTATGATGCTCAGATTAATTTCGGATTGGCTGCCATTGGAGGTAAAGATTCGATGAGTGGAACGTATCAGGATCTGAATGTTCCGCCAACGTTGATTTCTTTCGCTTGTGCTAATGGGGAAAAGAAAAATATCATCTCTCCGGAATTTAAACAGGCAGGAAATAAACTGTGTTTCTTCAATCATATTCCACAGGAAAACGGGCTTCCAAACTATGAAAATTTGAAGGTGATTTTTGAATTGATTTTTGAAAATATTAAAGCCGGAAAAATAGTTTCTGTAAAAACAGTGAAAGAAGGTGGAGTTGCTGTTGCTTTAGCAAAAATGAGTTTCGGAAACAGATTAGGTGCTGAAATTAATATTGCAGATGATAATGTTTTACTTACTAAGAATATTGGAAGTTTAATCATAGAATCAACTGAAGAACTAAGTTCTGTTAATCTTCAATTAATCGGTGAGGTTCAAAATTTAAATGTTTTGAAAATCAATAATTTGAGTTTTGAAATTGAAAAATTACTTGAAGTTAATATAAGAACATTTGAAAATCTTTTCCCTACATTTGAAAAAGAAAAATTAACGGTTGAAATTGATGAAAAATTCAACTCAATCAATCCAAGAAACGTCATTATTAAAAAACACGGAATTGCACAGCCAAGAGTTTTCGCTCCGGTCTTTCCAGGAACAAACTGCGAGTATGACACACTGAATGCATTCCAAAAAGAAGGCGCAATTGTAAGCAGTTTGCCTTTGATTAATATCAATCATCAGTTGCTTGATGAAAGCATTGATGCATGGGTTGAAGAAATTAAACAGTCGCAAATTTTAGCATTCTCCGGAGGGTTTTCTGCGGGTGACGAACCGGATGGTTCTGCTAAGTTTATCGTGAATGTTTTGAAGAATGAAAAGATGCGAAATGCTGTTCACGAATTGCTCGACAGAGATGGAATGGTCATCGGAATCTGCAACGGTTTTCAGGCTCTGGTTAAATCCGGATTGCTGCCTTACGGAAGAATCAAAGATTTGGATGAAAACTCTCCAACGTTGGCTCACAATGCAATCAGAAGACATATTTCTCAAATGGTCAACGTGAAAGTTCTGAATGACGAATCGCCTTGGTTGAAAGGAATGAAAGATCAGGTTTTTACCATTCCGATTTCTCACGGTGAAGGTCGTTTTATGGCTTCGGAAGAGGAAATTCATAAGTTATATGAGAATGGACAGATTGCTACTCAATATTTAGATTTAGACGGAAATGTTGCTCACGGAATGCCATTCAATCCAAATAATTCATTATTTGGAATTGAAGGGATTACAAGTCCGGACGGAAAAATCTATGGTAGAATGGGACATCCTGAACGTTTTGCAGAAGGTTTGATGAAGAATATTCCAACTGCGAATTATCATAATATATTCAAAAACGGAGTTGAATACTTCAAATAACAATAAAAAGAAAATGGCTGTCATCAATGGCAGCCATTTTTCTAATTTGGAGGGTTTCTACGAAGAAGTTTCTAATGTCTTAATGAAAGATGTGGAATGGAAAGTAGGAACGCTGGATGGCTTTGATGATATTCTTTATGGAGGTTTTGGTGTATTTGAAAATAATGAAGAATTAGAAATTGTTTGGAAGGATTCTCAGAAGTCAAAAGAAGATTTAGGATTTGATTTAACTAAAGAATTTTACGTGAATAAAATCAGACAGGGAAAACCTTTTAATGTAAAATTAATTCAACAAAAACTGGATGAATTGATTGGCGGAAACGGACAAACCTTATTCGAAATTTTAATTGAAATTATAGAATCACATAAAAAAATTACAATAATTTTGAATTGATTATTTTCACCGGAATAAGCATTTAGTATTAGAGATGTCATAATGAGTCTGACGAAGCATTTCAATAATTATTAATTAGAATCTGAATGGTTCAAAATTATTTTATTTTTAAAACCAATTTTATCAATGCCAAACTTATTTTCCTACGGAACGCTACAAAAAGAACAAGTTCAAATTGAAACCTTCGGAAGAATTTTGCAAGGAGAAAAAGATATTCTAACAGGTTATAAAATTGAAATATTGGAAATCACTGATCCCGAAGTTTTGAGAAAAAGCAGTCAAAAATACCATCCGATTTTAGAGTTTTCAGGAGATGTTAAAGATGAAATTGGAGGAATTTTATTTGAAGTGACTGAAGAGGAAATTCTTCAGGCTGATGAATATGAAGTTGATGATTATAAAAGAATTGAAACGGCTTTTAAGTCTGGAAAAAAAGGTTTTATTTATGTCAGAAAATAATTTTAAACATGAATACAATTATTACATAAATGCCTCAAATCTGCGGTGAAAAGTAAACCTCTAATCAATAGGAATGAGCTTTAGTCTTTTTTCTGAAATCAATCAAGTGGCTTAACTAAAACTTAACATATCACTTTGTCGAGATTCCTACGGAATGACAAACATTGTGAATATTAAAAAATATACTTCCAGTAAACAAAAATTCCAACAATAACAGAAACGATTGTCATCAAAATAACCGCACCTGCCGAAATATCTTTAATAAAACCAATTCTTTTATCAAACTCAGGATGTATGATATCACAAATTTTTTCAATTGCTGTATTTAAAATTTCAGCACTTAAAACTCCAAAAGAAACAATTAAAATTAGAATCGTATCAATATTGGAAAGTTTTAAATAGAATATCAGAAAAAGATTAATTAAAAAAGCCAGAAACTCCAGCTGAAAATTTCTTTCAGATTTCAACATCATAAAAACGCCACGGAAAGCATTCATGAAACTTTTATAAATAGGCGGTTTTCTCATTTTTAAAATTGATACTAAGCAAAGATAGTTGATTAAATAATTTTACGAAAAATTAAATTCTTTTGATGGTTGTTAATAACTCGCAGTATTATTCTTTTCTATCTGTTTTGTATTTGTTATATTTGTAAAAACTTATTTTTAAATCTATGAAATTTATTATTTCAAGTGGTGAACTTCAGAAAGCATTGCAAACTGTAAGTGGCGTAATATCAAGCTCTCAATCGAGACCAATTTTAGAAAATTATCTTTTTGAGTTAAACGAAAATAACCTTACCATTACAGCGTCTGATGGCGAAACAACTTTGGTGACTTCTTTAGATGTAAAATCTGACGATGCAGGTAAATTTGCTGTCCCTGCTAAAATTTTTCAGGATTTTATCAAGACCTATGGTGAACAGCCATTAACTCTTGTTGTAAAAGACAATGCAGAAGGTACGGGAAGTCAACTTGAGATTTTAGATGAAAAAGATAATTTTGCTGTAGCATTAGACAATGCAGACGATTATCCTGAACTTCCGGAATTTGACGCTGCCCAAAGCGTGACGATGCCTGCAGGAGTTTTATCTGAAGCTTTGACAAATACTCTTTTTGCTACAAGTAACGACTCGCTTCGTCCTGTGATGACGGGAGTTTTATTCCAGTTTGGAGAAACGGAAACCAATTTTGTTTCTACCGATTCTCACAGATTGGTTGTTTATAAAAGAACAGATTTGATGAATGCCGAGCCAATGGAATTCATCATGCCTAAAAAACCTTTAAACATTTTCAAAAATATTTTAGCAAGTTCAAACGAAGACATCACCATCGACTTCAACGAAAATATGGCTAAATTTACTTTTGGTAAACATATCTGGATTTGTAGACTAATCGACGGAAAATATCCGAACTATACTGCGGTAATTCCTAAAGAGAACCCAAATGTTTTGACAATCAACAGAAACTTGTTGTTGGGAGCGATCAAAAGAGCTTCTATCATGTCGAATAAATCAACGAATCAGGTTAGATTTAAATTGTCTGCAAACATTCTTCATCTTCATGCGGAAGATACGGAATATGCAAACAAAGCAGATATGCAGATTCCTTGTGATTATAACGGTGAGGATATTAATATCGGATTCAGTTCTAAATTCTTAACAGAAATGTTGGGTATTCTGGGAGCAGATGACATTACTATGAAAATGTCTCAGCCAAACAGACCGGGAATCATTGAGCCGCTTGATGGTCTTGAAGAAAACGAAAACATCTTAATGTTATCAATGCCGGTAATCGGATTGTAATATTTAATGTTAATAAATATGAAAAGAGGTTGATTTTTCAGCCTCTTTTTTGTTTTTTAGGCTCAGTTGAAAGGTTAAAAATTTCTCTGTTTCTCAAAAAAACACGACATTTGTAACTTGAAAAAATTCAAAATAAATTTTCAAAATTAAAGGATGAAAATATCAAACAACTGGCTGAAAGACTATATTAAAACGGAATTGAAATCTGAAAGAATCGGTGAATTTCTTACGGATATAGGTCTTGAAGTAGAAGGGATAGAGAAATTTGAAAGCGTAAAAGGAAGTTTGGAAGGTGTGGTAGTAGGAAAAGTTTTGACCTGCGAAAAGCATCCGAATGCAGATAAATTAAAGAAAACAACAGTAGATGTAGGAAACGGAAAGATTTTGGAGATCGTTTGCGGTGCTCCGAATGTTGAAGCCGGGCAAACTGTTCCTGTAGCAGTTGTAGGAACTAAAATCTATGATAAAACCGGAAATTTTTTTGAAATTAAAGCCGCTAAAATCAGAGGTGAGGTTTCACAGGGAATGATCTGCGCTGAAGACGAATTGGGACTAAGCGACGATCACGGCGGAATCATGGTTTTAGATGAAGCAAAATATGAAGTAGGGAAAAATTTTGCGGATTATTTTGAATTGACAAATGATGAGGTTTTTGAAATTGGTTTAACGCCAAACAGAACCGATGCGATGTCTCATTATGGTGTTGCAAGAGATCTGTATGCGTTTCTTTCTACCAATCAGCAGAAAGGTGATTTTGAAAAAGTATCTTCAGTTGCTTTAAATAATGAAGGTTCGCATGAATTTACCTTAGAGATTGAAGATGCTGAATTGACACCAAGATACATCGGAGCCGTAATCGAAAACGTGAAAATTGCGGAATCTCCTTCTTGGCTGAAGGACAGATTAAAAGCAATCGGATTGAGTCCGATTAACAATATTGTAGACATTACCAACTATATTCTTCACGGTTTCGGACAGCCGCTTCACGCTTTTGATGCAGATAAAATTGCAGATAAGAAAGTGAAAGTAGGAACTGTTGCCGAAGGAACAAAATTTACGACTTTAGATGGTGTTGAAAGAACTTTAAATGGTTCTGAAATCATCATTAAAGACGGAAAAGATAATCCTATGTGTATTGCCGGAGTTTTTGGAGGTGCAAATTCGGGAGTTTCAAGTGAAACAAAAACAATCTTCTTGGAAAGTGCTTATTTCAATCCTATTGCGGTGAGAAAAGCAGCAAAAGCACACGGTTTGAATACTGATGCATCTTTCAGATTTGAAAGGGGAGTTGATCCTAATATCACAAGAACTGCGATCACTCACGCAATCAAAATGATTCAGGATTTGGCGGAAGGGAATCTGGTTGGAGATTTATTAGAAGAATATTCTAAGAAAATTGAAGACAACTATGTAATTATCAGATTTTCAAAAATCGAGCAAATTTTAGGTACAAAAATTCACAGAGAAAAAGTAAAAGAAATTCTAAAAGCACTTGAGATTCAGGTTTTAAATGAAATTCAGAACGGTTTTGAAATCTCTGTTCCTGCTTATAGAGCCGATGTTACAAGAGAAATCGATGTGATTGAAGAGATTTTGAGAATTTACGGTTACAATAAAATTGAAGCTCCTCAAAAGATTTCATTTACACCTGTGAAGTTGAGCGCAAACGATCAGGATGAGCTAGAAAATAATTGGGCGAGAACTTTACAAGGTTTAGGTTTCAACGAAGTGATGAACAATTCACTGACTTCTGTAAAAGATGAAACCGATGCTGTGAAATTATTAAATCCTTTAAGTAACGATTTGGCGTTTATGAGAAAGTCTTTATTGGAAGGACTTTTGCAGAATGCTGTTTACAATATCAACAGAAAAAACCAAGATCTTAAATTTTTCGAATTCGGAAAAATCTACCACAAGAAAGAAAAGTACGAAGAGAGAAAGCAACTGGCAATTTTAGTTACCGGAAGAAATGCTGCTGAAAACTGGTTGCAACCAAAATCTTCAACTGATTTCTATAATTTAAAAGCTTATGTGAAAGTTTTACTGGAAAAATTAGCGATTGATTATAAAGAAGTTGCTTTGTCCGACGAGAGATTTTCTGATGCTTTAGCTTACGAATCTGAAGGGAAAACTTTGGTAAGAATCGGAAAAGTTGCTCCACAGATGCTGAAAGATTTTGATATTGATCAGGACTGTTTCTATGCAGAAATCGAATTGGAATTTGCTCAGGAATTACGTTCTAAAAACGAACTTAAATTTAAAGATATTCCGAAATTTAATAAGATCAGAAGAGATTTAGCTTTACTGATTGATAAAAATATTACGTATCAGGAATTATATCAAACTGCGAAAAAGAATAAATCTCCTTTCATTAAAAACATTAATTTATTTGATGTTTACGAAGGGAAAAATCTTCCTGAAGGCAAAAAATCTTACGCAATGAGCTTTGAATTGTTAAATGAAGAAAAAACATTGGAAGAAAAAGAAATTTCAGAAGTAATGGATTCTTTGATCAAATCTTTCCAGAAAGAATTCAATGCTGAATTGAGATCGTAATGCTATTAATATAAAGCGGGCTTTTTTAAGTACACTTGATTTTCACAAAGTTTGTCATTCCGGAGGAATCTAAACTAATTAAATAATAAAGCTGAGATTCCTACGGAATGACAAACTATAAGTTTTAATCTTTAAACATTAGAGATTTGTATTTCACAAAACAATAAAATCCTCTGAAAGCTGTTTAGATAATATAATTTCCGTAAATTTGGTTTAAATCAAAAAAGAAAAAAATGAAAAATCTTTTTTTAAGTATATGCACAGTTGCTTTTCTGGCTTCTTGCGGAACAATGGCTAGTTCTTCGTCGTCAAAAGTAGGAAAATCTCAACCTTCAATTGCTGCGACCAAGTGGGTATTGGCAGATAATGTAAAAGGAAAAACACCAACGCTGAATATTGAAGGAACAAAGGTGAATGGAAATGCAGGATGTAACAGCTACTTTGGAACACTGGCTACAGATGCTGCTTCAGGAACTTTTACAGCTTCTCAATTAGGATCTACAAAAATGGCTTGTGATAATATGAGTGTAGAACAGAATTTTATGAGTATGATAGGAAAAGTAAATAAGTACGTTGTTTCCGGAAATACTTTGGAACTGTATCAGGATAATCTTTTATTATTGAAATTTAATAAAGCTGAATAAAAATAAAAAAGGAACTCAAATCTGAGTTCCTTTTTTTATGAGTAATAAAATTGATTATTCTTCCTCTTCTTCGTCGTATTTCGCCAACTCTTCATCACACCATTTGAATGCAGCTTCTACAACCTTTGTAGCCTCATCTGCCATAGTTTCTTCATCGTCGCCTTCTAGATCATCTAACCATTCAACTTCCTCTTCCTCAACATTCAATATGAATCTTGGATATTCTGTATGAACTACAAATAAATCTTCAGGAAATTCCGAATTGTCCGCTAATAAAAACTTTGGTAATTTCATTTTTTTAATGTTTAAACTTTCTCAAAGATAAATAAAATTATTGATATTTATTCTTGTCGATTTTAATTTTTTGTAAAACTTTGTAATACGTTAATGTCTTTCTTTTTAAGGTGTCGGAAGGTTTAAAAGTAAGATCAATATTAGGATTTACAGTGCTTATCAGTTCTGCGATTTGTATTTTTTCCAGATCTTCTTCGTTTTCCAGATAGTATAATAACGGAGTTTTTTCGAGCTTTTCATTTTTTAAAAATTGTGTTATTGCTCTTCGGTTTTCCAGATAATTACCTTTGGAAAGTATGGTAAACAAAAGCCCTGAACAAAGGCTAAGAAATCCTATTGCATACACTTTTGAGCCAAAATTTTCAAACATTTTTTTGAAATACAATAACCAGATCATGAAAGAAAATGGGGCAAGTAATCTGTAATCCAAAGGCGTTATTGCATAAAAATACTGAATAAAATAGGAACAGATAATCCCGAAAACTCCAATAGTTAATATGAATTTTTCTGATTCGTTTAATTTTTTGCTTAAAAATAAATACATCATCAACACAATATTAATGATTCCAATTCCGTAGATGGCATAATTAATCATTCCACCTGCAGGATTTGAGATATGAATAAATGGATTGAATGTGGTCGCCAATCCCTGACCAAATTCTGCAAGCAGTTTTGATGTTGGGTAAAGACCAATTTCTAAAAATGTATCCAGATAACTGGAGTTAAAATAATCTATGAACAGAAATTTATACCCAATAATAAAGCCTAATCCGACAATTGCGGAAACAATGAAGATCTTTGAGTATGCTTTTTTCCAAAATAATAATCCGAAAAACCCGGTTCCTCCGATAAAGAAAAGAGAGCTGTATCTTATATTATAAAGGGCAATTAAAGAGATTGAAAGATAAAAAACAGCTTTTTCTCCTGTCAATTTTGCGTTGATGATTTGATTTGAGCAATAAGTAAAAAGAAAGACAAAAGGTAAAATCAAGGCTTCACTCATTGTGAAAGCAAATATAGACAGAAAACTGAATAATGAACAGATAACAATCGTTTCCTTTAAGAAGAAATTTTTTCTCCATGCAAAACAAACGATGAACAAAAAAGAAAAAATTCCAACAATTTTACTCGACCAAAATTCATCGGTTCCGAAAAACGTAAAGAATTTAATAAAAAGCGGATACCCAAGAGGCGTTGTCGTATTATCTATTTCAGGAAAAACATGCGCAAATCTCATATAACGAATGGAATCCGGATTTGTTCTGCCTTTTTCATTGAGTAAAAAACGCAAAATGGTCATCACTAAAGTAATGATGACCAATGATATCTGAATGTATTTTTCTTTAAGTTTCATTGGTTGCACATAGATTGCAGCCAAATTTATAACTTATAATTCAAAATTTATCACTCGAGAAGCTATTTTGAAAACATTTTCGCCACTTTTTCTGCTTTTTTGCTTTCCGAATAATCGTAAAAACCTTCCCCTGATTTCACCCCTAATTTCCCTGCCATTACCATGTTGACTAATAACGGATTCGGAGCATATTTAGGATTTTTGAAACCATCGTACATTACATTTAAAATTGCTAAACAAACGTCAAGACCAATGAAATCTGCCAATTGAAGTGGTCCCATCGGGTGAGCCATTCCTAATTTCATTACGGTATCAATTTCTTCAACTCCGGCAACGCCATTATATAAAGTTTCGATTGATTCGTTGATCATCGGCATCAAAATTCTATTTGCCACGAAACCTGGATAATCGTTTACTTCTACAGGAACTTTTCCTAAAGTCTTGCTCATTTCATAGATCGAGTCAAAAGTTTCTTTAGAAGTAGAGTAGCCTTTGATGATCTCAACCAGTTTCATGATCGGAACAGGATTCATAAAATGCATGCCGATTACTTTATCTGCTCTTTTTGTCGCAGCCGCAATTTTAGTAATAGAAATTGATGAAGTATTGGTTGATAAAATACAATTTTCAGGAGCAAATTCGTCCATTTGAGCAAAGATTTTCAGTTTCAGATCCTGATTTTCTGTTGCAGCTTCTACCACAAGATCAGCGTTTGTCACTGCATCTTTAAGTTCTGTAAAAGTTTTAATGTTACCTAAAGTTTCTGATTTTTGTTCTTCTGTAAGGTTTCCCTTTGCAATTATTCTGTCAAGGTTGGTGGTGATGATTTTTATTCCTTTGTCTAATGCATCCTGAGATACATCAACCAAATTTACATTAAAACCGCTTTGTGCGAAGGTATGTGCAATACCGTTTCCCATGGTTCCGGCCCCGATAACTACAATGTTTTTGATCATTTTTCCTTATTTAGTTTTAAATTATTTTTATAGATAATTAAGTTTTTAATTTTTGTTAAATCAGCCTTCGTAACCATTTTAGATCCATCAAAATTGACAATTCCGTCACTGCTTTGATTTCTTTTGTCGTTTTGTGAAGAAATTGCAGACTGAAGACCTTTCAGAAAACGTGTCTTCTGAATTTTTGATAACTGATCGGTGCTGATGTAAAGATTAAATTCGCCCTCTCTTCCCAATCCTGGTTGTTGAAGGACTTCCAAAGCTTTGGTTTTATTTTTTTTCTGGAACTCATTAATGTAAGTCATTACCGGATTGGTTGACGGAGTACCGCAGCAGATACTTGAGTAACTTATCTCTATATAGTTGTTGCTTTTCTGTGCAAAAACAAACGCACTGCAGAATATAGAAAAGGTTATGATTAAATTTTTCATATCTAAATTTTTAAATTACCATTATCATTAAACTGAGTCAATGGCAATTTTCAAGCCTAAAAATAAGCTTTAAAATTTACTTATTAAAATGATCCCAAACTACTTTCGAAATATCAGAAATCATCTTGCAATTTGTAGCATCAGATTCCATGGAATTGCTTACAAATACGGCAATTGCGTAATGTTTTCCGTTTGGCAAAGTAACGATTGCGATTTCATTTTCTGCGCCTGTTAAGCCTGCATTGTTTTTTCCGGAAGCTCCCGTTTTTCTTGCAACGGGGGTGTTTTTGGGAAGTTGCTCGACCAGTTTATTCAGTCCGGTTGATGTTGAGAGCATCACTTTCATCAGATAATCTGTAGATTTTTTTGAAAGTAATTTTCCGTCATAAAATTTCTTTAAAACATCAACGGCAGATTGTGTCATGCTGTAATTTTCATACTGTACGTTCCAGTCTTTGTGCATGGCGGCTTCGTTATATTTGATCTGAAAACCTTTCACGCCTTTAGAATCCATAAATTTCTGAACGGTCTGTGTACCTCCCAAAAGTTTCAGCATAATGTCACACCCGTTATTATCACTTCTTGCAACAGTAAATTCAAGAATTTCACTTAGAGGAACTCCGGGATTTCCATTAGGATATTTATCCCGAAGTGGCGACCATGTATTTTCAAGTAAATTTGATTGATTTAAAACAACTTTCTGATCCAGAGAAAGCTTTCCTTTTTCAACAAAATCTAAGACTGCAGCAGCAATATGAAACTTAAAAACACTCTGCATCGGAAGTTTTTTTTCTGAATTTTTATTGTATTTAAAACCATTTTCAAGCCCAAGAACCGAAATTCCGACGGTTGCTTTTTTATCTTTTACAATTGAATTGATTTTCTGTTCTAATGCTGAGCTTTGCGCAAAAGTAAATGCGGAAATTAAAAGAAAAAGAAGTGCTGTTTTTTTCATAATATTTTGGTTAAAAAAATCCCTCTTAGAAACTAAAAGGGATTTGCAATTTAAGATTTTTTCCTATTTCAATTCAAAATAATTCAGATTGACTCCGTTGTTTTCAAAATAGATTCTGATTTTATTTTCTCCTTTTTTGAGGTTAATTCCTTTTGTGGAAGATGTTTTCCAGCTTTCATTTCCTCCTGTAGAAGTTAGCGAAACAGTTGTCAATTGTTTTCCGGAGGCATTTTCGATTCTGATTTTTCCATCATTTTCACTTGAATAGTTTATATCAAAAGTATAATTCTTTTCTGTTTTAGAATTGATGGTGTATTGCAGCCATTCTCCAGCTTCAGTTTTTCCCACATAATATTGATTATCTTTTGATTTATAAATGTCAACACCATCATTTCTCAGTTGATTTCCGGAATTCCATTCTGATCTTTTTGCTTCATCACTTACCCAAAGATTAATGAAATCCTTGTCTTCGTAAGCTGATCCCATTCTTCCCAAATCATACTCCGCAGCAGATATTTTTCCGGGAATCTGATGGTTTTTAAATGGTTTTGTAGAATTTTCCTTAGTTTGTCTGAACATTGCGTCGATCACATCGTTTTTGATTTCAACATTAGAAAATTTATAATTTTCGGCGATTGTCATTAATGTTTTTTTTGCAAATTCTTTTGAAGGTTTTTCGCCTCCGTTTTTCCAGTAATCTAAAAGCTTTTGATATTCAGGAGTGATTTTTACATTGGTGATTCCTGCGATATTGTCAATTTTTTTCATAGGCCAGAAAGCATAGCCAATATTGTGTTTGTCTAAAAGCTGGATCAGTTCTGTAAACCAAACGTTAGAATTTTCTCCGGTTTCACCCAGCCAAATTGGCATATTGTGCTTTTCTCGCAGATCTAAAGCAAATTTCAGTGTTTCATCGTTATTGTAATTCCAGTATTTATGAAAACTGAACGCCATATTTTTATCCCAAATCGGAATCAATCCATTATAATTATTTCCCCAACCATTCCCTTCAAGGAAAATAATATGTTTCTTATCAACCTGACGAATGGCTTCTGTGATTTCCTTTTGTAATTTCCAAAGAGGAGCATTTGACATTTCATCAGTTCCGTTAGGATTTTTTCCTGTGAAATTGATGTTGGGTTCGTTGATCAGATCATAACCTCCAATCCATACTTCATCTTTATATCTTTCTGCTAATTTTTTCCAAAGTGCAATGGTCTTTTTCTGATTTTCCTCGCTTTCCCAAAGTGAGGGTTTTGATTTGTCATTGTCTGAAATATTGGCATCATTTCCTTGCCCTCCCGGAGCGGCGTGAAGATCAAGAATCAAATAAATTTTGTTGTCTTTACACCATTTCAATAAATCATCAGTCATTTTAAAACCTTCTTCCAACCATGTGTTTTGTCCTTTTACAGATTCTTTTTCAATGGGTAAAGTGTAGAGATTATAATGCATCGGAAGTCGTACAGAATTAAATCCTGCCTTTGCTAAAAAATCAATATCCTGTTTTGCAATTCCATTTTTTAGGTAAGCTTTGTAAAATTCATTCATTCCGTCTTCACCAATTAATTCTGTAATTTTCTCTTTAATTTTAAATTGCGGTCCGGCAAAATCTGCAGTTTTCAGCATATAACCTTCCTGTAACATCCAGCCTCCTAAACCGAGGCCTCTCAACTGAATATTTTCACCTTTGTCGTTGACGATTTTCTGTCCATTTGTTTTTAATAACTGTGATGTCCCAAATTGAGACAATAAAAGGGCGGATAATAGGATGGCTCTTTTCATGGTTTTGATTATTTTAAATATTAAGGGATTTTTAAAATTGAATATTAAAGTGTAAACAAAGATATTTAAAATTTGTTGAATGAAAATTTAAAAATATTAATTGAAATGAAAATAATTGCGCTTGTAATTCTTTCTGTTCTTCCGTAGAAATCTAAACAAAGTCTTTGATCTTTCAACCGTTGAGATTCCTACGGAATGACAAAATTGGATGGTTAGGATTTTGTTAATCAGATTTTTGCTAATGAAAAAACGGACTTGACAGTCTGTTCTTATTGATATGTATTAGTAATTTTTTTGTGTATTTGTGAAAAATATTCTTATGATTTATGTTTAAAAAAAATCAAGAAATCAACTTCATAATTTCCAAAGCCACCTTCAAAGCTTCCGTTCCGTCCTCTAAGGAAACTTCTACATTTTTATCTTCCAAAATAGCGTCTGCAAAACTTTCCAGTTCATCCAAAATAGCATTATTCGGCTGAATGTTTGGGTATTCAAATAAAATCTGATTTTTTTCACCTTCCGCATTTTCAATAATCATATCAAATGGAGTAGGGTTTTCCGGAGCATCTTTCATTCGGATCACCTCTGCTTTTTTCTCTAAGAAATCGACCGATATATAAGCATCTTTCTGGAAAAATCTGCTTTTTCTCATTGCCTTCATTGATATTCTCGACGTTGTCAGGTTTGCGACGCATCCGTTTTCAAATTCTATTCTTGCATTTGTAATATCAGGAGTTTTGCTGACTACACAAACTCCGCTTGCGTGAATGTTTTTTACTTTTGATTTCACAACGCTCAATAAAATATCAAGATCATGAATCATTAAATCTAAAACCACCGAAACATCCGTTCCGCGAGGATTAAATTCCGCCAAACGGTGAATTTCAATAAACATCGGATTTTGAATGTAATCTTTTGCTCCGATAAATGCTGGATTGTATCTTTCTACGTGTCCAACCTGTGCTTTAATACCATGTTCGCGACATTTGTAAAGAATTTCTTCAGCCTGTTCAAGAGTTTGGGTAACGGGTTTTTCAATGAAAAAATGAAGGCCTTTTTCGATTGCTTTCAGTGCATAATCGTAATGATAAATGGTTGGGGTTACAATATCCAACATATCGATTTGCCCCAATAATTCTTCAAGATTTTCAAAATATTTGTAACCGAATTCAGCTTCGAGTTTTTTACCGTTTTCTGCATCTTTATCGTGAAAACCAATAAAATCATATTTATCTGACTGATTCAGAAGTTTCAAATGTATTTTTCCTAAATGTCCGGCGCCTACCAAACCTGCTTTTAACATAGCTTTTTAATTTTTGTAAATATAGCAATTTTAGGTATTAGGAAAGAGATGATAGGTTTTAGGTTGACAGGTACTGATTCTTTTGCTATTTTTGTGAAAACTCTATAAACGATTACCTAATACTACTGAAAAATAATGCAGGATTCATTCGTACACAAAGGAAAAAGAAAGATTTTGGTTGAGTATCTCCGTCAGAAGATCGGGATTTCCGATGAAAATGTACTTTCGGCGATGAATGAAGTTCCGAGACATCTTTTTATTGAAAGTATTTTCGAAGATTTCGCCTACGAAGACCGCGCTTTCCCTATTTTGTCGCATCAGACGATTTCTCATCCTTCAACGGTTGCGGAACAGTCGGAATTGCTGCAATTAAAAGCTGGAGAAAAAGTTCTTGAAATTGGAACTGGTTGTGGATATCAAACTGCAGTTTTATTGGCGATGAGAGGTTTGGTTTATACAGTTGAAAGACAGAAAGATCTGTTTGATTTTTCTAAGAAGAAGTTCAGAGAACTTCACTTGCATCCGAAATTTCAGAGTTTCGGTGACGGTTTTGCCGGACTTCCGACTTTTGCACCTTTTGATAAAATTATCGTAACGTGTGGTGCTGCAGTTTTACCGACAGAATTATTAAAACAGTTAAAGGTGGGCGGAAAAATGGTCATTCCTTTAGGTCAGACTGACGAACAGGTTTTGTATAGATTTACCAAAACTTCACCGACAGAATTTGAAAAAGAAGAATTCGGAGCGTATAAATTTGTCCCGATGTTAAATAATACCAATCAATAATTTTAGTTTGAATTTTTTTACAAATACTCTTTGGGAATCTCAGCAAAGTTTTTATAATTTAATTTTCACAAAATGAGCTTGAATTCCTAGGGAATATAAAATCCGCAATTTTTTTAAAAATTAAATTTAAAAACATGAATCCCGAAATCCAAAATTATAACGGCTCACAAACTGAATCTGATCAGGAAATCTGCTCAAAATTATCTGAATTGATTGGTGAAAATTTAAACAGTTTGGAGTCAAAAATCTGGCATGGTCATCCTGTCTGGTTTCTGGAAGGAAATCCAATTGTCGGTTACAGCAAACAGAAAAAAGGAATCCGACTCATGTTTTGGAGCGGAAAATCTTTTAACGAAACAAAGCTGAATATCGAAGGTGAAAAATTTCAGGATGCGTCAATCTTTTTTAATGATAAAGGTGAGATTAATGAAGATGATTTAAAAAAATGGATCGAAAAATCTAAAGAAATTCAATGGGATTATAAAAATATCGTGAAAAGAAAAGGGGAATTGGTCAGATTAAAATAATTAAACTGTAAATTCTAAAATAATAATTCTAAGTCATTTCGGTCTAAAAATTGAATTCATTTTTTAAACCCAATCACTTTATACTTATTATGGAATTAGGTAAAAGATTACCTGAATAATAAGAAGTCAGAATAAGGAAGTTACAAAACAAGGTTTTTTTCTCATGCTAATAAATATATATATGAAGTTTTGGAAAAAAAATAAGGATGATTCAGATTCAGATAAGGAAAAATAATATTAACAGAATTAGAACTTCACTTTTAAAAGGAGTGAGGTTTTTTTATTAATAAAATTTAATTAAATAAAGATGAAAGTATTCATAAACAAAAGAATTCCGGAAATTGGAATTAAAATGCTTGAGGAAGCCGGACTTGAAGTAGTAATTCCTGAAAACTCAAATCTTTCACAGGAAGAATGGCTGCAATACTGCAAAGATTCTGATATCATTCTTAATGTCGGACAAAATAAATATGGAAAAGAATTTTTTGATGAATGTCCAAATATAAAAGCGATTGCTTTGTATTCTGTCGGTTTTGATCATGTTGATATTAGAGAAGCCAACAAAAGAAATATTCCTGTTGGAAATACCCCCGATGTTTTAAGCAGAGCTACTTCTGATATCGCATTTTTACTGATGCAATCGGTTGCAAGAAGAGCCAGTTATTATTTTGAAAGAGTAAAATCTGATAATTGGGGAGATTTTGATCCGTTGCATGCTTTAGGACAGGAGCTGTATGGCAAAACTTTAGGTGTTTTCGGATTGGGAAGAATTGGTTTTGAGATGGCAGAAAAGTGTAAAAGAGCCTTTGATATGAATATTATTTATCATAACAGAAACCATAATGAAGAAGCTGAAAATGAACTTGGAGCAAAATATGTTTCGTTTGATGAATTGGTTGAGCAATCTGATGTTTTGAGTATTCATGCGAATTTTACAAAGGAGCATGCAGATCTTTTTAATGAATCCGTTTTCAAAAAAATGAAGTCGGATGCAATTTTCATCAATACTGCAAGAGGCGGTTTCCATAATCAGGTTGATCTTTACAATGCACTTACCAAAAAAGAGATTTGGGGAGCCGGTCTTGATGTGACCAATCCGGAGCCGATGCTGCACGATGATCCGATTTTGGGGCTTTCCAATGTTTGTATTTTACCACATATCGGTTCGGCAACAGTCGAAGCCAGAAACGGAATGGCAAAATTGGCCGCTGAAAATATTATTGCGTTTTCAAAAGGTGAAAAAATGCCGCATTGTGCAAATCCTGAAGTTTATAAGTAATAATGAAAATGTTGGAATCATTTTTGTCTTATAAAACGTAACATTAAATATAATTATTATGATATCAGAAGACAATACCAACGAACAGGATCGAAAATTAGAAGAAATGGATTATAATCCGGGTGAGGATATTTTCAATAAAGAAGAACATATTCCTCTGGACGGTGACGGAAATCCGATCATCAATCCGGAGAATGTGAATGACGGGATGCCTTATGGTTTAGATATTCCCGGTGCAGAAGATGACGATAATTTTGAACAGATTACCAATCAGCTTCCTGATGAGGAAAATGATTTCTACAGCAGAAGTGATAATGAAGATGATCACGAAGAAGAAAACGAAGATATCATTGAATAAAATTTCAACCTTACTTTTTGAGTAAGGTTTTTTTATGCAGTTTTTTGATGTCAGGAATTTTGAATGTTTTGTTGCAACATATTTTCTAATTTGAATATCTTTAAAACTTTGAAACATTGAATTTAAAACTCAGAACATTAAACCGAATATGACTTTCCAGGAACAGATACAACAGGGAATTCCAACAGAATTGCCTCAGCCAAAACCATACAAAACTAACATTAACCACGCTCCGAAACGTAAAGAAATCTTAACGGAAGAAGAGAAAATATTAGCCTTAAAGAATGCTTTACGTTATTTCGATCCAAAATTTCACGCAGAACTTTTGCCGGAATTTAAAGAGGAATTAGAAAAATACGGTAGAATTTATATGTACCGATTTCGTCCGGATTATGAGATGAAAGCTAGAGATATTGCAGAATATCCGGGAAAATCTGAACAGGCAAAAGCCATTATGCTGATGATTCAAAATAATCTGGATTATGCGGTGGCACAACATCCTCATGAATTGATTACTTACGGCGGAAATGGTGCGGTTTTCAGCAATTGGGCGCAGTATCTTTTGACGATGAAATATCTGTCGGAAATGACAGACGAACAGACTTTAACGATGTATTCCGGTCATCCGATGGGATTATTTCCTTCTCATAAAGATGCCCCGAGAGTCGTTGTGACCAACGGAATGGTGATTCCAAATTATTCTAAACCTGATGATTGGGAAAAATTTAATGCGCTGGGTGTTTCCCAGTACGGGCAAATGACTGCGGGAAGTTATATGTACATCGGTCCGCAAGGAATTGTTCACGGAACAACGATTACGGTTTTAAATGCTTTCAGAAAAATAAATAAAGAACCAAAAGGAGGACTTTTCGTGACCTCTGGTTTAGGCGGAATGAGTGGAGCTCAACCAAAAGCAGGAAATATTGCAGGTTGCGTTACGGTTATTGCTGAAGTTAATCCAAAGATCACAAAAATCCGTCATGATCAAGGATGGGTAAACGAAATCCATGAAAATCTTGATGAATTGGTAGAAAGAGTAAGAAAAGCTCAGGAAAATAAAGAAACTGTTTCCTTAGCCTATCTTGGAAATATCGTTGAGGTTTGGGAGAAATTTAATGAAGAAAATTTAAGAATTGATATTGGTTCAGACCAGACTTCGCTTCACAATCCTTGGGCAGGTGGTTATTATCCGGTTGATCAAACATTTGAGGAATCCAATACAATGATGGCAGAAAACCCTGAATTATTCAAAGAAAAAGTTCAGGAAACATTGAGAAGACATGCTGCAGCCATCACTAAACATACAGAAAAAGGAACGTATTTCTTCGATTACGGAAATGCCTTTTTACTCGAAGCTTCAAGAGCCGGAGCCGATGTCATGTCAGATAATCCAACAATTGGAAGGGAATTCAAATACCCATCTTATGTTCAGGATATTATGGGTCCGATGTGTTTTGATTATGGTTTCGGACCGTTCCGTTGGGTTTGTACAAGCGGAAAACCCGAAGATTTGCAGAAAACGGATGATATTGCTTGTCAGGTTTTAGAAGAAATGATTAAAACGTCACCTGAAGAAATCCAACAGCAAATGAAAGACAACATCACCTGGATCAAAGGTGCTCAGGAAAATAAATTGGTGGTCGGTTCACAGGCAAGAATTCTGTACGCCGATGCAGAAGGAAGAATGAAAATCGCTGAAGCCTTCAACAAAGCCATTAAAAAAGGAGAAATCGGAGCGGTAGTTTTGGGAAGAGATCATCACGATGTTTCGGGGACGGATTCGCCGTACAGAGAGACTTCCAATATTTATGACGGTTCGAGATTTACGGCAGATATGGCGATTCACAATGTGATAGGTGATAGTTTCCGTGGGGCAACGTGGGTTTCCATTCATAATGGAGGCGGTGTTGGTTGGGGAGAAGTGATCAACGGTGGTTTTGGGATGTTGCTCGATGGAAGTGATGATGCCGACAGAAGATTAAAATCGATGCTTTTCTGGGACGTGAACAACGGAATTTCAAGACGAAGCTGGGCTAGAAATGAAGGTGCTGTTTTCGCCATTAAAAGAGCGATGGAAGCCGAACCTAATTTGAAAGTGACGCTTCCGAATTTTGTGGATGAGAGTCTTTTTAGTTTGAAAATTTGAAAATGATTTAATTTGAAAATGTTTAATGATGCCGTCACTTCGAGTAGCTTTTGAAAAAAGCGTATCGAAAAGTTTTGATTCTTGACTGTCTTTGATTCACAAGTTTTCGATACATTTTTCTACGCTTTGCTCCGAAAACACTCGAACTGACGGAGCTGTAAACTTTATTCATTGATTTATAAATAAGATTTTCCAATTCGTCACTTCGAGTAGCTTTTGAAAAAAGCGTACCGAGAAGTTTTGATTCTTAACTGTCTTTTATTCACAAGTTCTCGATACATTTTTCTACGCTTTGCTCCGAAAAACACTCGAACTGACGAATGGGAAATCTTACAAATATTAAAACCTGCCGTAAGGCAGGTTTTTTTGCAATAAGAAGACAATTATTTATTTCCTTTAAAAGTCACCCCAAGAGAAACCACAGGTTTTGAAAACTGATTCCCCTTTGCAAAATCTCCGTTTCCGAAAACGAACTGGTATCCGGCTCGGGTGGTAAGATACACCGATATATTCTCCTTAGTAATGCTTCCTAATTTCAGTGAAAAATCTAATCCGCCCTGTATATTATAAAAAATATCACGTTCGAGTTTTCGGGGGACCTCATACTCATTGACGATCCATATTCCGTCAATTTCATTGTACTGCGTTTGGGTACTTGTTTCATCGGGATTGACGAGGCTTAAAAAATACAGACCAGTTGAGAGATACGTGCTGAAAAAAACTTTTTCGTTATTGATCACATCATTTTGAACTAAAAAATTGAGAGTAATATGATTAGATCGTGTTCTGTCGGCTGAATATCCGAAATTTTCAGGATGTTTTTCGCTCATAAAGCTCAATGCTCCTCCCAATGAAACACGGTCGTTGATGTATGATCTCATGTTAATGTGTAACGCAGGCTGATATTTCCGGATTCCGGGCTGTAATTCTATTCCTGCATAAAATGCTATCTGATCTTTCTGTGCAAAACAGATTGGGCAGCTCAGTAAAAATACCAAAATATAAAGTGCTTTTTTCATGACAAAGAATTTTAAAGTTAATCATGTAAGAATGGAAAAATACTTTCTGAAAAAGCTTTAATCATCACTCTTTACTTATAAGACTTTAAAATTCTTGAAAGGTTGCCTTGGTTGGTGAATTTTGTGGAAATTGATAAAACCTGCTGAGAGGCAGGTTTTTTTTAGATGGCGCGGAATTTAAATCCGTGCCTTAGCTTTGTAAACGCTCACGGATTGCAAATCCGCGAGATTGGGATGCCGTCACTTCGAGTAGCTTTTGGAAGAAGCATACCGAGAAGTTTTGATTTTTGACTGTCTTTGATTCACAAGTTCTCGATACATTTTTTCTTCAGAAAAAACACTCGAACTGACGGATCTGTAAACTTTATTCATTGATTTATAAATAAGATTTTCCAATTCGTCACTTCGAGTAACTTTTAGAAGAAGCGTATCGAGAAGTTTTGATTCTTGACTGTCTTTGATTCACAAGTTCTCGATACATTTTTTCCTTCAGAAAAAACACTCGAACTGACGGAGCTGTAAACTTTATTCTTTATTCATTGATTGATAAATAAGATTTTCCAATTCGTCACTTCGAGTAGCTTTTGAAAAAAAGCGTATCGAGAAGTTTTGATTTAAAATATAAAAACCTGCTGTAAAGCAGGTTTTTTTGTGAGAAGATTTAATTTACTTTTAACTCAATAGGATTATACTGCTCATATAATTTTCTGGAATTTCTATTAAGCTGTCTTATGGTTTCAGGATCTGCATTATCTAAAATTTCTGAAAAGTCGGTAGTGAGATATGAATCTTTTATCCATTGGTATGCTTTTTCCTTTTTCACAGGTTTTATATTTTTATAAGAGTTAGCAAACTGGCAAACTCCTTTTCGTTTTTTAAAGCTGTATAATTTGTAATGAAAATCATTTTTTTCATCATACAATTCTACAATAAGACCGGGAAGTTTATTAAATTTGTATGGACCAAAGTTTAACGGAATTTTAGGATTGAAATACGCAATCCAGTTTCTTCCATATTTGGTAGTAACAGCTTTTTGGCATTTAGCATTTCCAATATTCTTAAATTCATTGACTAATTTCCATACGATATTATTAGGTTCATCGTAGGAAACATTTGCTGTAGTAATGGGTGTTGTAACATATATTTTGGCGGTAGTAGTGCCAATATTTTCCGGATATTCACTATTATAATTGTAAAGAGTTTTATAATCTTTCTCCATATCTCCTGTTATCTTAATTTTCTTATAATACTTTAAAGAATCTCCAACATAAACATTCATACTTTTAAAATAAGATTCTTTCTCATTCATCAGCAGAATGAAAGTTGTAAGTTCGCTTTTAGCGTTGGGTAAGTTACTTTTCTTATAATCTAGTGTATATCCCGCCTGATATTCTGTATTAAAACTTTTTTGAGCTTTTACTGAAAAAATAAAAAGAGTAAAAACTAATAATAATATATTTTTTTTCATAATGTAAGAAAGGCTATTCTTGGAATTACCAAAATAGCCAAATAAAAATTAATTTTAGATGAAAAACTACGATGTAGATGTAGAAGAAGTATAATAAACAAAACGTGTTGGAAATGTTCCACAAGCATTATAGTTTAGTTGTGACATCGTATTTTCTAAGTCTTTAGGTGTTGCATTCTTTACATAGTTATCATTAATTTGAAAAACTATACCACAAGTTGTTCTGAATGGTAAAGCACTTGCTAAAGTTCCGACGGCTATAGCTCCGATAATGAATAATTTTTTCATAATTGATATTTTTTTATAATTACAGTACAAAGGTAAATTTCATACACTAATTCTGCAATTCTCTATAAAATAAATTATTCCTTAAAAAATAAATTATTCGTACTTTCGCTTTATCAAAAAACATACTATGAATGTAAAGGGTAAACTTATAAGAGAGGCAAGAATGAGAAAAGATTTCTCGCAAGAATATTTGGCAAATGTTTTAGGTATTTCACAATCGCAATATTCTAAGCTTGAAAACGGTGATGTCAGTTTTGATATTCAAAAACTGGGACAGCTTTTAGACGAGCTTGAGCTCAATCCTTTGGAGATTATTGAGTTTTCTGAAAAACAAAAGCTGATTATTAATGCCCATAATTCTCATAACGCAATTGTGAACAATTCGGGAGAAATCAATTCTCCGTTGATTCAGAATGATGTGGAAGCAATTCGTAAAATTGTTCAGGAGGAATTGTCTAAGAAAAAGTAAAAGATATTTGTTTGAAATAAAAAAACCTGCTGTGAGGCAGGTTTCATATTTTTACATAGATGGCGTGGATTTTTAATTCGTGCCTTCCGTTCTTGTAAATGCTCACGGATTGCAAATCCTCAAAAACGTTTTTTTATTATATTTTTTTTCTAATTTCATTCAACTTTTCACTAAACTTTAATTGAGCTTCTTTATTTACTGATAATATTAAATTTAGATCTAATTTATCAATGTTGTTACCTAATAACCTTTGATCTTTAATATTATCTAATTGTCTCTTTATCTCATAAGGATAGTCCCAAAGTTTTTCAACAACATCAGACGCCATATCAGCTAAATAAATTTTCAAATCTGAAAAATCTTCGATAATATAAGTGCTTTTTACATCTATCATCCATTTTAATAGTTGTTCAAATATTTGTGAATATTTGACTGATATATAATATAATCCCTTAATATCTGATGGTTGTCCTTTTTCATTGACGAATTGGACTAAAACGGGAAATAAATTAATTAGATTACCTGTTATAGTTAATAATGATTTAAGACGATTTGAGCCCCATTCTGATAATTCTTCTAAATCGTCTATAAATTGCTTTGGTTCTACTAAAATGGAATACTTAATATCATTTTTTAGGAATTCTTTTTTTTCAATTTCATCTATAAATGTTTGGTAAAGAAATTCAAACTCGTAATAGTCTTCCTTTTCAATAAGAATTTTTAAACATTTTTCACTAACATTGATTTTGAAAAAATCATCTACATTTTTATCAAAAATATTTTTAACTCTCAAACTATCTTTAAATAAATAAGATAATTGATTTTTTAATGTTTCAATAATCTCTCGTGATTGTTCAAATGGAAATACCCATAAATTTCTCTTTGATCTAATATCATCAATGAATTCAAATATTTTATTATTATCAACAATTTTTGAAAAATCGGCGTGTTTATTATCTTTCCATATTGTCAGTGTTGTTAAGATGCTTTTATCAATAAAGCAAAAAATAGGAATTCCCTTTTGTTTTGCGGTCAAAAATTCAGTATTCGTTATTGACTTTCCACTTTCTATAATACTTCCATATCTACTTCCAACTACTAACACAAGAATATCTGCATTATCCTTAACCGTTTTTATACAGTTTTCTACGGCTGTTAGATCAGGGGAAACAGGAAAGCTATTATATTCTGATAAAATGGGATTATGTCCGGAATCTTTTATAAAATCACTAATATTTGCTCTTAAATGAGACAAATCATAGCAAGTGGAACTAATAAAAATATTAAGGTTATTCATTAATGAAAATTATTGGTTAATAGTTATATAATTTCAAATATAGTATATCTTATTTAATTTATTGAAGGTCAGAAAATACATATTACTACTATAAATCTACATAACGAATGTTCCATAATCAAAATTCCCCCGAAAATAATTTTAAAATGTCTTAGACTTGCTACTTTTTAAAAATATTTTTCATCATTTTTTCGATAGAATTTTTTGTTTCTTCAGAAATAATCTTTTCTGACTTCTTAACTAATTCACTTCTGAAGTTCTCACAACAAGCTTTGATTTCAAATCCTTTTGAAGTTTTGATGAATTGTGGATTCTTGTGATGCTCAGAACACTTTTGAGTTTCAATTTTTCTTTTAATTGAGTTGTAATCTAAATCATTCATGGTTATATAATTTCTGTTAGTTTTCAAATATATTTATTTTAAAATCTTAATAATTACGGATACCCGTAAACTGCTGATTTTATTTGAAATACTATTGCAATCTACAAATGCTCTTTTATAATTCTTCCAGTGTAAACACGGAAATTTTATCGTGAATCGACTATACAAGGTTAAATCCTGTATTAGCGGAATATGATATGGAAAATTTCATATTCTAAATAACCAAATCAAACCATTTGCATCCGTAGAACCTCACAAACACTCTTAAAACAAACCTCCTGCATCCGCATTTTGTTTAAAACAACCTTGTTTGTCACCTCCTGCAATTGCAGGAAGTCTCCTACAAGTTGCGGGAAACTTCTTGCAACTGCATTTTATTCCCCACAAAATGTTTTAAACTAAATGCAGAATTTTTTATATTTGTTTTGAGTAATTAATACATTTTTAACAAATAAACACATTAAACGATGAAAATTTCATTAGTGAGATTGAGCACTAAAGACCTTGCGACTTTGGCTCAAAGAATTATTACCAACATTCAGTCAGGAAAATATCCTGTGATTACCAATCATCCTCTTACCACAACTTTGCAAACCTCGTACACCGAATATGATCAAGTGTATACGAAGCAGATCTACAGCGGAAAAGGAAGCGAAGTTGCCATAGCAGACCATGAAAGGGATGTCGCTTACACCAACCTCAAAGCATTTCTCAACGGTTACCGACAGCTTCCTTCTGCACCCAATCATCAGTTGGCGGAAGATATATTTGGGATATTCAAGACCTTCGGACTGAATCTCGACCGCTTAAGCTATTCTTCACAGACTGCTCAAATGAAAAAGCTGATCGAAGAACTGGAGATTCCTGCAAACAGGCAGAAAATCGCTGTTCTTTCTTTGGATGCAGCATTTACCGAAATGAAAACCAAGCATGAAGCTTTTGAAACGTTGTTTGCAGATCAGGCAGAAGCCAATGCAGACCTCCGACAAATGACGAGTGCAAGCGCAATCCGCAAAGACCTTGAGAAAAACCTGAAATCGTACATCAATCTATTGACCGCAATGAAAGACGTTCCGGATTGGGAACTTCTCTACAGTGATACGAATGAGCTGGTAAAAGCAGCGAAAAATTCGGAAGTAAAGACGAAGGAAGAAAAACCATCTTAAATGATAGAATGACTCAGCAAATTGCTGAGTTTTTATTCAAATGACATGAAGTCGAGTCGTCAGTTCGAGTGTTTTTCCGAAGGAAAAATGTATCGAGAACTTTTTGAATAACCAACAAAACAACTTTATTTTTAGGCTCATTGGTTCTCGATACAAATTCTTTCAGAATTTTACTCGAACTGACGGATTTGTTACAACAACATTGTTTATAGTCATATTAAAAATAACCACTCCGTTTGTCATTCTGAAAGAATCTAAACCCGCATCTTTCCAACTATTTTCTAATACTATGCTGAGATCCCTACGGGATGACAAAGTGTGTGGGAATAAAATGATATTTTTGTATGATGAACTTGATTCGTCAGTTCGAGTGTTTTTCCAAAGGAAAAATGTATCGAGAACTTTTTGAATGAACAAACAAATTTTGTCTTAAGCTTCTGGTTCTCGATACAAATTCTTTCAGAATTTTACTCGAACTGACGGATTGGTTATAGTAACATTGCTTATAGTCATATTAAAAATAACCATCCTGTTTGTCATTCTGAAAGAATCTAAACCCGAATCTTTCCAACTAATTTCTAATACTATGCTGAGATCCCTACGGGATGACAAAGTGTGTGGGAATGTGGGAATAGATTGAGAAGAAAAGCAAGATCAAGCATTCTGTTTGTCATTCTGAAAGAATCTAAGAGATCCCTACGGGATGACAAAGTGTGTGGGAATGTGGGAATAGATTGAGAAGAAAAGCAAGATTAATCACTCTGTTTGTCATTCTGAAAGAATCTAAACCCGCATCTTTCCAACTAATTTCTAATACTATGCTGAGATCCCTACGGGATGACAAAGTGTGTGGAAATAAAATGATATTTTTGGATTATGAACTTGATTCGTCAGTTCGAGTGTTTTTCCGAAGGAAAAATGTATCGAGAACTTTTTGAATGAACAAACAAATTTTGTCTTAAGCTTCTGGTTCTCGATACAAATTCTTTTAGAATTTTACTCGAACTGACGGATTTTTCATAGCAGATATTATGAACTATGTTGATGAATGTTTGTATTAAAATGATATTTTTGAAATATGAAAATGTTTAAAGCCGATTTGTATGAGGTGCTAGATGAGAATGGAAATCTTGTTGGTGAACAGATTTTGGGATCTCTTTTGGGTAGAAAAGAACATTTGAAAGTGGATGGAGAAATTTATTATTACAAAAAAATAGATTTTTTCAGCCAGGAAACTCATTATAATAATAAAGCCGGAAGATTGGATGCTGAAAATAGATTCTGTGCACCAAAGAATATTTTATTACGGTGAAAAATATACGGAAATCTATTATTTTAAATCCAGAAGTTGGTATGAAAGTTCAATTTCACTGCATCAATTTGAAAGTGACCAACTGTTGGTGAAATTCAGAAGAAGATACAGTTTTTTAAAACCGATCTATGAAGTTCAGGTCAAAGAAAATTTTCACAACAAATTAGTTATTTTAGCATTTGTATTTTATTATATCAAACGCTACGAAGATTTATAAAGATTAATAATTTAAATATGAAAAAACTAGGAATCATCGGCTGCGGCTGGCTCGGAAATCATATCGCAGAACGGGTGTCAAACCAATATAAAATTTTTGCAACGACGACGACAGAATCAAAAATTAAAGATCTGGAATCTAAAGGATATCAGGCTACTTTGGCAAGTTTTCCCGATGAAACTAATTCAGAAATGAAGGAATGGGAAGTTGCTTCGCAATTAGATGCTATCATTATCAGCGTTCCGTTTTCCGGAATCAGAGGTGTGCAAATTCCGATGAATGGCAAACGGGAAAACCTAATGAAATTTCTTGGAGATTATAAAGGTCAGTTGTTTTTGATGAGCTCAACCGGAGTTTATCCTCAAGAGGAAAAAGAATTTACAGAAGAAGATCAACCCGCCGAAAACGTTGAGAGTGAAAACTTCATTCTAAATAAATTCCCTCACACCAATATTTTGAGATTAGCTGGATTGATGGGAGATCAACGGCTTTTAAAGAATTATAATATATCCAATTTAGATCAGTTGGTCAATCATATTCATTATGTGGATATTTGTTCGGTTGTTGAAAAAATGTTGGATCATCAATCTCAATCCAAAGTGTATAATGTTGTAGCTCCGATTTATCCGAATAAAGAAGAAATTATTAATGCTCAAAAGGATTTGCCTTACAAGGGAGAGAGAACAACGATTGGAAGAACTATTTCTCCCGAAAAATTGATTAAAGAATTGAATTTTGAATTTCAATATCCTGATCCGAGATATTTTCATTTGTAATTTTTTTTAATAATAAGTTTATTTTAGAAAAATCTAAGTCGGCTTTCCAACCTTTCTTCTGAATCCCGCATCTTTATATAAAAAGAGACGATGAAAATCACCATACCAAAACCATGTCACGAAAATTGGGAAATGATGACTCCCGAAGAAAAAGGAAGATTCTGTTCTGTCTGTTCTAAAACAGTCAGAGATTTTACTGTGGCTTCTGATGCTGAAATAGTAGAGGCTTTTTCAGAGTCTACAGAAAATATTTGTGGTAATTTTTATGACTCACAGCTCAATAGAAACCTGCAGTATTCTTATATCAATTCATTGTTTACAAAATTTGCTGTGGGTTTTATCCTGACAACCGGAGGTTTTGTTTCCATAAATGCACAGCAAAAAGTTGAAAATGATACTTTAAAGGTTGAAGAAATAGGGGAAGTAGTGATTTTTCCGGCATTCAATAAAGTAACAACCCGGAAAATGGTCGTTGGAGCATCTACAGTAGTATCGGAAGATGTTTTGAAGAATGCTCAAAAAAACAAAATGTCAGAAATTTCAACCAAATCACCCGGATTAATTATTAATTCTATGCCAAAAGATAGTCTTGGCAAAAGACAAATGACGATTGGTGGAGCAAATTCAAGCATAAACGAGAACTCAGATCCATTAGTAGTAATGAATGAAAAAATAATAAGTTTAAAAGAATTTAGAGAACTGGATTCCAACGCTATAAAAAGTGTGAATATTCTGAAAGGTCCGTCTGCAACTGCAATATATGGTGAAAAAGGAAAAAACGGAGTCATTTTGATAACTATGAAAAAGAAATGGAAGTCTAAAAAAATAACCTCTAGCAATTAATTACCAGAGGTTTTATTATTTTTAAAGCAAAAATTAATTTTTCACCGCGTTAATCGCCGCTTCATAATTCGGTTCGTGTGAAATATCATCTACCTGCTCTTCATAGATAATTTTTCCTGAAGGATCGATCACGACAACAGCTCTGCTTAAAAGTCCTTTCATGACAGAGTCTGTAATTTCTACACCATATGTTTTTCCAAAATCAGAACGGAAATCTGAAAGCATTACTACATTTTTTATGCCTTCTGCGCCGCAAAATCTCTTTTGTGCAAAAGGTAAATCTTTAGAAATACAAAGAACAACCGTGTTTGGAATATTGGCAGCATCTTCATTGAAATGATGAACAGAGGCCGAACAAACTCCGGTATCAACACTCGGAAAAATATTAAGAATCACAAACTTTCCTTTGTAAGAATCGAGAGTTTGGTCTTTCATTGCAACATCTGTAAGGGTAAATTTTGGAGCAGGTTGATTTACCGATGGTAATTTTGCATAAGTATGTACAGGTTTTCCTCCCATCAAAACAGTGTTTGCTGTCTTAGAATTTTGAGCGAAAGTAAGTACCGAAAAACACAATAATGTACTGAAAACTAATTTTGAAAACATAAATTTTATTTTTAAGTCAGCTTAAATTAAACTTTAACTGTAAATTTTTATGAATTTAACTCAATTCAATCTTCGATTTGTAGTATAAAATAAAAGCTTAGACAGGTTTCAGCAAAATTATTCTTTTTTCCATTACCAAAAATTAAATTTAATTCAAACACCCGAAAAATAGAGCAAATCTATGAATTGGCTATTCCGAAAGTCAATCTTTAGCTCTAACTTTATTCTTTCAAATTTTCAAATTCAAATTATTAAAAAAAGAAAAATTTATGAGTTCAGCAAATACAGAATTATTCAAAGAAATTTTTAAAAGTGAAAACGAAATCCCCGAAGAATATAAAGTTCAGGAAATTCATCAGAGAGTCTATCTTTTAAACGGCGAATTGGTAGAGTGGAAGGGAGAAGTTACGGAAATTTACTCGCCGGTCTGTATCCGAACGGAAAACGGTTTAGAAAGAAAACTGTTGGGAAGCATTCCCAACATCGGTCCGGATGAAGCAATGGAAGTTCTTGAAGCTTCAGTAAAAGCTTACAATAACGGTCTTGGAGAATGGCCGACAATGTCTGTGGAAGAGCGTATCAAATGTATGCAGAAGTTTGTGTATTTAATGATCAAAGAACGTGATCTCATCATCAAATTACTTATGTGGGAAATAGGGAAAACTTTACCTGATTCTACCAAAGAATTTGACCGTACAGTAGATTATATCAACCAAACCATCGATGCCTTAAAAGATCTTGACCGTGAATCTTCACGTTTTCAGCAGGCAGAAGGCACGATTGCGCAGATCAGGAGAGCTCCGCTTGGCGTGGTTTTGAGTATGGGACCTTTCAATTATCCTTTGAATGAAATTTTCACCACATTGATTCCTGCTTTAATTATGGGAAATACAATCTTATTTAAACTTCCTAAACATGGCGTTTTAGCACATTATCCCTTATTAAAAGCATTTAAAGAATCTTTCCCGAAAGGAACGGTAAATACTTTATATGGAAAAGGTTCGGAAATCATCACGCCGATCATGGAAAGTGGAAAAGTGAACGTTTTGGCTTTTATTGGTTCGAGCAAAGTAGCCAACGGACTAAAAAAACTGCATCCGAAAGTAAACAGATTAAGAGCAATTCTTAGTTTAGATGCAAAAAATGCAGCCATCGTTACCAAAAATGCCAATCTCGATATTGCGGTAAGCGAAATTATTCTCGGAGCACTTTCTTTCAACGGACAGCGTTGTACTGCATTGAAATTAATCTTCGTGCAGAAAGATGTTGCTGAAGAATTTACTCAAAAGCTAACAGCTGCAGTTTCTGCAATGAAAGGAGGACTTCCGTGGGAAAAAGATGTAAAAATAACACCGCTTCCTGAAGTCAACAAACCTCCTTATCTGGAAGAATGCATCGATGATGCTGTATCAAAAGGGGCAAAAGTTTTAAATGAAAATGGCGGTTATAATGAGGCTTCATTTGTTTTTCCGGCGGTTGTTTATCCTGTGAACAGTGACATGAAATTGTATCATGAAGAGCAATTTGGTCCTGTAATTCCTGTTGTGGCGTTTGATGATATTGAAGAGCCGATTGATTATCAGGTGAATGCCGATCATGGAATGCAGGTGAGTATTTTTAGTGAAGATCCTTTGGAAGTTTCAAAACTGATCGATCCGTTTGTGAATCTGGTAAGCCGTGTGAATATCAATTGTCAGGCTCAGAGAGGTCCCGATGTTTTTCCGTTTACCGGAAGAAAAGATTCTGCAGAAGGAACGCTTTCTGTTTTTGATGCGCTTCGTTCGTTCTCAATCAGATCATTGGTGGCTGCGAAATCTACGGAATCCAACAAAAATTTATTGAACACCATTGTCAGGGATCATGATTCTAATTTTTTGAGTACGGATTATCTGTTTTAATCTAGATTATTTAATATAAAAACCTGCTTCAAAGCAGGTTTTTTTGTACGTTCGTCATAATTAGATTACTTTTACAAAACACCAATATTAATCATGAAATTAATCTTCACCTGCCTCATTGTTTTATCAAGCTTTATTTCTAAGGCACAAAATTTAATTCCTTTTAATGATAACGGAAAGTATGGACTTTGCGATACAGAAGGGAAGATCCTGCTGGAACCGATATATTCGGATACTGATTTCTTTTCTTCCAAAACCAATGGCTATTCTGTAAAAAAAGATGGGAAATATGGCTTACTCAATAAAGATCTGAAAGCTGTAATTCCGTTTATTTCTGTAGAACCAATCAGTAAAACTGCGGATGGTTATGCAGTTTATTTTTCTGAAAAAGAATTGCATTATTATTCTAATGATTACCGGCTTCTGAAGAAAAGAGTTTTAGAAAGTACACCGAATACGTACAGTCCGGTAACTGCAGAATATGCTAACCAATCAGACAGTTATACCAATGAAAAAGTGTTGGAGCTTTTTAAGAAAAAATATGCTAAAAAAGGGATGTACAATGTGGTGTCGGCAAATAACACCTATTATAGTATCTGCTCAGAAAATGAAAATGGAAAATGCAGTCCTTTAGCAGTTTTTCTTCCCAGAATATCTGCTTTTCTCATTAATGATGGCGAAAAAGAATATAAAAGTGTTACCTGGAATCCCGGGACATCGAAGTATTATATCCTAGTGCAGACCGGAGCTAAGGAATATGTGATCGATCAGGATCAAAAGACTGTTTTTCCGGCAAAAGAATATGAAAGACTGTATGTAATTAAAAATTATATAGGATATAAAGAACAAAATTCATCTTCAAAGAAAAGTATCACTCATTATTTCATACTCAATTCCGGGGTGACTGTTGAAAACAAGTTTTCGTCTTTTGATCCTGCAAAAAGTCTTTCGGTTAACGGAAGAAACTTTGATGTTTTCAAAGCAAAGATCAATAATTATGATAGTCACCAGTCACAAAATGTCTATATAGGTGAAAATGGAAAACAATATTTCAAAGTAGATTTTACATTTGACAATTAAATATTTAAATTTAAATTGAGTTTTATTAATAATAAAACCTGCTGTGAGGCAGGTTTATTTGTTCAATTGATGGTAATGATTTATAATCCTCATCAGAAAACCGTTTAAATATCTAAATATTATTAATTCATCATAAGAAAATTCACCAAAACATTGTTTAATTTATCGGCGTGTGTTACATTAAGTCCGTGAGGTGCGCCTTCTATCACTATAAAATCATTGTTGGGAATTCCTGCTGCTGCCTGTCTTCCTGCAGTTGCGATCGGTACGATCTGATCATCATCACCATGTACAATTAATGTTTTTACTTTGACATTGGAAAGTTCGGGACGGAAATCTGTGTTTGCCCAGCTTTCAGCACATTTGATGGTGGCGAGAGGAGAGGCACATGAGGCGATGCTCCAGTCATAATTCAGTTGTGCCTGACTTACAGTTTGTGAAAGTAGTCCGTAATTGTAAAAGTTTTTGTGGAAAGTTTCCAAGAAAGTTACCCTGTCTTTTTTCAGGTTATCCATGATTTCATTTAAATCTGCTTCAGGAACACCGTCCGGATTGTCTTCTTTCTGTTTTACGATAGGAATGATTGAAGAAATTAATGCGATCTTATCTACGTTTTCCGAACCGTAATTGGTCAGATAACGTACTACTTCGCCGCCACCCATTGAAAATCCGAAAAGGATGACATTCTTTAATTCTAATTGTGTAATTAACTCGTGAAGATCTGCAGTCAGCCCGTTGTAATCGTATCCTTCATTCGTTGGAGAAGATTTTCCGAAACCACGTCTGTCGTAGGTGATTACACGGTAACCAAGCTCTAGAAGTACAGGAACTTGAAGTTCCCAAGATTTTCCGCTTAGTGGCCATCCGTGAATTAAAATAATCGGTTGTCCGCTACCGAAGTCTTCGTAATAAAGTTCAAAATCTTTGCTGTCTTGTTTTTTAATGTAAGGCATATTGATATTTTTTGTGATGTGTTTTTTTTAAACACAAATTTTGCGCCACCACAGGTTTGAAATAAAGATGTGGTATGTGTTTTTAAGGATTTGATAATTTTTTGACAAAAGTTTAGATGAGGTTTTTGCTTTTAAGTAATCACTATATTTTTTTGCGCATATTACCTTTTCAAGATTCTTTTTACCGCGAATATTAGGCTTGACAAGGTTTAATTTTGTAAACTTTTATTAAGTTTTCAATTAAGCGAATGGTTTGTCATTCCGCAGGAATTTAAGCATCTCTACAAAAGTTTTTAGATTCCTGTGGAATGACAATACTGTTTTTTTGTCGATTTTATGAAAGTGTAATAGTCATAAATGTTAACCTTATATTTAATGACTAAAATAAATACTTGAGAAAAAGAATGAAAACTGTAACATATATTTTAAAACACTACTAACTCCATAGAGTTGAAAGCCATGACCTCAGTAGAACAGGAATTTTTACATAAAATAGAAAAACATAAAGGAATCATTTTTAAGATTTCTAAAATGTACATGGATGATAAAGACGACCGCGACGATCTTTTTCAGGAGATCACGTATCAGGTCTGGAAAGCGTATTCCGGTTTCAGAGGTGAGAGTGAATTTTCAACCTGGCTGTACAGAATTGCTTTAAATACCGCCATTGTCTTTTTAAAATCAGAAAAGAAAAGAAGTTTCATCGGAAACGAAGATTTTACAGATTATAAAATCATTGAGGATGAATACAATCATGAAAAAGAAGAAAAACTTTCTGAAATGTACAAAGCGATTAATCGATTGAATCCCATTGATAAAGCCTTTATATTTTATTATCTGGAAGATTTTTCAGGAAGAGAAATCGCCGAACAAATGGGAATCTCCGAAGGAAATGTGCGTGTAAAAATGAACCGCGCAAAAAATAAACTCAAAGATATCTTAAACTCAAAATAAGTTTTAATTTAAAAAAAATAACAAAATGAATATAGATGAACTGAAAAACGCATGGAACGATGATGTTTCTGATGATACACCGGAAATCAGCATTGAACAGAATAACAAGATTAATCTTCCGCTCGAGAAAATCAGAAAAAATATGAGAATGGAATTCTGGTCAACAATCGGAATACTGATCTTTGGTTTTGCCGTTGTATGGATTCCCGTTCCCGAAGCTCCGTTTAAATTTAAATTTTACCTTACCGTGTTGTTGTTTTCAATGGTGATCGTGGTATCATTTTTCTTCAGTAAGTTTTTTAAACTGTATAAAGATATCAGCAGTCCAATGTTGAAAACCTATGATTCACTGAAGGATTTGATGTATCAGTTTGACCTGAATAAGCAGTATTACCTGTCGTTTATGCTTTCGTTTGTACCTTTTCTGGTGTGCGAACTGATTATCGTGATTGAATTTCTCCCTCACCGTAAACCATTGAGTGATGTTAAAGTTGCCACAACAATTATATCTGCACTTGCAATCGGAATGTTCGGACTTTTTCTACTTGGGAAATATTGGTACAGGATTTTTTATGGAAAGTATGTTCAGCAGATTGAAAATCTTTTGATTGAACTTAAAAAATAATTTATAATTTGTTTCAAAGATTTTCGGCGGGCTTTCAGCCCGCCGAAAATCTTTGAAAATCTGCAAAATTTGTCTCCCGTTAGAATTTTGGAAAACATTTTTATAATCATTGCGTATAATATGCCGGAAATTCCCTTATCATTGAATACAGATCACGCCATTCAAAATATTTAGGGGTTACACTGCTCACATTCATAAAACCTTGATCTTTAAAAAGCTTTTTTGTTCTTGTAACATGGAAATATTGTGAAACAACAACAATACTTTTAAAGCGTAAAGAATCCTTCATTTTTAAAGTATTGGCAACACTTAATCTGGTGTTGCTTCCAAAATTATCGACGATGATCAAAGAATCGGGAATGCCTTTGCTGACGAGAAATGTTTTCATTTTATCAGCTTCATAAAATCCTTCTTTTCCTAAACCTCCGCTTACAAGTATTTTTTTTACACGATGACTTTCATAAAGCTCCATTCCTTTTTCCAAACGTTTCTCAAGCCTATGTGATAAGGTTCCGTCTTCATTTACTTTGCTTCCCAGAATTAAAGCAACATCAGCCTTTCTTCCTTGATCAGACATTCCATCGACAACAATAAATGTGGTGTGAATCAAGAACCAAACAATCATTAAGGCGGAAATTATTTTTAAAGATTTAATTAAATTTTTCATCAGTCTGTAATTTTTCTGCTTTCTTTCTCCTTCGCAATTTCCTGCTTCACCCAATCCAGCTGTATATCCCTTTTATCAAGAATATCCTGCATACTTTGTTCAATTTCAACATCAGGAACAACTCCTTTTTGAGTATTGGTAAAATCAATATTAGGCTGCACAAGTAGTAAACCAATCGGAAGATCTATCTTTGAATTCGGAAGTTTTTGGTAAGAGTAAAATCCGGCAACCGTTCCATCGTTTGCGCCACCTGTTTCTTCGCCAACTAATGTCACTCGTTTGTCATATTTTAATTTAGATGAAATGATTGACGAAGCAGAAAAACTTCCGCCGTTAATTAAGACATAAACCTTTCCTTTAAAAGCATCCTTTTTTGGTTTTGTAGATTTATTTTCTTTCATTTTATAGTAGGCGATTCCGTCTTTTCCTTTATAAACGCTGAATGCCTGAGAGAAAAAATATCCGGGATAAAGCAGACTTTTTATTGTGTATTGCAACGGATTTGATTTTCTGAAATAATTGGTTTTTAAAGGGGTGATTCTTGAAGTCAACTGAGAAGGTTTGATCAGAATAAACGGTTCAGGAGCAAGATAAGAATATAAATTGTTGATCTCGTACAGTGAGCCGCCGTAATTATTTCTAATGTCGATGATGAGATATGAAGATTCTGCATTTTTGATTTTGGCAAAAGATTCTTTGTAAAAACGATCAGAAAAACTTCTTGAAAAGCTCTGAATTTTCATGTAAGCAATTGTGCTGTCTTTATCTAAAAACTTAAAATTTCTATTGTAAGAGCTCGTTGAAGCTACATAATCATTGACTTTCTTTTCTTCAGTCCGTTTTTTTTCTGCTTTATCTTTTTTTAATTCTTCTTTATTCTTAGATTCTCTTTTAAGGTTGACTATTCTTCTTTCATTATCAAAAAGTGTTTCAACTTTTGCGCTGTCCATTATTCCTTTTTCGGCAACGTAGAAACTGAAAAAAACATCTTTCAGATAATAATCCTGAAACGTTGTATTATAACCGTCGCTGCTGATTAATTCTCGATATTTTTTAAGATAATCAGAAACCGGAATTTCATTGATGCTTATAATTTCAGTTCCTGGTTTTATATTTTCTACGGAATCTTTATTTTCAACAATATACAGATGATTATCTTCGACAAAATATTCAAAGCGTCCGAAAAGCCCTTTTTTATTCTTTAAAACTTTAATTTCTTTTCTGTTGAATTTTTTTGCCGGAATCCTCAATGCCAAATGTCCCTCACGAATTTTTGCGATAACGGGCTGTAATTTAAAATAAAACTGAACCGGCGTGCGTGGGCGGTTGATTGTTTTTTTCAGACTGTCAAATTTAAAATCCAGTTCTTTTTTTGAAATGTACCAATTCAGTTTCGGATGCATTTCCTGAAGTTTTTGGTAAGCAAAATCCACGTCCTGATGCAGTTTTTCGGGTGTTATGGTAGATTGGGTATGTTTGTTTTCTCTTTTTATCGAGGTGCACGAAGCTAAAATCAGCAATGTAAGTATGTATAGAAAGTGTTTCAATGAATTAGTTTTATTTAAAAGATTAAATTTATAAAGTTTCAGATAATTTCATTCAAAAAAAGTAAAATTTATCCTTAATCGTCATGATAGGAAGTCGACATCATGAAGATGTAAGAAAAGTTATACATTTGAAGTTTATATTAAATTAAAAAATGATCTATTTAATCATCATTATAGCACTTATCGTTGTCTTAACGTTTATCGTATTATCCCAACAGGTTTTCGGAACAAAACCAAAGGGGAAACGTCTTGAAAGAATGCTCAAGTCTGAACATTACAGAAATAAACAGTTTCAGAATCTCAGTTATACACCCTCTTTAGCAGAGGGTTACAGTATGCCGAAAGTGATGTACGATTTCTTTTTTAAAAAGAAAGATCCTTTTTTAAAACCTCACCACAACGTTCCCGCAATTCATACCGATTTGAAAAATCTTCCAAAAGACGAGGATGTTTTTATCTGGATGGGACATTCTTCTTATTATATACAAAGCGACGGAGTTTCTTTTTTGATTGATCCTGTTTTGAGCAGCTACGGCTCGCCGTTTAAATTTTTTAATAAAGCTTTTGCAGGTGCAGATCTTTTTAAGCCTGAAGATATCCCGAATGTTGATTATCTGGTGATTACGCATGATCATTACGATCACTTAGATTACCCGACTGTGAAGGCTATTCGCTCAAAAGTTGAAAAGGTAATCATGCCTTTAGGAGTCGGAGCGCATTTTGAAAGATGGGGTTACCACGAAAATCAGCTTTTGGAAGAAGAGTGGGGTGCTGTGGTTGAACTTAAAAACGATATTAAGATCACTTTTACTCCAGCAAGACATTTCTCGGGAAGAAAACTGCACAGAAACAATACACTCTGGACATCTTATGTTTTGGAAACTGCAACCAAGAAACTGTTTTTAGGAGGTGATAGTGGTTACGACACACATTTTAAAATGATTGGTGAAAAATACGGACCTTTCGATTATGCCATTATGGAAAACGGACAGTACAATGCAGCCTGGAAATATATTCACTCCTTGCCGGAAGATGTGATTCAGGCGAGTTTAGATATTAAAGCGAAGAATATCATTCCTGTTCATTCAGGGAAATTTGCACTTGCTCTTCACCCGTGGAATGAGCCGCTACAGAAAGTGACGACTTTAGGGCAAGAAAAAAATATGAATATTCTCACTCCAAAAATCGGTGAGGTTTTAGATTTAAATAAAAATGATTACCAATTTTCGGTATGGTGGCAAGATTGATTTATTCGTGCCAGATTCCTTTATATCTTTTCGGATGATTTTCAAGTTGTTGTCTCACAAAGTCACATTCGGGATCGATCATCAGATCTTTTTCTTCTGCAAAACGTACCAATTCGTCTAAAAGCATTTTGGCATATCCGTGACCTTCAAGATTTTCATCGATCTTGGTGTAATAAACATTCATCAACCTACCGTCAACCGCTATCGACATATAGCCGACTTTTTGATCATCTATCAAGAGTTGTAGCTCATCCTGATATGGAGTGATCTTAAATTTTATATTTCCCATGATTCTGATTTTTGAATAAAAACTCTTTCTTAAAATTACAAATTAAAATAATAGTTTGAGATCTTTTTTAAACAATCTTAACCTAATTTATATTTATTTAAAATTGAAATAGAGTTAAAAGCTGTTTTTAAAATATTTTATAGAATTTAAAAATGATAACATTACCCTTTATTTATTGTTAATTATTCAAAATAAATAATCATTATTTATGTTTTAATAAATTTTTGTGAGTGGTTTATTTTGTTTGGCATTTATATTGAGAGTATTCCTATAGATAAAATTATCAGAAATGAAAAAAATATTAATCACAGCATTATTGATCGGAACTTTTAGTTTAGGATATGCGCAGTCAGATTACTACAACGATTACAGAAGAAGTGTAACAGACGTTAATTGGCAGACTGTTGTTGCTGATTTGTTACTTTCTAATACACAGGCAAACCAATTATACTCGCTTAACGATCAATATACAGATTATAATGGCTGGAACAGAGTTTATGCAAATAATCCGGATAGATGGAGAACAGACCGGTATTCTGAAATCGAAAGAATTCTGGGAAGAGATAAGTATGCAAAATTTAAAAATAAATATTACAAAGGACAAAATCCGGTAGCTGTTTACAATCGAAATAAAAATAACGACAAAAGATACAAGCACATGGATAAAAAAGCGAAAGTTTATCAATCTAACAAAGGTAAAGCTCATAAAAACAAGTAAACTAATTATCAATTATAAATATTTTCAAAAAGGAAATGACTGTTCGTAAGTTCAGTCATTTTTTGTTTTTTTATGTTAAGTTATCAGTCTAACTTTGCAGCGACCAATTTCAAATAGAATTTAAAGGCAGATAAAAATGAAAACGCTCAAAGAAAAAAATAAATTCATTGCTACTATATTGGCTTTTGCAGTCATTCCGATGTCTGGTTTGGCAACAGATATTTATTTGCCGTCGATGCCAAGTATGGCAACAGAACTCCATCAGCCGGAAAGCAGTATTCAGCTCACACTTTCTATATTTCTGATTAGTTACGGGCTTACCCAGTTTTTTGCAGGAAGTGTTGTCGATTCATTTGGAAGATTTAGGGTTTCTGCAATTTCTTTGGCTTTATTTGTTGTAAGTTTTTTAATTACAGCGTTAACGAAGGATATTCTGGTAATTTATGCAATGCGTGTTTTGCAGGGAATTTTATCAGGATTTGCAGTGGTTTCCAAACGTGCTTTTTTTGTGGATGTTTATGAAGGAGAACAACGAAAACATTACCTGAGCATCATGACAATTGTCTGGTCAGTCGGTCCTATTATCGCTCCGTTTATCGGCGGTTATTTGCAGAAATTATTCGGATGGCAGTCTAATTTCTATGTTTTGGCAGGATATAGTTTGATTCTGCTGATTTCAGAGTTAATGTTTTCCGGTGAAACTTTAAAGATCAAAAAGCCATTTTATTTCGATTATGTACTCAAAGAATATGATCTCATGTTCAGAACCAAAGATTTTTTCTACGGAATGCTAATGTGCGGAGTGAGTTATGCAATGGTCATTTTCTTTAATCTTTGCGGAGCTTTTATTATTGAACATAAAATGGGATATTCAGAAGTTGTTGCAGGGTACGTTTCTCTCATTCTTGGTTTTGCCTGGATGACAGGAGGATTTCTTGGTAAGGCTTTAATCAGAAAAGCATTCCTGCCAAAAATACGTTATGCCAATTTTGTACAGATTTTTTTGATTGTTTTAATGATTTTCTGTTCCTATTTTCTGAATACTATTTACAGTCTGGTCGCATTTGCATTCGTGATTCATGTGACGGCAGGATTTATTTTTAATAATTATTTTGCGTACTGCATCGGGAGATTTCCAAATTCTGCAGGTATTGCAGGAGGTTTAACGGGAGGTGTTGCATTTATCATCACGTCAGCCATCAGCTATGGAATTGTAGCTATGATAAAACCCGAAATTCAGCTTGACGTTGCAGAAGGATATTTTGTGTTGGGAATTTTGGGATTGATTATTTTGAGTATTACTAAATTAAGGAAAGCTCATGTTTGATTGTAAATTGAGAATAATTCTATTTGAATAAATATAAACACGAATAATTAGTGTTTAAAAGTCAAAAACAAAAAAGCTCCTTAAAAAAGGAGCTTTCAATTTATATTAATCCGAAAATTAGATTCCGTCAATAATTTCATTTAAAACTGTGCTTGGTCTCATTGCTTCATACGTTTTGTAAGTGTCAGTTTTGTAGTAACCGTCAATGTTTTGAGGCTTACCTTGAGCACCGATTAATTCAGCATTGATAACTTCTTCGTTTTCGTGCATTGCTTCTGCAACCGGAGCAAATTGATCGGCTAATTCAGCATCTTTTGTTTGGTTAGCCAAAGCTTCCGCCCAATACATTGCCAAATAGAAGTGAGAACCTCTGTTATCGATTTGTCCGATTTTTCTTGCAGGAGATTTGTCTGTAGCTAAGAATTTAGCGTTTGCTTCATCCAATGTATCGGCTAAAACCTGAGATTTTGTGTTTCCCTGAGTTTGAGCTAAATGTTCCAAAGAAGCTTGTAACGCCAAGAATTCACCTAGAGAATCCCATCTTAAATATCCTTCTTCCAGGAATTGTTCAATGTGTTTTGGAGCAGAACCTCCTGCACCCGTCTCAAATAAACCACCACCGTTCATTAATGGAACGATAGAAAGCATTTTTGCAGAAGTTCCCAGTTCAAGAATTGGGAAAAGGTCAGTTAAATAATCTCTCAATACGTTTCCTGAAACAGAAATTGTATCTTTTCCTTCTCTTGCTCTTTTCAACGTTTCCGTCATTGCGTCTTTTACATCAAGAATCTTAATGTCAAGTCCGTTTGTATCGTGATCGGCAAGATATTTTTCTACTTTTTTGATGATTTCTCTGTCGTGCGCTCTTCCTTTGTCTAACCAGAAAATTGCAGGCGTATCTGATAATCTTGATCTGTTTACCGCTAATTTTACCCAGTCTTGGATTGGAGCATCTTTAGTCTGACACATTCTGAAAATATCGCTTTTTTCTACTTTTTGAGAAAGAAGAACATTTCCTGCTTCATCCTGAACTTCAATTGTTCCGTCTGCAGTTGCTTGGAAAGTTTTGTCGTGAGAGCCGTATTCTTCAGCTTTTTGAGCCATTAAACCAACGTTCGGAACAGAACCCATTGTTGTAGGATCCAATTTTCCGTGAGCTCTCATATCATCGATTACAGACTGATAGAAACCTGCGTAAGAACGATCCGGAATGATACAAACCGTATCTTCTTCCTTACCTTCTTTGTTCCACATTTTACCTCCGCCTCTTACCAAAGCAGCCATAGATGCATCAACGATGATATCAGAAGGAACGTGAAAATTAGTAATTCCTTTGTCAGAATTTACCATAGCCACTCTTGGTCCGTTTGTTAAAGCCGTTTCAATATCAGCTTTAATGTCAGCTTCTTGAGCATTTCCTTTGATTTTTTCGAAAAGATCGGCAAGACCGTTATTTGGATTAACATCTAAAGACTTGAAAGTCTCAGCATATTTAGTGAAAACATCTTTAAAGAAAGTTTCTACGATCGCTCCGAAAATAATCGGATCAGAGATTTTCATCATCGTAGCCTTTAAGTGAGCAGAAAGAAGTACGTTTTTGCTTTTAGCTTCTTCGATAGCTTCCTGTACGAAAGCTTTCAAAGCGTTTAAATTCATTACAGAAGAATCGATAATTTCTCCAGCCTGAAGACCTGCGAAATCTTTTAATAAAGTTTCAGCACCGTCATTTCCTTTGAATACGATTTTATATTTAGTAGCATTTTCTAACGTCGTTGAAGTTTCAGTTCCGTAGAAATCTCCGTTGTTCATGTGAGCAACGTCAGTTTTACTGTCAGAAGCCCAGTCTCCCATTCTGTGAGGGTTTGCTTTTGCGTAGTTTTTAACAGCTTTTGGAGCACGTCTGTCAGAATTTCCTTCTCTTAACACAGGATTTACAGCACTTCCCAATACTTTAGCATATTTAGCTTTGATTGCTTTTTCCTCGTCATTTTTTGGTTCGGCAGGATAATTTGGAACTGCGAAACCTTTAGATTGTAATTCAGCAATAGCCTCGTCTAACTGAGGTGCAGAAGCTGAAATATTTGGTAATTTGATAATGTTTGCATCAGGTTGAGTCGCCAATTGACCTAATTGAGCCAACGCATCATCGATTTTCTGATCATCTTTCAAAAACTCAGGGAAGTTTGCTAAAATTCTTCCTGCCAAAGAAATATCCGGAACTGCGATCTCAATGTTTGCTGATTTTGTAAATGCTTTTACAATCGGTAAAAACGAGTGTGTTGCCAACATTGGAGCCTCATCCGTTAATGTGTAATAGATTTTTGATTTGTCTGACATTATACTGTTATTTATTATTTGATTTTTTAGTTCCACAAATTTAGTTAAAATTTAATTTTTTTAGATTAAACCTAAATAAGATTTTCCACTTTAAGAATTATTTAACCTTTATTTCACATCAAACAGTGGGAAATTTCAATAAATTTGATAAACTTAAAAAAAAAAATAAATTATGTCAAATATTACATTGAAAGGAAACGAAGTACATACGCTTGGAAAACTTCCGGAAGTAGGATTTACAGTAAAAGAATTTGCATTGGTAGATTCAGGCTTAAATGTAAAAACTTTGGAAAGCTATGAAGGAAAGAAGAAAGTTTTTAATATTTTCCCTAGTATTGATACCCCAACGTGTGCATCCTCTGCAAGAAAATTTAATGAAGAAGCAAATAATTTAGAAAATACTGTAGTAATCAATGTTTCTAAAGATTTACCATTTGCTTTAAACAGATTTTGTGCTGCTGAAGGTTTGAATAATGTGGAAACACTTTCAGATTTCAGAGGAACTTTCGGTGACGATTATGAAGTAACAATTACAGATTCTCCGATGAAAGGTCTCTTGAGCCGTGCCGTAATCGTGACTGACGAAAACAATAAAGTCGTTTACACAGAACAGGTTTCTGAGATTGCAAACGAACCAAATTATGAGGCGGCTTTAGACGCTTTGAAATAATAAAAAAGTATTTCTCACCAATTTGAATCATTCTGTTAGTTTAATAGAATGATTTTTTTATTTTTGTGAATAAACGATATAACCACCCTAATTGAAAAATAAAACTACATCTTTTATTATAATCTGTTTTCTTTTTTACGGGAATACAGTTTTTAGAGCGCAGGAATCTGTCGAGATTTTAGAACTGAAAAAGAAATTATCTTTCGCGAAAACTGACGACGAAAAAATTGAAGGTAACAAAAAACTTTTCAGTACCTATTTTCTTGCAAAAAATATTGATAGTGCTCTAGTTTATGCAAAAAATATAATTCCTATTGGGAAAAAAAAGAAGGATACAAACAAACAAGGCGAAACGCATTTGGTTGTTGCCGAATTGTACTTAGCTAAAGCAGATTTCAATTCGTTCAATTTTCATTTGAAAAAAGGTGAACAATTCTTAGAAAATTCTACTGATTATAATAGCAAAGCAATGTTGAATCATATGCTTGCTATATCAAATGTTTATAAAAAGAATAATGATGAAGCTTCAAAATATTTTCAAAAGAATATTAAATATTATAAAGAGGGAAAAGATATCAGTAAGCATTTTGTGATGTTTGCTTATCAGGGTTTGTTTTCTAATAGTTACACACAAAGTAAATTTAGTGACACTTATGAAGCAGCAAATACATACGTTAGTTTTGTAAAAAAGAATTATCCAGATAAACTTAATCAAGCATATTTAGTCTTAGGAAGCTTTTATATAGGCACCAAAAATCACGATAAAGCTATTGATTCTTTTAAAAAAAGTATAGAATTTACCGACAAAAAAGACAAGGAGCAGATTAATGGTACTTATAGCTTATTAGCATTATGTTATGAAGATAAAAAAGAATTAGATTCTGCTAAATATTATTTAGATAAGTCTTATGATTATTTTAAAGACAGCAATTCGCCTAGTTTAGCAACTATATATTATGGTTATGCGTTGTTGAATAAACATGACAAAAACTATACGCTTGCAGAAAATTATATACATAAAGCACTAAATCTAATTCCTGCACAAGATATTGCATCTACTAAATTTACCTATCAGTCGGTTTTGCACGATATTCAGGTTACAAAATTGCTTTCAGAGAACAATAAATCTTCAAATAAGGAAGAGCTTGAAACTTTGTTAAAAGATTTAAATTCCGAATCTGAATATATAAGAAATACGAACACTTTTATTGTTCCTCAACTTGTTATTCAAAACAATCAAAATTTATCTAAAGTGCATGAAAAGTTGGGCAATTATGAACAAGCCCTATTTTATCATAAAAAGTATATCGAAGAAAATGAGAAAATATATGGCTTAGAGAAAATGAAACAGCTCTCAAATCTTCAATCCGAAACCGAGCTCAAGAGTGAAAGAATCCGAATAAAATTAGAAGAAGAAACCAAAAGAATTCAGCTTCAGAAAGAAATAGAGTTAAAAGCACTCCGTTTTGAATTTGAAAAAAAACAAGCAGCCGCCAAAACTGATGAAGAACGAAAAAGACTAGCACTTGAGGAAGATTTAAAACGAAAAGAAATTCAGATTAAATTCGATGAAGAGCAAAGAGCGGTTGCTTTAAAATATAATCAGGAAAAAAATATCGCAAAAATCAATCAGGAGAAAAAAGATGCTATTGCAAAAGCAGATCTTGAAAGTTCTAAAAATCAGAAAAATATGTGGGCAGTAGGAGCTGGTTTATCGCTTTTATTGCTTGGGTTTGCCGGTTTTTCATATAATCAAAAACGGAAAGACAATAAAAAAATAGCCGAGGAAAAACTGAAATCTGATCAACTTTTATTAAATATTCTTCCTCATGAAGTGGCTGAAGAGCTCAAAGAAAAAGGAAAAACAAATGCAAAACATTTCGATGAAGTTTCTGTATTGTTTACAGATTTTGTCAATTTTACAGCAAATTCCGAAAGAATCGGTGTTCAGGAAGTTCTCAATGAACTTAATATCTGTTTTACAGAATTCGACAGCATCATGGAGAAATATGGTTTGGAAAAGATAAAAACTATTGGTGACGCATATTTGGCGGTAAGTGGTTTGCCGCTTTCTAATGGTCAACACGCAAAAAATGCGGTAGATGCAAGTCTGGAAATTCTATCTTATATTCAACATCGCAAACAGGAAAACCCAAATGCTTTGGATATCAGAATCGGAATCCACTCAGGACCTGTGATTGCCGGAATTGTGGGTGTAAAAAAATTCGCCTATGATATTTGGGGAGACACGGTAAATACAGCGGCGAGAATGGAGCAGAACAGCATACCGGGAAGGGTAAATATTTCCGAAGCAACCTATCAATTAATAAAAGAAGATTTTACCTTTGACTATCGCGGAAAGATCGAGACCAAGGGTAAAGGCGCAATGGAGATGTATTTTGTTAATCAAATTTAATTTTATCAGTGTGAAAAAAAATCTACTCTTTAAATTTCTATTTTTTGCATTCGTTGTGTTGCAAACATTTTCTTTTGCTCAAAATTCTCTTGAGAAACCGAGAGTTTTTACGGATAAAGAAATTAAAAATGGTGCGTCAATCAATGAAGCCAGTAAATTTTTCGCGGGCGATGATCCTGCTTTTGCTTCACCACGATTCGATGATTCTTCATGGAAACATGTCAATTTTAATTCTAAAAAAGTTTATTCATGGAATCCTATGAAATTAAATTCTAAAAAAGGTTCTAAAAATGATCAGATTTATTGGGTTCGTTACTATTTTAAAATAGATTCTGCATCTGTGAATGAGCCTTTGAGTTTTGATGTCAATCAGCTTGGTGCTTCAGAACTTTATTTGAACGGAAAAAAGATCGAAAGCATTGGTAAAATTGGAAACGAAAAATCAAAAGAATTTAGGATAAAAAACAGGATTCCCGAGATATTTACTTTAGATAATACTGAAGTGAATGTTTTAGCCATAAGGTTTTTACCAATTGTCGGGGCGAAAAAAAAGACTATCAATCTGAGTCCTGTTGCAATCAGTATAGAACTTGTTTCTGCAAATAAGTTTATCAGAGCTAAAGCTGAAATGGTGCAGTATTTCAATTTTTACACCATGTTGATTTGCGGAATATTTGGTGCATTAGGATTTATTCATCTATTGCTGTTTATTTTTTATAGAAAAGCGGTTTATAATCTGTATTTCTCTACTTATAATTTTTCGATTTCTTTGATGAGTTATATCGTCTTGCTCCTCTCCGAAATGACTGATCCTTTACTTCTTGATTCTTATACTTTTCTTTCATTTCTTTCGGTAATGTTATTCGGTACTTCACTTACAGGTTTCGTCAATACATTATTTGGCAGAACTAAAAAAAGACTGAAAATCATGTTGATTATTTCGGCAGCAATTTTTATTCTTTATTATTTCAGTGCTGCTTCTGCGGCTAGCTTAGCATTTTTTTACCTTTCTTTCGTGGCTTTTGAATCTTTTTATTTAATAGTCAGAGCGATGATCAGAAGAGAAAAATCAGCTTTTATTGTTGGGGGAGGGGTTTTGGTATTCTTTCTTTTTATTGTTATGGTCATCATTTTTATGTTTTTAAATAAATTGAATACCATTGATATAAGCGAAACAATGGGAGATGATTTTATAGGATATGTGTTGATCTTTATTTTCATCAGTTTTCCTATTTCAATCTCTGCTTATCTGGGTTGGCAATTTGCCTCAACCAATTTAAGTTTAGTAAAACAACTCGATGAAGTAAACCGATTATCAGATGTAAATCTTAAACAGGAACAAGAAAAACAGCAAATTCTTCAGGATCAAAATGATTTGCTTGAAAAGCAGGTTGATGAACGAACCTTTGAATTACAGAAAGAAAAACAAAAAACAGAAAACTTACTTCTAAATATTCTTCCGCACGAAGTTGCCGAAGAACTCAAGGAAAACGGAAGCTCTGAAGCCAAATATTATGATGAGGTGACTGTTTTATTTACCGATTTTGTTAATTTTACCCAGAATTCAGAGAAAATGGGTGCCGAAAAAATGCTGGTTGAACTGAACGAATGTTTTACGGCTTTTGATATGATCATGGAGAAACATGGCTTAGAAAAGATAAAAACCATTGGTGATGCGTATTTGGCAGTTTGTGGTTTACCTATCAAAAATGAATGTCATGCTTACAAAACGGTTTTAGTAGCTTTGGATATTATTAATTTTATTGAAGAGAGGAAAAAGACTAATCCTGATGTTTTAGATATTAGAATCGGGATCAATTCGGGTTCTTTGATTGCAGGAATTGTCGGTGTTAAAAAATTCGCTTACGATATTTGGGGAGACACAGTAAACACCGCGGCAAGAATGGAACAAAACAGTGAAAAAGGAAAAATAAATATTTCTGAATCAACATATCAGTTGGTGAAAGATAAAATAGTTTGCGAATACAGAGGTAAAATTCATACGAAAGGAAAAGGCGAGATGGATATGTATTTTGCATTTGAAACTAAAAAAGACTTATAAAAAAATAACCCATTCTTTATTTTTAAATATGGAATACGAAAAAATAAAAAAGCACATTTTAAATCTGCTTAAGGAAAAACTTCCTGAGCATTTATCTTATCATAGTGTAAACCACATTAAAGACGTTATAGAATCTGTAGAGCAGATTGCTGTTTCTGAAAACGTGAACGATGAAGATCTGGTATTACTAAAGACCGCAGCATTATTTCATGATACCGGATTTTTGTATGGCTCAAAAAATCACGAAGAAAAATCTTGTGAGATCGCACAGCAATATCTGCCTGATTATGAATATTCTCAATCTCAGATTGATAAAATAAACGGGATGATCATGGCGACAAAAATTCCGCAGACTCCGAATAATAATTTAGAAGAAATCCTTGCCGATGCCGATCTGGATTATCTTGGAAGAGATGATTTTTTTGTCATCGGAGATAAATTGTTTGAAGAACTTTCAATGTTTGGAATCGTCAATTCAGAACAGGACTGGAATCTTCTTCAGGAAAAATTTCTTGAAAGTCATCATTATTTTACCAAAACTGCGATCGACAACAGAAAACAGAAAAAGCAGGCAAATCTTGATATCATCAAATCAAAACTAAAAAACTACTGATCATTATTATGAGCTCAGCAACCAAACATGGCCCGTTATTTACCATTTCAGATATTATTTATCTGGTTTTAGGAGTGATTTCTGCAAGTTTTGCTTTGAAATCTTTTCTCGTTCCCAATCACTTTTTAGACGGTGGTGTTACCGGAATTTCACTTTTATTGTACGAAGTCTATCATTGGAATTTAGGGCTGACTTTATTTATTTTAAATATTCCTTTTATTATTCTTGCGTACTTTCAGATCGGGAAACATTTTGCAATCAGAAGCAGTCTTACGATTCTTTTAATTGCATTGACAATGTATTTCATTCCTTTTCCGGAACTGACGCATGATAAACTATTAGTTGCAATGTTTGGAGGTTTCTTTTTAGGAATTGGAATTGGGCTTTCCATGCGTGGAGGCGGAACCTTCGACGGAATGGAAGTTTTGGCATTGTTGACTTTCAAAAAAAGCAGTTTCAGTATCACTGAAATTATTTTAGGAATGAATGTCATTATTTTCATTATTGCCGCAAAATTCTTGAAAGTAGAAACCGCTTTGTATGCGATTATGACGTATCTCGTTGCAAGTCAGATTACTAAATACGTAATCGAAGGGATCGAAGCTTACACCGGCGTAACCATCGTTTCAGGAAACAGTGAAGAGATCAAAAAAGCTTTGGTTTTAACGATGAACAGAGGAATCACGGTTTACAAAGGAGAAAGAGGTTTTATGAAAGAATCTTTTGAACACAGCTCTGATGCAGATATTATTTTTACGATTGTTACAAGACTTGAAGTCAGAAAATTACAGAATATTGTACGTTCAATAGACCCGAAAGCATTTATATTTACCCAAACCGTCAGAGAACCGCAAGGCGGAATTGTAAAGGAAATTATAAAGCATTAAAATTTAAAATCTTGAGAATATCTTCAAGGTTTTTTTATTTAAATATGAATGTAATGAAAGACATTGAAAAATACATATTTACTTCTCAAAGACTAGGATTTAGAAACTGGAAATCAACCGATATCGAAGATTTATTTGAAATAAATTCAGATAATAGAGTGATGGAATTTTTTCCAAATATTGCAACGAAAAAACAGACCATCGATTTTGTTGAACGAATGAAAACTCAATTCAAGAACAAAGGGTTTTGCTATTTTGCGGTTGATAAACTTGAAAATAATGAGTTTATTGGTTTTATTGGTCTTTCTGAGCAAACATTTGATTCTGAATTCACACCCTGCGTAGATATTGGTTGGAGAATAAAATTCAGCGAATGGAATAAAGGATTGGCTACTGAAGGAGCTAAAAGATGTCTTGATTATGCTTTGAATGACTTAAAGATTGAAAATATATACTCAATTGCTCCGAAAATAAATCTAAAATCTGAGCAGGTAATGGTGAAAATAGGTTTAAAAAAACAATATGAATTTGAGCATCCTTTACTGATGAATGATTCTCGTTTAAAAGATTGTGTTTTATATAAGACAGAAAAAAATAATTAAAAATATGCATACAGCCTTATGAATTTCGTTCGTAAGGCTTAATTTTGTACAACAACCAACAACCAGATAATGAAACGTTCCGGAACCGCCACATTACCTCTTCACTACGGAAAAGTCCCTCCCTGGCTTTACGAACGGATGTCTGTACTCGGACTTTCCATTGTAGAAGTTATGTTGGCTGACTATGGAAAGAATGAAGTGCTGAAAAGATTGGCAGATCCATTCTGGTTTCAGAGTTTCGGCGCTGTCATGGGAATGGATTGGCATTCTTCAGGAATTACCACTTCAGTAATGGGATCGTTGAAACAAAGCATCAACCCGAGATCCAAAGAACTTGGAATTTATATCTGCGGTGGAAAAGGCAGATTTTCCAAAGAAACGCCCAACGAACTTCTTATCATCGCCGATAAAACAGGTTTAAATGGAACAGAGCTGGTCCGGGCAAGTAAGCTGTCTGCAAAAGTCGACAACACGGCAATTCAGGATGGTTACCAGTTGTATTTACACAACTTTATCGTTTCAAACGAAGGAAATTGGGCAGTTGTACAGCAGGGAATGAACGATTCAGACGGAACGGCGAGACGTTATCATTGGCATTCTGAAAATATGGAATCATTTGTAGACGAACCCCACAAAGGAATTCAAGGAATCAATCAGGGTCAGATTCTGAATTTGACAGCCAGTGAAGCTAAAGAAAGCCGAAAAGGAATTCTGGAAATTTCTCATACCAATTCAGAAAAAATAATGCAGGATTTTGCCAATCTGATTTTACCAGCACATCACGATGTTCGTGCTTCTGATGTTGATTTAAAAAAACTGGGAACACTTCTGTACATGACCAGAGAAAACCAGCCTCAAAATTTTGAAGAACTATTATTACTAAAAGGAGTTGGACCGCGTACTTTACAAAGTCTTGCTTTGGTAAGTGAGGTTATTCACGGTGCGCCGTCAAGATTCCGGGATCCTGCGAGATTTTCTTTTGCTCATGGCGGAAAAGACGGGCATCCGTTTCCTGTTCCGTTGAAGGTTTACGATGAAACCATCGGAATTCTGCAAAAAGGAATCGAAAAATCAAAATTGGGGAATTCTGACAAATTGAAATCCATCAATAAACTTCATACGATTATTTCAGAAGCTGAGAAAAATTTTACTCCGGATTTTAATATTAATGATGTGATTGAAGAAGAACGTCAAAATTCATGGCGATTTGGTGGAAAAACAGTTTTCGGAGATGCTGAAAAACCTTCAAAACCCAAACCGATTCAGCTTTCTTTATTTTAAAATTAAATTTTAAATTATAGTTGATTATCCACTTTGTCATTCCGTAGGAATCTCAACGGTTTAAACCAAACTCTTCGCCGAGATTCCTACGGAATGACAAAGCGGATCTTAAATTATATTAAAAATAAAAGGTTTTTAAAAAATCACGTTTTTTATTTATAGGATAAAGATCATTTTCAAGAAAATTTTATGGTTAAAACACTTTTTCCGTTAAGGAAAAAAAATATGTTTAATTATTCCAATAAAAATTTTAATTTTAAAAAACTTAAAAACATAGATTGAATGACGAACAAAGCCTTAGAAATCTGTTATGATTTTCCGTTTTTTCTGGATGAAGAACTTGTTGAAATTTTTCATGCTCACGAAAAAGTATATTTCCAAAAAGGAGACTGCATTCTCGAAGAAGGAAAAACTGCCAACGAATATTATATTTTAGAAAAAGGTCTGGCCCGATCATTCGTCAATGATTTTAACGGAAATGAAGTAACGACACATTTTTTCGTGGAAAACGAAATTATTATTGAGGTTTCTTCTTTATTTCAGAGAATTCCAACCCAGGAAAATATCGTTTGCATTACAGATTGCGAATGCTGGAAGTTCAGCTTTGATACTTTTCAGGAATTATTTCACAAAATCCCGAACCTTAGAGAATGGGGAAGAGCATGGATGTCTCATCAGCTTTTTATTTGCAAACAGCGTTCTGTAGAAATGTTTACCCTGTCTGCAACAAAACGTTATCTCAATCTTTTAGAGCAAAAACATCAGGTGATACAGTTTGCCCCGCTTAAACAAATAGCTTCATATCTTGGAGTTACCGATACTTCATTAAGCCGAATCCGAAAAGAATTGGTCTCTCATCCGAAGAAAAATTAAATCTTGTCTTATGGCAAGTTGATTTTCATGGCAACTTGGTAATTTTGGTTAAAAGTTTTAACATTAAAAATTACAAAATGAAAATTAATCAGATTTATGTCAACCTTCCTGTAAAAGATATTCAGAAAACAAAAAAATTCTGGAGTAATGTAGGATTTACAATTAACGAACAGTTTTCAGATGAGAAAGCGGTCTGTGTGGTTTTAAATGATAATACATTTGTCATGTTTTAACTGAAGAATATTTTCAGACTTTTTCTGAAAGACCTGTTCCAAAAGGAGACACTACACAGGTTTTGGTTGCCATTGGTTTAAACAGTCGTCAAGAAGTTGACGAGATTGTAAATGCAGCAGTTGCAAACGGTGCCACTCAACATGAGGAACCTCAGGATCACGGATGGATGTATCAAAATTCATTTTGGGACATCAACGGTCACGGCTGGAATGTAATGTTTGCAGATATATCTCAAATGCCTACTGAATAATATTTAAAAACAAAAGCCACAAAATTTCATCCAATTTTCACAAATAAAATCTGCGTAATCTGCGAGATAAAAAGAATCTGTATAAATCTGCGGAAATAAAAATCAAACAATATGGACACACCAAAATCAAAGAAATTAGAGATCATCATTCCTGCATTTCGGGGGCACAGCCAGAATTTTATGATGGTTCTTGACGGAATTTCAGAAGAAGATGCTTTGAAAAGAATTGAAGGAAGGACGAATCACATTATCTGGATGGTAGGGAACTTTCTTGATATGCGTTATGCAATGGGAAATGTACTCGGACTTGAAGAAGAATTTGAATTTAAACAATATTTCTCTCAGGGAAAAGCATTGGATGAAAGTTTTAAATATCCTACTTTACAACAGTTGAGAGATAGTTTTCATAAAATTTCACCCTTAGTGTATCAAAAGTTATTGGAAGTTTCAGATGAAGATATGGAAAAAGCTTTCCCGATGGGGATGAACATTGATTTTTTTCCGGAAAATGTGCTCAATTTTGTTGGGATGTGCATCGGTCGTGAAGATTATCTTTCCGGGCAAATCGGATTAATGCGCAGAATTCTTGGCTATGAAGGAATGAAGTATGACTTTGACGAGAATATGAAATATTGATTAAAGATTAAAGATTAAAGATTAAAGATTAAAGATTAATTTCAACTAACTAACTAACTAACTAACTAACTAACTAACTAACTAACTAACTAACTAACTAACTAACACAAAATCATGGCAAAATTAAATCCATACCTCAATTTTGATGGTAAAGCAGAAGAAGCTTTTACGTTTTACAAATCTATTTTCGGTGGAGAATTCGTTGGCGGAATCCACAAAATGGGAAATGCTCCCGGAACTGAAAATTTATCTGACGAAGAAAAAAATCGCGTAATGCACATTGCACTTCCGGTGGGTGGTGATCTTTTAATGGCTTCAGACATCGTTCCGTCATTCGGACAGACATTAACGGTTGGAAATAACAATTACGTTTCTATTTTCCCGGACTCGAGAGAAGATGCAGACAGGATTTTCAAAGCACTTTCAGAAGACGGAAATATCGAAATGCCTATTGAAGACCAGTTTTGGGGCGACTATTTTGGAAGCTTTCAGGATAAATTCGGAGTTTACTGGATGGTCAATTATAATGAAGAGTACACAAAATAATCTTATATTTAAGCAATAAAAGGGTGACTGAATTTTGGTTGCCCTTACTTTTAAAACAAATAAACGATGGATCCGATAAAAATAGACATTACGATTTTAGCACCTGCAGAAAAAGTCTGGGACTATTTCAGTACTCCAAAGCATATTATGAAATGGAATTTTGCTCACGAAAGCTGGGAATGTCCAAGATCTGAAAATGACTTGAGAGTCGGTGGAAAATTCAACAACAGAATGGAAGCCAAAGACGGAAGTTTCGGTTTTGATTTTATTGGAATTTATGATGAGGTTATTCCGAATGAGAGAATTAAATATCACATTGAGGATGGTAGAAATGTAGAAGTCATATTTGAAAAGATAGACGGAAATACGACAAAGGTTATTGAGATTTTCGATCCTGAAAAACAAAACTCAGTCGAAATGCAGCGTGATGGGTGGTATGCAATTTTGAACAACTTCCACAAGTACGTGGAAAATCACTGAAATAAGAGTTGAATCATGATCAATCTGGTCATAATGGCAAGATGTTTAAAATCTTTTGATAATGATCATCATGCTGAAAAAAATAATTTTCTGCAGGGAGTGGTTACAGTCCCCGCAAGAAGAGCGTTGGAAAATAAAAAAATTGACTCATTAGAAAAACTCTCCTATTTTTCTGAAAATGAGATCATGCAACTTCATGGTTTTGGGAAAAATACAATGAAGAAGCTGAAAAACTATATGCAGGAACAGCGAGTTTCTTTTAAAAAAAATTAAACAATGAATAACGATATTTTTCCATGCCTCTGGTACGATGGAGACGGCAAAGAATCAGCAGAATTTTACTGCAACGTTTTTAACGGAGCAATCACGGCAGACACGCCCGTTGTATTAAATATTGATCTTTTTGGTCAGAAACTAATGCTTTTAAACGGAGGTCCGCAATTTGAAAAAAACGCTTCTGTTTCTTTTATGGTCATGTGTGAAACGGAAGATGAAGTTCAGAAATATTGGGAGCAATTAGAGCAAGGAGGAATTGTTTTGATGCCTCTCGATTCTTATCCGTGGAGTAAAAAGTACGGTTGGGTTCGCGATAAATTCGGAGTGACATGGCAATTGTATTTGGGTGAAAAAGAAAATGAACAGAAAATTATTCCGACGCTGATGTTCCTTCATCAAAACAATGGAAAAGCAATGGAAGCGATGGAATTGTATACTCGGGTTTTTCCGAATTCCAAAATTGGCAAAGTTTTAAAATATGGAGACGGGGTAGGAGATGAAAGCCATGAAGTTCCGGAAAATGTACAGCACGCTCATTTTGAAATTGACGGTTATTCTATGTTCTGTATGGATAATTCTTACGATCACAAATTTGACTTCAACGAAGGAATTTCTATGGTTGTCATGACCAACGATCAGGAACAGACAGATCACCTTTGGAATTCACTTACCAGCGATGGAGGAAGAGAAAGTATGTGCGGTTGGCTGAAAGATAAATTCGGATTCAGCTGGCAAATTGTGCCGAAAAAATTGATTCAATTGATGAATGATCCCGATCCCGAAAAAGCTCAACAAGTTGTTCAGGCAATGATGAAAATGCAGAAAATCATCATCAAAGATTTGGAGGAAGCTTATCATTCATAAATCTTTCGGCTTGCTGTTTGATGTGATTTGTGTAAAAAGATTTGCCTATGAGAACACAGAACAAGTCAAAATCTCTGTCAAAAGTACCTAAAGATGGATTGTATCCTGAAATCATCAGAGAAAATTACTTAGGAAGCAAAAAATTGCATAACAAGACAGCCGTAATTTCCGGTGGAGACAGCGGAATCGGGCAGTCTGTAGCCGTTCATTTTGTGAGAGAAGGTGCAGATGTTGTTATCATTTATAAAGAAAATGATAAAGATGCAAAAGAAACCCTCAAACTTGTAGAAAAAGAAGGTCAGAAATGTATCTTAATGAAAGGGGACATTTCTAAAAAAGCCTTCAGGAATAAATGTCTGGAAAGAATAAAAAAAGAATGGAAAGAAATTGATGTTCTGGTCAATAATGCAGGAATTCAGTTTCCGAAAAGTGATGTTGAAAAGATTTCCGACGATCAGATTTCCGAAACTTTTAATGTCAATATTATTTCTATGATTTCTTTTACGAGAGATCTTTTAAAATTGATGAAAAAAGGCGGAAGAATAATCTGCACAACCTCTGTCACAGCATACCGTGGAAGTGAGCATTTGGTAGACTACTCAGCAACAAAAGGTGCAATTGCCACTTTTATCAGATCATTATCTGTAAATCTTGCCGAAAAGAAAATTTTGGTAAACGGAGTTGCTCCTGGTCCAATTTGGACTCCTTTAGTGAAAGAAACTTTTGAAGATATTGCATCTTTCGGGAAAGATACGCCACTAAAAAGAGCAGGTCAACCTTCGGAAGTTGCTCCGGCTTATGTGTTTTTAGCTTCAGAAGATTCAAGCTTTATTACCGGAGAAATTATCCACATCAATGGCGGCGATTTTGTCGGAGGATAAATAATTTTACCTAAAACCTAAAAATTATATGGAAACTTTAGAATATAATATTGAAATAGATGCTACTCCGGAAAGAGTATGGACTGTACTTTGGGACGATTTGAGCTATAGACAATGGACTTCTGCATTCACCGAAGGTTCATTTTATATTGGAACTTGGGAAGAAGATAGTCTAATGAAATTTTTTGATCCCAATAACAACGGAATGTACAGCCGTGTTTTAAAAAATGATCCGAATAAAGAAATGACTTTTCTGCACTTAGGTGAAATCTACGACGGAGTAGAAGTTCCTCAGGATTGGGGAGATGCTATAGAATCCTATATTTTGGAAGAAACTGAAACAGGAACAAACTTAACCGCAAAAATCAACACTTCGGAGGAATTTAAAGGCTTTTTTGAAGATAAATTTCCGGCGGCACTTCAGAATGTTAAAAACTTATCTGAAAATCAATTATAATTTACAAAATTTAAAATTATGGAAACATTATCATACGAAATCATCATCGATGCTCCAAAACAGAAAATATGGGATGTCCTTTGGGGAGAAAACACTTACAGTGAATGGACGAAATTTTTCAGTCCGGGTTCTCAAATGAGATCCGACTGGAAAGTCGGCGGAAAAACCTATTTTGTAAACCAAGAAGGCGCAGGAATGGTTTCTACCATCGACAGTCTGGAAGAACCTGATCAGATTATTTTTAAACATTTAGGAATGGTCGACAAAAATGGAGTGGAAGACACCGAAAGCATGGAAATCAAGCAATGGAGCGGTTGTTTTGAAAAATATATTCTTATAGACTATGATGGCAAAACCAAACTTCATACAGAAGTTCAGATCGAAAAAAACTGGGAAGAGCATATGAACAACGGTTTTGAAAAAGGCCTTCAAGTCGTTAAAAATCTTGCAGAAGCAAATTAATGCTAACCCAAATATCTGTTTAGGGTATTTGTAAGATTATGGTTTTTGATTTAGCTTTGCGGTCATTAAAAATAATGCGATAAATATGAAATTACTGAGCATTCTCTTCGTTACATTTATTTTAGCTTTAATTGGAAGCAAACTAATTCAGGGAAGCTGGGATTTTTTATTTGCCGGAAACTTAGGAATGGCAGTTTTCATTATTTTCACCGGGTTTTCTCACTTTAAATTTCAAAAAGGAATGGCATTAATGATTCCTGATTTTATTCCGGCTAAATTATTTTGGGTGTATTTCACAGGAATTATTGAGATAGCTGCAGGAATCGGTTTAATGATTCCTTCAATTCGTGAGATTACCGCTATTTTGCTAATTATATTTTATGTTTTGGTTTTTATTGCCAATATCAATTCATCTAAAAAAAATGTAAATATTTTCAAAGGAGATTACAGCGGTCAAGGAATGGATTATCTTTATAAGCAAAGGTTACCCATGCAAATTATTTTGATTGTATGGACGTGGTATTTTGGAATTTATTTAAATTAAATCAAATAAATTTTTACATCATTATAAAAACGGAGAGTATTGTACTTTCCGTTTTTTTGTAAGTAACTTCATGATTTAGAGAAAAGGATGTAACAATTTTGCGCTTTTAGTTGTCTAATTAAGATATAATTAATTGAAATAACTGATCGTTTTTTTAACTAAATCCATACATATTATGAATATTAATACTAAAATTTTAACTACTGCTCAGATTGTTATATCAGCAATAATGATAAATGCACAGACTTCTACAACAAAATTACCAGGAGACCCAACATTGGTTTCCTCAAAGGCTACTTTGGAAAAACTAAGCACTTATGATAAAGGAAACTTTAAATACAAAGTTGAAGATTATTTTGCAAGACCCAAAGCCTCACAGTTTAAAATCTCGCCAGACGGGAAATATTTGTCTTATAAAGAAAAGGATAAAGACAGCAAAAATCATGTTTTCGTAAAAGACCTGGCAACGGGAAAAGCTACCAAAGCACTTGTTGAAAAAGAAGATCTGATCAGAAGTTACGGTTGGTTAAATAAAAAACGTCTTTTTTATACTCAGGACAAGAGCGGAAATGAAAATCTCCATTTGTATGCGGCAGATATTGATGGTAAAAATCTCAAAGACCTCACTCCTTTTGATGGCGTAACCATTGGTTTGGTTCAGATCATAAAAGATACAGACTATGTGGTGGTCACTATGAATAAAAATAATAAGCAAATTTTCGAGCCTTTCAAAATAAACTTTGTTACTGGTGAAATGACTCAGCTTTTTGAAAATAAAGATCCTAAAAATCCTATTGACGGTTACCTTTTTGATAAAGAAGGAAACTTGAGAGGTTATACGATTTTAGAAAACGGATTAACAACGAAAACGTATTATAAGAATCTGCAATCCGGAAAGTTTGATCTTCTTAAATCAACGGATTGGAAAGATACATTCAGTATCATGAGATTCAATGACCATTCAAAAAATAAAGATGAGGCATATGTTGTTACGAATCTAGATAGTGACAAATCAAGAATTGTTCTGTATGATTTAAAGAAAAATGCTGTCATTAAAGAAGTTTACTCTAATCCTACCTTTGATGTGAACTCTGTAAGTATGGCTGGTAAAAACAGAAATTATGAATTAGATTATATCAGTTATAACGGAATCAAAAATGAAATCATTCCTGTAAGTCAATTTTATAAGGAAGTTGATACTCAGTTAAAATCTGAATTTGGTGACAAACAGTTTTATGTAGTTTCTTCTGATGATAGCGATTCTAAGCTTTTAGTAATTGTTGACAGTGATAAATTATACGGGAAATATTACGAGTATGATGTAAAATCTAAAAAACTAAAACTTCTTGTAGATCTTATGCCTCAGTTGAAAGAAGAGGATATGGCAGAAATGAGACCTATCGAATTTAAAAGCAGAGATGGTTTGACAATTCATGGGTATATTACATTGCCAAAAGCTGCTGTTGATGGTCAGAAAGTTCCTTTGATAGTAAATCCTCACGGCGGTCCGCAGGGAATCAGAGATGATTGGGGATTCAATCCTGAGACCCAATTATTTGCAAGTCGTGGTTATGCAACTTTACAGGTTAATTTCAGAATTTCTGGTGGTTATGGTAAAGAATTTCAGAATTCGGGCTACAAACAAATCGGAAGAAAAGCAATGGATGATGTGGAAGACGGAGTAAAATATGCAATCTCGCAAGGTTGGGTAGATAAAGATAAAATTGCCATCTATGGCGGAAGTCACGGTGGTTATGCTACTTTGATGGGATTGATCAAAACACCAGATTTATATTCTTGTGGTGTTGATTACGTGGGTGTTTCAAATATCTTCACATTCTTCGATTCTTTCCCTGAATACTGGAAACCGTACAAAGAAATGGTTAAACAGATATGGTATGATTTAGACAATCCTGAAGAAGCAAAAATTGCAAAAGAGGTTTCACCTGTTTTCCAGATTGATAAAATTAAAAAGCCGTTGTTTGTGGTTCAGGGAGCAAACGATCCGAGAGTTAACATTAACGAATCAGATCAAATCGTAAAAGCTTTGAGAAATAAAGGCTTTGAAGTTCCTTACATGGTAAAATACGATGAAGGACACGGATTCGGAAAAGAACCCAACAGACTTGAGTTGTATAAATATATGCTGGGTTTCTTCGCAGAAAATTTTAATAAATAATTTTATGAATGTTCGTTTTTAATCATAACACTAAAATCATCAGTCATTTTGTCATTCCGTAGGAATCTAAACTGCTTTATTTTCAGTGTGTTGAGATTCCTACGGAATGACAAGCAAACCATTAAAACTAAGTTATTACTAATTACGGACATTCATTAATAATTTAAATAAAAGTTTATAAAAACAACGGAAAGTATTTTGCTTTCCGTTTTTTTTAAATAACAACACAATTTTCTCACAATATTTCAGCGCACAGAATTCCCCTCCTTTGGAGGGGTGGATCAATTTTCAAAGAAAATTGAGACGGGGTGGTTCTATAGCCCGGATAGAAACGGCATCCTTTTTTTGCAGTGGACGCAGCGAAGTGGAGACCACTGCAAAAAAGATATAGTGGATAGCCGGATAAGCTTTAAAAAAATATTGTAACAAAAACACGATTAACAAACGAAAAACTGAAATGTCAAAAAAAATCTTTACATTCATTAAAGTAAAACAAAAAGGACAATCGTCATAGCAATATGGAGATTGCCGAGAAAATAACAATGCCACAGAAGGAAAAGGAAAACATTATTTCGCAGACCGTATCAAACTACGGTGGAAAACTGATGTCTTTCATTCGTCCGAAAGTGAAAAATACCGAAGATGCGGAAGATATTCTGCAGGAAGTCTGGTACCAGTTCAGCAGTTTGACCAATCTTTCTGAAATTGTAAATGTTGGCGGATGGTTGTATCGCGTTACTTCAAATAAAATCATTGATAAATACAGAAAAAAGAAAACCGAAAACCTTGAAGATTTCGTCTACGAAGATGAAGACGGTTCGTTTTCGATAAAAGATATTCTGTTGCTCGACGACAGCGCCGGACCGGATGTGAAAATGTTTCAGGATGAAATCTGGAAAAAGTTATTTGAAGTTTTAGAAGAACTTCCCGAAAAACAGAAATTGGTCTACATAGAAAATGAACTCAATGATAAAACTTTACAGGAAATCGCTGATGAACAGGGAGAAAATATCAAAACCATCATCAGTAGAAAAAATTATGCAGTGAAGCATTTGAGAAACAGATTGAGACAGTTGTACGAAGATTTAAATAATTAGAAATAAATAAAATGAACAATAAATATAAAAAAAGCTGGGCACTTTTAATTTTATGTCCACCATTGATTTTCCTTGCCGTTGCGCTGATTGTAATGTGGTTGTGGAACTGCATTCTTCCCGAAGTTATTGGTGTGAAAAGTATCAATTTCTGGCAGGCGATGGGAATTTTGGTTTTGAGTAAAATTCTTTTTGGAGGTTTCCACGGAAAATTCGGAAGGGGAATGAGAGATATGAAAGAAAAACATCTGAGACATAAAATGGAGGGAATGTCTGCAGAAGAAAAAGAAAAATTCAAAGAAGTCTGGAGACAGAAATGCTCAACCGGATTCTTCAACAGAAATAACGAATAGTTTGAAATTTTAAGGAAGTAGTAAAGTAAAAACTAAAACGAATTCGTCTCTATAAAAAACAAGAAGTAGTAAAATTTAAAATTTAAGAAAATGAAAAATTCAGTATTAAAAGGTGTTCTTGGAGCACTTGCCGTTGCCGGAGTTGCAATGGTTACCAAAAAAGTAATTGAAAGAAAAAGATTTGTAAGAGGTATTTTCAACGAATACGGAATCAAAGAAAAATCACCTTTCGGATTGGCTGATAAGATCAGAGAAATGGATGAAGAACAGTATCAGGAACTGAAAGGAAAGTTCAAGAAAGAATTTGCCTCAAGATGTTGTAGAAAACATGCGAAAAAAGAAGATCTTACAGAAGCATAATAGTAAAAAATAACTAAATTGAAATTGTTTAATTCCGGTGCGGGAAGCAAAGCTTCCCGCACCGGAATTTTTTCTTTAAAGAGTGGTTGATATTTTTGAAGCCGCTATTTAAACTTTTTTTACTAATTAAAATCAACATAAAGTTTGTCATTCCGTAGGAATCTCGGCAATAAATATAAATAATAGCTTAGATTCCTACGGAATGACAAACTCGGAAAATATTCTCAATTATACAAAAAAACTCAGCGACCCTTGCGTTAAAAAAAAAGAGATTGCTTTGCTTCGCTAGCAATGACAAAAATCGTATAAATAAAAGTACAAAGAAAATAAAATTCTTATTTTTGTATTCACTTACATGAAAGACTACTATTATTTTCTCGGTGTTTCTCAGGATGCTTCAGATGAAGACGTCAAAAAAGCATATAGAAAACTTTCATTAAAATACCATCCCGATAAAAATCAAAACGATGATTTTTTTGCAGAACGTTTCAAAGAAATTCAGGAAGCATATGAGACTTTGAGCGACCGGGGTAGAAGAATTACGTATGATCAAAATTTAGAAAGTCATCAGAAAACTTTCAGATATACCGTTCCACCGGCGATTAAAACTTTTTCGGCTAATAAAATCCATGCGAAAAAAGGAGAGGAGATTATCATTACATGGCAAACTCAGAATGCCGATGTAGTCAAAGTTTTACCATTTGGATTGGAAAAAGCTTATGGAGAAAGAATTTTTAAAATTACAGAATTTAAAAACGGAAAATTTCAGTTGCTGCTGCATGCGACCAATTCACTTTTGCACAAAACGGTCGTACAAGGAATTACGATAACAGAGGTTTTTGAATCTGATGGTGAAAAGTTCAGAGATAAGGCAGAAGAACTATTTAAATCACAGCCACGAACTGCAACAAATCCTAAAGGTCAGCCAAAAATTTTCAGATTAATTTTTGGACTATTGATTTTAGCTTTAGCAATTTATTTTTTAATCAGCAGTCTAACTAACTAACTAACTAACTAACTAACTAACTAACTAACTAACTAACTAACTAACTATGCCAATTTCTTATTTCCCGGGCATTTTTTGCAACGTTTCCCTTTCTTGAATTTTTTACAGCAAGATTTTTTGTCGCCACATAACATTTCTTCATTCTTGAAAGAAAATACCGGAGTCAATGGCGGAACTTTAAACGGAGTAATGATATTCATGTTGCAAATATATTAATTTAGAATAAATATAATTAATAAAATTTAAATTTTCTTTAAATGCTGATTAACAGATGATTTGAGGGAATGCTTTAAGTCTAATTTACCCTCTATTTATATTTTCCATAACTGAAAAGCTTAGTGAGCTTTTATAAATGAAACGGCTTTGTGAAACTTAAAAACAGTTAATAGTAGAAAAACTCAGTGCACTTTGTGTTCAAATTTGGCACTATAATTTATGAAAATCGCTCAAATATTTAAGTTGTAAAAAGAACTATTGAACCAAAATCGCTTCAATAGATGATTTGAATAAATTAATATCACTGCTTGTAATCACACATTCGCAAGTTTCAAAACCTGCATTTTAAAGCCAATTGTAAAAAGCCAATCGCCAACAATGACTTAGGTTGCGAAATCAGTTTAAAAATCGTAATTTTACGAATCTTTTTTTTCAAACAAAATCTAATATATAAAAATGAATACAGAGCAGTTTGTGAGCCGTCACATTTCCCTAAATGAAGCCGATAAGCAGGCAATGTTGGAAAAAGTTGGCGTTTCAAGTATCGAAGAATTGATTTCTCAAACCATTCCATCATCTATCCGTTTAGAAAGTGATCTGAATATTTCAGAACCTCTTTCAGAATACCAGATGCTGAATCATTCGAAAGAATTGGCAGCGAAGAATACTGATTATACAAGCTATATCGGTTTTGGATATCACAATACATTGTTGCCATCGGCGATTCAGAGAAATATCTTTGAAAACCCAAGCTGGTACACAGCGTACACACCTTATCAGGCGGAGATCGCTCAGGGAAGATTAGAAGCTTTGCTTAATTATCAGACTGTTGTGTGCGATTTGACAGGTTTTGCTTTGGCAAACGCGTCTTTGCTGGATGAATCTACAGCTGCTGCAGAAGCAATGCATATGTTCTTCAACAACAGAACGAAAGATCAGAAAAAAGCAGGAGCAAACAAGTTTTTTATCTCTGATTTAGTTTTGCCTCAAACCGTTTCTGTTTTAAAAACAAAAGCTGAAGGTTTAGCAATCGAAATCGTAGAAGGTGATCACAAAACACATCAGTTCGACGAATCTTATTACGGAGTGTTATTACAGTATCCAGGCAAAAACGGAATCGTTTTAGACTATACAGAAGATATCGTGGAATACAAAAAATTAGATTTACAAGTTGTTGTAGCTTGTGATCCGATGGCTTTGGTTAAATTGAAATCTCCTGCATCAATGGGCGCTGACTGTGCTGTTGGAACTTCACAGAGATTTGGTATTCCATTAGGTTACGGTGGTCCTCACGCAGCATTTTTCTCTTGTAAAGAAGATTACAAAAGAGATATTCCGGGAAGAATCATCGGGGTTTCTCAGGATATGTACGGAAAACGTGCGTTGAGAATGGCTTTGCAAACGAGAGAGCAGCATATTAAGAGAGAAAGAGCAACCTCAAACATCTGTACTGCTCAGGTTCTTTTAGCAGTTATGGCAGGAATGTATGCTGTTTATCATGGTCCGAAAGGATTAAATTATATTGCTGATCAAATTCACTTTAAAGCAAATGCTTTGAAAGGCGGATTAAAAGCTTTAGGTTATCAGACTGTTGAAGAGCCGATTTTTGACACGGTAAAAATCGTAATGTCTGAAGATGAGAAAGCAAGATTGATGAGAATGATGCTTGATCACAGACTGAATCTTAATTATTTCACAGAAGGAGTTGTAAGCATTGCGATCAACGAAAGTACAACATTGGAAAAATTAAATGTTCTGATGGCTTCTTTTGCTCAGTTTAAAGATAAGCAGACTTTCAAATTAGAAATAAAAGAAGGATATAGCATTCCAGAAGAAAATCTTAGAAAAGATGAGATTCTTACGGAAGAAGTGTTCAACAAATATCATACAGAGACAGAATTGATGCGTTACATCAAGCGTCTTGAAAGAAAAGATTTATCATTAACGCATTCGATGATCTCTCTTGGTTCATGTACAATGAAATTGAACGCGGCGACTCAGATGTTGCCACTTTCGTGGGCAGATTGGGGAAGTGTTCACCCGTTTGTCCCGGTAAATCAGGCAGGAGGTTATCAGGAAATGATCAAAGAATTAGAAAAAGATCTTTCTGAAATCACAGGCTTTGCAGGAACTTCTCTTCAGCCAAATTCAGGAGCTCAGGGAGAATATGCAGGTTTGATGGTGATCAGAGAATATCACATTTCAAGAGGCGAAGGTCACAGAAATGTGGTTTTGATTCCTCAGTCTGCACACGGAACAAATCCGGCTTCTGCAGCAATGGCAGGAATGAAGATTGTTGTCGTTAAAAACCTTGAAAGTGGGGAAATTGATTTTGAAGATTTCAAAGCTAAAGCAGAAGCTAATTCTGAAAACTTATCTTGTGTAATGATCACATACCCTTCAACGTACGGGTTTTTTGATGCAAACATTAAAGAAATTACTCAATTGGTTCACGATCACGGTGGACAGGTTTATATGGACGGTGCGAACATGAACGCTCAGGTAGGATATACAAGTCCTGGAAACATCGGAGCAGACGTTTGTCACTTAAATCTTCATAAAACTTTCGCAATTCCTCACGGAGGTGGAGGTCCTGGTGTTGGCCCGATCTGTGTTGCGAAACACTTAGTTCCTTTCTTGCCTACCAATGCAAACATTAAAGTAGGTTCAAAAGAAGCGATCGAAGGAATTTCTGCAGCACCTTACGGTTCTGGATTGATTTTGAATATTTCTTACGCTTACATCAAAATGTTGGGAACTTCAGGTTTGAAAAAAGCAACTGAACATGCGATTTTAAATGCAAATTATTTAAAAGAAATCTTAGCAGAACATTTCCCTATTTTATATTCAAATACAGAAGGTAGAGTAGCGCACGAATGTATCGTAGATTTCCGTCAGTTCAAATCTTTAGGAATTGAAGTGGCTGATGTAGCAAAAAGATTAATGGACTACGGTTTCCATGCGCCTACGGTTTCTTTCCCGGTTGCAGGAACTTTAATGATCGAGCCTACAGAATCTGAAAGCAAATCTGAAATCGACCGTTTTGCAGAAGCTCTTATCGCAATCAAACAAGAGATTGATGAGATTGCTAATGGCGAAGCAGATCAGTCGAACAACGTCTTGAAAAATGCTCCTCACACTGAGCAATTGGTAATTTCTGATTCTTGGGATAAACCATACAGCAGAGAAAAGGCAGCTTATCCTCTACATTGGGTAAGAGATCACAAATTCTTTGCATCAGTTTCTAGAGTTGACGAAGCTTACGGAGACAGAAACTTAGTTTGTACTTGTGAGCCGATTGAAGCTTATATGTAATTAAAAGTTTTTATATAATTAATCCCTTTCAGTGATGAGAGGGATTTTTTGTTATTAGGATCAGCTTTTAATATAGATTTTATAGGTAAGTTTTTAAATTAAAACGTTGAAATTCTGCTTAAGCATGCAATTAATTCTGGTAAACTGTATACGCCATCATTTATAAGAATACATTTATCTTTATTTCCAAATGAGTTAGCAGTGTATATTTTTTGATTATCAATGATAAATAGTACTTTGTTTTTGTTTCCGAAAGAATTTGCAGAATGAACTTTTTGACCATCAATAACAAGCACTATTTTGTCTTTATTTCCAAAAGAATTTGCAGAATAGACCTTTTGACCATCAATAATAAGTATCATCTTGTTATTGTTTCCGAAAGAATTAGCGGTATATATTTTTTGATTATCAATAATAAGTACTACTTTGTCTTTATTTCCAAAGGAATTTACAGAATAAATTTTTTGATTATCTATTATAAAAATTACTTTATCCTTGTTTCCAAAAGAATTTGCAATATAAATTTTAGTCATATTTATTTTAATTAATTTTTGGTTTCAGTTGATAAAATATTGGAAGTTACTTGTAAAATATTTTCAATGTTTTTTCTGTTTTTACCCATGTCGAAAGCACCGCCAAACATCATACCTGTTTTTGGAGAAGATGTTATTGATACTTTCGTTAAGCTATCAGAAATTATTGTAAGCTGGATTGGAATATTTTCTCCCCAGCTGAATAGACTTACTCCTGCTTTTACTAGGATTCGTCCAGATAATTTGTCTGCGTTCTCAATTTTCATTCCATTAATTTTAGGAATGGCTTTGCATAGTGCATCAAATACTTTTTCTTTATTAAATGGAAATTCACTTTCTCCATTATGATCTAAAAATGCCATAATTTATTATTTAAATATTTTCGTAAGTATGATTACTAAATATTTAAATTCCTTACGGGAATCCATAAAAACATTTAGATATAAATAAATCCCTTTCAGTTTTGAGAGGGATTTATTTTTGTAGAAATTGTTTTGAATTGTGTTTAAGGTTTGGAACTTTGCGAAAGTGGGGCAATGGGGGGGATATATTTTCAATTTTGCGTAAAATGTTGAACCAAAGAACAAACGTTGAACTTTGCAGTTTCGCCTCACTATCATAGCAGAAGTAGTTTTATTTCCCACTCATATTTTGGTCATAAAAATCTGTAAATTTGCTTATAAGTTCATCTAAATTTTCTCTGTTAAATTCTCCAAAACCTAAAGTCATAATGTGTCCTTCGGTATTATTTGATAAAATACGGTTGAAATTTTCGATATAAGTATGAGCGTGTCCTTGCGATTGTAATTCCGCATTTATCATTTTCATCCAATATTTTTCGTCTTTTTCTTCTATCGAGTAAGTTAAATAGGGTAGAATAAAAGGAACAAATTTATCATATTGCTTATTTTTGTGTGGATTTAAATTGTCATTTGGCCAAACCCTGAAATTTTCATGTAAGTTTAAATTTTCAGATTTAACAATTGTAGCTGTTTCATTTTTCGCAATTTCTGAAATAATTTCCCCCTTATTTTGAGCATATAACCAAAACCAAGCTAAATCCCAAGCTGTTGCACCTTTGTGATTTATTAAGTTATAAGGATGAAATATTGAGTCTATTGCAACATAACCTTTTCCATTTCCGACTGTGTTTCTAATAATTTCTATTAAATCATCGTGATTGGAAATTTTTTGCATCGGATTTCCATTTATAAAGCCATAAATATAATTTGATGTCCAATTTGAAGGTTTATGATATTTGTTGTTATTGATATCTTCGTTTTTTTTTTCAAATCGTGAACTCAATTTTTCATTCTCGTTTAATTCATTCTCTTTTTGCTGTTTGGTTTTGAAAAAGTCAAAAATTCCCATATTTGTCGATTGTTGGTTTACTATTTCTGCTAAGATTTGTCTTCACGCAGTGCATAAATCCAAACTATAATCAAATATAAAAAAAGTCTTCCGAAAACGGTTAATTTGTTATAATCAATTTTAATTAATTCGAACATGAAACAAAAAGCATGAGAAAGGCAACTTAAATTAGATATGTTTTTCTCCTATTAATCGTACTAATAATCTGGTTGATTAAACAAAAATTTTACCCTTTTGTCTGATGTTTTATCGTAATTGATTGATTTATAGTGGTCAGCAGGATGGTGCAGGATGCTCATATTTATGTTTGTGATTAGCTTGGTTAACACAAAATTAATATTACATGAACAAGAAAACTTTACTCATTAAGCAAGCTTTAAAATCTTTGCTGTTGTGTGGATTGACCTTATCCGCTGCTGGCTTAGATGCTCAGACATTAGCATTTCCGGAAGCTACCGGATTCGGCAGATTTACCACAGGAGCAAGAGGTGCAGCAAATCCTCAAATCTATTTAGTTACCAATTTGAATGACAGCGGCGCAGGTTCGTTCCGAGATGCGGTAAGTCAGCCGGGTCGTTTTGTTATTTTTAAAGTGGGAGGTATTGTTAATTTACAATCAGTTGTGGCTGTGGCTGCCAATACAACAATTGCAGGACAGACTGCACCCGGAGAAGGAATTTTGTTTTTAGGACCAAGAGTGTCATTTTCAGGAGCCAATAATACGATTGCTAGATATATGCGTATCCGTTATGGCGGAACATCTCAAAATCAGGATGCATCAGGAATCGCCAACGGAGCTAATATCATTTTAGATCATATGACTTTTACCTGGGGAACAGATGAAGTTTTTTCTGTGAACTGGGATAACAACGGAACGAGTCCTGATAACATAACGATTCAGAATTCTATCATCGGACAAGGAATGCACCGACACAATCACTCTGCAGGTGGATTGATGCAGCCGCCACCAGGAGGGAAAATCAGTTTGATCGGGAACTTATATATCTGTAATAAAACACGTAATAATAAGATTAAAGGAATCAATGAGTTTGTCAATAATGTAGTTTATAATTGGGGTAATTACGGAAATAGCTATGGTCACACACAGTCTGGTGAAGCTTACATCATGGGTGGAGATTCTGCAGGAGCTTCGTATGCCAATATTATAAACAATTATTTTATCGGAGGTCCTAATACAAGTGGTACGGTTTCTACACCTTTCAGCGTAGGAAATGCCAACTTCAATTTATATGGTTCCGGAAATTATTTTGATAACAATAAAAACGGAGTTTTGGACGGAACTTTAGTTCCGCAGGATTTAACAGGATATCCGGTCGGAGATATTACGGCAATACAGGCAACTTCTTACGATTATCCGATGAAAAATCCAACTTTAACTGCACAGGCTGCATTTGATAATATTGTTGCGGGAGTTGGAGCATCTTATCCACAACGGGATCAGGTAGATCAGCTGATGATTTCGGATCTGTCGTCAAAAGGAACAACTGCTACTTATGTTTATGTACAGACTGATTTAACGACTCAATTTGGTTTTACCAATGGTGGTGCAGGACACATTTATGGTGCTCCAGCTCCTTTGGATATGGATAATGACGGAATGCCGGATGCATGGGAAACTGCCAACGGGCTGAATCCTAACGTTGCTGATGCTTTGGCAGTAAGTACAACACACGCTCCGTATTTAAATATCGAGGTATATATTAACGGTTTACCCAATACAGCTCCTCCGACTTTTATTATTCCACCATCTAATCTTAATTTTACTAATCCATTGACTGCGGGAACTCCGGCTTCCAGTTCATTAACGGTTAACTGGAATGATAATGCTGCTAATGAAACAAATTATATACTGGAGCGTTCTAACGATGGTACTAACTTTACGGTCATTGCAACTTTACCTGCGAACACAATAACTTACAATGAAACAGGTTTAACGCCGAACACTCAATATTATTACAGAGTGAAAGCAACCAATGCATCAGAATCTTCGGTGTATACAGCCAATGCGTCGATCACAACGCCGCCCGTTCCTTCGGCTCCTACGCAGGCAGCGAATCCGACTCCTGCAAATAATAATACCAATATAGAATTGAACAACGGTAACCTGCTTTTAAAATGGACAGGCAGTACCAACACAACAAGTTACTCAGTGTTTTTTGGAACAGATCCTCAAAATTTAAACAATGTTGCTACTGTACCTTATTCTGTAACACCGTCATATCAACTCTCTAATTTAAACCCGGCAATCAATTACTACTGGAGAATTGATGCTGGTAACACTCTCGGCATTGCAACAGGAAATGTGTGGAGTTTCCGTGCTATTACACCAAGTCTTGTCGGGAACTGGCCATTTGCCGAGGTTCCTTTATCCGGCGAACAGATTACTGATGTAACGTCTTTTGCTAATCACGGAATCTTAAATGCAGCCTATGATAATGCCAACGTGAGAGTACCTGGAAAAGAAAACAATGCCCTTGATCTGGCAACTTCGCCGGCTACTCCGTATATTGCAAGTATTCCGCATCAGGAGCAGATTTTATTTAATACAAATTCTTTTACCGTTTCTTACTGGATGAAAGCTCCGGCAAGTATGATCCCATCTTCTTCGTCAACCAGTCTTTACGTGTTGTGTAAGGGTTCGATCACTGCCAATACTACAACAGGTGCAACGGGAAAACGCTTTAACATAGAGATCAAAGGAGGCCAGCTGAGGTATGCAATCGATGATAATGTGACGAAAAAGGAAATCACTTCACCAATTGCCAACTTTTTTAATGGTAACTGGGTGCATGTTGTGATTCAGAGAGATGTTACTGCTCATAAAATGAGAATTTATACGAATGGTGTTCTAAGTTCTGAGGGAGATGAGACTGCGGTTACAGGTATTGGTGAAGCAAGTGATTTTATCATCGGAAACATCGGTGAGCTCGAGTTTCAGGCAACTGCCAATGCCTCGGCTCCTTATAAAGGTGCATTTGATGAACTGAAAATGTACAATTACGCATTAACTTCAGCTGAAATATCTGCTTTGTACAATCAGGCAGTATTGGGTAATGCGGAATTCAGTATCAGTAAAAATGTGGGAACGGTATATCCAAATCCTGTAAAAGATCAGATTTTCATTAAACTTCCTGAGTATAAAAAATCTAGTTTAACAGCAATCGTAATGGATATGACCGGAAAAGTGATCATCAAAGAAAAGTTGAATGCTAACGGAAACGGAATTTTTAATTTAAATATTGCCGGTAGAAAAGTATCAGGAAATTATATTCTGAATGTTTCAGGAGATAATTTGAACAGCAATTTCAAAATTATTGTTCAGTAGAAAATAAGAGCACACTTTTATACATTCATATTTTCAAAAGGAAATCCTTTCAATTTATTGAAAGGATTTTTTTATTATGACAATCTAAAATTCCACTCCTTTGGAGGGGAGAAGAAAATCCGAAGAATTTTTTACTGGATGTTTTTGTTGGTGATATGATGAATGTAAACAGTGACAAAGATATACGTTGGTAACGAGTGGAACCACTTGGCTTGTGCTTTCATAATGCTGTGATGATGTTGGGTAAGTTGTTTTATTCTTTCTTATATCAGCATATTTGACCATTACTGCTTAATTTTCCAAGAATTGATTTTTCTGTTACTTATAATTTCTATGTGGTGGAGGATGTTTTGTTCTATTTTAGACTTTTTGTTTAGCTTCCAGTTTCCCAATCAAATTTCCTTTCACAACAGTAAAAGTATAATCTTTAGCTTCAGCAAAAGAAATCTCATATTTCCTTGCAATATTTCTTAAATCTTCGGGAAATTTTGATAAAAGGTGATCATAAAAGCGATCCAGAAATTCTTTTGAAGGCATTTCGTATTTTATTCTAAGCTGGAAACGTCTAATGATCGCTGTATCAATGATTTCTGCATGATTGGTGGCGCAAAGTAAAAGTGCATTTTCTGGATAATAATCGATTAATTGAATCAAGGTATTGACGAGTCGTCTCATTTCGCCCACATCTTTGTCGTCGCTTCCACGAGCTTTTCCGATTTGGTCGAGTTCATCTAAAAATAAAACAGATCTTTCTCTTGCAGCTTTATCGAAGATCATTTTGATATTTTGTGAAGTTTCACCGATTCTTGAAGAAACGATATTGCTAAGATTTAGAATAATGATATTTTTACCCAAAGCATTCGCAACCGATTTTGCCGTCATGGTTTTTCCGCAACCTGAACTTCCTTCGAGAAGAATTTTGTTATTGACGGGAAGCCCGTATTCCATTAGTTCCTTAGAGTAAGTCTGTTCTTTGATGAGCTGTACAAACTGCTGCTTATTTTGTGGTGTAAGGAAAACATCATCGAGCGTTACTTCTTCTTTATCCTGAATGATGAGGTTGTACAGATTCATTTTTTAGCTTTGTTTAAACTGTTGTCGTAGCAAAGATAATTCTTTAGAATCTTTTAGAATTTAATTATAGATCGAAGTTTAAAATCGTTTTGAATTTTTCAAGATAATTTTCATCTGAAAAATCGATGAAGAAATTTTTCTGCCAAGTCTGAGTTTTAGTCGCTTGTTTATTTTGGGGAAAATCCCAATCCGGATAAACTCTGAATCCGCGTTTTCCTTCCCTGGAAACGGTTGTCAGAATTTGTTTTTGAGACATAATATTTTTAGGAAAAAAGAAAAATCCAAATTTTTCATTGTTTTCACAAGCAATGATATAAAAATCAAAGGGATCTTCGAAAGTGAAAGGCTCGGTTTGTTTACTTGAAAGATTTCTCTTCCACAAAGTCACAAATTGTCCGATTTTCTTAGGAGTGATTTTAGCTTTTCTGAATTTGATGCTGGAGTGATCAAGTCTGAAACTATGACCAAAATATTCTTCACATTCAGGATCCTGCAGAAGATTGGAAATGATTAAACTGAGTTTAGAAAAAACTAAATTTTGAAGTTGCCCGAGTTCTGTAATCATTTATTATGTTTTTTGCGCTGTTTTACTCCGGTTGAGTAAAACAGCGGGCAGTTTTTGTTGGTAACTGCAAACATAATAATATCATCTGATAAATTTGCTGAATAGTATTTTTTTATTTCCTATTAGTTGTTTTCTCTTTTCACTGTTGCGATATAAGAAGAAACTAAAACTGCGCATGTTGCTACTCCGATAATTGCGATCATAATTTTTGAATTTTTATTTATATTAATATTTATTGTGAATTCTGTAATGCAATATTACGGCTTTCAAATTGTATAGGCAATACAAATATTATGATGTATATCAGTTTGTTACGGTATTATTAAGCTATTTTAGACTAAATATTAATTGAATAATTTTAAAATTTAACTGTAAATTGTCCGTATAATAAATTATTTTATTCGTAAAATAATGTGAATTTGTTAATGTATTCGTATTTTGTATTTAAGACTCGATAATTCAAATAAGATAAAAATGCTTTGCATAACAAAAATTAAAGCACTTAAAAATCATGCTTCGACGATCAAAATGAATAAAATTTAATGATTTAAATCTAGATTTTTAGTTTGGGGCAAGATCAATACAATTTCTGATCATTTTTGCAGAAAAAACTCGTCCGTTTACTTTTTCCTGTATCTTTTTTTACAGTTGCCGCTCCACAGATCGGGCAGTTTTTCTGATGATAAATCTGAAAATGCTTACTCAGAACATTTGCTTTCTTCCATTTTTTAAAGTCGAAGCCGTAGTTTCTTGCTTCTGCAATAATTTCTTGAAGTTTTTTCGGTGGTAAATTTCCGATCAGACTTTCCGGATGAATACCAACTCTGAATAACGCTTCATTTTTGATAATATTTCCGACTCCGGAGAAAATATCCTGATTCATCAACGCGTCACAGATCATCATTTTTGGAGCTGCTTTTAAAGTCTTTTCAGTTTTTTCGGGATTCCATCTGTCACTCATAATATCTGCTTCCCAATCGATTTTTAATAGATAACTTTCATCAATAACCTTTACGACACAAGTGTAAAAATACATTCCGCCATCTTTGAAGGTTAAACCCAATTTAAGGGTATCAATATCTTTCCTGTTATACAAACTGTAAGAACCGAACATCATTAGGTGAATTTTGAAAATAATTTTATCAAAAATCAGATACGTCTGCTTCCCGAAAATTTTTATTTCACGGAGAACTTCTCCTTTGATTTCGGAATTTTCAGGAACTTCGCTTCCATTGACTTCAATTACTTTTTTACCTACAAATTTTTGCAGATCTTCTTTCATGAGAACGATTGTTGGACCTTCAGGCATAATATTGTTTTCAAGAAAAACTCAAATATTATTCCTTTAAAAGTAAAAATTGAATTAATTTTGGAAAATGATGAATTTGAACCAGATTTTCACCAGTCAGCGTACCGGGAACAATCCAAATACTGTTGCTTCAAGAACAGATTTTCAGAGAGATTTTGACCGTATTATTTTTTCGTCGGCATTCAGAAGGCTGCAGAACAAAACCCAGGTTTTTCCGCTTCCGGGAAGTGTTTTTGTGCATAACCGTCTTACGCATTCGCTTGAGGTTTCTTCTGTTGGAAGAAGTTTGGGAAGTGTGATCGGAGAATATATAGCAGAAAATCATAAAAGCGATCTTACCGAAGAATCTAAAAATTTTTACCAGCATAATTTAGGAAATGTAATTGCTGCAGCATGTCTTTGCCATGATGTGGGAAATCCCGCTTTCGGACATTCGGGAGAAGATGCAATTGCCAGCTATTTTGACCGGAATGAAAATGACCTTAAACCTAAATTCAACGAAAAAGAATGGGCTGATCTGGTTAATTTTGAAGGAAATGCCAATGCTATCCGGGTTTTAGCTCAACAACAGCAAGGTAAAGATGCGGGTGGAACTCAGCTGACGTTTGCAACCTTAGCAAGTATTGCAAAATATCCTTGTGAAGCAATTGCTAAGAAAAAAGGAATTATTCATCGAAAAAAATTCGGATTTTTTCAAAATGAGAAAGATATTTTTCTTGAAATTGCAAAAGGAACCAATTTAATTTCAGAAAGCGAAGATCCGCATATTTTTAAAAGACACCCTTTTGTATGGTTAGTAGAGGCAGCCGATGACATCTGCTACAATATTATCGACATGGAAGATGCACACAGATTGGGAATTGTTTCAACAGCAGATTGTCAGAATCTGTTTTTTGAGCTGGTAAAATCCGAAACCGATGATGTAGACAGGGTTAAGAGAAAGCTTGATTCTATTGGAAATGACAACGAAAAGATCTCCTATTTAAGAGCAAAAGTAATTAATGCTTTGATTAATAAATCGATCTCAATGTACAAGCAAAATTTCGACAAAATTCTTGAAGGAAATCTCGACAAAGCTCTGCTTGATATGTACAAAAGTGAAAACAAGGCTTTGCAGGATATAGAGAGCTTTTCAGTCGAAAAAATATACAATCATAAAGCAGTCGTGGAAATTGAAAACGCAGGATACAATGTAATGTACGAGCTTCTTGATCATTTTATACCTTCTATTTTAAAATCTGAAGATAAAATCAAATCTTATGATACAAAAGCTTTAAAATTAATTCCAAAACAGTTCATTTACGAAGAGGGAAGTGATTACCAGAAAGTTTTGGGTGTGGTTGATTTCGTTTCCGGAATGACGGATAATTATGCAACTGATCTTTATCGGAAAATAAAAGGAATCGATATCGGAATGACGATGTAATTTATTCATTTTACATTTCATTATTTGCCTGAAAAATTGTATCTTATCACCTAATTCATAAATAAAAACAATATGGTGTATTTAGGTATTTTGGTCTTTTTCGGACTTGTCACATTATTCGCTTCTTTTTTTACAGTAAAGCAGGAATCTGCAGCTGTGGTGGAAAGATTAGGTAAATTTTTAAAGGTTAGTCATGCAGGTTTGCATCTGAAAATTCCTTTTTTGGATCAGATTTCCAAACGTCTCAATCTTAGAATTCAGCAATTGGATGTCATCATAGATACCAAAACTCTGGACAATGTTTTCATTAAAATGAAAGTTTCCGTTCAGTATCAGGTAATCAGAGAAAATGTGAAAGATGCATATTATCGTTTGGAAAATCCTGAAAATCAGATTACGTCTTACGTATTTGATGTCGTACGTGCTGAAGTTCCGAAAACAAAATTAGATGATGTTTTTGTAAGAAAAGATGATATTGCAATTGCCGTTAAAAGTGAATTGCAGGAGGCGATGCAAAGTTACGGTTATGATATTATCAAAGCTTTAGTTACGGATATCGATCCTGACGAACAGGTAAAACACGCCATGAACAGGATCAACGCTGCAGAACGTGAAAAAACCGCTGCAGAATATGAATCTGAAGCTCAGAGAATAAGAATTGTTGCGGTTGCAAAAGCTGAGGCAGAATCTAAAAAACTTCAGGGACAAGGTATTGCCGACCAAAGAAGAGAAATTGCAAAAGGTCTTGAAGAATCTGTAAAAATGCTGAATGCTGCAAACATCAATGCACAGGAAGCTTCTGCGCTGATCGTAGTAACCCAGCATTACGATACGTTACAGTCGATTGGAGCTAATAACAGAAGTAATTTGGTTTTGCTTCCAAATTCTCCGACAGCCGCAAGCTCGATGCTGAATGATCTGGTTGTTTCAATGGCAGCAACACAAAAAATGGATGAATTCAGTAAAATTCAACTTCCGAATCCTCCGAAAAATCGAGGTGGTCATCAGGAAGAACACTAAACTAAATACAAATCCCTTTCAATTTTTTGAAAGGGATTTTTTTATTTCTTGGTTTTGGAAACCTGTTTTACCAAAGTGTATTTGATTGACGAACCATCCATTGGCGGATTTTCAATTTTTTCTGTTTTAACCTTTAAAACATATTCAAAGCCCGGTTCGTAAGTGAAGCCTTCGATGTTGTTGTAGAAATTTCCCCAACTGTCGGATTCTTTTTCTTTTACCTGAAGACATTTCATTGGCGCAACTCCCGTACAATCTACAGTTTGTGAGGCAATGATGAAAGTTTTTTCATCCTCTGAAGATGAATTTGGCATTGGTTTGTTTACATTGTGTTATTAAAAACATGAATGTAAATGTATAGCTTACTATTTTTAAAATATTTTTCATACAATTAATTTTTGTGGTAACCAAAATTAAGCTTTTTCCTGAGTTCTGAATTTCTGTTTACCAATCAACAATTCGAAAAATAATTTAAAATCTGAAATCAATGACCAAAGTGGATACTTAAAAGTTGCCGGTTTATTTCGTTCTATGAAAGCATGACTCAGCCACGCAAAACCATATCCAAATATCGGAATGTACCAAAGAAATCTTTCTTTTCCGGTATAAAATACAAATCCGATCACGGCAAAAACAAATAAAATTCCTAAGAAATGGAAAATTCTTGTTCCCAATTTACGGTGTTCTTCGAGATAAAATTCGTAGAACTCACTGTATGTTTTAATTCTTTCAGCCATGGTTTAGTATTTAAAGATCTTAGAATACTTTAGCAATAATTTCGCCAAATACAAAAAAGGCAAAACTGTATTTTACAATTTTGCCTTTCGTTATTTAAAAATATTTGATTTAAACTTTTCTCAACTTACTGTTCTGATATCCATAGCAGAAATAGATCACCAAACCTACAGCAAACCAAAGTCCAAACCAGAACCAGTTTTCATGGCTCATTCCGGTCAGTAAATAAAGACAAGAACTCAAACCAATCAACGGAATTAATGAAAGATTTTTAATAAAAGTCAAAATGCACAATCCTAAATTAATCAGGATAAAAAAGAAAATAGAAGCTCTGAATTCTCCCTGGTCGGGATCTTTCCAATCCATCAAAGTATCAAAAAATGCAGGCTGAAAATAATAAAAACCGACCAAAGCTCCGATGAAAATTACAGGAAAGATAATTTTACCATTAATATAAGGAAGGTGAAATCTGCCTTTGATCTTTTCTTTTGCCGGCAACAATAAAACTCCGGCACAAACCAACACAAAAGCAAAAATTGTCCCGATGCTTGTAAAATCCAGGATAAAACTTTTATCGGTAAAAATAATCGGAACACCCACTACAATACCTGTAATAATTGTAGCAAAAGATGGTGTTTTGTATTTTGGGTGTACAGTCTGAAATTTTTCAGGCATCAGTCCGTCACGGCTCATCGCATACCAGATTCTTGGCTGTCCCATCTGGAAAACCAGTAAAACTGTGGTGATTGCTACAATTGCTACAAAAGAAACCACCAGTTCCATCCATGCAACATTCGCGTTTGTTTTTTCAAATATAAATGAAAGCGGATCTCCTACACCGTCAAATTTTCTGTAATCGACCATTCCTGTGAGAACCAGAGTAAGGCAGATATAAATTACGGTACAAAGCACCAAAGAAATGATCATTCCTTTCGGTAAGGTTTTTTGCGGATCTTTAGTTTCTTCAGAAAGTACACTCAAAGCATCAAAGCCAATGTAGGCGAAGAAAACTCCGGAAACAGCACTCATGACTCCTGCAAAACCGTTTGGCATGAAAGAAGTAACTCCTGTTTCAGGATTTAAAGGGGTCCAGTTATCTGTATTGATGTATGAAAAGCCAACTAAAATAACCAATACAATAACCGCTAATTTTAATATAACTAAAGAATTATTGAAATTTTTACTTTCCTTTAAACCTACATAACAAAGCCAGGTAATCAAACCATTAATGATGAGTGCAGGAATATCAACGATGAATTTTAAACTTCCCAATAGTGGTGCATTTGTCCATGCATTGATTAATTCTTTATTTTCAGAACCATTTAAGAAAGCTTTTTTTGCTTCTGTGTAACTGCATGTGAGATAATCTGGAATATGCATTCCGAGGCGCTCCAGAAAACTTGTAAAATAATCTGACCAGGAGAATGCAACATAGATATTTCCGAAGGAATATTCCATAATCAAAGCCCAACCGATAATCCAGGCAATCAATTCCCCAAAACTTGCGTAAGCATAAGTGTAAGCCGAGCCAGCTGTGGGAATTCTGCTGGCAAATTCTGCATAGCATAAAGCTGTAAAACCACAGGCAAAACCGCAGATCAGATAGAGTAGAATAACACCGGGACCACCTCTGAAAACCGCTTCACCCAAACTGCTGAAGCTTCCTGCCCCGATAATTGCTGCGATTCCGAAAAATACGATGTCCCAAACACCTAAAACCCTTAAAAGATTAGTGGAAGTATCTGTTTCTGAATAGTTTTTTCTTCTGAAAAGTTGATTCATTCAATAGTTATATATAAGTTGAAAAAAACAAATGTAATTATTTCTATTAAATAATTAATATTTTCTTAAATATTCTTGCTGAAAAGTTAATAAGTATTAAAAATTAATCCACAAACTAACATTATCTGAAAAGACTTGTTTATACAATATCTTTTCGATATTTTCGTTGATAATTTGTGGATAAAAACTTATCTGAAATTTAAGATAAATGGTCTTATTTTTGAAGGCTAACCCATTTTAAAATTTGATATTAATGAAATCAAAAAAAATACTTTTAGCGGCTGCTGTTTTCTATTTTGGTATTTCCGAAGCCCAACAGTCACAGTACTTTACCCAAAAGGAAAACTACAGGTTTAACTTAGCACAGAATCTTTACCAGACCAAAATATACAACGCTTCACAATACGAATATGCACGCCAGTATTTCTATAATCAGAATCTGGAGCAATCGAAAAAAGAAGCTGCACAGTTTTTTGATAACGTCATAGGAGTGATCCTTCAGAAAAATCATGCTGAAGAAGGATTGACGGCTTTTATGAAAGAATATCCCAACTCTGCATATTTTGCTCAGGCTAATCTTCCGTTGGCAGATTATTATTTGGCTAAAAAAGATTTTAAGGAAGCTTTAAAAACTTTAAAGAAAGTTAATCAGTATCAGTTAACCCGTGAAGAAAATACGCAGTATATTCTAAAATTAGGTTATGCCAAATTTATGATGGGAGATTCTAAAGGTGCGATAGATGCGCTGGAAGAAGCTTACAAAACAGCAGAGGAATCTCAAAAAGGCGATATTGCTTATATGTTAGGGCATTTGTTCTATTCAAAAGGTCAGAACGACCAGGCTTTCCAGTATTTTGATTCGGTAAAAGATCAGCCTAAATTTTCAAAGCTCGTGCGTCCGTATTATGTTCAGATGCATTACAATGATAAAGATTATGATAAAGCGATTTCTGAAGGAACAGCTTTATTAAATGAAGATATTTCAGAGTCTTATAAAGCAGAGGTTCATAAAATCATTGGTGAAAGTTATTTTATGAAGAGTGATTATGAGTCTGCTTATCCGCATTTGAAAGATTATCTGAGCGTTCAGCAGAATCCTTCAGAAAATGATTTGTATGAAATGGGATTTGTGGCGGCTCAGCTCAAAAAATATGATGAAGCGGTTTCTTATTATAATCAGTTGTTAAACAGCAATTCGGCTTTGGCTCAGAACGCTTATTATCAGTTAGGAAACGCTTATCTGGCGGTCGGAAAAAAGCAGGAAGCACTTTCAGCGTTCCGTTCTTCTTATCAGATGGATTATGATGCGAGTGTAAAACAGCTTGCTCACGAACAGTATGCAAAATTGGGTTACGATATAGGAAACCCGTTTGAAAGTCCGACAACGGTGATTCAAAATTACATTACCGCAAACCCAAGCGGTGCTAAAAATGCAGAAATGAGATCACTTTTGGTGAAATCTTATCTGTATTCCGGAAACTTTAAGGAGACTTTAAACGCAATTGATAAATTACCGAATTCAACTCCTGAAACCGATAAAGTGGATCAGGAAGTTTCTTATTTATTAGGAACGGAAGAATTTAACAAAGGAAATTTTGATGAAGCTGAAAGATATTTCTTAAGAAGTCTAGAATTTAATATTAATAAAGAGTTCAACAGCAGAGCTTTGTATTGGTTGGGTCAAGTGTATTATCAGAAAGGAAATTACCCTTCTGCGATTGCACGTTATGAAAAATTAGTGAACGAAACTTTCCCTGAAAAACAGCAGTTGCCTTACGACATCGGTTATGCTTATTTTAAATCTAAGAAATTCGATCAGGCGGAGCAATATTTTACGCAATATTTAAAAAATCCGAAACCTGAATTTAAAAATGATGCCGAGCTTCGTTTAGCGGATATTAATTACGCCAACAACGACTTGGATCAGGCAATTGCGATTTACGATAAAAACGAAGATGCTACCGATTATACTTTATACCAAAAAGCTTTGGCTTTAGGATTTAAAGATGATAACGCAGCAAAAATTACCAACTTAAAATCATTGATTTCAAAATATCCTTCTTCGGAATATATTGATGATGCACAGTATGAAATTGGTGTTGCTTATGCAGCTCAAAGTGATTTTGCTAATTCTAATGATTTCTTCGGAAAGGTTATTAAATCTTCTCTGGATAAAGATTTGGTGGCGAATGCTTCTATTTACAGAGCGCAGAATTATATTGACCAAAACCAAAGTGATAAAGCCTTGTCTGAATTAAGATCTCTTGGTGAACAATATAAAAATACAGCTTATGCACAAAAAATCGTTCAGGCGGCAAAGCCTATTTTTACTAAAAACGGTGATGTTTCCGGTTACGCAGATTTTGCAAGAAATGTGGGAGTTAATATTGATGCTTCTGAAATTGATGAAATCAATTTGTCAACCGGAAAACAGTATTTCACAAAGAAAGATTATAAAAACGCGATCTCTTATTACGAAAAATATTTAACTCAGAATCCGACAGGAGAAGGTCTTTATCAGGCCAAATATGAGTTGGGAGAAAGTTATTATCAGACAAATAATCCTACAAAAGCATTATTGGTTTTACAGGAGATTGCAAACGTTCAGAACGATTATCAGGATGATGCACAAACCCGGGTTGCTCAGATTTACATTGCTCAGGGAAATTCTGCTGAAGCTAAAAAATATTTGGAAAATATCAGAAATTCTTCTAACATCAACGTCAGAAATTATGCGAATGTAGAATTGATGAAAATGTATGCTGAAGAAAAAGATTTTTCACAGGCTGAAAAATTAGCCGATGCAGTAATTGCCAACAACAAAAACTCTGCAGCAGTTATTGAAACTGCAAAAGTAATCAAGGCGAGAAGTCTGATGAATTCAGGGAAAGATAAAGATGCTCAAACAGCTTATACTTCGCTTGAAAAATCTTCAAACACAGAAGTTGCGGCAGAAGCTCTTTACGCAAAAGCATTCTATCAGAACAAAGGAAAAGCATTTAAATCTTCTAACGAAACTATCTTCAAATTGGCTAATAATTATGCGTCAGAAGATTATTGGGGAGCAAAAGCATTGGTTTTGATGGCGAAAAATTATATTGGCTTGAAAGACAATTATCAGGCGAGTTACACTTGTGATCAGATTATTGCCAATTATGCAGATTTCCCGGAAATTGTTGCAGAAGCGAAAGAGGTTAAAAAATTGATTAAAAAATAAATGTACTGTCGTATTTATGTAAGATGTATCGATGTCATTTAATCATTAATACTTTTTACTTTATACATTAATACAACATATATGAACAAGAAAATTCAAATACTATCTATATTATTTCTGGGAATTTCGTCTGTGGCATTTTCTCAGATCAAAGAGGAAAAACTGATTCTTAACAAGAAAAGAGAACCGGAAGTAAAGAAAATTGAGAAGAAAAAAACCTCAGTAGAAACGGTGAAAAATTATCCGCCGGAAGAGAAATCTGCCAATCCTGTAAAATACAATATTACAGATGTTCCTGCAGTTTCAGACTTTAAAACTTCTACGATTCAGGGTGAAGATGTCGCTCCGAAATTTGATGCAACGGCTCAGAATAACTATTTTCAGTTTGGAATGGGGAATTACGGAAAGATTTTAGCCGACGCCAATATTTCTAAAACGCTTGAGAACAAAATTGAAGTGGGAGCTGACGTTCATGTGCTTTCTACCAATGGTTTGAAAAAAATCTACGATTGGGATTCTAATCAGAGTTCTGCAACTTTGGGGGCTTTCCTTAATTCTTACGGTGAGAAAGGAAAAATCAATGTGAATGCTGAATACGGTTTAGATAATTATAATTATTACGGAATTTACGCATTGACACCTTCCGCAGATGTAGATTTGAAGCAGAAAGTCAATCAGTTTAAAGTAAACGGTTATTATGATTTTTATTCAAATGAAATTTTAAATGATGTAAGAGTAAAATCTTCCTTTTTGAGTGACCATTTTGATGCAAAAGAAAATCAGGCTTCCATCTTAGCTAACCTTTCAAAACACGCTGTTGAACTAGGAAAAAGCGGAGTTGTTTTAAATGCTGATTTAGGTTTAGGTTTAGAAACGGTAAAAACAGATTTTGCTTTATTAAATAAAAATTCATCAACATTCTTTAATGCAGATATTGCTCCGAAAGTAACTTTTGCTAAAGGTGAATCGTATTTGATGTTGGGTTCTTCTTTTTCATTTTTAAATGCAAGAAATTCTAATTTAATCTTAGCTGAAGAATTAAAAAACAATAAAACATATTGGTTTCCGCAAGCTGAGTTTCAGGTAGCTGCTGCTAAAGAATTTAAATTCTACGGTGGAGTAGACGGTGGTTTAAAACTAAATACTTACAGCGAATTATTGCAGGCAAATCCGTTTTTAGTTTCGGATCAGATGTTGAGACCGACTGAAACGCAGTATCATTTTTATGCAGGTTTAAGAGGTGATATCGACGAAACTTTTAAATATGATGTTTCTGCAGGTTTTGGAAAAATGAGAAATATTATGTTTTTCCAGGGAAATAATTTGTTTGATAATACATTTACTTTAGACCGTCCGGGTTACGATTTTGCTAATACTTTTTCAGCAGTTTATGATGACGGAAATGTACGCGATATCAAAGGTAGTTTACAATATTTCCCATTGGAAAATCTAATTGTTGATGCTGATGTTAGATTTTTAAAGTATGATTTAAAGAATTATGACAATATTTACAATGTTCCGTTGGTGACAGGAAGCATAGGTGCAAAATATACAATGTTCGAGAAAAAACTGTCATTAGGCTTCAAAGGAATCTTTGCAACTGACAGAACGACAAACTCGTATATGCTTGAAGGCGTGGGAAGTCCGTCGTTGATTTTCCAATCGACAGAAGATACGAATGATAAAGTTGGTGGGTATGCAGATTTAAATTTGTCTGCAGAGTATAAAATTCATAAAAATTTCAGTATTTTCGCACTCGGAAACAATCTTCTGAGCTCAAAATACCAAACGTACAAAGGATATAAAGTTCTTGGTGCACAGATTGTGGGAGGTGTGAAGATTACTTTCTAAAATATGGGTAATGAGTAATTGGTTATAAGCAATATTTTCATTACATATCATTAATTACTCATTACTTATAAAAACGGCTTCGTAGTTCAACTGGATAGAATATCGGATTTCGGCTCCGAGGGTTGGGGGTTCGAATCCCTTCGAAGTCACATTTTTATAAAGAAAAACAACGCTAATAGACTATTGGCGTTGTTTTTCTTTATTATGATTACTCTTATTAATTTTTGAGAACATAATCTTTCATAATTAAAGTAATGATTTAATAAAAAATAAAAAAGGTGAACCAAACAGTTCACCTTTTCCTTATTTCACTTTTCCTTAAGATTGGATAAACTCCAAAAGATCTTTATTAATCGTTTCTGCTTCCGTAGTCGGCATTCCGTGAGGGAACCCCGGGTAAGTTTTTATCGTTCCGTTTTTCAGTAATTTAATTGATTTTAAAGCAGCATTCTGGTAAGGAACGATCTGGTCATCTTCTCCGTGAAGAACCAAAACAGGAATGTCAACCGCCTGTAGATCTTCTCTGAAATCAGTTTCAGAAAAAGCTTTTATTCCGTCGTAATGCGCAACAATTCCGCCCATCATTCCTTGTCTCCACCAGTTTCTCTGTACACCTTCTTTCACTTTTGCACCTTCTCTGTTGTAGCCGTAAAAAGGGAAAGTCAAATCGATATAAAACTGCTGTCTGTTGTTCAGTGTCTGATCTCTGATGTTGTCGAAAACTTCCATCGGTACACCATCCGGATTGCTTTCACTTGCCACCATAATCGGCGGAACTGCACTGATCAAAACAGCTTTTTTAGCTCTTCCGTTAGCATATTTGTTAACATAACGGATCACTTCACCACCTCCTGTTGAGTGTCCGATGTGAACTACGTCTTTCAGGTCTAAGAATTCTACCAACTCAGCCGCATCAGCAGCGTATTGTTCAATGGTATGACCGTATATGTTCTGGCTAGATCTTCCGTGACCTCTTCTGTCGTGCGTCACAACTCTGTAACCTTTCTGTAAGAAAAATATTACCTGTGCATCCCAATCATCTGATGATAAAGGCCATCCGTGGTGAAACATCAATGTTGGTCCTTCTCCTTGATCTTTGTAAAAAATCTCTGTTCCGTCTTTTAATTTTAGTGTGCTCATAATTTACTTTTTAAATGTTTGTAATTAATTTATTTTAATATTTCGTTGTCTTAATTCTTTAGCAAATGTAGTTCTGTGAAATTCAACCCATCTTGATCTAAGTTAAAATAGTTCATTTGCTATATTTTATTTTGGGCAGCTTAATCCGCCTTCCGTTCCCGCTTTTTTTGTCATTGCGAACAAAGTGAAGCAATCTGTAGAACTTTTGTACATTCGCAATGACAAAAAAGAGCTCCACTCAAGTCGGGCTGCGGACGATTCGGCATTATTTTACGTTTTCTCTTACTAATTCTAGCAGATCTTCCGCACTTCCGTTGAATTTATTTCCGTTAACGAAGAAAGAAGGTGTTCCATTCACTCCGCTGACGATTCCGCTTTCAAAATCTGCATCAACTTTATTTGCCAGTTCGGTGCTTTCCAGATCCTTTTCAAATTGAGGAATATTCAGTTTTAATTTTTCCGCCAGTTTCATAAGGAAATTCTCATTCAAATCTTGCTGATTTTCATAGATTGCATCGTGCATTTCCCAGAATTTCCCTTGTAAATTGGCTGCTTCTGCTGCGAGTGCCGCCGGTCTTGCATATTGATGCATTTCTGATAATGGGAAGTTTCTGAAAACAAATTTGATTTGACTTCCGAACTCTTTCATCAATTCTTTCAGAACAGGGTAAGCAGCTCCGCAATACGGACATTGATAATCTCCATATTCTACGATAACTAAATCGGCATCTAAGTTGCCTTGTGCGTGGTCAGTTTTGCTGACCGCTGGTTTTAATGACATAATTATTTTGTTTTAAGTGTTTCTAAAGCTTCTAAAATTCCGTCAGCACCGGGATTAATGGCCGTTGGTGACAGATAACTCCATTCGATAATGCCATCTTTGTTGATGACGAATAATGCGCGTTTGCATTCGCCTTCTTCTTCATCGTAAACGCCATATTTTCTGGCGATTTCTCCTTTAGCTTCAAAATCTGCTAACAATGGAAAATGTAAATTTCTGGATTGTGAAAAAGCCAAATGACACCATTTGCTGTCTACAGAAATACCGAAGAGTTCCGCGTCATATTGTTTGAAAAATTTCAATGTTTCATTATACAAAGCCATTTGGTCACTGCAAACCGGACTCCAGTCGGCCGGATAAAAAGCGAGAATAACATTCTTTCCTTTGAATTCTGAGAGTTTAATTTTCTGGTCGGGCGTTGCAAATAATGTAAAATCAGGAGCAACATCATTTTTCTGTAACATAATATGAGTTTTATAGTTATTTTTTGAAATCAATAATCCGCAAATCAGTAATGATAGAGCCGGAAGAATAAAAGTCCATTTTCCTGAATAATCGAGTAGGATAGGAGCGATGAACGCACCGGACAAAAAGCCAATCCACAAGAGTAAAAGACGAATGGCATTGGATTTATATTCTTCTTTTTTCGCCTTATCTTTAGTCATACTCAACATTGCTGTGTTTCTTGCCAAGCTGTTCAAAGTTCCTGTTACGAAATCTGTATTCACTTTTTGGTTTCCTACGGAAGTTACAATCGTGTTCATCAATCCCATCGAAAAACCAATAATTGCAATTGAAGAAATATTATTGATATTATAAAAATAAGCAATTATTGTATAGAAAATAAGAATTCCAGAAACTATGTAAAATGTTAATATTTGGTTCTTAATTCTCTTCCATAATGACAGGCAAGTTCCTGCGTAAACCCCCAGTAGGAAAAGAATGATAACTGTAACTGATGTTATAATAACTCCAAATTTATCAGTAGAAAATGCTGCACCCAACTGTGTCGTGTTTCCACTCATAAAAGAAACGTAGGTTTTCCATTTGATAAGACCTGTCGCATCGATGTATCCTGCAATCAGAGCTAAGAATACCGCCAATCTTTCCTGCTTCCTGATTGGGTCAGGTAAAACTGAAATGCTTGCTGAAGAAATTATTGACTGTTCCATTTTGAGAGGTTATATTTTTGCCACGAAATCACTAATTTTTTATAATTGAATCTAGTAGAATTTCCATTTAAAAGAAAAATAATGATTATTAAATTTTTGCATTTGTGGCTATTTAATATGAATTAATAATCTCTACTTATTAAAAGCAGCAATCGCTTTTTGAATTCCTTCTCCGGCAGTTGTGAAAAATGCAGGTCCTGCGAGCAATGTTATTTTCTCGATTGGTTTGTAGGCAGACATCTTTTTACCCTTCAGGAAAGCCTGAGTTCGGTAAGCGTTGATGGCTCCGGTTACGCCGTATCCTGCAACTTCTGCGGTGGGCGAATCTATTCCTGCATCTTTCAGGTCGGTTGCAAAAGCATATTTTGTAACCCCCAATCGCAACGCTTCTTCCATACCGACAGTAGCAACTTGCTGCATCAGCTCGGGTGTGAATTTATTCCTGTCACCCAATCCAATCAACAGTAATTTTTTTGCTCCGATGGTTCCTGAAGGTGGTGTTATTAATAATGTTTCCAGTGAATGTCCTGCAAACTTACCTGATTTTCTGAGTTCTGTGAGGATACCGTTCAGGCTTTTGTCAAGATGAACCATTCCATTTACAGCTTCAGGTAAAGCGGGCGGCGAATTGAAAATATCACCTTCCGTATATTCAAAAACGCAGGCAATCTGTAAAGGTGTGACTTCTGTGGACGGCCCTTGTACCATTCCTTCGATCGCGATTCCATCAACTTTCCCCCAGATCTTGGAAGTGTTTGCAGGCGTGGTCTGTACTGTGGTTTGTGAAAAATAGATTTGTGATGTTGCAAAAAACATTGAAACAAATAAACCAATTTGTGTGGCCTTTTTTATATTTAAGGTTTTCATAATGTAAAATTTTTAGAATAATATGAAGGAAATTTTATTTTTTAGGCTCAATAAATACTTTCTTAGAAGGGAATTTTTCTGTTTCACCTTCTTTCAAACCAAAATTGGTAACAACAACATCTTTTGGATTTCCCGCAAGCCATTCGCTTAAATCAATAGATTCATAAACACCGCTGTTAAATCCAATAAGGACTTTACAAACCATATCTCCTGTATTTTTGATATAATGTCCGGCTCCCATTGGAACATAACCCACATCACCTGCATTGAATTGCTCCGTTACAACCGTTCCTTCTGCTAAAAATACCGACATTTCTGCTTCTCCGGAAATAAAATACTGCCATTCGTCTGCGTTGGGATGCCAATGCATTTCTCTCAAAGCGCCCGGTTGCAATTCCAAAATAGAACCAGACATTGTATTGCTAATCGGGAATTCTTTGCTGGTAACCAATCTTTGCAAACCTCCTCCGGGAATGATTCTCGGCTGCTGAGAATGCAAAGGATAACGGTGGAAACTGAGTAATTCTATATCAGATTCTTCAGGACGGGCAGCTGCGGTAAATGATAATTCGTCAGGAACAATTCCGGCAGCGAAATAAGCTTCTTTTTGTGGTAATGCAGCGACTTCTTCAAGCGTTAAACCTAAATTTTGTGCAACAATTTCAGGAGGCATACTTGATACGAAATCTGTAACACTGAATGTATGATCTTCGGAAAAATTACCATTATCGAAAATCAAAATAAAATGACATTCTTCTGTTCCTGTCGCCTGAATTGAGTGTCCGTAACCTTTTGGAAAATACCATACATCACCTGGTTCAAAATTATCAACATAACTGTGTCCGTCCGGATGAATAATTGTTGTACGCACCGTTCCGGAAATTACGTAAGCCCATTCTGCAGCGTTGGCGTGCCAGTGCAATTCTCTCATACTTCCTGGCTGCAGTCTCATAGAAACCCCCGCAATGCCTATAGAAGCCGGAAAATCTTTTACTGATGCTCCTCTTGTTGTTCCGCCATCATTAGTGCGGGGAACTTTTTTTTCTAATTCGTATCTGAAGCTTAAGTTTTCGGTATTCATAATAGTAATTTTTAATGTGATTATTAGAGTTTGTCTTTATTTCTACTGTAAAGCTACTGAGGAATCATTCGTTTTGTAAGTTGTTTTCGGTGAATGGGCAAAAACAGTCGTTGGGAATTTGAAAAAAATAGTTGGGGCTTTTAAAATAGAATCTGGTTTTTGTTCAGGCAAATGTTAAATAATACACAGATTAAGAAATAAACATAATGTTTGTCATTCTGTAGGAATCTCAACTACGTATTTACAAAGAATAACTTAGATTCCTACGGATGACAAACCCCGGAAAATAATGTTATTATAAATAAAAAAATCACTGGAATATTCCAATGATTTTAATAAAATAACTATATGGTTATTTTTAAAAAGGTTGATTGTATTTTCCTGTCAACGCTTTGTTTTCGATGCTTTTTGCAAAGTTTGGCGTTTCTTCATGATTATGTGCATCAGAAGCAGCCTGTCTTGAAGCCGCAGCATCAGCAAGGTTCACGTTGTGTTCTTTTAGGTATTCAAACATTTCGGGCGTTGCTGTTGCGTGAATTTCGTTGGTATACAATGTCGTATTATCATCAATTTTTGTCGCTTTAAGTTCCCATAAAACCTGAACTTTAGTACGGCCGGCTTTGGTGATAGAATCTGAAATCGATAGCATTCTGCAATAATCCGCACGGTGTTCCACAGCTACATAATGTTGAACCATCAGTGCATCACCAATGGTTTCAACATTTAATGATACAGGTTCGCCGTCATAAGTTGAAGAGATAGCTGCTCCGATGTGTTGCGTAGAACATCTTTGATATTCTGCATCCGGCAGATTTAACAACCAATCTGCGATGTTTACTTTTTCGATAGGCGCATTGATGATCGCTGTTACAGTAGAATGAGACAATGCGTTTTCTGGTGTTTGAATAATTTCCATAATGTTTAGAATTTTGATTGTTTGTATTAATTTGATGATGTAAAGCTATTATCAGATTAATTCAAAATCAATTGCCATTCGATGAACAGGCAAAATGGATCGTTAAATAGAAAAATAGATAACAATTTTGAACGGAAGGTTTTTTTTAATAAAAGAAAAAGTTGTTTTGTTCCAAAAAGGGTTGTTTTAAATAGAAATTTTTACCAGATTCAGTTATAAAAAATTCGTGCATTCGTAGCAAAAAATATGACCTTCCATTAAATTATATCAATGAATAGCCACGAATGCACGAATTTAATCGTTGTTTTATTCAAAACAGACTGTCGTTTTTAGAAATTTAACAACAAAAAAAATCCGCTTCAAAAGTATTGAAACGGATTTTATGATCAGTGGTTTAATTTATTTATAAAGCCATTTTCTAATCAGTTTGGTATAATTCGGCATCATTGCAAATACCATCAGAAAAACAATACATCCTGAAACGATAAACCCATCAAAATAATGATTGACAGGAATTTGTAAAAATCTTAAAAAAGGTAATACAAATAAGGGAATCAGAAGTGATAACGGATAAATGGCAGACCAGGTCACCAGAAATTGCTTCCAGCGAACGGGAACTTTGGCTTCATTCTCAGATTCGAAAAGAAAATCGAGACCGGAGTTTATTTTGTAATTATCGTTTTTCCGGAATAACGGATTTGCTTTTTCAATCAGATTTTTTCGATTGTCAGATTCCATCCAGTGTTTAAGATGGCTGATGGTGTCGAAGCGGATAATCACAGTATAAACAAAAGTCAAATCAGGAATCGGACGTACAATCTGCAAATCAATAAAACCTTCCGAATGCTTCGTGATGGGAACGATTTCGTCTAACCATTTTTCATATTCCTGTCGTTTTCCATCCAAAATATGGTGGGTGATAACAACGGATGCGCCTTGATTTTCCATAACTGATGTTTTTGTTTAGATTTAAAAAGCTCTTTTATACTGCCACGGAATTTCTATTTCAATATCTAATTCTTTAGCAGAATGAATGGCAAAATAAGGATCACGTAAATGTTCTCTTGCAATAATAATTAAATCTGCTTCTTCATTTAAAATAATATCATTCGCCTGTCGGGCTTCTGTAATCATTCCGACAGCTCCTGTCAGAATTCCTGTCTGCTCTTTAATAGCTTTTGCAAACGGAACCTGGTAACCGGGAAACACCCTGTCTTTGCTCACATTGGTAAATCCGCCACCGGAAGCAGTGATAAAATCTACACCATTTTCTTTCAGTATTTTTGAAAGGGCAATGCTGTCTTCCAAGGTCCAGGCTTCTTCAGATTCTATATAATCAACAGCTGAAATCCTTACCAGCAAAGGCATCGATTCAGGAATTGCTTTTCTGATCTCCTGAACGGTTTCTACTAAAAACCGGATTCTGTTTTCAAAACTTCCGCCATATTCGTCCTGTCTTTTATTGATAACTGCGGAATAAAACTGGTGAAATAAATATCCGTGTCCTGCGTGTAATTCAATCGTATCAAAACCTGCATTCACAGCACGGAACGCCGCCTGAACGAATTTAACTTTCAACTCGTGAATTTCAGGAATGGTTAATTCTTCTGCGAAAACACCGTTAAAATCTCTTGCGGAAGAAGATTTTACTGTCCATCCGCCTTCTTCCTCGCTGAGTGGTTTCATCCGTTCATTAGGATGTTTCAGGCTTCCTTTTCCGCCGGAATGCCATAGCTGGATTCCTATTTTGGCATCCTGTTCGTGAACGAAATCTACAATGTTTTTCCACGCATTTTTTTGTTCGTCGTTCCAGATTCCAACATCATTTAATGTAGCCAATCCTTCGGGAGAAACGGCTGTACATTCGGTAAGGATTAAACCTGCACCACCAACGGCACGGCTTCCCAAATGTACAAGATGCCAATTTCCGGGAACTCCGTTTTTTGCGCTGTACTGCTGCATTGGAGATACTGCCATCCTGTTTTTTAATGTAAGGCTGCGAAGTTGTATAGGAGAAAATAAGTTCATTTTTTCTAAATTTTTAAAGTGATTTTGAAAATTCCTCTGTTTCGGAAACAGCTTGTGAAATGATGTTTTTTACATCTTCTAAAATTGTTTCTGCTGTTGGATTTTCTTCCGTTATCATTTCAAGTGTATCCAGTTTTTCCTGTAATAAGGGCAGCAATCCCATTATCGCAACACTGGATTTGAGGTCGTGTGCACGTAATTTTACGGTTGTAAAATCTTTATTTTGATAAGCTGTTATTAATTGTTGAAGATGATTAGGGACATTATCGATAAACTGCTGGCTGACAATTTTTTCAAAACTCTTGTCGCCACCGCTTACCGACTGCGTATAAGTAAGGTCGATGTATTGATAAACAGGCGGTTTTTCTTCAATTTTTATCTCTTTATGGTTTCTTTCATTCAATCCGAAATTTGAAATCAGTTTGAAAAGTTCTTCTTCTTTGATCGGTTTTGAGATGTATTCATTCATTCCGCGGCTGATACATTTTTCTCTTTCTCCCGCCAAAGCGTGTGCAGTCATTGCAATGATTGGAATATTTAATTTCAGTTCTTCCCGAATTTGTTGAGTCGCAGCATAACCGTCCATCTGTGGCATTTGAATATCCATCAAAACAAGGTCACAATCGTTATTTCTAAGATATTCTACAGCTTCCAAACCGTTTGATGCGGTTTCAAAATCGATATTCCATTGCAACAATAAGTGCTTCATCAGACTTTGATTGATCGCATTGTCATCGACTACCAAAACGCGTAAAGGCGTATTTGATTTATCTTTAAAATAATTGGTATCTACCGCAGGAATTGTATTGAGTTGCTCTTTTGCAATACCGTAAGGAATATAAAAGTGAAAAGTCGTTCCTTTTCCCTGTTCACTGCTGACTTCGATATCGCCGTTCTGCAGCAAAATCAGGCTTTTTACGATGGATAAACCTAATCCTGTTCCTCCGTAATTTCGGGTGATGGAATCTTCACCCTGGTTGAATCTTTCAAAAACTTCATTCAGTTTTTCTTTATCAATTCCAATTCCTGTATCTGTAACTTTAAAACCGACAATGACTTCTTTTTCAGTTTGTTGTTTGTTATAAATTTCAATATTAATGCTTCCCTGATCTGTAAATTTTATGGCATTCCCGAGGAGGTTGACCAAAATCTGAGTTAATCTCGTTGCATCGCCTGTCAATGTATCCGGGATTGATGCTTCTACCTTGCTGGCAATTGTCAGTCCTTTTTCCTTTGCGCGCTCTGCAAAAAATGTTTCTACGGAATTTACTAATCCGTTGATACTGAATATTCCGGGTGTAATTCGCATCATTCCTGCTTCGATTTTAGATAAATCAAGAATGTCATTAATAATTGCCATCAGATTTTCTCCCGACCGCTGAATTGAAGATACAAATTCGGCTGAAGTTGTATCCAGAGGTCTTTTTTGCAGCAAATTGGTAAAGCCCAAAATCCCGCTTAGGGGTGTTCTGATTTCGTGGCTCATATTGGCAAGAAAATTTTCTTTTGTTTGCGCGGCCACCGACGCTTTTTTCTCGGCAACATCCAATTCCTGTATCAGTAAACGCTGACGTTTGAACTGACGAAGGATGTGATAACCGACAATAGCACCGCTTAATATTAATAAAATAAGCAAAGAAATGTCGTACATTCTTGCTTTTTGTCCCATTTCCTCGCTTCGTTTACTAAGCTCAACCATATGCAACCGGCGGCTTTCATAGATTTTTGCAGTAATGGAAGTGATTTCATTTGAAATTTTTCTAGCCCGTGGATTCGCAATGGAAGTTTGGTCGTCCATATTTCCCAAAGAAAAGTAGCGGTGCAGTAATTTTTCCTTTGTTGTTTTCTTTTCCATTGCAAGAACGCTGAGTCTATGAATAAGCTTTTCTTCTACAGAATCTGCATTGTCTTTGGAAAGTGAATCGAGGAAATTTTCTATCTGATTTATTTTCTGGTCGATCCCTTCCAGATGGGTTGTGTCATTGGTTGCGATGGATGCTCTGATCCTGCTTTCAACACCCAGAATATCACGGTCGATTTCTCTTAAATGGTTGCTTGAACGAAGCTCATTTAAAAGTCTGTTATTATTTTTGATGAGCTCTTTCGTGTTTTTGGCTGAATTGATCTGTACAGCGATCAATAGGAGAGAGCCTGCAATGAAGGTCAGTATTATAAAATAACTAAAACGTTTGTTGTTCATTACAGAAGGTTTATTTATCATAAATGAATATGTTCTTTTTTACTATAGAGTTTGTCTTTCCGTAGGAATCTAAGCAATGATTTAAAATTGAATCTCTAAAAAATAAGTCTATATTTCTACGGAATGACAAATGTTGTGTCAAATTCAAAAATGTCTAAACTTGCGTGTTGCAGCCCGGCTTGAACGGAGCTCTTTTTATTTTTCCTAAAAATAAAAAAGCGGGAGTGGAAGACGGATTAAGCTGCCCAAATAAAAATTATCTAAAAAACATTCATTCTTGTGTTGAGTGCTTTTCTGTAGGCATCGGCAACGGGAATGAATTTTCCATTAATCATAATTCCACCGTCCTGTAAGGTGTCAATCTTGCTTACAGAAACGATGTAAGAGCGATGAACTCTGATAAAATTGTCCTTTGGAAGACGTTCTTCAGCAGTTTTCATCTTGCCGTGTATCGCAAACATTTTTTCACGGGTATAAAACTTTACATAATCTCCCATTGCTTCTGCGTAAAAAATATCGTCCAGCTTCAAACGCCTTGTGATATTGGAATCCCTGACGAACAGAAATTCGTCGTTGGTCATTTCTACATTTTCTTTTTTGCTTTCGAGAATTGACTGAGCTTTGCTTACTGCCTGTAAAAATCTCGCAGGCATTACCGGTTTCAGGATATAATCTGCAATATTCAGTTCAAAAGCTTCGAGCGCATATTCTTTGTTGGAAGAGGTGAAAATGATGATGATATCTTTCCCAGAAAGGTTTTTCGTGAGCTCAATTCCCGTCATTTCGGGCATTTCGATGTCCAAAAAAATCAGGTCAACGTGATTGTTCTGCAAATGATTGTAAGCTTCAATCGCATTGGAATATTCATTGACAATGGTAAGATTCGGAATCTGTTTTGCGAGATGTGCCAAAGTTGTTCTTGCAATGTCATTATCATCAACGATTAAAGCTTTCATAGGAATAGTTATTATATGATTGACACAAATATAATTATTCCTTTTTATTTTTGATGCTCCGGAATCTTAATTATCTGAAATATGAACGGATCATCCAAGCCATTTCTTCGTGGGTTTCCATCAATCCTGTAATGAAATCGCTGCTGCCGTAATCTTTGTATTCTTCGGCAAATGGTGTGATGTTTCCTCTTAGAAAATCGATGATGCTTTCGTGGTCTTTTAAAAGATCTTTCATAAAGCCGAGACCATCGTTTGTTCTATCGCTGTATTCTGTAAGGTGCGTAAGCTCAAGATAAATTTTCATTGTAGCAGGTGCATAATGTCCTATTTTGCGCATACGTTCTGCAACACTGTCGATCAATTCGTCGATTTGTTTATACTGCTCCTCGAAGAAGATGTGGTTGGCGTGGAAATTCTCTCCGGTCACATTCCAGTGCGCATTTCTTGTTTTGGTGTAGAGTACAAATTCGTCTGCTAAAAGTTTTGCCAATTGTGCTGCCACAGCGTCTGTGTTTTGCTCTGTAAGTCCGATGTTTGTTTTCATAATAATAGGATTTAAATTTTGAGCATTATTGCTCTGTTTTCTGATGTAAAGGTCAGTAAGAATCCTGTAAAATGGAAAAGGTTTTCGTTGAATGGGCAAAAAGAGTCGTTGAAATAATTATCTGAAATGTTTAGTGAAATAGTATTGGTGCCGGAAATGAGTTTGTAATATTCAAGCTTTACCAATTTAAATCTTTCAAAAAAATATTAAAAAACTGTAGCTCCGGATTATAAATTTTAATGTAAAAGGCATTAGAACTGCAATTTGAACTTAATTACCAAATTTTTTCGAATGTATTTTCTTCTCCTTCACTTTTATCACAAACTCAGGAAGTGTGTAAAGTTCACCTGCCTTTACAGAGAAAGAGGCGCGTTCTGTCTCACAGTATGTATTTTGAGGCAGCGTATTGATGTTAAGTAAGGCGGTATAATTTCCGGTAGGTAAGAAAGAAATAAACTCACCATCATCGTTTGTGTTTACAGTTTCAATTAAAGTATCATCCTGATAAATATTAAATATAATGCCATTAGCTCTGGGATTGAAATCAACAGCTGTTTTATTATCGAATTGATATTTTACGTGTCCTGCTACAGTGCCATTTTGATGGAGCGGGATCGCAATTTCAAGTGTGTATTGATTGACATCCAACATTTGATCATCATAATACCAACCTTCCTGAACAGACTGTTTTAAACGGTATTTTCCAAAAGGTACATTTTTATATGAAATTTTCCCGTCAGAATCGGTTTTAAAGGCGATATTATTGATGTTGATCAGATAATTTGAAGCAGTTTCTTCTTCTGTATCAAATATATTGTTGTTGTTTCGGTCATAGAAGGCAAAAGCGTAAAGATCTGATTTTTTCTTTGTGCTTAAAGTGGTTTTCTGCAGATTCAAGGTAACTCCTGCTTCAATGGTGAAAATATTATTTCTGGTGTTTGCGGATGAATAGTTGTATAAAGATGAATTCACAAAAAACTCATATACTCTTGTATGCCACTTCAGATTGCAAAATGCTGAAGGTGATTTTCCGTAGATGTTATCATCTGTATAAGAAAGCCCGGAAGTAATGCTTAGTTTGTCTTTAAAAGCGGTACTGCTGTAATAAACAGATGCACTGAGTTTTTTATATTTTTCATTTTTATCGATGAGCTGTGAGAAGGCATATTCTGATAAATAGTAACTTCCAGACTGGTATTGAGAAGAAAAATTGATCTTCCGGTAATTATAATTGGCTGTAAATTTTCCCTGAAACTGTTGGTTTTCTTCATTCGGATATTGTGCAAATCCCATCTCGAGAGCCAAAACAGCAGAGTGTTTTCTGCTTTCACTGATCCAGTTGGTATTTTCTACAATTCTGTGAGCTTTAATTGATAAATCGTTTTTTTGAAATTGCGGAAGAAAATTATTGTACGAGTTAGATTTTTCCAATTGATATTGATATGAAAAAGAATAACCAAATGATCCTGTTTTTGCCAAATTCAGTCCAGCTTCCATTTTGACATTATCCGAAGAGAGCTGAGTGTTGTAAAAGTAATACTTAGGTGAATAATTAGAATAAAAAGCATTAACGAAAGCATAATGTTTTTTGAAAACTGTGAGATTGGCATTTTGCTGAATTTGCAGACTTCCTCTGCGGTTTCCGGGATAATAATCTGAGCTGTAGAAAATATTTCCGTTAAGATTTAGTTTTTTTATAATCCCTGAATATTGAGATTCAAATGCGAGAGAAGGCTTGGTGATTCCGTTCAGGTCATAAGAGCTGATTCCTCCGTATAGTTTTGACGTTGTCTGCCAAAGATTGTTGAAGCTGTGAGTAAATTCAGTTCCTAACAAATGATGTTTGGCTTTCTCGTAAGGATCGTTTTTAAATATATAAATTGATGAAAAATTCCGGGAAAAATTATAAGGATTAAGAATTCCCTTGACATAAAAACCGTATCCGTTTTTCAAAAACGAATTTTTTTCCAACAAACTGAAGCTTTGCTCAATGAAACCAACTTCAATTTTTTTATCTTTTGCAGAATTCAGAAAGCTGTACTCTACACCTCTGCCAAAAAGTGAAAGTTCCAGAAGCTTACTGATATTTCCAAGTGTAAATTCGCTTTTCTCGCGGCGGTAAGAAATGTATGTATTATTGACAACAGGATCGGTTTGCGAATTTATCATAAACATATTTCCGTTGATGAAAATATATCCTGAAGAAACATTAAAACCACCGCTTCCTAAAATTTGATACATATTAAGGTTATCTCCAACTCTGCGATAGCTTGTTGTTATAGAATTTTTCGTAGTACTTGCGAACCCATTTTGCTGCTCATCCTGAAACTTCTGTGTATGCGAAATACTCTGCACGGAAATTCTGCTAGTACCGAATATTTCTTTATCAGGATCTTTGAATCCGGTAACGTTGATGTCAAAAATGTTGTGTTTAAGAAGTTCTTTTGATGGTAAAAAGCTGAATGTAAATACAGAATCCTGTTGCGGACGTAATGTTCCGTGTTTTTCAATAAAAAGATTGCTGTCGCTATGATCAGGAATTTTAAAAACCAATGTCGTTTGTTGTGTTTTGTTTCCCTTGTTAGAAACCTTGATTCTGATCTTTAAAGAATCCTGATTGTTGTTTCTGAAAATCTGTGAAGTTTCGGCAAACATCTGCAAAAGACTGCTTTCCTCCACTTTATGAGTCACCATTTTTTCATTAATTTTCTGATCGTACTGATTGGTTAAAGTCAGATTGATGTTGGCATCTCCTGCATCTGCATTGTTGCTGACAAAGAATTTAAGTGAGACAAATCTTCTTTCATTTTTTTGCAGGTCTACTATAATTTCCTGCCCCAAAATAGATTTGAATCCTGTAGGAGTTGATATTTTTATTTTACCTTTAAAATTTTCGGTTGTATTGTTCTCAACAACAATTACCAGATCAATAATTTTTGATTCTTCACTGTATGATTTTTCATGAATGTCAAACAGAATATTTTCAGTTTTATTTTGAGCCGACAAAAACAGCGAACCAATCAATAGCAGAAAAGTCGTACAATATTTTATAAAATTTTGGAAAGGAGTAGGCAACATTATTGAGGAGTTATCTCATATTGTAATGTTGCAGAATATTCATCAGGTTTTGCATTAATGAAATATTCATCATTAGGTTTTGTGAAATATTTGATCGTGTAATCAAGATTTGCACCTTGTGTTGAAGATCCTTTTGCAATAGTCTGTGAAGCAGTATTTAAAAAAACTGTATTGAATGATGAGCCAGTGTTTTGTGTTGTTGGCAATATATTCATCTGAACATTGCCGACCGGAATTGTTCTTCCGCTCGCCGATGTGAAATTATTTTGGATGGCTCTTACTGTTATCTGAAAATTTGTATTGGCTTTTACAGTAAGCGCATTAGGATAAATAACACTTTTGCCATCTTTATAATCCTGTACACTATTAAATTCCAAAAGACCATTAGTTGCATTGCTGTTCACTTTCAGTGAAAGTTCTGTGCTTGTAGGTGGCGTTCCGGAGAGTGCGCCTATCTGAAATTGGAACTGATGATCTACTTTTCCGATGATCATATTATTTTGATCATAAGCTGTAAATTCTATTGGAGCCGTAAATGTGATCCAGGCAGGATAATTTCCGAGATATGCTCCACCGGCAACAACAATGCTGAATTTTAATTGTAAATTATAATATCCGTTATTTTGGCTTGGCTGATTATATAAAGGAGCATTTGATTTAGGAATCAATAAAAAATCTGAACCTTCGGTAACAATGGTATTAAGAGGAATTCCGATTTCTGCTATCGTGGGAACGGCATTCGGATGTGCCTGACCTGTTGAAGATACCGGCTGGAAAGATATTTTATCAGCAGGGAAAATATATGATCCGCTGTTAGCGGTGATGCTGCTTTTAAGACGTGCTGCTAACCTCCAGTTAGGAATATTAAAATTTCCGTTTCCGGCAAAAGTAACGGTATAGGCATCAGGATTTGTATTTCCCTGATATGAGTTTATCTGGAGATAGCTGTTTGTCCAGGATGAAAATGATATTTGAGCATGTAACTGAGTGGTAAGTAAAAATATCATTAACAAAAAGCAGAACTTTTTATTCATAACTAAAATTTAATTCGCCCATTTCTAAATTTTCTGCGTCACCGTAATCTATGAGTACGGATGCGGTGTATTTACCTTTTTCCAATGGTGTTGGAAGAGCAATTTCCATTTCACGCTTGTTTCCCGGCATAGTGTAAAACACGATCGGACTTAAAGTTGTTTTTTTACCGTTATCTGCATTGAGAATATCAGTCGTCACTTTACCGTCTACCCATATTTCAGCCTGATTTTCAAAATTCAATGTCAGTATTTTTTTTGCTGCATCAAATTTTAAATCGGTTATTTCAATTTTTTTCTTCGTTGCTTCCGGTTTCTTATGAAATATTTTAATTCCTGAACGGATGCTTACCTTTATGTTGGCTCCTTTACTGTCGACATCATCCACAGGATTCATTTGGCTTACGTACAGCAAAGCAGTATGAGCTGATAAATTGTCTTTTGAAAGAGTAGGTGAGGTAATCGTTATCTCAATATCACGTCTTTCTCCGGGTGTTAACGAAAAATAATTGTCGCCTTTTTTAATGGTAATCCAGCCGGCACAAGAATTTGGTAAAGAATTGGCGGGATGCATCTGGTTTTCTCCTTTTACATCATATTCCCAGTCGCCAAGACTTACTGCAAGGTCAAGACTGTTTTTTGCACTTACATTGGTTACGGTTATTTTTTCGGTATTACTGATACCTGCTCCTGATTCAAAGTAAAGTCGGGGTGGCGATACGGATATTCCGGTTTGTGCTTTTGCATTGAAAATAAATACAAAAAAGAAAAAGCAGAATAGCTGGAATGTATTTTTCATGAAGAAAGTACTAATAAAGAGAAGTGCTGCAAAGACTGCAACACTTCTTTATAGATTTAAATTTCTCAGAATCTTATTGAGATACGATAGTGTAAGTCAGTTCAGTTGTATATACTGTAGGATCTTGTCCTGCAATATAGTTGTTTAAATAAGCGTTTGCACCTGCACCTTTATATTCGATGCTGATTTTCTTATCTACACCTCCGTTTGCAGAAGTTACCAATGTTGTTTCGTTAGCTGATAACGAAACGTTTTGAGCGTATTGTGCACCATTTACGGCATCAGAACCTGCTGTTGCTTTGATCTGAATTGTATTAGCCTGAATGTTTTTTGCACCATTTTGCAAAGCTGCATTAGCACTTTTTACTTTTACCTGAAATCCGCCGGTACTGAAAACGTTTAAGTGATCTGCATTCAAAGAGCTTACTCCGTTTGCATAGTCATCTTTCGTCACGTAGTCTAAGTTGACGATTTTTTGAGCGTTGTTTACAACTAATGTCTGAATAGGTTTTAATCTTACGTTAAGAGTAACGTTTTGAGCACTGAGGGTTCCTACACCTAATATTGCTATTGATGTAATAATGAATTTTTTCATTAAATTATTGTTATATTGTTTCTAAGTTTCGGATGCAAAAGTAATACGATCCAGCGAAATATAAATTGTAAAAAATGACTAATCTTTTGTGAAAATTAACAAATAATTAATGAATAGGCTGATTTTTTGTTTTTAATGAAATTTAAACATAATATTATATGATTAAATATAATTTATATTTTTTATTATATGATACTATTATATGTAATACTTTAAATATTATGTGAATAGATAGATAATTTTCGGGTCTAATTATTCCTATTTATCACATATCAATAAAAATATTTTTTTCATTTTTTTATTGTGTAATTATCACATAAACAAGCATTCTGTCGGTCTCTGATATTGTGCATTTGTTGATAATTTCTCTTTGAGAATAAATAGGGTATTGTGTCGGAATTTTGTGGTCGGTTCCGGAAGATGTTTTTGAATAAATGAGTTTTGAATCAGATGGACAGTTGTTTTGGTTTTTGTTTTGCTTGCTTTGAGAAGTGTTTGTTTTGGGTAACTTATTCTCATTCAGTAACTTGATTTGATATCCGTATAAATTGGATGCTCTCAGTTCATTTCTGTTTTGTTTCTGGCTAGAATAATTATCTTGGTTGGAATGTTTTAAATCTTTTGCAGTTGTAATCGATAGAACCTGGGAAGGAAAAATTCTTATATTGATGCGATTTTGGTCTGCTGATTGTGCAGGTAAGAGTGTCAATAGTCCCAAAAGGAAAAAAAACACAATATACTTGGCGTACATAATAAAATGTATGAATTGGTTAATATAAATGTAGGGCTTTATATTGGTATTTCCCTCATTTCAGATGGTTTTTTTCCTGTATGTTTTTTTACAAAATTGCTAAAATTACCTTCATCGTTGAAACCCAGATCAAAAGCTATTTCAGACATGGTATGATTGGAGAATTTAATTGCTTTTTCGCATTCAATTTTTATTTTTTCAATGATAAGTTGCTTGGCAGATTTACCATATACATATTCTGTCATCTCTGTTAGTCTGCGTACGGAAATTTTCAGTTCTTCTGCATAGTGGGAAACCTTTTTAGCGGTTTTAAAATCTCTTTGAAGTAAAATTCTAAATCTGTTAACGTAGGAAACATATTCCATACGCTCGTCTTTTTCTATGTAATGATTTTCTACGTGGAGGTATGCGTCAAGAATGAGTCCTTCGATAGCATTGTGTGCGGCCGAAATATAAAGGCTTTCATCTTTGCTCTGAAATTTCAGCAGGCGTTCTACCAGAATGATTTGGTGATATTTGTTGTTTCCGAAATAGGGTGCAATGAAAATCTCAGAATCACTGTTGAAAAATACCTGTGAATTTAAAAAGAGGCTGTCTTTTGATGATTTATCGTAAAAACCGGCTGAAAATGCAATCACATAAATATCTTTACCGATTGCATCGATGATTTCAATGTCCTTTTGAGGACCGATGAAAACGGCATTTCCGCCAGTAATTTTGTATATTCTGTTTGAAACGGCCAGATCCAGATCTTGTGCTGTAAGAAAGATGCAAAAATATTCTCGTGTATTAAACTGGCGCTCATAATTATTACGTTTGATAATATCGCTTATTAAATTAATACTGAAGCCTATTTTATGAAGTTGATTTGTTATCTGGTACATTGAGATGTGAAACTTACATTTGTTAATCTCAAAAATAGAATAAAATTTTGACAAATAAGTAAATAATTTATGATTATGTTTTATATTTAATAATTTGTTATTGTGAATTTGTGTTTTTGTTAGTTGTAATGGGCTTTTTGAGTGGATAATGATATTCTTTTATTCTTATAATATATTTTTAAAAGAAGTTTAAACTCTGATATAAGCGTTATATTGCCTAATTGTTTTTCTTATTGTAATGCTTTAAATATGGTGTTTGAGGTGTTTTTTTACTGAAAAGTTTTTTTATTAACTGGAAACCCAATTAATAAAAAGGAATTATAATATTTCATTATGAATTTTTTTATTTGTAATAGTAAATTATTATTGTTGAAAAAAATGTTATTAGTCAAAGAAGAAAAAATTACATTCAATAAAAAATTTGATACTCAATATCTGCATTTTACATAACAATTTGTTAATATAGAATCGAAAGAATTACTTCTGGAAAGATGTAATTTTACTCAATGAAAAAGAAGAAAAAGACGGTAACCAAAGCTCAGCTGGATGAACTTAAACATTTGAGAAATCATTTAACGCCGCAGTTATCAATCGACAATAAAATTAATACGCTTATTCAGATCAGTCAGGTATTGAGAACAATCAATTTGACGAGCACATTCTCGAGCAATATTTCAACCGAATTTACAGGATTAGAAGTTTTTGGAGAGAGATATAATAATTTCCCTAAAATAACTTCTGTGATTGATGATGCTATTGTATATTATGACGAACAGCTAAATTCATTTTCTCAATCTTCTTAAAATATCATTTGAAAACAGCTCTGTTTTTGAATTTCAAAAATATCAGATCAAACCAATGAATTTCATTGGTTTTTTATTTTCTAATGAGTTGATAAAAATCAATCATCGGTCATCTTTTGAATTCACCCGAAAGAGCAGGATACTGCAAATTTCAAAAATGTATACTTTTATAAAAATGAAATGATAGAATAATTTTCCTTAAAGAATGAAAGTTATTGTGATTTTGTGTTTGTCATTTAGAATTCATGAAATCAAGTCATACAGAAATATAAATAGATATGAAATTTCAAAATACATCAAAATTCCTACTGTCTTTATTTATAGTTTTTCTCTTTTCATCAGTTGTGAAAAGTCAGGACAAATTCCCTGATGGTACAACAATCCCAAAATGGTTCAAAGAAAATAAACCGACCGACATCAACAAATTAGGCAAAAAATACATCCTTACAGACAATGGAGTAAAGAACGACAGCACGATTCTTCAAACCAAGCAATTACAGGCAGTGATTGATTTGGCTGCTAAAAATGGTGGAGGTGTTATCATCGTTCCAAAAGGAACATTTCTTATCAGTTCAGTCTTCTTCAAACAGGGAACACATTTGCATTTGGAAAATGGAGCCAAATTAAAAGGAAGCGATGATATCAATGACTTTCCGGTAGTAATCACAAGAATGGAAGGTCAAACCGTAAAATATTTTCCGGCTTTGATCAATGCGGACGGATTGGATGGTTTCACTATTTCAGGAAAAGGAACACTTGACGGAAATGGACTTCGCTTCTGGAAATCATTCTGGAAAAGACGCGAGTGGAATCCTAAATGTACCAATATGGATGAAATGAGACCTAGAATTATCTACGTTTCCAATTCTAAAAACGTTCAGGTGGAAGGAATTACCATTAAAAATTCACCTTTTTGGAGCACTCATTATTATAAAAGTGATTTTGTTAAATTGTTAAATCTGACCATTCTTGCTCCAAAAGAACCTGTAAAAGCACCAAGTACAGATGCTGTTGATATCGATGCGTGTACCAATTTCTTAATTAAAAATTGCTATATGTCAGTGAATGACGACGCGATTGCTTTAAAGGGTGGAAAAGGCCCGAAGTCTGATAAAGACCCGAACAACGGTGAAAACAGAAACATCCTCATCGAAGACAACAGCTTCGGATTTTGCCACAGCGTTTTAACTTGCGGAAGCGAATCAATTCACAATTACAACGTGATTCTAAGAAATTCTAAGGTAAAAGATGCTTCAAGATTATTACATCTGAAAATGCGTCCGGATACTCCTCAACATTACGAATATCTTACCGTAGAAAACATCACAGGAAACGTGAAAACATTCTTGTATGTTAAAGGCTGGAATCAGTTTTTTGATTTAAAAGGCGAAGAAAGACCGAGAAAAGGATTGGCTAATAATATTACTATCAAAAATATAGATTTAAGTTGTGAAACGGCGTTTTCTATTGAAAAATCAGACTTATTTGATTTGAAAGATTTCACATTTGAAAATTTGAAAATAAAAGCTTTAAAGCCTGAAATGCAAAACCTGAGTAACATTCAGAATTTAAAGCAAAAAAATATCAATGTGACTCAGGTCGCTTCTCTCACGCAATCTTACAACAAAAAAGACGATTCCGATACTGCTGCAAAATGAGTTATTTTACCAAAATATTCGTTCTTTTATGCTTTTGCTCACAGTTTCTGCATTCTCAGTCTAAGGAAATTCAATTCCTGAGCGGGACAGATGCTGAGCATACAAAAGAATGGGATTTTTGGATTAACGACGGAAGGAAATCAGGAAGTTGGAGCAAAATTCAGGTTCCTTCTCAATGGGAACAGCAGGGATTTGGCTCGTACAATTACGGAAGAGATTACGTAACCTACGGCAAGAATTTTAAATTTAATGACGAAACAGGTCTGTATAAACACAAATTTTCAGTTCCAAATTCCTGGAAAGGCAAATCAGTCAACATTGTTTTCGAAGGTTCAATGACCGATACCGAAGTGAAAATCAACGGAAAGTTAGCCGGAGAAATTCATCAGGGCGCTTTTTATGAATTTAAATATGATATTTCAGACAAATTAAATTTCGGAAAGGAAAATATTCTTGAGGTCAAAGTTTCAAAAATGTCCGCAGATAAATCTGTGAACAATGCAGAACGTCTCGCTGATTATTGGGTTTTGGGAGGGATTTTCCGCCCTGTTTATTTGGAATCCACTCCAAAAGAAAATATCTCATCAACATCAATTGATGCCAAAGCAGACGGAACTTTCTGTTCCAATATTTATTTAAAAGGAATCAGTTCTGTCAACAATTTAAAAGTCCAAATTTTTGATACTAAAAATAGTCTCGTTGCCGAATCTCAGATTAATATACAAAAAGGAGATACTTTAAAACAAATTAAATTCTCTGTAAATAATCCGAAACTCTGGACAGCCGAAACGCCGAATTTATACAAAGCTAAATTCAGTTTAAATAAAAATAAAAAAAACATCTACGAAACCGAAGAAAAATTCGGTTTCCGAACGATTGAAATTCGAAAAGGCGACGGAATTTACGTCAACGGTACCAAAATAAAAATGAAAGGCATCAACCGTCACGTGTGGTGGCCTGAAACAGGAAGAGCTGTCAACAAAAACATCGATTTAATGGACGTTCAGCTCATCAAGGAAATGAATATGAATGCCGTTCGCTGTGCCCATTATCCACCGAATAAATCGTTTCTTCAGATTTGCGATTCTTTAGGGTTGTATGTTTTGGATGAGCTAGCAGGCTGGCAAAAAAAATACAGTACGGAAGTCGGAAAAAAACTTGTGAAAGAAATGGTTACGAGAGATGCCAATCATCCTTCCATCATTTTTTGGAGCAACGGAAATGAAGGCGGACATAATTTTGATTTGGATGCAGAATTTGCAAAATACGATTTGTCAAACCGTCCGGTGATTCACGCTCATCATAAGCCTGGAAACGCTTTCAATGGCATCGACTGCAATCATTACGAAGATTATTACAGCACCAAAAAAATTCTCGAAGGAGAAAATATTTATATGCCGACCGAGTTTTTACACGCACAAGACGACGGCGGTGGCGGAACTTCTCTCGCCGATTATTGGGAACTGCACTGGAATTCCAAAAAAGGAGCGGGCGGTTTTTTGTGGGCGTTTGTTGATGAAGGTTTGGTGCGAACGGATTTCAATAATCAGATTGATGTCAACGCCATCAACGCTCCCGACGGAGTTTTAGGGCCACATCGTGAAAAAGAAGGCAGTTTTTACGCCATCCGTGAAATTTACAGTCCTGTAAAAATTGATTTTAAAACGTTGCCGACAGATTTTAATGGAACAATTCCTGTTGAAAACCGTTATCATTTTACCAATCTAAATGAATGTCAGTTTGAATGGAAACTGGTCAAATTCAAAACACCATTTTCGTCTGAATCTGGATTTGATGTAATTCAAAAAGAAAAAGCAGAGTCTCCAAATATCAAACCAACGGAAAAGGGAAATATTAATGTAAATCTTCCTCAAAACTGGAAAGAAAGTGAAGGTTTGTTGTTAACTGCAAAAGACAAATTCGGTAAAGAAATTTATACCTGGACTTGGAAAATCAAATCTAATGATGAAATTTCAAAACAGTTTTCGAAATCATTAATCAAAGAATTTTCGGTTACTGTTGTAGAAAATGATTCATTATTTATCTTAAAATCAGATGAAAAAGAATTTTCATTTTGGAAAAAAGACGGATTATTAAAGTCAGTTATTTTAGATAAAAAAGGCAAAAAAATGACCTTTCGAAACGGACCGATTTTCGTGAATGGAAAAACGGAATTGTCTTCAATTAAATCTTTATCAGAAGGAAAAAATCAAATCATCGAAGTTTCCTACAAAGACGGAAAAAAAGCAGTTTGGAAACTGAATCCGAACGGAATTTTAGAATTGAATTATGAATATTCGCTTTCCGGAGATTATCAGTTTGCAGGCGTAAGTTTTGACTATCCTGAAAATTATGTCATCAGCGCAAAATGGTTAGGGAAAGGCCCATATCACGTTTGGAAAAACCGAACTCAGGGACAAACTTACAACGTCTGGCAGAACCTTAAAAACTCAACCCGAACAGGTTTTTCACCTTGGATTTATCCTGAATTTAAAGGCTATTTTGATGATATTTCGTGGTTGCAACTGAATACAGCGGAAGGAAAAATCACCGTTGGAACAAAAGAAGAAAAAATGTTCGTCAGACTTTTTGATTTCTATGGAATTTATGGTACGGAAGGATATCCGAAACTGCCTACAGGAAATATTTCTTTCCTCGATGCAATTCCACCACTGGGAACTGTTTTAGCATTTAATATTAATAATGATACTTCGACTTTAGGTCCTGAAAGTGAACCGAATCATTTGAATGGGACCTTCAAAAGAACATTGTATTTCTATTTTGGTCTGCCGGATTTGGGTGATGAAAATAAGCAGTTTACAATGCCAAAAGAAAATATTTTAACAGATTAAAATGCAGAACTGGATAAAATTTTTGACGCTTTTCTTAAGTTCGTTTTTGTTTGCTCAACAGACGACTTTCAAGTTTGATTTTGGCACAGACAGAACCGAAAACGGATTTATTCCCATCACGTCAACATCGAAATTTGATAAGAAAATCGGCTACGGATTTATGGATATTTCCGGTTTAAAATCTGTCGATAACGGAGGAAATGCTTTGACAGGAGATTTTATTACGAGTGACAAACCTTTCTATTTTTCAGTCGCAATTCCTGAAGGAAATTATAATATTACAATAAATCTTGGCGATTCTAAAGGAGCATCTGAAACGACAGTTCGTGTAGAAAACCGCCGTCTGATGCTGAATGATATCAAAACAAAACAAGGTGAAATTGTTGAAAAACAAATTTCAGTTCACGTAAAAGACAGTATCATCCGAAATCAAAATGGCGAAAAAATCGGAATTATAAAATTAAAACCAAGAGAAACTAAATATTTACATTGGGACAACTTATTGACGATTGAATTCAATGACAAAACTCCAAAAGTTTCTTCGGTAGTCATTCAACCGAACCCAACAGCTAAAACCATTTATATCACTGGAGATTCAACGGTTGTAGATGCGCAGTACGAACCTTGGGCGTCGTGGGGACAGATGTTTCCGTATTTTTTCGTTCCGAATGAAGTTGTGATTGCCAATTACGCTGAAAGCGGAGAAACATTGAAAGCCTTTGAAGACCGTCACCGAATCGATAAAATCTGGAATAAAATAAACCCCGGAGATTATCTGTTCATCCAGTTTGGACACAACGACCAAAAAGCTGGAAACAGCATTAAATCTGGTTACAAAAAAAGGTTAAAAGAATGGATTGGCAAGGCAAAACAATTGGGCGCAATTCCGGTTTTGGTAACTTCGATGAATCGTAGAGTTTTTGATGAAAGTAATAAAATCGTCAATACTTTAGATGATTTTCCTGATGCAATGCGGGAAATTGCGAAAGAAGAAAATGTATATTTAATCGATTTAAATGCAATGAGTGAGACCTTGTTCGAAGCGATGGGACCAGAAAATTCTAAGAAAGCATTTGTTTATTATCCGGCAAACAGTTATCCAAATCAACCAACAGTTTTAGCAGATGATACACATTTCAATACCTACGGTGCTTACGAATTGGCGAAATGTGTGGTTAAATCTATCGTTGACCAAAATTTACCTTTAAAAAAATATATTTCGAAAAATTATAAGACTTTTAACCCAAATAAACCTGATGATATTGATAGATTCCATTGGCCAGAAAGTATCTTTATGGAAAGTTTGAAGCCTGATGGAAATTAAAAAAATAAGAAATGAATATTCAATCTATCATAAAATTAAGTTTAATCTGTTTTGCTTTCGGAAATCTTTCCGCACAAAATACGTGGCCAAAAATCACCGAGACCGCAAAACCCTGGACACGTTGGTGGTGGATGGGAAGCGCTGTCAACGAAAAAGGATTAGACAAACAACTGACAACTTTAAATAAAGCAGGTTTCGGAGGCGTGGAAATCGTTCCGATTTATGGCGCAAAAGGTTTTGAAAAACAATACCTCAATTACCTTTCTCCGGAATGGATGAAAATGCTTCAACTCACTACTTACAAAGCAAAAAACCTGAATATGGGCGTCGATATGTCGGTTGGAACAGGCTGGCCAATCGGTGGACCGCAAGTTAATGAACAGGATGCTGCTACGAAAATGATTGTTCAGACTTACACGATTTCAGCAGGCGAGAATTTTTCAGATAAAATTATTTTGAAAGATGAAAAACAGAAGAATTTAAAAATCATAAAACTCGATATTGTCACAGCTTACAATGAAAAAAATGAAGCGGTAGTTTTAACAGATAAAGTCAGTAGCGATGGAAGTTTAGACTGGAAACCGAAGTCTGGAAAATGGACAATCTATGCAGTTTTTGTAGGTAAAACTTTGCAAAAAGTAAAACGTGCCGCTCCGGGCGGAGAAGGCTATACTTTAGACCATTTTTCAAACACAGCAACGGCTGATTATTTTAAAACTTTCGATAAAGCTTTTGGAAATTCAAACTATGGAATTCGTTCATTTTTTAATGATAGTTACGAGGTTTACAATGCAGACTGGACGCCTGATTTTAAAAATGAATTTAAGAAGAGACGAGGGTATGATTTAAGTCCATACATCAAATATTTGGTGAATGATGAAGAAGATAATGAAACGACAGGCAGAATAAAATCCGATTATCGCGAAACGATGAGCGAACTGATTTTGAATAACTTCACCGATAATTTCACGAAATGGGCACATTCCAAAAATTCTAAAAATACGAATCAGGCTCACGGTTCGCCAGGAAATTTACTGGATTTATACGCAGCAGTCGATATTCCGGAATCGGAAACTTTCGGAAGTACAAAATTTGATATTCAGGGTTTGAGAAGAAATCTGGAAGACATCAATACGAAGGAAGTTCCCGACATCAATATGCTGAAGTTTGCCTCTTCGGCAGCAAATGTGACAGGTAAAAAATTAACTTCAAACGAGACTTTTACCTGGCTGACCGAACATTTCAAAACATCCTGGTCGCAGGCAAAACCCGAAGTGGAACAGGTGTTTTTATCGGGAATCAACCACGTTTTTTATCACGGAACGACTTACACACCGGCCGAGGTTCCGTTTCCAGGGTGGTTGTTTTATGCGTCGGTGAATTTCGTTCCCGAAAACAGTTTATGGCCGCATTTGAAAGGATTAAATTCTTACATCGAGCGTACGCAATCTGTCCTGCAAAGCGGAGAATCGGATAACGAATTGCTGATGTACTGGCCGATTTACGACCAATGGGCGAGTCCGAAAGGGAAGGATGTGACGTTCAAAGTTCATAACGTGGAAAAATGGTTACAGCCAACTCCGATGTATGAAAATCTGAATAAACTCAATAAAATGGGTTATTCTCTCGATATGATTTCGGATAAAATGATTGGCGAATCGAAGTCGGAAAATCAGAAAATTCAGGTGTCGAAGGAAGGTTCTGAGTATCAGGTTTTAATTATTCCTGAACTCACTTATTTGCCGGAATCTACTTTAAAAAATATTTTGAATTTGGCTCAAAACGGAGCTTCAATTATTTTTCAAAACGAGCCGAAAGATATTCCCGGAAATTTTGAAGTGGAGAAAAGAAGAACGCAGTTGAAATCTTTATGGAATCAAATTCCGTTTCAAAGCCAATCTGAAAATGTGAAAACTGCCAACTTCGGAAGAGGTAAAATTGTCTTAAGTTCTGACGTTGCGAAAGCTTTAGAATATTTAAAAATTGAGAGAGAAAAATTAACGGACACCGGATTGAAATTTGTGAGAAGACAGTTTGACGGCGGAAAATATTATTACATCGTCAATCATACTTTCAAGGAAATCAATCAAAATATTCCGCTGAATTTTGTCGGAAAACAAGTCACTTTGATGAATCCTGAAAATGGGGATTATGGAATTGCTCAAACACAGAATAATTCAATAAGAGTTCAGCTGAAATCTGGAGAATCGTTAATTGTTAAAACTTCTGAAAATGCAGACAATTCAATTCCAAAATGGAATTACACTGAAAAAACGGACGTACCGATTGTTTTAAATCAACCTTGGCAACTGACTTTCAAAGAAGGCGGCCCCGAACTTCCGAAAGCGAAAAATTTGAAGAAACTGGAACCTTGGACAAACTTTACAGAAGATCCTGCCACACAGAGTTTTTCCGGAACAGGCGTTTATACAACGACTTTAAATTTAAAAAAGAAAAATGCAGACGACTATCTTTTAAAATTGGACAAACTTTACGAAAGTGCAAAAGTGATTGTCAACGGTCAGGAAGCCGGAATTGTCTGGAGCATTCCATTCGAAATCAACATCGGAAAATTTTTAAAGAGAGGTAAAAATACCATCCAAATCGAAGTCTGCAACCTGATGGCGAACAGAATCCGTTATATGGATCAAAATAAAATCCAGTGGCGAAATTACCACGAAATAAATTTTGTGAATATTAACTACAAGCCTTTTGATGCATCTAATTGGAAAGTTCAGCCTTCCGGTCTGGACGGCGAAATTCAGTTAATTCCAATTCATTATTCAAAATAAAAATATGACAAAAAATATTGTAAAAACATTCGCATTAGGAACTTTGCTGACCTTCAGTTTTTCCAATGCTCAGCAGAAACCGAAAGTCGTTTTGGACAACTTTTTCAACAACGAAAAAAAGGAGAACAAAGAAACCAAAGTCCTTGAATCGTGGCATTACACGTGGAACGACACCAGCAACGGAGGTTTTTCTTTGTTGGGAGAAATATTTACAAAACAAGGTGCAGAAATCAGTATGCTGACAACTGCTCCCACCAAAAAAGATTTGAAAAACGCCAATATTTACATCATCGTAGATGCTGATATTGACAAAGAAGCGTACGGCGGAAAGGCAAATCTTATTGACCCGACAAGTATTAAAAACCTGACAGAGTGGGTGAAAAAAGGTGGCGTTTTGGTGTTGATGAGCAACGACAACGGCAATTCTGAGTTCGAACATTTCAACAAACTTGCGGGAGAATTTGGAATTCATTTCAATGATGACAGCTACAACCGAGTTCAAAAAAGAGAATTTGAGCAGGGAAAAGTAATGGTTCCTTTCGGAAATGAAGTGTTTTCTGAGCAAAAATTATATATGAAAGAGGTAAGTTCCATCAATGTGAAATCTCCTGCCAAAGCCATTTTAACGGCAGAAGGTAAGAATATCGGAGCCATTGTAAAATTCGGCAAGGGTACCGTTTTCGCATTGGGCGACCCGTGGTGTTATAATGAATATATCGACGGTAAAAAACTTCCGGCAGATTTCACCAATTATCAGGGAACTGAAGAATGGGTAAAGTGGTTGTTGAAGCAGACTTCTAAAAAATAATTACAGAAGTGCAATCGGTTGAATTGGTTTCGTGGAAATTTTTTGGGCAGCTTTATCCGCCCTCCGTTCCCGCTTTTTTGCCTCCGCTTTGCTCCGGCAAAAAGAGCTCCACTCAGGTCGGGCTGCAAGAGATTCACCGCAAAAATCCTTATCAAGATTTCAAACCCTGACAAGAATTAACGAGTAGGCTTTAGCCCGTTTATGAATCAAGTTAGAAAATTTGCTTTAGCCAAACTCATAAAATCAAAACAGAATTATGAAAGTCAAATATATCTTCGTTGCATCAACCATTTTTCTTTCGCAAGCAATCTTTGCCCAAAGACAAATGGAGTATCTGAAAAGAGGAATCGTTGCCATACCTGCAGAGTCAGGCGTTTTTGTGAGTTGGCGTTTGCTGGGAACAGAAGCTCAAAATACTCATTTTGATTTATACCGAACTGAAAATAATTCAACTAAAAAGTTGAATGAAAAACCACTTTCAAACGAAACCAATTTTTTAGATAAAACAGTCGACAAAACAAAAAATTACACCTATTTCGTAAAATCAAACACGCAACATCAGGATGTTGACCAAGATTTTGCAAAATATACTGCTAATCAAAAACCTTATTTTTCAATTCCGTTAAAAACGCCTCAAGGTTACACGCCAAATGACGCTTCAGTTGCTGATTTGGACGGAGATGGCGAATATGAAATCATCCTTCATCAAACCGGAAGGTCAAAAGACAACAGCCAAAAAGGAATGACAGACCCGCCAATTATTCAGGCTTATAAAATGAATGGAAAGCTTTTGTGGGAAATCAATTTAGGTAAAAACATCAGAGAAGGAGCGCATTACACACAGTTTTTAGTATATGATTTAGACCAGGACGGTAAAGCGGAAATTGTAATGAAAACTGCCGACGGAAGCAAAGACGGAAAAGGAAAGTTCATTGGTGACCCGACAAAAGATTACGTCAACGAAAACGGAATGATTCTTTCCGGACCGGAATTTTTAACGGTTTTTAACGGAGAAACGGGTGAGGAAATTAATACAGTAAATTATCAGGTCCCAAGATTTGCAGGGAGTTTAAACCCGACCAATGATCAAATGACTGAAACCTGGGGCGATGCAAAGGGCAACCGTATAGATAGATTTTTGGGAGCAGTCGCTTATTTGGACGGCAAAACGCCAAGTGTAATTATGTCGAGAGGTTATTACACCAGAATGGCGATTGCAGCCTGGGATTATAAAGATAAGAAACTGAGTTTGCGATGGCTTTTTGATACAGAAAGTTCGGAAGAAAACAAAAAATATAGAGGTCAGGGAAATCATAATCTGAGTATTGCAGATGTCGACAATGATGGAAAAGATGAAATCATCTTCGGTGCAATGACCGTCGATGATGACGGAAAAGTTTTGAACAGCACAGGTTATGGTCACGGAGATGCTTTGCACGTAGGCGATCTCGATCCTTCAAATCCCGGATTGGAAATTTTTGATATTCAGGAAAGGTTTGATGATGCAGGAGCACATTTCAGAGACGGGAAAACCGGAAAAGTTTTATGGAAATTACCATCTTTAGAATACAGCTCAAAAAGTAAATTTCAGGGACCGGGAAGAGGATTATCTTTAAATATTGATCCACGCTACGATGGTTCTGAATGTTGGGCTGCAGGAGCAGGAGTGAAAGGACTTTACGATGCGAAAGGAAAGAAAATCAGTGAGAAAAATCCTTCTGCCAATATGGGAATCTATTGGGATGGTGATTTTTTAAGCGAAATTTTGGACGGAACTAACGTCTCAAAATGGGATTGGAAAAAAGGAAAATCAAACGTCATTTTTGATTCTAAAAATTATCAGTGTGAATCTAATAACGGGACGAAGAAAAATCCGTCTTTAGTTGCAGACCTATTCGGAGATTGGCGTGAAGAAGTGATGTACAGAACAGCCGATAATCAGGAATTGAGAATTTTTTCTACGACAATTCCAACCCAGCACAGATTGTACACTTTGATGCAAAATCCACAATATCGTTTGAGTATTGTCTGGCAAAATGTAGGTTATAATCAGCCTCCCCATACCGATTATTATTTGGATGAATCAGTGAAAGAAATTCCAAAACCAAATATTTATACCATAACTCCCAAAAATTAAATCTTTTATGAAAATCAAGATTATTATTCCGCTTGTTCTGTTGGTTGTATTTTTAGGAGTTTCATTTCAAAAACTACAAGATAAACCTGTTCTTTATATTATCGGCGATTCCACAGTGCAAAATGGTTCTGGTAAAGGCTCTGATTCTCTTTGGGGATGGGGAAGTTTTATGAATTTATATTTGAATACAGATAAAATTGAAATTCAAAATCACGCAAAAGGTGGCAGAAGCAGCAGAACTTTTTTGACGGAAGGTCGTTGGGATTCTATTATGAAAACGATTAAAAAAGGAGATTATGTTTTAATGCAGTTTGGTCATAATGACGGTGGTGAACTGGCAGATACATTACGGGCGAGAGGAACAATCAAAGGTATCGGAGAAGAGTCGAAAGCTATTTACAATCCGATCCGTAAAGTGAACGAAACTGTTTATACTTACGGTTACTATATGAGAAAATATGCAAATGAGGCGAAATCTAAAGGTGCAATTCCGATCATTGTTTCACCAGTTCCAAGAAATAAATTTAATCCAGAAGGAAAAATTGAAAAAGATCAGTACGGAATTTGGTCAGAGGAAGTAGCAAAACAAACCGGAGCTTATTTCATTGATTTAAATGATATGGTTATCACAAAATACCAGGAAATGGGATCTGAAAAAGTAAAAGCTTTTTTCCCGAAAGATCATACCCATACCAATAAAGCTGGAGCGATGTTAAATGCAGAATTGGTAATAAAAGGCATCAAAAAACTAAAAGGTAGCGAACTAAAAAAATATATAAAATAAAAAATATGCGAAAACTATTAACAGCAAGCTTTTTTGCACTGGTTATAGGAGGTGTGACTTCCTGTTCGGTTCAGAAACAAAACGCTGCAGGCAAAGTAGAACTTCCCAACAAGAAAGAGATTCTGGAAGTTTCAACACGTGCTAACCAATATTTTATGAACAAATGGCCTGATACAGGAAAAGAAATTGTCGGTAAAAAAGTGTGGCCAAGCAATCTTTGGACACGAGCTGTTTATTATGAAGGATTAATTGCTCTTTATAAAGTAGATCCAAAAAAAGAGTATTATGACTATGCAATTTCATGGTCAGAAAACCACAAATGGGATATGATGCGAGACACTTATACCCGTAATGCAGACAATCAGGCTTGTGGACAGACTTATTTAGACCTTTATGAAATCGATGGTAAAAAAAATCCTGAGAGAATAAAATTGGTGAAAGCTTCCATAGATAGTATGATGGCTACCAATAAAATAGATGACTGGTGGTGGATCGATGCGCTTCAAATGGGAATGCCTATTTTCACAAAACTTGGCAGAATGACTGGTGAAAAAAAGTATTTTGACAGAAATTACGAAATGTATACCTATACAAAATACAAACACGGGGGAAATGGTCTTTATAACCCAAAAGACAGACTTTGGTGGAGAGACAAAAGCTTCGTTCCGCCTTATAAAGAACCAAACGGGGAAGATTGCTACTGGAGCCGTGGAAACGGATGGGTAGTTGCTGCCTTGGCTCGTACGTTGGAAGATACACCTAAATCTGATCCTCATTATCAGGAATATTTGCAGGATTATAAAGATTTACTATCAGCTTTGATTCCAATTCAGCGAGAAGACGGATTTTGGAATGTAAGCTTGCACGATCCGACCAATTTTGGTGGGAAAGAAATGACAGGAACTGCTCTTTTCGTTTACGGAATGTCTTACGGAATCAATAATGGACTGATCGACAGAGAAACTTATTTGCCGGTTGTGGTTAAGGCTTGGAATGCCATTGTGAAAGATTCCGTTCAGCCCAACGGATTTTTAGGTTGGGTACAAGGAACAGGAAAAGAGCCTAAAGATGGTCAGCCGCTTTCTGTAAGCAAAGAACCTGATTTTGAAGACTATGGTTTGGGGTGCTTGTTGCTTGCAGGAAGCGAGGTTTATAAACTGAAATAATCAATTTTTTTCTAAAGCTTCATACATCCTTGGAATGGACTTTCCGAAAGAATTTTATTGAAAGGATCAATCAGAGTGTATGCTCTGATTTTTTGTTTTAAATGAAATCAGGATTGATGGGTGATCATTCATAAGTGGGTAAATAAAATATAATGGTAATTTTTATTTTAAAGATTATGAAAATGCCAATATCTTTGAGGATTTTACAAGCATGACACTACAAGATGCTTAGTTGCTTCCATATCAGTAATTTTCAAATTCAAGCAAGACGATAAAATTATGAATGCATTATTAGGAGTTTTTTTTCATTTCTTAGGAGGATTTTCTTCGGGAAGTTTTTATTTACCATATAAAAAAGTAAAAGGATGGTCGTGGGAAACTTATTGGTTGATAGGAGGTGTTTTTTCTTGGATCATCGTTCCGCCGCTTACCGCTTTTCTTACCATTCCTAATTTCTGGGACATTATTCAGAACGAAAGTTCTTCTATACTGGGACTGACGTTTTTGTTTGGTGCTTTGTGGGGAATAGGTGGTTTTACTTATGGTTTGGGAGTTCGATATTTGGGAGTGGCGCTTGGAAGTAGCATTATTTTGGGACTTTGTATGGTTTTCGGATCATTGGTTCCCTCTATTTTTTATGAATTTTCTCCTCAATCAGGAAAAGATAATATAGGTTTGATGATGTCAAGTTCTTGGGGACAATTTGTTTTACTTGGACTTTTTGTTTGTGTTATCGGAATTATCATCAGCGGAAAAGCGGGAATGATGAAGGAAAAAGAACTTCAGACCGAATCAATAGATCCTCATGGAACACAGGTGAAAACGGAATACAAATTCGGATTAGGATTAATCGTTTCCATCATATCAGGAGTTTTGAGTGCTTGTTTCAATTTCGGTTTAGAAGCAGGAAAGCCAATGGCAATCATGGCCAATGAAGCATGGAAGGTTGCCAATCCAAATCAGGGAGAATTTCTTTTCCAGAATAATGTAACGTATGTTGTCGTTCTTTGGGGCGGAATGGCAGTCAATCTGATCGGTTGTCTCTATCTAGCTTTTAAAAATAAATCTTATACAGATTACACCAAAAAAAATGTACCTGTTATAAAAAACATCATTTTCTGTGCATTGGCAGGAACGATGTGGTTTTTACAGTTCTTTTTCTACGGTATGGGAGAAAGTAAAATGGGGAACGGACCGAGTTCATGGATTTTGCACATGGCATTTATTATATTCATCGCCAACCTTTGGGGCATCGTCATCAAAGAATGGAAAGGTGTTTCCAAAAAAACCATTACAACGATTGCAGCGGGAATGGTTGTAATATTTATTTCAATTTTAATTGTAGGATACGGGAATTCTTTAAGATAAGAATTTTAGTTTTGTAAGCTTTTATTAAATTTCATTCATACTTAATATAGTTTAAATTTTGCAAGGCACTGATAAAGATCAGTGCCTTTTTCTTTGCTTTTTCTTTGCTTTTTGTATGATTTTTTGTAAATATTATTTTGCTTAAAAGGTTTTAATATTGCTAATATTTATTTATGGATTTCAAATTTTATTCAATTTTTTATAACTGAATCATTAATACTTTTAAATTTTATATCAAATATTTATAAATATTTAAGTTAAATTAAGAATTTTATAATGCAGGATATGGCAGGATGCCAAAACTTTTGTAACAGTGTACTTTGGTGACAGAAATAAGTAATGTAAATAAAAATTAATATATGTCTTTAATAATTAAACACAAGAATATTAAGCCGCTCATCGCACCGCTATTTTTGCTTGCGTCTGGCTTTATGTTTGGGCAACAAGCAGCAAGTGATACTGCAAAAGTAGACACTAAAGATATTGAAGAGGTTGTCGTTATCGGTTATGGTAAAGTAAAAAAATCTGACCTTACGGGATCTGTATCATCAGTATCTGCAAAAGACCTTGCGGCTACTCCGGCAATGAATGCTTTACAGGCTTTGCAGGGTAGAGCAGCAGGTCTTAATATTGTTACGGCAGGTGGTGCGCCTGGAGCAAATGCAAACGTTACCGTTCGTGGTGGTGCATCGATTACTCAAGGAACAGAACCATTATATATTGTTGACGGTTTCCAGCTGGATAATGCTTTGAATATTATCAATCCTAACGATATTGAAAGCATTGATGTATTAAAAGGAGCTTCTGCAATCGCCATCTATGGTGCACGTGGTTCCAACGGTATTATTGTTATCAAAACAAAAACCGGGAAAAAGGGTAGAACAACTATCCAATATAATTCTTTTATGTCATTTGATATGCTTTCAAAGAAGCTGGATATGGTTTCAAACGCTGAGCAGTATGTAAAATATCAGTACGAGATGGCTCAGCTTCAGGGGAAAACTACCACATGGAGCAATGTTTTTGATAATGGCTTAGGTACAGATTCACCTGGATTTTATACCGGTGCTTTTAATAGAATCAGTAATCGCTACGGCTCAGAATCTGCGTTAGACTGGCAGGAAAAAATGCTGGGCGGAACAGGGATTACACAAAATCACAATGTAAATGTTTCTGCAGGTACAGACAAAACGCAGGCATTCATCAGTTATAATTACAACAGGCAGGAAGGTTTATTACAAAATTTCAGTGAAACCAGAAATTCATTACGTGCCAATATCAATTCAGAATTGTATAAAGGAATTCGTTTAGATTTCAGTTCGATGTTTACTACCAATTCTACAAACGGTGGTGGAGCATATTCAGGAATGAAAAAAATACTTCTTCAGCCCATTACAGGAGGAACATTATTTACACAGGATGAGCTATTCAATACTCAGACTTTCCCTGATTATTCTTCGTTAGACTCGAGTTTTGATACAGAGAATCCGTATATAGAAACTGCGGCATCTACTTCAAACAGAAGAACCAGAACATTTTTGGCTAACGTAGGTCTTGAATTTGATTTATTGAAGGATTTTACATTCAGAACTGCGGGATCTTATAACTGGACGAACACTAAGTCTACTTCATTTTCAGATAAAAATTCCCGTGCATTTCTTACAGACCCTGTAAATACAGGAATTAATGGAAGCATCGGCAATTCTGAAGCTTATAGATATCAAATTACTAATACTTTAACCTATAATAAGACTTTAGGTGAAAAACATAAACTGACCGGATTAATAGGAAATGAAATTATCTATCAGGAAACTGAAAGTAACAGCATGAGACTGATAAAATTTCCTTCTATTTTAAATTACGGTTTAGATGATATATCAAATGCTACAGTTGCAGATAAAGAAGCAGACAGATCTTCACTCAGCTTACTTTCATATTTTGCACGTGTAAACTATAATTATGATAATCGTTATTTACTAACAGGTACAATTCGTCGTGACGGATCTTCAAAATTTGGTCCGGAAAACAGATGGGGTATATTTCCATCCGTGGCTGCCGCCTGGAGAGTTTCAGAAGAAGGTTTCTGGAAAAATTCTAAAATTGAAAATTATATCAATGATCTGAAGTTTAGATTTGAATACGGTATAGTTGGTAATAATAGCATCCCAAATAATGTGTTCAGAACCAACGTGGTAGGAACCGATTATCCTTTGAGTAATACTGTAGGTAATTTAGCCTTAGTAACAAGCAGTGTTTTGGGCAATCGTATGGTGCAATGGGAGGAAATGAAATCTACCAACTTAGGAGTAGATTTGGCTTTGTTTAATAATAGAATTAAATTAACCTCCGAATGGTATAACAACAACGTAACCGGGATGTTGCTGCAAACTGTACTTCCTGCTTCTACTGGGTATTCAAGCACATATAAAAACATAGGTTCCATGAAAAATACCGGTATGGAATTCACATTAAATTCAATCAATTTAAAATCTGAAAACTTCAGATGGTCTACAGATGCGAATATAGGATTTAATAAGTCAAAAGTATTGTCTCTGGATGAAGGAAGAACCTTCAGAAACTTCAGTGTAGGTAGTAACAGAGCAGGTATGGTAACCTATTACGCTACAGTTGGAGAAGAATTAGGAGATATGTATGGGTATGTTTATCAGGGAATTTATACTACTGATGACTTTACTCAGGCATCAAATGGAACATTGACTTTGAAACCAGGGGTTGTGAAGCCAGCTTCAGGAACTCCAAAACCAGGTGATATTAAATTTGCTGCGGATAATGAAGCAGGAGATCAATTTACAAGAAAATTAGTGAAAATAGGAAACGGTACGCCGGATTTTATCGGTGGATTGAGCAATAATTTTTCTTACAAAGGTTTTGATCTTGCAGTATTTATGAAATTCAGCGTAGGTGGTGATGTTTATAATGCGACCAAGCATAGTATGAGTCCATATGCCTTATTCCAAAATGTACCTTCAGAATTCGGGGATAACTATTATCATGTGGTTGATCCTAATACAGGACAGGCTGCAACGAGTTTGGTGAGATTAAAAGAACTTAACCCTAATGAAAGTGATAGGCTTTGGAGCTTAGGAACTACAAACTCAAGCTATATCACTTATCCTTCATCGTATTATGTAGAAGACGGCTCATATTTAAGAATTTCTATGATAACTTTGGGGTATTCTTTTCCTAAGGAATTTTTGAGTACTGTCAGATTGAGTAACGCACGTATTTATGCAACTGTTAATAACGTAGCGACCATTACAGGTTATTCAGGATTTGATCCGGAAGTTTCGGCGGCAAGTGGTGTTACCGTTACTCCGGGATATGACAATTCTTCATTTCCAAGATCCAGAAGTTATGTTTTGGGTATCAATCTTACTTTTTAATATTTAAATGTTTCAATCATGAAAAATATAGTTAATAAACACAATTTCATAAAAAGATTAATAATAATTCCATCCATTTTGATCGGTGGACTCAGTATCAATTCTTGTAGTGATGAATTTTTGAATCAACCTGCATATAATTCATCTGATACAGAATCGGTATTTACAAATATAGAAACTGCAGATGCGTTTGTTCAGGGTCTTTACAGAGGTCTTGTTCCTACTGAAATGTTTTACCAATTGGGAGCGGGAGATACGGTTACGCATTCTTCAGAAGACGGATCAACCAATAATTCCAAATACAATATCTGTAATTATCAATATGATTCAAAAACTCCTAATACCGTTACAGGAATCTATGCTGCGATGTATGCTGTCATAGAAAGATCTAATATTGCAATCGATAGGTTACCAGATATGCCAGCTAGCGCAAAGCGTGATGCATTATTAGCAGAAGCAAAAGCCATTCGTGCATTTTGTTATTATAACTTAATAAGAGTTTACGGCGACGTACCTGCAATCTGGATACCTTTAGAAGAAGCAGATCCAAATGATCCGAGTACGCTTTATCCCAAACGTACTTCACGTGATGTAATTTATGATAAGGTTATTGGTGATATACAAGAATCTATTAACAGTATGCCGACTTCTAACGGAACACCGGAAAGACTAAACAAACAGTCGACTAATGCGCTTTTGGCAAGAATTGCTTTATATGCAGCAGGATATTCTCTTCGTTGGGATCTTAATACAGGATCTGCAGGTACAATGTCTCGTCGTCCGGATAACGCTAGGGTACAACAATTGTATCAGATTGCAGATGCTGCAGCGGCAAGTGTGATTAATGGTGGTACCAATAGTTTAGTACAGGCTCAGGGAGGAAAAAGTGGTTTTGAAGCTTTATGGTTTAATTTCGACAGAAGAAATTTTGCAACTGTAAATCAGGAGATGCTTTGGCACATTGCTGAATACGGACCGAATACAAACTCTGCTTTTGGAGTGTATGCACATCCAGGTTCTAGAGGGGGCACTTATGGTTCTCGTAAGGCTTTACAGTTCATATTACCTAGTTATTACCTGTCTTTCGATCCGGCAGATAAACGCAGAGATGTTGCCACTACTTCTTACAGTATCTACTTCTTAAAAACCGGTAATGCAAGTGATACATGGGTAGATGTAGGAACTACATATTCTTGTATTATGCCGGGTAAATTCAGAATCAGTTGGTGTGTGGAGCCACAGGCTGCAGATGCACGTAATCTGAATATTCCTATTATCAGATATGCTGATGTATTATTGATGTATGCAGAAACACAAAATTATTTAAATGGAGGACCCACTGCTTCGGGTATTGCTGCATTACAGCAGGTGAGAAACCGTGCGGGAATTGGTTCCATGACAATTCCAAGCGGTCAGCAGGCTTTCGAATCTGCTATTGTTCAGGAGCGTAAGTGGGAATTTTCAGACGAATTTATGCTTCGTACCGATTTGATCAGAATGAATCGTATTGCTAGTGAAATTGATGCAACTAAACAGGCAATGAAAAACTTGTCAAACCGTACAGGTCAGTTTGCAAATACACCAATTTATCGTCTTTACAAATTTCATAAAAATGCACAGGTTTACGGAGATCCGTTCTTGGCAGTGACTTATATAGACTTAACAAATCCTACACAAATTGCAGCTGTTCAGGCAGTTCCTACAAACTCAAGTGGTTATGCAGCCTATCAGGTAACTTTGAAAAATATAGCAGCAGCAAATGGGCAAACTTCAACCACTGATGACAAATGGTATCCTGTGAATATGTTCCAGGCTTATACAAGTACATTTAATGGTAATGCAAGAAAAGCTGTAGGATTTGTTGAAGGATTTAATGCACTTCAGATTGGAAATATCATTTATACAAAACCAACCGGATCATTTGAGAACGGAGGAGTCTATCCAAACTGGATCGAAGGTGGAGGAGATGGTCTTTTCTACGGATTTGTACCAAATAAAACGGAATTACTTCCTTTTGCGGCAGCTTCTGCAGGTCATCCATTGGTCGATAACCCGAATTTGACTCAGCTTCCTGGATACTAATCAATAACAAACACCACATCAAAATATTAATTCATTTTTAACCTAATTAAAATTACCGTACAGCTGAGCCGAAACGTGATAAATATCATTGTTAATTTATCTTTAAATAATCAGTTCAGCAGTATAGTACGGGATGCTGTAAAAATTACTACAGTCTAAATTTGGGTTAAAATTCAGAAACAAAAAGAAAACAAATGGAAAACGTAAAAACATTCAAATACGTAGATTATTTATGGGATGAAAGCAAAGCGGCTTCTTTAGGAGATGATCAGGTTGCTTTATTTTTATACCGTTCAAACATATTAGGAGCAGATCTTAGAATTACCAATTATGGAGGAGGAAACACCAGTTGCAAAACACTTGAAAAAGACCCTTTAACCAACGAAGAAGTTGAAGTAATGTGGGTGAAAGGTTCAGGTGGAGACATCGGAACTTTAACAAGAAAAGGAATCGCCGGATTATATACGGAAAGATTAAGAAACTTAAAAAATGTTTATCAGGGTTTGGCAGATGAAGACAGAATGGTTGGCTTGTTCAATCACTGTATTTTTGACTTAGATAGCAAAGCTCCTTCTATTGATACGCCTCTTCACGGTTTACTTCCATTCAAACATATCGATCACCTTCATCCGGATGCTTTAATTGCTGTAGCTGCTGCGAAAGACAGCGAAGCGATTACCAAAGAAATCTGGGGAGATACAATGGGGTGGGTTCCTTGGCAACGTCCTGGTTTTGATTTAGGATTACAGTTGGAAAGATGTTTAGCTGAAAATCCGGGAATTCGTGGAATCGTCTTAGGAAGTCATGGATTGTTCACTTGGGGAGACACTTCTTACGAATGTTACATCAACAGTTTAGAAGTTATCGAAATGGCCTCTGAATATATTGCTAAAAAAATCGAAGAAAACGCACAGGTTTTTGGAGGCCAGAAAGTTGAATCTCTTCCTGCTGACGAGCGTAAAAATAAAGCAGCACAATTGATGCCTTTGTTGCGAGGTTTAGCTTCTTCTGAGAATAGAATGGTTGGTCATTTTACTGACAGTGATGTCGTTTTAGAATACATCAACAGTAATGATCTTGAGCGTTTGGCTCCACTTGGAACTTCTTGCCCGGATCACTTCTTAAGAACAAAGATTCAACCACTAGTTTTAACTTTAGATAAAAATGAAGATTTAAGCGATTCTAAAGCTATTTTAGAGAAATTAAATCCTCTTTTCGAACAATACAGACAAGAGTATAAAGAATATTACGAAACTTGTAAACATCCAAACAGTCCTGCAATGCGTGATCCGAACCCTGTGATCATCATTTATCCGGGAGTTGGAATGTTCAGTTTCTCAAAAGATAAGCAAACAACTCGTGTTGCTAGCGAATTTTATGTCAATGCAATCAATGTAATGCGTGGAGCAGAAGCTATTTCTGAATACACTTCATTACCAAGACAGGAAGCATTCGACATTGAATATTGGTTGCTTGAAGAAGCTAAACTTCAAAGAATGCCTAAAGAAAAACCACTTTCAAGAAAAGTTGCGATCGTAACCGGCGCAGGAGGTGGAATCGGACAGGCAATTGCTGACAAAATGGTTCAGGAAGGAGCAGTTGTTGTTTTCACAGATTTGAATCAGGAAGCAGTAGAATCTGTTACTGCAAAATATAACAAAGATCAGGCTGTAGCGGTTACTTGTGATGTCACTAATGAAGAGGCGATTGCAAACGCTTTCAAAGAAACTGTTTTAGCATTTGGTGGAGTAGATATTATTGTTCACTCAGCAGGTTTAGCGATTTCTAAATCTTTGGAAGATACCACAACAAAAGACTGGGATCTATTAGAAAATGTCTTGGTAAAAGGTCAGTTTTTGATGGCGAAAAATGGAGTGGAAATCATGAAAAAGCAGGATTTAGGGGGAGATATAGTAAATATTGCAAGTAAAAACGGCTTAGTTGCCGGACCAAATAACGTTGCTTACGGAACTGCAAAAGCAGCTCAACAGCACATGACAAGATTATTGGCGGCTGAATTGGCTTCAGATAAAATCCGTGTTAATGTAGTAAATCCTGACGGAGTTATCGTTGGGAGTAAAATCTGGGAAGGTTCTTGGGCAGAAGGTCGTGCAAAAGCAAACGGAATTTCTGTAGAAGAATTGCCGGCATTTTATGCAAAAAGAAATTTATTAAACGAAATTATTCTTCCTGAAGACATCGCCAACGGAGTTTTTGCCTGCGTTGCTATTTTAGATAAAAGTACAGGAAACATCATCAATGTAGACGGAGGAATGGCAAATGCGTTTCCAAGATAATTATTGATAAATATTTTTTGTTTGGGCAGCTTAATCCGCCCTCCGTTCCCGCTTTTTTGCTCGTCGTACCTCCTCACAAAAAAGAGCTCCACTCAGGTCGGGCTGCGAAGATTCGAAAGCAAGATAAGGGATGAATTAAATATTTAAAACTAATTTTAGGCAATCAATCAACCTTGTCAGGGTTCAAAACCTTGACAAGGTTAACAAAAATCAAAATATGATTATAGGAAAAGATATCATTGAACAAATTAATAAAGACGAAGTTGAAAACTTTAATTCAGACTTTGATTTTCTACAAAATAAATTAACAAAATCAGGAGCAGATGTTGCTGAAATTGTGAACAAAATTGCCGATTTCCAGGTGGCAATTCCAAGTTGGGCTTTAGGAGCTGGAGGAACCCGTTTCGGAAGATTTTCTTATGGTGGCGAACCTTCTTCTTTAGAACAAAAATTAGATGACGTTGGATTGCTTCATGCATTAACGCATTCTGCGGGAGCGGTTTCATTGCATATTCCTTGGGATATTCCGAGTGATGTGAAAACAATTAAAGAAAAAGCGGCGTCACACGGACTTATTTTTGATGCCATGAATTCTAACACATTTCAGGATCAGCTGGGAGCAAAAGCATCTTACAAATTTGGTTCTTTGAACGCTGTGAATGAAGATTCAAGAGCTTACGCTGTTGAACACAACAAAGAAGTGATTAAAATCGGAAAAGAATTAGGTTCAAAAAGCTTAACCGTTTGGTTGGCTGATGGAGCAAGCTTTCCCGGACAATTGAATTTCCAGACGGCTTTATCAAATACTGAAAAAAGCTTAAAAGAAATCTATGCAGGAATGCCTGAAGACTGGAAACTTTTCATCGAATATAAACCTTACGAACCGAATTTCTATTCTACAACAATCCAGGATTGGGGAACTTCATTCATGTTGGCAAATGCTTGTGGAGAGAGAGCTTACACTTTAGTGGATTTAGGACATCATTTACCGAATACCAATATCGAACAAATCGTTGCAACATTGATGTATAAAGGGAAATTAGGTGGTTTCCACTTTAATGACAGTAAATATGGAGATGATGATTTGACGGTTGGCTCAATCAAACCTTATGCTTTATTCTTGATTTTCAATGAATTGGTGTACGGAATGGAAAATAATCCTACCAACCCTTATCCGGCTTGGATGATCGATGCAAGTCACAATATCAAAGATCCGTTGGAAGACTTATTACAGTCTTTGGAGGCTATTTTAATTGCGTATGCTCAGGCACTTTTGGTTGATCAGAAAGCATTAAAAACAGCACAATTAAACAATGATGTCGTTGGTGCGCAGGATATTTTGCAGAATGCGTACAGAACAGATGTTCGCCCGTTATTAAAGGCTGCAAGATTACAGACGGGTGCAGCATTAGACCCAATCGCAGCTTATAGAGATCTGAAAGTAAGAGAAACTTTAATTTCCGAAAGAGGTTTAAATGTAAAAGCAACCGGATTATAAAATCCTATTTAAATTTGATAATTTCAACTTTTGAGTGCAATCGAAAGTTTTTATTATATGTATCCTTATATTTTTATCATTAAGGTTGAAAGTGTTTAGATGAGTAGGGTTCTAGGCATTGCTGCTTTAAGAAATTAGTGGATTTTTTCTTATCGCATCTTACAATCTGAACACTCCTTAATGGTTTTAAAAATAATATTTAGATGAAGACCTGATAAACATGATTATTATTTGTGTTCTTTGCTGAGTGAAACGCCTTTGCGAACTTAAAACATATAGTAGTCAAAAAAAATCTTTGCGGATTTTGCGTTTAAAAATAAAGCTTACAAAGACAAAAACTAGATTAAAAAGAATTATTTTTATTTTATAAAACTCAATTTAATTCATTACAAGAATGTCCGAAAAAAAGAAGGTAACCATAGTATTTGATATTGGAAAAACCAATAAAAAGTTCTTTTTATTTGATAAAAATTATAAAGAAGTCGTTCGTGAATATACAGAATTACCGCTCACAACTGATGAAGATGGTTATCCTACAGAAGATCTTGCAGCCCTGCAAAATTGGATAAAAGATAATTTTAATGCCATTCTTGACAATGAAAAATACGAGGTAAAAGCAATCAATTTTTCTACTTATGGGGCGAGTTTTGTGCATCTCGATCAGAGAGGAAATGTTCTGACGCCTTTGTACAATTATACAAAACCCATGGATCAGGAAATTCTTGATTTATTTTACGAAAAACATGGCGATAAACTGAAAATTGCCCGCGAAACAGCATCACCTCAATCGGGAATGTTGAATTCAGGACTGCAATTATTCTGGTTAAAATATAAACACCCTGAAACGTTCAAAAAAATCCGTTACAGCCTTCACTTACCTCAGTATTTGTCGTATTTGTTTACAGGAATCTGCGTTTCGGAATTTACTTCAATCGGCTGTCATACCAATTTATGGGATTACGACAAAGCAGATTATCACGACTGGGTTTATGAAGAGGAAATCGATGCTTTATTAGGACCGATTGTACCTACTTCTGCGAGTATCAATACTTCATACAGAAACAAAAAAATTAAAATCGGCGTTGGAATTCACGACAGTTCTTCAGCGTTGTTACCTTATATTTTAAGTAAAAAAGAACCTTTTTTATTGCTATCAACAGGAACATGGAGTATTTCTCTGAACCCTTTTAATGATGAAAGTCTGACGGATGAAGATATAGAAAACAATTGCCTGAATTATATGCGTATCGACGGTAAACGCGTAAAAGCATCCCGTTTTTTTATGGGAAATGAATATAAAATTCAGGTTGAAAAATTGTGTGCATACTATGGAAAAGAGTATGGTTTCCACAGAGAAGTACAGTTTGACCAGGATTTGTATCTGCGGCTAATGAAAAATAAAAATATCTATTTTCGTTTTGAAGGAATTATTTTAAAGCGAAAAATGATTACTGCAACAGATTTAAATTCATTCGCAACCTTTGAAGAAGCCTATCATCAATTGATGATAGAATTAATGGATCTGCAGATTCATACCATTACAAATGCAATCGGAAATTCAGATATTAAAAATATTTATATTGACGGTGGATTTACAGATAATGATGTATTTATGAAGCTAATGTCTCATCATTTTCAGCATTACAACGTGATGTCTACACATTCTCCGTTGGGTTCAGCATTGGGAGCTTCGATGGTTATTTCCAACAAAAAAATAGACGAAACTTTTTTACAGCAGCATTATCAGATGAAAGTGCTTCAACCTTTAATTCTTAATTTATAATTCATGGCATTTCCATTTGATACCCGTTATGCTTCACTTGAACTTCTGATCGAAAGAGCAAAAAAAAGAATGCCCCGTTTCGCTTTCGAATATTTGGATGGCGGTTGTAATGAAAACATTAACAGAGACAGAAATACAAGCGAACTGAGAGAAGTTCTGCTTCGTCCGCAATATCTGAACAATAATTATGCGGAAGCCAATATGGAAACTGAATTATTCGGCGTAAAATATTCCGCACCATTCGGAATTTCTCCAGTTGGTTTGCAAGGATTAATGTGGCCCAATGCTCCAGAAATTTTAGCAAAAGCAGCTTTTAAGCATAATATTCCTTTTATTTTAAGTACGGTAACAACAAGCAGTCTTGAAAGAATTTCCGAATTAACGGAAGGAAAAGCCTGGTATCAATTATATCATCCAAGAGAAGAATGGTTGCGGGACGATATTCTTGATCGTTGTGAAGTTTCCGGATACGATGTACTCGTAGTTTTGGCAGATGTTCCTACTTTTGGATATAGAGCAAAAGAAATCAGAAATGGTTTGGCAATGCCTCCTCAATTGAATTTCAGAAATATTTCCCAAGCTTTAGCAAGACCGGAATGGTGTTTGGAAATACTCAAACATGGAGTTCCTAGTTTTAAAACCATGGAAAAATACATGGATAAAAATATGGGTGTGAAACAGTTAGGGCAATTCATGAATTCTACATTTTCAGGAAGATTAAATTCTGATAGAATAAAAGCAATTCGCGACAAATGGAAAGGAAAATTGGTTATCAAAGGTGTTGCTTCAGACGAAGATGCCGCAGAAGCCGTTCGTTTAGGTTTTGATGGAATGATCATTTCCAATCATGGCGGAAGACAATTAGACGCAGGAGAATCTACGATTGCCGTAGTCAAAGAAATCAGCGAAAAATATAAAGATCAGATCAAAATAATGATGGACAGCGGTGTGAGAACCGGTCCGGATGTTGCCCGCGCTTTAAGCTGTGGTGCTGAATTTGCCTTTATGGGGAGAACGTTTATGTATGCAGTCGGAGCTTTAGGCGAAAAAGGTGGTGATCATATTATTGAAATGCTTAAAATGCAGTTCAGACAGGTAATGGAGCAGGTTTGTTGCGAAAAACCGGAGGATTTACAAAATTTTAGAGTAAAATAAAACTTCTTAAAAGTTAAATATCTAATCAGTTTGTCGTTCTGACGAAGGAAGAGTCTATTATTAAATTAAAAAGAGATTCTTCATTACACTATCTTTTAGAATGGCACTTGTGAAATTTACTTTTTTATAAATTAAAAAATTCGCAAACCTAAATTTGCGAATTTTTATTTATCAAAATCTTGATCATTTATTTCTTCTTTTTAGATTTTACGGCTTGCCTGGCTAATAGTTTCCAGTCGTTTTTAACCTTTACCCAAACCAATAATATATCCAAAGTTACATCACCCGGAGCTTTTCCAAAATCAGCAGTGGTGGCATAAAAGTGGTGACGAACAATTGCGGTATTTCCAACGATATTCACGTTTTGATTGGTAATATCAATAGTTACAAAATCTGATTTTTTACTGACTAATTTGTCAACAAATTCCGTTGCGTCATCAATGTGACCTCCCGAATGCCCATACGTTAATTCCGGTAAAATTAAAGATTCTAATGATGATTTGTCGCCGCTCATCATGGCTAATCTTAGCTTTTCTGCAACATCAGTTACAGCATCTTTATCGTTTTTTTTCTGCGCGAAAACAGTGATTGTCACTAAGAAACTTAGGGTAAAAATTATTTTTTTAATCATTATAATTAGTTTTTTTTAAAAATTCAAGGTGATTCCAATAATTATTAGGATCTTATTTTTTAACGATTTGTTTGTCATTCCGTAGGAATCTAAACTGCTTTATTTTTAGTATGTTAAGATTCCTGCGGAATGACAAAATGACTGCTAATTTTAGCGTTATGATTAAAAACTGATATTCATATAATTTTCATCCAACATCCAACATCATCTATAATGATTCTCTCTGAATAAATTTAAAAACATTATTCACCGATTCCTTTTTATTTTTTAAAATCATGTAGGCGGCAGATTCCCCCATTGCTTTAAAATCCGTTGTAATTACCGTAATTCCAAGCAATTCTTTTAGTGGCGTTTCGTTGTAGGAAATAATTCCAATGTCTTTCCCTAATTCCAGATTTTTTTGTCTGATCTGCTTTACCAAATTCACCAGATCACGTTCTCGAATGGTGATGAAAATATCTTTATCCTGTAATTCCATGTCGGGATAAATTTCGTCGAGAATCTCATAATCTAGTTTAAAATCTTTGCAAAACTTCTCAAAACCACGCACAATACGGAAAGGGTAGGGATGAATTGATTTATCAGGATAAACCAAAATAATCTTTTCGTATTTCTTTATTTTCTCTAAACCTTCTTCTAAGGCATTATAAATATCATGCTCAAAATCCTGAAAAATTGAGCCGTATTCTCCTGAAATATTAGGCTTGGTATTGTCTAGCAACAACAGTTTGTTTTTGGGAATCTGTTCGATCATGTCTAAAACTTCCTGTGTAGAACTTGTATGTTTAGACTGTTCGTCACGAAAATGCGGCATGATAACATAATAATCAAATCCTCCCAGATTCTTTTTTAACGAATTAATGAAAAGCGTTTCATCACAATGGTAAATATACATCTCAACATTGCCTTTGGTACCGATTGCATTGACGAAATAATTATAAATCATCATTTTATAGGTACTCGGTTTGTTGATCAGAAAGAAAATATTGATGATATCATTCTTATTGATACGCGAAATGTAATATCCTTTTCCCTTTACCGATTCGATTATTTGCCTTTTACGAAGTTCTTTATAGGCTTTTTCCACGGTATCTCTCGAGAGAAAACACGATTCGCTAAGCTCGTTGATGGAAGGAATTTTTTCTCCGATTTTAATTTGTCCTCCGTCAATTCCGTTCAGAATAGAATCTACAATCTGTTTGTATTTCGGAACTCTGGAGTTTTCATTGATATTGATTTCAAGTGTATCTGACATGATCTTTAAGTGGGAGATATTGTTTCAGTTAAAAAAAATCTCTTTAAGAGATTATATAATGAGTGAAGACAAGTTACAAAAATTTACATTAAATGATTCATACATTTGTTGATCAAAATTTATAGTATAAGATTCTTGTTTTCAGTTATTTATGTTTTTATTTTATGTAATGTCAGAATTTGAGAAAATGCAGAATTTCATAGTGAAACTTAAAATTCAATATTTCGTTTAAAAAAAATTAGAATACAGGAGTCTTATAGTTTCGTTTTAATCTTATCAAAATGGATTTTTGAAACTCATGCCTATAAGTTTATCAGTTCATCCGCATGAGTTGAACGATTCTATCCGCATGAATTTTTAAGTCTGATAGCTTATCCGTAACAACGGAGCTCCATAGGAGCGATAGGTTTGTAGAAAACGTTGTAACCATACAGGAGGAGCTCCGTAGGAGCGACATATCTATCCAACCCAAAAACTCAACCCTCCGACACAAAAAAAGCCCGCCATTTCTGACAGACTCTAACTAATATGAATGTAATTTTAAGGCATTTTTTTAAAACCTTCCGCTTTTATTTTCCAGGTTCCGTCTTTTGGAAAGCCTGGAAATTGTCCTGTCGAATTATCCCAACCTTCCAACATCATCGCAACAGTGGTCAAAACTCCACCATTTCCGGGAAGATAAATTCTCAAACGTTTGTCCTGAAAATTATGACCGTTTTTCAGATAAGTATTAGTCTGGATGTTCATAAATAATGCATCCAAAGCTTTGTTCGGCAGTCCAAGTCTAGCTGCATTCATCGCAGTCATCGGGAAATCCCAACCCCACGTGTGTTCCCAGTTCCATCTTTCCCAAACGATGTCCAAAGTGTTTTTCATTATTTTTTTGTCCAGTTTTGGAGACTCAGGAACCATTCCTAATGCGCCTAGAACTGCAGGATGATCAGTCATCCATTTTGGAAATGTGAATGAATCTTTCGCCGATTCTGTCGACAAATAAACCCCATCCTGAACCGGAAGCGGAGCTAATTTAGAAATGACATCATCCCATTTTTTATCTCTCGTTTCACCTAATCTTTCTTTCCAAAGTTGAGCAGTTTTCAGCGCCCAATCCCAATACGCAACTTCATAAGTAGGGTTATAAGTATCTTTCGCAGGGAAAACTTCCTGTGCAGGAATGACTCCTTTACCTAAGTTATAACGATTTTTCTCTTTATCATATGTTGCAAAATCAGCCATAAAATCAGCAGTCGCAAAAATCATATCTTTGTATTTTTCCAAAACTTTTTTATCCTTGCTGTTTCGGTACAAAAGTTCGGTCATATAAATAATGTGTGGCTGTTCCCAAATCAAAAAAGCAGCAACAGAAGACGGACTTTCATTACCTTCGTTATCCGACATTTTAATCCAACGAACGCCTTTGTAGCCTTGTCTTTCCGCTAATTTTTTAGCTTTGTCAAATGACCTGAAATAGTAATCAAGTTGTTTCTCCAAAATCTCCGGTCTTCCCCACAAAGCGAAGTGAACACCGTGCCACCAATGCATTTCCGTATGCGGTTTTCCGTACCAGCTGTTAAAAGTCAACCCCGTTTCCTGAGGAGGATTACTTCCTCCGCACTGAACTTTGGTTAAATATTCTGACAAGACAACTCTTCTTTCAAGCTCATTGGCTCTTGGGTCTGTACTTCCCTCAAAGTCAACAGCAGCACCACTTTCCCAGAAGTTTTTCCAGCCAGAAGTACTTTCTTTTTCAGCATCAGCGAATAAAGTTCTATTAGATTTCGGGTTTTTAGCCGAAAACTCAACGCTCAATTCAATTGTTTTGTTTTTAGAAGAGGGTTCGTAAACAAAATAATGTTTTCCTGCTTCACGAAGTTTTCCGTATGTAAAATTAAATTGTGTATAATAATCTGTACTCTGCAACTTGTGCTGAATCAATCCTTGAGTAGATTGTGAAGAAACGATTTTCGAAAAATGGTCATTTTCATTTCCGTAAAAAGCAGCATCATCCAAAAACTGTCCGGTCGGAGAAGGGTAGCGTGCAAAAACTTTTAATTTATTTTTTGAAATTAAATCAGATTCAATTTTAATTCCGATTTTATCTGAATTTTGGAAAGAAGCAGTCCAGACTTTTACCGGAGTTCCTTCCAGTGAAAACTCGCTCGTGATAATTCCTGTCCACAAATCAATTTTCTGATTGATGTTGGTTAAATCTGAAATTTTCGCTTTCTGACCGTCTTTTTTCGTCAGTTCAATCCCGATATTTCCCAATTGCAAACGGTGTTGGTTCACACGGAAATATTCAACAGCACCTTTATTGCGTTCAGGTTCTTTCAGTTGGACACTGTACAACGCTTTTCTTCCATCGTTATTGAAATCATAAGGTTTTAAAGTTTCTTCAAACTTGTAATTTTTGGTATTCGGAAAACTATTCCAGCCCCATTCAGACTGCGTTCCGAGAGAAACTCCATTTTTATAATATTCAGGGAACGACTGCATTCCGGTGATGTCAACGGTGTAGGCAAATTTCCCGTTTCCTACGGTTAAAGTAGAAAGTGTATCGGCTTTTATGTTAACTACATTATGTCGCTGAACGACCTTTTTTCGGTCAATTTTCTGGGCATTCAGTGAAGAAAATCCCATCAGGAAAATCCCGAGATATATTGTAATTTTTTTCATTTTATCTTTATTTATTCTTTAAACTTACAACTTAGGCTTCGACAAGTTCAGCCTGAAAATCCTAATACTAAATGTTTTACACTGCTGTCGGACTGAGCTTGCCGAAGTTTTTCTCACTAATATTTCTATATTATCTGCCACGAATGCACGAATATTTTTATAAGCATACACTTTATATTTGTGCATTCGTGGCATTGCATTCTATTTTAAAACTGTAGCACTCATCATTCCAATCACGACATCATTGCTCACGGCTGTGAGTTTTATCGACTTTAATTCTTTATTCGCGTCAATCGGCAAGTCCAGAATTGTTGCTGAGCCACCATCAACCTGACGGTCTGTAAATCCTTTGATGCTTGAATATTTGCTCAAATTTCCGCCTTTATACAATTCCCCGGTTTTTAATTTCACACGATACGGAATTTTATCATCCGGAATTTCAAAAGCAAAATTATCATCAAATAAATCCTGCTCAATCGGCCACCAATTAGTTGGGTTTTTCAGTTCTAATTCGGTTATCGAACCATCTGCATATTGAACAGTAATTTTTCCGTTAGCGATTTGCGACTGCATCGGATTTGTAGAACCAGCCATCAGAAAGTAGATTTTCTTTCCTTTCCCTGAAATCGGAATTTCAAGAGAATCGGAATAATTATCCCACTGACTGACGAAGGCGATATTTTTATCGGCTTTATTAATTAAAAATGGAATTCCAAGAAAATCTACTTTGCCATTTTTTCTTTTATTCATCAATCCGCTGTCATCAATTTGAGCGGTAATCAAAGGATAACACCAGTTTCCGATTCCCTGCCAAGGGAGCTGTAGAGTAGGGACTTTCAATCTTGGAGAAAGATATTTTTGGTTAAAAATCTCAGTTACTTTTTCATTATATTTTGAAGCTAATGAAATAGTGTTGAACTGACCTTGATTTTCAATTTCCCAATCCGTGATTTCAATATTTTGTTTGATTCCGTTGTATTCAAGTTCAATAGAATTGGTTCCTTTACTTAAATAATTTTCAGGAATTTCAATCGCTGTACCTTGATTTTTTTGAATCGAAAAAGTTTTGTTTAAACCATTAACAGTCAGTTTTCCATTAATGGGATTGGATGATTTCGACTGAATCTGTAGCTGTTTATTGACCCATTTTGTCTCCAAAGGAAAACGAATGTCCACATTTACAGGTTGCCACCAAGTTGTTTCGTTTTGCTCGAACTGAATAAAGAAAGTTCCTTTTCTCTCCTGCGGCTTAAGTTCAAACTTGTGGTTGACCACCCCGTCTTCGCCCTTCGGTCGAATCCACCCCTCCGGAGGAGGGGAATTTTTAATCAAACCTTGTGGGTCGTAGATGTTTTTGATTTTCTTTTTTGAATCAAAATTTAACTGAAGACTTTCCGATATATAATTAACGTAGTCGGTTTGTTCGTTTTTTAATTTTTCTCCTGAATAATTGATTTCAATTTTAAAATCTTTTCCCTTCGGCGTTTCAAACTGAACAATTGGCTGTAAAATAGAATTCGGTTTAATTTTCCAATCCACATTTTTTCCATTCACTTTCACCGATTTGATGTTGGAATAATTTACAGGAATCTGCATTTCCACTGCCACCGGATTTTGATATTTTGATTTAAATAAATACTCGGTCTTTTTCGAAGTTCTGGTAAACTGATAATCCCAATCCGGAAGTTTCAATTCTGCAGAATTCCAGTCTTTTGGGAAACCAGGTTTGATGCTGATTTTATTCTCCAGTAAATTCGGATAAACTCCGAAAAGTCCTTCCGTCAAAGTTCTTGAAGCTACGCCAATCGGGTCAGCGAAATCACGGTACAATTCTCCACGAAATGCATCGTAATGAGAAAGCTGTTCAAAATTCCCCGGACTTATGCCGTAATACATCGACTCCACCAAGTTTCCCTTCCAAAGTTGGTACGCATCCTCAGTTCTTCCGGCTTGCCAATAGGCCAAAGCGGTCTGTAAATTTTCCGCTAAAGCCACATTGTTAATCGACCAATCGTAAGGTTGCCAGTTGGTGGTTGATAATGTGTAATAATCTTTATTTTGTGCACCTTTCACCGTCACCGGAATTTTAGGCATATAATTAGTAATGTACTGTAAGTTTTGATAATCCTCAAATTCATTCAGAATAAACGCATCGGAAACGTGATAAATCGACCATATTCCCGGTTTGTCGTGAACGATTTGATTACCTAAAGCATCTTTATATTCAGAAAAATAGCCTTTGTTTTTTATCCAAAGTTCATTTTTCATTGCCTTTAAAATCGCATCAGCTTCCTGTTCGTAAGGTTGAGGATTTTCGCCAATGATTTTCGCGAGTTTCGCCATTTCACGATTGGCTCTGTAATTATAGGCCGAAGTGTGCGTCACTTTTCCACCCGAATATTGAAGTGCATCACTCGCCCAAATCGCTGCATACGCATCATACAAATCGCCACGTTTGAAATTCCGCTTTTCCCAATCCATATGACGAACCATCGTTGGCCACATTTTTTTCAGAAATTCTTTGTCGCCGGTATAATTGAAATGCGAAAACATCTGATCAAAAAATACCAGATTCATATCGTAATGATGCGGTTTTGTATTGTCATTTGGATTTCTGGAAATGTATCCGCTAGAAAAAACCGAAGTTCCCATTTTCTCCTCGTGACGGGCAAGATGACGCATCGTATCCATTTCTACAGGCGCAGAATCGGGTTTCAAAACCTGCGAATTGGCATAACTTTCAAAATGTTCTTTCGCCCGGTCGTGCCAACTCAAAGCATCGGCTGTGTAAGCTCCTCTCCAGGCATTCAGTCGCATTCTCCAGGCAACTGCACCGTGAAGGAAAGTCGGACTTTCCCAAATTCCATCGGCTGCAACTGCCAAATTAGCTCCGAAATTATTTAAATCTGCATCGGGAGTTTTTAACTGAATTCTATTGGTTAATGTTAAACGGGATTTTTCAGCTTCATTAAATATATTCTTTAAATCTTCGTCCGAATAGTTTTTATCTGATTTCCCTTTCGCAACCTGAATAAAAATTGGTTGCTTTTGTGAAGAATAGGAAGCGTAAACAATCGGGTATTTTTCGTTTTTATTTTGAGTAAACTCAGAAAGTTTTTCTAAAGTTTTTGCATCGGTCAATTGAAGAGAATTAATATTTGAAAAACTTCCGTTAACGGTTTGAGTTTCTTTTTTCCTGTTTAAATAATTTAATTGAAAATGATTTTTACTAATTTTATATTCATTAATCAGACAATATTCAGGCAACAGATAAAATCCGGATTCTGGGTCTGCGCCGATGTCGCCGTTTCTGCTGAAAGTCGTTCCGCTCGCACCGCCAAAAATTGCAAAGATTTTTGTTGAAGAATCTACATTTACAGTTTCCATTTTTAAAACCAAACCCTCTTCTTTAGCCTGTGCTAAAACAGTCAGTTTCAAAGTTCCGCTTCCTAAAATCGGGTCTTTGATTTCATACAACATCGAACCAGGTCGGTAACGGGTTTCAATTTTATCAGCCTGAATTAATTTTTTAATTGAATTACCCTTTTGAATGACAAACTGAAGATTGCCACCCATTCCCGGAAGATAGAGTGCAAATTCCGGCAAATCTCCTGCTTCAACCCTCGAAGCTCGATTATCTCCGTACAACGCACGGTTGAATCTGTACTTTCCGTTGACCAATAAAAAATCGCCTTTGTCTTCTTTGTAATGCAGTTCACGCTCGTTATTCTGCCAATGTTTCGATTGGGCAAAAGAATGGGAGAGTGCCGACAAAACTAGCAGTCCGGCGAAAATGGTTTTTCTTCGCATTTTATGGTTTTAACTCAGTTAAAGGCTGTCCGTTAACGGTTACATTTTTTAAAGTCACATTTTTCAAATAATCCACTTTGTAAGGGATCTGAACGCCGGTCATTTTTGCATTAATCATCGTGAAATCTGTCACAGGAGAAGATTCGTAAGCGTCAGAAAATACAGCATATTTTCCGCCTTTGTCAACCGTTAAATTTTCAACCCAGATATTTCTGATGGTCGGAATGTGATTTCCCGGCTTTTCATAATGCATATTGAAACGAACTGCCGCTTCTTTGTAGGCGCCAACTTTTGTGTTGTAGAAAAATACATTTTCGATAATGCCACCACGGCTTGAGCTGGTTTTGATTCTTAAAGCTCGGTCAAGATTTTTACTATCCATCACGTTTCCGATAGCGTAAATGTTTTTTGCACCGCCTGCAATTTCACTTCCGATTACCACACCGCCGTGACCGTCTTTCATTTCGCAATTTTCGATAATGTGGTTTTCGGCTGGTCTTCCGATGTCTCTTCCGTCCTCGTCTCTTCCTGATTTTATTGCGATACAGTCGTCTCCGGTATCAAAATAAGAATCTTTAATCCATACATTTTTACAGGCTTCAGGGTCGAATCCGTCGTTATTTGGTCCGTGGCTAATGACTTTTACTCTTTCAATTAAAACATTTTCACAAAGCACAGGATTCAAATTCCACATCGGAGAATTTTTCACCAAAACATCCGCCATATAAAAGTTTTTAGACTTATAGGGCTGTACGAAATTGGGTCTCAAATACCATCCGTTACCAAAAATTCTTTCTCTAGCCGGTTTTCTCTGAGCCATATATTCGTGAAGTTTCGCGCGGGCAGGATTTTGTCTTCCCGGACGAGTTTCATTATAGCCATATTTTGTTGCACCACACCAGAACCACCAGTTATCATTATCCGAATTTCCGTCTAAAGTTCCTTTTCCGGTAATGGCGATATTTTCTTCTTCATAAGCATAGATTAGAGATGAATAATTCATACATTCCATTCCTTCCCAACGTGTGAAAACAATAGGGTAGTCGTTGCTGTCCTGGCTGAATAAAATGGTTGAACCGTCACTTAAATGAAGATTGACATTAGATTTTAAATAAATTGCTCCAGTAAGAAAAACACCGTTTGGTACGACAACTCTTCCGCCGCCTTCTGCATTGCATTTTTCGATTGCTTTTTTGAAAGCTTCTGTATTTTTTGTTTTTCCGTCACCCACAGCTCCAAAATCGGTAATTAGGTAATCAACTTTTCTGAATTCCGGTTTTTTGATTTGCTTTTTTAAGGCTTTGATTTCTTTTAAAGGTTGTGCTGAAGAAGTCCACGGTTTATATTGAGCGAAAATTGAGATCGGTAGCAGGAATATAAAAAGGAATAACACGTATTTTTTCATAATGTCAGAACTTTGTTTAGTTTAAGAAAATCATATTTTAAATATTTTCTTTATTAATCGCAATCTAAAATAATTGTAAATAAAAATTATCCTGCACTGTCTGTTTTCTGAATTAAGTTGCGGTCAATTTGATTAAGAGTGGTCGATTTCATCATTTCAAAGGTAAGGATTATCAGTTTTTTAGAAGAAAACTGAAAGATGGAAGGCGAATTTTCTTATCTGAAAAGCCAGTGGCCAAAGATAAGTCTTAGAGATTATTTCTTACCTTTATAGATTAATTATGCTTATTAAGCAACATTAAAATCGAAATGATTAAAAATATATCATATGAACGATCGTACAAAATCATTTGATTTTGAAAAAGATATTGAGCAGGTGAATCAGATTCCTGCTGTGGCAAATATTCTTGAGGTAATCTGCAGTACAACAGGAATGGGATATGCTGTTGTTGCAAGGGTTACAAAAGACCGTTGGATCGCATGTGCAGTTAATGATAAAATTAATTTCGGACTTGGAGTCGGTGGTGAACTGAAAGTAGAAACTACGCTGTGCAATCAGGTAATGGAATTAGAAAAAACAATTGCTATAGATCATGCGGATAAAGATCCTGTTTATTCCGGTCACCACACACCTGAAATGTACGGTCTTCAGAGTTATATTTCAATTCCTTTGATCTTAAAAAACGGAGATTTCTTCGGAACTTTATGTGCAATTGATCCTAAACCTGCATTGGTGAACAATGAAAAGACGATCAATATGTTCAAACTTTTTGCAGAACTGATCGCATTTCATCTGGATTCTCTTCAAAATCTTAGCGAAACGCAGGCTCAGTTACAGGAAGAGCAGGAAAATGGAGAAATAAGAGAGCAGTTTATTGCTATTTTGGGCCATGACTTGCGTAATCCTGTTAATGCAATTTCCAATGCTGCTCAGCTTTTATTGCGAAGTTCTTTGGATGAGAGAAATCAGAGATTGGCAAAAGTCATTCAGGATTCTACCAATCGTACGAAAGGGTTGATTGATAATATGCTTGATTTTGCAAGAGGCCGTCTTGGTGGAGGCATCAAGCTGAATTATGAAAACAGCAAAAATCTTGAAGAAACTCTTCATCAGGTTATTGCAGAACTCAATATGGCATATCCTGACAGACTTATTCAGACAGATTTCAATTTGAAAGATGAAGTAAAAGGAGACAACAAACGTATTGCGCAGCTATTTTCTAATCTTTTGGGTAACGCAATCACGCACGGTGAAAAGGAATCACCAATCATTGTGACTGCAACAACAGAATCAGATAATTTTGAACTCCGTGTGATCAATAAAGGAAATAAAATATCGGAAGAGACAGAAAAACATCTCTTCAAACCATTCTCAAGAGGAAAAGTACATCACGGTCAGGAAGGATTAGGATTAGGACTTTACATTGCCAGTGAAATAGCAAATGCTCACAATGGCAGAATTTTAGTTGATTCTACTGATGAAGAAACTTGTTTCAGATTTCAGATCTCTTCATGATTTTATCATAATAAATTGAATTCAAATCTCTGGGTTTAATAATTTAAAGACTTTGCATCAACGATACAAAGTCTTTTTTGTTTGAGGTTAACGATCAGTTATTGCAAAATAAATGACATACAACCATCCCAAAATACCGTGAATGATTGCCCATAATAAAGATTTATTTCTGTCCCAGGAAGTTACCACCGCAATCACAGAACCGAGACTGATTCCTGTTTGTGTAACAGTATTTGTGACTTTGTTGGCAGTTTCCGGACCTGAAGTGCTTTGGGCAGCAATGATAGAAACTGCAAGTAATACGAATGTGAAGGTGAGAATTTTTTTAGTCATGAATTGTTAAGGTTGATTTGTATTTTATTTATTGAAATAATTGATTCCGAATATTCCTTTATTGGTTTGAATTGAAATAGTATCAGCTTTTTTAAGTTTAAAGAAATCATTATTTCTAAAGTATTTCAGATAATCTTTTTCGTCAAAATAATCTCTATGATCAACAATATTATATGCTAACAAATAGTGTTTTTTATCAATACTTAACACTTCATATTTTGCAATTTCTGTTGAAGAATGATGTTGTCTGTTGATAAATAATAGTACAGAAAGAAATAGAGATTTGGAAATAAAAGTCATTAAAAAAGAGATAAAAATTGTGTAGACTAATAGATTGATAAAGTCGGTTTTTTTGTATTTTCTTACGATACCGATAATCATTATGATCAAAAATAAAAAAACGCTTATAGCAATGGCAAAGTAAGGATATGTGTTTTCGGTAAAACGATCGATCTCTTCCTGCAAATAATATTCTTTCTGTCTAGGTACAAATATAAAAGTCATCAAGGCAAAACAAATGATAAAAATAATCATGGTTTTGTGTTTCTTTATTAATTCAATCATGCTTTTTTTATAGTTTTCAGCAAAAATAAATAAATGAAAATTATGGTCAACCTATTTATTTTAAATCTCAAATTTAAGTTTAAATCACTCTTAAATTGAATTATTTCTTTGGTTTTGTACAATTGAAACTCAAAATTCTGACTTTTGTGTTAAATAATTCACATTTTGCTATAAATTTTTTCCCCAATGTTAGGCTGGAAACATCTGAAAACATATATTTGCAGCCTAAATTTTATAGACATGAAAGAACTTATTGAAAAAATCAACGCAGAATTCGAAGCGTTTGCAACTGAAGCAAACCAACAATCAGAGAAAGGAAACAAAGCAGCGGGTACAAGAGCTCGTAAGTCAGCTTTGGAATTGAGCAAATTGTTCAAAGAATTCAGAAAGGTTTCTGTAGAAGAATCTAAAAAATAAGACAGACTCAGCCGGCTTACTAAAGCCGGTTTTTTTACGCCTTATTTCGAGAGGGCTTTTTCTTTAATACAACTAATTCTTTCATAAGTGGAAAGAATTTTTTTGTTAAAATATTTGAAGATTCCCATTGTTATTCCCAAATTTTAAAGCTTTTAGTTAAATATTGATAATTTATTATTAAATAACTCATTTCGTATTGAATTGTATCTGATTTGAAATATATATTTGTCTTATTAATAAACATGATAACAAATTTATATGAAACGAATTTTTATTTTATTTTCTGTTGTTTCGACACTTCTCTCAGCACAGAAAATACAGGTTATTGATGCTGAAAATAACAAGCCCATTGGAAATGCCCGAATTATTCTTGACAATAGAGTAGTTTATACTAATGATGACGGTTTTGCACCTGTAGAATCTACAGAGAAAAATCTTGAGGTTTCTGCGACTGGCTTCACTAAACAAAACCTTAATACATTTACCGCCTTAGTAAAATTAAAACCGAGTTTTAAAGATATTGAAGAGGTAAAGATGGTGAATGTTGATATTAAGACGATCTTTGAAGATATCTTTAAAAATTACTATAAAAGATACTTTGACGATCCATCACTTTACGATATTACCTTAAAGCAGCGGGCTTTTGATAATGATAAATTGCACTTTATGGTGATTGCTGAAGCTAAACTGTGGAGCAAAAGCAATACTTACAACTTCAAAGATGGCTTCAGGAAAAACTATGATGATATTCTGCAGATTCAGCTGAATAATGTCAAATATTTAAAAAATATAAAATCAGACAGTATTTTCAGCCAAAAAACGGATGAGTTCTCCCATGAGATCGTTGGGAATTTCTTTTTTAATTTTGAAATCTACCGCACTTTATTGAATTTGAGAAATAAAACGACCAAGTTTTCCGGTAACTTGATTTCTGATGATGGTGAAGAGCAAATCATTAGCTGTAAAATAAAATCAAACTATGGCATTAATATCAGCGGAGAAATTAAGTACAATAAAAAAGATAAAGTAATTACAAGTTATGAATTCACTTACTTACAGGGTGATTTTCCGACACAAAAGAAAGTAACTACCGATGGAAAAGAGTTTAGCAGAAAACTCGGTAATGCAACGATAAAATTTGAATTTTACAAAAAAGATGGTGTATATCTACCTTCGCTAAATAGTTTGAATACGGATAATTTTGTTATTTTCTATGAAGACCAAGTTCATACGAAAAAAGCCAGCCGGGAAATTGTCTATAATAGTTTTTCAAAGTCTGATAAAAAAGGTTTAGAATCTAAAATTGATTTCAATAAAAGCATATGGGAAAATATTCCTGTAAAAGAAGATAAAGAAACTACAATTTTACTTTCAAAAGAAGAACAGGAATTTATCAATCAGAAATAACAGACTATGAAAAAAATCGTTTTATCAGCATTTATTCTAGCTTCATTTGCATCAAATGCACAGACTCACCGTTTTATTTATGATGTAGAATACAAGAAAGATTCTACACAGAATATCACCACCAAAGAAAATTATCATCTTGATATCGAACCGAAACAAATAAAATATTATCCGCGAGATTTTTTTGTTGGAGATTCTTTGGTTGCCCATAATCTTGCGATTCCAAATGGAGCAAATTTTAATACCTCAAACATTCTCACTCACAAATCAGGAACTGACGATTATGAATATTATGATGTTTTAGAAAATATTATTTTAAAACTTCCATCAAAAAATAAACAGAATTGGAAACTGACGGATGAGAAAAAGAAAGTGAAAGACCTTAATCTTCAGAAAGCCACCACAACTTGGGGCGGAAGAAACTGGGTTGCATGGTTTACTTCTGATATTCCCTTTCAGGAAGGTCCTTACAAGTTTCATGGTCTTCCGGGACTGATTTTCGAGCTTTATGATGATCAAAATAATTACAAATTTGAGCTGGTGAAAACTCAGAAACTGACAAAACCTTATGTCAACCAATACATCAGTTACATGATTGAGCAAAGTGTTCCGGTAAATGAAGAAAAATATACAGCCACAAAACTGAAATACTACGATTCTCCGATCAACACATTGAGAAACAATAGTGGCTCAACAAAAACCAATGAAGAATTCTACCTCAACGACGGTACAAAGGTCGGAGAAAATAATTCCCGTGAAGTAAATGAGCGTTTGAGAGAATCAGTCAGAAAATATAATAATCCGATTGAGTTGGATAAAGCGATAAAATATCTTTTGTAGTTTTTTAGGTTTAAATAAAAAAGTTTCTCGTAAATTTCCATCAAGATTATTAATATCTTAATTAATAGAACTGAGAAGAGATTCTAAAGATGACAGATACAATTTAAATTTAATAAAAAACTAAAAATGAAACTTTTAACCACTATTATTACGGCTTGTTCAGTATTCACAACTAATCACTTTGTTTTTTCGCAAAGCACAAACGAAGCCAAAGCTAAAGAAATCATTGTAAAAGCAGTTGATGCGATGGGAGGAAAAGATCTTTTAAGCAGTATAAAAACTCTTTATTCGAAATCATCTACGGTTATGGATGGTAGAAATGTTAATTATATAACAAAAGAAATGACTCCGAATATGGGTAGTTTTGAAATTGAATATCAAGGCAGAATAGTGTACAGATCATGGTTCGATGGAAAAACCGGCTATGAGACGGTAAACGGCGAAAAGAAAATTGCTGATCAGGAAGAGTTCAAAGATAAGTTGGATAGAAAATACATCATGAATGAATTGGCATATTTGGATCCTTCTTTATATAAAGTTGAGTTTGTAGAAACGGATAAGGAAAATAAGCTGCATAAAATAAAAGCAACCGCTAAAGATGGAAATATTACTAATTTATATTATAATGCTGAAAGCTATTTACTGAACAAAGAGATTCATGAAAATCCTACGAAAGGTTCTTTTTCAACAACACTTTGCACAGAATATAAAAAATTCGGTGATCTTACTTACTGTTCAAAAAATACATTCCGGTCAGAGAATGGCGATCAGGTGGCAACTATAGTTGATTTGTATTACAATAAAGACATCAAAAAATCAGATTTTAAATTTTAATCTGTTTGATTAATTCTAAAAAGGCAGCTATTATTTTAAGCTGCCTTTTTTATTTTAAATATTAGAAGTTTTCAAGAAATAGTATTATGAATCTGAGCATCAAGGAGTTTTCTAATTTCCCATAATTGACTTTCTTTCACAATGTAAGTTTTACAAACTTTGTTATTCATGTGTATTGTGAAATTTGTTTCTGTGTGTTCGATTTTTAAAACTTCGTTTAATGGAGGTATGTAATCGTCAAAGATAAGTTTAAAAGTAGCTAAACATAAAAGATTTCTGCAAAATGATTTTGTTATTTTAGGATAATTTCCGAAATCATCAATAACTTTTATTTTAAATATTTTCTTTCCTAAAGTTGTTCCGAATGTCGATTCTGACAGAGTTCCCAATAAAATGACGGATGAGATAGAATATAGTATGGATAGAAATCCGTGTTGATGAAAAATGAAATAGAAAATTAAAAAGAATGGAAGTAAATCAATCAGTTTGGCAAAAATTCTTTGTTTTTCATTGTTTTTAAAACTTGCGTTGTACGGCAGATCATACTCAAATTCATTATAGATTCTTTTTCCCTCAACATCAAATTGACGAGTTGGGCGATGAATGATCTTCTTGATTTTTAATTCTGATATTTTCAAGTATAATTTTATTAAGCTTAAATATACAAAGAATAATAAAATATAATTCTGATTTAAAAGTTAAATAAAATCAAAGAATCTGTGAAGATCTGTGTGATTTGTTGGCGAAAATTTATCCCGCAGATTTCACAGATCTTCACAGATTCTTTTGTTTTAAAACATTCTGATCAAGCATTTTTCTGAGTTCCCAAACCTGACTTTCTTTTACGATATAAGTTTTGCATAATTTATTATTCATAAACATACTTAGACGTGTTTCAAAAAAAGTCCGCGTTCCAAAAGCAACATCTTTGATGGTTCGTTCCGAGAACGAAGGATAAAAATTTGCCAGACAAAGAAAATTTCTCTTTAAAGATTTTGAGATTTCCGGATAATTTCCATCATCATCTATTACCTTCATTTTAAAAAGTTTCTTACCTAAAGTTGTTCCCCAACGAGTTTCGGTGATACTCCCAAAGATCATAACTAAAGGAATTGTAACAATGAAGGAATAAATTATAGGAAGGTGAAAAATAAAATATAAAACCAAAAAGAGCGGAATCATATCAATAAACTTTGCAACTTGTCTTTTTTGATTGCTTCCATAAAAATCTACTTTGTAAGGTAAATCGTATTCAAGCTCATTATAAATACGCTTACCTTCAAAGTCAAAATTTCGTGTTGCTCTGCGAACTATTTTTCTTTCTTTCAGTTCTGAAATTTTCATGAGTTTTTAATTACAAAATCATACTCAGCTGAATCCTCTTTCTCGCCTCATCAACCTCAGTCACTTTTACCTGAACATGTTGGTGCAGTTTTACCACTTCATTGACATCAGAAACAAAGCCTTCTTTCAATTGAGAAATGTGAACCAATCCGCTTTCTTTAATACCTAAATCTACAAAACATCCGAAAGCCGTGATATTATTGACGATTCCGGGAAGAATCATTCCTGTTTTAAGGTTTTTAATGCTTTTTACATTCGGGTCAAATTCAAAAACTTTGGCAGCTTTTCTTGGGTCTAATCCGGGTTTTTCAAGTTCTTTTAAAATGTCTTTTATGCCTAAAATACCAATGGTTTCGTTGACGTATTTTTCAGGATTTATCTGTGTAATTTTTTCTTTATTGGCAATCAGTTCATCGGTTTTTATTCCTAAATCTTTTGCCATCTTTTCCACAATTCCATACGCTTCGGGATGAACTGCCGAATTGTCTAAAGGATTTTTAGCATTGGTAATTCGGATAAAAGCTGCAGCTTGTTGATACGCTTTTTCTCCTAATCTTGGAACTTTTTTCAATTGTTTTCTGTCTTCAAAAGCACCGTTTTCAGCACGGTAATTCACAATGTTTTCAGCCATTTTCTCGCCGATTCCGGAAACATAACTTAGAAGAGATTTGCTTGCTGTATTTAAATTGATTCCGACAGAATTAACGCATTTCATTACTGTAGAATCCAGTTCGTTTTTCAATTGAGTCTGGTCGACATCGTGCTGATATTGCCCGACACCGATAGATTTGGCATCAATTTTTACCAATTCAGCCAAAGGATCTGCCAATCTTCTTCCAATAGAAACCGCACCACGAACGGTCACATCATAACTTGGAAATTCATCTCTCGCAATTTTACTGGCAGAATACACTGAAGCTCCGGCTTCCGAAACTACAAAAACCTGCAAAGGCTTATCAAAAGCGATTTTTTTAATGAAGAATTCAGTTTCACGACTTGCCGTTCCGTTTCCTATTGATATTGCCTGAATGTTGTATGCATTTACCATCGAACGGATTTTCTTCATCGCCATTCCGCTCTCGTTTTGCGGAGCGTGCGGATAAAGAGTCTCGTTATGAAGTAAGTCTCCCTTTTCGTCGATGCAAACTACTTTACATCCGCTTTTATAACCGGGATCAATCGCTAAGATTCTTTTCTCTCCCAAAGGTGGAGCAAGTAGAAGCTGGCTTAGGTTTTCTGAAAAGATTTCAATCGCTTTTTTATCTGCTTTTTCTTTTGCTTCCTGTAAAGTTTCGTTGGAAATTGCGGGTTCCAGAAGTCTTTTGTAAGAATCTTTGATGGCTAAAGCAATTTGCTCCGAACTTTCATTTCTTGATTTGATTATCGCATTTTCAATAAAATCAATCGCTTCATCTTTATCGATTTCAATATTGGTTTTCACAAAACCTTCAGCTTCAGCTCTCAACATTGCTAAAAGTCGATGAGAAGGAGTTCGGTTGAGGCTTTCTTCCCACTCAAAATATTGTGAGAATTTCTGAGCTCCGTCTTCGTCTTTCTTGGCTTTTACCACTTTTGAAGTGATCATTGCTTTACGCTGAAATAATCGGCGGAGATTTTTGCGGACGTACATATTTTCATTGATCCATTCTGCCATGATGTCTCTCGCGCCTTGCAAAGCTTCCTCTTCCGATGAAACCTGATCGTTGAGGTATTTTGAAGCCAAATGTTGTAAGTCACCAGCTTTTTGGCTCATGATGATTTTAGCTAAAGGTTCTAAACCTTTTTCTTTAGCAGCATCAGCTTTGGTTTTTCTGCGTTTTTTGAAAGGCAGATACAAATCTTCCAATTCCTGAATATCAAAACTTTCTTCTATCCTTTGCTTTAATTCGGATGTTAATGCATTCTGCTCTTCAATTGATTTTAAAATGCTTTCCTTACGTTTTACGATTTCCTCAAATTGTTTATTGAGTTTTGAGATCTGCTCGATCTGTATTTCATCCAGATTTCCAGTTGTATCTTTTCGGTAACGAGAGATAAACGGAATGGTACAATCTTCTGAAAGTAATTTTAAAGTAGCATTAATGCTTTTATCGGATATATTGAGTGTGCTTTTTATAAAATCAGTCGTATTCATGCGGCATTTTTGGAAGTGCTAAAATAAGATTTTAAAAAGAAAAAAGGCGAGTTGCCATTTTTATATGTTGTAAATTACAATGTTGTTCATTACTTAAATATGATTTCTAACATATAATAAAAAATCCCACGGAGTACGCAGGATTAAAGATTTTCTTCGGCTTTTAAGCCTTATTGTGAATTGCTTTTCAAAATTATTAATACAAATATAGATAAGTTTTTTTAATTTAAGTTTACGGAAAACCGTATTTTTTAGAATTATATTATATTTAATTTTAAAAAAATATCCCCACAAGCGCGGGGATAAAGCAATTCACAACTCATACACTAAATTAATATGAAATAAATTGAGTGAAAAAGAAAGTTAAATTATAATAATCAGGAATAGTGGTTGGAATACTAATCCAATTTACATCCGGATGTAAGCTTTTACTTTCTGATACAAATATAGAGAATATTATATATATTAGTGTATGATAAACCTAAATAATTTATATATTTGTATTATGTAACTGATAATCAATATATTTATTTTTATGAAAAAAACTTTAGGAATCGACCTTGGCACAAATAGTATTGGCTGGGCCATCAGAAATACAGATTTATTAGATAACCAAATTGAAGATTTTGGAGTTATAACTTTTGAAAAAGGAGTTGCCTCTGAAAAAGGAAATGAATTTCCTAAAGTTCAGAAAAGAACTGAAAGCAGAGGAAAGAGAAGAAATTACCAATCTGAAAAATACAGAAAGTTTGCTCTATTAAATTTTCTTATTCAAAAAAATATGTGTCCGTTGACGATGGATGAATTTTGTATTTGGAAAGATTACAGAAAGGGTAAGAAAAGAGAATATCCGCAATCCGAGGCATTCCTTAATTGGGTAAGGTTTGATTTTGATGGAGATGGTTTGCCAGATTTTCATTTATTTGAAAAAGGGAAAGATGAAAGCTACTATGTTTTCAGGGCTTTTGCTGCAGATGAGAATCATACAAATGTTTTTGAGAATAATCCTCATATTTTAGGAAGAGTTTTGTACCAAATGGTGCAGAGAAGAGGATTCAAAGGAAGAGATGAAGAAGAGGCAAAAACAATGCTTGTCGGAAGTGATAAAAATGGAACAAAAGGAAGAAATGATATTGAAGGATATATTGAAAAATATAAAACTTTAGGAGCTGCCTTATATTATCATCAAAAAGATTTTGGCGGCAGAATAAGACAAAGATATAATCTTCGTAAAGACAATGAGAATGAACTAAAAGAAGTATGCAAATTGCATAAATTTTCTCAAGAAGATTACGAAAAACTTTGGAAAGCAATTATTTGGCAAAGACCTCTTAGAACTCAAAAAGGCTTAATAGGAAATTGCATTTATGAGAAAAATAAAAAACGAGTTGCCGTAAGTCATCCATTATACGAAGAATATAGAACTTGGGTTTTTATCAATAACTTGAATATAATTCCACCTTTCGGAGAAGCAAAACAAAATTATATTAAAGAAAAAATTTATCCTTTATTTTATAAATCCAAACCAGATTTTGAGTTGTCTGATATTGATAAACAACTCAAAAAAGATGGTGCAAAAAGAGCTTCAAAACACAATGAGAAAACCAAAGTACTTTCTGTAAAACTTCTGAAACAGTTCCAAGATGTTTTCGGAGAAGATTGGAAAGAAAAACTGCAATGGAATATCAATGGAGATAGAAATCCACAACCCGAAAAAAGAGAAGAATCGCTATATACATTTGAAGATCTTTGGCATATTCTGCTAACTTTTGACGGACAAGAAAATCTTAAAAAGTTTGCTCTCGAAAAATTAAATCTTGATGAAGATAAAGCAACTAAATTTTCCAAAATAAAATTACAGCAAGGCTATGCAACGCTAAGTATTTCCGCAATCAAAAAGATTTTGCCTTATCTGCAAAGAGGATTTTTATACAGTCACGCTGTTTATATGGCAAACTTGTATAAAATGTTGGGAGAAACAGCAATCTCAGAAACTCTGACCAATCATTTTTCTGAGGAGATTTTGGGAATTTTAGATAATGATTCTTTCAATAGAAAAAATTCGGCAATCATCAATAATCTTATTTCTGAAATGTTGAATGATGAACATCGTTATTATGTTGAAGATGACAGAAGTTTGGATAAAACTGAAGAAAAAAAAGTTTTAAAAAGTATTATAGATAATTATGGCTTAGAATCTTGGGAGAATTTTAATGAAGAAAAGAGAATAGAAATTATTGATTTTGTTTCGGGTAAATATTTGGAATTTCTAAAGAAGACCTATTTTGATAAAACAAATTTGTTCATTCAGCCCGAAAGAATTCACGATAAGATTTTTAATTTTTTAAAAGAAACTTATCACGTTTCGGAAGATAAAAGAAAACATCTTTGGCATCCTTCAGAGCAAGAAAATTATGCAAAAGCTGATGATTACTTTGAATATTCTATTGGTAATAAAAAATATTATGTAAAAGAAGAAAGCAAACAAAATTTCCTTTCAAGAAATCCCGATGCAGAATTCGATGGAAGACAGCTTAAACTTTTGGGAAATCCTGAACCATTGAGCAAGGGTTTCAAAAATCCTATGGCTCTAAAATCTTTACATAAACTCAAAAATTTAGTAAACTATCTTTTGCAAACCAGAAAAATAGATGAAGAAACTAGAGTAGTAGTAGAAATTGCCAGAGAATTGAATGATAAAAACAAGAGAAAAGCGATTGAGAATTGGCAAAAAGATAGAGAGAAAGAAAATGAAGCTTTTAGAAAAGAAATAGAAATTTACAAAGAACAGTTTCCTCATATTAATTTGATTGACGAAAACACACTTATTCGTAAAATAAGATTGTGGCACGAGCAGAATAAGATTTGCCTTTATACAGGCAAGACAATTCCATTTTCTGAGCTTATTATTGGAAACAAATACGATTTTGAACACACAATTCCTGCAAGTATTAGTTTTGACAATGAATTGAAGAATCTTACAATTTCAGATTCTGGTTATAACCGCTTGCATAAAGGTAAGAAGTTTCCTACTCAATTATCTAATTACGATTCTGAGCAAACCATAAATGGAGAAAATTGTAATTCTATTATAAGAAATATAGAATTCATTTTCGGAGAAAGAACTGTAGAATACAAAGAAATAAAAGGAAAAACCGAAAAAATAGTTAAATGGAAGAAAATTGATGAACTTGAAAAGCAATTTGATGAATGGAAGAAAAAAGCATCATATGCAAGTACGAAAGAAATAAAAGACAATTGTATTGTAAAGTATCATACCATAAAAATGGATTTGGATTATTTGAAAGCCAAATTAGCCACTTTTACAATTACAGAATATAAAGCAGGTTGGAGAAATAATCAAATTCGGGATACACAAATTATTACGAAATATGCTTTGCCTTATTTTAAAACTTTATTTAAAAGAGTCTCTGTAGAAAAGGGAGGTGTTACAGATATTTTCAAGAAAGTCTATAAAGTACAATCCAGAAACACAAAAAAAGATAGAAGCGTTCATAGTCATCACGCTCAAGATGCAGCAATTCTTACTTTAATTCCAAATGCTTTTCATAGAGAAAGAATTATCAAAGCTTACGAGAATGAAATTGACAATAGAACAGGAAAAACCTATCACGAACTTCCTCTTGATTGGAATAATTTTTCTGAAAACTTTATTTTAGAATTAAAAGATAAAGTATTAATCAATAATCTTACTGATAATAGAACGATTACCCAAACCTATAAAACAGTTAGAAAAAGAGGAAAAGTTCAATATGATATAGACAAAGAAGGAAATTCTTTAAAGCGAGTAAGCAAGGGCGATACAATTAGAGGACAGTTGCACGGAGAAACTTTTTACGGAGCTATAAAGCAACCCGTAAGGGATGAAGACAATAAAATTCTTTTTGATGACAATAAAAAAATGATGCTCAAAGATGAAATTTATTTGGCTGTAAGAAAACCTTTGGTTTATAAAAAAGATGCAAATTCGCCTGGTTTCAAAACTTTAGATGAAGTTGAAAAAGTGATTGTAGATAAAGATTTGTTTAAAATGATAAAAAAACAAGTCGAAGAATCTGATTTTAAAACTGCGCTAACTGATGGCGTTTATATGCTTGATGAGAATGGCAAAAAAGTAAATAGAATTAGAAGAATACGATGTTTTGAAAACGGATTAAAATATACAACTGCGATTAAAGTTCATCAGCATAGTTTTGCCTCAGATAAAGATTATAAAAAATCTACATTGGCAACCAATGGAGAAAATACCTATTGTCTTTTTTATAAAAATGATATGGGTAAAGCGATGAGAATTCTTTCCATTGTTGATTTAGCTGAAATTAAGCTTAAAAACATTCAGAATTTATACAATGAACCAGAGTTTTCAAGTTTTGAATCTGGAAAAGGAAAGAATAAATATGAAATTCCTTTGTATTCAGTTTTAAAAAGTGGAGACAAAGTTCTATTCTATAAGGAAAATATTCACGAATTAAAAGATTTAGAACAAAAAGAACTTTCCGATAGAATGTTTAAAATGTATCAATTTGAAAAAGATGGTAGAATAAAATTCAGACACCATTTAGCAGCGGGAATTGACACTGAATTAAAGAAAGACAATCAAGAATATTCATCTGTTAATTTCGATGATAAGCCAGTTTTCTTAAGATTACGTCAAGGACAATGGAATTTTGCAATTGAAGGAAAGGATTTCGAAACATCTCTCGACGGTAAAATTAATTGGAAAATTTAACCTATGATCACCCGCTCCATTTACATCGGCAATCCCGCTTACCTCAAGCTCAAAGACGAGCAAATGTACATTATGGAACCTTCTTCTAATGAAATGAAAGGTAAGGTTCCGGTGGAAGATTTGGGTTTGCTGATGTTGGACCATTTTCAGATTACGATTTCCCATCAGCTAATTCAAAAAATGATGGGAAATAATGTAGTCGTGGTAAGTTGCGACAGTCATCATTTACCACACGGAATAATGCTTCCGCTTTACGGTCACACCGAACATTCCGACCGAATCAAAGATCAATTAGAAGCCAGCGAACCCCTCAAAAAACAACTCTGGAAACAAACCATCGAATGTAAAATCGAAAACCAAAAAGAAGTATTAAGAAGATTAGGAAACTATTACGAACCGATGATTGATTATCAAAACAACGTCAAAAGTGGAGATATTACCAATATGGAAGGTATTGCAGCGCAGCATTACTGGAAATACCTCATCAGTCTCGATTTCCTGAGACAGCGTTTTGGAGATTCGCCCAATCAGTTCTTCAATTTTGGATATTCGGTTCTCAGAAGTATTGTTGCAAGAGCAATTGTTGAGACCGGATTGCTTCCGGTGCTCGGAATTTTCCATAAAAATAAATATAATCCGTACTGTCTCGCAGATGATTTGATGGAACCTTATCGTCCATTTGTTGATTTATTGGTGATGCAATGGCTTGAACTCAACCTGGAAACAGAAGAATTGACTAAAGAATTTAAAGCTTACATCTTACAAATTGCAACCAGAGATGTAAAAATAGACGATAAAACCAGACCATTGTTGGTTGCTGTAAAAACAACCGCTACCTCATTGTATAAATGTTATACAGGAGAAAAGCGTCTGATCTCTTATCCTGAACTGATATGAATGCTGAAAGGTTTAATGCATACCGAATTATGTGGGTTTTAGTATTATATGATTTACCGACGGAAACTAAAGCCAATATGAAAGATGCTAATCGCTTTCGTAAATCTTTGTTGGATGATGGTTTTACTTTATTTCAGTTTTCGATGTATGTACGACATTGTCCGAGTCGTGAAAATGCTGAGGTTCATATTAAAAGAGTAAAATTTATGCTCCCGAAAGCAGGGAAAGTAGCCATAATGTGCATCACCGATAAGCAATTTGGTGACATCGAAATATTCTTTGCCAGGAATAAAGAAGAACCACCGCCCACCTTCCAACAGCTTGAATTATTCTAAATTTTAAATCCTAAAAACGAAAACAATCTACTGAAAATCAGTAGATTGTTTTTTGAGGTTGTGATCAATCACGAAGATAATAATTTTTGAAAGCAATTCACAACACCAATCACGAATATCTGAAATTATTTCTTGTTGTGATCAATCACGAAGATAATAATTTTTGAAAGCAATTCACAACAAAACCCCTATTGCGGTATATTTTAGTTTCGTTGTGATCAATCACGAAGATAATAATTTTTGAAAGCAATTCACAACACATGGTAGGCAATATTATTTCTGCCGAAAGTTGTGATCAATCACGAAGATAATAATTTTTGAAAGCAATTCACAACACAGATGCTTATACAAAATTTGCCGCATCAGTTGTGATCAATCACGAAGATAATAATTTTTGAAAGCAATTCACAACAACACTATCCAAATCGATTGGCAATTCAATGTTGTGATCAATCACGAAGATAATAATTTTTGAAAGCAATTCACAACTCAATTGACCTATTTGAAAAAAGGTGACAGTTGTGATCAATCACGAAGATAATAATTTTTGAAAGCAATTCACAACCTTATAAGACCAATGGTTTTAGTAGGAAAAGTTGTGATCAATCACGAAGATAATAATTTTTGAAAGCAATTCACAACATGTTGCGTATTTTCTCTCAATCCACTCTCGTTGTGATCAATCACGAAGATAATAATTTTTGAAAGCAATTCACAACTATCTCGTTATAATAAAATTGTCCGCATCCGTTGTGATCAATCACGAAGATAATAATTTTTGAAAGCAATTCACAACCTTTCTCTGCAAATCTCCGGGTGTAAGGTAGTTGTGATCAATCACGAAGATATTCGTTGTGATCAATCACGAAGATAATAATTTTTGAAAGCAATTCACAACTTGATAAGCATGGAAATCTTGTTTTATCTCGTTGTGATCAATCACGAAGATAATAATTTTTGAAAGCAATTCACAACTTGTTAAGCATTATTAAAATTCTTTTTGTTGTTGTGATCAATCACGAAGATAATAATTTTTGAAAGCAATTCACAACCGTAGGTAACTATGAAAAAGCTTTGGGCGGGTTGTGATCAATCACGAAGATAATAATTTTTGAAAGCAATTCACAACCCCGGTCACCCGCAAAAGCTAAGGCATTAAGTTGTGATCAATCACGAAGATAATAATTTTTGAAAGCAATTCACAACATTTTGAAAAGCATAATTATTTTTTCATGCGTTGTGATCAATCACGAAGATAATAATTTTTGAAAGCAATTCACAACTATGTACTTGCAATTTCATTTCCAAAATCAGTTGTGATCAATCACGAAGATAATAATTTTTGAAAGCAATTCACAACGAAGATTAAAACGTTGTGATCAATCACGAAGATAATAATTTTTGAAAGCAATTCACAACAATATTAAGAAATACGTCTGAAAATTATTAGTTGTGATCAATCACGAAGATAATAATTTTTGAAAGCAATTCACAACAAAAGAAGTGCTGTCTTTTGCATTTGGTGTGTTGTGATCAATCACGAAGATAATAATTTTTGAAAGCAATTCACAACTAGGAAAATGGAAATGATTCCTATGAAAGAGTTGTGATCAATCACGAAGATAATAATTTTTGAAAGCAATTCACAACTATGTAAGTTTTAGAAGCTGGAATTGTTTCGTTGTGATCAATCACGAAGATAATAATTTTTGAAAGCAATTCACAACTAACTTCGACAGAACCTTTGAATAAAGCCTGTTGTGATCAATCACGAAGATAATAATTTTTGAAAGCAATTCACAACGCTGTAGGAGCTTTGGCTTATGATGAAATTGTTGTGATCAATCACGAAGATAATAATTTTTGAAAGCAATTCACAACAAAGCATTGTTTACTACTCTCAGAAATCGGTTGTGATCAATCACGAAGATAATAATTTTTGAAAGCAATTCACAACAACGATAATGTAATGTATCAAAATAACTACGTTGTGATCAATCACGAAGATAATAATTTTTGAAAGCAATTCACAACAAACCCTCCAGGGACAACAAAAACTGCAGGGTTGTGATCAATCACGAAGATAATAATTTTTGAAAGCAATTCACAACGATATCGATGTGACGAACGGAAAAGTAATGGTTGTGATCAATCACGAAGATATCAATCACGAAGATAATAATTTTTGAAAGCAATTCACAACCTTCGTTAATAAGTATTTTAATACTCGCGGGTTGTGATCAATCACGAAGATAATAATTTTTGAAAGCAATTCACAACTGCTGAACAAGAGTTAATGAACAAGAAAATGTTGTGATCAATCACGAAGATAATAATTTTTGAAAGCAATTCACAACTTGCCCAAATTACCTAATAATATTATTTTAGTTGTGATCAATCACGAAGATAATAATTTTTGAAAGCAATTCACAACTAAAACAAATTGCTTAACGAGTGTTCAAAAGTTGTGATCAATCACGAAGATAATAATTTTTGAAAGCAATTCACAACCACAATTACTACATGAGCAACTTTTCAAAGGTTGTGATCAATCACGAAGATAATAATTTTTGAAAGCAATTCACAACATGAGTAAGGACACAGACTTACAAGAATTAGTTGTGATCAATCACGAAGATAATAATTTTTGAAAGCAATTCACAACTACGTAAGAAATGGAGCCGTAGGAGTTTATGTTGTGATCAATCACGAAGATAATAATTTTTGAAAGCAATTCACAACAAGTCAAGACTTCCGAAATACTGTTCCAAAGTTGTGATCAATCACGAAGATAATAATTTTTGAAAGCAATTCACAACTATTAGGAAGAATAATTATAGAAATGATATGTTGTGATCAATCACGAAGATAATAATTTTTGAAAGCAATTCACAACTTATTTGAAGGGACAAAAGCCACTTCTAAAGTTGTGATCAATCACGAAGATAATAATTTTTGAAAGCAATTCACAACCGTACGTTGCTCGGACGCGTTTTTGCAATGGTTGTGATCAATCACGAAGATAATAATTTTTGAAAGCAATTCACAACGTCGGCGAATACTTAGAAAGATTGTTACCGGTTGTGATCAATCACGAAGATAAAAGCAATTCACAACAAGAAAACAGATGTTGATTTAAATCGTTCAGTTGTGATCAATCACGAAGATAATAATTTTTGAAAGCAATTCACAACAGGAAAAATTAAGGAACTATTTTATCATAATATACAGGTAGATATTTTTCATTATCAGATCCTATAATAATAAATCGGAACTTTTTCGCAGTGTCGTTATTGTAGAAATCAATTGGGGTTGGTGTGGTCTCATCTGCTTCTAAAGAAGAATTCCAATATAAAACAGTGCGGTAATCATAACTTAATTTAGAAAGTTCAGAATTTCCATAATCAGAATCAGGATATTTTTCAGATGTATTATAGCCTTCCATTACAAAAAAGTTAAGGTCAGTCATGGTCAGCAAATTATTGGCACGAGCCGGAGCCTGAGTGTCACCTCTTTTAGTATAGACAAGTACGGCTCCATTTCCACCGCCGCTCATGCCGACAGTCCCGTCTTTAATTACTTTTACCATAGCAATGTTATCGGCTGATATTCCATTAAGAGAACCTGCATCCATTAACATTTCATCTAAATAAATATTGGCTTTCCCCTGACGGATATAAGGAGTAGGAACTCCGTTGTCATAATTGATCGTCAATCCTGCAACACGACCTTGGAGCCACTGCAGAATGTTGGGTGAACTTGCTGCAGATTGGTTTTCATTGACAAAATCAAAAACAACTTCATTCATACTGTTGTAAAGTGGGCTGCTGAGTTTTTTGTTGAGTTCCTGAGTAAGGTTTTTCTTTTTGGCTTTTAATTTTACTTCTTCAATCGTTGTCACCTTTTCATTATATTCCTTTTTAGATCTTCTTGCTTCAATCGTTTTAGTCAGTTCAGCTGATTGTGAAATTTCTGAAGATGAATTTCTATCAACAAGTTTGTAATTTTCTACAGGAGGTAATTCTTTCTTTAAAGGAATAAAAGTATTGGTAGGATTAATAAAAACATTGGTTCTGCTTTTAAGGGCAGCATTGGCTCCGTTGATTTGATAGGTTATTTTAATAGGCTTTTCGAAAATCATATTATCGAAAAAGAATTCTCCGTTGCTGTCTGTTTCTACCTCAAAAACTTGATTCCCCGATAAATCTCCATCCACAAACATAACAAGGTTTTGTTGTATGGCAGGTTTTGCATTGACGGTCACTCTTCCTTTGTAGGAAATATATTTTGAAGATTGATTGATGATAGTAGGATATTTTCCTGAAATGATTTCCTTCCAGTCAAACATTTTCCATTGTTCGGAAATAAGAAGGGCATCAAGAGCTTCGATATTTCGTTTTTCACTAAAATATTGGGCAGGACGGTCTATTTTAGAGGTAATAACACTGCTTAACCATAATGAACTCAAAAGATTTTCATCCTGCAGTGATTTTTTGTCTTCAGGATCAAACACTGCGACAGAATAATTCGGTACACCCTTAATAGCTTTTATATCAAATGAATTAAACCCTCTTTTTTCGGTACTCAAAGTTTTAGCTTTTACTTCCGGTACAGATACGAGAAGGTTTTGAGGCATTACAAAACACATTCTGCTTGCCAGAATATTTTCTTTATCATCAAAAACCGTAATCTGCAAAATGCTGTTGATCAGCTGATTGGTTGGGATTGCCTGAAATACATCTTTCAACTGATTGATTTTTGCTTTATAAACAAGCTGATCTCCAATATTGGCAACGACAGTATAGTAGGGAAAGCTCTGTGCGGTATTCTGAATTTTATATCGAATGTTATCTTTTTCGCTGATTACCTGAAGACTGACTCCGGTTTCGGCAGCTTTTGGAAGGGTTACTGTATTTTGATGTCCATTATTATCCGTAATTACGGCTTCATAGATTTTATCTTTTTCCGGGGTTAACGTGAAAACTCCTGCGTTTCCGTCCAGTCCTTTGAAGGTAGAGATTTTCTTCTCAGGATTACTTTTTTCGATGACATAGCCTTCCCATTCTGCAGGAGGGGTTCCGGTAGAATGAAGACGTACCGCAATTTTACTTGAGATTCCCTGTATAAAAGTATTTCCTTCGGGATGTACAGTTGCAGTCCATGAAGATGTTTTGTCTGCTACCAGTTTGTTGGGTGAATCAGGATTGTAAATGGGAATTTGCTTTAAATACTGAAAATCTTCACTCAGATTGCTCATCATCGGAGTATAGGCTCTCAAAAAATACACATCTTCGCTCAAACTTTCGGGAAGCTGAATACTTCCTTGTACAGCGCCGTTAAAAACCGGGAAACGTCTCTTTAAGATCTGCTTCTTGTTACGGTCATATATTTCAATAAAGAAATTTGTTGATAAATCAGATGTTGTGAAATTCCTGAAAACCATAGCGTTAAACCATACTGTTTCACCTGAAAGATAAAAATCTTTATCAGTGAGAATGTAGATGTTTTCCTGAGAAAATTTTTCGTTTAAAGTTTGAAGCGCTTTATCAACTGATTGTTGTGAAGAAAACTGGCTTGAAAAAGCCAAGAGAAAACAGAATAAAAGTATTCTTTTCATTGCCTAACTGCATTAATTATGTGCAAATTAGTAAAAAAAAAAGAATACTTTTAAAATAATAAGAAATTTTATGATTTGAAAATATTTCTATTCTCAAGACTGTAAATAAATAGATTCTATTTTAAAATTTCATTGTAGTAGAGTGGAGTATCATCTTCTTCATCAAATCCGATGATAATTACTTTAAATTCTTTTGCACTATCATTGTTATAAAACTGTATGGTTGTAGGTTCTTTATCATCTTTTAGAAGATAGGGATTCCAGTAGAGTGTGCTTCGGGAATCTTTTGTAAGGCTTTGGGTCTCTATGCTTTCATAGATCTGATTATTAAAAGGTTCTTCTTTATCATACCCTTTTAAATTCATTTCTTTTAATGTTTTAGATTTAGTATCCTGAACAGACCCTGTGATTCCTCCACGGCGTGTATAGATTAGAATAGCTCCGTTTCCACCACCTGCACTTCCCGAAAAGAAACCTCTTATTACTTTGATCATCGCAACTTCGGGAACAGAAATCATGGAGATTTGAGAACCGTCAATTCTCATTTCGTCAAGAAAAATTTCTACTTGTCCGCCGCGCATCGTTGCAGTAGTGTTTCCACCCTGAGAATTGATCTGTAATCCTGGGACTCTGCCCTGTAGCCACTGAACAACATTGAGAGCTCCCATTCCGTTGTTTTCATTGACAAAGTCAAACACCATTTCGTTGGCACTTTTAAACATCGGACTGCTCAATTCATCATTCAGCTTTTTAGTTTTATTTCTTTTATCAGCTTTTATTTTTACTTCTTCAATATCAGTTACTTTTTCATTGATAAACTTCTCCGAAGCCAGATTGGCAATAGATTGGGCAACTTTTGCAGGAATTTCTTCTCCCTGAATTCTTTCAGTCAGTTTCATTCTGCTGTCAGGTAATTCTTTTCTAAGCGGTACAAAGCTGAAATCTGGCTGAAAGTAAACCTGAGTACTGTTAACAACAGCTTTATCACTTGAATTAAGCTGATAGGAGAAAGTCATGGTATCTTCAAAAACAAGATTTTTTAAAGTAAAAAGTCCTGAAGCATCTGTCTTGATCTGATGAAATTTCATCCCCGTATCAGGCATTTTAAAAATTAAATTAAGATCTGCGTTGGCAGCTGGCTTACCTTGAGAAACAACTTTTCCTTTATATGAAATATAAGATTCAGGTTTGTTTTTTATAAAAGGATAATTGCCAAGCATGATGCTGTTCCAGTTAAATCGGTTCCATTTTTCGGAAATAAGGAGAGCATCCAATGCTTCCGACTGATGATTTTTGGTGAAATATTGTGCAGGTCTGGAAATGGTTGAACTGAAATCACCTGTGAGCCAAAGACTGCTTAAAACGCTGTTTTCCTCTTCAGAACTGCTTCTTTCCGGATCGGTTACAACAATGCTGTATCCGTTGTAATTGGCATTCTTCCCAATTGTGAGAGAATTTTTGGCTCTTTCGGATGGATTAAGATTACTTGTAAGGTTAGGTTTTTTGATATTTAAAAGATCAGGCTGTACAAAACATAAACGCTGAGCAACTACATTTTCTTTTGAATCAAATAAAGTAAGTTGTAAAACTCCGTTAACGAGTTTGTTTGCCGGGATAGAAGCCGATTGTGCATCGGTCATTTTATGGATGATTGCTTTATAAACAAGTACATTATTGATTGTACCCAAAATTTTATATGGCTGAGTATCTGCAGAAATATTTTTTGACTGAATAGAATATTTTACGGCAGTATTGCTGCTTTCAACCTGCAGATTAATTCCTGAAGAACTAACTGGAGGTAAATTAATACTAACTTTTTTTCCTGCCTCATCCTGAAGAGTGACCTGATATTTTTTTCCGACCTGAGGTTTGATAGTAAATGATCCTACATTCTGATCAAAACCTGTCAACTTTACGATTGGTGTGTCAGGATTTTCAGTTTCACTAACAAAACCATTCCATTTTGAAGGGGTGATTCCTTTTGAATGTAATCTTACAGCAAATTTTGTTTTAATGCCGTCTATAAAAGTTCCGCTTTCAGGATGTACAGTTGCTGACCAGACAGCTTCCGTATCAGTTTGCAATTTTTGAGGAGATAAGGGATTGTATATTGTTATGGGTTGCAGATAATTGAAGTCTTCACTGAAATTGGTCATCCACGTAGTATATGCCCTGATAAAATATACATCTTCTTTTAAATTTGCTGCCAAAAGAAAACTGCCACTTCCTTCGCCCTTTAATAGAGGAACCATTTTTTTGTCAATCAGTTTTTTACTGCGGTCATACAATTCTACAAAAAGGTTTGTGGAAATCGTGGAACGGTTATATCCTTCAAAAACAAATGCCTTAAACCAGAGATTCTCTCCGGTTACATAATGATCTTTGTTGAAAAGCAAATGAATTTTTTCTTGTGGATAATTTTCTGCGAATTTCTGAAGAGCTGTTTCAGCTTTATCCTGTGTGTAAGCATAGGTTGCAGCAGATAATGTAAGCACTAAAGCCATCCTTTTAAATAAATAAATACTCATTCTTTAATTTGCGTTTTTTAAAATTAATTTTCAAAAATACATTTTTTCCTTACTTAGGAGAAATAAATAATATTCATACACCTTTTTTTTTTGAAATTACACATAAATTAAAATCAAAGATTTGAAGTATTTTACTTTACAGATGCTGATTATTTAATGAATGAGAGACTTTTATTCTTTTTTAAATTAAAAATAAAATTTAAACTTAATTGGAAAGATAAATAATATTATTTAAATGTTATCGTTGATATAGGTGAATTAAAATTAAAATATCGGATTTTATGTAGTAAAAATTTATTATGTTAAATTAAAAACCTTACATGATGGAAAAATTAGATCCGCAATTATCGGAAGAACAATTTGCAACTGCAGTTTTGACCTTGCTTTCCGAAATTTTAGAAACTCTTAAAAAATCGCCGGGAAATGATTTGAATTATTATGACAGTGCTGATGTCAAACAACTTTTAAATATAAGTGACAGCACACTCCACCGATTAAGAAAACAAAAATGATATTCCGCATATCAGGATCGGACGCAAAATATTTTACCCGAAATCATTTTTCATCACTGCCCTCAAACAATGAGGGCTTTTTTATGACCATTTTCACTCTTTCATTGATGATCAATTCATCATACTTCTGTTCTCTTCGCCTTCTGTTTGGCAGCTCTTCGATAAAAGATTCTTTTTTCCGAATCAGACCAGAAGAAAGCATAACGATTGTGCGGGCAACAGTGCAATAAACCGTTCAGAATACTTCAATTGCTGTCAAAAGCTGTCATTATTTGCAGGAATGATGTACGCTTGAATATTCTGTTTTACCTTCGTTTCATCAACCAATAAATTACATAAGATGGCACGTATTACAAAAGGAATCCTTGGAGGATTTTCATGAAAAGTAGGTACAATCGTAGGAGCCAACTGGCGAGGACAAGACATTATCAGAAGTACGCCCAAACCAAGCAGCAGACCGCCGAGCGAAAAACAGCTTTTGCAGCAGAACAAATTTAAACTGGTGATTAATTTCCTGCAACCAATCAAAAACATTCAGAGCAGATATTTCGGATCGGGGAGTGGCTCCAAATCAAGAGTCAATATGGCGACTTCGTACACTATTAATGAAGCAGTGCAGGTGACGGCAAATGTTCCTTCTTTGGTGTACAACAAAATTCTGATTACAAAAGGCAATCTGGCTGGTTTCCAAAATCCTTCGGCAGTTCCGCAGAGTGGGCAAATGCTGAGTCTTTCCTGGGAAGATAACAGCATTCAGGGAAATGCAAAAGCTACCGACATAGCCAATGCAGTCTGCTATTGCGAAGAGCTCGGGACATTTGAAATTTTCCAATCACTGAATGATCGCAGTTCCGTGACTGCCGATATTACATTAGCACCTTATTATTCGGGAAAAGAAATTCATGTCTGGATGTACTTTAATATTGAAGAATCCCTCGCCTGCAACAGTCCGTATCTCGGTATGTTTACCGTTCTTTAGTTCTCAGTCTCCATCATTTGATGGAGATTTTTTTTGTGGTGGCTGAGCGTTCTTAAAAATATTCAAGGTGGCTGAGCGTAGCCGAAGCCACATTGGGCGTGGCTTCGGCTACGCTCAGCCACCGGTATCTTTGCTATTTTTGTTGATGGTTTTAATTTTATGTATTTATTTAATAAAAATTACTATTTTTAAATAAAAAAAATACAAATCATGAAAGGATGGATGTATATTCTCCTGTGCTCAGACGGTAGCTACTACACAGGAAGTACCAACAATCTCGAACTGAGGCTCGCACAGCATCAGAATGGTGAAGGAGCTAATCATACTAAAAAAAGACTTCCCGTAAAACTTCTTTATTATGAAGAATATGACCGCATTGATCTTGCCTTTTATCGTGAAAAACAGGTGCAGGGTTGGAGCAGGAAGAAGAAAGAAGCGTTGATAAATGGATGGGACGAAGAATTAAAAAAAGCAGCCGATTGTATGAATGAAACTCATTGTAAGTTTTATGATAAAGAAGGGTAGGTGGCTGAGCGATAAAATAAGCATCTTCCAAATTTACACGATCATCAGTACCCAATATGAAAATATAAAATAAAATAACCCAACCTTAAAAAAATCAAAAATCACAGGTGGCTGAGCGTAGCCGAAGCCACCCACATTTTACGGTTTCCCATAATTGGGATTCCCATTTTTTTTTTACATTTGACAAAACTAAAACCACGGAAATGAGATTTACAGCCATTGACTTTGAAAAGGCAAACAATGATTCATGTTCTGTCTGCAGCATCGGGATCTCGGTATTTGAAAACGGAACAGTAATCTATTCCAATAATTTTCTGGTACAGCCACCCGGCAATGAATACCTTGCCCTTCATACCTCTATCCACGGAATCACGGCAGAAGATACCTGTACTGCTCCGCATTTTCCTGCGGTTTGGGATTTGATCAGAGAACATATTGAAGGTCAGGTGGTCGTGGCACACAATGGATGTACGGTAGAATTTCCGATTCTGGAAAGCTTATTCAGGTATTATGAAATAGATCTCCCTGCATACCAAGGCATCTGCACTTTACAGCTTTCCCAACAGCTTTTTCCTTATCTAAACAATCATCAATTGTCAACGCTTGCCGAACTGTTGAATCTGAATTTCAGCGAAAAGCTTCATCACAATTCTCAATATGATGCTGAAGTTTGCGGATTGATTTTCCTGAAAATGAATCAGTATTTCAAATTGAACAGCTTCTTTCAACCTGATCATCAAATAAAGAAAGAAGCTGTAAAAAAAGATTTCTTTTCAGAAACTTTCGCCTCCAAAAAGATCAATTCTTCGCTCATTTACCCAACCGTAAAACCAAAGTACGAAAACCACTATTTCTATTCTAAAAAAGTAGTCATTACCGGAGAGTTCACTGCCTTCCCGAAACAGCGAAATAAATTAGCACAGATTTTATTTGACTGCGGTGCAGATATCAACACCAGCATTTCAAAAAATACAGATCTGGTATTGGTAGGAACCGGAGCCGGACCCAAGAAAATGGAAAAGATTTCTGCTTTGAGTATTGCGGTGATGAATGAGGAGGAGTTGCTGGGGTTGATTGGGGAGTTTATTAAAACTTAATTAGACAAATAGTTAAACCTTCCCGATGAGGTGACAATAGATTTTTAATTATCTTTGATTTCTTAACATATAAATAAATAACAGTACTATAAAACTGTTGATCAAGAAAAGATATAATGGCAACGAAAACAGCTGCAAAAACAAAAAGTACCGAAGAAATCCTCTGGGATTCTGCCAATAAATTAAGAGGTTCTGTGGAGCCTTCCGAATACAAGCACGTGGTGTTGAGTCTGATCTTCCTCAAGTTTGCGAATGACAAATTCTTGAGAAGAAGAAAGGAACTTATCAACGAACATAAAGAAGCTTTTCTGGATATTCCCGAGTTCTATCAGGCGGAGAATGTCTTTTACCTGCCGGAAGAATCGCGGTGGACTTTTATTATGGAAAACGCCAAACAGGAAAATATTACCCTGATTGTAGATTCTGCCCTAAAAACCATTGAGCGTACCAACAAATCTCTGGAAGGTGCTTTGCCCGATAATTATTTTTCACGTCTTGGGCTGGATCAGTCTAAGTTCTCGGCTTTGCTGGATACCATCAACAATATTGATACGCTACGCGACGAAGCCCATGATATTGTCGGGCGTGTGTATGAATATTTCCTGAGCAAATTTGCCATTGCCGAAGGGAAAGGAAAAGGAGAATTCTATACGCCAAAGTCTATCGTCAACCTCATCGCTGAAATGATAGAGCCTTACAAAGGGAAAATCTATGACCCTTCCTGTGGTTCGGGTGGGATGTTTGTACAGTCGCTGAAGTTTATTGAAAAGCATAAGGGAAACAAAAAAGACGTTTCTATCTACGGTCAGGAGCTGACCAACACGACCTATAAACTCGCCAAGATGAATCTCGCCATCCGTGGGATTTCTTCTAATCTGGGGAACAAAGCAGCAGATACTTTTGGCGACGACCAGCATAAAGATCTGAAAGCCGACTACATAATGGCGAACCCACCTTTTAATTTAAAAGACTGGCGTGCGGAAAACGAACTGACCACCGACCCAAGATGGGCAGGTTATGAAGTGCCACCAAAATCCAATGCCAATTATGCGTGGATTCTGAATATGATCTCCAAGCTTTCTCAGAATGGCGTTGCCGGATTTATTTTGGCAAACGGTGCCTTGAGCGGTGGTGGTGAAGAATATAAAATCCGGAAGCAGATTATTGAAAATGATTTGGTGGAAGCGGTTGTGATTTTACCAAGAGCAATGTTTTATTCTACCGATATTTCAGTAACGCTTTGGATTCTGAACCGCAATAAAAACGAAAGAACTTTTGAAGTAAATGACGGCATTAAAAATTACCGTAACCGAAAAGGCGAAGTGCTGTTTATGGATTTGCGTCAGAAAGGTGAACCGTTTGAAAAGAAATTCATTCAGTTTGGCGAAGATGAAATTACTGCGATTGCGACTCATTATCACAATTGGCAACAATTCCCCTCCACTGGAGGGGTGTCCGAAGGACGGGGTGGTTACAATATCCCTGAATATTCTTACAGTGCTACTTTAGAAGAAATTCGTCAAAAAGACTATTCTTTGGTACCGAGTAAATATATTGAATTCGTCAACCGTGATGAAAGTCTGGATTATGCTGAGCAGATGCAAAGTTTACAGACTGATTTGAAAGATCTGTTTCAGCAGGAAAGTCAGTTGAAAGATGAGGTTTCCAATGTTTTTAAAACTCTCGGCTATGAGTTATAAGAGATTAGGTAATTATATTCAACAGGTTAATGTTCGGAACAGAGATTCGGCAACAGAAGTTCTTTTAGGCGTGAGCATTACTAAAAAGCTGATACCTTCAATTGCAAATATCATAGGTACGGATATGTCTGTCTATAAAATCATTGAGAAAAGACAATTTGCCTATGGAACTGTGACTTCAAGAAATGGAGAAAAGATTTCCATTGCTTTATCTGACCAGTATGATAAAGCGCTAGTTTCTCAAATCTACGTTGTTTTTGAAGTGATTGATACTGATGAATTGCTTCCTGAATATTTAATGATGTGGTTTTCCAGACCTGAGTTTGACAGATATGTTAGATTCCATTCTCACGGCAGTACGAGAGAAACTTTTGATTGGGCAGATATGTGTGAAGTTGAATTACCCATTCCAACAATCGAAGAACAGCGAGAAATTGTTGCGCAATACCAAAGCATAGCCAATAAAATAAAAGTCAACGAGCAGATTTGCGAAAAGTTAGAAGCTACTGCGCAGGCTTTGTACAAACATTGGTTTGTGGATTTTGAGTTTCCAAATGAAGAGGGAAATCCTTACAAATCTTCCAAAGGTAAAATGGTTTGGAACGAAGAGCTTGGAAAGGAGATTCCGGAGGGGTGGGAAGTGAAGAGATTGGGAGATATTTCTAAAATAATTACAAAAGGTACAACTCCAGAAAAAATGTCATCTTTGAAAAATGATTATTATTCCATACCTTTTATTAAAGGTGAAACTATTAATGAAAATCACACACTAAATATTGATAAAACATCATATATAAATGATAATATACATAATACTGATTTAAAAAGGTCAATTATTTATAAACATGACATTCTTTTTTCCATAGCTGGTACACTAGGTAAATATTCTATCTATGAAGAAAATCACAATGCGAATTGTAATCAAGCAGTAGCTATTATTAGATCTAATAAAGCAAAATATATCTATTGGAATTTTTTAGCTAATGAACATAAGGAATACTTCAATTTTAATATACAGCAAGCCGTACAAGCAAACTATAGCTTAGATACTGTTAGTAATTATAGATTACTTGTAGCTAAAGACGATGATTTAGTGGACTTTTTTACTACTAAAATTTATTCTCCAATATTGAATTTTAGAGTACAAAACCAAAAAATCGCACAACTGCAAAGTTTGTTGTTGTCGCGGTTGGGGAGGAAAAACTTATTAATTTGAATTTTATACAGCAATAAAAACTATAAATTATAATGAAAATTTAAAAAAAATGGAAGATAATTCACTAAATAATTATAACCGAGAAAAAGACAATGAGCCAAACTTAATCATTAATTTAAATGAAGAGTATAAAATAAAAATTGAAAAAGGTAATCAGTTTTACAAATCAATTTTTAAAGATGTTTATACGGCAGCTTTAAACAATGTTGAGGGCATTGTAGATCAAGCAAATCAACAAAATGATTATGATAATTTTAATAACATTATTGCTTTTACAGGTGAGCGTGGTAAGGGTAAATCATCATCTATGATTTCGTTTAGAAATGCACTTATAAATCATCATTTGGAAATAAATTCAGAATTTTTCAGTAATAAAAAAGAAATCGTAAGAAAGAAGTTTGCCACAATTGATATAGTAGATCCTTCATTATTTCGAGGTGGTGAAAGTCTTTTTGAAATTATTCTCGCTCAAATGTTTAATAAATTTCAGGTTGATATTAAGTGTGAAAATTCGAAAGTTTCAGATGACGATAGAAGAGCCTTAATAAAACAATTTCAGGAAGTTTTTGAAAATCTTCAAATAATAAATTCTGACCGAACAGACTTATATAAAAAAGAATCTATAGAAGCTCTAAGTAAATTAGCGACTAGTAGCACGCTAAGAAATTGTTTTAAAGATCTTGTGTCAATATATTTACAAAAATTTGAGAGACAAAAAGATTATTTGGTAATTGCTATTGACGATTTTGATTTAAATACTTCTGGAGCTTATGAAATGCTTGAAAATATTAGGCAGTTTTTGATTCAGCCTAACATAATTTTACTTATTGCATGTAAAGTGGAGCAACTAAGAGTTGTGGTTTTAAACCATTTTTATCGAGAATTTGAACTATTACTAAAGTATGAGTCAACAGAAATCACAGAATTAGATTTAATAAATAAATCAGAGAAATATCTAGAAAAGTTGATTCCAAATGAAAAAAGATTAATACTACCAAACCCAAAAATGTTTTAGTTATGCAAATTCAATATAACTCTACTATCTTAAGCAATGCGGATAATTTGCAGGATTTAGCTTTAAATCTTATCTATGATAGAACCTCACTTTTCCTAAATAAACCAGAGTTTAAGTCTAATATTTTAATTCCTGATACATTAAGAAGCTATAATGAATTAGTAAGCTGTTTTAAAGATAGAGATAGTCTTAAAAAATTTGAGAATTATCTCTATTACAGGATCAGTTCTGAATTTGATAGTAATAAGGTAATGGTGTTAAATAAACTGAGTAACGCAAATGATGAAATGTTTTTAATTCAATTATTAAACTCTCTAACTGATTTTGATCATACTTATGGACAATCAGAAATTACTACAGAGATATTCAATACCAAAAATCCTTATAATATATCCATAGCTGATTTAACATCTAGCTTTAATTACATCGAGGATAATTGTGGATTAAATGATTATAACAATAAAAGATTTATTGATTTTCTTAGGATATATACCGCTTTTAGAATTTCTAATTTCTCTGATATATTAAAGACAAATTTATTAAAAGGCGGATTAGTTAATGATCACTACTCAATATTTCCTAGACAGTTGAAAGATGATTTTCGAAGAGATCAAATTGTCTTTAATTATAAATCTGTTGTTGAGAGCTTTCCGGATCATGAAGTATGGTTGAACTATTTTATAATATATACAGGTTCACTAAAAGCTGATTACAGACTAGATGACGAGAATATTTACGAAAGAAAGCGATTAACACGATTATACGACAATGCTTGTTTTAGTCCACTTTTTCCAATTGTAAGCTTGTTTTGTATAAATGAAAATATGCCTACTTCTTCTGATTTAGTTAATGAATGTATTGATTGGTGTGTAAATAATCAAAATTTAAAATCTCTTTTTTTAAATCCTTTATTTCTAAATGAATTCAATAAAAGATTAGATAATTTCTCTAAACATAAAATGAAAGATTCACTAGGATCTTACTCTGATATTGTTTTTGATTATGTATTTGTGGGTATTCCATTTGTTGTTAAAGATCTCAAATTGAAATATCCATTCCTAAATTTTCTTGATTCGGAAACCATTATAAATAATCCGATTTATAATATATGGTTCAATAACAGAGAAGAATATTGTAAAATAATAGATGATGTTTATAGAAATAATTTTTTACAAACATATTCATCAGAAACTATTGCAACTGCTCAAAAAGCGCTTGAGAAATATGAAAAATATTTTGATAAAACAAATAAAAATACTTCGCAAGGAACTAAACAGGCCATGAATTTTCTCGTTAAGCTTTTTGTTAAAGATAAAGAAATTCACCAGGAATTTAAAAAATTCAGAAGCCAAATGGATAGACAATATAATAACGGCTTAAATAATATTCATAATTTATTAAATAAGATTTCCAATGGATAATATTCGGAAATCTATTCGCTTGTTATTCGTTGATTATTGCCCAGATTATATTTTAAGAACAAAAAATTCTTTAAAATTTATTAATAAACTGACCTTTCTGGAAAGAGGTTTTCAAGCGTTTTCTAATTATTCTTTGGATGAAATCAGTAATGTATTTCAAAAGTTAGAAAATGATTGGTTTATAGATATTGAAAATGGTAGTAAAAACTATTTTAATATCCTAAATCATTTTAATTCAAAAATTTTAGTAGAAGAAAATCAGGAGCCTTTTGTCAATTATCATCATTTATTAAAATGGAGAGACTTATCATACTATACAGGCGAAGATTTGTTGACTACATCGTATTTTGCATACATTGATAATAGGTCAAAAAGTAACAGAAGTTTTTTTTCCTGGCGACCAACTGCTTTTTCTGATAATAAGCGTTTAAGACTTCTATTAAATAAGGGACTCGCTGATAATCACTTTCATTTAAAAGGATCGGGTCCGGTATTCGATTTAAGCTGGCTTAACTTGATGAATAATCCAACAAAATTCGAGAATGAATTTTTGATGCTCGAAAAGGATTTAAGTCTATTGACAAAAATTTCAAATGCGTCTTTAAGTTCAACGAAAGAATTAAAAATATTAGTTTATAAAGCTGCTTATATCAGATATTTATTATTTTGTAAGATTCATAAAATTAGTTCAGTTATAAATGCAGATATATCTAAAGATAGTAATTCTGAACAGTCATATGATTTGCTATTAAAAATACGGGAGATCTCACAAAATATAAATTTATTGAAGTTTGATCTTGGACACAAATTTCAGTACAATAGTGACAGAAATCATACGATTGACTATGCTATACCAAAGAATATACACAAGAGTAATTTTGATAAATCTTACGTTTTTTATGGTGAACGTAAATTAATGTACGACTGCTTCCAATTAGTTTTTAAAAAAGACAGGGACTTTCAAGAATACAATTATCTCTTTCATTCATATTTGCTTATTAAAGCACAGTTTCGTGCGGAACTAATTCAGGTTAACGACAAAGTTGGGTTTGCTAATTTCGCTAAGTATCAAGATAGAAAAGAATATTTTCTGCCAGATGGTAGTATTTATCATACAGCATTTATAAATTTAGCGGTGCACGATACAAAAAAGCATATTAAAATAAATTCTTTTGAGTTACGTATTGCTCCTAAGGACAATGTGATTAAATTGAAATTAGCTATTGATGGATATAATCATGCGCTTAGAAAAAATGCAATAAGGACATTGCTAAAAAAAACTAGAATTTACTTAAAAAATAATCGAGGAAAAGAAAGATCTTATCTAACAAAAAATAATATTTTTTATACGATACACTATATAAAAAAAAGAGATAATCAAAAATTAAATAATATTTCGAGTAGTATACTTTGCAGACATTCTCGTTTGAGAGAAGAAATTAAAAATCAATCTATTGCAGTTAGTCGATTGAGAGAAAGCACTTCTCCTTTATCTAATCTGATTAGAGGTATTGATGCTGCATCAAGTGAGTTTGATGCAAACCCAGAAGTGTTTGCGCAAGGCTTTAGATATCTAAAGAATCATAAATTAAGAGGACATTTGGATCATCTAAAAGATAGTCTAGATGAACCTAAAATTTATGCAACTTATCATGCAGGAGAAGATTTCTATGATTTGGTAGATGGTTTACGATCAATTGATGAAAGTGTGAAATTTTTGAATTTGAAACAAGGAGATCGTATTGGTCACGCTCTAGCTTTAGGCTTTGGTGTTAAAGAATATTACGACTTCAAGCAAAATAAATTAATGTTACCTAAACAAATTGTATTAGATAATATTGTTTGGCTTCTGGCAAAAATACGAAAGTATGGTATTTCAATACACCGTAATGAGATTAATAGGCTTGAGAAGTTGTATGAGAATCTGTATTTTGAACTATACACATCAAATTATGATAGTACACATCCATTACGAGAAAAAAATGTCTCACATACAACTTATTTTGATGCATGGAAATTGAGGGGAGATGACCCATATCTCTACTTTGATAATCTAGAAATAGATGTGTACAGAAAAATAAATCTTACATATTGGGAAAGATGTCGTATCAATGAGGAATATCCTAAGATAAAAAATATTAGATTAAGTATAGATGCTAAAAGAATAGTCCAGGCTTATCATTTTAATTCTAAAATCAAGATTGCTGGGAATCTAATTAAACAATTCGATGTTACTCATGCATATATGGAGTTAGTGGAAGAAGTTCAGAAAAAAATGATGCACGACATTAAGGATTTGAACATAGCAATTGAAACCAATCCCACTTCAAATTATTTAATAGGAACTTTTAAAAGATATTCAAAACATCCAATTACCAGATTTCATAATTTAGGGCTTGAATTAGATAAAGAAATTATCAAAAATTGCCCACAGTTATCAGTTTCTATAAATACAGATGATCAAGGAATTTTTTCTACATCATTAGAGAATGAATATGCATTACTAGCAATTGCGTTAGAAAAAGAGAAAGATGATGTGGGAAATGCTAAATATAATTCATCCATGATTTACGAATATTTAGAGAGAGTAAGATTAATGGGTTTAGGTCAGAGTTTTAATAATTGATAAATAAAGGATGAAATACACCGAATCCCAATTAGAAAAATCATTCATCCATCTTCTGAAAGAGGAAGGCTACGAGTACGTGAATGGCAAAGACGTAGTTCGGGCATCTCATCAGGAGGTTTTGATTCGGGAAGATCTGAGTGATTTTCTGCTGTCGCGTTATCCTGATTTGGAAGCGATAGAACTGGAAACCCTTATCAATGAACTGGCGTATCAACCTGCTTCCAATCTGTATGACAGCAATAAATACATTGGAAAACTCCTGGCAGACGGTCTGATTTTTAAGAGAAACAATCCTTCTAAAAAAGATTTGCACATCCGCTACATCGATATAGATTCCGCCATTCTTTTGAAAACCAATCACTTTAAGATTGTGAACCAGCTGGAGATTCAGGGAAAAGAACTGCGCATTCCGGATTTGATTCTGTATATCAACGGAATTCCCTTGGTGGTTTTTGAGTTTAAAACTTTGATTGAGGAGAAAATTACAATCTATGATGCTTTTAAACAGTTGACAGTTCGCTATAAAAATCATATACCAGAACTGATGAAATACAATGCATTCTGCATCATCAGCGACGGCGTGAACAACAAAGCAGGTTCTCTGTTTGCACCTTACGGTTTCTTCTACGGTTGGCATAAAATAACAGGCGAAGAAAGGAAAGCATTGACGGGAATTCATACCGCCACTTCCATCGTCCACGGAATGCTGAACAAGCAAAGGCTTTGTGATATTCTGCATCACTTTATTTGGTTTCCCGATACGACTAAAAGAGAAGAAAAGATCCTGTGCCGTTATCCGCAGTATTATGCTGCCAACAAACTATTTGACAGTATCCAGAAGCACCGCAAACCGGAAGGCGACGGAAAGGGCGGAACCTACTTCGGCGCGACAGGTTGTGGGAAAAGTTATACAATGCTTTATCTCTCAAGATTATTAATGCGTTCTACGCAGTTGGCAAGTCCGACCATCATTATTATTTCCGACCGTACCGATCTGGATGACCAGCTGTCAAGGGATTTTACCAATGCCAAGGATTTTATTGGCGATGAAAATATTATCAACATAGAATCTAGAGCCGATCTTCGCACAAGATTGCGGGGAAGGGAAAGTGGCGGCGTCTTTCTGACGACCGTTCAGAAATTTGCAGAAGACGATGAGGTGCTGAGTGAGCGAACCAATATCATCTGTATCTCCGACGAAGCCCACCGCTCGCAGGTGAATCTGGATTTGAAAGTCCGCATCGATGAAGACGGTGTGAAAAAATCCTATGGTTTTGCCAAATACCTTCACGATTCTCTTCCGAATGCGACGTACGTAGGATTTACGGGAACGCCGATTGATAAGACTCTGGATGTGTTTGGTCCTGTGGTAGATTCCTACACCATGTTTGAATCGGTGGTGGATGAAATTACGGTTCGACTGGTGTATGAAGGACGTGCTGCAAAAGTCAATCTGAACCATTCCAAAGTGGTGGAAATTGAACAGTACTATCAAAATGCCGTTGCGGAAGGCGCTTCGGAATATCACGTGGAAGCCAGCCAAAAAGCGATTGCCAGAATGGAAGTAATTTTGGGCGACCCTGGAAGAATTGAAGCGATTGCGCAAGATTTCATTACACATTATGAAAAACGAATCGAAGAGAAAGCGACCGTTGCCGGAAAGGTAATGTTCGTTTGTGCCTCAAGAGAAATAGCCTACAAACTTTTTAAAGAAATCATCAGGCTAAGACCGGAATGGAATGAAAAAAGTCTTGCGGAAAACCTGAGTGAAAAGGAGCAGAAAGAAATCAAACCCATCGAGCGCATCAAAATGGTGATGACCAGAAACAAAGATGACGAAGAGAGTTTGTGGAATCTACTCGGCAATAAAGAAGACCGAAAAGAACTTGATCGGCAGTTTAAACAAATCCATTCTAATTTCAAAATAGCCATAGTGGTTGATATGTGGCTGACTGGTTTTGATGTTCCGTTTTTGGATACAATTTACATCGACAAGCCATTGCAGACGCATAACCTGATACAGACGATTTCACGTGTGAACCGAAAGTTTGAAGGCAAGGACAAGGGTCTGGTTGTCGATTACATTGGCATCAAGAAAAACCTGAATCATGCTTTGGGCTTATTCAATAACACAACTGCGGCAGACGATTTTGAAGACCTCGATAAAGCGGTGATTATCGTCCGAGATCAGTTAGATTTACTGCGACAATTTTTCTATCAATTCGATACCACTGATTATTTCAAAGGTTCGCCTGTCGAGCAGTTGCATTGTCTTAACCGTGCCTCTGAATTGGTATTACTTACCGAAAAGTCTGAAAAGTTCTTTGTGGATGTGACGAAAAAACTGAAGGCAGCTTATAATTTAACCTGCGGTTCGGAAATCTTTAATGACAAAGAAACCGATGAGATTCATTTTTATTTTGCCATTAAATCGATTGTTGTCAAGCTGACCAAAGGTGAAGCTCCCGACACCGCACAAATGAATGCCAAAGTGAGCAAAATGGTAGAAGATGCCATCGTTTCGGAAGGCGTGGAGGAAATCTTTAAACTCGATGACAATAAAGCCAATGCAATAGATTTATTTAACGATAAGTTTTTAGAAAAAATCAATGCACTAGAATTGCCTAATACCAAGATTAAAATCCTTGAGCGCCTTTTAAAACAGGCCATTTCTGATTTCAAAAAAGTCAACAAAGTAAAAGGCATTGAGTTCTCTGAAAGGCTTCAGAAAATCATCAACAGCTATAACGAACGAAGTGAAGGAAACCTGCTGGATTATGATGGTATTCAAGCGACTACTTCCGAACAGATTCTTGAACTTATTTTGAAACTTCGTACTGAAATGGCTTCGTTTGAAGATCTTGGTATCAATTACGAAGAGAAAGCCTTCTACGATATTCTGGATATGGTTTGTAAGCAATACGGTTTTGAGTTTGACAAAGACAAAATGCTGGAGCTCGCCCGAGAAATCAAGAGGATTGTAGATGATACCGCCAAGTTTCCGGATTGGAGTGACAGGGATGACATCAAAGCGCAGTTAAAGATGGAAATTATTGTGAAGCTGCACGAGTTCGGTTATCCACCAATTACGCAGGATGATGTGTATAAGAATGTGCTGGAACAGGCGGAGAATTTTAAGAGGAATAGGTAAAGGAATAAATTGAAGGAATTTTTGAATAACTAAACTCTCATAAGATGACATTTTTAGAACTGGCAGAACGCATATTAAAGGAAGAAAATAAACCCTTAACCGCCAACGAAATTTGGAATATGGCTATAGAAAAAGGATATGATAAGCAACTTAATTCTGAAGGAAAAACTCCTTGGGCTACTTTAGGTGCTTTAATTTATGTTAATGCAAAAGATAATCCTAAGTCAATATTCTCAAAAACAGATTCTAGACCAAAAAGGTTTTATCTAAAAACAATGGCTGATAAAGTTGATATGTATGAAAATACAATTCCTGAAGAGCCTGTTTTATCAAAGAAGAAGAAATTTGATTTTCTGGAAAAAGATCTTCATAAGCACCTTACATTTCATGCATATTATTATATGCAATGTTATACTAAAACTATAAATCATAGTGTTTCCAGCAAAAAAGAGTTTGGTGAGTGGGTTCATCCCGATATGGTAGGATGCTATTATAGAACTCAGGACTGGAAAAAAGAAGTTGGTAATTTTAGCAATGCAATTGGTATTAGATCAATTGTTTTATATTCTTTTGAAATCAAAAGAGAATTGAGTTTTGCCAACTTAAGGGAAAGTTTTTTTCAGTGTGTGTCTAATTCTTCCTGGGCAAACGAATCTTATCTTGTTGCTGCAAGAATATCTGAAGACGAAGATTTTATGAAAGAACTTGAACGCCTTTCATTATCCTTTGGAATAGGAGTTATCGAATTAAATACAGATGATCCCCATTCTTCTGAATTAATAATTCCCGCAAAACATAAAAAGGATTTAGATTTTGAAACAATAAATAAATTAGCGATGAATAGCGACTTCAAAGACTTTCTTGAAACGGTACAAATTGACTACACCAGTGGAAAAATTCATAATAAAGAATATGATAAGGTATGTGAACTTGAAGAATTAATGAAGAATAAAACAGATTAAAGAGATGAAAAAAATGTTCACATGGTGTGGTGCTGCAAATATAAGGTAAAACAAAAAGTTAAACAAATTGCTCAAATGGTAATTGATAATAATCTAACTTGTTTACCAAATGGTATAGATTTGACTAAGAGAGAAATTAAAGGAGTTATAAAAGTAAGTAAGCTTTGTATAGTCAAAGCTGGCTAAGAGATTTAGAAAAATTATAAAACTATCAATTCAAAAACTCAGTCGTATTAATCCGTACACAATATTCACTTCCAAGATACAAAGGATCACCATGCTTTTCAGACCAAAAGCCATCCAGAATATCTTTAGTAAGACAACGGTAAACAGCAGTTCCTTTGTATATTTTCTGATCGTCGCCTTCGTAATTAAAATTGATCACTAAAATATCATTTTTAAAAAATCCTGTTCCCTTTTGTTCGTGGTCACCAATGATCCACTGAGCGATGATGCGGTTGTTTTCGTCAAGAGAAAGCGTCAGAACACCGTGATAAGAAATGTGATCCGTTTCTTCCTGATTACTGCCTTGTATGGAGTAGCTGCCCACTAAATCCTGTACTATCATTGATTCATTTTTATGGTCAACAAATGTAAAAACTTTTATCCTGCTGAAATCAAAGATGAGGTGTGTTTTATGATATTTATTTTTGTTTTAGATTTGCCGTCATGTTGTACCTGCTTTTATTCATCAATCTGATCACTTTCACAACCTTTGCACTGGATAAATGGAAAGCTGTAAAACACAAAAGAAGAATCTCAGAATTATCACTTTATATAATGACGTTTTTAGGTGGCACTCTTGGAGCGATTTTGGGAATACTCATTTTCAGACATAAAATATCAAAGAAAAGTTTTCTCCTCAAAATCGGACTGATCATTTTGTTACAGATACTGATCATCATTTTCATTAAATTAAAAATTAAAAACTGACAATCACCAACAAACACCCAACAGATCATTTTAACAAATTTTTATAAGTTCTATTGATTAGCACGGCATCATATTTTCTTTGAAGTAAGCATATAACACCAAAAAATTATAGTATTATGTCTAAGAAAATTGCAATTCTTTCAACACACGGTTTTGAAGAAAGTGAATTAAAATCTCCAAAAGAGCATTTGGAACAACAGGGTTGGACGGCTCACATCATCAGTCCCGAATCAGGAACCATCAAGGCTTGGGCAGAGAAAGACTGGGGAAAAGAATATGATGTTGATAAAACTTTAGATGAGGTATCGGCTTCAGAGTATGACGCATTGGTTTTGCCGGGCGGAGTAATCAATCCGGATCAGCTGAGAACCAACGAAAAAGCTTTAAGTTTTGTAAGAGACTTTTTCAGTCAGCATAAACCTGTTGCGGCAATCTGTCACGGTCCGCAGATTCTGATCAACGCTGAGGTGGTAGAAGGAAGAAACCTGACGTCAGTAGATTCCATCAGTAAAGACTTGAAAAATGCAGGAGCAGTCTGGGAAGACAGTGAAGTAGTGGTAGACAATGGTTTGGTTACGAGCAGAACTCCGAAAGACCTTCCGGCTTTCAATGCTAAAATGGTAGAAGAGATCAAAGAAGGCAAACACGAAGACCAGAACGCATAATCAAATTGAATATGCATATATAAAGAAGGCTTGGATCGAATGATTCAAGCCTTTTCTGGTTTATTAGAGTGTAGAAAAAGATAGATCATTTTTTGTAAATAAAATTATTTTCGCTGTTTAGAATCGGGTCGAAAAATTTACAAGCTCAACCTCTTTATCTCAATCTCATATTTTCCTTAAAAAAACATTGCAAAAACTCAAAACTAACCAGTCAAAACTCGCAACTTCACAAAACCTTCTCATTATGAATTTGTTAATTAATAAAACTTTTAGTGGTTAATTCATTAAAAATCACTAATTTCGCACCCGTAAAAATCATTCATGCAAAACATTAGAAATATTGCGATTATCGCACACGTTGACCACGGTAAGACTACTTTGGTTGATAAGATTATTCATGCTACAAACATTTTCAGAGAAAATCAGGAAAGTGGAGAATTAATAATGGATAACAACGATCTTGAAAGAGAAAGAGGGATTACCATTTTATCAAAAAATATTTCTGTAACTTATAAAGACGTTAAAATCAACGTTATCGACACTCCTGGTCACGCCGATTTTGGTGGTGAGGTAGAGAGAGTTCTTAAAATGGCAGACGGTGTGATCTTGTTGGTAGATGCGTTCGAAGGACCAATGCCTCAGACAAGATTCGTACTTCAGAAAGCTTTGGAATTAGGTCTTAGACCTTTGGTTGTAATCAATAAAGTTGATAAACCAAACTGTCGTCCTGAAGAAGTTCACGATCAGGTATTTGATTTGTTCTTCAACCTTGAAGCTACCGAAGAGCAGTTGGATTTCCCTACATTCTACGGTTCATCTAAACAAGGTTGGTTCAACACGTCACTAGAACAAACTGATAATATTTTCCCATTATTAGACGGGATTTTACAATATGTTCCTGAGCCGAAAGTGGAGGAAGGTAACTTGCAGATGCAGATTGTTTCTCTTGATTTTTCTTCTTTCTTAGGAAGAATTGCGATCGGGAAAGTAATCAGAGGTGAAATTAAAGAATCTATGTGGATCGGTCTTGCTCAGGCAGACGGAAAAGTAGTGAAAGGAAAAGTAAAAGAACTATACGTGTTCGAAGGTCTTGGTAAGAAAAAAGTAACCGAAGTAAAAGCAGGAGATATCTGTGCTGTTGTAGGTTTTGATGCTTTCCAGATCGGAGATTCTTTCGTAGATCTTGAAAACCCTGAACCATTGCCAAGAACGGCTATTGATGAGCCTACGTTGAACATGACGTTCTCAATCAACAATTCACCTTTCTTCGGAAAAGATGGTAAATATGTAACTTCAAACCACCTGAAAGAAAGATTAACGAAAGAATTAGAGAAAAACTTAGCATTAAGAGTTGAGCAGACTGATGATGCAAACACTTTCTTGGTATTCGGTAGAGGTATTCTTCACTTATCTGTTTTAATTGAAACAATGAGAAGAGAAGGGTATGAAATGACTATCGGACAGCCACAAGTTATCCTGAGAGAAATCGACGGAGAAAAATGTGAGCCGTACGAATCTTTGGTTGTTGATGTTCCTGAAGAATATGCTTCAAGAGTTATCGATTTGGCTACTCAGAGAAAAGGAGATCTTCACATTATGGAAACGAAAGGTGAAATGCAACACATGGAATTCGAAATTCCTTCAAGAGGTTTGATCGGATTGCGTTCTCAGATGTTGACGGCTACTGCTGGTGAAGCTATCATGGCACACCGTTTCACAGAGTATAAGCCTTTCAAAGGTGCGATTCCTGGAAGAAGTAATGGGGTATTGATCAGCAAAACTCAGGGTCCTGCAACAGAATATTCTATTGCTAAATTACAGGATAGAGGTAAGTTTTATGTTGATCCGGGTGAGGAAATCTATGCAGGTATGGTGATCGGTGAACAAAACAAGCCGGGAGATTTAGTTGTAAACATTGTTGAAGCAAAACAGTTGAATAACATGAGAGCTTCAGGGAAAGATAAAGATACAGGTGTTGCGCCGAAAATCTTATTCTCTCTTGAAGAATGTATGGAATATATCCAATCTGATGAGGCAATCGAGGTAACTCCTAACTTCATCCGTATGAGAAAGAAAGTACTTTCTGAAGAAGAAAGAAAAAGAATTGAAAGAGGAGCGAAAGCGTAATCTTACATTCTTAAATATATTAAAGCCTCGATTTTCGGGGCTTTTTTGTTTTAATTATATTAAATTTTGTTATCTTGAAATTTTTAAAATCATAATTAAATAGTCTATCAAAAAATGAAGATTGATAAAATAAAAATGATAATGTTGTTGGGCTTTTTCGCCTCATTCAGCAGTTCGTGTTCTGTACAGAAAAATACTTCAACGGTAAAAAATACACCTAAAGAAAACAGATATAAAGCTAAAACTAAAGATTCTGCTGTTGCCGTTAAGCCACAGATCATCACACCCATCGAAGAAGACTTTAAAGTTAATCTTCCTGCAATCAATCGTGAATTTCGTGGTGCATGGATTGCGAGTGTTGCCAATATCAACTGGCCTTCGAGAAATAATCTTTCTGTAGAACAGCAAAAAGCGGAAGCAATTGCTATGTTGAATATGCTTCAGGAAAATAATTTTAATGCTGTAATTTTTCAGGCACGTCCTTCTGCAGATGCTTTGTATACAAGCGAATTGGAACCATGGTCATATTTCCTGACGGGTCAGACAGGCCAACCGCCATATCCGAATTACGATCCGTTACAGTTCTGGATTGAAGAATCACACAAGCGCGGAATGGAGCTTCATGTGTGGTTAAATCCTTACAGAGCACATCATTCCAACGGAGGTGCAGTTTCAAGCCAGTCGATGGTGAATAAGCTTTCTGATATCACCATAAGATTAAAAAACGGAATGTATTGGTTTGATCCTGCCAATCCGAAAACGCAGGGGCATGTTTCTAATGTCGTGAAAGATTTGGTGAAAAGATATGATTTGGATGCCATCCATTTTGATGATTATTTTTATCCTTATGCAACGTATAATCGTGGAGCCGATTTTCCTGATTCTGCAAGCTGGAATACCTATGTCAATTCTGGCGGAACGCTTTCAAGAAATGACTGGCGAAGAGACAGCGTCAATAAATTTGTAGAAAGAATTTATAAAGAAATTCATGCAGAAAAAAATTACGTACGTTTCGGAATCAGTCCGTTTGGGATTTGGAAACCGGGTTATCCTGAAGGAATTGCAGGCTCATCACAATATGATGAATTGTTTGCTGATGCTAAATTGTGGCTGAATAAAGGCTGGATAGATTATTTCTCACCTCAATTATACTGGCCGATCGAATCAAAAGGACAGTCTTTCGGTTCTTTGTTAAACTGGTGGAAGTCAGAAAATACCATGAATCGTCATCTTTGGCCGGGATTGAATACAGTTGAAATTAAAGTTTCCGACAGACCAACAGAAATTAAAAATCAGATTGAGCTGTCGAGACAGATTTTAAACAATGATGCTGGTGAAATTCACTGGAGTATTGCCGGTCTGACTAAAAACTCAAATATGCTTTCCACATTGAAAAACGGACCGTATAAAGAAAAAGCTTTAGTACCAAAAAGTCCATGGATCAAGTCAGTCCCATTAGAAAAACCGACTTTATTTACAAACGATAACGGAAGTTTTATCCAAACAAGCTGGAGTTCTAAAAACATAGGGAATATTTTCCAATGGGTACTTTTCACGCAGTACAACGGAGTTTGGGAAACCGAGATCCTGACATTGGAAACTCTTTCAAAGGAAATTTCAAAAAGCAAAGACGGAAAAAATCTTAACGCTATTGCAATAAAAGCAATTGACCGTTTGGGAAATGAAAGTGATTATATGGCGAAGAAAGTGAAGTAGGGTTGTGGGAGTGTTTTGGAGTTTATTATTGCTTTGTCATTGCGAGGAACAAAGCAATCTCTTAATAATCTTCAATTAAATAGACCTTATTAGTTTTAAAAATATGTAATTCAAATCAGTTCATAACAGTGAGCTGATTTTTTATTTTAGACTGACTATAAATTATTTGCTTAAAAATTTGATTAATAATAAGTTATCAATTACCAATAATCAATTATAATTGTGTTTTGCACTATCGGAATCATTTTTGTATCCTTTGAAGTACAAATACTAAAATATACGATTATGAATACCAATAGACTTTCACCAAGACTTGAACAGGCACTAAGTGACCAGATGAATACCGAAGATTTACAATCAAGAGTTTATTTCTCTTACGGAATTTGGGCAGCCGATAAAGGATATGGTGGAATTTCAAACTTTCTTTTCCGTCACGCTCAGGAAGAAAGAGATCATGCAGTGAAATTTATGCAGTACGTCCTCAACCGAGGCGGAAAACCAACCATAACGGCACTCCCTTCTCCGGGTCAGGAACCGCAAAGTCTGACAGACTGTTTTGATCTTGTTTTCAAACACGAAGTAGATAATACAACGGCAATCTACAATTTGGTGAATATTGCTTTTGAAGAAAAAGACTGGGCTTCATGGAATTTTCTACAATGGTTCGTAAAAGAACAAATTGAAGAAGAAACATTTGCGATGAATCTAATTGATAAATTAAAAATTGCCGGTGGAGACAGAGCAAGCGACGAATCTCTATTTACATTAGATAAAACATTGGAAACACTTCCAGACGACGCAGAGCTTGCGCAGAACGCCACGGGAGCAAACCCATAAAAACGCACTGATAAAATTATTATTTCTGAAAATCTGTCAATTACTTGGCAGATTTTTTTTGTGATATAGTTTTGGTATTTTTGAGGAAACTAATATGTATGGATAATAAATTTGATATTATATTTTCGGAAAAAAAAGATTATGAGAGTTATTTTAATGATAATGATGAAAAATTACAAAGAGTAAAAGATTTATCTGATATAAATATTTTAGTAGGTGCGAATAATAGTGGTAAAAGCAGGTTTATAAGGTCTTTCTTAAAATCAAAAATAGTCAACAAGGAAGATAGAAATTACTTGCAAAAACTTATAAGTGATTATAATAAATTTATATCATCCAATAATTTTGGTGCCTACAACGCTAATAATAATGTTAAATATGGAACATTTCAAGATAAGGCTCGTCAGTTGAGTTTTAAGGAGCTATCGTATGTAGAAATACAAACAGCAATGTTAAAACAGATTACTTTTAATTTAAACATTTTTAATTTTTTAACTGATGACGTAGGTAAAACCCTTTCACTACCAACAAATCTTAACTTCACTCGTCTAATTGATCAAAAGCAGGAAACTCTAGACTTTTTGCTAACTGAAATGAGAGATCAATTAGGTGAAGATTTTACAGAAAAGCAAAAAATTTTTATTCCCACATTAAGAACCGCACATTCAATCTTTGAAAAAAAAGGAGAAAGAAATTCAAAAATTTCAGAAGATATTTTTAAAAACACTATTATTAAAAGCCATGAATTAGATGAAACAAAAGTTTCAATTTTCACCGGCTTAGATTTATATTATCAAATAGTTAACATTAGAAATGATGTAAAAGATAAAAGACAGTCATTTGAAAAGTTTGAACAATTTCTTTCAGAAAACTTTTTCCAAGGTAAAAGAATTGAAATTGTTGCTAAATTTAATATTTATAATAAACATGATGGTAAAGACGACTCTGAAATTATCAATGTTTTCATTGATAATGAGAGCAATGATCTGCATGATTTAGGTGATGGTATTCAGGCATTATTCATCTTGATGTATAAAATTTATACCTGCGAAAATGAAAGTTTAATATTCATTGATGAACCGGAAATAAATCTTCACCCAGGAATGCAGCGATTGTTCTTAGAACAAATTACCACAAATAAATTTCTAAAGGAAAAAAAACTAACTTATTTTATTTCAACTCATTCAAATCATTTTTTAGATTTAACAATCGAAAAAGAAAACATTTCAATTTTTCTTTTTAACAAAATAAATAAAGATAAATTTGTTGTCAAGAATGTAAATCATGGAGATAATTCTGCGCTTCAGTATCTTGGAGTGACCAATTCATCTGTGTTTTTAGCGAATTGTTCCATTTGGGTAGAAGGAATTTCTGATCGTAATTATTTAAAAGCATTTTTAAAAGCGTATTGTAAAGATAAAAAGTTCATTTATCCCAAAGAAGATATTGAGTTTGCCTTTATAGAATATGCTGGAAGTAATATTGATCATTATAATTTTGATGAAGAAGAATTAAAAGAAAAAGTTAATGCCTTTTCAATTAACAATAAAATATTTTTGATTTCTGATTATGATGGTGATTATAGAGTGGAAAAGCATAAGATTTACGAAGACATAGCGTCTGAAAATGAAAATTTTGAATATCAGACTACGAAGGATTACAAAGAAATAGAAAACCTTTTACCTTTTAAAGTTTGGGATAAAGTTTTAATTCATTTTTGTGACAAAAGAAAAGTGAAAACAGAAGAGGAATTTACAAGAGTTCAAAGTTTAATTTCGGCTTCACTACAAAGAAAAAATGAAGAAACGTATAAGAATTCATACATTGGAAAACTTTTGAGAAATATTAAACTAAATGTTCCAGAATTGAATAAGATTTGGGATAAATCGGAAGGAACTTTAATGAATAAAGCTGAAGTTAGTTATAAGGTTTTAGATTTAGAAGAGAAAGGAGAAATTACTTGGAATGATTTAAAATCCAATCCAAAGATTGTTTCAATTATTGAAAAAATGTACGACTTTATTCAAAAATCTAATTATAAATAAATCATTTTCAAATACGATTAAACTTCACTATCTTTGCACGCTTAAAGTTAAAGGTTTTAAAGTCCGAAATTTAAAAATTGGATTTGTTTCAGACTCTGATCTTTAAGAATAAAATTTTGAATTTTACAATATGAAACCGAAAGGTTGCATAATACTAATAAAAATAAAATTTCGTTATGAAATGTGGAATCGTAGGCTTACCGAATGTAGGTAAATCAACTCTTTTTAACTGCTTAAGCAATGCTAAAGCGCAATCAGCCAATTATCCTTTCTGTACGATTGAGCCTAACTTAGGAACAGTTTCGGTACCGGATCAAAGATTATTTGAGCTTGAAAAACTGGTAAACCCCGAGAGAGTTTTGCCGGCGGTTGTAGAGATCGTTGATATTGCCGGTTTGGTGAAAGGAGCGAGCAAAGGTGAAGGTTTAGGAAATCAGTTTCTTGCCAACATCAGAGAATGCGAAGCGATTATTCATGTTTTAAGATGTTTCGAAAACGGTAATATCATTCACGTTGAAGGTTCTGTAGATCCGATGAGAGATAAAGAAATTATTGATATCGAACTTCAGTTAAAAGATTTGGAAACTGTTGGAAAAGCAGTCGAAAAAGCTAAAAAATTCATCAAGTCTGGAAAGAAAGAAGATATTCTGACTTATGAAACGCTTCATAATCTTGAGAAATTTATCGAAGATGGTAAAAATGCAAGAGAATTCCCGATGGATGATTTTGCAGCATCAATTATAGAAGGGGTTCAGTTGCTGACTAACAAACCTGTTCTTTACGTTTGCAACGTAGACGAAAATTCTATCAAAAACGGAAATGAATGGATTGCCAGGATTGAAGAAATGGCTCAGAAAGAAAATGCTGAAGTTGTTGTTTTGGCCGCTCAAATCGAAGCTGACATCAACGAACTCGAAACTTTTGAAGAGAGGGAGATTTTCCTTGAAGAATTAGGCTTGACTGAACCGGGAGTAAACCGTCTGATCAGAAAAGCATACGATTTATTGAAACTTCAGACCTATTTTACAGCTGGAGTCAAAGAAGTAAGAGCCTGGACAATCGGACAGGGGTGGACTGCTCCTCAAGCTGCAGGAGTGATTCACACAGATTTCGAAAAAGGTTTTATCCGTGCAGAAGTAATCAAATATAACGATTACATAAACTACGGGACAGAAGCAAAAGTAAAGGAAGCCGGAAAGCTTTCTGTTGAAGGAAAAGAATACATCGTACAAGACGGTGATATTATGCACTTCAGATTTAATGTTTAAAAGTATTAAAGGTTAGTTGTAATATTTTAAAAAGCGCTCTCATTAATTTGGGAGCGCTTTTGCTATCTTTATAGAAAATTTTTTTAATGAAATATTTAATGTTTTTACTGTTTATCTTACTTTTTGTATCGTGCTTGAAAACTCCTCAAGAAAATTGCTTTATTGGAAAAGAAGAAGAGAATATTTATTTGGAAGAAAAGCCATTCACAGCTAAGCAAATTCTTGAAAGTAAACCAAATTATCTTGAAGTAATAAGTTTGAAAGATTACAGAACCTTTAGACAAGACAGTATCGAGCGCAATTATTTTCAAGGTGAAGAATTAGAGGAAATAAAATGGGAAAAGAAAAAAGAAGAATTTAAAGATTTTAAAGAAAAATTTGATGATCAGTTTTCATGTTCTGGTAAACAGCGTGTGGGAAATATTCAATACTGTTTGGGTGGAAATAATCTTGGATATTGGCTGTTGAAAATTGAAAATAATAAACCAAGTGCTTATTTTTTAGGATTAAGTTTCAGTCATTATTATTTTAATGAAATTCAGACAAAGCCAATAATCAACGATGGTTTTTTAGAACTTGAAGGAAGCCTCGTTAAAATTGTTAAAGTTGCTGGCTTACCTGGATATGACGATTATTCTGCGATTGCAGACGGAAAATTGTTTAAAATCAAATTAGAAGATTTAATGAGAGATTCCGACAATGATGGCTATAATGATATTTTTGAAAATAGTTTTGGCTTAAATCCAAATATGAAAGATTCGGACGGTGATGGAATTAATGATTTTAAAGATCTCAATCCGATGTTTAAATCTGAGAAAAATAAATTCACTCAACTTTATGAGATGCTTCTTCCTGATTATGGAGATGAGAATATGCGTGATCGCAGTTACTTTTTTGAAGTTTTTATAAGTGATTGTGATTACTTTCATGAGATAAATCCTAAATATCATGTTTTATTTGTTCCGGATGATTTGAAATCGCAGCCAAGCTATGTGAAAATTACTGATGTTTCCAGACATGGAATCGATAAAATAAAGAGGAATAAAAATAATCCTGATATTTTTTATATAAACAGTTGGGACAGTAGCAGTTCAAGTGATTATTCTGCAGAATATAAAAAAGGAAAATGGGTTTTAACGATGGTCGGACAAACAGTGTCATAAAAATTTCTATATTTGATTCATACAAATTCCGCATTATGGAAAAAATTGCTCACGCTTCCTTAGAAGACTTTTATGGTGAAATGGCAAAAAAACTTGGAAAAGATATTGAAAGTATTTTCCCTAAAGGTCTTCATAAGGATATTGGACATTTTAATGTTTTTAATATTGCACAAACACTTGCAACTGTCAAAAGGACATCTGAAATGCCTTACAACAGAAGGAAATATTATAAAATAAGTCTGATCAGAGGGAAAAATAGAGCAGAATATGCAGACAAAGTTATTTCAATAAAAAAGAATGCGCTGCTTTTTGCAACTCCAAAAGTTCCTTATCATTACGTTCCGGAAGATGAAAATCAGTCGGGAAGTTTCTGTGTTTTCACGGATGATTTTTTTAATAAAAATCAGTCTCAGAATATTCTTGAAGACCTGCCTTTATTTCAGCCTGGTGCAATTCCTGTTTTTGAAATTGATGATGAGTTGGCGGAAGAAATTGAGATGTTGTTTTCAAAAATCAAAAAAGAAATTGATTCTGATTATGCTTTTAAATATGATCTCATCAGAAATTATGTTTTTGAATTGATCCATTACGGACAAAAATTACAGCCCGCTGCTAAAATTTCGACTTCTCACAATGCTTCGCTTCGTGTGGTTTCTTTATTTATTGAGCTGCTTGAAAGACAGTTTCCGATAGAGTCTCCAGAACAGAGAATTCAGTTGAAGGTTGCCAAAGATTATGCAGACAGACTGGCAATTCATGTGAATTATTTAAATAAAAATTTAAAAGAAAATACAGGGAAAACCACTACCGAATTTATTGCAGACAGAATCATTCAGGAAGCAAAAATCTTATTAAAGCAAACCAAATGGAATGTTTCTGAGATTTCTTATGCTTTGGGATTTGAAGAGATCGCTCATTTTTCAAATTTCTTCAAAAGAAAAACTACAGTTGCTCCTCTGGAATTTCGTTCATAATTTGAATTTTGCAAATTTCAGATTGATTGAAGCAAATAAAGAATCTGTGAAATGACGGAACTTTGTATCAATAAAAAAATCAAAAATGGATAACAGAACAAAAATCGCATTGATTACTGGCGGAAGCCGCGGATTAGGAAAAAATTCAGCATTGAAAATCGCTCAGAAAGGTTTGGATGTCATCATCACGTATCACAGCAATAAAGAAGAAGCTGAAAATGTAGTGAATGAAATAAAAGCTTTGGGAAGAAAAGCAATTGCTTTTCAGTTAGATACAAGAAATGTAAAAAGTTTTGATACATTTATTAAAAGTGTATCAGACCATTTAAAAGAAAATACAGGAAGCGGAAATATCGATTACTTAATTAACAATGCCGGAACTGCATTATATTCGCCCATAATGGAAACTACGGAAGACCAGGTAGATGAAATGTTTAATATTCATTTCAAAGGGGTTTTCTTTTTGACTCAAAAGTTTTTGCCATTCATCAATGACGGCGGTGGAATCATTAATATTTCTTCAGGTTTGGCGAGATTTGCTTTGCCGGGATCATCCGTTTACGGTTCTATGAAAGCAGGAATTGAAATGCTGACAAAATATATGGCTAAAGAATTGGGCGCAAGGAAAATCAAAGTTAATGTTGTTGCTCCGGGAGCTATAGAAACTGATTTTGGTGGTGGAAGAACGAGAGACGATAAAAATATCAATGCCATGATTGCTGGAAACACGGCTTTAGGAAGAGCAGGTTTGCCGGACGATATTGGTGGAGTAGTTGCATTTCTTTGTACAGAAGACGCTCGTTGGATTACAGCACAAAGAATTGAAGCTTCCGGTGGAATGTTCTTTTAAATAAAATATCTTCTCACAGACTCTGTAAATAAAGCTAATTTAATTTAATAGTTGTACTCAATTTTTAAATTATAATCAGTTTGTTTGTCATTCCGCAGGAATCTAAACAGAACTTGGATTTCTGCAGAATGACAAACTTTATTTTGTAAATCTAAAGTTTAGCCAGATTCTCAATTGCTCTTTCCAAAGTTTCCTGTTTCTTGGCAAAACAAAGTCTGATCACATTTTCATTCAGTCTATTTTTATAAAAAGAAGAAAACGGAACGCTCGCAACTTTGTGATTAATTGTAAGTTCCGTAGCGAAATCAAAATCATTTTTATCCAAAATTTTATTATATTTCAAAGCCTGAAAATACGTTCCTTCACAATTCAGTAACTCAAAAGAGGTTTGTGCTAAACCTTGTCTTAAAAAATCTCTCTTTTCCTGAAAAAATTGATTCAGCCCAAGATAATGTTCATCATTTTTCATATACTCAGCCAAAGCCATTTGAATCGGTGTGTTCACGGAAAAAACATTGAACTGATGGATTTTTCTGAATTCATCGGTTAATGCTTTCGGAGCTGCACAATACCCAATTTTCCAGCCTGTAACATGGAAAAGTTTCCCGAATGATGCGATCAAAAGACTTCTTTCTTTCAGTTCTGGATATTTGCAGATGCTTAAATGTTCTTTTCCGTCAAAAACAATATTTTCATACACCTCATCACTTAAAATCAGGATTGGAGTATCTTTTACGATTTTTATTAGTTCCTGAATATCATTTTCCTTCAAAATCTTTCCTGATGGATTGTTCGGGTTATTCAGAATGATCATCTTGGTTTTTTCCGAAACTAAATTTTTAACTTCATTCCAATCAATTTCATAATCGGGAGCTTTCATTTCGAAACGCTTGACAATTCCTCCAAAAAGTTCGACGGTTGGTTCATAACAATCGTAAGCCGGTTCAAAAATGATTACTTCATCATCTTTTTTAACAAAAGTTGCAATTGTTGTGAAAATTGCCTGAGTTCCTCCTGCGGTAATCGTAATTTCTGAATCAGGATGATAGTTTGTTTGATGGCTTTTTTCAATTTTTCTTGCAATTTCTTCCTTCAGACCAATCATTCCGCCCATCGGTGCATATTGGTTATACCCTTTTTGTATAAACTGATTCACAAGATCCAGTAATTCTGAATCAGGCATAAAATCGGGAAAACCCTGAGATAAATTGATGGCTTCATTTTCATTCGCCAATTGAGTCATCTGACTGAAAATGGTAGTGCCAACATTAGAAAGTTTAGAGAAGGGAAGATGTATCATGAACGGGAATTTTTTTACTTAGTTCGAATGTACAGTATTTTTTGAAATTTAATGATATGGTAACGTCAAAAAATGTTTTGTAATTAAAAATTAAAATTGGCATATTTAAGAGAAAAAATAATAAAAAAACGAATCGGAATATTGGGATATTTTTGTTCTATTTCGTACTTTTGTATGTTTGCTGAAATTACTTATGTCACAAGAAATAAACCCTGTATATTCCGAAGATAACATCAGAACCCTCGATTGGCAGGAGCACATCCGTTTACGTCCCGGAATGTATATCGGGAAGTTGGGCGATGGTTCCTCTGCGGATGATGGTATTTATATTTTACTTAAAGAAATTCTTGATAACTCGATCGATGAGTTCAGGATGAAATCTGGTAAGAGAATTGAAATAAAAGTCGATGACGGAAAAGTGACGATCCGTGATTTTGGTCGTGGAATTCCATTAGGAAAAGTCGTTGATGCGGTTTCAAAAATGAATACAGGAGGAAAGTATGACAGTAAAGCTTTCAAAAAATCTGTCGGTTTGAATGGTGTTGGTACAAAAGCTGTAAACGCCCTTTCAGATTACTTCCGTGTACGTTCTTTTCGTGACGGGAAAATGAAAATGGCTGAGTTTTCAAGAGGGATCATCACCGAAGATCACGCTGAAAAAGATACTTCAGACAGAAATGGAACTGAAATTTCGTTTGTTCCCGATGCCGATATTTTTCTTCATTTTAAATTCAGAAAAGAGTATATCGAAAGAATGCTCCGAAATTATTCTTACCTGAATCCGGGACTGAAAATTCTTTTTAACGGTGAAACTTTTTATTCTGAAAACGGACTTAAAGATTTGCTGGAAGAGGAACTGGAAAATGATGTGTTGTATCCGATCGTTCATTTGAGAGATAATGATATAGAATTGGCGGTAACGCATACTGATAAGTCGCAGACAGAAACTTATTTCTCTTTTGTCAACGGACAAAATACAACGCAGGGTGGAACGCATTTGAATGCTTTTCGTGAAGCATATGTGAAAACAATCCGTGAGTTTTTTAATAAAAACTTTGATGCTTCGGATATTCGTAAATCTATTGTTGCAGCAATTTCCATTAATGTTGAAGAGCCTGTATTTGAATCTCAGACGAAAACTAAATTAGGTTCCAATGATATTGGTCCGAATGGTCCTACTGTAAGGATTTTTATTATTGATTTCTTAAAAAGCAAATTAGATAATTTCCTGCACAAAAATCCTGAGATCGCTGAAGCGATTCAGAGAAAAATTTTGATTTCAGAAAGAGAAAGAAAAGAACTTTCAGGAATTCAGAAATTAGCAAGAGAAAGAGCGAAAAAAGTTTCGCTTCACAATAAAAAACTTCGTGACTGCAGACAGCACTACAACGATCAGAAAGCTGAAAGAAAAGCTGAAACTCAGATATTTATCACCGAAGGAGATTCTGCATCTGGATCTATCACAAAATCAAGAGATGTTGAAACGCAGGCTGTTTTTTCATTAAAAGGTAAACCATTGAACTGTTACGGCTTAACCAAAAAAGTCGTGTATGAAAATGAAGAATTCAACCTTCTTCAGGCAGCTTTGAATATCGAAGAAAGTCTTGAGGATTTAAGATACAATCAGGTTATTATTGCAACTGATGCCGATGTTGACGGGATGCACATCCGACTTTTAATGATTACCTTTTTTCTTCAGTTTTTTCCTGATGTGATAAAAAACGGCCATTTATATATTCTTCAGACTCCATTATTCAGAGTTAGGAATAAAAAGGAAACAAGATATTGCTATTCTGAGCTGGAAAGAGTGAAGGCATTAAACGAATTAGGTAAAAACCCTGAAATCACCCGATTTAAAGGGTTGGGAGAAATTTCGCCGGATGAATTTAAAAATTTCATCGGAAAAGATATTCGTTTAGAGCCCGTTGTTCTTGGGAAAGATCAGACTATTGAGCAGCTATTAGAATTCTACATGGGTAAAAATACACCCGACAGACAGGTCTTTATTCTTGAAAATCTGGTTGTAGAAGATTCAAATATCAGCGATAAAGAAATTTTCATTCAGGTAGAATAATTTTAATAAGAAAAACAAAAATAAAAACAAAACACAAACCATGAGATTAAGTAACCGTACCAAAACTCCCATTTACAATTTTATCAACACATTATTATTAATGATGTTATTAGGAGGGATTATAGGTTTTATATTAGAAAAATATAAATTTCAGATTTTAGGAGGTTTAAGCTATCTTTTGATTATTGTTCCGATTCTGCTGCTAATTCTTTATTATGTAAGCGGAAGACAGATCTTTGAATACGACAGCGATGGGGAAGCTCTTCATTTTAAAAACAGAAATGTTGTTCCGTTTCTGAACAGACCTTTGAATGACGAATTTCCCAAATATAAATTAATGAAATTTGAGACAATAAACATGTTGTTCTTTGTCAGGAGATTATATATTACCATTTCCAGTAAAAACAGCGGTTCTACGGTTTTGAAATACGAGATCTCATATTTAACACAAAAAGAAGTCAACGACTTAAAATTTTCGCTTAATAAAGTGACAAAAGCAAACAAAGAAAGAAGACATTAAGAAAATAATGATAGAAGAAAACTCTCACGAAGGCGAAAGCTTAAAAAAAGTTTCAGGACTGTACAAAGACTGGTTTCTGGATTATGCATCTTATGTAATTTTAGACAGAGCCATACCATCCGTTTATGATGGTTTCAAGCCTGTTCAGCGTAGAATTATGCACTCTATGCGTGAGCTTGAAGATGGAAGATATAATAAAGTCGCCAATATCGTCGGAAATACGATGAAATATCACCCTCACGGTGACGCATCGATTACGGATGCGATGGTAGGAATAGGGCAGAGAGAATTACTGATCGATACTCAGGGAAACTGGGGGAATATTTACACCGGAGATTCTGCTGCTGCGGCGAGATACATTGAAGCAAGGCTTACTCCTTTTGCTTTGGAAGTGGTCTTCAACCCTAAAACCACCGTGTGGTCAAAATCTTATGACGGCAGAAATAACGAACCGGTAGATCTTCCCGTAAAATTCCCCTTGCTTCTTGCTCAGGGAGTTGAAGGAATTGGAGTGGGGCTTTCCACAAAGATCCTTCCTCATAATTTTAATGAGTTAATCAATGCTTCAGTAGCTTATTTGAAAGGTAAAAAGTTTGAACTTTTCCCTGATTTTCTGACGGCAGGTTATCTTGATGTTTCAGAATACAACGACGGCCACAGAGGTGGAAAAGTGAGAGCCAGAGCTAAGATTTCTCAGGTAGATAAACATACTTTGATGATTTCTGAGCTTCCTTTTTCTAAAAATACGGGTGATCTGATTGATTCTATCATCAAAGCCAACGAAAAAGGGAAAATTAAAATTAAAAAAATTGAAGATAATACTTCAGACAAAGTTGAAATTCTGATCTATCTTCATAATGAAGTTTCGCCCGACAAAACCATTGATGCATTATATGCGTTTACTGATTGTCAGGTAACGATTTCTCCCAATGCCTGTGTAATTGTCGGAGATAAACCAATGTTTCTGAATGTTTCCGAAATTTTAAGAATGAATACCGATCACACGGTTTCATTACTTAAAAAAGAATTGGAAATCGAATTGAACGAATTACAGGAAAGCTGGCATTTTTCTTCATTGGAAAGAATTTTTATCGAAAACAGAATTTACCACGATATTGAAGAAGTAAAAAGCTGGGAAGATGTTTTGACAACCATTGCTGAAGGTTTAAAACCTCACACAGCTCATCTTTTGAGAGAGGTGACAGAAGAAGATATTCTGAGACTGACTGAGATCAGAATTAAAAGAATTTCAAGATTTGATTTAGACAAATTTAAAGAAAATATATTATCACTTGAAGGCAAAATTGAGCAGGTAAGACATCATTTGGCGAATCTGATTGCTTATGCGGTTGATTATTATTTAAATATTCAGAAAAAATACGGAAAAGGCAGAGAACGCAAAACGGAACTGAGAATTTTTGATACCATCGATGCAACAAAAGTTGCTGTGGCAAATGAGAAATTCTACGCCAATTTTGAAGAAGGTTTCGTAGGAACTTCGTTGAAAAAAGATCAGTTTTTATTTGACTGTTCAGACATTGATGACATTATCACATTCCGAAAAGACGGAAGCATGAAGGTCGTAAAAGTGGAAGCCAAAACATTCATCGGAAAAGACATTTTGCATGTTGCAATTTGGAAGAAAAATGATAAACGTACGGTCTACAATATGATCTATCGTGAAGGAATGCAGGGACCATATTATATGAAACGTTTCTCTGTAACAGGTGTAACAAGAAACACCGATTATCCTTTAGCTTCGGATGTAAAAGGTTCTGAAACGCTTTATTTCTCAGCAAATCCAAATGGTGAAGCGGAAACTGTAACGGTACTTTTAAAGCCCAACCCAAGAATCAGAAAAAATAAAATGGATATTGATTTCTCAGAAATAGGAATCAAAGGACGTGATTCAAAAGGTAATCTTGTGACCAAATATTCAGTTAAAAAAGTAGATTTAAAAGAAGAAGGTGTATCAACTTTGGCACCGCGAAAAATCTGGTTTGATGATACGGTAAGACGTTTGAATGCCGATGCTCGAGGAACTTTATTGGGAAGCTTTAAAGGAGATGATAAAATTTTAACCGTCAATTCTCAGGGTGAAGCAAAACTGATCAGTTTCGACCTTGGAAACCGTTTTGACGATGAATATATCATTCTCGAAAAGTGGAGACCACAACAACCAATTACCTGCATTTATTATGACGGCGAAAAAGATATTTATTTTATCAAAAGATTTTTGCTTGAAAATACGACCAATCCGCAGAACTTTATGCCATCCGAACATCCAAAATCTTTTATAGAAAGAATTTTGGTTTCAAATGGTACAACCGCAGAAATTATTTTTGCAAAAGATAAAGGAAAAGAACGTGATCCTGAAACCGTAAACATCGATGAATTTATTGGTGTAAAAGGTATAAAAGCCATTGGAAATCAGTTCACAAAATTTAAAGTAAAAACCATCAATATTACCATTCCTGAACCGGAAGAAGAAGAACCAGAAATCTATGACGAACCGGATTTTACCCCATCTACAGATGATGATGGCGGTACAATCGGGGATTTGTTTGAGAGTGGAAGCAGTGAAAATTAACAAGTAAAAGTTATGAGTATTTTAATATTAATTATTGCAATAACTGCTATTATAAGCTTTGTAGCTTTTAATAATCAGGCTATTTTTGAAAAATATAAATTTAATGTAGGAGCAATTCTTAATAGAAAAGAATATATCAGATTGCTTTCTGCTGGTATTCTGCATGCCGATATGATGCATTTGCTCTTTAATATGATGACTTTGTATTTCTTTGGACCTGTTATTTTAGAAGGTTTCGGTGCTGTAGGATTTATCATTATTTATATTGGATCAATTCTTTTAGGAAACATTTTTTCCTTATTTATTTATCAAAAACAACCTTGGTATTCTGCAATCGGGGCGAGTGGAGGAGTTTCGGGAGTTTTATTTGCAGCAATTGCAATGGCTCCGAAAATGAGTCTTTTTCTGTTTTTTATTCCGATTCCAATTCCTGGATTTGTATTTGGGCTTCTATATTTTGGTTATTCAGTATATATGATGCTAAATCCAAAACAATGGGATAATTTAGGACATGCTGCTCATTTAGGTGGAGCATTTTTCGGATTGGTGTATGCTATTGCCACTCAGCCGGAAGCAGCTTTGGAAAATTCTTTATTTATAGGAATTATGGCGATACCTCTCTTGTATTTATCTTACGAAATATTCATAAAGAAAAGAATCGGTTAGAAATAACCGATTCTTTTTTTAACTTTAATAACTTTCTTTTATTATTTTATTCCAAAAACAAATCGGTCATTCTCAGATAAATCCTTGATCAATTCTGATTTTGTGAGACTGTTTTGATATAATTCTAAAGTTTCAGGACCTAATTTCTGATTGATTTCTAGGAACAAAAGCCCGTTTTTATTTAAATATTTTTTGGCATCTTCGGCAATCTTTCTGTAGAAAATCAAAGCATCAGAAGTAGGTGAAAATAACGCTATTGCTGGCTCAAACCCCTTCACAGAATCTTCAATTTCTAATTCTTCCTCAATCCCGATGTAAGGCGGATTTGAGATGATCACATCATACATCTCATTCAAATCAAAATTCAAATAATCGGCATGAAATAATTTGATATCAAGCTGATGAAACTCCGCATTTTTTTTAGCGACCTCCAATGCCTTTTCAGAAAAATCGATTGATGAAACTTGTGCATCCGGAAAATATTTCTTTAAAACTAAAGGAATAACACCGCTTCCTGTTCCGATGTCTAAAATCTTTAAACCTTGAGGTTTCAACCCTGAACTTTGAATTTTGTGAATTGCCAATTCCAGCAGTTCTTCCGTTTCCGGACGGGGAATTAAAACATTTTCATTCACAAAAAAAGACATTCCGTAAAATTCCGTTTCTCCTAAAATATGCTGGTAAGGTTTTCCCGTTTTTAATTCTGAAACAATATCTTGAAGTTGATTTTCGTTATCATCAGATAACTGCTGATCAGACATCATTCGTTGTTGAATTTGATTTAAATCTAAAATTTTTTCAACAAAAATTGAATAAAGAAAATCTGTTTCAGAATATGTATATAGTTCTGAAAGTTCGGCTTTAAACTTATTTTTAAAATCTGAGATTGTCATTATCTTGTAAAAACCAATTTAGAATCCGTAGATTTTTCTTCGTCAATTCTGTAACCTTCATAGTTGAAAGCTTTCACATCATTCAAAGTTTTAGCTTGAGTTTCTGCGCAGAATCTCACGACCAAACCTCTCGCATGTTTTGTGTAAACGATGATGGTTTTGAGCTTTCCTTCTCTCAATTCGTAAAATTCAAAATCAATGACTTTATGATTGAGTTTTTTTCGGTCGATTACTTTTCCGTATTCGTTACTGGCAAGATGAAGGAGGATTTCGTTCTTTTTCATCTCAGAGTTTAGCTGTTCTGTCACTTTTTCAGTCCAGAAAGAGTAGAGATTTTTATACTTATCAAATTCAAATGGTCTTCCCATCTCCAGTCTGTAGAGCATTACTTTGTCGGAAGGTCTGAGCAATCCGTACAATCCGGAAAGCATTCTGTAGTTTTTCTGCAAATAATCGACTGCTCTTTTATCTAAAGTTTTAGCATCCAAACCTCTGTAGACCTCTCCTGTAAAAGCAAACATTGCAGGAGCAGATTCTTTTGCACTTGGTTTTGCTTTCCATTTTTGATTTCTTTCCCAGTTTTCATCTGCCAGCTTTGGCGAAATTTCCATGAGCTCAGAAAGATATTTTGGAGATTTATGCTTTAAAAAAGACTGTATAAATGCCGCTTCTTCAATGAATTTTGGAGTTGTACTTCTCAAAAGATCTGTCGAGTTTTCAGTGTTCATTAATTTTGCGGGTGAGGTTATGATTTTCATAATTTAAAAGGCAGATAATTGTTTAATATCAATCAGATTCATGAGCATTAAAGAGATAAAATCAAACATAAAATGACAGATGATCAGAATTTTGATGTTGGAATATTTTTTATAAAAAAGTGCAAATACAATTCCGATAAAAAATGGAACTACAACCTGACCGATCGTTCCGTAAGTACTGTGGAGAATCCCAAATAATAAAGCTGAAATAATAATTCCCAAAACAGGACTGCTGTATATTTTTTCAATTCTCGGCTGAATGTAAGCCCTCATCAACAATTCTTCAATAACTCCGGCTGTGAGACAGGTAAAGAATATCAGAAAATAATTATTTTTAAAAATTGAACTGAGCTGCACCAGTTTATCACTGATTTTTTCATGGGTAATCAGCATAATAATTCCATTTAAAAAAGCTCCTCCGATTGCACAGATAAGATAAAGACAAATTATTGCAACCAAATAAAAGGATGCAGAATATTTTTTGTCTTCCCATACAAAAAATGATCTGTTTTCAATGAAAAAATTATAGATCAATACAAGTATCAAAACAAACCAGAGAGAAAGTCTGTTATAAAAAAACAGATCAGCAGTAATAGTTTTAAAATGAAAAAAACCGTTGATTAAAGGAATTGAATAAAGCATTGCGAAGGCAAGAAGTACAAACGTGAGTACAATGCCAACAGAATATTTTCCGTTAAGACTCATCATGTATACTTCTAAATTTCACCTTTTCCCTGTCTGATTACTTCCGGTTCGCCTGAAGTAAGATCAACGATTGTAGATGCAATGTTATCTCCATACCCCGAATCGATTACAATATCCACAAGATGATCGTATTTTTCAGCGATCAGTTCCGGATCGGTAGAGTATTCGATGATCTCGTCATCATCTTTAATGGAAGTCGATGCAATCGGATGTCCCAGTTTTTCAACAATCAGTTGCGGAATAGAATGATCCGGAACACGAATTCCTATTGTTTTGTGATTTTTGTATGCCAATGGTAAACTTTTATTAGCTTCTAAAATAAAAGTGAAAGGACCCGGAAGGTGACTCTTTAAAAATCTGAAAACAGAAGTGTCAATAGGTCTTGTAAAATCAGAAAGGTGACTGAGGTCATTACATATAATTGAGAATTTTGTTTTCTCTAATTTCTGTTTTTTGATCTGAGCGAGCTTTTCCATGGCTTTAATATCAAAAATATTGCAGCCCAATGCGTAAACAGTATCAGACGGATAAATAATCAGTCCGCCATTGTTCAGGGTTTTAATCACCTCATTGATAAGGTTTTCCTGAGGATTATCCGGATAAATTCTTAATATTTTTGCCATAAACAAAGATACAAATATTTAAATTATTTTTGGGAAGTGCTTTATTTACAAGAAAAACTTGCGTTTTTGAAAAATATTCGTATATTTGCAATCCAATATCGCGGGATAGAGCAGTAGGTAGCTCGTCGGGCTCATAACCCGGAGGTCATCGGTTCGAGTCCGGTTCCCGCTACTAAGTTAAGTGCTTTCGGTAAGCACTCTAAAGATACACCGCGGGATGGAGCAGTAGGTAGCTCGTCGGGCTCATAACCCGAAGGTCATCGGTTCGAGTCCGGTTCCCGCTACTAAGTTAAGTGCTTTCGGTAAGCACTCTAAAGATACACCGCGGGATAGAGCAGTAGGTAGCTCGTCGGGCTCATAACCCGGAGGTCATCGGTTCGAGTCCGGTTCCCGCTACCAACAGGAGAATTACGAAAGTAGTTCTCCTTTTTTTTGTGCCATTAAGTTTGGAATGCTATTTGGAAGGAAATGTACTGAGCAAAATTATAAGGATGTTGAAAACAGCTTCTTTTGTTTAAAAAAATAAGAAAAAATAAGAATAATCGGAAAATTTTTAATAAACTTGAAGAATGAAATTTTAATTTGTTTTTTAAACTATACAGATGGTTATAAAGAAGCTAAGGGGAATTTTAGATAAAAAGAATATAATATTTATTACACAAAGAAAAAAATTATGGAAAATTTACCGCAAACAACTGTCGAAAAGATAGAAGCATTTATGAAAAAATGGTTTAAGCATTTTGATGATTTAGATGAAAACAGCTTCTTCCTGCAATATTTATCAGAAGATGTGAAAATGAAATTCCCGGGAAGTGATTTATTTATAGGGCATGAAGGATTCAGTAATTGGTTTACAGAATCTAAAAATAATCTTCTAGACAAAACAACTCATCATATTTCAGATATTGAAATAAAAGAAAGTGCTCAAAACCAGTTTGATATTACTTTTAAAGTAAGATACATTGCTGAAATGAAAGATAATAAAATTGATATGAATGTAAGGGAAGACTGGAAATTAACCTGGAATGAAGTCAACAATCAGCCTCTCATATCAGAATATTTAGTTAGCTAATAAAATAAAACAAAATAAAAAATCCCGCTTTGTAAAGGCGGGATTTTTTTTAGTTAGCTAAACTATCAAAATTCTGAAGTTTAAAATCATCAGACTTTAATTGCTCGAAGTAAGTTGATTTGTTGTTTCCTTTCATCTTCTTTACTGCACCTACAGCACCTGAGAAATCTTTATCAATTTTTGTGGCAATTTCTGTTGGCTTGAAATCAAGTTTTACACTGTCGTCTGCAACTCCTAAATATCCGTTTTTCTTGGTAATGTAGTTGATATAGTTTTCATAAATACCTAATGTATTTCTGAAGTATTGGGTATGATAATTCATACATTTTGTCGCTTTTTTAGATTTTCCTAAAATACAGCTTGCCATATTTCCTTTGTAAAGCTCAAATTCCTGAGACACCTTATCGTATTCGTTTTTCAAAGCTGCTTTTCCATTAGTCAAAATAGTTGCATCACCTTGTTTTTCACTGATCTTTTTCAAATGTTCCACAACAACGGGAACTGTGCTTTCGATTTTTGATTTTGCTTCGGTAACTGAGCCGAAAACTGATGACATCTGAGCCGATGTTAAGCTAAAAATAAACAATAATAAAACAGTAAGTAGATTATATCTTTTCATGAGAAATTTTTAAAGCACTAAAATAAATATATTTTCTCAGTTTAAGCAAGTAGATTTTAATTTTATTTAATAAAAATTAACAAGTTTTAAGAATTTGTAGCTTTATGAAGTTGATTGATGCTAAATATTCACGCATAAAATAAGCTTTGTTAAAAATTTAACATATTTTAATAAAAATTATTCAATTGATTATCAATGATTTATGTTAATGTTTTGTGTATCACTAAAAAAATAGTTTTTTGAATCAATTTAATTTCTACATTTGTATAACTAATTTATTAGTGATATTAGAAATACGTATTTAGAATTGAAAAAAAGATTATGAAAATTCAGAACTTAACGAAAGCGGAAGAGCAGGTAATGCAATATTTATGGAAAATCGAAAAAGGTTTTCTAAAAGATATTCTTGATCTTTTCCCCGAACCAAAACCTCATACCAATACCGTTTCTACAATTCTTAAGGTTTTGAAGGATAAAGAATTTGTTGATTATCATGTCTACGGGAGACAGCATGAGTATTTTCCTCTTGTTTCTAAGGAGCAATACTCTGGTAAGACGATGAAAAGTCTGGTTAAAAATTATTTTAAAGGTTCCTATAAAAGTGCTGTTTCTTTTTTGGTTGAAAAAAACGAAATGACCGTAGAAGATCTTGAAATGCTTTTAAACGAACTTAAAAACAAAGACTAATATGGAAACACTGATTTTATATTTCGGAAAAGTAATCATCTGTTCGGGTGTAATGTTTTTGTATTATCAGTTGTCTTTAAAAGACAAGACGTTCCATCATTATAACAGATTTTATCTTTTGTCGGCGATGTTGATCTCCATTTTGTTGCCGCTGATCAAAGTAGAAGATTTTACGATAGAGGTGAGTAATGATCTGTATTTGCTTATTAATAAAATACAAAATTTAAACACGAATAAAACAACAGACAATGATTACATTTATTTTAGAATTATTTTTTCAGCTTTGGGATTGGTGTCTTTCTATTTTTTAGGAAAACTAGTCTACGGAATTTTAAAAATATCAAAGTTTAAAAATCAGTTTCATAAAGAAACTTTCGAGGGGGTCAATTTCTATCAGACCAACCTTTCAGAAGCCCCGTTTTCATACTTTAAAAACCTGTTTTGGAAGAATTCGATCGTGATCAATTCAGACATTGGTAAGCAAATTTTGAAGCATGAGATGGTTCATATTGAGCAGAAACACTCATACGATAAAATTTTTATTGAGATCATGACCGCTGTTTTCTGGTTTAATCCGTTTTTTCATATCATTAAAAAAGAAATAAGCTTAATTCACGAATATCTGGCTGATAAAAAAGCCGTCAAAAAATCGGACACAAAAGCATTTGCGCAGATGCTTTTAGCAAGCCACTTTTCCGGAACACAGTTGCCTGCGACCAGTCCGTTTCTAAGTTCAAACCTTAAAAAAAGACTCAAAATGTTACAAAAACCCCAAACAAAATTCGGGTATGCGCGAAGAATATTTGCACTGCCGGTTTTATTTACTGTTGCCTTTGCTTATATGGTAAATGCGAAGAATAAGGAAATCACAGAAACCAATATCGAAATTGAAAAAACAGTTTCTGAAATTAAAAAAGATACCATTTCGCCAAAAAGCAATATCGACCAAATTGTAGAAAGACAGGAAGCCAAAATTTCAAAAGCCAACGAAAAGCTAAAAATTCAGGCTGAAAAGTTGAAAACGCTAAGCGAAAAATCAAAAGAAAAAGCTTTGGAACTTAAAAAAATAGCCAAAGAAAAAGGTGAAAACAGCTATGATTTTGAATTGAAAGCAAAAGAACTGAAGCAGCTTTCCGGTGAAATGGATAAGATTGTTGATAAAGACCTTGCCTATCAATTGGATTTTGATAAAATAGAGAATTTGAGAGCTAAATTACTTGCAGAAAATCCGGAGCTAAAATTTAAGAATCTAGAATTTAAAAGAGTTTTCCCTGATGGTGATAACTACAGAATCCAAATGGATGGAAATGAGCATGATATAGAAAAATTATTTGATTCTAAAGAATTCAGAGAAAATTCGGAAATGAGTGAAGTAAAGATTAAAGCTTTGAAAGAAAAAATGAATAATCCTGAATTTAGAGATAAATTAAATAAAGTCAATAAGCTGTATCTAAACGGAAGCGGAGTGTATTCAGGAAGTAATTTTCCAAAGTTTGAGGTAGAATCTCATTTTAAAAGCCCTTCAAATCTTTCTAAAAAAGATCAAAGAAAACTTGAAAAATTAGCCAAAGAAAAAGCTGAATTGTCAAGAAAACAAGCAGAAATTTCCAAAAAACAAGCAGAAATTGTAAGAGAAAAGGCTCAGAATAATCCTTGGATAATCTCTGTAGATGCTCATGCAAAGCCAAATGTAAAATATGCAGTAAAATCAAGTTACATTGACGGGACTAAGCTGAATGACAAAGCTATAGCAATTGCGAAAACATATCAAAAAGATGGTTTCAAAAATCTTGTAAAATCTGACTTAGATGATAACATAAAAATTTATATTAACGGTAAATCTGTTTCAAAAGAAGAAATGAATAATCTTAATCCAAACGATATTTCATCAATTAATGTCAATAAATCAAATTCTAACGGAAAGCAGACCGGAGAAATTCATATAAAAATAAAAGATTAGATCAAGTGGAAGAATTGGTGAAAGAAAATATTCTGAAGCCAAAACAAGAAAATTCTCACAAAATAAAAATGAAATTAATTGCAGCTTTGAGTTTACTTATCATCGGGATATCGGCTAATGCACAAAACAAAAGATTCTCGTATGAGTATAAATTCATTCCGGATTCTACGAATATTTCAGATGTGAAAACCGAAATTATGAATTTGGATGTGACCGCAGAAGGATCAAAATTCTACAGCTATACAGTTTACAACTCAGATTCCATTATGAAAGTTGATCTTGAAAAACAGCTGTCTGCAACGGGTGCAATTAATATAAAATCTGATATGCGAAAAGGCTTGGTACAGTACAGTATCTCAAAAAAATATCCTAAGTATGAAGTCTTTTTGCATAACAGAATTCTTTCAGACTTTTATAAAGTTTCCGATGAAAGACCGATAGAATGGAAAATAAGTTCCGAGAAACAGAAAATTGGTGAATGGATGACACAAAAAGCAGAAACCGATTTTGCAGGAAGACATTGGATTGCTTGGTTTACGACTGATATTCCGATTCAGGACGGACCTTACAAATTTCACGGACTTCCTGGTTTAATTGTCAGATTGGAAGACCAGACAAAATCTCATCTTTTTAGTTTACAGGGTGTGAAAAATATCAACTCTATCCCCGGAGATGTTTTCGGAGCGAAAGAAATTGCCGTCAATTCAAAACAATACAGTAAGTTGCTTAGAGATTACGAAAATGATCCTACGAAAGGTCTCAAACAAATGCAAATGGGAGGTGTAACGATGATTATGAAAGACGGTCAGAATAATCATATGAAAGATCAGGAAGGGCGTCTGAAAGCCGCTATGAAAAAAAATAACAATAAAATAGAACTCAATACAGCCAAATAAAATGAAAAAAATATATTTTGGATTACTATTAGGAATTTTCTGTTCCGTTTCGGCACAAAACCGTTTTTTTTATGAGTATAAATTCATTTCAGATTCTACCGATAAAGCAGATGTGAAAAAGGAAATGATGCTTTTGGATATTGATAAAAACGGATCAAGCTATTACAGCCAGGATAAATTTGTAGCAGATTCAACATCAAAAGCTGATCTGGAAAAGCAATTGAAACTCAATCCGAACAATATCAATATCTCCAGAAGAGACAAACCGGGAATGGTTTCTTATAAAGTTACGAAGCAATATCCCGACTTCAAAACGTATCTTTTCACAAGAATTTCCAGTGACAGTTATAAAATTGAAGAAGATCAAAAACCTGAATGGAAAATTCTTCCGGACAAACAGAAAATAGGGGAGTATAATTCCCAAAAAGCTACAACAAATTTTGGAGGAAGAGAATGGACGGCGTGGTTTTCTACAGATTTACCATTTCAGGACGGGCCTTATAAGTTTTATGGACTTCCGGGTTTGATTGTGAAGATCGAAGATAAAACAGGTTCTCATTCGATGACGTTGGTAGGAAATAAAACGATTGCAATTGCTGCCGATAAAGAAACTGAGCTTCCACAGGGAATTCAGATCTACGGAATGGGCGGAAAAGATATTGAAATCAACAAAAGCCAATTCAAAAAAGCTTGGAAATCTTATGTCAATGATCCAACAAAAAATATGCGTGAAATGATGATGAAAAATACCGAAACAAATAAGGTGGTTTTCAAAACAAAAACTGCAGACGGAAAAGAAATTTCAGATCCTAATCAGGTCTTCAGAGAAATGGAGAAAAAAGCAAAAGAAGGTTTTAAAAAGAACAACAATCCTATCGAACCAGATTTGTACAAATAAGATTTAAAATATTTATAAAATAAAAATGCGAGGAAAATTTTCCCCGCATTTTTTGTTTGTTTTATTTTTTACCAGTTAACCATTGGTCTTGAAGCTTCTTTTCAGCTGATGTCGGGTTTGCTTTAAACTGTAATGTTTCCATTATCATTTTGTCTAAAACCGCCTTTCCTTTAAGATCGATCTTATCAGATTTATCACCGTTTTTTCTCAGAATCGTTACAGTAACATTTTGTCCGTCTTTGATCGTTTTAGAATAGTTAATAAATTCTTGTACGTTTTGAATATTAATTGTTTTACCGTCCAAAGCAAGCACCTCATCAGTAATTTTAAACCCTATACTTTTTGCGAATGGCGACAAAGCTGAGTTTTCGTCAAATACAAAAGTATTGTTTTTATCATTATAACCTGTTTGGTTCGGATCTTTTATCATCCAGAAAATCGGCGGAGTTTCTTGTTTGTTGATTTCTACACCAACTTGAGATAAATATTCTGCATATGGCGTTGGTTGATTTCCTGCAATGTATTTATTGTAAAAATCTTTTACTTGAGGATATCCTGTAATAGTCACCAATTCGTCAATCAGTTTGTCATCTTTGAAAGGTTTGTTTTCACCAAATCTCTGCGACAGTTTTCTGATCATGTCACGATAACCCATTTCACCGTTTGATAATTTTCTCAGTTCAATATCAAGACACATCGTCAGAAGCGTTCCTTTTTCGTAAACATTTCTGTACTGATCTTTGTATTCATCCAGCAAAACATTTTTACTCATTACCGTAAACGGCATTGTATCGTTATAGCTTTTTGAATTTTTGATTTTATCACTCATTCTCTGAAGAAACTGATCTTTTGTGATTAAACCCTCTTGAATTTGAAATAAATTGGCAAAATATTCAGTTCCGCCTTCATACATCCAAAGATGCTGAGACATTTTCGGATCTGCATAATCGAAGTAATGAATTTCTTCAGAATGCGTTTTTAGAGGATTTACAGTATGGAAAAACTCGTGAGAAACTACATCTACAATCGACTCATCAATGGCTTCTTTCGGCATCATTTCGTGTAAAACTACACTGGTTGATTCATGATGTTCTAATGCTCCGAAACCTTTAATTTGCGGACCTTCTGTTCCTGCAAGATAAAGCATGATCGCATATTTTTTGTTGGTATTCATGTCTCCCAAAAATTTCTTTTGAGCTACAACCATTTTTTCAAGATTTTCTTTAAAATCTGCCGCTTTATATTTTCCTGTTGGTGAATAAACACCCAAAACCAAGTCCATTCCACCAGCATTGAAAGTGATGAAATCAGGTTTTGAATACATCAAAGGAGAGTCTGTCAGTTTAGCATAATTTGCCAAAGTGAAAGTATCGGTAGCTTCAGATTTATCCTGATCTACCAACGCCGTTGTTCCATAGAAATCGGTTGGTTTCTGAATAATCAGTTGATACGGAACATCCTGCATATTATCAATGTACCCAACAAATCCGTGAGTATTGACCATATAAATTTTTCCTTGCTCAATGTCGGTTCCGGATGGTGAAAATACTGCTTTATGCTTATCGGTATTGTTTTCCTCGTCAAAACTGTCATTTACTAAATATGTTACTTTAGTTAAAGCCTGGGCATTTTTTAAAGAATATGTATTGTCACCAACTTTTGTAAAAGCCAATTCTTTTCCTTTATTATCTAAAAATTTGATTCCTTCTATGAATCTTCCGTAATCATCCACAGAATAAGTTCCCGGAACGGTTTTAGGAAAGTGAAATTTCACGTCTCCAGATTTCATTTTCGGAAATTCCATCGTTACGGCAACTTTGTCGTCTTTTACGTTTACCAGATCGATGTTTGCTTTGATCGACTGCGCATTAACGAAAGCTGCTGCAAGAATTCCTAAGCTAAGTGCTGTTTTTTTCATTAGGTTTATTTTATAGATAAGTAGTTGATAGAAAATTGAATTTGTTACAGAACACCTTTGGTTTTTTGTATTAAAATTTTCATAAAAAGAAATAAAGGTAATATTTACTGCATCTTATTATATCTCACATAATAATTCTTATTAAACTCGACAGGAGTTCCGTTTTTCAGTGAAGTTTTCTGCCAGGATTCAGTAGGAGAAATCGTCTGATCACCAAATTTTACAGGAAGATTCAGATTTTTTACCACGTTGGTGAAACGGTATTTCAGTTCCGTTCCCTTCTGAGAATATTCTAAAACCGGAACTTTTGTTGTTCTTAAATATTGATTAAAAACGCTTGAAAAATCAATCCCTGATTTCTCAGAAATGTACTTTTCAATCTGTTCGGTGGTTACGGTTTGATGGTAAAAATCTTTATTCAAGCCTCTTAAAATCTGTCTGAATCTTTCATCATTATTGATAACCTGTCTTATGGTGTGAAGCATACTTGCGCCTTTCGGATACATATCGCCGCTTCCTTCATTTCGTACGCCATATTTTCCGATGATCGGAATGTCGTTGGCAATATTATTCTGAATTCCCTGAGCGTAAATATCTGCAGATTTTTTATCCATATAATTTTCTGTGAAAAGCACTTCAGAATACATGGTAAAACTCTCATGAATCCACATATCAGCCTGGTCTTTTGCAGTAATATTGTTGGCAAACCATTCGTGACCGCTTTCGTGAATGATGATGTAATCCCAGTTTAAGCCGACTCCTGTTCCGGAAAGATCATTCCCTAAGTATCCGTTCACATATTGGTTTCCGTAGGCAATATTGCTTTGGTGTTCCATTCCTAAGTACGGTGAATCTACCAATTTGTAAGAATCTTCGTAAAAAGGGTAAGGTCCGAACCAATATTCAAAGGCTTTTAGCATTGGTTTTACCTGCTGAAACTGTTTTTTTGCTTTATCTAAATTATAATCGATGACCCAATAATCAAGATCAAGTTTTCCCTTTTCGCCGTTATAAGAATCTTTAAAATTGACATATTTTCCAATATTCGGAATGATAGAATAGGCATTAATCGGATTTTTAACTTCCCACGTGAAAATGTTTTTCCCGTTTTCGATCTTTTTTTCTGTCAGTTTTCCGTTTCCGATTCCTACCAAATCTGGTGGAGTTATAATTTTCATTACAATTCCGTTTTCCGGTTCGTCACTCCAAATGTCTTTTACCGGAAGCCAGATAGAAGCGCCGATTCCTTCATCAGCAACACTCATCCACGGATTTCCCTTTTCGTCCTGAGTGAAAACCCAACCTCCGTCCCAAGGCGCATTTTGTGCAATTGTGGGATTTCCGGAATATATTACGTCAATCGTATATTTTTCTCCTTTTTTGAAATTTTTATTGGCTGTAATAAATATGAAGTCGCCATCTCTTTTAAAATCATTTTTTGTAGGGAAACTGCATTCTATTTTATCGGCTTTCATTGGTCTTTGAAGATCGATTTGAAAGACAGGATTTGTAACATCTCTTATGATTTCAAAACTGATTGTATTGTTTCCTTTTATGCTTTTCTGAGCAAAATCGGGTTCTACCGACAATTCATATTTTCTGACATCCCAAAAATTCCTGAATTCTGTGTTTGAACCTTTTAAAGTATCTTGTTTTGTAAAGGTTTTATTTTGTTCAAAAAACTGCCCGAAAGCTAATCCTGAAGTAAATAATATAGAGTATGGAATTTTTTTCATAAGATGTCAAATTTTGCCGTTTTCAAAAATATAAAATTTAATTTCAATAATCTATATCAATGAATGAAATATATGATCCAAAAAACGAAACTAATGTAGATCCAAAGCATTGAAAAGATGATATGTACCGTTGTTTCAAACAATTTGCCTTTCCACAATTTTGATGAATATCCGAAAAACTGAATGATCAGTCGGGCAGTCCAGAAAATTGCTAATCCGAATATTATTTTTTTACCGAGATTGGTTTCAATTAATTCATTTGCAGAGGTGAGACAGAGTAAACCCATTAAAAATACGGTCAAAGCAATGAAAATAGTGTGAACTTTCATGATCTGACGGTTGATCAAACTCAATGATCTGAATTCTTTTTCCCATTCAAAATATTTAGGAAAAATAATATGAATCAATGCTAAAACAATGAAAATAATCCCGATGACAATTAAATGAATATGCATTATAAAGAATTTTTAAGGTTTGCAGATAAAAATGGACATAAAGGGGGTAAACTTTACTTCTTCAAAAGTTTTAAAACCGGAAGCTTTAAAAGCATTTCTCCAGACTTTTTTAGAGAAAAAATGGGTAAATCCTACAGAGAAGGCTAAGAAATTCGGAAAATCACGTAAATGTTCTACCATAATAATCTCTCCTTTAGGCTTGCATACACGATGACATTCCTTTAAAAATTGAATTTTCTCTTCATTTGATCTGATCTCGTGCACAGCTGAAAGTAAAAAAATGAGATCAACAGAATCGTCATTCATTGCTATTGAATTTGATTGCATCTGTTGTGTGTCGGGATAAACCAGACTTACTTTTCTTGCTCTGATAATTGCCGGTTCGGTATGTCTATCCGCATCATAAAAATCAAAAACCTTCAGATTGGCATTCGGAAAATTGTTTTTAATAATAAAGCTGGTTTCGTCAAAACCTGCATTGATGTTGAGTATTTGCTTCAAATTTGATTTGTCGATTGAGCAATCTTTCAGCCATTTAAAATCATAATATCCTGAAAAGTCATAAACATATGCTGAGACAATTAACGGCATGACCAATCCGTAAATGAATGCAGCGACGATGATCCAAAACAGAATATCTGACCAGCCTAAGATTTGGTGACTGATGATAATTAAAGCTAAAATTCCGATTCCAATGATATAGAAATGTCGGTTAAAGCTTAAAATATTCAAAACACCCTGAAATTTTCTTCTGTTTATTTCCATGATTCTATTTTTCCTTTTTTCCAGTAATATGGAATGTTTTTAATGATAAAAGCGTTGGCTAAGATTTGATTTTTAAGCTGTAAAGTATTTAAAAATTCAAATTGATAGTCCAAAACTTTCACAGGTTTGGGTATCCAGTTTTGTCTTACGCCTTCAATGATCAGAACTTCTTTTGTTTTTTCGTTATAGGTGAAAGTGAACGGTAACGGTCCTGCAAATCGTCTTGCTTCTTTCCAGTCTGCGAACGGAGAATTTTTAGGAAGAGAAACATTTTCTTCGGTTTGACTCAGTTTCACATTGAATTTTGACTGAATTGAATGAATTTCTCTTAAATTTTCTTTTTCAGTTTGCTGAATATCGGTTGTCGTATAATTGTAATGGGTGAAAATATTTCCCATGAGTTCCATTTTCCTTTTATCGGTTTCAGATTTTAGAATGTATAAACCACGTAACTTTTTACCCGTATTATTGGTATACCGTACAAATATGCGATAGCCAATCAGGAAAAAATCGTTTCCGAGAAATTTCAGAAAACCTTTCGGGCGTAAATCTTTTGTCTGAACCATTGCTGCAGCTACAAAAGCCCATTTGTCCTGAAAAGTATCCAACTCCAGACATTCAGGAATAAGATGCTGTAATTCTTCTTTCGGAACTGCAAATGTAAAAACAAGCGAACTTTCAAAAAAAGCTTCTACAGCAAACGGATGGTTTTTTAAAAATTTCAGCATGATATTGAAGTTTTAGTTTTTAAATAAAATTCATTAAAGTAAATGAGAAGAATAAAAAGGAAAGCGAAAAGTGAATTGTAATGACCCCAGAGTAATAAGTCAGGAACTACAATAAATTCTAGTATATTCATGAATGCAATGACGATGATTTGTATGACTGAATTAAGTTTTGATTTAATTCCTGATAAAATCCATACCGCCATGATTATTTCTGAAAATCCGATGAGGACAGTTAAAAATCTTGAATGGTCGTGGCTTAGAATTCTTGAAACAATTTCCTCGTGACGAGGAACAAAGTTCAGAACTTTACAAATAAGACCGTTAATGAGCCAGACCGCTGCAATGAAATAACGTAAGATCTTATAAATTTTATTCATTTTAAAAGTGTTTTAATTTCTAAACAAATATAAATAAAACTTTTTGAACTTTCAGTAATTATTGAAAATTAATTATAAAAAAATAATTTATCAGATTTTTAGTCCAATAAACTATTTATTTTTTAATTATATTTTATGATCAATTTTATCTTACAGCAGGAAGTTTTGCTTCTCTTTTCTGAACTTTTTTATAAGTGTAAGCACACATTAAAATACTGAATTCATAGAGGAAAAGAAGCGGTAAAGCTGCCATCATCATACTCAAAACGTCGGCAGGAGTGATAATTGCGGCAACGACCATGATTAAAACAATTGCGTGTCTTCTGTATTTTTTCATGAAAGCAGGATTCAAAATTCCGATGCTTGTTAGGAAATAGATTAAAACGGGGAAAAGAAAAACCACACCCATTCCTAAAACTACCTGCAGGAAAAGAGTTGTATAATCACTCAAATCGTAAAGTGGAATGATAATGTCTGAAATTTTAAAAATAACTCCAAAATTTACTGCAAATGGTAATATTAAATAATATCCGCACAAAACTCCCGTCATAAAAAGAATCCACACAGAATTGATAATAAAGATTGAGTTTTTTCTTTCATTTGGGTGTAAAGCCGGACTGATAAATCGCCATAATTCCCAGACAATGTAAGGAAAACCAATTACAAGACCGCCAAAAATAGAAACCGCCATCATCACATTAAACTGTTGATATAATCTCTGTACACGCACCGGAAATTCTTTGGGAAGTTCAATACTGTCTTCACCCAAAATCATTCTGGAAAAATGATTAACAATTTTAAAAGTAGGAAAATCATTTCTGGTAGGTCCGAAAAAAACGTGATCCATAATCCAGTTGATGTTGAATCCAACGACTACGGCAGCAATAATAATAGCGATAATTGAACGGATAAGATGACCTCTCAGTTCACCAATATGCCCAAAAAAGGACATTTCTTTACCTTCACTCACAGATTTTTTTTTAATGTTGTCAAATTTATGAAAAAGATGTTACAAATCGGAAAATAGAATTTCGAAGGTTAATCTTTTAATTTTTATCTAATTAATTCCTTCGTCCAAAAGTTTATGAATATCAATAATCCCAAAATACTGACCGTTGTCGGTAACAATCAGCTGTCCGATATTGTTGTCTTTTAAAAGTTTCATCGCTGCTTTTGCCAAAAAATCCTTTTCAATGGTTTTAGGATTTGCAGACATGATATCTTTAGCCAAAACTTTAGAAATATCGTCACCGTTCAGCAACATTCTACGCAAATCTCCATCAGTGATGACCCCAACGATTTTTTCTTCGTTCGTGACAACCGTAATTCCGTGGCTTGAAGCACTGATCGAGATAATTACGTCTCTGATTGAAGATTCTTCAGTAACCTGAGGTTTTTGTGATGAAACAAACTGCTCAACTCTTGCCGTTAAATTTTTACCCAAACTTCCACCGGGATGAAATTTTGCAAAATCATTTTCTTTGAAATCATTAAGCTCCATTAAACAGATTGCCAAAGCGTCTCCTAAGGCCATTTGTAGAGTGGTAGAACTTGTAGGAGCCAATTTATTCGGGCAGGCTTCCAGATCAACATGAGTATCAAGAATAACATCAGAATATTCTGCCAGTTTACTTTTTCGGTTTCCGGTCATTCCTATTAAAGAAGAAGAATAATCTTTCAGATAAGTTACAAGATTGGTGATTTCGGGGGAATTCCCTGAATTGGATATACACAAAACAACGTCCTGCTTCTGAATAACCCCCAAATCGCCGTGAATAGCTTCTGAAGCGTGCAAAAACTGTGACGGAGTTCCTGTAGAATTTAAAGTGGCAACGATTTTATTTCCGACGTGAGCAGATTTCCCAATTCCTACGACAATTAATTTTCCTTGTGCAGAATGAATGATTTCTACTGCCTTTACAAAGTCATCGTTTATTCTGTTTTTTAATTTTTCTAATTCTGCAATTTCTATAGCTAACGTGCTCTTGGCGATTGAAATAATGTTTGATGTATCCATTTTTCCGATATGATTTCTGTCTAAAATATTCCAAAGTGAAACTGCATTTTTTAAGAATTTTTAACGCAGGTTTTATTTTTATTAAATCTGTTTACTTTTATTTTCAGTAAAAAAGTTATAACTTTGGGTTAGATGCAAATTTAGCAATACAAATTTAGATGAGCGCAAAAAAAGCCAATTTATCAGGCGAGTTAAAGAAATACTTCGGTTTTTCTACTTTCAAAGGTCAGCAGGAACTTATTATTGAAGAACTGTTACAGGGCAAAGACATTTTTGTCTTGATGCCTACAGGAGGAGGGAAATCTTTGTGTTATCAACTTCCCGCCCTTATTTCAGAAGGAACTGCTATTGTAGTTTCTCCATTGATTGCTTTAATGAAAAATCAGGTAGACGCCGTGAACGGTTTGTCTTCTGAAAATGGAGTAGCTCATGTTCTTAATTCTTCTCTTAACAAAACTCAGACCAAACAGGTTTTTGATGATATAAAAAGCGGAAAAACAAAACTTCTCTATGTAGCTCCGGAATCTCTGATCAAAGAAGATTATCTTGAATTTTTCAGGGATGTCAAAATTTCATTTGTTGCCATTGATGAGGCACACTGTATCTCAGAATGGGGGCACGATTTCAGACCTGAATACAGAAATTTAAAATCAATAATCGACAAAATTGCCGATGTTCCGGTTATTGCTCTTACGGCAACAGCAACTCCAAAAGTTCAGGATGATATTCAGAAAACTTTGGGAATGACGGATGCTTTGGTTTTTAAAGAAAGCTTTAACAGAGCTAATTTATATTATGAAGTTCGTCCGAAAGTAAATGTTGATAAAGAAATTGTAAAATTTATCAATAAACATAAAGGAAAATCTGGAATTGTTTACTGTTTGAGCCGAAGAAAAGTAGAGGAATTTTCTCAGCTTTTACAGGTTAACGGAATCAACGCTCTTCCTTATCATGCGGGTTTAGACCAAAAAGTAAGAGTGACGAATCAGGATAAATTTCTAATGGAAGAAGCCGATGTTATCGTTGCGACTATTGCCTTTGGGATGGGAATCGACAAGCCAGATGTGCGTTTTGTGATTCATTACGACTTTCCAAAATCTCTTGAAAGTTACTATCAGGAAACAGGTCGTGCAGGAAGAGATGGGGGAGAAGGTCACTGTTTGGCATTCTACGATCCGAAAGATATTGAAAAATTAGAAAAATTCTTAGCTCAGAAGCCTGTTTCGGAGCGAGAAATTGGATTACAGCTTTTAAATGAAGTGGTAGGTTATGCCGAAACTTCCATGAGCAGAAGACAATATATACTGTATTATTTTGGAGAGACTTTCGACCCGGTAAAAGGTGAAGGAGCCAATATGTGTGACAACGCATCAAATCCGCTAAAATTAAAAGATGCAACTAAGGATCTTGAAAAAGTTCTGGAACTGATCAGGGAAACCAATGAAAAGTTCAAATCTAAAGATCTGATTTCTGTAATTGTTGGAAAAGAAAATGCAGTTACAAAATCTTATAAGCTTGAGCAGACTTCATTTTTCGGCTTTGGAAAAGATGAAAAAGACAATTACTGGAAAACGATTTTGAGACAGGCAACCGTTCAGAATTTTTTACAGAAAGATATTGAAACCTATGGTGTTCTGAAAATTTCTCCAAAAGGTCATCAGGTTATCGAAGGAAAGTTCAAAGAATCTTTTTTAATAGCTGAAGACCGCGAATTTGATCTTTCACAAACCAAAGCAGATAGTGACCAGGTACAAATGCAGGCAGCTGGAGGTTTGGACCAGAATTTATTTGGTCAGTTGAAGGAACTCAGAAAAAAAGTTGCCAAAAAGCATGGAATTCCACCCTATACGGTTTTCATGGACCCGAGTTTGGAAGACATGACCGTTCAGTACCCAATTACGCTCGAAGAAATTGCAAAAATCTACGGTGTTGGCGAAGGAAAGGCAAAAAAATACGGTAAAGAATTCGCTGATTTTATTTCTAAATATGTTGAGGACAATAATATAGAACGTACTCAGGATATGGTACTGAAAAATGTGGCAAATAAATCGAGCCATAAAGTTTTTATTATTCAAAGCACTGATAAAAAAATTGACCTTGAAGATATTGCAAGAGCCAAAAATCTCTCGATGAACGATTTATTGAAAGAAATGGAAAGTATTGTTTATCAGGGAACAAAACTGAATATCGATTATTATATTGAAGAAAATTTTGATGAAGATATTGTAGATGAATTCATGGAATTTATGACAGAATCTGAAAGCGACAGCATGAAAGTTTTGCTGGATGAATTTGGAGATGAACTTTCTGATGAAGAAGTCAGAATGTTGAGAATTAAGTTTATCAGTGACGTTGCCAATTAAAAAATACAGCCTTATCTAAATCTAGGGTAAGGTTTCTATTATGAAAAAGAAAATTTCTGTCATGTTTATTCTGCCGGATCTTGAAACCGGAGGTGCAGAAAGAATCGTTACCACCATCGCAAACCATCTTTCAAGAGATAAGTTTGAGCCTAAGATTTTGCTTTTACGCAAACAGGGCGGTTACTTAGATTTTCTTAAAAATGATGTGGAGATTATTGACATCAATACTGAAAGAATCAGACATTCGTTAAAACCTATTTTAAAAGAAATTTACCGCAGAAAACCAGATATTGTGTTTTCCGGATTTGGTGAAGTAAATGCATATTTGTCTTTATTTATCAAACTTTTTCCAAAAGTAAAATTCATTGCTAGAGAAACCAATGTTGTTTCGGAACACGTTACTAAAAAAGAGATCAGATTTTTCTATAATTTCTATAATAACTATCAGCAGATCATTGCACAGAGTGATGATATGATGAATGATCTGATTAATAATTTTAAAATCCACCGTTCAAAAATCATTAAAATTAATAATCCTGTTGATTTTGATTTTATTGATGACAAACTCCAGTTTTCCCATAAACCTGAAAGCTTTAAATACAATTATAAAAATGTTGTAGCCATTGGAAATTTATCCGCCAGAAAAGGTTTTGACAACCTACTGAAGGTGTTTTCAAGATTAAAAAATGAAAAAATCATTCTTCACATTTTAGGTGACGGAAAAGACCGGGAAATTCTTCATCAGATGAAAGATTTTTTAGGCTTAAAAAATGTCGTTTTCCACGGAAGACAAGAGAATCCTTATGAGTTTTTGAAATTTGCCGACTTGTTTATTCTTTCTTCAAGATATGAAGGTTTTCCCAATGTTTTGTTGGAAGCAGGAGCTTGCGGAACGTATTCTTTAGCCAATAATTGTCCTGGCGGAATCAACGAAATTATTCAGAATGATATCAACGGTGAAATTGGAAATATCGATAATCATGAAGATTTTGCACAGAAAATTTTGTCAATTTTACAGCAGAATTACGATAAAGAATGGATTGTTAATTCCATAAAATCAAGGTTTTCAAAAGATATTATTTTAAATAATTACGAAAAGGTTTTGTTGGATTTGATGAAGAAATAAAGATTTATTAAGTTCATAGATTTTTATATTTCCTTAAATTTGACTTTCAATAATTTAAAACAAAAATTTCATGAATAAAATCCAAAAGTTGGGATGTATATGCGAAAAACCTGAATTACATCACACGGATTACAGAACTTCAGATGTAGGAATAGATGAAACTAATGGAAGATATGCTGAGGTAAGTATTTTACAATGCAAACTGTGCCAGAGAATCTGGCTTAAATATCTTGTGGAATTTGAAAGTTTTACAAAATCAGGGAGATGGTACAAAGGAATTATTGCAAAAAAAGAAGTTGCCGGAATGAAACCCGAAAATGCTGTTGAATATTTGGAAAATCTTGACTGGTATATTTATGGAGGTTCTTATTTTGAGAGTACAGGAACATTCGGACAAGGGAAACTGAATGTTGATTTATAATATCTTCAAATTTTTGCTTTAAACTTGACAAATCTCACTTTGCAGCGTGGCAATTTATCAGTAAATTTGTAATGATCTAAGAATAGCTAATAATAAATTATAAAAATAAAATGAGTCAATTCGATGTTACCGTAATAGGTTCTGGTCCTGGAGGTTATGTAGCTGCAATACGCGCTGCGCAATTAGGTTTCAAAACAGCAATTATTGAAAAATATTCAACTTTAGGCGGAACTTGTCTTAACGTTGGATGTATTCCTTCAAAAGCACTTCTTGACAGTTCTGAGCATTTCGAAAACGCAAAACACAATTTTGAAAACCACGGAATTATCATTAATGAGCCAAAAGCGGATATCGCAAGAATGATTGCGAGAAAAAATGAAGTGGTTGAGCAGACTACAAAAGGAATCAACTTCTTGATGGACAAAAACAAAATTACCGTTTTTGAAGGTCTTGGAAGTTTTGAATCTGCAACTCAGGTTAAAGTTACAAAAACCGACGGTTCTGTTGAAACGATCGATTCTAAATATACAATCATTGCAACAGGTTCTAAACCTTCATCTTTGCCTTTCATCACTTTAGATAAAGAAAGAGTAATTACTTCTACGGAAGCTTTAAATTTAAAAGAAATTCCTAAACATTTGGTAGTAATCGGAGGCGGGGTAATCGGTCTTGAATTAGGTTCAGTTTATTTGAGACTTGGAGCTCAGGTTACTGTGGTTGAATTTATGGACAAAATTATTCCTACTATGGATGGAGCTTTAAGCAAGGAATTGACTAAAGTTCTTAAAAAACAAGGTATGAAATTCATGCTTTCTACAGCAGTTTCAGCGGTTGAAAGAAATGGAGATACTGTAAAAGTCACTGCAAAAGATAAAAAAGGAGAAGAAGTAACTATAGAAGGAGATTACTGCCTGGTTTCTGTAGGTAGAAAGCCTTACACAGACGGCCTTGGATTGGAGAAAGCAGGTGTAGAATTGGATGAAAGAGGAAGAGTGAAAACAAACGACCATTTACAGACAAACGTTGCAAATATTTATGCAATCGGTGATGTAATAAAAGGGGCAATGTTGGCTCACAAAGCTGAAGAAGAAGGAGTTTTTGTTGCTGAAACTTTGGCAGGACAAAAACCTCACATCAATTATAACCTGATTCCTGGAGTAGTTTATACTTGGCCAGAAGTTGCCGGAGTTGGTAAAACTGAAGAGCAACTGAAAGAAGAAGGTGTTGCTTACAAAATCGGAACTTTCCCAATGAGAGCTTTAGGTAGAAGCCGTGCAAGTGGTGATGTTGATGGTTTGGTGAAAATCATTGCAGACGAAAAAACTGATGAGGTTCTTGGTTTCCATATGATCGGAGCAAGAGCTGCTGATTTGGTAGCAGAAGGTGTAATCGCAATGGAATTCCGTGCAAGTGCAGAAGATATCGCAAGAAGTTCTCACGCTCATCCAACTTACGCAGAAGCCGTGAAAGAAGCTGCTTTGGATGCTACAGGTAAGAGAGCATTGCATATGTAAGATTTTTTTTAAAGATTTAAAAATTAAGACTGTTACTTTTTGTAGCAGTCTTTTTTTATGTTTAATAAAACTCAAACCTACCAATCTTAAAACTCTCCAACTTATTCCGTACCTTTGCCAACTAAATTTATCATCAATGCAACTCGGAAAAACTCAGACGTTAAAAATTTCAGAAAAAAATAGTTCAGGATGGATGCTTGAATCAGAGACAGGCGAAACCGCTTTTATGTCTAAAGTTTTCATTCGTGAGGAAAAAGAAATTGGCGATGAGATTGAAGTTTTCGTTTACCAGGATGATCATAAACTAAAAGCAACGACCGAAACTCCTTTAGCGGAAGTTGGTGAATTTGCCGTGATGAGCTGTGTACAAAGCCTTCCAAGTGGTGCATTTATGGATTGGGGAATCATCAAAGATCTTTTTATTCCTTACAAACAGCAGAAGACAAAAATTATTGAAGGTAAAAGATATCTTGTTAATCTTTACGTTGATGACGAACTGGAATTAATTACCGGAACCACAAAATTCAAAAGAAATCCACAATATGAAAATCTGCCTTTCCAGAAAGGTGACAAAGTAGAGCTGATCATGATGAATGAAAGTGAACTTGGATGGAATGTTGTCATCAATAAAAAATATATCGGATTGGTCTATACATCTGATGTTTACAAAAAATTGTATCCGCTTTCTGAAGAAGAAGGCTACATCAAAACAATCCGTGAAGACGGAAAAATAGATGTTTCGCTTCAGCCTGAAGGTTTTGAAAATATCGATGAATTTAAACAGAAAATCCTCACCAAATTAGACGAGAATTTTGGTCTTCTTCATTTGTCTGATAAATCTTCACCGGAAGACATCAAAGCAGAATTGCAGATGAGTAAAAAGAACTTTAAGAAAGCAATCGGTGGTTTGTATAAAGATAAGATTGTTGATCTTTCTGATGATAAAATCAAGTTATTGTAAACGAAATTAATTTACCAAAAATATAAAAAAGGAGCAGAAATTTCTGCTCCTTTTTTATTTAGTTTCTGTTCTTAATTAAAAGCCAGCCGTTATAAACTCTTCCGTCTGAAACTTTGATTGTATACCAGTAATTTCCTGTAGCAAGAGGATTTGAATTGTATTTTCCGTCCCATTCGAATGGTTTTTTGGTAATTGTTTGTTTAAAAACAATTAAACCTTTTCGGTCGTATACTAAAATCTCCGTACTTGAGTAATTTTCCAGTCCTGCGATTCGCCATTTATCATTTGTCCCGTCTCCATTAGGAGTAATCATATTCGGAATATTGAATATTGAGAAATTTTTCTCTCCGATAATACATCCCAATTTTGTTCTCACGTAGACTTTATACTCACCTAAAGTCAGATTTGAAAAAATATTAGAATTTTGCCAGTTTTGATTATCTAAAGAGTACTCATAATTTCCGGGTGATGACATGATTACCGTTGCAGCATTATTTGCAATATTTACCGAAACAATTTCTCCCAAAACTGAATAAGTTAATTGAATACTGTCTGTATTTTCACATCCGAAACTATTGGTGACTTTCACCCAGTAAGTTCCCGGAGTTGAAACGGTAATAGTCTGATTGGTTGCGCCTGTACTCCATATATAGCTTACAAAACCACCTCCGGCATCCAATGTTACCGTTTTTCCTCTACAAAAATCAAAATCTTCAGGAAGTGTAATTGCAGGTTTGGGATTTAAATGCAATTCTAAAATTATATTGATAAAACATCCATCTGCGGTTGCAACTTTTACATTAATAATATTGGTTCCGATATTTAAAGTATAATTTGAAGGATTTGCAATCGGATTTCCAAGTTGATCTGTGTAAGTGAAAATGTAGTTATTCGGATTTGCAATTATATTTGACTGGTAGGTTGTCAAATTCACAGCCATCGTATTTGCTGTAGAAGTATTACATAAAGTTTCTCTGTAATTATTTGCAGGAACGTTATTTTGTGATAAAGTAACAGAAATACTCAATTTTTCAGACTCGCAATTGTTGAGCGTTTGTGTCACAAAATAGGTTTGCCCATGAACCAATGGGGTAGTGAGTGGCAAAATATTTCCAGCTGAATCATAATAAATCAAAGTCGTGCCGTTAGACACTAAATTTGATAATTTAGGATTTGCCGATGAACAGAAGTCTTGTGTCAAAGCTGCTGTTGGTTTTGGGGTGTTGTTTACGGTTACTTGAATAGAAATTTTAACACTTTCGCAACCATTGATTGTTTGTGATGCAAAATAATTCTGTCCGTTCACAAGTGAAGTAGTTAAAGGCAATATATTATTTGCTGAATCATACCACTTTATATTTTGACCTGTGATCTGAAGATCCGATATTTTTGGTTGATTGGTTGCACAGAATATTTGTGTTGCATTTGCTGTTGGAAGCGCCACTGCTGAGATAATTACATTCTGATTTTGTATAGCTGTATTACCATTCCCATCATTATAAGTCCAATGAACAATGTGTGTTCCTGGAGTTGAGTATGAGAGTGGATCTGTTGTTGTAGCTGTAATTGTTCCTGCACAGTTGTCAGTTGCAGTCGGGAAAGTAGAAATTACAGTGTTGCAATTTCCTGTAATGTCCGGAAGTTGTGCAATAATTGGAACAGGAGGAACATTGTCTCCCACTATAACATTTACAGTAAAACTTCCGTCACAAGCTCCACTTCCTGTAATTTGGCAAGTATATGTTCCTGCATTTGCTGCTGTAGCATTTGGAATTGTTGGATTTTGTAGATTAGAGGTAAATCCGTTTGGTCCTGTCCAATCATATGTTGTTCCGCCAGTTGCAGTTAATTGAATATTTGAATTAATGCAAACGGGGGAGTTTGAAGCAACCATTCCAGTCGAGGTACAATCTTGGAATTTTGCAATGAAAACATCATTAGAAGGATGTCCTCCAGTTTGTTGAAATGTTCCGGGAGTTGCAATACCTGTAGTATTATTACTCGACATACCTGTAAAGTAAATATAATTTTCATTATCTTTAGTAATATACCCTAATTGTGTTCCTCCGTTTCCACCGTAGAAAGTTCCCCATTCTTTTATATTGTTTTGATTATATTTAATCATATATGTCTTTATGTAAGGTCCTGATGTAAGCATATATGCATTTGGAGTTGCAATTCCCTGTTGATTTATTTGAGCGGAAAGACCTGCCATAAATACATTTCCTGTATCATCAATATAAGCTGATAACTGAGTCTGATGTTGAACTGGATAACCTGCTTTGACAATAGTGTTGTTGGCAAGGTTTATTCTCCAAATACCTGCAACAGTATAAGGATTGGCAGTGACTACCGGAAATTCACCCGCCAAAATTAATGTATTGTTAACAATTCTCGCTTCCCAAACATATTCCTGAATAGAGTCACCGTAATAACTTGATCGCAAGAGAGTTCCTGATTTTGAAAATTTTAAATATAATCCGTCACTTACTCCTCCAAATGTAGATTGAAAAGGATTTATCATTGGAATATTTTGAGAACGGGTAGCTCCAATTATTTCTAAGTTTCCAACTGATGAAAATATATTAAAAATTGAAGTTGAGTGATCTGATCCTCCAAAAAATGATGACCAAACAGTATTTCCTGTTGTAGCATCCAATTTAATGATGTAACCATCGGTGTAACCACTCGGACTCAATTTTGTAGGTTGTGAAGCATTTAATACAGGAAAATTAGGACTCATTGTATGTCCTCCGATAAAAACTTCATTGCTGTTATAAGAAACCGTAAACAGATCTTCCGGTGAGTTTCCAATGAAATGTTTTTGATAAATCAAAGCTCCGTTCTGATCGAATTTTGCTAAAAAAATGTCATCGTTACTTCCTATTCTATTTATTTGACCTCCAGCATAGACATTAAAGTTCTCGTCAAAATCTATACTCTCAAATGAATCATCTCTTAGTGTTCCAAAATAAGTTCCCCATAATTTCTGTCCATCTTTCGTTATTTTCATTAGAAAAGCATCAAATGCACCAACAATATTTGTTTGAGAAACTCCAGAAGTCGCAATATTTGTGTTGCTATTGGTTGCTCCATAAAGATATCCTTTATTTTGAATATCGGTTTTATATCTACCGTAATCTTCGCCAAAACCACCTGCGTAGCTTCCCCAAATTCTCGTAGGAACAGGATCAATGACAATTGTTTTATTTGAAACATCAATTTGAGAATTAAATCCAAAGACCTGTTCACCTAAATCTTTAAATGATACTGTGATATTTTCTCTGCTTTTTCCTTCAATCCAGCTTTGCGGAATGTTTTCCTGCATATCTCCGAAACGAACTTTCATTAGAAGTTTATTGTCTTCGATAGAAGCCGGAGCACCGTTAAATTTCATTTTAATATCAGAAACTTTTCCTCCCGGATTTATAATGAAATTGTATTCTATTGGTTTTAAACTATCTTTAGGTTTGAAGAACACTAAATCGATATTGTTGTAAATATTTTTATATACAACTTTTTGATAGCGATGAACATTTGTTACTCCATCTGGTTTATGTGTCAGATTATAGTAATTTTCATAATCAGCTGATTTTCCCTCCGCAATTATTTTAGCATCCTTGTTAGAATTAATCAGGTCAATATCTACTCTGTGAAAAAGGTTTTCATAGGTATATTCTTCAATATTAAAATCTGTTTTGTTAACCGCAAGATTTTCTCGGTCTTTATTAAAATTAGGATTTAGAGTTTTTTTTGTTTCATAAACATCATAAGAAAATCCATTAGAACGTAACTGAACATTCAATCCCGCAGAATGATATAAGTATTTCACATTTTTGTTTTCATTTCCATCTTGATCAATGATCTGACCTTTATTTTCATAGAAATGATATTCATTGTTTTTCTGAAATTTCTTCTGCCCAAACAAAAAAGTACAACAAAAAAGAGTGAAAACAAATAAAATTTTTCGCATCGGTTATTAATTTCCGCAAATATATTAAAATCATTCGCTTTTGAGAGTTAATAAATCATGAACAGGTGAAAGTATCTATAAATATGATTCATATCATAATAATTCTCTTAATTATTTTGTTTAACAATTTTGTCAAAACAAATGATTGATATATATTTGCACAAAATTGTTTAACAAAAATGTCAAAACAAGAAAAAAAAGATCAAACACAGGAATTAATCAAGGAGACTGCGAAGAATTTATTCTTTGTTCAGGGGAAATTTAATGCAACTACTCAGGAGATTGCAGACGAAGCTGGTGTCAACCGTACGTTGATCAACTATTATTTTCGCTCAAGAGATAATTTGATTCAAATCATTTTCGATGAAGCTCACAGAGTTGAAAAGGAAAAATCTGAAATTATTATGAATTCTGATCTTCCATTTAAAGATAAAATTGCAAAATTCATCGATGGAAGTTTATCTACAAGCCTTCAATACCCATACCTCGAAACTTATATTGTATCGCAAATCAACAAAGGAAGCTGTCATAAAAAAGATGTAGAAGAAAAAGAATTAAAAAAGCTTTATGAGGATATCGAAAAGGAAATGCAATTGGGTAACATCGAAAAAATGGCACCTGTACAGTTTCTTCTCAATATGGTTTCGCTATTGGTGTTTCCAAGTGCGGTTCGCCCCTTATTTTTAGAGAATTTAATGATTACTGATAAAGAATTTGATCAAATCATTTCGGAACGAAAAGATATCATCCTTAACATGCTTTTTAAAAATTAATTAAAAACTGTTAAAGTATTTATAAAACTGAATCGTCCTTTAGGGATAAAGTACCTCAGGAAAGCAACTATAAAAAAATAAACGAAGTATAAATTATGAATAGAAAACGTATAACTGCAAAAAAGCTAAAAATTGGGATAGCTGCAGCATTTATGATTTTCGGCTCTTCATCTGCCTACGCACAACAACAGGTGTCGTTGCAGGAAGCCATTAAGCAGGCTTTGCAAAATAAAGCAGAGGCTAAAAAAGCGGCTTTGCAGATCAAAAAAGCTGAGTACAAGATCGCCGAAGCGAGAGCAGGTGCATTGCCACAGGTAAGCGCTACTGCAGGATTGACTTACAACCCGATCATTCAGGAATCATTATTAGAATTTGGCGGACAAAGAATCCGTGCACAATTGGGACAACCTTGGAGCTCAAGTGCAGTGGTTACTGTAAATCAGGCAATTTTTGACCAAAGAGTTTTTACGGGTCTTAAAGCTGCAAAATCTACAAGAGAATTTTATGTTTTAAATGCCCAGCTTTCTAATGAGCAGATTATCGAAAATGTTGCAACTGCCTATTATCAGGTTTTCGTACAGGAAGAAAATCTTAAAACATTAAACGTAAGTTACACCAATACCGAAAAAGTAAGAAATGTAATCAAAAGTCTGGTTGAAAATGGTTTGGCAAAAGGTATTGATTTAGACAGAACCAATGTTCAGCTCACCAATATCAGTGCCAACAGACAGCAGTTGGTAAATGCGGTTGAGCTTTCAAAAAATTCACTCAAATTTTACATGGGAGTTCCTATTGAAACCGATATCGAGCTTGAGGAAAAAACAATTGAGCCAAAACCTGAATTGGTTGCCGGAACTGTAGATTTAGATACAAGAACAGAAGTGAAGGTTTTACAGAAAAACAGAGAACTTTTGCAATTTAATAAAAAAGCGACAGAAGCTTATCTATATCCGACAGTTGGTTTACAGGCAAATTATGGTTGGGGAGGTCAGGGTTCTAAATTTCCTTTGACGAATGGTATCAATAATGGAGTTCTCTGGAGTGATTATTCAGCAATTGGTTTAAATATAAATATCCCGATTTTTACCGGTGGTGCTACAAAATCAAAGATTCAACAGGCTGAAATTGATATTTTAGATATTGATCAGGATATTCAGAATACACAGCTTTCTTTAAGCCTTGACTATAAAAATGCAATCACGAATATTGAGAATTCTTTAATTAATATCGAAAGCATGAAAAATAACGTTACTTTGGCCGAAAAAGTTCAGAAAGACACTCAGGCAAACTATCAGTACGGTTTGGCAACGTTGACAGAGGTTCTTGATTCTGAAAATGCTTTGACAGATGCAAAACAGAATTATACAACTGCATTATTAGATTACAAACAGGCTGAAATTAAATTAATCAAAGCCAAAGGCGAACTTAATACATTACAAAACCCACAATAAACTAGAATGAAATCTTTTAAATAGATTCCATTGACATTAAAATAATCATTATTACAAATGAAAAAAACTTTAATATACATCATCGTAGCTGCAGTACTTATCGGTTTGGCAGCCTGGAAAATTTCCGACAACAAAAAGAAACAGGAAACTGAAGTAAAAGAGGTTGCAAAGCAGGTTGATAAGATCAACGTCAATGTAATTACTGTTACCAGAGAAAATATCAACACAGATTATTCGGCAAATGGAACTTTTATCCCAAAACAGGAGATGAATCAGTCTGCTGATATTTCAGGACGTGTGGTAAGTGTTTTCGTTAAAGAAGGATCTAGAGTTGGGGCCGGACAGGTTTTAGCAACAATCAAAAGAGATGCAATTGAAGTAGACGTTACTCAGGCTCAGAATAATTTGCAGAATGCCATTGCAGATAATCAGCGTTACGAAAATGCTTACAAAACAGGAGGTGTTACAAAACAACAGCTTGACAACTCAAGATTGCAACTGAAAAATATGCAGGCTGCAGTAAGAGCACAGGGAGTGAAAATCAATGACACAAGCATCAGAGCCGGAATCAGCGGTACGATCAACAAAAAAATGGTAGAGCCAGGAATGGTGGTTGCACCGGGAACAGCCTTATTCGAAATTGTAAATATCAACAGCCTGAAACTGTCAGTTTTGGTAGACGAAAGCCAGATCGGAAGAATTGCTTTGGGCCAGGAAGTGGCAATCAATGTGAACGTTTTACCTGAAGAATCTTTCACAGGAAGAATTACATTTATCGCTCCGAAAAGTGATGCTTCTCTTAATTTCCCTGTAGAGATTGAAGTGCAGAACAGAGGAAACCTAAAAGCAGGGATGTACGCAACAGCTTTATTTAAAACAAATAACGGAGCAGAAACTCAGAATATGCTGACTGTTCCTGCTGAAGCTTTTGCAAATGGTGTAAGTTCAGGACAAATCTTCATCATTCAGAACGGTACTGCTAAAATGATTACTGTGAAAACCGGAAAAGTATATGGCGACAAAGTTCAGATCATCAGCGGACTGAATGGTGGCGAACAGGTAATTACAAGCGGACAGATCAACCTTGATAACGGTTCAAAAATCAATATCGTAAAGTAACAGAAGATGAAGTTAGCAGAAATATCCATTAAAAGACCATCCCTGGTTATCGTATTGTTTACGATTCTGACTTTGGGAGGTTTATTAAGTTACTCCATGATGGGGTACGAGTTGATTCCGAAGTTTGAAACCAATATGGTGACAATTTCTACCGTGTATCCCGGAGCTTCACCTGCAGAGGTGGAAACTTCGGTGACCCGGAAGATTGAAGATGCCGTAGGTTCTTTGGAAAACGTAAAAAAAGTAGAATCTTCTTCATACGAAAGTTTATCGGTAATTATGGTTCAGCTGAACACAGGAGCCGATGTAAACTATGCTCTGAATGATGCACAGAGAAAAGTAAATGCAATTTTGGCGGATCTTCCGGAAGATGCAGATCCCCCATCCCTACAAAAGTTCTCATTAGATGATCTTCCGATCATGACTTTGAGTATTACCAGTAACAAACTGAATAATAAAGAGCTTTACGACCTTTTAGATAAAAAAATAGAGCCTATTTTCTCCCGTGTAAACGGTGTCGCTCAGGTTGACCTTGTTGGTGGGCAGGAGAGAGAAATTCAGGTAAGTTTAGATGAAAAGAAACTGCAGGGTTACGGGCTTTCTATCGGAGATGTACAGCAGGCAATTCTTTCATCCAATTTAGATTTCCCTACGGGAGCTCTTAAAACAAGAACTTCAAGATCTACCATCAGACTTTCAGGAAAGTATAGAAATGTAGAAGAGATGAATAATCTTGTGGTTTCTAATAAAGACGGAGCGCAGGTTCGCCTTTCTGATATTGCGACAGTTTTTGATACACAGAAAGATGTAGAGAAAGTGGCAAGATTCAATCAGAACCCTACTATTTTGATGCAGATAAAGAAACAGTCAGATGCCAATGCGGTGTCGGTTTCAGAATCGGTTCAGAAGACCATTGCTCAGGTTCAGAATAATTATAAAGCTCAGGCTGTCAACGTTAGTATTGTAGATGACTCTACAAACTTTACTTTAGAAGCTGCAGATCACGTAATTTTCGATTTATTCCTTGCGATTATTTTGGTGGCAGTAGTAATGTTATTATTCCTTCACAACATCAGAAACGCATTCATTGTAATGGTTTCGATTCCGGTATCTTTGATCGCAACCGTGATTGGGATGTATTTAATGGGATATACCTTAAACTTAATGAGTTTATTGGGACTTTCATTGGTAGTTGGTATTCTTGTGGATGATGCGATTGTGGTTTTGGAAAACGTTTACCGTCACATGGAAATGGGGAAAAGCAGAATTCGTGCAGCGTACGATGGAGCTTCGGAAATCGGATTTACGGTAACGGCAATCACGATGGTAATTGTAGTGGTATTCTTACCGATTGCGATGAGCTCAGGATTAGTTTCTGATATCCTGGCGCAGTTTTGTGTAACAGTGGTTATTGCGACAATGTTCTCATTATTGGCCTCATTTACTATCATTCCTTGGTTATCTTCAAGATTTGGTAAATTGGTTCATTTGACTGGTAAAAATCCTTTTGAGAAATTTATCCTTTGGTTCGAGAAACAATTGGAGAAATTCACACATTGGATTTCCGGAATTCTTGAATGGGCTTTAAAATCAACATTAAGAAGAGTTATGACAGTAGTGGTAACATTCATTATTTTGATCTCTTCATTTATGTTGGTGGCATTCGGATTCATCGGAGGTGAATTCTTCCCTAAAATGGACAGAGGTCAGTTTCTTGTTCAAATGGAATTACCAAAAGATGCTTCTGTAGAAAAAACCAATCAGGTTACTTTAGCTGTTGAAAAGTATCTTAGAAATGATAAAGATGTTGTAGATATGATCACCACAGTTGGTCAGCAGTCATCAGGATTTGGTGGAGCTCAGGCAACATTGTATCAGTCAGAAATTCAGGTGATCTTGGTAGATAAATCTGAGCGTAATGAAAGTACAGATATCAAGTCTGCAAAAATTAAAAGAGCTTTAGAAGAAAAATTCACAGGAGTTGAATTTAAAACAGCACCAATCGGATTAATGGGAGCAGATAATGCACCGATTGAGATGGTAGTAACAGCTCAGGATAACGCAACGGCAAATAAGGAAGCAAACAGAATTTTAGCTTTACTTAAAAAAGTTCCGGGATCTGTAGATGCTGAATTATCAACTGACTCCGGAAACCCGGAAGTGCAGGTAAATATCGACAGAGATAAAATGGCTTCTTTAGGCTTAAATCTTTCAAGTGTAGGACAAACGATGCAGACTGCATTCAGTGGAAATACAGACGGAAAATTTAGAGCAGGAGAGTATGAGTACGATATCAACATCCGTTTTGGTGATGCCAATAGACAATCGATTGATGATGTAAGAAACCTGATGTTTACTAATCCGCAGGGAGAGCAGATCAGACTAAGTCAGTTTGCAGATGTGAAAATGGGATCAGGACCGAGTTTGTTGGAACGTAGAGATAAAGCACCATCTGTAAAAGTAAAATCTAAAGTAGTAGGTCGTCCTGTAGGAGATGTTGCTAACGAATGGGCTGCTCAGTTTATGGAAAACGAAAAAACAAAACCTGCAGGAGTAAGTTACATCTGGAGTGGTGATATGGAAAACCAGACAGAAGGTTTCGGTACTTTAGGAATCGCTTTATTGGCGGCTATCGTATTGGTTTATCTGGTAATGGTTTCGTTGTATGACTCGTTTGTTTATCCGTTTGTGGTATTGTTCTCAATTCCTTTAGCATTGATCGGAGTAATGGTAATCCTTGCGATCACCGGAAATTCACTAAACATCTTTACGATGTTGGGGATGATCATGTTGATTGGTTTGGTAGCGAAAAATGCGATTATGATTGTCGATTTCGCCAATATGAGAAAAGCAGCCGGATCAAATACGCACGACGCTTTGATTCAGGCCAACCACGCACGTCTTCGTCCTATCCTTATGACGACGATTGCGATGATCTTCGGTATGATCCCGATTGCGATTGCAAAAGGAGCCGGAGCCGAGATGAACAACGGTCTTGCTTGGGTAATCATCGGAGGTCTGACTTCTTCATTATTCCTTACTTTGATTATTGTTCCTGTAGTGTATTCACTATTTGATTCAATTCTTAGAAGAATGGGTAAAGGCGAAAAAGTAGATTATGAAGCTGAAATGAAAGCTGAATATGAACACAGAGAACTAAGTGAAGACGGATTTACTCCGAAACACGTAGATTAATTTAACAGCTTTAGTTAACCTAAAAGCGCATCAGAAATGATGCGCTTTTTTTGTTTTAATGTAATACAATATTTTTCCATTCAGTTTGTCATCCCGTAGGGATCTAAACCCGAATCTCTCAAAACTAAGATCTAATAACTTTGTATAGATCCCTACGGGGTGACAAACTAAACGTATGACTTTATTGAATTGAATACCTTTGCGATGTCAGCTGAGCTCTCGAAGTATCTTTGCATATATAAATCTATATTTTATCCAAAAAAAAGACTTCCAGAATGAACTGAAAGTCTTTTTTTATATTGTATATGGGAAATTAGTCCGCCATTACCTCACCAGATTTTCTAAAGATAAAATTTCCATAAATGTGTCTTCTGGCAAAACGGCTTGGAGAGTCAGCGTTCACCATTTTGATATAGGTATTTCTTGGAACTCCGATGTATTCAAACATTTTCCCGTTCAGATGCTGAACTTTCAAAATCGATTTTTCAAGATAAAAATCCTGAATATTAGATTTCGTGATCGTTTCAGTATATTCTTCTTTGTATTTTTCCTGAGTTTCGGGGTTGATGCTTACCAAAAAGTGATAGGCTTCAATGATCGATTTGCTTTTTTCTTCTGCAGCCAGTTTCCCTTCTTCATCATTTATAAATTTATCAGGATGCGTATCTTTCATCGTATTCCTGTAAATTGTTTTTAAATCTTTTAACGTAGCAGTATTATCTACTCCAAGAAGTTTTCTGTGTTCGCCTATTCTTTTCATAATGGATGATCCTTTTTACGGGATGCAAAATTAGGCTTTTTAATTGAGAAAATTGTAAGTTTTTGATTATTAATTTGTTTGGGAACAATATTTTAATTAAATTTAATAGAACATTTGATGAAAGAAGTTCTAATGAAGTATTATTAACTCTTATTAATGAAGATGATTTCAGGATTCTTACCATCAAGATCTCTTTTTGATCTGCCAAATAATCCAACTTCAAGATCATTTGGAGATTTGTTTTCAATTTCAGTGGGAGAAACATAGGTGTACATTCCGTATCCGTGACCTGCAACAATCCAACCTTCGGTTTTTAATAAACGGATTGTATTGAAATCTCCTGCAGGTCCTCCTGCAAACACAGGTCCGAATTCTTTCATCATAGCGATTGCTTCATCATTAATATTTTTCACCTGTGTAATATCATCAAAAATAATGTAGGTGCCATTTTTGAAAAGTACCCAATCCTGAAATTTAGGGCTTATTGATAATTTAACATTTTCAATTAATTCTTTCTCACTCATTTTATTGGATTGTTTTTTGGGAGACTGATTATTTATTGTGTCATTAATTTGTACTTCAGAATTAATATTTACAACCTCTTTATTCTCCATTTTTGGATTACAAGAAAATAGTAAAATTAATATTGAACTTACATAAATATTTTTCATGATTTTATTTTCTTTTGAAATTCAGCAAAAGTCTTAAAACTTTTCAAAATCAAGTTTTTTTAGTTTTCCTGATCCAAATAGGTCAGTTTAGCTTCTTTCAAAAACTCATCAAAACTCATTTTTTTTGCAGCTTTAGAATTGGTCAATTCAAAAAAATAAATAACTGAGTTCGGAAGATTTCTATTTCTGGTTGATAATCGGAATCGTTTTACCTTGTCATTTACATTTAAAAATGGAAGCTCGGTAATTTTCACCGAAATATTATTTACATCAAAAGACGCTTTCGGATCTTTTTGCAGTTTTAAAAATCTTTTCTGAGTTTTGTCGGTCGTTTCATCGAGAAATTTATTCATTTGATAATCGGTCAGAAGTTGCGGATAAATCAATCCTTGCTGCAAAAGCGGAACAGTAAGTTTATCAGATTTGTCGAAGAATGTCACTTTATCATCAAAAAGAACCTGATTGTCTTTTGTCGTTATTTTTCCTTCAAATTTTTTATAATTTTTCTTTTTGTATTCATTTTTAAAATGCTCAGCAGCGTGTTGATCTTTTGCGTTCAAAACTTCTTTTTTCTGACCCAATGCAGCGACAGAAAATAATAAACCTAGTATCACATAAAATTGCAGTTTCATAATCTCTATTTTTACAATATTTTATAATCTATTTTTAATACGCAAATGTTGAAGGAGCATGATCGTTTTTGCATCTTTGATCTCACCAGAATCGATCATTTCGAGAGCTTTTTCAAAATAAATTTCAAGAACTTCAATATCTTCACCTTCATCTTCAAGACCACCGCCGTTTGTAATTTTCATTTCGCTTGAATATTCAGCAATAAAAAAATGGAGGATTTCTGTCACAGATCCGGGCGACATATACGCTTCAAAGATTTTCTCGACTTTTGAAATCTTATAGCCGGTTTCTTCTTCAGTTTCCCTTTTAATGCATTCTTCAGGATTGTCATTATCCAGTAAACCTGCACAGGCTTCAATCAGCATTCCTGTAGAATTTCCGTTAATGTAAGTCGGCATACGGAATTGTTTTGTGAGAATGACCGTTTTTGAAGTTGTATTATACAGTAAAATTACCGCACCGTTGCCTCTGTCATACGCTTCTCTGCTTTGGGTTTCAACCTTTCCGTCTTTCTTATGAATATTGAAAGTGATCTTTTTTAAAGTATACCAGTTATCTGAGAGAATTTCGGTTTTTTCAATATGTACGTTTGGATTTTGCATAGATTTTACAATCTTGATAAGATAAGTTTTTTTAATTATTTTTTATTTAAAAGGTCTTTCAGAGCTGATTTTAATTCCGGAAATTTAAATGTAAATCCGGCGTTTTGAAGTTTTTCCGAAGAAGTTCTGGAGCCTTCAAGCAATACGACAGACAATTCACCGAAAAGGATTTTCATCATAAATCCAGGAATATTGGGCATAAACGTGGATTTGTCTAAAACTTCCGCAATTTCTTTCGTGAAATTTTCATTGTCAGTATGTTGAGGTGCTGAAGCATTGTAAGCTCCACTCATATTTTCGTTTTTTAATGCAAATTTATATACCTCACAAAGATCATCCATATGAATCCACGGAATGTATTGTCTTCCGGTTCCGATCGGCGATCCGATGCCTAATTTTACTGGAACAGCCATCTTTTTCAAAGCGCCATCTTTTTCAGAAAGTACAACTGATGTTCGTATTTTTACGACTCTTTCTGCGATACCTTTTTCTGAAAATTCGTCTGCGGCTTTTTCCCAAAGAATAACGACTTCACTCAGAAAATCGTTCCCTTTTTCGTCTTCCTCTCTGAATATTGTTTGTGAAGTTATCGCACCGTAAATTCCGGTTGCTGAGGCAGAAATAAAAGATTTAAGCCGGATGTTTTTCTTTTGTAAAGTTCTGAAAATCAATTGTGCAGAATCAAAACGGCTTGAGATAATTTCTTTTTTGCGCTCATCGCTCCAACGTTTTTCAGATATATTGGCTCCGGCAAGGTGAATAATATGATTGACGTTTTCAAAAGCTTTTTCATCAATAGTTCCTTTTTCAATATTCCATTCAAAATCATTTTCATGTTTTTTAGTTCGTGTCAGAAAGCGAACAGAATATTCGTTTTCAAGTTTTTTAGCTAAAACTTTTGCGACAGATCCGCTGGCTCCGGTGATTACTATAATTTCTTTCATGTATTGATTTTGGGGATTCTTTTAATTCTTAACAATTAAAATATAATCTTCATCTAAAATTTTATAACCCTGATCGTAAACAAATTTGTATTCCGAACCGTTTTTATAAATCTTTATTTGTGTAAAATAATTAAAATCAAAACCTAAGCCATCAAGTTTAGATTTGACAATTTTGGTTTTTCCTTCGATATTGATTTCGCTCAAGATACGGTAATTTCTGCGGAGTTTATTGTTTACATTCCGCATCAGATTGCTCGAATCTTTATTTTGCTTGTTGTTGTAAGCATTTCTACAGGCATCATTGCAGAATTTTTTATCAGATCTTCCAATGATTTTTTCTCCGCATTCAAGACAGTTCATAATAATTAATTTTTCAAAGAGTGTTTGTGTTTTTTATGAAAAAGTTTTTTCCATTTATTGCTTGTAGGATAACTTCTGTTTTTTGTGATATTATTAAAAAATAATGCTACCAAAAGTAAAATAATACACCCAGATAAAACAGGAGACAACACGTACCAATATCCCAATTCAGGAATTTTACCTGTTGATGTCACCGCAATCAAAGCTGTTGCTCCACCAGGAGGATGGAGTGTTTTGGTATATTGCATTAAAACAATTGAAAGTGCAACAGCCAAAGGAGCGGAAAGCCATAAAATATCCGGAACAATCTTATAAATGGTAACACCTACCAAAGCTGAAAGTACATGACCACCGACAAGATTTCTCGGTTGAGCCAGTGGACTTTGAATCGCTCCGTAAATCAGGACACTTGATGCTCCAAAAGAACCGATCAGAAATACATTTTCCTGTTCGAATAAATACTGTGACTGCAAAAATGCAATAATTCCGATTCCGAAAAATGCGCCAAGAAACGACCAGAAATGTTCTTTATAATCAACGAGTGTTTCTTTATAAATCACATATTTTGATACACGGTAAGTTCTTCGCAGCGTCTTCTTCACAGTTTGGTATTAAAATTTAAATATACAAAATATCCATTTGAAAACGGATGGCAATTTCATTTGACAAATAATTTAGCTTGAATTAATTTTTTATTCTCAGAAAAAAGTTCCAATTTTGCGCCATCAATGGGGTGCTGCATGATTGCGGCTGAGATGATACCCGGGAATCTTCCACACCTGATCCGGATAATACCGGCGTAGGGAATTTGATTTTATCATCTCATCATTTAATTTTATAAAAGTTAATTTGATGCAGGAAATTTTACAACAGACAACCTTGCCTGAATGGTTTGGGGTCTTCTTTTCGGTTTTTCAGGTTTTATTGGCTCGAAAAAACAACTCAAACAATTATCTGTTTGGTATTGCAGGAGTTTCACTCACGCTTTATGTGATGATTACATCTAAACTTTATGCAGAGTTTACGCTCAATCTTTACTATCTCGTAATGAGCATTTATGGATGGCTTTACTGGAAATTTGGCAAGCGAAAATCTGAGACGGTAATCTCTGAAACAACAAAGCAGGAAAAATTAATTACTGCCGGAATTGTTATTGGAACTTTCAGCCTTTTCTGGTTTTTTCTGACACATTTTACCGATTCTGATGTTCCTGTTTGGGATTCTTTGGTCAGTGCTTTTGCCTGGGCAGGAATGTGGTTGATGGCAAGAAGAAAAATTGAAAATTGGATTTTATTGAATCTGAGTAATATTATAGCAATTCCTTTATTGATTCACAAAGACCTTTATTTGTACGCTTTTTTAACGGCTTTCTTGTTCATTGTTGCCATTTCAGGATATTTGGAATGGAGGAAAATAATTTATAAAAAAGAGAATGCTTACACCTGAAGAAATCAGAAAAGAAATGTTAGGAGCTTCTGAAGTTTCTGTGTCAATCATGAATCAAATTCATCATGAAAGATTGCTTCAGATTTGGGTTCCGAAAATCTATGGCGGATTAGGATTTCGCTTACGAGAAGGTTTGTCTGTTTTATTTGATTGGTCAAAAATCGATGGAAGTTTAGGTTGGATGTTAACATTATGTTCTGGAGCCAATTTTTTTTCGAGAAATTTACAACCAAATATTGCTAAAGAATTATTCTCAAACCAAGAAACCTGTTTTGGCGGAAGCGGAATGATAGGCGGAACTGCCGAGAAACAAGGCGACGGAACTTTCACGATCAACGGACTTTGGCATTTTGCAACCGGAGCGCCACATTTGAGTCATTTTACTTTAAATGCAAAATTAACTGAAAATGGAAATCCTTTATTGGATGAATCTGGTTCTGAAATCATTCGTTCATTTGTTATTCCTAAAGATCAGGTAGAAATTATTTCCAACTGGAAATCGATGGGAATGAAAGCTACCGGAACATATTCTTTTAAAGTTGATCATGTAAAAGTTTCGGAAGATTATAGTTTTGTTTACGATAAATTTTTCACGGATGATGTTTTAGATAAAATTCCATTCAGGATTTTTGCAGATTTGACTTTGCTGGTTAATTATCTTGGAATGGCGACACATTTTTCTGATGAAGCAATTAAAATACGACCACAACTTAACTTGAATGCATTTAATCAAAAAATAGAAGGGAAAAAAGAAACATTGCTACGTTTTGCCAATGAAATAGAAGTTTTATTGAATGATTGTGAAATAATTTCAAATGAAAAACAATTGGAAATACACGACTTTTCGACAGATGCCGTTAAAAGTTTATCTCATCAGATTTTGGAAATTTATTTTCAGTTGGGACTTCGGGCAACACATACAGATTCTGTAATTTATCAGATTTTTTGTGATTATTTTACGGCGACGCAGCATTCTAATTTTAGGAGGGAGTTTGATTTTGTAGTTTTGGATATTTGAAGTTTTCAATTTCATTTTTACATTTTCAAATATTTACTATTTCTTCATTTTTTACTAGTACGGAAGTATTATGATAAGAAACAATAGCATTTTTTTTATTCATATTCAGCCTCAATAAAACTGTCTTTGTCTTCTTTAAAAATTGTTAAATTTCTTTTTAAAGACAAGTATTATTTATATTGCTATTTAATAGTTTTGATTTTAATTTCTTTTAAATTGATTTTGCCCGCATTTGGTTCTGCATTATCAGCAAAGACTACCCATTTTATTTCAAAATCAGTTTCAAGGAAATTCCTATTTAATTTAATTTTTTTTATTTCAAATTTTAATCTCGGTAAAATTGGATCATAGCGAGATGGGCCATATTTTTTTTCACGATTTAATCCTGTAAATGTTATATCGACTAGATCTCGAATTGTATTATCGCATGAATATTCAAATTTTTCATCAATCAAAGAATCTTCATTTTCCTTTAAAAACATTTTGTTGAAAGTAAAATAAGCATTTATGTAATTTGCATAAACTTTTCCATTGTTACATGCATTAACATAGAGATAATAATATTCTCTATTTTCATTTTCTATTTTAAGAATTTCAAATTCTAAATCTATTTTAGGATATTTATTTCTATTGAGAATATCTTTAATTTCATAATCATACATTGGCTCAGAATTGAAATTAAATCTTTTATAATATTTTCTATCATTAGCTTGGTGAGCAGTATCGCTTTTTGGTATTTCAACCACATATATTACGTCATTTGGTTCGCTTATAGTAATTGGAGTTATTAATATGCCTTGAATTCTTGGGGTAATTCTTCCTTGAATTATTTGCTCAATCCATTCTTTAGAAATGACATTTCTATTTATTGAATCAATTTTATCTGGGATATGTTTATTTATTATATCTTCTTTTATACCATAAATTATTGTTCCTCCATCAGAATTTGCAAATGCAGAGATATCCTTAGATAATTCGTTCGCTTTTTTTTCGTTTTTTTCGAGTGAACCTGCTGCCTTATAATCAAGATGTAAATTTTCTTCAATTTTATTTTTGATATGTTCATTTATCAATTCTAAACTCCAATTTTCTGACATAGATATTTTTTATATATTCTTAATAAGAACTCAAATATACTTAATAAAAATATCAAGGTTAAAATATTGTTAATCTTTTATAAAACCATTTTCAAACGACTACAAGCGAATTCAAATAATTTTCTACCGATTAAATTTTCAAACCTGATGAATCTTTGCAACAGAGATTTGAGAAAACAGTGAACGTCTCTTATCTGAATTATTAATCTAAAAAAACATAAAATTATGTCACTAAGAAACAAAGTAACATTAATCGGTTACACAGGAAAAGAAGTAGAAATGATGACTTTCGACAATGGAACATTAAAGTCAACTGTATCGTTAGCTACGAATGATCATTACACCAATGCAAAAGGTGAAAAAGTAGAAGAAACACAATGGCACAGTCTTATAGCGTTTGGAAAAACGGCAGAGATCTTTCAGAAATATGTTCCTAAAGGTAAAGAAATTGCCATAGAAGGTAAAATCACATACAGATCGTATGATGATAAAGACGGAGTGAAAAGATACATTACAGAAATAAGAGTAGATGAAATTTTGCTTTTAGGCGGGAAATAAATGTTCAATTCTAAAATCACAAATGATGAATATAAAAGTTTTAAAAGTGAGAATTGCAGACGAATTTCTGCTTCAGGATCAGAAAATGATTGATGATTTTCTGAATAATCACGAGATCATAAAAGTGGAAACTGCTTTTGTGCACGATGAAAGTTTCTGGTCTGTCGTTTTATATTTTAACGAATATAAAAATGTAGTAACCAAAAATATTGTCAAAGATTCAAAGACGGCAAAATATTCTGCAGAAGATGAAATGCTCAATGATGATGAAATTAAAATTTTGGATGCTTTGAAACTCTGGCGTTCTGAAAAAGCAAAAGAACAAAATCTTCCGTCATATTTTATTGCCACCAATAAAGAATTGATTTCTGTCGCAAAATATAAACCTGCAAAGAAAGAAGAACTGCTTGACATCAAAGGTTTCGGAAAACATAAAATTGAAAATTATGGCGAAGAGATTTTGGAAATCCTGGAAAGTGTCTGAAATTTAAATAACATAAAATACAAATGATTAAATGAAAGGTCGGTTAGTAAAATCTCCGGCTTTTTATTGATTTAAAAGTCCTTTCAATTCCTTATTTTTGCAAGCAATTACTCATTATTTATTACATATTACCCATAAAATATGAAGCCAAGCTTAGCAAAAGGAACGAGAGATTTTACATCACTGGAAGTTTCAAGAAGAAAATACATCATCAATATATTACAGAAGAATTTTGAATTATTCGGATTTCAGCCTTTGGAAACTCCAAGTTTTGAAAATCTTTCAACATTGACAGGGAAGTATGGTGAAGAAGGAGACCGTTTGATTTTTAAGATTTTGAATTCAAGCATTAACGAAGCTAAAGATGATAAGAAAGTTCAGATGCAGAATGATTTTCAGAAAGCTTTAGATAAACCTTTCAGTTCAGAAAGTCTTACTGATAAAGCACTTCGTTACGATTTGACTGTACCTTTCGCAAGATTTGTAGCTATGAATCATGGTAAACTGACTTTTCCTTACAAACGTTATCAAATTCAGCCGGTTTGGAGAGCAGATCGTCCGCAAAAAGGAAGATTTAGAGAATTTTATCAGTGTGATGCCGATGTCGTAGGAAGCAAAAGTCTTTGGCAGGAAGTTGATTTGGTACAATTGTATTTAAAATCTTTTGCTGAATTAAAAGTTTCAGTTACGATTCACATCAACAACCGAAAAATTCTTTCAGGTTTGGCAGAATATGCAGGAATTACAGATAAACTGATTGATTTCACAGTTGCTTTAGATAAATTAGACAAAATAGGGAAGGATGGAGTTGTGAAAGAACTTTTAGAAAGAAATATTTCACAGGATTCTATTGATAAACTAGATTTCTTATTTAGTCAATCCAATGATGCTTTAGAAAATCTTCTTCAGCTAAAAGAAAAATTTGCAGGAAACGAAACAGGATTAAAAGGTGTCGAAGAATTGGAATTTGTTTTGACTCAATCTGTAAATTTAGGAGTTGATATTCAGAACTTGGTTTTTGATATTACTTTGGCTCGTGGATTAGATTATTACACCGGAGCAATTTTCGAAGTGAAAGCTGATGAAGCACAAATGGGTTCTATCGGCGGTGGCGGAAGATATGATAATTTGACTGAAGTTTTTGGAGTGAAAAATGTTCCGGGAATCGGAATTTCTTTTGGGTTAGATCGAATTTATCTGGTGATGGAAGAATTGAATCTTTTCCCTGAAGAAGCTGCATCAAATGTAGAATATCTATTTGCGAATTTTGGTGGTAAAGAAACGATTGAAGCATTAAAATTAATCATCCAATTAAGAGAAAAAGGAATTTCTGCCGAGCTTTATCCTGAAAGTACAAAAATCAATAAACAATTTACCTACGCAGAAAAGAAAGGGATTAAAAATCTGGTTTTCTTAGGTGAAGAAGAAATTAAAAATAAAACAGTAACCTTTAAAAATTTGGAAGCTGGAGAACAAAAAACGGTTTCTTTGGAAGAGTTTTTAGAGAAATAGAAATAAAAGAAGATCGTTATTAAATCATAATAACGATCTTTCTAATTTTTAGTACTTACTGTTTTTCCAATTATCACTAATCCATTTCATAATGTTTTCCTGACTATGAATATCGGATGGAACTTCATCTCTAATCATTTTTTCAATCTTTGTAGCTGATGATTTGTTTGTGAAATTCCATAGTTCACATAATTTGTTGATGAAATAAAGAATTTCATAACCCTCCATTCTGTTTAATAATGTGCTGTCTGGTTTGCCCGTAATTTTAGGGTTATCAGATGCTAGTGTTGTCCATGAATAATCTGTAAAATAAAGATCACTCCTATTAATTAATCCCATAATAAAAATTTTATTCAAATATATTTTGACTTAAATTATTTTCCTTACGGCTTTCCATAATGTAAAATAATTAAATTTGCTATGATTAATAGTTAAAACAAAAATACCAATGAGCGAAAAATCAAGACTTGAACAAATAAAAGACGAACTCGAAAAATTAGATATAAATCCCACATTTTTTGCAAGAAAAGAAATCCGTGAATTACCAAATATTCTTTCTGCAGACGAAAAAATAATCTATTTGGTCGAAGGAAGAAACAAAACGACAAAGCATCACATTGTACTAGTTGGAACCGACAGAAGACTCATCTTTATCGATAAAGAATTCATGTACGGACTGAAAGTTGAAGACTATTCTTATGATAAAGTAGCTTCCATTCAGTACGAAACTTCATTGATGTTAGCATCAATTGATGTGAATGTTTCTGGAGATATCGTAGAAATCGATGGAGTAGGAAAGTATGAAGCAAAATTGTTTTGCGAAAAAGTGAGAGATTTCATGTCCCGTCCGAAAGAATTTTCTCAATCTAAATTTGAACCAACTATTCTTGACCAGTTGGAACAGTTAGGAAGGTTAAAAGAAAGCGGTGTTTTGAATGAACAAGAATTTGTTGAGCAGAAAAAGAGACTGCTTGAAAAATTGTAGAAATATATGCTGAAAATTATTAATGCAAAGTGGTATTATTCAATTGTAATAAGCTTATTGATAAGCATTATTTGTCTTTTTGGATTTTCAATTCCCAATCAATACATTTTTTATCTTTGTTGTTACATTCCATTTTTGGTCTTTTTTGTAACAATTATTTTGGGAATAATAAGGGTATTTAAAAAAGAATATCTTACAGGTATATTACAATCTTGTGTTGCTTTTATTTTAGCTATCATAATATTCGGATTCTTTTCATTTTTTCTAATGTTTTACCCAAATGATTTCTTCGCAAACAATTTAGAAATTCCTAAAAATATAAAATTTGAAAAGCCTCTTGAAATTATATACGAAAAAGATAAACCTAAAATAAATGTCACTAAAGAAGATGTTATTTTATATGATTATTTCCAACCGGGTATTTATAAATATGATATTTTCTTAAACGGAATTGAAAAAGGAAGTGTTTATTTAAAAATCTTTGAAATTACAAATAATGAATTGCTTTCAGAAAAAGAGATCAAAGAAAAAGGTCAAATAGAGGTTGAAAATCATACAGATAAATTAAAGAGATTTGAATTAAAAGGAGATTTTAAAATTTATGAAGGAGATTGGGGAGACTTTTATGGAAGTAGAATTGAAGTTTGGTTTAAACCACAAAATATCAATAAGCCAGAAAGAAAATTACTGACAAAAAACTATATTGTTCAAGGTTGGATGAGATAGAATTAATTTAAAATTAGCAATAAAATTTAAATCATGGAAAACTATTTAGAAATCAATAAAAACTCATGGAACGCAAGAGTAGAACCTCATCTGGAATCAGATTTCTACTTTGTTGAAGAATTTCTTAAAGGAAGAACTTCACTCAATTCTATCGAACTCGAACTTTTAGGCGATATAAAAGGCAAAAGTATTTTGCATTTGCAGTGTCATTTTGGTCAGGATTCTATTTCGATGTCAAGGTTGGGCGCAAAAGTTACAGGGATTGATTTGTCAGATAAAGCGATTCAGGCAGCGAAGGATTTAACTGAAAAATGCGATACTGATACGGAATTTATCTGTTCAGATGTTTACGATCTTCCCAATATTTTAGATCATAAATTTGATATCGTTTTTACGAGTTACGGAACAATAGGCTGGTTGCCGGATCTTGATAAATGGGCAAATGTTGTCAGTCATTTTTTAAAACCTGACGGGGAATTCATCATGGCAGAATTTCATCCTGTAGTTTGGATGTATGATGATGATTTTAATGGAGTTGTTTACAATTATTTTAATGAAAAGCCAATTATAGAAACCTCTGAAGGAACTTACGCAGATACTTCGGCAGACATTGTGCAAGATTATATTTCCTGGAATCATCCTTTGTCTGATGTTTTACAAAATCTGATCAATAAAAATTTAATTGTTGAAAAATTTCAGGAATTTGATTGGTCACCATATCCTTGTTTTAAGCATGTTGATGAGTTTGAAAAAGGAAAGTGGAGAATCAATAAATTCGGAAACAAAATACCAATGGTTTACTCCATAAAAGCAAAGAAAAAGTCATCTTAATTGATGACTTTTTCAGTATATGAATGTAAATAATATTAAAATATGTTATCTGATCTTAGATATTTGAAGCAGTGTCTTCAACTTTAGTTTTAGCTTCATCAAATTTACTCTGAGCTTGTGAAGCAACATCATTTGCTTTAGATTTCAGATCATTCCCCCATTTGTTAAGGTTATCTTTTGCACTGTTGATTTTGTCTTTTACAGCTTGTTGCTCTTCCGGAGTAGATTTTTTGTATTTCCAATATGCAAGAGCTCCAATTCCTAGTAATGCTAATAATCCATTTGTCTTATTTCCCATGATTTCTGATTTTAAAAGTTATATTAAATTGTTATATAACTAAGTATGTAAAATACGTGCCAAAAAATAAATGGGATTGATAAATAAATGTTAAAATTTAATTAAATATTTCAAAATGTTCTCCATCAAAACTTGCGAATACCATTGTAGGATAAGAATCCTGATGATATACATTTCCATACTTATCAATAGCAATTGCTCCTGCAAAACCATCGATTGTTTTTAATTCTGCAAAAGTTTTATCAAAAGCCTGTTTTATATCCATTCCATCTGTTACTCTTGTGACGATCTTGGTTGAGGTTGCATTGCTCACAATATCTTCGCCGACTCCTGTACAGCTTACGGCACAGAATTCATTAGCGTAATTTCCTGCAACTGTTGCTGAATCTGAGATCCTTCCCGGAATTTCAAAGCCTTTTCCTCCTGTTGAAGTTGCAACAGCCAATTTTCCGTTTTTGTCAATTGCGACACAGCCAACCGTTCCTTTTCCGCCGTTGTTTAATTTTGCTTCGTATTCTTTTCTTCGCTGAGGAATTTCAGTTGAAAAGTCTTCAAAACCATGTTCAGTAGCGTAATTTTTAGCACCACTTCCACCCAAAACTCTGTCATCTTCTTTCATTAATTCTTTAGCAACAAAAATTGGGTTTTTCACATTCTGAATATTGATTACTCCGCTCATTTTCTGAGTTTCACCATCCATAATTGCAGCACTCATTCGAATAATTCCATCGCTTTGAATCTGTGAGCCAATTCCGGCATTATACAATTCATCGTCTTCCAAAAGTGAAACAGCATAAGCAACGGTATCAAAAGCTGAGTGTGATTCAAGATATTCGTAAGCTTTTTTAGCAATCTCCTGTAAAGAATTTTGCTTGGCGATTTTCACGTCATGACTTTGATCGCTTTCAGAGAAAAAACCGCCGTGTATTATGATTTTCATAGAGTTTATTTACTTTTAAATATATAAAAAAAGTGAAGAAATCTTCACTTTATACTTTATGTTTGAGGTATAGGATTAAACTGCGAATTTTCAATCGTTAATTTTCTTGTTGTTAAATCATAATGATCGTTCATAGACATTACGTGAACAGTAAGATTATCAATTGAAATTGGCTCACCCAAATTGATATTGGTAAGATTGGTGTCTTTTATAAATCTTCCGTCAACAATGATGACAAGTCCGGATCCTACAGCCGTCATTGTATCATTATAAATAAAAAGTCCGGTATCTTCACCTAAACCAATTCCTAAAGTTCTCGGATTGTTGACTACAGCCTGAAAAAGACGACCAATTCTGCCTCGCTGTACAAAGTGTGTATCAACGATCACATTGTCTATCAAGCCTAATCCTTGCGTAGTTTTTATTTCTCCTTTTAAAAGAGCTTCAGAACTGCTTCCCTGATAAATCATGTTTTCAGAAGCCGCAGCCGCACCCGCAGAAGTTCCGGAGTAAATAAAATCCTGCTCCATATACTTCAGTAAAATAGTATCGTGAAATCTTGTTCCGCCAAGAATAGAGGTCAATCTCAACTGATCCCCGCCCGTAAACATTACAACATCCGCAGCATTGGCTCTTGCAACAATAGCATCCGAGTTTGCCTCTTCACGGTTGTGAATATCAAGAATGTTAACATTTTTTGCTCCTAAAAATTCAAAAGCTTTTTTATATTCGGCACCCACAATTTGAGGGATCTGTGATGCGGTAGTGATGACCTCAATGATTGAGTTTTCTTTGTTCTTAGATTCGGTAATGATTTTTCTTAAAATTCCTCTTTCAAAGAAGTTAAGGTTTTTTTCAATATTCTGATCGTAATCGGTTTCAGAGAAACTGCCTTTATTAACAGCTCCACCGATAATAATTAATTTTCCAACAGGTTTCATAGCTGGCAAAGTTAGAAAATTATTAATTGTTGAGAAAATTTCAAGAGAGTTTTAATGTATTTGTATTGATTTTAAATTGATTGCAAAGTTTAAAGTTTTTTAATAAATCTTTAATGACACTGTGGTTTTTTTTAAGGTTTTACATTATCTTTGATTTTAAAAGATAATTTTATTAATATAAATTTCGACACTAAATTATGAAAATTGAGAAGATACAAGCTTTGAGGGGTCCTAATATTTGGAGTATTAGAAGAAAGAAGTTGATACAGATGCGTTTGGATCTTGAAGAGATGGAGAATTTTCCTACCAATAAAATTGAAGGATTCCGTGAAAGAATAGAAAAGCTGCTACCTTCTTTAATAACCCACAGATGTTCTGAAGGTACCCACGGAGGATTTTTTCACCGTATAGAAACCGGAACATGGATGGGGCATGTTATAGAGCACATCGCTTTAGAAATTCAAACTCTTGCAGGAATGGATTCCGGATTTGGAAGAACACGAGAAACAAAAACTCCGGGAGTATATAACGTTGTATTTGATTATATTGAAGAGAATGCTGGTGTCTACGCTGCTGAACAGGCTGTAGAAATTGCCCGTGCTTTGATAGATGGAAATGATTACGATATCAATGCATGTATTCAAAGACTCAAAGAAATCAGAGAACGTGTACGTTTAGGTCCTTCTACAGGAAGTATTGTAGAAGAAGCGGTTTCCAGAAAAATCCCATGGATCAGATTAGGAAGTAATTCTTTGGTACAATTGGGTTACGGAGTCAATCAGCAAAGATTTCAGGCCACAATTACCGGGAATACAAGCTCGATTGCAGTAGATATTGCATGTAACAAAGAACTGACTAAAAGAATGCTGCACGAGGCTGCAATTCCTGTTCCGACAGGTGATTTGGTAATAAATGAAGAAGGATTACAAAATGTTATTCAAAAAATTGGCTATCCGATCGTGATAAAGCCTTTAGACGGAAATCATGGAAAAGGTTCTTCGATCAATGTGAATGATTGGGAAGTTGCAAAAATTGGTCTGGAACATGCTCAGAAATATTCTAATAAAGTAATCGTTGAAAAATATGTTACAGGATATGACTTCCGTGTTTTGGTCATTAATAATAAAATGGTTGCGGCGGCCAGAAGAGTTCCTGCCCATGTGGTTGGTGATGGTGAGATGAATCTTCAGCAATTGATTGATAAAGAAAATCAAGATCCGAGAAGAGGTTACGGGCACGAAAATGTTCTTACCGAAATTGCTGTTGACAAAGACACAACAGAATTGTTGGATAAACTTTATTATACTTTAGAAACAGTTCCTCAGAAAGGAGAAGTTGTTTATCTAAAATCAACCGCCAATCTTTCTACAGGTGGAACTTCCATTGATGTAACCGATATGGTGCATCCGGAAAATATTACAATGGCAGAAAGGGTTTCGAAGATTATCGGATTAGATGTTTGTGGAATTGATATTATGGCAGAAAATCTTACTCAGCCATTGAAAGAAAGTGGTGGAGCGATTATTGAAGTTAATGCTGCTCCGGGCTTCAGAATGCACTTAGCACCAAGTGAAGGTCTTCCTAGAAACGTTGCTGCGCCGGTTGTTGATATGCTTTATCCACAAGGAAAACCGTTTACGATTCCAATTATTGCAGTTACGGGAACGAACGGGAAAACTACAACTACAAGATTGATTTCTCATATTGTTAAAAATAATGGCTACAGAGTAGGTTTCACAACTTCAGACGGTATTTACATTCAAAATACAATGTTGACGAAAGGGGATACTACGGGACCGATTTCTGCTGAATTTATATTAAAAGATCCAACGGTAGAATTTGCTGTTCTGGAAACTGCAAGAGGTGGAATTCTTCGTTCAGGATTAGGTTTTTCTCAATGCGATATTGGGGTTTTAACCAACATTAAAGAAGATCATTTAGGTTTGAATGATATCCATAACCTCAAAGATTTAACCAAAGTAAAAAGGGTAGTGCTCGACAGTGTGAAGAAAAACGGCTGGAGCGTTCTGAATGCCGAAGATGAGTATTCGATGAGAATCATCAACGATTTACCGAGCAATGTTGCAATTTTCAGTCTGGATGAAAATAACGAATACATAAAAAAGTTTGCAAAAGAAGGTAAAACAACCTGCGTTTACGAAGAAGGTTTTGTAACCATCAAAAAAGGTGACTGGAAAATCAGAATCGGAAAAGCCAAAGACTTCCCAATTACGATGGATGGTAAGGCGAGATTCATGATTGATAATGTTTTGGCGGCAAGTTTAGCGTGTTACCTGTATGGTTTCGGAATTGAGGATATTTCAAATTCACTTCGTACATTTATTCCAAGTGCGCAGCTTACACCGGGTAGATTAAATGTTTTTAAATTTAAAAACTTTAAGGTTCTTATTGATTTTGCCCACAATCCTGCAGGATATGAAGCAATTGAAGATTATCTTAAGAATGTGGAATCTACCAAAAAAATTGGTATTATTTCCGGAGTTGGTGACAGAAGAGATGAAGATATCACACTTTGCGGAAAAATTGCCGGAAGAATGTTTGATTATATTATTATTCGCAATGAAAAGCATCTTCGCGGAAGAAAAGAAGAGGAAATCAATGGTTTAATCATCGACGGAATTCAAAACTCGGGAAGAGATGTGAGCTATGAAATTATTCCAAAAGAAATCGAAGCCCTAAAACATGCGATGAGCATGGCAGAAGAAGGAACTTTTATCACGGCATTGAGTGATGTAATTTCTAATGCTATCGATTTGGTACAGGAATATCAGGCGAGAGAATTGCTTGAGGATGGTAAGATTTAATAAGATTCGGCGGGCTTCGGAGAAGCCCGCCGAAAATCAATATCATAAAAAAAACTCAGAAATATTTCTGAGTTTTTTTTATGATATTGATTTTGATTTATTCAGCAAAAAACGCATTAGAACTTCCAATCCAAATGGCATCTTTTTTATTAAAGTCAACGTTGACCATTGCAGCTTTCGTCATTCTACCCAAATTTTCCAGTAAAATCGGACGTTCATCCTGCTCTCTCCAGATGTAAAGCAAACGAATCTCTGCCTTTGAAAATTCGCCGTTAATGTCTTCAAAAATCGGCTCGTAGGTTACTTTTCTTTGCAAAATATAGTTTTCTTTATCTTCAATTGCATCTGCAATTTCTTTTGTTGGATTTAAATTAACTCCGCTTCCTGCGAATGAAAACAAGGGTTTTAGAACGAAATTTTCAAGATTTTCGCTCTCGGGAAATTCATGTAAGAAATAACTTTTCGGAACAAATTGATGTTTCAGCATCGGCAAAAGGAATTTTGAAATTTTAAAAAACCAATTCGGATGCGTGATCCACTTTACATCTGCATCTTCACGGAAATCAAATTCAAGCTTTAGATCAGGAATTCTGTCTAATTCGTCAAAAATTACACGGTTGTAAATTCTATTAATCTGAATTTTTTTACCGTCATTTTCGTAAAATAACTTTTTACCTTCTTTTTTTACTTTCGTCAGACAAACTGTTTTTATTCCCAATAGCTTTTCAGTTAAAGCAAAATCAATGGCAGTTTTTTGTTTTTCAGGATAAATTTCAAGTAAAATAACGTTTTCTGGATTTTCACCTCCAACAATGAGTTCTTTCAAATAATTCTGAAATTCTTCCTGTGGCATTTTACTTTTAATTTCATTTAAAAACGGGTAAACTTGACAGAATGTTTCTTCAAAAACTTTCTGAAAAGCATACAATGAAGGGAAAGCTTGCAACTCTATCAATTGTGGTTCTATTTCGCCGTTTTCACTTCTACAGATTCCAAAATCAATCGTGAAAAAATGAGGCTGCTTTGTATCGTTTGGAACTTTACAGTTTTCGGGAATGGCTTTCTCTAATGTGCCTTCCGGTAAAGCTTTGATCTGATCAATAATGCTTTCACTAGCATCAATCAGTTTGCTTTTAAATTCATTCGTAAGAAACATCGGACTTTCGGAAAGTCTGAAAGAAGGTATTAAACCACTTTTTTCCTTTAAGATTTCTTTAAACTGTTCATATTTTTCCTGAGTAAACTTCTCATTAAACTGTTTTCTGTATTTTGGAATCATATTCTTTTTCTTTTGTGATTTAAAAAATCGAGCAGCTTTGCTCGATTTTTATTGATAATTTTATTTTTTAGTCATGTTTTAAGCCATCACTTCAATCTCTTTCAAAATGTTTTTTTTTGCAAGTCTCAAAAATCTTGGAAGAATTTGTGCCTGTGTAAGTACGATCTTATCTTCATCATCCATTCTGTCAATAGTTTCAAGATATTTTTCCATTCCGAAATTTTCGATCATGGCATTTTTGTTCTTTTCATCTTTAAGGTTTTCTATCATGCCTTCAGGATTGGCTTCAGGATGAAACTGAGTTCCGAAGATCTCTTCTGAAAAACGAATCGCCATTACTGCTCTTTCTAAATTCACATGAGGACGGAATTTTTCAATTGCTGCGATTTTCATTCCCAATTCTTCAAAACGATCATGATCCGGCTCTATAAACTGATACGCTCTCGAATCTACGGCATAAAAAGGATCCGGAAGATTTTTAAATAAAAATTCCTGCTCACCATCTTCAGTTTTATGTACAGGCATTACTCCAAATGAATAAGAATTTCTTTTGCAGATATTTCCCAATTTCCAGTGAATGCTTGCTAACTGAAATGAATGACAAATTAAAAACAGAAATTTTTTAGCTTCATTCTGTTGATTATGCCTGTAAACTGAATCTAAAAAGTCTGCGAATTTCTGTTCCCAGTCATGTCCTTCTCTATGAGGATTTCCGGGACCTCCCGACGATATGAAAATGTCAAAATCTTCAATATTCGGAATTTCATTTTTAAATCTTACGTCAAAAACTTTAATACTTATATTTTCTTCAGATTGTTGCTGAAAGGCTTCAGATATCTCTTTAATATTTTTAAATCCCTGATTTGCCTGATTATTGTTCATATCCAGCAAAGCAATTCTTACATCTCTCATAACTTCATATTTTATGCAAAGTTATTAAAAATATTATGAAGCATTTCCGCCGTGAGTGATTCCATATTCGGTCTCAGAGATCATGTAATCAACGACTTTCTTCAGATCACCGGTTTCTTCGAATACTTTAAGCTGTCTGTCGGCACCTGTGCCGTTTTCTAAAATTTTCCATGCATATTCCACTTCTTTTCTGCATCCTAAATCGTCTACTACATCATCGATGAACTCAAGCAATTCTTTTAACAAATCAGGATAAGGTACAGATTCTTCTTTACCAAAATCAATTAAATGAGAATGAATTCCGTCTCTTGAAGCGCGCCATTTATTTTCATTAAGCAACAATCTTCTGTAACTTCTGAAACTTAAATTCTGCTGATGCAGCTTGTAAATTTTGGCCACTAAACTTTGCATAATTGCAGCCAGACAAACCGTTTCTTCGATTCTTAAAGGCATATCGCAAATTCTGAATTCGATAGTAGGGTAGAATGGATGTACGCGTAAATCCCACCAGATTTTCTTAGCGTTATCAATCGTTCCGGTTTTCACCAAAAGATCGACATAGCTGTCAAATTCAGCCAAAGAATTGAAGTAACTTGGAATTCCTGTTCGTGGAAATTTAACGAAAATTTCCTGTCTGTAAGATCTGAATCCTGTATTTCTGCCAATCCAAAAAGGAGAATTTACAGAAAGCGCGTAAACGTGCGGAAGAAAATAACGCATCACATTCTGAATTCTTACCCCTTCTTCACGATTTGGGATTCCAATGTGAACGTGCAGACCAAAAATAAGATTTCCACGGGCAACGTCGCCCATATCGTCAACAATTTTGTTGTAACGTTCACCGTTTGTGATGGTATTGTGTTCCCAATTTGAAAAAGGGTGTGTTCCGCCACCGGAAACGCGAAGTCCCTGTTCGTGAGCTGTATTGATAAGATGTCTTCTCAAATTCGTCAGTTCAGCCTGTGCTTCCTGAATGTTTTGGCAGATTCCGGTTTCCATTTCAATCATTGATTCGTGCATTTCGTGCTTTAAGTTTTCACTCAAAACAGCTTTTCCGCCTTCAATGATTTTAGAAACGTGAGAAACCAAATCTCTGCTTTCTAAATCGATGATTTGATATTCCTCTTCAATTCCAATAGTAAACTGATGCATTTTTAATTTGTGTTTTGTATGGTTTTATTTTACTGAATCTTTCACGAAAGTTCCCCAAGAGATATTCTGTTTTCCCGGAACATATTCTTTAGCTTTTTCGATTGCCAATTTTGCAGAGTGCTCAACAATCCATGCGAAGTTTTCTTCACCAACAGAATTTCTGTCAGCATCCGGAGCAGGGTTACAGAAGTCGATTGCGTAAGGAATTCCGTCTCTTACGGCAAATTCTACAGTATTGAAATCATATCCCAAAGCTTCATTCATTTTAATCGTATAATCATGAATTACTTTTAGCAATTTTTCTAAATCTTTCCCTTCTGTCTGGTGTGTCGTTGCATATCTCAAATGGTGAGGATTTCTCGGTTCGTAAGGCATGATGTGAACATATTTCTTGCCTAAACAATACACTCTGTAATAATCCTGAAAGACAATTTCTTCCTGTACCATCATCACCAATTGCTCTGTCTCAGAAAGTTTATCCCAAAGATCTTCAGGGCTTTCAACTCTGTAAACACTTTTCCAGCCACCACCGTCATGAGGTTTCATATAAGCCGGGAAACCAACGTAATTGAAGATATAATCCCAATCGTGTGGAAATTTAAGGTTTCTGAATGATGTTTCCGAAGTATCTGTCGGTCTTTCGTATGATGGTAATAAAACTGTATTGGGTAATGGAATTCCGAGTTTAGACATCAATGCATTATTGAAAAACTTTTCGTCTGCACTCCACCAGAATGGATTGTTGATGACGTAGGTTCCGTTCAATGCAGCATTTTTAAGATATGCTCTGTAAAAAGGAACGTCTTGGGAAATTCTGTCAATAATAACGGCATAACCGTAATCTGCACCTTGCTCCAATTTATCGATTGTTACAGCTTCTGCAACTATTTCCCCTTTTCCAAGTTCGTTAACTTTATCTATAAATGCCCATGGAAAAGTGTCTTCCATACCAAATAAAATTCCTACTTTTTTTGCCATAATTTGTTTTTTAATGTTTTAATATTGAATAGTTTTTAAAATTTAAGAAAAAAATGTTCCTATAAAATTAGGAAAAGCCATTCTCCAAAGAGGCCAGTCGTGGTTGATCCATTTTTTTTCGTCATACCAGAAATCAATCCCTTTTGATCTGAGAATTCCTGCCATTTCTACGTTCTTATCTTTGCAAATGTCTTCATCTGAAGTGCTGAGAACGATGTGCATGTGTTTGTATTTCCAGGCTTCGTCATTTTTGACAAATTCTCTCGGACAGTTAAAATATACAAGCTCGTCAGAATATCCATCCATGAAATTTCTGATGCTGAATGCTCCGGAAAGACTGAATAAATGCGAAACTACGTCAGGAAATCTAAATGCAAAATTTGATGCATGATAACCTCCGAAACTTGCTCCGGCTACAGCTACACGATGTGTACCATGAAGTTTCTGGATGTACGGTACAAATTCCTGAATCAGAAACTGTACATATTTTTCGTAATTTCTGATTCTCTGTTGTGGTGAAATGCTTTCATCATAAAAGCTCCACGCATCAATCGTCTGAATATTATATAATTTTACTTTTCCCTGCTCAATAAACCAATTGATGCTGCTGTTCAGATGAAAATCATGATTTTGGGTATACTGTCCTTGTGAAGTTGGAAACATGATAATCGGATAGCCAAAATGTCCTGTAACTTCCACTTTAAGGCTTATTCCTAATATGTGTGAGTAATAATCTGTGTGTTCTATATGTGGCATGTACTATAGATTTTTAGTTTTTTTGTTTAAATTTTACAACGAAAGAATATTTTAAATTATCACTACCCAAGTTCCAAATTAATTCATTTCAAACTAATAAGTCTTTGGATTTCAATTAATTTAATAATAACTAATCGTTACGCAGTCGGTTTTTCTTTCGGAGGAATAATGTTGAGCAAATGCGCATGAATTTTTTCTGCAGCACGATCCAGTCTTTCTACCACTTTCTCAGAATCTTTCGATTTATAAACGATTCCTATATGATAATCTATCGGAAGAAATTTTACCACTTCTTCACATTCAAATTCATTATAATCGGGTTCTTTATCTTTAATTAAAGCAACGATCAATCCTGAATAATAACCCGTGGGTTTAGAAACTTCGTAATTTTTTCCTCTCAGAAGTGCATCTTCAATTTTTGCCCATTCACGCCAGATATTGATGTTGCTGGAAGCTTCTACCAAATCCGGAATGTGTGCACCACCAACTCTTGAAGAAGTTTCCAGAAAATACCATTTTCCATCTTCTTTTCCACGGATAAATTCTGTGTGAGTAGCACCATTCATCAAGCCAAAGTTCATCAAAACTTTAGAATTGGCTTCATCCAATGCGATAAATTCTTCAGAATATCTTCCTAATGTTTTAGTTCGGAAAACACCGCCTTCGTGAGAAACTTCCATTGGTGGAGCGAGATATTTTGAAGCTGATGTAAAAACAATTTTTTTATTAAAAGTAAGGCTGTCAACGTGATAAACATCGCCAGGTTTAAAGCTTTCCAAGAGAAAAAGATGACGCTCTTCGCCTAATTTTTCTAAAGCTTCCCAAAGTTCTTCTTTGGTTTTTAATTTTTTAATTCCTGATGCTGAAGCTTCTGATCTTGGTTTTAAAACCCAAGGTGCATTTATTTTATTAGTAAAATTTTCTACTTCCTGATCGTTGAATACCGCGGTAAATTCCGGGACATTGATTCCCGAATCTTTAGCTTTCTGGCGCATTGCCAGTTTATCTCTAAAATAGCGGTGTGTAGTCTGTCCCATCCCCGGAATACGGAACGTTTCGCGAATCAGTGCAGCTTTTTCTACATCATAATCATCTAATGCAATTACGGCATCAACTTTTCGGGTTTTCATGAGGTGTGAAAATCCCTGAATAAGATGGTCAAGATTCCAGACAGACGGTTTCATTTCGGGCATATAGAAAACCTCATCAATAGCGTGCCACGGCCAGTTTTTTTCTTTGAGGTTTTCAGATGTTACTAAGATAACTTTATTGCCAAGATTCTTCATCTCGTCCATAAAATCATAACCCTTGTAATAGCACGAAATGCATACAATAGTTTTCTCCTCCATATAATGTTTTTTAAAATTTAATGAATATTCAAAAATAAAAGCAATTTTTTATTGATATTTTAATGTTAAAAACCAATAATCGATGCGTATTTGAAAATCACTAATCAATTATACAGAGATTTTTTGAAATAAACTAATTTTTAGTGATAATTTTCAATTAAATCGGCTAATAATTGTACGCCATAACCCGTTGCGGCTTTATCTTTTGCATATCCTACATTTCCAAACGCAACTCCGGCAATGTCTAGGTGAGCCCAGTTTTTGTGTCCTCCTATAAATTCTTCTAAAAATTTTGCTGCAACAATGCAGTCACCGATAGGTTTCATTGAGATATTTTTAAAATCAGCCACATCAGATTTAAAATCATTTTTCCAGATATCCCATAAAGGTAAATTCCATAATCTTTGGTTGGTTTTATCGCCTGTTTTAATCAAGAGATTTTTCAGGTTCTCATTATTTGAAAACATAGCTCCACAAGTATCACCAAACATTCTTACTGAGCTTCCCGTTAAGGTTGCCAAATCAATTAAAACATCAGTTTTAAAGTTTTTAGACATATATGAAAGTCCGTCAGCCAAAGTCATTCTTCCTTCTGCATCGGTATTCAGAACTTCTATCGTTTTTCCGTTATAAGCTGTGATAACGTCGCTTGGTAAATAAGCGTTTTCAGAAACAGCATTGTCTGTGATTGGTAAAATTGCAATAATGTTGACAGGCAATTTCATTTGTGAAGCATAGATTAAAGCGCCGATCACGGCTGTTGCACCGCCCATGTCAGATTTCATGTAATGCATATTGTCGGATGCTTTAATGGAAATTCCACCGGTATCAAACAAGACACATTTTCCGACCAAGCCAATTGTTTTAGCATTTTTTACAGCTGTTTTGTATTCTAAAATAGTGAATGCAGCATCGTAAGCGCTTCCCTGATTGACAGAAAGGAAAGCGCCCAATCCTAATTCTTCACATTTTTTTCTATTGAATGCAGTATATTTTAATTGATTTTTTTTAGCTAAATTTTTCAGATAAGCATTGACAGCATCAGGTCTTTTTAAGTTGGCGGGTTTGTTGAGCCAATCCTGGCAAGCGGTTTGTCCTTCGCAAATTGCATCGGCTTTGCTGATGATATTATCTAATTTTTTCTGACTTAAATTTCCAAAATGAAATTCAAATTTTTCATTCCAGAATGGATGGTTTTTCTCAAAAGGATAATTGTAAGTTCCAAGAAAAAGTCCTTTCACGAATTCTTCAAACTGTTTTTCATTAATAAAATCTGCTAAAATTAAAGTTGAAACTACTTGAAAGTTTTTCTTCTGACTCTGAGAGAATTTTGTGGCAACCTGTTGAAATTCAAAATTCTGCAGATTAGATTTTCCAAATCCGATAAAATAAGTAATGGTTTCTTCTTTAGCATCAATGAAAACTTCATTTTTCTTTCCTGAAAAAAGAAGAGAGATATTCTTATTGTATTTTTTGCTGTTTTCCGACCAAGATTCTTCTGTGAAAAGTTCGAAAATCTGTGCGTAATTTTTATTTCTTTTATTTAATAATTTCATAATTTTTTTTAGTTTTCTATTGTATCCTGATGTGGCGTAACTTCCACAGGATTTTCTGTATTATTGTAAAATAACCATTCAATTGCTCTCGGAAATTCCTGCGACCAGTAAAATTCATTATGAGAACCTTCAGGATTGATGTTGGTTTTAAATTCAAAATCAAAAAGGTTTTTCTTTTCCCATCTTTTCAGATAATTTTCAAAAACCTGTATTCTTTTCACCATTTTTGATCCTTCCTGTTCACCTCCATAAAGGTAAATCTTAGTTTTAAACGGAACTCTGAAACTCATCATCGGAAAATTGTTATTCGGCTCAACCCAAAGCGATGGGGAAAAAATCAAAAGCTTTGAGTATACTTCAGGATATAAAAATCCGCTGTAAATGCTGATTAATGCTCCTAAAGAACTCCCTCCAATTCCGGTATTTTCACGATCTCTTTTTGTGCGGTAATGTTCATCAACAAAAGGTTTTAAAGTGTCTGTAATAAAACGGATATATTTTTTGCCTTCAGAACCATTGGCAACATTATCATTGTCGAAAATATATTCTTTAATTCTTTCTTCACTTCCGTGTTCGATAGCGATGATAATTACATCACCACGACCATATTCTGCAAGGATTGAGAGTTTTTTGTCGATTTCCCAGTTTCCGTAAGGGCTTCCTTCATTAAATAAATTCTGCGCATCCTGAAGATAGAGAACAGGATATTTTTTGTCTGAAACATAATAGTCGTAAGGTAAAAGTGCCCAGACTTTACGGTGTCTTTCAAGCTGAGGAATATAGAATTCTTCCGAAATAATCTCAACAATAGGGAAAAACTCTTTTTTAAAAGGCCCCCAATTGAATCTCCACTTTTCTACGGTGTGAGAGATTGATCCCTCAGATTTCTGAACTTTTTTGTTGGGAGTAATGCTTCCGTATTTATCTAGTTCAACGTTTTCCCAGCCGCCTTTTGTGAATTTAAATTCAACAATGTCCGGTAGAAATTCATCAGATATTTCAATGTAGTAATTGTTTTGATCTATTTGTGCGAGTTGATAACGCAGGTCTTTAGGATTCCAGATATTGAAGTTACCGGTGATAAATATCGGTCTTTCATCTGCCTCCTCTGTGTAAAGTATAAACTTCATTTTTGTGTTTAAAAAGTAGGTAATTCAATTAAACCGATAAAAGTATAAAAAATCTTTTTATATAAGTTATTTAAAATTAATAAAAAAACTAAGTCTTACCACAAGAAAAATTTATATATTTGATAGTCATCGAAACTTACAGATAAGCCATTTAACATAATATTCTTTGGTTTTTTTATAAAAGTTAATGATGCTGTCGGGTTAAAAAAACACTATGATGAACTCTGTAAAAACGTATACACTTTTCACGGATCATGACGTATATCTTTTTAAAGAAGGTAAACATTATCGTCTGTATGAAAAATTTGGGGCACATTCAGTTGAAAAAGACGGGGTGAAAGGTGTTTACTTTTCAGTCTGGGCTCCTAATGCAAAAAAAGTTTCGGTGATCGGTAATTTTAATAACTGGAATCATCAGGATCATATTCTTTTCCCGAGATGGGATGGGTCGGGAATCTGGGAAGGCTTTATAGCGGGTCTTACCTGGGGAACATTGTATAAATACGCCATAGAAAGCTTAGGGAAAATTTTGGAAAAAAGTGATCCTTATGCCTTAAGCTGGGAGCAGAATCTTCAGGCTGCATCATTGGTTTCCACAACGTGGTACGAATGGGATGATAATCTCTGGCTTGAAAACCGCTGGAAAAAAAACAGTCTTGAATCTCCGATTTCTGTGTACGAAATGCATTTGGGATCATGGGTCAGAGACATTGATAATCCTGAAAGATTTCTTAATTACAGAGAGATTGCTGCAAAATTGGTTCCTTACATCAAAGATTTGGGCTTTACTCATGTAGAATTCATGCCCGTAATGGAATATCCGTATGATCCGAGTTGGGGATATCAGATTACAGGATTTTTTGCTGCGACTTCACGCTTCGGTTCGCCACAGGATTTAATGTTTTTAATTAATGAGCTTCACAAAAATGATATCGGAGTTATTTTAGACTGGGTTCCTTCTCATTTTCCCGGTGATGCTAATGGTTTGCATCGTTTTGACGGAAGTTATCTGTATGAGCCTGAAGATCCTCGAAGAGGCTTTCATCCAGACTGGAAATCCTATATTTTTAATTACGGAAGAAATGAGGTTAAATCTTTCCTGATTTCTAACGCAATGTTCTGGCTCGATCGTTATCATGCAGACGGTTTGCGCGTAGATGCAGTAACATCGATGCTTCATCTTGATTATTCAAGAAATGAGGGCGAATGGGAACCGAACATTTACGGTGAAAACGTTAATCTTGAAGCTAAAACTTTTTTACAGGAATTCAATACAGCAGTTTATAAAGAATTTGGTAACAGTATTATTACGATTGCAGAAGAAAGTTCAGATTTTCCTTTACTGACAAAACCCGTTCATGACGGTGGAGTAGGTTTCGGGATGAAATGGATGATGGGCTGGATGCACGATACTTTAGATTACTTTAAAGAAGAACACAACGCCAGAAAATATCATCATCATAAACTGACGTTTGCATCGATGTATATGTACAATGAAAATTATATGATGCCTTTGTCTCATGATGAAGTTGTACACGGAAAAGCGAGTCTTATTTATAAAATGAAAGGTGATGAATGGCAAAAATTTGCCAACCTCAGAGCTTTATTTGTGTATATGTTTACTCATCCCGGTGCAAAACTGCTTTTCATGGGGGATGAATTTGGACAAACTGGTGAATGGAATTTTAAACAAAGTTTAGATTGGCATTTATTGGATTTTCCTGTACATAAAGGTTTGCAGAATTTGGTTAAAGATTTGAATCATTTATATAAAAAAGAAACGGCTTTTTACGAAAATCAGTTTAATCAAAATGGGTTTGAATGGGTAGAAGCTGATGATACTGATAATTCTGTATATATTTATTTAAGAAAAGGAAAGAAAAGAGATGATGTTTTGATGGTGATTTTAAATCTTACCCCAAACTGTTTTGATTATAAAGTAGGTGTTGATGACGGAACTCATTGGAATGTAATTTTCAATTCAGATGAAAAAAAATACAGCGGAAGCGGTGTAGAAAGCATCGTTTTCAAAGAAGAAAATGAAGAATGGATGAACCGACCGAAATCAATTTTCCTGAAATTGCCGCCACTTGCAGGAATCGTTTTGAAAATGAAAAAAGATAAAAAGTATAAGATTCAAAGAATAAAACAACACAAAAAATGATTCAGGTTTCAGATATTTTAGGTAAAGATTATGATGACATCAAAGATTTAATCATAAGAACAGACTTTGATGAGGAAACGTTAAAATCGTTTTCTGATGCTGGTATTAATCCACCTTTGACTGACGCAAAACTCAAAAAAGAAATTTATTTTTTTGAGTTTAAAATTGAGAGGAACAAGATTTCTTTTTTCGAAAATAAAGTTTTTGAAATTCTTTTTGCTTGTGACAGACAGAAAACTGCTGACATTATTCAGGATCTTTTAAACCAGAATATTTTTGAATTTAAATTTTATACTAATAAGCAGATTGAAAATACTGAATGGTTAAATAAGGATGATGATTCAGAAGAGGGATTTTTAGAATGGAAATTCAAAAGACTTGAATTCGATAATTCGTTAGTTTTTGACGTTAATAATCTTGATATGTATAGTCGTATAACATTTCATTCAGAAAAATTAAGTATCATTATTAAAAATCAGATTATTGATGATGAGGCTGTATATTTATTTGAGTTAAATCAAAATCTTAATAAAAGTTTTTAAAGATAATTTCTTAAAATAATTAAATTATAAAATAAGAATGACAATTTATCACCTTAGCACAGAATGTTATCCCGTAGCCAAAGTCGGAGGTTTAGCAGATGTTGTGGGAGCGCTTCCAAAATATCAGAACAAAATAAAAGATGTTGACGCCAAAGTAGTAATGCCATGGTACAACAAAGCTTTTGTGTACGATCATGACTTTGAAGTGGTTTTTGACGGCTTCATTCATCAGGGGCAAAATATGCTTCAGGTTCAGGTAATGAAAGAGAAAACAAACACTTTAGGTTTTGAATTGTTTTTGGTTAAAATTCCGGGACTTTTAGATCGCGAAAATCCTTACGGTTATCAGGATGAAAGTTTTCAGTTTCTGGCATTTCAGCACGGTGTTTTGCATTGGCTGACTGCAATGAAGATTCGTCCGGATGTTCTTCACTGTCACGATTACCATACAGGATTGGTTCCTTTTATGGTAGAGCATTGTGATGAATTTCAGTTTCTAAAAGGAACTAAAACGATAGGGACCATTCACAACGGGGAGTATCAGGGAATGATGCGTTGGGACATGATTCATTTCATGCCTGCATTTGATCACCACAAATGGGGACTTCTCGACTGGAACGGGTTTATCAATCCTTTAGCAAGTATGATTAAATGTTCTCATGCATTCACAACAGTTTCCGAAGGGTATCTTGAGGAACTTTTTGTGAGTTTTAAAGGTCTGGAGAGCTTAGTAAGAGATGAGTTTGGCAAAGCATACGGAATCATCAACGGTATCGATACTGATGTTTGGAATCCTGAAACCGATCCTATGCTTGATTTTAATTTTAATAAAAAAAATGTTCTTAAAATTAAAAAGAAAAATAAACAAAAACTTTGTAAAGAATATGGTCTGAATCCTGATTTACCACTTTTTGCCTTCATAGGCAGGTTTGCTACAGAAAAAGGAGCAGACTTGCTTCCTGAAGTAGTATGGAGAAGTATAAAGCAGACTTATGGTTCGCTTAATATTATGGTTTTAGGTTCCGGGAATTCCTATATTGAAGATAAATTAAAAGAATTAAATTACGTTTACGCCAATTTTGCTACAGATATTGGTTATAAAGAACATTTATCTCACAAAATATACGCTTCGGCAGATTTTTTGTTGATGCCTTCAAGAATAGAGCCTTGCGGTCTCAATCAGATGTATGCAATGCGCTACGGAACAGTACCTGTTGTAAGCTACACCGGTGGATTGAGAGATACTGTGAAAGATATTTCTACAGGTGGCTCAGGATTAAATTTTACCTATCCGGGAGTTGATGATATTATTCATGCAATGGTTCGCGGTTTAGCAATTTATAATCAGAAAAAAGCAATGGATGATCTTGTGCTTTCAAATATGAATTTTGATTTTGCATGGGAGAAATCTGCAGAAAAATATATAGCTTTATATAAGAACTAAAATTTCAGAATTTAAGGATCAAATTATTTAAATTTAAGCGTAAAATAGTTTTAAATTTTTCGCATTGAAGAATGATTGAAATGTAATTAAAAAGTCAAAAAATATACTAATATAAGGTAAACCACAAATAAATTTATGAATCCAAATGTTATTTCAATCGTTTTAGGAGGGGGAAGAGGTACAAGGCTTTTCCCGTTAACATACTCAAGATCAAAACCCGCTGTCCCAATTGCCGGAAAGTACAGATTGGTAGATATTCCCATTTCAAACTGTCTAAATTCAGGATTAAATAAAATCTTGGTTTTAACGCAGTTTAATTCGGCATCATTAAATGCTCATATCAAAAACTCATATCACTTTGATATCTTCAGTAAAGGTTTCGTAGATATTTTAGCTGCCGAGCAGAATGTGGAAAACGAAAGTTGGTTTCAGGGAACTGCTGATGCAGTACGTCAATCGATGAAGCATTTGGAAAAATATGATTATGAATATATCTTAATTCTTTCGGGAGATCAACTGTATCAGATGGATTTTAACGCAATGCTGGATTTCCATATTGAAAATGGCGGAGATGTTACTATTGCCACAATTCCTGTAAATGCAAAAGATGCCACAGGTTTTGGTATTTTAAAATCTGATGACGAAGGAAACATCACTTCGTTTATTGAAAAACCAAGCTATGAAATGTTAGACGGTTTGCAGTCTGAGGTTTCCGAAAAAAATAAAGCTGACGGAAAAGAATATCTTGCCTCAATGGGGATTTATATTTTTACTAAATCTATCTTGAAGAAAATGTTTGAAGATGGAGCAGGAGACGATTTCGGTAAAGATATCATCCCAAGCTCAATCGGGAAATACAGCACTTTAAGTTATCAGTACGAAGGATATTGGACGGACATTGGTACAATTGAGTCATTTTATGAAGCTAATTTAGATCTCTGTCAGGATTTCCCTCAGTTTAATCTGTTTTCATCTTCCCCCATTTATACCAGAGCAAGAATGCTTCCGCCTTCAAAAATCAACGGTTCATATGTGAGTAAGGCTGTTTTTGGTGACGGATGCATCATCTTAGCGGATAAAATTGAAAATTCAGTGATTGGGAACAGAACGAGAATTGATAAAGGCAGTACGATCGTTAATTCTTATGTAATGGGAGCCGATTTTTATCAAAAAACAACAGAAATTGTACACAATGACAGCAAAGGGCAACCTAATATGGGAATCGGAAAATACTGTTATATTGAAAAAGCAATTCTTGATAAAAACTGTTACATCGGAGATAATGTGAGAATTATCGGAGGTAAACATCTCAGTGACGGAGACTACGGAACACACTCTGTACAGGATGGAATTGTCTGCGTGAAAAAAGGAGCAGTTTTGCCTCCAGGAACACATATCGGATAAAACTTTCATTTTAATTTTAAACAGTTTATAAGAATAAACATTGTTTCTGGAACATATAAATTATAAAATTAAACAAGTTCTAAATTAATAACACAAGAGTGACCAATATATTGGTCACTTTTTTTATTTGTATTACTTTTGTGCGATGCGTTTTTTCAAAATCATAGCCGTAATTATCATTTTGCTTGTGGGTGCTTATGCTGCTTCCATGTATTATTTCGTGGACGAAAGCAAAAGTTTTAAAGTAGAAAAAGAAGTAGATTTTCCTCTTGATAAAGTTTATAATCAATTTAATAATCTCCAGCATTTCACAAGATGGAATAATTTCTTTACGAGTTCAAAAACCATTACCATTGATTATTACACACCATACGAAGGGCAGGGAAGTGCGATCAGTTATAATGATCCTAAGAGCGAGGACGGTGGCGAAATGTTTATCCGTTATGAAAATCCAAATAAAACTTTGAGATATCAGCTTTTCGAAGATGAAGATGAAAATCCGACGCTAATTGATGTCAAATTCACACCCGTTTCTGCTGAAAAGACAAAAATTACCTGGTTTGTACACACTCCGAAGTTATCTGTTTTGACGAGAGCTCAAAACTTCTGGACTGAAGATAAATTCACCGAAAATATTGAAAAAAGTATGGTGAATCTGAAAAACGTTTTAGGAAATAAGGTTTCAAAAGACAATCAGCTAGCTTCCATAAAATACGACAGTTTGATGGTTGAAAATGAAGAGGCGAGAATGCTCTTGGGAATCAGCGTAAGCACTTCCAATAAAAAAGATGCATTGTACAGAAATATTGTGATGAATTACAATAAAGTCTACAATTTTGTGACGATGGATTTAGGCAAAAAAGATGACGAATTCGGTTATCCAATCCTGATTACAGATGCAGACAATTTTAAAGACAACGAGGTTTCGTATTATTTCGGAATTCCTCTTTCAAAGAAATTTGGAGTGAATGATAATAATTTTAGTTTCAGATCTGTCAATCCTACCCAAAATTATGTAATTTATTACAAAGGAACTTATGCGGGGAGAATAAAAGCAATACAGCAATTGATGCAAAAAGCAAAAACTGACGAAATGAGATATGGCGACATTTATCAGACTTTCATAGAACAGCCTGTAGAAGATAAAGATGTCAATATGAAGCTTTCTCTATCTGTTTATAAATAAATATGATACAAATCATTTCTTTATGTTTTTTTTAATAGTTTGGTTCTGCCCAAAGTCGGTTTTTTTTATTAAATTTGAGGATTAATATTACTAACAAAATTTAATAATAGATAAACTGTAATAATGGACAGATTTTCATTCCTAAACGCAGCTCATTCTCAGTTAATTGAGGATTTATACCAACAATACTTAAAATTCCCGGATTCTTTAGAACCATCATGGAAAGCCTTTTTTCAAGGCTTTGATTTTGCATTGGAGAACTACAGTGATGACGACAGCATTCAGATTGTACAGAATTCTGTGAATTCTGCACCTGCAGTTCAGCAGATTTCTCAGGCAGCAGTCAATGGTGAAGTTCCGGAGCATATCAAAAAAGAGTTTAAAGTGGTAAATCTTATCGAGGCTTACAGAACGAGAGGTCACTTATTCACAAAAACCAATCCTGTCCGTGAAAGAAGACATTATACGCCGACTTTAGATATCGAAAATTTCGGTTTAGATCAATCAGATTTAAATACAAAATTCAACTGCGCTACAGAAACAGGGATGAAAGGTCCTGCAACTTTACAGGAGTTGATCAGACATCTTGAGAACATCTACTGCGACTCAATTGGTGTAGAATATACCTATATCAACAATGTTGAAGAGAAAGACTTTATCAAGCAGTGGATTCAGGTAAACGAAAATCATCCAAGCTTAAATGCAAACGAAAAAACTGAGATTTTATTAAAATTAAATCAGGCTGTAGCATTTGAAAACTATCTTCACACAAAATTTGTAGGTCAGAAAAGATTTTCATTGGAAGGAGGTGAAACTCTTATTCCTGCTTTGGATCAATTGATTTCAAGGTCTTCTCAATTAGGAGTTGATGAGGTTGTTTTGGGGATGGCTCATAGAGGGAGATTAAATGTTTTGTCTAATATTTTCGGGAAATCTTACAAGCAGATTTTCTCAGAATTTGAAGGGAAAGAATTTGAAGAAGATGTATTCTCAGGTGATGTTAAATATCACTTAGGTTCGTCTAAAAAAATAAAAACGGCGTCAGGAGAAGAAGTTTCTATCAACTTGACTCCGAACCCATCTCACTTAGAAACTGTTTCTGCTTTGGTAGAAGGTATTTGCCGTGCAAAAGTAGATGACCGATACAAAGGTGATTTTTCTAAAATTTTACCAATCGTTATTCATGGTGACGGAGCTCTTGCCGGACAGGGAATTGCTTACGAAGTTGCTCAAATGATGACTTTGGAAGGTTACAAAACCGGTGGAACTGTTCATATCGTTGTGAACAATCAGGTTTCATTTACTACAAACTATGCAGACGCAAGATCTTCAACATATTGTACAGATATTGCTAAAGTTACAGAATCTCCTGTAATGCACGTGAATGCAGATGATGCTGAAGCGGTAGTTCATGCAATCCACTTTGCGGCTGATTTCAGAGCTAAATTTGGTAAAGATGTATATATTGATTTATTAGGCTACAGAAAATATGGTCATAACGAAGGGGATGAGCCAAGATTTACACAGCCTAATTTGTATAAATTAATTTCAAAACATCCGAATCCAAGAGAAATTTATAAAGATAAATTGATTCAGGACAGCGTGATTTCTGATGAAGTTCTTAAAACTATGGAAACTGATTTCAAAGCGCTTTTAGATAAAGACTTTGACGCTTCCAAAGAGATTGAGAAAAACGTAATGGATTTATTTATGTCAGAAGACTGGACTAATTTCCCGATTGCAAAAAGAGGAGCCGTTCAGAATGCTGTTGATACAAAATATGATTTGGCTAAATTGAAAGAGTTGGCAATCAAAATGTCAACCCTTCCTGCTGATAAAAAATTCATTAATAAAATTACAAGGCTTTTTGATAACCGTCTGAAAGCGATTGATGCCAATTCTTTAGACTGGGCATTAGGAGAATGGTTGGCTTATGCTACATTGCTTACAGAAGGGCATAATGTAAGAATTTCCGGTGAAGATGTTGAAAGAGGAACTTTTTCTCACAGACATGCTGTCATTAAAACTGAAGATACGGAAGAAGAATATATTCCATTAAGACACGTTTCAGAAAGTAGATTTGATGTATTCAATTCTCACCTTTCAGAATATGGAGTTTTAGGATTTGATTATGGTTATGCGATGGCATCTCCAAACACGTTAACGATCTGGGAAGCTCAGTTCGGAGATTTCGTGAATGGAGCACAGATTATCGTTGACCAATATTTGGCTGCAGCAGAAGAAAAATGGAAGATTCAGGATGGTTTGGTGATGTTATTACCTCACGGTTCAGAAGGACAGGGAGCAGAGCACTCTTCAGCAAGACTGGAAAGATTTCTTACACTTTGTGCTAATGAAAATATGGTGGTGGCGAATATTACCTCTCCTGCCAATTATTTCCACTTGTTGAGAAGACAGTTAAAATGGTCTTTCAGAAAACCATTAATTGTAATGAGTCCGAAATCTTTGTTAAGACACCCAAAAGTGGTTTCTCCGCTTGAAGATTTCTCAGAAAAAGGATTCCAGCCTATTTTAGATGATCCTACAGCTGATCCTAAAAAGGTTGAAAAATTAGTTCTTTGTTCTGGTAAATTGTACTTCGAACTATTAGCTAAAAAAGAAGAATTAAATTGTGAAAATGTTGCTTTAGTGAGATTTGAGCAGTTATATCCTCTTCAGACTGATGCTATCGAAGCTGTTTTTGCTAAATATGAAAACAAAACATCAATCGTTTGGGCTCAGGAAGAACCGGAAAATATGGGAGCTTGGTCTTACATTTTAAGAAATTTCAGAGACACAGGGATCCAGGTAATTTCCCCGGTAGCAAGTGGTGCTCCGGCTCCCGGAAGTCACAAAATGTTTGAGAAAAACCAAAACTTAGTAATCAACAGAGTTTTTGACAGAGATGATGCTCCTGCAAAAAGACCTGTTACCGCTTAATTTTAAATAATATTCAATTAAAAAATAAAAAATACTCAATATGTCAATTTTAGAAATGAAAGTTCCTTCACCGGGCGAATCAATTACAGAAGTTGAAATTGCAACTTGGCTTGTAAAAGATGGTGATTACGTAGAAAAAGATCAACCTATCGCTGAAGTAGATTCAGACAAAGCAACTCTTGAATTGCCTGCAGAACAAAGTGGTATCATCACTTTAAAAGCTGAAGAAGGTGATGTGGTACAGGTAGGTCAGGTAGTTTGTTTAATTGATATGGATGCTGCTAAACCTGAAGGTGCTGCTGCTCCTGCTGCTGAAGCTCCAAAACAGGAAGAAGCGCCTAAAGCTGCTGAACCTGCAAAACAAGAAGCTCCAAAACCGGCTCCTGTTGCTGCTCAATCTTACGCTACTGGTTCTCCTTCTCCGGCTGCAAAGAAAATTCTTGACGAAAAAGGAATTGACGCTTCTCAGGTTGCAGGACAGGGAAGAGACGGCAGAATCACTAAAACTGATGCTGAACTGGCTGCTGTTCCTGCAATGGGCGGAAATTCATTAACTGCTACAGGTACAAGATCTACAACAACAACAAAACTTTCAGTTCTTAGAAGAAAAATTGCTCAGAGATTGGTTTCTGTAAAAAACGAAACTGCGATGTTAACGACTTTCAACGAAGTTGATATGTCTGAAATTTTCAGATTAAGAAAGCAATATAAAGAAGAATTTGCTCAGAAGCACGGGGTAGGACTTGGTTTCATGTCTTTCTTTACAAAAGCGGTTACAAGAGCTCTTAAATTATATCCGGATGTGAATGCATCAATCGACGGAGATTTTAAAATTAATTATGATTTCTGCGATATTTCAATTGCGGTTTCAGGTCCTAAAGGATTGATGGTTCCTGTATTGAGAAATGCTGAAAATATGTCTTTTAAAGGTGTTGAAGCTAATATCAAAGATCTTGCGGTAAAAGTAAGAGACGGTAAAATTACAGTTGACGAAATGACTGGTGGTACTTTCACGATTACAAACGGAGGTACTTTCGGATCAATGTTGTCAACTCCTATTATCAACCCTCCTCAATCTGCAATCTTAGGAATGCATAATATCATTCAGAGACCGGTTGCAGTTGACGGACAAGTTGTGATTCGTCCGATGATGTACGTTGCGATGTCTTATGATCATAGAATTATCGACGGAAAAGAGTCTGTAGGATTCTTGGTTGCTGTAAAAGAAGGTATCGACAATCCTGTTGAGTTCTTACTTGGCGGTGATGAGAAGAAAGGTTTAGAGCTTTAATTGATTATTTCAATATAATTTACAATCTCGCCTTTCAAAAAAAGGCGAGATTTTTGTATAAAATATAAAAACCAACAAAATGTTTTCTAAAATTACTTCGAATATCAAGGTGTCTGTGACGCCTGAATATGATAGCAAAAACAGTTATCCTTCCGAAAACCGATTTGTTTTTAAGTACAATATTGTGATTGAAAACGAAGGGGATTTTCCTATAAAAATTCTAAAAAGAAAATGGTTGATTTTCGATGTAGGATTTGGATTTACAGAAGTTGTAGGTGATGGTGTAATCGGTCTCACTCCGGAAATAGTTCCTAATGATCAGTTTGCTTATTTTTCTAACGTAATGCTGCGCTCGGGAGTAGGTAATATGAGCGGTAAATATTTGGTAAGGAATGAAGAAACGCAGGAGAATTTTGAGATTGATATTCCCAAATTCAATTTACTTTCGGCAATTCTTATCAACTAAAAATATTTTGCTAAAGTTTTTTTAGCTTTGATTGGAAACTCTCTTGAATTTCCTCATTCCTTGTGATGAATAGTTTTTCGAAAGCTAATAAAGAGATTCTTGCGCAAGCTTCTGCATCGTCTCCGGCTCTGTGATGTTTAAATTTGATCTGATGTGTCTCTGCCAGATGTTTTAAGCCATATTTCGGAAGATAGTTCCATGATTTTTTTGCCACCTGAATGCTGCAGAGATAGTTTAAATTGGGTTTAAACATTCCATAATAATCAAGACAACTTCTTAGAACCCCTGCATCAAAACTCGCATTGTGAGCGATCATTAAAGTTCCGTACATCATTTCCTGAACTTCATACCAAATTTCGTCAAAAGTTGGTGCATCTTTTACATCATTTGGCAAAATTCCGTGTACATCGATATTTCTTTGGTTAAAATAAGGAAAACTAGGCGGTTTGATGAGCCAGGTTTTAGTAGAGATAATCTGTGAATTTTCAACTACGCAAATTCCCAACTCGCAAGCCGAATGTCTTTCGTGGGTAGCCGTTTCAAAATCTATTGCGCAGAAATCCATAAATTATTGTAAATGATAAGTAATTGTTGATTTTAACTTTTTTTACCTCCTAAAAAGTGCTTAAAAATGAGCCATTCAGTTTGATAATATTTTTTGATCTGGTTATTTTGTCTGAGTTTCAAAGTTCCCGGAATATGTGTGTAAAAACCAAAATGTCCCCGTAAAACTGCCCAAAGATGTGAAAAACCATTCTTGTAAGCAAAATAAAAAGCTGCCGCTCCGTCGAGAATCATTCTTGAAAATAATACCCAGATCAAATTCGGAAACGGTAAATTTTTCAACATCATTGAAAGATTATTTCTGATGTTTAAAAAAGTTTTTTGAGGACTTTGTTTGTTTAAAGTTCCGCCGCCAACGTGATAAACTTTTGATTTTCCGGTGTAGTATATTTTTTTACCAGAATTTTTTAATCTCCAGCACAAATCAATTTCTTCCTGATGGGCAAAGAATCTTTCGTCAAAGCCATTTTGTTCCCAAAAATCTTTAGATCTGATAAATAAACAACATCCTGAAGCCCAGAATATTTCAGTCTCATCATCATATTGACCTTTATCTTCTTCCACATCGTCAAAAACACGACCTCTGCAGTAAGGATAGCCTAAATTGTCAATCAATCCGCCTCCTGCTCCTGCAAATTCGAAATAATTTTTATGAGTGAAAGACAAAATTTTTGGTTGAATTGCTGCAATTTGAATGTTTTTTTTAAACAAATCTAAAATAGGATCAACCCAGTTTTCTGTTACTTCTACATCAGAATTCAGAAGACAGTAAAATTCTGCGTCAATTGATTTTAAACCTTCATTATAACCTCCTGCAAAACCATAATTTTTATCATTTCTGACGATTTTAACTGTGGGAAACTGAGTTTGCAGAAAATTTACGGAATCATCTGTAGAAAAATTATCAATAACATACACTTCAGCATTTTGGGAATAGCTGATTACGCTTGGAAGAAATTTTTCAAGCCAGTTTTTTCCGTTCCAGTTGAGAATGACAATTGCTAAGTTTTCAGACATTGCTTTTTAAATTTTTTCAGAATCAAAAGTTTTGATAGAATCCTGATATTTCCATTTTCTGTGTGACCAAAGATAATTATCGGGTCTTTTTTTAATGGTATTTTCAAGCAAATGATGAAACTTTCTGACCACCTCATTATTGACGAATTTTTCCCCATCAGGTTCGATTCTGTAATAATTAATCTGATAATGACCTCGTTTTACTTTCTTCATCTCAGTGTAAATAAAAATCATATCCATTCTTGTCGCCAATTTATCATAACCGATAAAAGCCGGTGTTCTTTGATTAAGAAATTCTAATCCGTAGTTGACGTGAGATGAGTGAGGTGTTTGATCTGCAACAAAAAGATAAATGGAATCACCATCATTTTTGCTCCTGAAAATATTCATGATTACTTCGTTGGCTTCCAAAGCTTCATTTCCAAATTTACTCCTTACTTTCTTCATCTGTTTTTCCCAAAATTCACTGTTTACCTTTCTGTAAACGGGATGACAGTTGTTTTGCGGAACTACGGTTGCCAAAGCATTCATCCATTCCCAATTGAAGACATGACCTGCCAAAAGAATAATGTTTTTACCTTCCTGTTTGGCTTCGTGAAACAGATGTTGATTGATGTGCTGCATTCTCACCCGCGTCTCTGTCTTAGACATGGTAAATGACTTTACCGTTTCAGCCAAATAATCTGAGAAGTTTAAATAAAATTTCTTTCTGATTTCGGCAATTTCTTTAGCCGATTTTTCCGGGAATGAATTTTTAAGATTCTGGGTGATGATTTTCTTTCTGTAACCGACAAAATTATAATTTAAAAAGAAAATAATGTCCGAAAAAATATACAATATTTTAAGCGGCATCTTCGAAATTAAGTAAAGTATTTTGATCAGAAAATTCATAAAGTTTACAAATTTAGCAATAATAAAATTATGGTTTCATTTTTGCTGCAAATAAGTATTATTTTTTTAATTTTATAGTATGAAATCGCCGTACTTTAGAATCACAAAGCCGATATAAAGTGCGCGATTACATATGATCTTTTAAACAATTTTAATTTACATATGAAAAAGATTTCAAAAAACATAGCAATTCTGGGATTTCTCTTCATTGGAAGTTTAGCGTTTGCTCAAAATACAAAAGAAATTCCGGCAGTAAAAAATTCTGATGATAAAGCTCTGATTGTAAAAACAGATCATCAGGAACTTGAAGCCAAGAAAAAAGCTGCTGAAGAAAAAGCGAAACTCCCAAAACCTTATGATGCCAAAGCAGATGCTGAAAAAGATATTGAGAATTTGGTTGCAAAAGCTAAAAAGGAGAAGAAAAACATTATGATTCAGGCGGGAGGAAATTGGTGTATCTGGTGTTTGAGGTTTAACCAATATGTGCAGACAACTCCTGAACTTAAAAAATTGGTAGATGATAATTATTTGTATTACCATCTGAATTATTCACCGGAAAATAAAAACGAAAAAGTTTTTTCTAAATATGGAAATCCAGGAGATAAGTTTGGTTATCCTGTGTTTATTGTTTTAGATCAAAACGGGAAGATGATTCATGTGCAGCAAAGTGATGTTCTTGAAGAAGGAAAAGGGTACAGTCTTGAAAAAGTAAAAGAATTTTTCAAGACATGGACTACTACAAAATCATAACAAAAAAACCGAGAATTTTCTCGGTTTTTTATTTTACAAAAGTTTCTTAATCCACTTTATTTTATTTTCAGAGTAGGGCGGGTATTTCAAATCCGGTTCTCCCCAAGTTACACGATCTAAAACTGCTTTTTGATGCGAAAAAGTTTCAAAACCAAATTTCCCGTGATAACTTCCCATTCCTGAGTTTCCAACTCCGCCAAACGGAAGATTATCATTTCCTAAATGCATGACCACATCATTGATACAACCGCCTCCAAAAGATAATTTTTGCGTAAACAGATTTTTTTCTTCATTATTATTTGTGAAAAGATATGCTGATAAAGGTTTTTCTAATTCTAAAACAGAATTCAATGCCTGATGAAAATTGGTAAATGAAATTACCGGAAGTATCGGTCCAAAAATTTCTTCCTGCATCACATCATCTTCCCAATTGACATTATATAAAATTGTTGGTTCTATGAAAAGAATTTCTTCAGTGCATTTCCCTCCAAAATAAATTTTGTCAGGATTAATCAGTTTCACAAGTCTTTCGAAATTTTTCTTGTTGATAATTTTTGTGTATTGTTCAGAATTTGGTTCGTACTTAAATTCATTGATATATTTTCTCAGTATTTCTAGAAATTGCTCTTTCACTGATTCCTCAACTAAAATGTAATCTGGTGCAACGCAGGTTTGTCCGGCATTTAAGAACTTACCCCAAACAATTCTTTTGGCAGCAACTTCTATATTAGCTTCTTTAGTGACGATTACGGGTGATTTTCCACCCAATTCTAATGTTACGGGAGTCAAATGCTCTGCGGCAGCTTTATAGACGATTTTACCAACTTTTGTACTTCCTGTAAAAAATATTTTGTCGAATTTTAATTTTAAAATTTCCGTTGTCTCATCAATTCCGCCCTCAAAAACGTAAATGTATTCTGGTGGAAAATTTTCATTGATAATTTTCGCCATTGCTTTCATTGTGTTTTCCGCCATTTCACTGGGTTTTAGGATACAGCAGTTTCCGGCGGCAATTGAGGCAATTAAAGGCGATAAAGAAAGTTGATAAGGGTAATTCCAAGCTCCGATAATTAAAGTGCAACCAAGAGGCTCAGAGTGAATTTTACTGGTTGCAATCTGATTGGATAAATTGGTGGTAACTTTCTTCGGTTTTGAAAGTGAAGTTAAATTTTTCAAATAATAATCAACATCTTTCAGAATAAATGAAATTTCTGTAACATATGTTTCAAACTGAGATTTTCCAAAATCTTTATCAATCGCTTCGTAGAGTAAATTTTCATTCTGAATAATTAAGTCTCTCAGTTTTTCAAGATAAATTTTTCTGAATTTTACATTTTTGGTTTTATGTGTATTGAAGAATTCTCTTTGCGATAAAAGTATATCCTGATAATTCATTTTCTGTAATTTAATAATAATGGAATAAGGTAAAAAATATGCCAAAGTAACTGCACAAAAAAAACCACTTCGTAAGAAGTGGTTTATATATTTGAGAAAATCTCTTGAAATCTTAAGCTTCTTCAGCTGGAGTTTCTTCTACCTTTACAGGCTTAGGAGCAGCTGGTTTAGGAGCTTCTACCGGAGCATCAGATACTACATCAAACTCGAAGTTGTACTCTACATTTCTGTGAAGTCTAACTACTGCAGTTACTTTACCAGTTCTCTTAATCGTGTTTCCTGGGATTTTAATGTATTTTTTCTCAACTTGTACACCAGCTTTAGCCAATGCTGCAGAAAGATCTGCATTGTTGATAGATCCGAATAATTTGTCACCAGAACCTACTTTTGCAGGAATAGTGATAGAAGTTTTCTTCAATTGATCAACGACAGCGTTTGCAGCAGCAACCAATTTAGCTTCTTCTTCTTTTCTAGCTTCCAAAGTAGCCTCTAAAGTCGCTTTGTTTTTTGGTGTAGCTAAAAGAGCGATTCCCTGAGGTAACAAGAAGTTTCTTGCGTAACCTGGTTTTACATTTACTGTATCGAATTCAAGACCTAAGTTTTCTACGTCTTTTTTAAGGATAATTTCCATTGTTGTTGTCCGTTTTTTAGTTTTAGAGAAAAGAACAAAGAAAAAAGAAGAAAGACTGTTGTCTTAAAAATTATTTCTTTTCTTCAATCTAAAAATCGTTAGAATTAATTATTTATTCAGCAACTTAAAAAAAGAGAAAAAGACTAAAAATCTTTTCTCTTTTCTCTTGTTTCTTTTTTGTCTTATTTTAATAAGTCAGCTACGTAAGGCATCATTGCAAGGTGTCTTGCTCTTTTGATTGCCGAAGAAACTTTTCTTTGGTATTTTAAAGAAGTACCAGTATATCTTCTTGGTAAAATTTTACCTTGCTCGTTAACGAACTGTAATAAGAAATCAGCGTCTTTGTAATCAACGTGCTTGATTCCGAATTTTTTGAATCTACAGTACTTTTTATCAGTTTTTGTATTGATATCAAGTGGAGTAAGGAATTTTACTTCAGATTCACCTCCAGCAGAGGCTTGTTTAGCCATATCATCTATTGCCATGTCTTTGTCTTTTTTAAATTTGGGGTTAGTAATTAAGCTCTTGAAGCTTTAAGTTTAGTTCTTCTAGTTACAGCGTACTCTACAGCGTGCTTGTCTAGTTTTGTAGTCAGGTAACGAATTACTCTTTCGTCACGTTTGAATGCCAATTCTAAGTCAGCAACTACAGTTCCTTCACCTTTAAACTCGATTAAAGTGTAGAATCCATTCTTTTTTAATTGAATTGGATAAGCTAATTTCTTCAATCCCCAATTTTCTCTAGTGACAATCTCACAGTTTTTTTCTTTGATAAGATCTTCAAATTTTTTCACTGCTTCCTCCACCTGAGCATCAGATAGAACGGGAGTTAAAATGAAAACAGTTTCGTAATTGTTCATAATGTAAATGAATTTGTTAATTATTTCGAGGTGCAAAAATATGAATTATATTTATAATACACAATGAATCAGATGTTATATGATGAAATTATTTAATGATTTTTGTGGATTTAAATTTTTAAATAGAAAAATCTAAACCGTTTCATTTTCTTTACTTCTAATTTCAGCAAGGAAATTAACTTTCAACACATCATATAAGGAATGCCTGCTTACTAATATTGAAGCAATGGAAGAAACCATTCCTGCCAACATCAGGTGGAAAATCAATGAATGTCTGTCTGTCATTTCCAAAACGATAATTGCGGAAGTAAAAGGAGCTCTTGTAATTCCTGTAAGAAATGCAACCATTCCTGCAAGAATTACCACATTTGTTTCATTTGGAGTTAAATGAATTGCTCCTGAAATAACCGACCCTATACTTGCACCTGCTGTCAAAGCCGGAGCAAAAATTCCACCTGCGCCACCAGAAGTAAAAGATAGGGCAGGACCCAACATTCTTAGAATAGGAACATACCAGTCTTCATGCTTATCCTGAGTGAAAAGGACACGTTCCATAATTTCTTTACCCGAACCTAAAATTTCTTTACTGATGAAAAAGGAGATAGAAGCAATAATTAAAGCACATAATATTAAAAAGGCTACATTGGCTCTGTCATTTTTTAATTTTCTTTTCTTCCACTCATTGATTTTAAGCATGGTTACCGAAAGCTGACTTGCCAAAATTCCTGCAACTCCACCAACTAAAATAATAGGAAACATCACCATTAAGGAAACATCATTTGTTTTCGGATAACCTAAATATAAATAAGAACCAGCTAAAGTCTGTGCCGTTAAACCTGCAATGATTACCGCTGTGAAAAGTGCTGTTTTAAAGTAATTAATATGTGTTTTTGAAAGTTCTTCAACCGCAAATACAATTCCACCAAGCGGAGTATTGAAAGCAGCTGCCAATCCTGCGGCGGCGCCAGTCATAATCATATTTTTCTTCGAAATTTTCGGCCACCATTCCGGAAGATATTCATTGACTTTTCTAAAAATTGAACCGGCAATCTGAATAGTTGGACCTTCACGACCTACTGCACCACCTCCAATTACTAAAACAACGGAAGAGATGATTTTAAAAACAATAATTTTTAAGCTTAAAAGACTTCGTATTTTTTTGTGTTCTTTCGGGTTTGCCAATTCTACGGCAGCCATCACTTGTGGAATTCCGCTGCCTTTTGCGTTGGGTGCAAATTCTTTTACCAGCCACCACGACAAAACAAAACCGATCGGAGCAACAATAAAGATCATCCAGTCGTGCCAGTTAAGCATCCAATCTAAAAGCTTTTCTCCCCAAGCGAAAATTTCAGCATACATCACTGCAAAAAAACCGGTAATCACTGAACCAATCCAAAAAGGAATTGCCTGAAGCAGGTTGTACTTCAGTTGTTCGTTTCGGATGTTGTCGAAGGATTTTTTGAGTCCTTTGCGGATCGATAACAAAATTTTGCGCATAACTCAAAAATAGATTAATTTTTATTAAAATGAAAATTTCAGGTGTTAATGATGTTTAATAATTTCGATATTTATAATTACAGATGTGATTATTTAATACAGTACATAATTTTCAGGAATAATTAGGATCAGTAATTAACAGCTGGCTTGTCATGCTGTAAGCATCTCTATAAGTTTATTTAGATTCCACCGCAATGACAAATTTAGCGTTGGATGACAAATAAAAAGGCTGTTGAATAATAATTTGGATTAGGACTTTTGAATAATTGTAACAGCATCTTTGTCATTCCGGGGGAATCTAAACAACGCATATAAAAGCCATACCGAGATTCCTACGGAATGACAAACTTTGTGTGCTAGAATAACAAAAAAACCTCCGGAAAAATCCGAAGGTTTATATTTAAAAGAACAATTGGCAATTACTCATTACCAATTATCCATTACTTATATCTCAGTGTTAAGATCCCAATTTTGCAGGTAATCGTGAACGTGCTTCAACATCATTCCACCTAAAGAACCGTCTACCACTCTGTGATCGTAAGAGTGAGACATGAACATTAACTGACGGATTGCAATCACATCACCATCTTTAGTCTCAAGAACAGCAGGTTTTTTAACGATTGCTCCAATGGCCATAATTGCAACCTGAGGTTGAGGAATAATAGGAGTTCCCATCAAATTTCCAAAACTTCCTACATTTGAAATTGTATAAGTAGCTCCTTGAGTATCTTCTGGTCTTAATTTTTTGTTTCTTGCTCTATAAGCCAAATCGTTGATTGCTTTTGCCAATCCGGAAAGTGACAACTGATCTGCGTTTTTGATTACAGGAACGATAAGGTTTCCGTCTGGTAAAGCAGTTGCCATACCAATATTGATGTTTTTCTTCTTAATGATATTATCACCATTAATAGAAACGTTGATCATTGGGAAATCCTGAATTGCTTTCACAATCGCTTTCACGAAAATTGGCATGAAAGTCAGTTTTTCACCTTCACGTTTTTCGAACATGTCTTTGTTTTTAGCTCTCCATTTTACAACGTTGGTTACGTCTGTTTCGATGAAAGAAGTCACATGAGGAGCAATATGTTTTGCTTTTACCATGTTTTCAGCGATGATTTTTCTCATTCTGTCCATAGGAATGATCTCGTCACCTGCAGCTACTGAAATTGTAGAAGCAGGAGCTGAAGTTACCGCTGGTGGAGTAGACGCTGCCTGAACCGGAGCAGATTGTTGTGGAGCTGATTGAGGCTGATTTCCTCTGTTGGAAACGTGTGCCAAAATATCTTCTTTAGTGATTCTTCCTTCTAAACCGCTCCCTTTAATGGTTTTCAGTTCAGTTTCAGAAATATTTTCCTGTTGAGCAATAGATTTTACAAGAGGTGATAAGTAAAGATCACCCGAAAATTCTACGTGAGAAGTAGAAGTTGGATTTAAAGGCTTTTCAATTGCTTTGATTGTTTCTGCATCCGGAGCTGGAGTTTCAGTTTTTACTTCTTCTGCAGCTGTGCTTCCGCTTTCTCCTTCAATTTCTAAAATAGCGATGGCTTCACCTACTTTTGCAACTTCGTCTTTTTGTTTAAGGATTTTTACAATTTTCCCCGAAACCGGTGTTGGTACATCCGAATCTACCTTGTCTGTTGCAATTTCTACTACCGAATCATCTTCTTTTACCTGATCACCTTCATTGAATAACCAAGTGATCACCGTAGCTTCCATCACGCCTTCACCCATAGAAGGAAGCAATAATTTGTATTCTGCCATTTTCTAATTTTAGATTTTGACAAATATATAAAAAAAATCGGTTTTTTTATGAAATAGATAATTTTAGAAAAATTCGATGTAAATATTTTCGCCGACATTTAATCCGAAAAGGGTTTTGGCACCGTTCTTTTTGCTGCCTTTGTAAATGGTCAGTTCCAGTTGTTGACTGTCGTTGAAAATGGCCGCTGATTGCCCGTGGTATTCGGTTTCTCTGTCCCAGTCGGTGACTACTTCGGTATGGCTTGAGTATATTTTCGATAAACTCAAATTTCTGAACTTTATGGTAAATTTTTCGAAACCTTTCGCTAAAGTTTCAAAGAATTCTTTACTGATATTTGATATTATGTTTCCGAAATTATCAATGTACATTACTTCACCGATTATCATCTTTTCGGGTTCATTATAAACCGGTTTTGGAAACAAAAGCTGTTTTACATCCTCAATTTTTCTTCCAATCACTTCAGGAAGTCCGCCATTTGCCAAATGTACAGCAACGGGAACGAAAACATCCGTCGACGTAAAATTTACGACATCATCAAATCTGTTGTTTAAAGTAATTTCGTAAATCGCTTCAGGTTTAATATCAAAAAAAATCAAACTCAGCAATCCGTTGTCAGCTGCTAAAAAATAAGAGCCATCAGCTTTATATAAAATGTTTCTTCTTGATTTATGAAAAAAGCTGTCAACGGCGATAATGTGAATGGTTCCTTTGGGAAAATAACGGTACGCATTCCTTACAATGTAGGAGGTCTGAATAAGGTTATATGCCTGAATATCATGACTGATATCGATACTGTTGACTTTAGGATTCAAAGACAGGATTTTCCCTTTCATAGCCGAAACTCTGTAATCTAAACGTCCGAAATCTGAGGTAAGGGTAATAATTGACATGAATAAATCTGATAGAAGTGCAAATTTATCTAAAATAAAAGGAAAGAAATAAATAATGTGGATAAGAATTTGATTTGAATCTGAAAAAAAACTTCTAAATTTAAAATCTAATAATAAAAATATTTGCATGTTTGAATTAACGTATGATTTAGAAGGTATTGATGCAAAAAACTTTTACGGAGTTAATAACCAATATTTCAATTTAATAAAATCCAGCTTTCCAACCCTTAAAATTACCGGCAGAGATCACCATATTTTTGCGATGGGAAATCAGGAAGCTCTTGATATATTTAAGCAGAAACTTGATGATATTGTCAGTTTCATTTCCAAAAACAATTCTATCGGGCTCAAAGACATAGAAAATTTTCTTAATCTGAAGGATGAGAATGAAAAACACCTGGTTTTTGATCAGGACATCATTGTAAAAGGCGTCAACGGAAAAATAATAAAAGCTAAGACTACCAATCTTAAAAGACTCGTAAAGGAAACCGAGAAAAAAGATATGGTTTTCGCGATCGGACCTGCAGGAACGGGTAAAACGTATACAAGTGTTGCTTTGGCAGCAAGAGCTTTGAGAGATAAGGAAGTGAAAAGAATTGTTCTGACAAGACCTGCAGTTGAAGCAGGGGAGAGTCTTGGGTTTTTACCGGGAGATTTAAAGGAAAAGCTTGATCCTTATTTGCAGCCTTTATATGATGCGCTTCGGGATATGATTCCGCATGAGAAGCTGGAAGGTTTTATGGAAAAGAAAATTATTGAAGTTGCTCCGCTAGCATTTATGAGAGGAAGAACTTTGGATGATGCGTTTGTAATTTTGGATGAAGCTCAAAATACAACCCACGCTCAGATGAAAATGTTTTTGACAAGAATGGGTATGAATGCTAAATTTATCATCACAGGAGATCCAACACAAATAGATTTGCCACCGAAACAACATTCAGGTTTAAAAGAAGCCATGAGAATTCTGAAAGATGTGAAAGAAATAGGTTTTGTTTACCTTACGGAAGAAGACGTTGTAAGACATCCTGTAGTAAAGAAAATCATTCTTGCATACAACGAAGAAGACAAGAGGTCAAGAGAATAAGTTTTTTTAAGTTTTGATATTTTTTTTGAAAATATTTTGTCATTCTATAAAAAGTGATATATTTGGGCTCTTAAAATTTGTTAAAACTTTAAACTATGAAAAAATTATTATTAGTTGCCTCTGTTATTTTAATGGGAGTTACAGTGAAAGCTCAAGAAACAAGATTTGGTGTGAAGGCTGGTTATTCTTTATCAACAATAAAGGTTGACGAAGATCAAGACGACTTGGAAGAAAGAAGCACAGATCCATCACATACTTTTTATATAGGTGGGCTTGTAGAACATAAGTTCAGTGATACATTTGGTATTCAGGGAGAATTGCTATATTCACCTCTAGGTGGTAAGGAAGATTATAATGTAAGCGAGGGTCAGACTTATTTCAGAGAAAAAACAAAAATTACTTTTGGAACTCTATTAATTCCTGTTTCGGCAAAATATTTTATTACTGAAAATCTTTCGGTAGCTTTAGGTGCAAGTTTTGGAGTAATTCTTTCTGCAAAGCAAAAAACTGTTGTAGATGCAGGTATCGGTATTCCTGGTTTAGAACTTGAAGGTGATGATGATGTAGATATTAAAGATGAAGTTAACACTTTAAATATAGCTCCTTTTTTAGGTGCAGAATTCATGTTGGAAAACGGTTTGTTCTTTGATGCAAGATATAACTATGGTGTATCAGATCTTTCTAAAAGTGAAGGAAAGGTAACTAACAGCTTCTTACAAGTTGGTGTAGGTTTTAAATTCGGAGGAAATTAAGATTTAAAAATTAATAAATACAATAGAGCAGGGCAAATTTTGTCCTGCTTTTTTTATGATGTGGTATCAAGCGGCATCTATTTTGCTGTAGAGAATCATTAATTGATAATAAACTTTAAATAATTAGAAATGAAAAAATTACTATTATTAGGTGCATTTGCATTGTTTGGTGGTGCAGCTCAGGCGCAGGAAGGTTTTAAATTGGGAGGTCACATTGGTGCTCCGGTTGGTGATGCGGCAGATTATGCTTCATTTACTTTGGGGGTAGATGCAGCGTATATGTGGACTGTGATGAAGGGTCTAGATGTAGGTATCGCAACAGGATATTCACATTTTTTCGGGAAAGACCGATGGGATGATTTCGGATTTGTTCCTCTGGCAGCTTCAGGTAAATATAAATTCAGCAGCGTTCCACTTTTTGTAGGTCTTGATCTTGGTGGAGCTATTTCTACAAAAGACGGTATCGACAGCGGTTTGTATGTTTATCCTAAAGTAGGATTTCAGTTGCCAAAAGCTGAAATTTATTTGGGATACCAGAATATAGGAAGTGAAAGAGGAGATTTCGACAGAGACAGAAGGGTAGATTCTAATTTCGGGGCCGTCAACTTAGGAATCAATTTCTTCTTAAAGTAAAATATTTTTAAAACAAGTAATATTAAACTCCAGTTGCAAAATTGGAGTTTTTTATTTGGTTTCTTTAAATTTTATTTAATTAATTCTCTCTGATTTGATTTTAATCCGAAAAAGTCAATATCCATGAGTGATTTTTATCATGTTAACAAATTTTAATATTAGATTTGGTCATTATACATTTGCACTCAGAAAGTATAAAATTATTCAAAATGAAAAAATTATTAATTGCAAGTGCTGTTGCACTTTTCGGTTTATCAAACGCTCAGATCGCTAAAGGAACTGTATATTTATCAGGATCTGTTGGTTATTCTCAAGAAGAAACTAACAACGGAAATTCTAAATCAGAAAACTTTAACGTACTTCCTACAGCTGGATTTTTCGTAGCACCAAACTTTGCAGTAGGTTTAGGAGTTGGTTTCCAAACTCAAAAAGATACTTCAATTACAACTACTATTAATCCTTTATCAACTACAGTAAACACTTTTGAAACTAAGAACCCAGCTTTCGTTGTGGCTCCTTTCGCAAGAAAATACTGGACTTTATCTGACAAATTGTATTTCTTCGGTCAATTGGCTGTACCAATGCAGTTCGGAAAAACTGAAGTTGAAAATTCTTCTGTAACTACAACAGGAACTACTACGTCTACTTCTTCTGTTTCTTCTGAAGCGAAGTATACTTCTGTAGGGGTAACTGTAAAACCAGGTTTAGATTATTTCTTAAACAAAAACTGGACTATTGAAGCTACAATCGGAGAATTTGGTTACAATAACTTCAAACCAAAAGACGGTGATGCTACAAATAACTATAGCTTTGGTTTAAACCTTGCTAATGTAGGAATCGGTGTTAAATATGTATTTGCAAAGTAATTAAACAATTACAAAATATATAAAATTAAGTCCTGAGTTAGTTCTCAGGACTTTTTAAACTTAATAAAAACTTTTAAACTATCATTACAATGAAAAAAACATTACTTATTGGTGCAATTGCACTTTTCGGATTGTCAAATGCTCAAATGACTAAAGGTGACTGGGTATTCAGTGGAAATACTGGTGCTGGATTTAACAATGTAAGCACAAAATTTAAAGCAGAAGGAATGTCTGAGGACGGACCAAAAGTGAGTACTTTTTCTGTATCACCTTCTGTAGGATATTTTGTTATTGATAAATTAGCTGTTGGTATTGAAGCAAATCTTTTGACTGCCACTACTAAATACGAGGGAATTAAATCTACTGCTACAAGCTTTTCTATCATGCCAAATGCAACGTATTATTTTGCTAATGACAGCAAATTAGTACCTTATGTTGGTGCAGGGATTGGTTATGCATCTGTGAAAAACAGTGGAGAAACAGAATTCTTAGGTGAAACTTTCAGTGATGAGACTACGACAGATGGTCTTGCATGGAAAGCTAAAGCGGGAGTTACTTATATGGCTACTCAATCTTTGGGTATTAATTTAGGTGTTTCTTTTGATCAGTTTTCAAACAAAGAAACGTATTCAGGTGTTGATGTAAAAACTCAGGTAAATACTTTCGGTGTTAATTTAGGTTTTTCTTACTTCCTGAAATCTAAATCTCAAAAAACAGATAAATAATCTGTCATTTTGATTTAAATAGAAAAATCCGATTCAAAACTGAGTCAGATTTTTCTATTTATCACAAAAAAACTCCCAGAGAATTCTGAGAGTTATATGTGTTTTGAAATTGAGATAATTATTTGCCAAACATTCCGCCCATTCCAGGCATATTTGGCATTTTGCTCATCATCTGCATCATCTGTTTTCCTTGTGGTCCCTGCATCATCTTCATCATTTTTCCCATTTGGTCAAACTGTTTCATCAAAGCGTTGACATCTTCAATTTTTCTTCCTGCACCTTTGGCAATTCTGCTTTTTCTTTGAGTATTGATAATAGAAGGTCTTCTTCTTTCGTCCGGAGTCATAGAATAAATAATTGCTTCAATATGTTTAAATGCATCATCGCTTATCTCAACATCCTTAATGGCTTTTCCGACTCCCGGAATCATTCCCATCAAATCTTTCATATTCCCCATTTTTTTGATCTGATTGATTTGCTTCAAGAAATCATCAAAACCAAATTCATTTTTAGCAATTTTCTTATGAAGTTTTTTTGCTTCCTCTTCATCAAACTGTTCTTGAGCTCTTTCAACCAAAGAAACAACGTCTCCCATTCCTAAGATTCTGTCGGCCATCCTTTCCGGGTAGAAAAGATCTAAAGCTTCCATTTTTTCTCCGGTAGAGATAAATTTGATTGGCTTTTCAACCACAGAACGTATCGTTAAAGCAGCTCCACCACGAGTATCACCGTCTAATTTCGTTAAAACAACACCGTCAAAATTCAAAGCTTCGTTAAATGCTTTTGCCGTATTCACAGCATCCTGACCAGTCATTGAGTCAACAACAAATAGAGTTTCATTTGGTTTAATGAAATAATGAACCGATTTGATTTCGCTCATCATCTGCTCGTCAATTGCTAGACGACCAGCTGTATCCACGATAACAACATCGTGACCATTAGATTTAGCAAAGCTGATAGCATTTTCAGCAATTGTAGAAGGATTTGTTGCACCTTCTTCAGTATAAACAGGTACACCGATTTGTCCACCAAGAACTTTCAGCTGATCAATTGCAGCAGGACGGTAAACGTCACACGCAACCAATAAAGGTTTTTTATTCTTTTTAGTTTTTAAATAATTAGCAAGCTTTCCAGAAAAAGTAGTTTTACCCGAACCTTGAAGACCTGCGATCAAAATTACAGACGGTTTTCCTGAAAGATTGATTCCTTCCTGAGAACCTCCCATCAAATCTACCAGCTCATCATGAACAATCTTCGTCATCAACTGTCCCGGAGTAAGAGAGGTAAGAACGTTTTCACCTAAAGCTTTATCCTGAACTCTTTTTGTAAGGTCTTTAGCAACTTTATAATTAACGTCGGCATCTACCAATGCTCTACGGATCTCTTTTACGGTTTCCGCAACGTTGATTTCGGTAATTTTTCCACGTCCGGAAAGATTGTGAAGTGCTTTGTCTAATTTATCCTGTAAACTATTGAACATATTGATTGTAAATTATAGTGTGCAAAAATAAGGAATTTTTAATAATTTATCATATATAGTATAAAGAGATTTGTTTTGAATGTAAATTATAATCTTATTTTTGCAAAATGAATTTTTGGGATAGCTTTATTGTCATTTCTTTAATAGCAATTTTGAATATTATCGTATTTATAATATTTAAAAAATATCTGTACGGGAAAGAAAACGCCGGAATGAAATTTCTGACACTTAATATTTCTAAAGATTTATTGTGGCTGATCATTTCATTATTAATAATAGAGAAGACAAAAAATAATTTTTTATTGATTATAATTTGCTTTATCGTTGCATCCGTAACTATATATACGCCGGTAATAAAGCAGATTAACAAACCGTGATTTTTTTGATGATAAATATCAATTTTTAATATTGGTAGAGTTTAATAAAATCAATATATTTGCACACGATTAAAAAAGAGATATGAACAGAAAAGTTTCTTCGTTATTTTTCGCATTTTTATTTGTGTTTATGAGCAGTTTTGCCGCTGCACAGCACGAGACTGAAGGTGAAAAATCAGCTGAAAAGGTAGAGCATGCAGAAGGCGACAAGCCCTTCAATGCTACAAAGATGATCATGGAACACATCAGTGATTCTAACGAATGGCATTTATGGACTACTAAAGATGAAAACGGAAAAGAAGATCATTTTTCTATCCCATTACCTATTATTATTAAAGATAATACAGGATGGCATACTTTCTTATCTAAAGATATTGCTCACGGTCACGAACATGATGGCTATACTTTACATGAAGGTCAGGTTGTCTCAACTAAAGGAATCGAAAAAGCAACTCTTTTTGCTGTGATTTCAGGAAAACAAAAAGCAAGCGACGTATTTTTTGATATGTCGATCACAAAGAATACTGCATCAATGTTTTTATCAGTAATCTTTATGCTGGTGATTTTCTTAGGAATGGCTAAAAATTACAAAAAATCTCAGTTACCGAAAGGAGCAGGGAAATTATTAGAGCCAGTAATTGTATTCATCAGAGACGAAGTGGCTATTCCAAATATCGGTTCTGTAAAGTATAAAAGATATATGCCTTATTTATTGACAGCATTTTTCTTTATCTGGTTCAACAACTTATTCGGATTGATTCCTTTCTTTCCTGGTGGAGCTAACTTAACAGGAAATATTGCAATCACTTCAGTTTTGGCAATCATTACATTGTTGATTACATTATTCAGTGCTAATAAAGATTATTGGAAACACATCTTTATGCCACCGGTTCCATTATTGTTATACCCAATTATGGTTCCAATCGAGATCATCGGGATCTTTACAAAACCTTTTGCTTTGATGATGCGACTTTTCGCAAACATTACTGCAGGTCACATTATGATCTTAGCGATTATCTCATTGATCTTTATTTTTAAATCACCATTCTTAGGATTTGCATCTGTACCATTGGCATTATTTGTTTCTGTATTGGAACTTTTGGTTGCGGCATTACAGGCTTATATCTTTACAGTATTGTCAGCATTGTTTATCGGTATTGCAGTTGCAGAGCACGATCACGATCATGCACATAATGATGATGATAGTGTAGGTCACGACACAATGGTAGCTTAATTAAACGAAAAATAATTTTAACTAAATATTTATTTATTATGGACATCACAACTGGAACAGGATTAATTTACGTAGGTATCGGTTTAGCAGTATTAGGAGTAGGTCTTGGTATTGGTAAAATCGGTGGGCACGCTATGGATGCTATCGCTAGACAGCCAGAACAAGCTGGTAAGATTCAAGGAGCAATGCTTATTGCTGCTGGTCTTATCGAAGGTGCTGGTCTTATTGCGATTATCTTTGGTGCTTTCATCAAGTAATTATCCTCAGAAAAAATATTCTTAGCAGTGAAGCGGTTGGCTGCTGCTAAGGATTTTTAAAAAAGATATCCATAAATTATTACACTAAAAAAAGAATTACAGATATGGGAATTATAGAACCTGGAATTGGACTTTTGTTTTGGATGACGCTTACATTCGCTATCCTATTATTTATCCTTGCTAAATTTGCTTGGAAACCAATTGTAAATGCAGTAAATGACAGAGAAGCTTCTATCGTTGATGCTTTGAATCAGGCTAAATTGGCTAAAAAAGAAATGGAAGATCTTAAATCTGATAACGAAAGAATCATTCGTGAAGCTAAAATTGAGAGAGATTCTATCCTTAAAGAAGCAAGAGAAATTAAAGACAGAATTGTAGGAGAAGCTAAAGATATTGCTAAAGCTGAAGGAGATAAAATCATTGATGCTGCTAAGCAAACCATCCAAACTGAGAAAAATGCTGCAATGTCAGAAATCAGAACTCAGATTGGTGCTTTATCTGTAAATATTGCAGAATCTATCTTACAGAAAAATTTAGAGGACAGCGAAGCTCAGAACGAGCTGGTTCAAAATTATTTAAACAAATCTAATCTTAACTAAGAATGCTTACATCTAAAGTAGCTAAAAGATACGCACAAGGTTTACTTGATTTCGCAAACGAATCAGGACAAACTGCTGCTGTGTTTTCTGAAATGAAAGATGTTAAGAAAGTGATGTCTGAATCTGAGGATTTAAACAAATTTTTCAAGACGCCTTACATCGATGCAAAAAAGAAAGAGGACGTTGCTAAAGAGATTTTTAAAGGTTTCTCACTTGTTTCTCAGAATTTGATTACTTTAGTGATCAGACATGGTCGTGAAAATCATTTAAAAAATATTGCTCAGGAATTCATCAATAAAGTTGAAGATATCAATGGCGTACAGAGAATCACTCTTACAACAGCAACTCAGCTTTCAAAAGAAAACATTGATCAGATTTTAAAATCTACAGACTTAGTAAAAGCAGGTTCAAACTTTGACTTAAATCTTACCATCAATCCTGATATTTTAGGAGGATATATTTTAAGAGTAGGTGATCAGCAGATTGATGCATCTGTAAAATCTAAGCTTAATAATATCAAAAAAGATTTTCATTTAAATTAAGAAAAAACAACCATATAATGGCAGAAATAAATCCGGCAGAAGTATCTGCGATCTTAAAACAACAGTTGGCCAACTTCGACACTCAATCAAACGTTGAGGAAGTAGGTACAGTTTTGACCATCGGTGATGGTATTGCTCGTGTATACGGGTTAGAAAATGTACAATACGGTGAGTTGGTAAAATTTGCTAGCGATGTAGAAGGTATCGTACTAAACTTAGAAGAAGACAACGTAGGTGTAGCTCTTTTAGGTGAAAGTAAATTGGTAAGAGAAGGAGATACAGTAAGAAGAACAAACAGAATCTCTTCTATCAAAGTAGGAGAAGGTATGTTGGGTAGAGTAGTTGATACTCTTGGTAACCCAATCGATGGTAAAGGACCTATCGAAGGTGAATTGTACGAAATGCCGTTGGAAAGAAAAGCTCCTGGTGTTATTTACAGACAGCCGGTAACTGAACCTTTACAGACAGGTATCGTTGCAATAGACTCTATGATCCCTGTAGGAAGAGGCCAGAGAGAATTGATCATTGGTGACAGACAGACAGGTAAAACTACTGTTGCAATTGATACGATCATCAACCAAAGAGAATTTTTTGATGCAGGAAATCCTGTATATTGTATATATGTTGCAATCGGGCAAAAAGCTTCTACGGTAGCTCAAATTGTTAAAACTCTTTCTGATAAAGGAGCTTTAGCATATACCGTAATTGTTGCTGCGAATGCTTCAGATCCGGTTCCTATGCAGGTTTACTCTGCAATGGCTGGTGCATCTATTGGTGAGTTCTTCAGAGACACTGGTAGACCGGCTTTGATCATTTATGATGATTTATCTAAACAAGCAGTTGCTTACCGTGAGCTTTCTCTACTATTGAGAAGACCACCGGGACGTGAGGCTTATCCTGGAGACGTTTTCTATCTTCACTCAAGATTATTGGAAAGAGCTGCAAAAGTTATCGCTGATGATACAATTGCAAGCCAAATGAATGATTTACCAGAGTCATTGAAGCCAATCGTAAAAGGTGGTGGTTCATTAACTGCACTTCCGATTATTGAAACTCAGGCAGGTGACGTTTCTGCATATATTCCAACAAACGTAATCTCTATTACTGACGGACAGATCTTTTTGGAGTCTGATTTATTCAACTCAGGGGTGCGTCCTGCGATCAACGTAGGGATCTCTGTATCAAGAGTAGGAGGTAATGCTCAGATCAAATCAATGAAAAAAGTTTCTGGTACTCTTAAATTAGACCAGGCTCAATATAAAGAACTGGAGGCATTTGCTAAATTCGGTTCTGATCTTGATGCTTCTACTTTAGCGGTTATCTCTAAAGGCGAAAGAAACGTTGAACTTTTGAAGCAGCCGGTAAACTCTCCGCTTCCTGTTGATAGCCAGGTAGCTATGATTTATGCAGGTACAGAGAACTTATTGAGAAACGTTCCTATCAACAAAGTAAAAGAATTCCAGATCGAGTACATCTCTTTCCTAAGATCTAAGCACCCTGAAACAATGGCTGCAATCAAAGCTGGGAAAATTGATAACGATATCACAGGTGTTCTTAAGCAGGCAGCTAATGATTTAGCTTCTAAATATAACTAAAAATCAAATGTTTAAGGTTTAGATTTATTTTAAACCTTAAACTTTAGACCATAAACTTTTGAATCCAAATTAATGGCAAACTTAAAAGAAATACGAGGAAGAATCAGTTCAATTTCATCTACGATGCAAATCACGCGTGCTATGAAAATGGTTTCGGCAGCGAAACTAAAAAAAGCGCAGGATGCCATCGTAATGTTGAGACCGTATTCTGAAAAATTGCAGGAGATCATTCAGAATGTAAATTCTAGTTCAGATCCTGATCAGGTTTCTATTTATGCTCAAAAAAGAGAGGTTAAAAAAGTACTTTTCATCGCTGTTACATCAAACAGAGGTTTGGCTGGTGCATTTAACTCAAATATTGTGAAAGAACTGAATATTCAGTTTCAGAATAATTCTCAGTACGAAATTGAAGTTCTTACTATTGGTAAAAAAGCTTATGATGCGGTAAGAAGAAACCGTACAGTGTTTTCAAATGAAAGCAGTGTTTTTGATAAGTTAAGTTTTGATGTAGTTTCAAACGTTACCGAAACGGTAATGAGCAACTTCAGAGAAGGTAAATTTGATGAAGTGTATGTAATTTACAATAAATTCGTTAACGCTGCTACACAGGAAGTGATCACGGAAAAAGTTCTTCCGATTTCAATGGTTGAAACTGATGCTGTAGAAACTCAGGTTGAAACAGATTATATCTTTGAACCAAACAGAAACGAAATTTTGGATAATTTAATTCCAAAATCGATCAAAACTCAGGTTTTCAAAGCAGTTTTAGATTCTGTAGCTTCAGAGCACGGTGCCAGAATGACAGCGATGCACAAAGCAACAGACAATGCACAGGAACTGAAGAATGATTTGGTGATCTTCTACAACAAAGCAAGACAGGCTGCTATTACAAATGAGATCTTAGAAATCGTTTCAGGAGCAGAAGCTTTGAAAAACTCGTAATAAAATATTCAAAAAATATTAAAGCATCGATATCTTCGGTGCTTTTTTTGTTAGTTTTATTTTGTATATCTTTGTACAATAAATTATAATTTCTAAATGGACTCGGACATAGTCAGGCTACTATTAGCTTTGTTTCTTGTATTATTAAATGGCTTTTTCGTAGCCGCAGAATTTTCAATTGTTAAAGTTCGTTATTCTCAAATTCAGCTCAAAGCCGCCGAAGGTGATTCTATGGCGAAGCAGGCAGAGCATATTATCAAACATCTTGATGAGTATCTTTCTGCAACGCAGCTTGGGATTACTTTAGCTTCACTAGCTTTAGGTTGGGTAGGTGAAAGTGCAATGCATCATGTAATAGATAACTTATTTCATTCACTTAATATTAATTTTAGCGAATCTACTGTCACTACTATTTCTGTTGTGATCAGTTTTTTGATTATCACGGTAATGCATATCGTTTTTGGTGAATTGATTCCGAAATCCATTGCCATCAGAAAAGCTGAAGCTACGACAATGGCAACCGCAGTTCCGTTGAGAGTGTTTTATACCATTTTCAAGCCATTTATCTGGTTGATGAATTTAATGTCAAACGGAGTTTTAAGATTAATGAAAATTCATCCCGCATCTGAACAGGAAATTCACTCTACAGAAGAACTTCAGCTTCTGGTAAAACAAAGTGCAGACAGCGGTGAAATTGAAGAAGAAAACTACGAGATTATCAAAAATGCATTTGATTTTACAGACCATTCTGCAAAACAAATCATGGTTCCGAGACAGAATATCACGTCAATTGATTTTGCAGATGATTTAAACGAAATTATCAATAAGATCATGGACAGCGGATATTCTAGAATTCCGGTGTATGAAAACTCTATTGATAATATAATTGGTGTCTTTTACACAAAAGAAATCATCAGAGAATTCGTTAAAAGAAAAGGAGAATTGAGCCATGAAGATCTTAGAGAACTGATGCGTGAATCATTCTTTGTGGTCGGAAGCAAGAAGATTTCAGATTTGCTTAAAATTTTCCAGCAGAAAAAACAACATTTGGCAATCGTAATTGATGAATTTGGTGGTACTGAAGGAATTATTACTTTAGAAGATATTTTAGAAGAATTGGTAGGAGAAATTCAGGATGAAGAAGATGATGAAGAAAAATTGGTTGATAAAGTAGGAGACAATATATTTTGGGTAAAAGCGACTCAGCCTTTGGATGAGATTAACGAATCTTTACCTAAAAAACTAACGGTCTCTGAAGAAAGTGAGTACAATACTTTGGCCGGATTTATTCTGCACGCCTTAGAAGACATTCCTGAAGAGAACCAGGAATTTGATTTAGAAAATTATCATTTCAAGATCTTAAAAATGAATAATAAGAGTGTTGAAATGGTAGAGTTGATTTATAATGGACCTAATAATATCGTAGATGATATTTTAGATAAATTTGGAGATGATTAAAATTTTTAGGAAATGATTTTTTATAATAGAATAAAAGATTACGAAAATCCGAAACGTCAGTACGAAGAAGAAGTTCTTGTTTTGGATGAAACTGATGAAGTGTACAAACTGATCTTGCATAACGATGATATTCATACTTTTGATGATGTGATCGAAGCATTGATAGAGATTTGTAAACATGATCTCATACAAGCCGAGCAATGTACAATGCTCGTACATTACAAAGGCAAATGCACAGTAAAAACAGGCTCTATGGATGTTTTGAAACCCATGCACGAAAAATTAATTTCAAGAAGCTTAACAAGCGAAATCGTATAATATAAACTCTAACAATTGTTGGAGTTTTTTTGTTTAATTATTAGTTTTTTATATTTTTTTAATACGGATTTTTGAATAAATTGTTGTTTTTCAAATAAATTAACTATTTTAGTAGGCAATAATTAAGCAAATATGAAGTTAAAAATTAATTCTCTGTTATTAGGATGTTTGTTATCCTATTCAAATGTAGTTGCTCAAGAGTCACCATTAGAAGGTCCTGCAAAGAAATGGATCACCGAAAACTCAAGGAATTTGCAAATTCCGAATTACACTTCTTTACAATTAAGCTTTGTCAAAAAAGGATTTTCGGGAGAAACACTACGTTTTCAACAGACGATAAAGAATGTTCCGGTTTTTCAGTCCGAAATTATAGTTCATTTTAATAAATCAGGAAATATTTCTTATACAGGAACAGAAAATCTGAAAAATGGTATAAAAGAAATCAATACAATCCCTTCATTTTCCGCTTCGGAAGCTTTAACAAAAGCACATATTGCTGCAAAATCAGCAGGTAAAACGATCTATGAAGAAAATAAACTGTTTGTTTATCTTACAGATATTGGTGATACAAAATTGGTATATAGAGTTTTAACCAATTCTCATGACAATCCCGGAAGTTGGGAAACAATTATTGACGCACAAACAGGAGAAATCATTAGCGTGAAAGATATTGCTGTATATCATCATGATGAAAAGGAAGATCCTAAGAAAAAAAATAAAGAAAAAAAGTCTGAAAGCCAAAAAACGATATTAGGAACAGGTTCCGGTTATATTTTTGAACCAGATCCGCTATCCAAAGTGCAGATAGCTTACGGAGGACAATATGTTGACGGAAGTGATGCTACCAATGCAAGTCTCGATGCAGCACGAACTTTAGTTACAATTCCCGAATTGGAGTTGGCTGGAGGTGTTTATAAATTAAAAGGAACCTTTGTTGAGATTCAGGAATTAGAATCTCCTGCGACAGGATTATTTACACAGGCATCAAATCAGTTTCTTTTTAACAGAAATGAGCAGGGTTTTGAAGCTGTAAATGCTTATTGGCATCTCGATAACAACCTTCGTTATATTAATCTTACTTTGGGAATCCAATGTGTGCCTTTACAATATAATGGAGTATTAAGGTTTGACCCTCACGGGTTGAGCGGATCTGATAATTCTCATTACATTCCATCAAATGATACGTTAGCTTTTGGGGAAGGTGGTGTTGATGATGCAGAAGATGCAGATGTAATTATTCATGAATTGGGGCACGGTATTCATGATTGGCTGACCAATGGAAATGCATCTCAGACTCAAGGCTTGGGTGAAGGCTCCGGAGATTATTGGGCACAATCTTACAGCAGAAGTTTGAATCAGTGGAGCTCATCTGCTCCTGCTTATCATTGGATGTTTAGTTGGGATGGTCACAATCCGTTTTGGGCAGGTAGAGTTACCAATTATACAGCAACTTATCCATCCGGAATCGTAGGTTCAATTCATACTGACGGACAGATCTGGGCTTCGGCTTTGATGAGAATTTACAGTCAGATCGGAAAAGAAAAAACTGACAGAGCTTTTCTGGAAGGCTTATCATTAACAGGATCTTTTACGAATCAGCAAAATGCAGCAATCGCAGTAAGACAGGCTGCAATTGATATGTTGGGACAATTTGGCTTTACCTGTAATGATGTCGATATAATTACACAGGAATTTACTACTACAGGATATGTACTTCCGGCTTACAGTTGCCAATTAAGTGTAAGTGATGTTGATAAGAGAGATATTATTTCAATTTATCCTAATCCTGTTTCGGATATTCTAAATGTATCTTTAAAATTCACCAAGAATGAAAAGGTAGAAATTTATAACATGGAAGGCAGATTGGTGTTGGAAACAACCCTTGGAAAAGATAAAAATAAAATCGATGTTTCAGGTCTTGAAACCGGAAATTATCTTTTAACCATAAAAGAGTTAAATCTCTCAAGCAAGTTTATTAAAAAATAAAATTAAAGAATCCGATGTATTTTACGTCGGATTTTTTTTTGAATGATGAATTCCAAATACAATAAATTTATTTGCTTTAAAGTAAAATAGTATATTTGTAAAAACTATATTAGAATGCTTGTAATAGGAATTGCGGGAGGAACAGGATCCGGCAAAACTACGGTTGTTGATAAGATCATTCAGCAGCTTGACATTGAAGGAATGAATATTTTGTCTCAGGATAATTATTATCATGACAATCATAATCTTACATTGACGGAAAGAGAAGCGTTGAACTACGATCATCCCAAGTCAATAGATTTTGAACTGATGCTGAAACACGTAAAAGCATTAAAGAATAATGAAGCGATTGAGCAGCCTGTTTACAGTTTTGTAACGCACTCAAGAACTGGAGATCACGTTACCGTAGAACCGAAAAATGTATTGGTTGTAGAAGGTATTTTGGTTTTAACGAACAAAGAATTGTTGAAAGAATTTGATTTAAAAGTCTTTGTACACGCAGATTCTGACGAAAGACTGATCAGAAGGATCAGAAGAGACACTCAGGAAAGAGGAAGAGATCTTAACGAGGTTTTACATCGTTATCAAACAACCTTGAAACCGATGCACCAGGAATTCATCGAACCATCAAAAAATGATGCAGATTTGATAATTCCCAACATGAAACAGAATTCTGTAGCGATAGATTTTTTAACGACAGTTATTAAAAATTCACTTCGAAAACATTAAAAAATGGCTGAAAAAGAATTAATTAAAGACATTCAACCCAAATCGGAAACCATTAAGTTTTTTCAGAATTATGTTTTGAATAAATATGTGATTGCGATATGTCTTTTTTTGGTGTGGATGATATTTTTCGATAAAACCTCGTTTCTCGTAATCAATGAACTGAACGGTGAGATTGGTAAATACGAAGAACAGCTCGAATATTATAAATCAGAATACGAAAAGAACGACAAATTCTATAAAAAGCTGATGAATAATAAATCTGAAAAAGAAAAATATGCCAGAGAAAATTATTTCATGAAAAAACCGAATGAAGAAATTTTTATTCTGGTGGTAGACAGCGCAAATATTGCCAAAAAATAATATTTTTAGTGAATGGTCAAATGTCAATTTTGCTCCGTAAGTGAATTTGAAATTGACAAGCAAAGCGAATTGACCTTTCACAATTGATTAATTCATACTCATTATTTATGTCACACATAGAAACTTTTTCCAACTGGGAAAATTTAGTTAAAAAGCAGCTGAAAACTGAAGATATTTATACCATTCTGAAAAAAGAAAATTTAGAAGGAATTGATGTAAAGCCCTTTTATAATGACGTTCAAAAGCTATTGACCAATCTTCCGAAAGTTGAAGAAAATACTCATTTGGTAGCAACTTATCACGAAACTTTGGAAGAGGATGTTTTTGCATTTTTGCTTAATGAAAATGTAGAAAATCTTGTAAACAAGACAATATTTATCAATAATAAAGACTTGGCAGAACACATCAGTCCGCAAGACGAGGATCAATATTTTTCTCTGATTGATGTTTTTGATGAAAATAATGCAGTGATTGATGATCAATTAGTCAGAGAATTATTGGCAAAAAGTTTCAAAAGAAATATCTGTGTTGATATTTCAATTCACCAAAATTCAGGAGCGTCTATCGTTCAGCAGTTGGCAATTGCTTTGGCAAAAACAAAAGAATTAGTTGAAATTTATGGCGCTGAGATTTTAAATAAATTAATTTTCAGATTGGCAATTGGAGGAAACTACTTCTTTGAAATGGCTAAAATCCGTGCATTTAAGCTTGTTTTTAATCAGCTTTCTAAAGAATACGGTTTGGATGATATTCCTTACATTTTTACTGAAACATCTTTAAGAAATAAATCAATTTCAGACAGTGAAAATAATTTGATTCGTTCTACTTTAGAACTCGCAGCAGCGATGATTGGCGGTGCAGATGCAGTTTTCAGTATCAATTATCAGATAGGAAAAAATACTGAGAATTCTGAGGAAATTTCATTCAAACAACAGATTGTTCTGGCTTACGAAAGTATTATTAATGTTTTCGAAGATGCGGCCAACGGAAGTTATTATATTGAAGATATCACCCGGCAAATTGCAGAAAAATCTTGGAATTTCTTTTTAGAAATTGAAAATTCAGGAGGTTATTTGGAAACTTTAAAAAAAGGAATCCTTCAGAAAAAAATCTACGATCAAGCTGTAGAAGAACAGAAATGGGTTGAAGAAGGAAAGATAAAACTGATTGGAGTTAATTTATATCCGAAATTAGACGTTAAAAAGTCTGTAGAAGAGCTTTATAATGAAAAAGAAATTAAAGCCGTTCGTTGGGCTGAAATGTTTGAATAATGAAGGATAAGTTAATTGATCTGTTCGAATACACCTATCATTTCAACAAAGAAATGATAAAAACTATTTCTGAAAATATTTCAAAAGCAGACGAAAAAGCAATCAGCTTAATCAATCATACCTTAAATGCCCAACAGATTTGGAATTCAAGGATTTTGAATGAAAAATCTTTTGAAGTCTGGCAAATTAATCCATTTGAAAGTTTAAACGAAATCAATCATCAAAACTATCTGAAAAGTATTGGAATTATTAAAAATTCAGATTTTGACAAAAGAATTGAATATCACAATTCAAGAGGTGCAAAATTTGAAAATACTGTTTTCGAAATACTTTTTCATGCAGTCAATCATTCGACTTATCACAGAGGTCAGATCAATTCTTTATTGAAACAAAATGGTATTAAACCAATACTAACAGATTATATTTTCTATAAAAGATAAGCTCTTTGGAAATTCCAATTTTAAATAAAGAAATTCAAAATTATATTGACGCAAATCTACATGCAGATCTGCATTCTTTATTATTGAAAAAATCACCCTTTCCAGAAGTTTCCATGCAGGAAATCGTCCAGCAGATTAAAGGAAAACAGGTTGCACAGAAAAAGTTTCCGTTTTTGTTGAAAAAAGAAATTGTTTTTCCACCACAGCTCAGTCTTGAGCAATCTTCATCGGAAAAGACAGCTTTTTATAAATCTCAAATTTTAAATGGAAAGAAATTCATTGATCTCACAAGCGGCTTTGGGATTGATGCTTATTATTTTTCTGAAAATTTTGGTGAAATTACTCTGATCGAACAAAATACTGAGCTTTTAAAAATTGTAGAACATAACTGGAGTATTTTAGACAAAAAAGCAAATTTCATTAATCAAAAACTGGAAGATTTTCTCAATGAAAACACTGAAAATTTTGATGTAATCTATCTTGATCCGGCGCGAAGAGACAATCAAAAAAATAAAGTTTTTCTTTTGGAAGATTTGTCGCCAAACATTCTTGAAATCCAGGAAAAGTTGCTCTCAATTTCTAAGCAAGTTGTAATTAAACTTTCTCCGCTTATAGATTTGAAATATCTCATATCTGTTCTGAAAAACATTTTGAGAATTGATATTATTGCGGTTAAAAATGATGTGAAAGAAGTCGTTGTTTTTTTATCCAACGAAAATTCGGGAAAGATTAAATGCCACTGTATCAATTTAGAAAGTGAAGAATCTGAATTTATTTTCGAATTTGGAAGCGAGGAAAATGCTCATGCAGAGTTTTCGGAACCCGAAAAATTTATTTATATTCCCAATAATACGATTTTAAAGGGAGGAATTTTTAATTTAATTTCTGAAAAATTTAATCTGAAAAAACTTCATCCAAACACTCATATTTATACTTCTGAAAATAAAATCAATGCCTTTCCAGGAAGGATTTTTGAAATGGAAGTAATTGACAGTAAGCAGATTAAAAAGAAAGAACAATTTAATATTATTTCTAAAAACTATCCGCTAAAACCTGAAGACATTAAGAAAAAATATGGATTGAAAGATGGCGGAAATGACTATCTTATTTTTACACAATCCAAAAAAGGGAAAATAATATTAAAATCAGTATAAAAATGTTGCCGAAAAATGCAATATTTCTTACTTTTGGGCAATCAAAATTTAGACATGAAATCGCTCTGCCTGTCATCAATGAAGATTTAGCGATTGCAAATGACCTTTAAAAAATAAATAAATCATATGAAAAAATTCATTATATGTTTGGCCATCGCAACAGTTGCAGTAAGCTGCAAAAAGATTCAGGCAGGAGGAAACAAGAATACTTTGAAACTTGAAGAAGGAGTAGAAAGATATTCTGACGATCATCAAGGCGGTCACGACGGTCACACTGCTGAAGCAGCAAGTGAAACTCCGGCTCATGGCGCTCACGAAACTGAAGCTCCTAAGAAAGACAGCGCAACAGCAAAACACGCAGATTCTGCAAAAGCAGGACACTAATTGTTTTCAAAAAAATATACGTAAATCCTGCACTTGTGCGGGATTTACTGTTTTTAAAGCTTTCCTAAAATATAAAACAAGGTTTTTGTTTGTTGGGACAGTTCAATTTTTTTAAATTTATCCAAATTAAATTTACAATGCAAGAGACATTAAATTACATCAACGAAAACAAACTCCGTTTCGTAGATGAATTGTTTGAATTATTGAGAATCGCTTCAATTTCTGCTGATCCGGCTTATAAAAATGAAGTATTATTATGCGCTGATAAAGTAGCAGAACATCTTAAAAATACAGGTGCAGACAATGTAGAAGTTTGCCAGACAAAAGGTTACCCAATTGTTTTCGGAGAAAAAATCATCGATAAAAATTTGCCAACGGTTTTGGTTTATGGTCATTATGACGTTCAGCCACCAGATCCGCTAGAATTGTGGAGAAAACCACCTTTCGAGCCTTACATTGAGAAAACAGAACTTCATCCTGAAGGAGCTATTTTTGCAAGAGGTTCTGCAGATGATAAAGGACAGTTTTTTATGCAGATCAAAGCTTTTGAGGCGATGATGAAAACAAATTCTCTTCCCTGTAATATTAAATTTATTTTTGAAGGTGAAGAAGAGGTAGGTTCTGTAAGTTTAGGTGATTTTGTGAATGAATTTAAAGAAAAATTATCTTGTGATTGTATTTTAATTTCTGATACTCATATTTACAGTAACGAGCAACCGACTGTGACTACCGGTCTGAGAGGTTTAAGCTATGTAGAAGTGGAAGTGGAGGGTCCAAACAGAGACTTGCACTCAGGTCTTTATGGTGGGGCAGTTCCGAATCCTATTCATGTACTTTCAAGAATGATTGCTAAATTGATTGATGATGACGGACAAATTACCATTGATGGTTTTTATGATAATGTAGAAGATGTTTCAGACGAAGAAAGAGCTGAAATGAATAAGCTGAAAGATAATCCTGAAGAATTCAAAAAATCTATCGGCTTAAATGGAGTGGAAGGTGAGGCTGGTTACACCACTTTAGAGAGAACTTCGATCCGTCCGACTTTAGACTGTAATGGAATTTGGGGTGGTTATACGGGAGAAGGTGCAAAAACTGTCATTCCATCAAAAGCTTCTGCGAAAATCTCTATGCGTTTGGTTCCTTATCAGACCCCGGAAGAAATTACAGAAAAGTTCACGAAATATTTTGAAAAAATAGCTCCTGATAATGTGAGAGTAAAAGTTACTCCGCATCACGGTGGATTACCTTATGTTTTGCCAACTGATACAAAAGAATATTTAGCCGCTAAAAATGCAATGGAAACTGCTTTCGGAAAAGAAGTTCTTCCTTACAGAGGTGGTGGAAGTATTCCTATCACGTCAATGTTTGAGCAGGTTTTGGGTGCAAAATCTGTACTGATGGGATTTGGTCTTGATTCTGATGCAATACATTCACCGAATGAACATTACGGTTTATTCAATTTCTATAAAGGAATTGAAAGCATACCTTTATTTTTTGAAAACTATTCTAAATAATGATAATAAGTCCTTAAGAATTTTTTCTTGAGGATTTTTTAAATTTTAACAGTTTTTTTTAATTCACTATGTTAAACTTTATTATATTTACGCTAAATAATTTAAAATTAATTTTATGAAAAAAATTCTATCTTCTTTATTGTTGACTTCTGCAACAATGATGATGTTTGGGCAGGTTATAGTAAACGAAAATTTTAGCTCATTAATATCAGGTAATCTTGGAACGCAAAATTCTTGGTTAACATCTGGTGGTACAGCTACTGACTATCAAATTACTACGATAGATGCGGCACATGGTCTATCATTAACTACTACAAGTGGAAATGGATATGTAGCAACATCAAATCCTAATAATAGAACTGCAGCAAGAGTAACAACCGTTGTTGCTACAACTTCAAATAATATTGTACAAGCTACAGCTGATATTTATACAGGGTCTTCTAACGGAGCAGGCGAGTACAGATTTGTTGTAGTAGGCACCGCAGGTACAACAACAGTAGCTATTGGAGGATTTACATATAATGTTACTACGAAAAAGTTGAATGGATTAGGAACTTTTTATAATGCTACTAGTGTACCAACTCTTTATCTTGCTGTAGCAGATGCTAGTGCACCAGTTTTTCCTGTTAATACTTGGGTAACTGTAAGTTATACATACAATAAAACAACAGGAGCTATGACGTGGTCTTGGCCAGGAGGGGGAAGTTCTGTTACCACTGATCCTGATCAAATTATTGGAATGGTTGCAAAAGATGTATATCTTCAAAATCTAACTGCAACTGGAAACACAGTAAATAATACTGTTGGTATTGATAATATTTTGGCACAATTTGGAAATACTGCAACATTATCCATTAATGATGTAAATACTGTCCCTGTAAATAAAAGAAGTGTCATTTCTGTTTATCCTAACCCAACTTCAGATATCCTAAACATCAAAACAGATTCTAAAATCAATAATGTTTCTGTAACTGATATGACAGGTAGAAAAGTAAGTGTAAAATTAGATGGAGATAAAGTAGATGTTAAATCTCTTTCAGCTGGAACTTATTTAATCAACGTAGAAACTAAAGATGGTATTTCTACTGAGAAATTCATCAAAAAATAAATACTAATACATTTAGTATAATATAAACGCTCCAATTGGGGCGTTTTTTTGTTAAAATAAGAAAATTTAATTTTTATATATTAATATTTTAACTAAATTTATAACTTAATCATAAAAATCAATAACCATGAAAAAAATTGCTTTACTGGCGACGTGTGCCTTGTTTTCAAATTCTTTATTCTCTCAACAATGGGATGGTGCAACAAATTCTACAGATTATATTTTTAGAAATGGAAAAGTTAGCATAGGAACAGATAATAATAATGATAAGCTAAATCTTAATGGCAATTTAAGGTTAACTGGAAATTTTGGAAATAAAATTGTTTTTGGTGGAGGCTCTACGTCATCTAATGGTTCTACGATTGTAGGTGATGGTGGTGATTTTCATATGGAATTAAGTGGCTTTAAGCTTTATCTGCATCCTAACGTTTCCGCTTATTTCGGAGATATAGACCCAAATCCAGAGTTAAAAAAGTCATTCTCAATGGGCCTTAGCGGATTAATTGGAATGGGAACAGATAATTTTTATTGTAGCCAATGTACAGATTACCGCCTCTTTGTAAAAGACGGTATTAAAACAGAAAAAGTAAAAGTAGAAATTGCAGCTAACAATGGCTGGGCTGATTATGTTTTCAAAAAAAATTATAAACTAATGCCTTTACAGGATCTCCAATCTTACATTGATGAGAAAGGGCATTTACCTGAAATTCCTACTACAGAAGAAGCGATTGCTAATGGTATCGAGCTTAAAGAAATGAATATTCTTTTGCTTAAAAAAGTGGAAGAACTTACTTTATATACTTTGCAACAACAAAAGAATATTGAAGAGCAGAATAAACGTATTGAAACGTTGGAGAAAAAATTGAATAAATAATTATTAATCATGTAATAAATTATTTATGAAAAAGTTTTTTTTAATAATGCTTTTGTGTTTATATTCTTGGGGATATTCACAGGGTGAGAATGATAATTGGTATTTTGGGCAAAAAATCGCAATAAATTTTGCAGGAACAAGTCCCCAGCTCTTAACTAACAGTTCGATGATAGCAAATCTTTCATCAGCAACAGTCAGTGATGACAATGGAAATTTATTATTTTATACTGATGGAAACTACGTTTGGAACAGGCAGCATGTAATCATGCAAAATGGAAATGTTGATCAGTATGGAATGCAGATTTCAATTGTGAAACATCTGACAAATCCTAATTTGTATTATATTTTTAGTGCAAATACAGCAGGTTATGTTGCTCGTTATTCAATAGTCGATATTTCATTAGGTAACATTGGCTCAAACGGACAGCCTTTAGGAGCTGTTTTACAGAATTTCAAAAATATTCCAATTTTAGATGAATTTGGTAATGACTTTACAAATGCTAGAGGAATAACGGTTGTTCCACATGGAGATAATAGTTCTTTTTGGGTCTTAATAACAACAGGATTAAAGATTTACTCTTACTTATTAAATAATTCAGGAATGAGCAGTACTCCAATTGTAAATAATCTAAATACAACTGGTTTCTTTACCTATTATAACGGAATTTCTATTAAAGCATCACCAGAAATAAAAGCTTGTAACTTTTCACAATTTTTAAGTATAACCATGGCTAATCTAGGCACTGGTGAAAATGCAGGACTTGTTCGTTCATTTGATAATCTTTCAGGTTTATTAACTACAGATTATAATTTGTCAATTGCTTCTAGTGAACCTATATATACTGAATTTAATAAAAATTCAGATATATTATATATAGCAAGATACGAAAATGGAATTTCAACAAATCAGATGATTTATAAAATAGATCTGTTAAATTCTACAAATAGTAATATTATTTACAGTCCGTTAGATACTGGACAAGCAGATATGTATAATACAGGATCTATACTTACTATACAGAGAAATACAAAGGGGGACATATACTTTTATATACCCTATTATAATTCAGGAAAATATTTAGGTAAAATTAATAATCCTGATATTTATGGATTAAGTAGCGCCAACTTAAATGGAATTGACTTATCATTTTATCCAGATAACGCAATCTATGTAGGCTCTACAAATAATTTACCACAATTAGTACCAAATCTTCAAGAGTCTGGGATTAACTCATGTTTAGCATCTATTCATTTATCATCACCTGAAATTAATAGTACGTATAATTATCAAGTTAGTAATACGATTTTAACAGATCAGGATTACACTATCTCCGCAGGAAAAAATATTCTAATGAAAGCTGGTAATAGTATTACACTTTTACCCAATACAAATATAGAATATGGGGCAACTTATTTGGCTAAAATCGAGGATTGTAATTGTTCTGGTGAAGAAATTGAAGGCAAAGCTCACAAATTAAAAAATAATATGTTTTTAGATTTAAGAAATTTACCATTTAAATATTCAATTAAAAATATTAAAGAAATAGAGATTTACCCCAACCCAACTTCAGACATCCTACACATCAAAACGGACTCTAAAATCAACGTAGTTTCTGTTTCAGATATAACAGGTAGAAAAGTCAATGTAAAATTAGATGGAGATAAAGTAGATGTAAGAGCTCTTCCGGCTGGAACTTATTTAATCAATGTAGAAACTAAAGATGGTATTTCTACAGAGAAATTCATCAAAAAATAAAATACTGATAAATCTTAGTATATTAAAAACGCTCCAATCGGAGCGTTTTTGTTATTTTAGAGAAATAAATTTTAATAATATGATTGAAAATAAAGTAGCATACATCACAGGAGGAACAAAAGGAATTGGTTTTGGCATTGCTAAAATTTTACTCGAAAACGGAATCTCAGTTGCATTTTCGGGAAGAAAAAAAGAAGATGTTGTAGAGGCAGAAAAGGAACTGCAAAAATATTCTGCACAAGTTTTAGGAATCGTTTCCGATGTCAGAAGTTTAGAAAGTGAAGAAAAAGCAGTTCAAAGTATTGTAGAGAAATTCGGGAGATTAGATTTTGTAATTGCCAATGCAGGATTAGGAATTTTCAAACCCGTTGACGAATTAACTTCCGAAGAATGGAATTCTATGATAGAAACTAATCTTACCGGGGTTTTCCATACTTTGAAAGCTTCAATTGAAGAATTAAAGAAAAATGAAGGATATTACATAACCATTTCAAGTTTGGCAGGAGCAAATTTCTTTGAAAACGGAACAGGCTATAATGCGTCAAAATTTGGTGTTGTAGGTTTTACCCAGGCTGCTATGATCGATTTGAGAAAATACAATATTAAATCTACTGTCATCATGCCTGGTTCAGTAGCAACTCATTTTAACGGAAATGAGCCTTCTGAAAAAGATAATTGGAAAATTCAACCTGAAGATATGGGGAATTTGGTCTTGGATATTTTAAAAATGAATCCGAGAGTTTTACCAAGCAAGATAGAGTTTAGAGCAACAAAACCAAAGAGTTAGAAACTTATAATGCGCTGAATAATAATTAAATAAGTATTATGCATGCATAATATATTTTTTATTTATATTTACAAAACTTAACAAACAAAAATTGCTTCCTCAATTTTATTATCTGATGAAGTAAAAAGAAAAATATATAATTTATGAAACCGTAAGGTTGCATATGGTAAATAAAAATAATTAAAACAACATATGAAAATATTAGTTTGTATTAGTAGTGTTCCGGATACTACTTCTAAAATTAACTTTACAGCAGATAAATCTGCGTTCGACAAAAACGGGATTCAATGGGTGATCAATCCTCTTGATGAATTTGCTTTAACAAAAGCAATCAAATTACAGGAATCTCAGGGAGCAACTGTAACGGTAATGAATGTTGGAGATGCTACTACAGAACCTGTGATCAGAAAAGCTTTGGCAATCGGAGCTAACGATGCGGTAAGAGTGAACTTAGATCCTAAAGACAGCTATTCTACAGCAAAAGAAATTGCTTCTGTTGCTAAAAACGGAGGTTATGACTTAGTTCTTTGTGGTAAAGAATCAATCGATTATAATGGTGGTTGTGTTCCCGGAATGGTTGCCCAGTTATTGAATCAACCTTTCGTAAATGCTTCAGTTGGTTTAGACGTAAACGGAAGCGAAGCGACTGCTGTAAGAGAAATTGAAGGGGGTAAAGAAACTATTTCTGTGAAATTACCTGCTGTAATTGCAGGTCAGAAAGGATTGGTAGATGAAAAAGATTTGATTATTCCAAATATGAGAGGGATTATGTCTGCAAGAACAAAACCTTTGCAGGTTGTTGAGCCTACTTCTTCTGAAGTAAAAGTTCAGGGAGTTTCTTATGACTCTGTTCCGCCAAGAGCAGCGGTAAAAATCGTTTCTCCTGATAATTTAGATGAATTGGTAAGATTACTTCACGAAGAAGCTAAAGTTATCTAATCTTTTTAATTATTAAATTTTTTAATCTTAAATTCAAGAAAATGGCAGTATTCGTATACGCAGAAAATATAAACGGAGTTTACAAAAAAGCAGCTTTTGAGGCAGTTTCTTATGCTAAAGCAGTTGCAGATCAGGCAGGTGAAACTGTTACAGCGATCTCGGTAAACCCAACAGATTCTTCAGATTTATTGTATAAATATGGAGCAACAAATGTAATCAATATCAAAGACGAAGGTCTTAAAAATTTCTCGGCAAAAGCTTATGCTCAGGCAGTAAGTGAAGTTGCTGACGGAAACATCATCGTTTTTCCTCACACTACAGATGCTTCTTCGGTTGCGCCAATGTTGGCAGTGATGAAAAATTTTTCATTAATTACTAATGTTTTGGAAGCACCGGAAAGCCAGTCTCCATTTCAGGTAAAGAGAAAAGCATTTTCAGGAAAAGGATTTATGCATGCAAAAGCTGAAGGAACAGGAGTAATTCTTACCGTTTCTCAGAATGCTTTTGGTGTAAAAGAAAATGCAGTTTCAGGTTCTGAAGAAGTGAAAAATCTTTCAGTAGCTAATGAAGATACAAAAGTGATTTCTCACGAGCAAAGTTCAGGAAAATTAGACCTTAAAGAGGCTGAAATAGTAGTTTCTGCAGGTAGAGGAATGAAAGGTCCTGAAAATTGGGGAATGGTAGAAGAATTGGCAAACGTTTTAGGTGCTGCTACAGCTTGTTCAAAACCAGTTTCAGACATCGGTTGGAGACCTCACACAGAACACGTTGGACAAACTGGTAAAGCAATTTCGCCAAATTTATATATTGCGATCGGTATTTCAGGGGCAATTCAGCATTTGGCTGGAGTAAACTCTTCTAAAACGATCGTTGTAATTAACAGTGATGCAGAAGCTCCGTTCTTCAAATCAGCTGATTATGGTGTTGTGGGAGATGCTTTCCAAATTATTCCTGCATTGACGGAGAAAATCAAAGCACTTAAAGGATAGTCGATTGTGAATTTTACTTCGCAAGTCAATGGTGAATTTTTAAAATTGACAAAGAAGTAAATTGACATTTGACCATTTAAAATTCAAATAAATATAATAAAAGCTCGGCTTCCGGGCTTTTATTTTTGTCTAAAAAGTAAAACCTACAATAAAAAATTAATTTATATTTGTAGTCATGGATTATAAACAGCTAATCATTCGCGGAATATCGTACAGCCAGACCCAATCGGGAGCTTACGCATTGTTATTGGAACATGAAGAAACACACATTAAATTACCTGTTGTTATAGGAAATTTCGAGGCGCAATCCATTTCATTAGGCCTTGAAAAAGATATTCATCCGCCGCGTCCGCTTACTCATGATTTATTTACGAAATTTATAGTTTCTGCACAGTTTGAATTAGTGTCTGTCATCATTTATCAGATTGTTGACGGAGTTTTCTTTTCAAATATCAATTTTAAAAATAAACTTAACGAAGAAGAGTTGATCTTGGATGCCCGAACTTCTGATGCTGTTGCGATGGCAGTAAGATTTGATGCACCTATTTTTACAACGCAGCAGGTTTTGAATGAGGCGGGAATTCTTCTTGAATTGGAAGAAACAGCTAAAGAAGATGATGTTTTCTCAGAAGCTGTTCAGGATGAAGACAATTTGAAGCATATTTCTATGGAAGAGCTTCAGAAATTATTGGACGAAGCAGTAAAAGAAGAAGATTTTGATACGGCTCTTGAGATTCAGGAAGAGATCAAAAGAAGAAAAAAGAAAATTGATTAAGATATTATAAATATACAATGAATTTAAAATTACGATTGACGATCCTCAGCTTTCTTCAGTTTTTTGTTTGGGGAGCATGGCTTATTACCTTTGCCAATTATTGGTTCGGAACGATGCAATGGGGAGGAGAGCAGTTTGGAATTGTTTTCATGACTTTAGGAATTGCTTCCATCATTATGCCTGCTGTTACCGGAATTATCGCTGACCGATGGATGAATGCCGAAAAACTCTACGGAATTTTGCATTTAGGGTATGCCATCACTTTGCTTTATTTACCACAAGTAGATAATCCTACGACATTCTTTTGGGTAATGCTGATTGCGATGCTTTTTTATATGCCTACAATTTCTCTTTCAAATTCTATTGCATATTATGTCTTAAAAAATAATAATTTCGATGTAGTAAAGGTTTTCCCGCCAATACGGGTTTGGGGAACTTTAGGTTTTATTGCTGCGATGTGGATTACAAATTTAACGGGTAACAAAGCTTCAGCAAATCAATTTTATATTGCGGCAGCTTTTGCGGTAATTTTGGCTGTTTATTCATTCACATTACCTCCTTGTAAACCACAGAGTCTTATTCCAAAAGATGCATCAATTGCGGAAAAATTAGGTCTAAATGCCTTTAAGCTTTTCGGAAATTATAAATTAGCATTGTTTTTCATATTCTCAATGTTTTTGGGAGCTGCATTGCAACTAACGAATATGTATGGAGATGTGTTCTTATCAGATTTTGGTAAAAATCCGGTTTATGCAGAGAGTTTTGTAGTGAAACGTTCTACACTGATCATGTCGATATCGCAGTTTTCAGAAACCGCATTTATTCTTGCAATTCCGTTTTTCTTAAAAAGATTTGGAATTAAAAATGTAATGTTGATTTCCATGTTTGCCTGGGTTTTGCGTTTCGCATTCTTCGCTTATGGCGATCCTTACGGATTTGGATTAGGTTTGATAATCCTTTCTTGTATTGTTTACGGAATGGCGTTCGATTTTTTCAATGTTTCCGGTTCTCTTTTTGTGGAAACAACAACAGATTACAAAATTAGATCTTCTGCACAAGGTCTGTTTATGATGATGACCAATGGTTTTGGAGCGATAGCAGGAAGTTTTGGAAGTGGATGGATTATTTCAAATTTCTTTACCTTAGAAAACGGAGATAAAATGTGGCATGAAATATGGCTTATTTTTGCGGGTTATGCATTAATTATTACCATTTTATTTGCTATTTTCTTCAAACATAAACATGATCCGGAAGCTGTTGCTAATGTCAATCATTGATTTTTTTAATTTAAATACAATATTTATTAATTTTTTTTAAATCACTTATCTAAGTTTAATGCTTATTTTAAATATATTGGGTGAATTTTTTTTCTTTTTTTTTCGTAAAATGATTTTCATTTAATTAAATTTTTTATATTTGTTAAAGAACTGTTATTTTATTAAGAATAATAAAATAATTTATATTAATTAATACAAATATAGAATGAAAAAGACAATTTTTATGCTAGGAATAGTAAGTGCTATTTTAGCTGGCTGTGAATCAGACGAGAAAATGGAAACCCTTTCCGACGAAAATCAAATTTCTAATACTAATGTACGTAGAGGTTGTGCTTCTGATGAGGTTTTAAAAGATCAGATTGCAAATAATCCTGAATTGGCGAAGAAAATTGCACAAATTGAATCCTTTACTCAATCAAAGATGAATGATAATTTTCAATCTAGGCTGGTAAATGGCGTTATTGAAATTCCTGTTGTTGTAAATGTACTTTATAGAACTGCTGCCGAGAATATTTCTCAAGCACAGATTCAATCTCAAATTGATATTTTGAATAAAGATTTTAATGCTACAAACAGCGATTTCAATAATGTACCTACTAATTTTTCTAATGTGAAAGCTAATGTAGGAATACGTTTCGTTTTAGATCAGGTTGTAAGAAAATCTACTAAAAAAACTTCTTGGGGTACTAAAGATGCAATGAAAAAATCTGCTCAGGGAGGTTTAAATCCTATTTCGCCTACAACAAAACTTAATCTTTGGGCATGTACGATTGGTGGCGGAATATTAGGATATGCACAATTTCCCGGAGGTGCAAGTGCAACAGATGGTGTTGTTATAGATTCTAAATATTTAGGAAATACAGGAACGGCAACTTACCCTTTTAATTTAGGTAGAACTGCTACTCATGAAATAGGTCACTGGATGAATCTTCGTCATATTTGGGGAGATGCTACCTGTGGAAATGATTTGGTTGCTGATACACCTTCGCATAATGCTGCTAACTATGGCGCACCGGCATTTCCTCATTATAGCACTTGCTCAGGAAGTCCGATAGAAATGACAATGAATTATATGGATTATGTAGATGACAGAGCAATGTATATGTTTTCTACAGACCAGAAAAGTAGAATGTTGGCAATTTTCCAGTCTGGAGGACCAAGATATTCTTTTGCTCAATAATTTTTTTAATTTATTATATGATTGCACTTTTGAAAAAAAGTGCAATTTTTTTTTATTTTCGGGCAACCATTTCAAACTTTTGCCGTCTTATAGATAGAAACCGATACATGAAGAATTTAGAAGAGAATTTTAAACTTGCCAAAAAACAAGACCGGAGAGCCCAGAAAGCTCTTTATGAATTGTTTTCAGCTAAAATGTTGGCGGTTGCAAATTCTTACACAAATAATATTCATGATGCTGAAGATATTTTATTGAATGCCTTTTTGAAGTGTTTCAATAAAATAGAAGACTGTAAAGAATGGAAAAGCTTTCCGTTTTGGCTGAGAAAGATTGTGGTAAACGACTCTATCACTTTTGTCAGGAAAAACAGAAATATTCTTTATTCAGATATTGAGATTGCAGATGATCTTCCGGAAGAAAATTTAGATGAAAAACTAAACGAAATTAATCTCGAAGAAATATTCTCTCAAATGCCTGAAGGATATAAACTGGTATTTAATCTTTACGTATTTGAAGATAAAAAGCATCAGGAAATTGCCGAAATCCTTAACATTTCAGAAGGCACAAGCAAAAGCCAATTAAGCAAAGCTAAAAAATGGATTGCTGATTATTTAAAAGCAAAAGAAAATGGAAAGAAAAATACTGAAACAATTAAAATCTGATTACGAAGAGCTCGAAATAAAGCCTTCTGCAGATCTTTGGGATCAGATAGATGCAGCTTTGGAAAAAGAGTCTGAATCGTCTCTGAAATCATCTTTCTCTCCTAATTGGTGGAAATATGCAGCTGTTGTTTTATTATTGATTTCTTTTGGAACATTAATTTATTATAACCGTGATTTTAATACTGAAAAAACTGATTATATCGTAAAAGAAAATCTAAGGAAAGAAGTTTTAAAAACTGAGGATAATTTTGAAATAATTCCACAAAAAGAGAATCCAATCAAAGAAACTGATCCGAAAATTGTAAAAGATGTTGGTCAGAATTTACAGGAAAATAATTTTCAGAATTTAAAGACAAAAAAAGAAATTTCTCAACCTCAAATTTTAGAATCTAAAGAATCAAAAATCGTTATTCATCAACCTGAAAACAATATTGACAAGCAAGAAAATATTGAAAATAGTAATCAGCCCATTATTTCAGATGCAAAAAAAATCAGCTACATCAGTGCAGATGATCTTTTGTTAGGAAGAGAACTCGACAAGTCCCGCGAAAAAGCTAATATGGACACAAGAAAATTTGGAGTTATCCATATTGATAAAGTGATTCCTAAGTTGGGTAATGTGACTGTTTTGGGAGTTACGGTTTACATAGATCCTAAATAATTTAACAACTTTTTTAATGAAAATTAACTGTTACATTTTATGTACGGTCGTAAAATAATGTCTAAAAATAATTACTAAATATGAAACCAAAAATTGCCTTACTCGCTGCTGTCATTGCATTTTCCTATACAAATGCTCAGGAAAATCCTTATACAGACATTCATATGAGAAACTATTCCAAAAAAATTGATAGTATTATCGTCTCCGAAAAAGCTAAAATGAATAATGAGTTGGATGATTTAGAAAAAACTTTTAAAGAAAATAAATTATCTGCAGAAGAAAAACAAAAACAGAAAACCGAAGTTGCAAAAAAATACGAGCAGATCATCAATGGGAAAGTTGATGATGAGAAAGTTAATTTAGAAAATGCAACAAGAGAATTGGTAAAAAGTTCTGTGATGGGAAAAGGAAAAGTTTTTGATCAGATAGGTTTTGCACAGAACAATGCGATTCTTAGTTTTAGAGATACGAAACGCACCAAAAAAGAATTGCTGAAAGCAGATGATTTAAATATATCTTTTGCCTTTCCAAATCTTACAAAATCGGCAGGTTCTTTGAATCTGGCAAACAAATCTTCTGAAGCTAAATTTGGAAAATCTACGTCTACTGTTTTTGAATATCGTGCTACGAGACAGTTTGGTGCACTTACTTCTCCTGTTTTCTACAGAATCGGATTGGGATTAAGAAGTGATACTTATGGATTAGATAATTCTAAAGTTTTTGTACAGCAGGATCGCCAGATTTACCTTACAGATTTCACTCAGGGAAATTTAAAAAAATCAAGAATTTCTAATTATTATGTGACCGTTCCGATTGATTTTGTTTTTGTATTAAATCCTAAATACACAACTGAAAACGATGTGAAAATGCTTGATAATTCCAAGGGGAATTTTAGAGTTTCAGCCGGAGTTTATGGTGGTGTGAGATATTTAAGTCAAAACCAAATCATTTACAAAAACTTTGAGGATCATAGAACAAGTTACAGAGAAAACATCAATGGATCTGTGAATAACTTCCTTTTTGGAGGTAAGATATCTTTAGGATATGGTGCATTGAATGTTTTTGTGAAAAAAGATTTTACCCCGATTTTTAACGATAATGCTAAAATCAATAACAAATATGGGATACAGATTGGTTTAGAATTACTGTATATTAATTTTTAATTATTAATCATTATTTAATTTTTATTAAATAATGATTAATTTTTTATTAAATATTTTGTCGATATTAATAGTTAGTAGTCAAATAATTGATTTTGAAACACACTCAAAAAAAGTGTGTTTTTTTTTGTACTTTGGCTTTCTAAGAATCTTATAAAAAGATGAAAAATATACAGTTGATCGGATTGATTTTAGTGGTTGTGGGAAGTTTCCTTCCGCTCGTTCATGTTCCTGTTATTGGTAACTGGAATTATTGGAAAGTCGACCATTATCTGGCAATTGCTTGTTGGGTTTTCTCGGCAATTGCATTATTTGGGATCATGAATAACAGTCCGAAAATCGTCAAAACCTTTGCTGTTTTGCTAATTCTGTTGTTTCTGTTTACCATTTTCGCTACAAAATATCAGGCGTTCAGCTACTTCAGTTTTCTTCCATTCAAATCATGGACAGAAGCTTTAGCCGCAACAGTAAAATTAAAATGGGGTTGGGCAGTTGAGTTTTTAGGAGCTATAATCATGTTAATTGCGACGAAGAAAAAAATATGAAAGCATACTCAATTTTAGCAAGCATATTGATTTTCTGTTCATCTCAACTGAAATCTCAGGAGCATTTTTTGCTGCCAGATTCTCCTGCAAAATGTCACCTTATCAAAGAAGGCAAATTCATTAAAGAAGGTGATTCTGCTAAAAAATGGAATATAGTTATCAAAAAAGATTCACAGCGAGAATATTTCAATAATAATAAAGATTACATCAAATACAAAATCGAATTTCTTGATGACTGCACTTACAAAACTACAGTTACAGGAAAATCAGACGGCAAAAACCCAATGAGAATAGGTGATGTCATCACCAATAAAATTATAGAAACAGACCATCATTTTATTAAAATTCAATCTCAGTACTTTAATAAAACTGATGAATTTGTTCTTGAAAAAATAGAGTAAATTAAAATTAAATAAATATATAAAATGAAAGAAGTATTCATAGTTTCCGCAGTAAGAACACCAATGGGAAGTTTTATGGGAAGCTTATCTACAGTTCCTGCTACAAAATTGGGCGCAACTGCAGTAAAAGGAGCGTTAGACAAGATCAATCTTGATCCAAGAAACGTTCAGGAAATTTATATGGGTAACGTGTTACAGGCGGGTGAAGGACAGGCTCCGGCTCGTCAGGTCGCTTTAGGAGCAGGACTTTCAAACGAAACTCCATCTACAACAATTAATAAAGTTTGTGCTTCAGGAATGAAGGCTGTAACAATGGCTGCACAGGCGATAAAAGCTGGTGATGCAGATGTGATCGTTGCAGGAGGTATGGAAAATATGTCTTCAGTTCCGCATTACTATAACGCAAGAAATGCTACAAAATTAGGAGATGTGAAAATGCAGGACGGAATGGTTTTAGACGGTCTTACAGACGTTTACAACAAAGTTCACATGGGAGTTTGTGCAGAAAAATGTGCTGCAGATTATCATTTCACAAGAGAAGATCAGGATAATTTTGCCATCGAATCTTACAAAAGATCTGCAAAAGCTTGGAGCGAAGGGAAATTTGCTGAAGAGGTAGTTCCTGTTTCTATTCCACAAAGAAAAGGAGATCCGATCATTTTTTCTGAGGATGAAGAGTATAAAGCGGTTAATTTCGATAGGCTTCCAACACTTCCTACAGTTTTCAAAAAAGAAGACGGAACTGTTACGGCAGCCAACGCATCTACTTTAAATGACGGTGCTTCTGCATTAATCCTTGTTTCAAAAGAGAAAATGGAAGAATTGGGATTGAAGCCTTTGGCAAAGATCATTTCTTACGCTGATGCAGCTCAGGAGCCTGAAAACTTTACTACTGCACCTTCAAAAGCATTACCTATAGCTCTTAAAAAAGCAGGTTTAGAAATTTCAAATATAGATTTCTTTGAATTCAACGAAGCATTTTCTGTAGTTGGTTTAGCAAACAATAAAATCTTAGGATTAGATGCTGCAAAAGTAAACGTAAATGGTGGAGCAGTAGCTTTGGGACATCCGCTTGGCAGTTCAGGATCAAGAATCATCGTTACTTTGATCAATGTTTTAAAACAAAACAACGGAAAATACGGTGCTGCAGCAATCTGTAACGGCGGCGGCGGAGCTTCTGCAATTGTTATTGAAAATATGTAAGATACTTATGAAAACAAAATACGCCATTATGATTTTTTTAGTAGGCTTACTTATCAATTTATTTGGAGCCTTGCTGAAAATTACACACTTCTCATTTGGACCGCTTAATGGTAATATTTGCCTTACAGTAGGTTCTATTGTTCAAGGGTTGGGTATTTTGCTAATTATCTTTAAAGTTCTGACTAATCAAAGATTTAAAGATTTTTTAAATAAATAAAATTTTTTACGATAAAATTAAAGCCAAAAACATACATGTTTTTGGCTTTTTTTATTTAATTATTGATACAAATTTGAATTTAATTGCATTCAAAACGATAGTTAACTCTGTGAGATGCTCCGTAGGAGCAAAATGTTTGTAAAAAAATGATCAACTAAATGAATAAGCTCCGTAGGAGCGACACTTTAAGAGCCTGTAATTTCTACACAAACAGATATTCTTTACAATAAATATTCATTTACTTCAAGAAAATCAACACTAAGAATTTCTCCTGCAATACTAAAATATTGTTATGCTGGAATTCCCGACCATCAAAACCAAACGAGGAGAATGCAGTCGGAACTTTCGACAAAGTAGCCCTAAAAATAAAGAATCATTGAAGTTCAAACGATGGGAAAAATAAACTATTATTAAAGAAAAATAACACTCATTATTAATTCTTAGCTAAATATGAAAAATAACAAACAAAAAACAACCGAACATTCAGCGGTTTTTCTATTTTTGTGCAACTAATTCATTTGAAAAATGTCTGAAACTGAAATTCAACCAACAAATAATATCAAAAACAATCCGAAGATCATGAAAGCCTGGGCAGTTTACGACTGGGCAAACTCTGTATATTCTTTGGTAATAACATCCACTATTTTTCCAATTTATTATTCTATTCTCACTACAAAATTTGAGCAAAAAGAATATGTAGAAGAGACGGGAAAATATATTGATGTACCTATAAGGCATCTGATAAAAATTTTCGGAAAAGAATACCAGCCAGATGCTGTATATGGATATTCACTTACGATTTCGTTTTTTATTGTGGTTTTGCTTTCTCCATTTTTGTCGTCATTGGCAGATACTATTGGTAATAAAAAGTCTTTTTTACAGTTTTTCTGTTATTTGGGCGCTACTTCTTGCATGGGACTGGCAATGTTTACAGGGATGCATAACGTTTTTTTAGGATTGCTTTTCAGTATTACCGCAAGTGTTGGATTTTGGGGAAGCCTTGTGTTTTATAATTCATTTCTACCCGATATTGCCACACGGGACAAGCAGGATGCACTTTCTGCAAAAGGATACGTTTACGGGTATATTGGTTCTGTAGTTTTGGTGGTTCTTTGCTTAGTTTTGATCATGGTTTTAGCTAAAGGAGAAGAACAGAAACTCATTTTTACAAGAATTACTTTCCTTTTGACAGGAGCTTGGTGGTTTGGTTTTTCACAATATACCTTTAAACATTTACCTCAGTTTGGAGACGTAAAAGAAAAACTTCCGAAAGATTTAGTATTATTAAATTATAAAAATATCTTCAAAAGACATGAAGAACAAGGTGGTTTTTTTGAAGTTCTGAAAGATAATGTCAGCTTCTATAAAGATATTGCCAAAGAAAGTTTCAATGAATTATTCAAAGTAGGAAACGAGTTGTTTAAAGACAGAAACCTTAAGTTTTTCTTATCAAGTTTTTTCTTTTACAGTGTGGGAATGCAAACAATTTTCCTGATGGCAACATTATTTGGAAAGAGCGAAATAAACCTTGCGCAGGATAAACTGATTGGTACACTTTTGATTATTCAGATAGAAGCAATTGTTGGTGCGATTCTATTCTCAAGACTTTCAAGAAAAATAGGGAATAAAAATGTTATTTCAATTGCTATCGTGTTATGGATTGTTGCCTGTACATGGGCTTATTTTCTGAATAAAGAAAATCCTAATGTAGAGTATCAGTTTTATGGTGTTGCAGCAGTTGTAGGTCTGGTAATGGGTGGTCTTCAGGCAATGTCGAGGTCTACATATTCTAAACTTCTTCCGGAAGACTCTATGGAAAACACAACATATTTCAGTTTTTATGATGTACTAGAAAAATTAGCAATCATTGTCGGAACATTTATTTTTGCAACTCTGATTGATCAATTTAACAATATGCGGTATGCTGCACTTTCTATGACTCTTTTTTTCGCAGCAGGTTTGGTCTTAATTCGCTTCCTCAATGTGAAGATGACAAAAAACAGGGATATATTATAAATGGCTTAAATTTTGTTAATATTTAGCAAAATGAGTTAACTTTGCAAAAAGATTTATTATCAATGACAAACCCTCTATTTTACGCTAAAATAATTCTTTTTGGAGAATACGGAATGATAGAAGATTCTCAGGGTCTTGTAGTTCCTTATAGTTTCTATAAAGGCACATTGAAATTCTCAGATTCTGAATCAGAATTTGAAAAAAAATCAAACAAACATTTACAAAAATATTCTGATTTTCTTATTAATTTAGATTTGCCGGAAAATTTCAGATTAGATGTTTCCCGTTTTAAAGAAGATATTTCAAATGGACTTTTCTTTGATTCAAATATTCCTCAGGGATACGGAGTAGGAAGTTCAGGAGCTTTGGTAGCCGCTATTTTTGAAAAATATTGCTTCACAAAACACGATCCTGAAAACATTTCGAAAGACGATCTGAAAAATATAAAAGCTATTTTTGGCGAAATGGAAAGCTATTTCCATGGTAAAAGTTCAGGAATGGATCCTTTGATCTGCTATATGAATTTACCGATTCTTATCGAAAACAAAGAAAATTTAGGAAAAGTTGCCATTCCGACGGGCGAAGAAGGAAAAGGAGCAATTTTCCTTATCGATTCAGGAATTACAGGAGAAACCGGGCCAATGATTCAAATTTTCTTTGAAAAAATGAAGACTGAAGGTTTCCGTAAGACTCTGAAAGAAGAGTTTATTCGTTACAATAATGCTTGTATCGATTCTTTCCTGAAAAAAGATATGAATCCGTTCTTCAGAAATCTTAAAAAGCTTTCACACTGGGCTTACGAACATTTCCGTCCTATGATTCCTGAAAGTATTTTCAACATCTGGAAAAAAGGGTTGGATTCTAATGCTTATTACCTTAAACTCTGCGGAAGCGGAGGTGGCGGTTATATTTTAGGATTTACCAAAGACTATGAAAAAGCTGAAAAAATGCTTGATGGTTTCCATAAAGAAGTGATTTACAGATTCTAAAAATACCGGGAATGAATTCTGAAAAAGAAACTTTCCAGGAAAAGAATTTTGTTTCCAAATCTCTGTTTTACAGACTTTCACAATTTGTCGGTTTTTTATTAGGAGCAAGATTTTTTGTTGCTATTCTGTTAACATTTGCATTATACGTTTCTACTTTTTTCCTGTTTAATCAGGAAGAATCTTTCAGAAATTTCGTTTTTGATTTTAAAGTTCACGGTATCATTTTCTGTACTGTTCTGTCGATTCTTGCTGGCGGAATTATCAATCAGTTTTATGATTTTGAAAAAGATCACATTATTAAGCCTTTCCGGACAAGAATTCAAAGTTTTATCAAGCAGAAATACTTTTTGTATGCATATCTTGCTCTTACGGTAATTTCTTTGGGAGTTGCAAGTTTTATTTCTTACAGAGTTTTGATTTTCTTTATTGTTTATCAATTTTTTATGTGGTTTTACAGTCATAAACTGAGCCGTATTTTAATAGTAAATAATCTTACGTTTGTAAGCCTTACTTTATATCCATTCTTCGGAATGATGGTTTATTATGAGACTTTTTCAAAAAAAGTTCTTCTGATGGCGATCTTTTTATTTCTGATTCTTCTGTGCATTGATATTGTGAAAGATACTTTGACAAAAAGAGCAGATAATGTTTTTGGGTACAGAACGATTCCCAATTCATTGAAAGATAAAACTTCAAAATCAATTATTATATTCCTGATTATTTTGACAATGGCAGTTTCTATGAAGCTGATAGCAAAAACGGGAATTTCAGGATTTATGTCTTATTACTTTTCTGCCGGATTATTTGTGATGATTTTCTGTATTTATTTACTTTTAAATTATACTAAAAGGAGTAAGTTTATCACAATCAATATATTACGTTTCTGGGTTTTCATCGGAATTCTCTCAATGCTCCTCAACGGAATCGAAGGTAAATTGTAGAAAATATATTTTAATAACGTGACGGTTATTCTTACATTTGCCAAAATCAAAATTTAATAAAAAGAATGCCCATTTTTAACGATACTAAAGTTGCGTTTGCTGATAAAACAGATGCACAGTTAAGAAAAGCGTATTGGATGTTTAAAATGATAGAACAGCCCGCTTTGACAAGTCTTGGAACTTCTGTCCTTAATTTCACCGTTCATAACAATTTTCCGTTCGTTACCGGAATTGTAAAGAAAACCTTGTTTGAACAATTCGTAGGTGGAGAAACGCGTGAAGAAAGCATGAAAGCGGTAAAGCAGCTTTTCAAAAGAGGGGTCGGAAGTATTTTCGATTATTCGATTGAAGGCAAAGAAGATGAGGAGACTTTTGATGCTGTTTGTCAGGAAATTAAAGATATTATTAAGTTTTCCGTAGGAAATCCTGCGATTCCTTTTATTGTTTTTAAACCCACAGCTTTCGGAAGAATTGATCTGTACGAAGCCGTTGGAAAAAATGCAGAACTGACTTCAAGCCAGAAAGAAGAATGGGCAAGAGTTGTGAAAAGATTTGATGAAGTCTGCAAACTTTGCCATGAGCATGATAAAAAAGTGATGATTGACGCAGAAGAATCCTGGATGCAGGACGCAGCAGATCAGCTTTGCGAAGAAATGATGGAAAAATACAATCAGGAAAAACCGATTGTCTGGAATACTGTCCAGATGTACAGAACTCACCGTTTGGAATACATGGAAGAGAATCTTCAGAGAGCAAGGGAAAAAAATTATTTTATTGGGTATAAAATCGTTCGTGGTGCTTACATGGAAAAAGAAAGAGCGAGAGCTGCCGAAAAAGGATATGCAGATCCCATCCAGCCAACCAAAGATGCTTCAGATAAAAATTATAATGCAGGAATTGATTTCGTATTGAATCATCTCGATAAAGTTTCGGCTTTCTTTGGAACCCATAATGAGATTTCTTCTGAACTTGTGATGGACAAAATGAAAGCGAAAGGTCTGGAAAACGATAATCCTCACATCTATTTTGGACAGCTTTATGGGATGAGTGATAACATTAGTTTCTATCTGTCAGATAAAGGTTATAATGTGGCTAAATATCTTCCCTACGGGCCTGTGAAAGATGTTGTTCCGTATCTTACAAGAAGAGCCAGAGAAAACACTTCTGTTGCCGGACAAACAGGAAGAGAATTGGGTTTGATTAAAAAAGAACTTGACAGAAGAAAAAAATAATTTTCAGTAAATAAAACTTTAAAAAACTTCATTTTAATATGAAGTTTTTTTGTTTTTTAATTATTTATAAAATTAATTAAAAAGCTTTCATTTATTGATTTTCGTTATAATATATTAAATTATATTATAATTAGTTATTAATATAATATTATTTTTATAATTTCGTTATGAACTTAAAATTAATAACATGAAAAAAACTCTACACATTGCTATTTTTTTATTAGCTAATCTTACAGTCGCCCAAACTTACAACAATGGTGGATTAAGTACCGGAGCTACATCAAAAAGTGGTACAGCAGCACCTGCAGGTTATACTTGGTCCGAAGTACAGAATGATACTGCAAATCTTACTGAAACGAATACCAGTGCAGGATTTTCTGGCAGCTATGTATCGGCAACAAATAACTTTTATTTAGCTGACGATTTTGTAGTGCCACCCGGTGCAAATTCATGGCAAATCTCAACGATAGATTTCTTTGCATACCAAACAGGTTATACAGGAACTGCAAGTCCATTTAATACTGTTAGGGTAAATATTTTCAGTTCAGATCCATCAGTTACTGGAGCTGTGAGCGTATTTGGTGATGATACTACCAATAGATTTGCCTCAAGTTTAGATTCTAATATGTACAGAATTTTCAATAGTTCTGTACCTGCTCCTGGTAGCGCAGTGGGCAGTACAAGAAAGATATGGAAAGTTACCGCAAACGTACCTAAAACTCTTGCTCCCGGAACGTATTGGGTTAAATTTCAACTACAAAATTCTACCTCAACTGCTAATTTCCTGCCATCTGTTACGATCCCAGGAAGTCGTGGTCTTGCATCATTTAATGCAAAGCAATTTAACGCAGTTGTTCCTACAAGCTGGTCAGCTATTATCGATGACGGACTTCCTACAACTGCACCTGATGTAACTGTTGATATGCCTTTTGTAATCACCTATACTTCTGTATTAGGTACAGATGAAGTGATGCAATATGATAATAGAATTCAGGTGTACCCGAATCCTGTAAAAGAATCGTTTAAAATTAATAATCCCGGGAAAATTAATATCAGTATCGTAGAAATTATGGATGTTTCAGGAAAGTTGGTAAGAACTTTAAAAGGTGCAGAAGATTATAATGTCTCAGATTTACCTAAAGGAAATTACATTTTAAAAATTAAGAGTAATGAAACAACAAAAATTACAAAAATGATAAAGCAATAAATTTCATTTTCATAAATTTTAAAAATCTGATCTGTTTGTAAGATCAGATTTTTTTATGGTTCAAAACTTTCAAATTTTCCGTTTTCGTAGAACAAAACAATACGTTTTATCTTATGATTTTGATTTTCAATAACTTGATTGATTATTTGTTCATTAGATTTTTCTAATCGCTGAGAATCGGATATTTTTTTATCAGCTTTACTTTGATGCGAAATAGCGGATTCTCGCATGACCGGAATTTCTTCAGTTTTTTCTTCTTCACTTCCAAAATCTTCATCATCATTCATCATCGTAAATAAATCGGGAAGTGATGTTGGTTTTGTTTTCTCTTCAGAATTTTCTTCGCTTATAATATTTTCTGTTTCAGGCAATTCGGACTTTAGCATTTCACCATCGCCATTTACCAACCAGTCCCATAAAATCTCTGGAAATCTAGATTTTATTTTTATAATAAATTCTAGAGAAGGTTTATTTCGCCCAGAAGTAATATGCGAAATGGAAGAACGCTGTACATCGATTTCATCTGCAAATTCAGATGAACTCAATTTTGAGTATTCTATAACCTTTGAAATTCTCTCATTTAAACTCATAAAATAAGCTTTTAACTTGTTACAAATGTAAAAATAATGTTTACAATTGCAAAATACAAATGTAAATAGTTTGAAATTATTTAAATATACAAAAGTAAATTATTTAACGTGTTATTTATCAGTACTTTATGTTTGTATTGTTAATAACATTCAAATTTGTTACAAAATTTAATTGATAAATATCTTTCTAACATTGCACTTAAAGTATAACTCGAGATAATATTTTTAACTAAAAATTTATTCTATCAACTCACTTGATAAATCGCTTATAATTCCCGACATCTCCCATATACAGCTATTTTGCTCCCATTACAATCTTGTAGAGTGGGAGAGTGGCTATATGATTGGTTTTGTAGTGAATTAGAGTCTTGACGTATTATCAATAGATCGTTTACCGCTAATAAAGCTTGATGTATGCATGTTTTAACAAATTTTTAAGAATTAAATACGTACCTAAAAAGAAGAAATTGTGAATTTATTTTAAAGCGAATACTTCTACCATCATTAACTTATAATAACTAAGAAATTACTACAAATAAATATAGTTTACATTTGTATAATATGCTTAATACTAAGCTTAATCTACATTCGGCATGTTTAGCAAAATAACACTCATTTTCAGATATTTACACTTATCTACACTTAAAGCATATCTATTGTAACTGTTGAGTTAAAATTTATAAATTACTGATTTTAAATGTTTTAAATAGTGTTAATTAAATTATTATCAATCCACAATTTAACTAACAGACTTTTTGGCAATTCACACTGTTTAATGAGGTTACAAATGTGAATTTTATTTTATCGCCAAAAAACATTATTTTTGACTCTTGTAAATTGAGTTTAAATGAGTTTTGAACATTTGTATATCCAAAATCCTGATTTCCAAAATCGCTATATTTCCCCGGAAAAATTATTTTCTTATTTACAGACCAATCTCAGCGATTATATTGTCGAGATAGGAAGATCTTATTTAGATAAACCTATTTATAAATTAACTATAGGAAACGGGGAGATAAAAGTTTTGGCATGGTCACAAATGCACGGCAACGAATCAAACGCTACTCATGCAATGCTTGATCTTTTGACAACATTGGATAAAACTCCTCAGATGAAAGATGAACTTTTCAGTCAGATAAGTTTAGATTTTATCTTTATGTTAAATCCTGATGGCTCGGAAAGATGGACGAGACTTAATGCTGTAGAAATTGATCTGAACAGAGATTTCCATAATGAAGCAAGTACAGAAATCAAATTCCTAAAAAAATTGGCTGCTGAGAAAAAATATGATTACGCTTTGAATCTTCATGAGCAACGTACGATTTTCACAACTGACGGAGTTCATCCTGCAACACTTTCCTTTTTGGCTCCTTCAGAAAATGAGGAAAGAACTGTAACGGAAAACAGAAAAAAATGTATGGCTGTAATCGGACAGGTTTATGAGCGTTTAAAAGAACTAATTCCCAATCAGATCGGAAGATATTCTGATGAGTTCTATCCCACTTCTACGGGTGATAATTTCATCAAAGCAGGAATGCCGACTATTTTATTTGAAGGCGGACATTTCATCAATGATTATACAAGAAAAGGAACGAGAAAATACTATACAATTGCTCTTTATTATGCCTTAAAAGCAATCGGCGAATTAAAATCTGGAATTACAGGCTGGGAAAAATATCTGGAAATCCCGGAAAACCAGGAAACACATTATGATATTGTGTACAGAAATGTCAAGTTGAATACAGATCATGAATGTATTCTTGATATTGCAGTTCAGTACAGAGAAATTTTGGAAAAAGGAAAAGATGAAATATCATTTATCCCGTTTGTAATGGAAGTCGGAGATGTAAATAAAAGAAAAGGCTGGCTGGAAATCGACTGTACAGGAAAAAAATTCCTAAGCGATACAAAATACCCGAAATTGGATGCAGAAGTCAATTTCAAAATAGAAGAATAAAAAAAGCGGAACCAATTGTTCCGCTTTTCTTTTAAATTTTATCGTGTATTAGTTGACAACTTTAATTCCGTTGGCTACAAATCTGATCTCTTCTTTTGGTTTTATAATAGCGTCAATTTCGGCTTGAGGTTTTTTAGCATCTTCTGCGTAATGTTTCTGTTCGTCGATAGAAGTTACTTTTCTTTCAGCATTACCTTCTAAAACTACATTTTTACCTTTTAAAGCAGTCGGTACGAAAAACCCATAATCTTTCATTTTTACGAAAAACTGAGTATCATCTTCAGTTTGAATCGTCAACCAGCAACCTTTTTTATCGCAAACATCAACTACTTTTCCTTTGATGGCTACATTTTCAACTTTTTTGTTGTCTTTCTTAAGCTTTTTCGCAAGTTTATCAACAGTTATTGCTTTAGATTCTGACGAAGTCACGACAGATCCGTAAGTGTCACCCACGATTGCGTTTCCTGCAGGTGGACCAGATTTCTTCTGTTCCTGTGCGAATGCTAATGATGAAGCAGTTACTGCCACTAAAAATAATATGGATTTTAATTTCATTTTTAATATTTTTTCCAAAATTAATAATAAAATTTGAATTGAGAATGATTATCAGGTTGATAAAAAACAGGTACTTCTCAAATTCAAAACAAAATTCAAAAACAATTGCATATTTATCTATATTTGAGGGTAATATTTCAATATGCAAAAAAAACTAAAACTCTGGGACGCAACCATGCTCGTAATGGGCTCCATGATCGGTAGCGGAATCTTTATCGTAAGTGCAGATATGATGCGAAACCTCGGTTCAGGCTACTGGATGATCGTTGTCTGGATCATTACTGGAATCATGACAGTTGCTGCAGCAATCAGCTATGGTGAACTCTCTGCATTATTTCCTAAAGCTGGCGGACAATACACTTATCTTACAGAAATTTTCGGTAAAAAAATGGGTTTCCTTTACGGTTGGGGATTATTTACGGTGATTCAGACAGGAACGATTGCCGCCGTTGCAATGGCTTTCGGTAAGTTTACTGCTTATCTGATTCCTTCGCTTAATGATGCAGCTCCTATTTTCCAAAGTGGAGAGTTTAAAATTACATGGATTCAGATGTTGGCAATAGCCATCATTTTGCTTCTTACCTACATTAATACAAGAGGCGTAGAAAGCGGAAAAATTCTTCAAAATGTATTTACAGGTTCAAAAATAGTAGCTTTATTAGGATTAATTGCTGCAGGATTTATTTTCGTAGATTTTTCTCATTTGGCAGAAAACTTCAGTTTCGGAAACAATGCATTTAACAATATCGATAAAGACGCAGAAGGAAATTTTCTGAAAACCGGTTGGGAATCGATTGACGGAATGACTTTAATGGGCGGAATTGCCGCAGCAATGGTGGGTTCAGTTTTCAGTTCTGTAGCTTGGGAAAGCGTAACCTTCGTTTCAGGTGAAATTGAAAATCCAAAGAAAAATGTTGTAAAAGCAATGATCTTAGGAACTTCGGCCGTGATGCTTTTATATATTGCAGTAAATTTTGTCTATTTAAATGCTATCGACCGAGACTCTATCGCATTTGCGGCGAATGATAGAGTAGCGGTTGCTGCATCTCAGAATATTTTCGGAAGTGCAGGTACTGTCATTATTGCTGTTCTCGTAATGGTTTCGACTTTCGGTTGCAACAACGGATTGATTTTAGCCGGCGCAAGAGTTTTCCAGACGATGGCAAAAGATGGTCTGTTTTTCAAATCTGCCATCGAGAACAATAAAAACGATGTTCCGTCAAATGCATTGTGGATGCAGGGAATATGGGCATCTGTTTTATGTCTGAGCGGACAGTATGGAAATCTTTTAGACATGATTTCATTCGTCATCGTTTTGTTTTATATGATCACCGTTTTCGGAGTTATTTATCTGAGATTCAAACAGCCTAATCTTGAAAGACCTTATAAAACCTGGTTGTATCCCATTACTCCGATTATTTATCTGGTAATAGGAACGGTTTTTTGCGTTCTTCTTCTGATCTACAAACAGCAATACACCTGGCCAGGTTTTTTGATCGTTTTACTCGGACTTCCTGTGTACTATATTATCAATATGAATAAGAAAAGAGATTCCTGATTTTTTCAGGAGCTTAATCCCGCTTTCACTACTCGCTTTTTCTTGAATTTCGGCGGCGGCTTTGCCGCCGCCGAAATTCAAGAAAAGAGCTCAAACATGCCGTTCAATCGGGGCTAGGAATTTGTGTATAGTTCAAGTTTCGTCATTGCGAGGAGCGCAGCAACGAAGCAATCTTTAAATAAAATAAAGAGCATTTTAATAGAATGTCAATTTTTCAAACTAAACAATTGTAAGTTATAAAAAACTTTGTGACCTTCTTATAAGTGAAACGCCTTCGTGTAACTTAAAAGTAGGAAGTAATCAAAAATCTTTTTGAGCTCTGCATTTAAAATAATTTTAGCTAATAACTTAGTATGGATGTACGTTTTTAATCATAACACTAAATTATCATTCATTTTGTCATTCCGGAGGAATCTAACCTGCTTTATTTTCAGTGTGTTGAGATTCCTCCGGAATGACAAACAAACCGTTAAAAACTAAGTTATTACTAATTACGGACATTCATTTAACTTAGACAAACAATTAAAGTTTCAAAATATTACTGTACATTATTTCCCGAAAATGATTAATTTGGTATTTCATTTTAAATAATGACACCAAAAAAATAAAATAGAGAATAAAATCTATGGACACACCAAATTACAGAATGCCTTTTGTACCATCTATACTGATGTCTGAAGGTGGGAGTATAGACACCTGCGATATGGGTGAAAGTATAGCCCACAACATCATGCTCCTGATCACGACAAAAAAAGGCGAAAACAGATATGATGAAAATTACGGAAACGACGTTTGGAATCTGGAATTTGATAACGGAGTTACATCAGCCGTATGGGAAAGCGTCTTTATAAAAAGCCTTAAACGGCAGATTCAGGAATTTGAACCCAGAATTGTTCAGCCACAGATTGATGCTCATGTAGAAATTGTGGAGCACAACTACGACACCAAAGAACATACGGAAATCAAGAAAAAAGTAAAAATAGCCATCAATGCTAAAATGGAAGATTCAGGAGAACGATTCAGTTTTTCTACTGAGCTTTTTCTGAGTCCTATGTCTATCGATTAATCACCTACCTTATCACAAACATGAATTTAGATCAGAATATATATTCAAAAGAATCTGTAAAAGCCAGAATGTTGCAGAACGCGACCAAAGTCTGGGGATTAAAAAGTCCGCAGTCGCTGGATCCTTTTGTTAAACTTTTAATTGATGCTTTCAGTACGGAAGTTTTTAAAGCCAATAATGAAATTCAGACTGTTAATGCGAGAATTTTAGAAAAACTGGCAAAACTTTTGACACCATCAATTTACACCCATCCGATTCCGGCTCATGCTGTTGCATATACTTTACCTTTTGAATCATCAGAGATTTTGCTGGAGCATACAGAATTTTTCTTTAGAAAACAGATGAATTCCACGGTAAAATCCGAATCAGATAAACAGCTCAATATTCCTTTTACACCGATTGGAAGTGTAAGAACCAATAAAGCGCAAACTGCCATTATGTTTGTAGGAAATACCTGCTACAGCATTGATGAGCGTCTAAACAAAATTCCGATTTCAAGATTTCAGGGAAGACCTTCTGATTACAGAAAAGTTACAATAGGAATTGATGTTTCAAAATATTCAAACGAGAAATTTCCGAGAACATTAGGGATTTTCTGTTCAAATCCTGCATTTGAGCATTTGGATTATGTGTATAAACTACTTCCCTACATCACAGTTTCAAGCAACGGAAATCCGTTATTTATAAAAGAAGGTTTAACGTATATTAAAAAAGAACAGTCTGAAGGATATGAACAGCTTTTTCACGAGCAGTCGATTCAGACAAAAATCATTGAAGATATCAAAAGTATTTATCATCATAAATTCATTGAGGTGATGGGACTTTCGAGAGATCTGTTTTCAGAATCCGGAAAGCTTCCCCAGGATTTAGATTTTCTAGATGGCAGAGAAGAAATTGAAAAATACATCAACGGAAAATCTTTTCTTTGGTTAACTTTTGAATTTCCACCTCAGTTTTCGGCTGAGATTTTAGATAATTTTACGTTTGTACTCAATGCGTTTCCAATATACAATCGTGGTTGGAAAAAAACTGAGTACAGTCTTGATATCATGGGAAATAATATTCCTCTCATTACGGAAGAAGGAGAACATTTTCTATACGTAGATGAAGTGCAGGATGGCGACGGAAGAAAATATACAGAGATACCTTTCACGCCTTCGGATGATTTAAAGAAAGGTTTATACACCGTAAGAAAAGGCGGAATGGAGCGTTTCAACAATAGAAATGCCGTTGATATGATTTCCAATGTTCTGGAATTGACAAGAGATGAAATCGCCGCTTTCTCATTATTAAACCGTGATAATGTAAAAGGAATGCTCAGCGAAATGTCTGACAAAATGAAATCGATGATGCAGAAAGTCAATAATGCTAAAAGGAACATCAGACAGGAACTCAATTATGTTATCATGGAACCAGTGGAGAAAACCGATCATACTTACGCTTCTTTTTGGATCACACATTGCACATTTGCTAATCATATGCGACCGGGAACTGAACTTTCCAATCAATTAAAATCCCAATCACTGGTGCTTTTAACAGAAACCATAGGTGGTGCAGAAGAACAAAAGGGTTCAGACAGTATTCAGGCTTACAAATATGCTTTGACGACACGAGATAAAATAATTTCTCTGGAAGATGTGAAAAACTATGTTAGAATGGTTTTGAAGGACGAATTAAAAGATGTCCGTGTAAAGCGAGGAACGATGATCAGTAACAAGCCAAAAGAAGGTTTTGTTCGTACGGTTGAGGTAGAAGTTATTCCACAAAATTATGCTTTCTACGGAAGAGTGTATTGGGAAAACGTGGCAAATATTCTACGGAATCAAATTATTTCCAAAGCGATTGACGGAATTGAATATCGTGTAATGATTACCAATGAGGATGTAGATTTTTTTGAGAATTAATCCTTAATTGGAATGACAATATGATTTATCAATTTATACAAACAATATTAAAAATTTCTTTCCACCATTTTGATAAAAAAACTGTCATTAACTTAAAAGTTAACAACAGTCAATATTATTAAAATAATCTAAATAGCCTGATTACAAGTTGAAAATTTGTATTGCTTAATTTATTAGAATATTTAAGGGTGTCTGAATAGAATTCTAAATTTACTTATAATTTAATTCTGATTTCGCCAGTACTTGTTTTGTATAACTTACCAACTGCCAAACCTCCTGTAGCCGCAGCTGCATCATTAGCATATGTTGGAAGGGTACTAAAATTAAAATCTGCGGCAGAAACAGACGCTCTTGTTACAGATTTTATAACACCTGTAGAAGTTGCAACTACAATTCTGTCTGCTGATGTTCCTGTGTAAGCAGCTGCATTGATATTTCGGATTCTTAGACCACCTCTTCCTGCAAATTGTGTACCTCCTAAGTCTAATAATTCAGTCGGTTTTGCATCATCTTCTTCACCATTTACGCCTATTGCAGTGTTACCATTTCTAAGTACAGTCATCGCATTATTGAAAGTGTAAGGTGGTGTATAAGAATTACCATTACCTATCTGAAATAAAGCATCATCCTGTACGGGTGTGGAAGTAAGTGATCCTGTTCGAATAGCATTTCTTTCTCCAATGGCAGTTGAAACAAATCCGGCTGCTAATGTCTGTCTTCCCATAGCAGTCGAAGCATTTCCTGCAGCAGTTGTATAGGCTCCAATGGCTACGGACTGATCTCCGCTTGCAACAGCCGTATGTGTACTTAATGCTAGAGCGTAGATACCACTAGCTTTTGCATTCAAACCAACAGCAACACTGTAAATATTGCTGGATTCAGGCTGTATACCAATTGCTGTCGAGCCATAACCGCTAGCTTTCGCATAAAACCCAACTGCAGTTGATATATATCCTGTAGCTTCTGAACTTTGGGGTCCTGCTGCAAAAGAATATTCTCCACCGGCAATATTGAAATTTCCGATTGCTTGAGACCTGTCACCACTTGCCACATTTCTCCAGCCAATTGCAGAAGAAGTTAAGCCGGATGCTTTATTTTCCAGCCCTAACGCAGTAGAATTTACTCCAATTAAAGAGCTGCCATTAAGTTCATCTGCGTGTGGTGTTCCCCCTCGCAAAGCACCACGCACATCTAATTTTGCGATAGGATTAGCTGACGAGAAATTACCTATTCCCACATTGCCATTTTGATAAATACTCTGATTATTCAGAGTAGCTGTTGCTGTTGTGTTTTCCAAATTCCATGGGCTTGTAAAAGCTGTTCCCGTTCCGGTCATTTTTTGCCAAATACTTCCATCAAAATAGAAATAGCCTACTGCTGTTACATTTAACGTTTTTGATGATGTGTCGGCGGGCATCAATGCCTCGGTAACATATACAATTGCACCCGTTTGCGGTGCCGCATAGTTGGTGTCTTTTGCTTTCAGCTCAGAGCCTTTTAGTCGTGGAGCAATAAATCCGTCTGTTTTACTAAGATCTGTGGGCGATGCTATTACATCTAATGTAGCTTTGGGAAATTCTGTATTGATTCCTACTTGCGAAAAAGTAAATCCGGTGATTAGACTGCTTAAAAAAATAAATTGTTTTTTCATTTGTTTGTAGATTTTAGAACTGTATATTTTATTTGTATTTTTTGTGTTTTCAGAATTAATATTTGTGAATTTGTGTTTTTGTTATGTTTCAAAAGTACATTTGTAAAATTACTTAGACAAACAATGATTTATTTTAATTCGGGAAAATGGATGCTGTAATAATCTATTTAAGTTATTGAATTATAGTGTTTTAATTTGTTTTTTTTGAAAAAAAATGAATAAATGTAAATTCGTGGTTTTTATAAAAGAAAATTGAATGATTTAAAAGATATTAGTCATTTTTTTTATCTTTTAATGTCTGCAGATAATGAGATGGAGAGGTATTCGTAATTTTCTTAAATGCAGTTGCAAATTTACTTTGGGATGAGAAACCTGCTTCAGCAGCTAAACTTGCTATTTTATACTTCTGATATTTTGAATCACTTTTGAGCTTTCCAATAATATAATTGATGCGTAGCTCATTGATGTAGTTATTGAAATCTTTATGCTTAAAATTATTGATTATATAGGATAAATATTTGGTATTAGTATCACAGTAAGTTGCTAAATAGGGAAGAGATATAGAATTTCGTGTAAAAAGGATAGAGTTTTCAAATTTTTCAAGTTTAGCTAGAAGTTTTTTTTCGGTAGCCGGTGTCATCATTGAAAATTGGTCATATTCAAGAACAGGAATGACTTCTGTGTTATCATTGTTTTTTTGAATACTTTCTTTCAAATTAATATATTCTCGATGTTTCTCTTGTGCTTGATAAAAATTTTGTTCTAGATTTTTCACATGGGCTTTTTGTTTCCTGTTGTCTAAAAATCTTACGATAGTAGATATAGTAAACAATATAATAAGCAAAATCAATAAAAGAGTATTTGTAGTAGATTTTTTTTCATCATCTGTATTTTTTTGTTGTGACTCGTTATATTGTTTATCTATAAATGCTAATATGTTATGTGAAATTTTCTCCCTTGTTGAATCTTGTTTAATCTTTACTTCTGCTAATTTTTCAATATTTTTTGTAGCAAAATAGTATTTTTGAGAAGTGTCATAGATTTCATTTTTTAAGCTGAGATGATTAGACTTTTCAGCAATGCTTTCCGCTCTTTTAAAATATAATTTTGCTTTTTTAAGATTTTTTGTTTCTATGTATACTTGTGCAATTCCACTAAATACTAAGCCTTTTAAATAATTATCAGGCATTAACTCTAAAATAGATTCCGCAGCTCTATAGCATGTAAGAGATTTATTATAATTGCCTAATCTATCATAACAAAGACCTTCAACCTGCCTATTATTGGCAATCAGAAAGAGCTTTTTATTCCCCGAAGCATTAAAAAGACTGTCTGATTTATAAATAAAATTTAGTGCTTTTTTATAATTTTTAAACTTTATCTCATAGTAGGCTTTCTCCAACATTACAAAAGCCAGCAGATTATTAGTGATGAGTATATTATCAATTTTTTTGATTGCATACTCAGATTTAATAACGTAATTTTTAGATTGACTAAACAATCCGAGGCTTCGATACTGAGAAGATAAAAAGCCATAAATCTTTGATTGCAACACATAATCCTCAGAATTTGCAACATACTGTTCTGCTGTGAGAGCATATTCTAATGATTTTTTATCATCACCATATTGTTGTAGAAGAGTTGCAGAAAGCATAAGACTCTTTGCTTTGAATTTTGGAGTTTCTGAATTAATATAAAGAGAATCTGCAACTAATAAAGCTTTTTTAAAATTTTTCTGAGACGTTTCTAAATAAGTTTTATTGTAAGTTTTGTTATAGCTTTCTGGGTTTTGTGCATTCAGATTTTCTGAAAGGATTAAAAATAGAACAAAATACAATGGTAGTCTTAATAGTTTTTTTATCAGCATATGCTTAACTTAAATTCGTTACATTACAATTCAAAATTTCAATGATAACTTAGCAGAATATTATTAAATAGGTAGGAATGTAATATTAAGCTTTGAGCTAATTGAATCATTATTTATTGAAGGTTTATGAATTTTAAGCTGCATCATTAATCTGAAATTTATAAATGAGCAGTTTTTTATATTTAATTTCTAAGTCATTAAAATATAATATGATAATTCAAAGTATTTTATGAATTATTTCAGTAAAAATATGGTTTTGAGAATAGTTTGAAAAGAAAAGGTTTGCCGTATTCCTGAAAACGAATAGTTCAGTTAATTGCTTTATATCTTTAATATATTGAGTATTTGCTTCTTATATTTTATTATCATATTATCAAAGTTTTTTTATAAAAAGCACAATAGCCCCAATTTAGATTTTCTTTCTGAGTTTATTAGCTATCATGGTAAAAGCTCAAAATCCTGGATTGAAAAATGAGTTTGATGCAAAAATATATTAATCTCTGTTTTCATGAAAATGATCAAATTTCTGTTTTATTATTCATTCAACTAGTGTAAATTTATATTTAACATATAAATCACTTACAGATGTTAGCATATTTTAAGGAATGTAGATTTTGTTCACTTTTTAACTATTAAAAACTAAAATATCTTTATCTGGAAATCTTGCTAATTTTACAGACTATTAGACTTGCATCAATTTGATTGAAATTGGGAACATAATGATAATATAGAAAAATAATTTTGTTTAAAAATATTTGATATTATGATTTTAATCGATACTATTTTTAGCTAAAGAAATTCCATAAAATTCCGTAATTTTGCAAATCGTGATTTTCATGTAAGGTCACCCCAAATTATGAGTGAATCAAAAGAATATATAGAAGTTTACGGAGCCAGAGAACACAATCTTAAAAACATTGATGTCAAAATTCCGCGTAACGAACTTGTCGTGATTACCGGACTTTCCGGAAGCGGAAAATCGTCATTGGCTTTTGATACCATTTTTGCCGAAGGCCAGCGTCGTTACATAGAAACTTTTTCTGCTTATGCCCGTCAGTTTTTAGGAGGTTTGGAACGTCCTGATGTAGATAAAATCGAAGGACTTTCTCCCGTAATTGCGATTGAGCAGAAAACGACTAATAAAAATCCACGTTCTACTGTCGGAACGGTGACTGAGCTTTATGACTATCTTCGACTTTTGTTTGCGAGAGTTTCAGATGCTTATTCATTATCTTCAGGAAAAAAATTGGTGAGTTATACGGAAGATCAGATTCTGGATACCATTAAAGAAAACTACAAAGGCGAAAAGCTGATGTTGATGGCGCCTGTTGTCCGTTCGAGAAAAGGTCATTATCACGAACTTTTTGTTCAGATGGCTAAAAAAGGATACGGACAGGCAAGAATTGACGGTGAATTGCAGGATATCGAGTATGATCTAAAACTCGACCGTTACAAAACCCACGACATCGATATCGTGATTGACCGTTGGATCATTGGTGAATCTGCTTCCGAAGCCAGAATGGAGAAATCACTGAGAACCGCAATGGAAATGGGTGAAGGCGTAATCGGAATTCAAAAGCTTGGGAGTACAGAAATCGAATATTTTTCAAAAAATTTGATGGATGCCGAAACAGGTCATTCATTGGCTTTACCGGAACCGAATACGTTTTCTTTTAACTCACCGAAAGGAAGCTGCCCAAGCTGTAAAGGTTTAGGAACAATTAAAAAAATCAATACCGATTATTTTGTTGAAAATCCTAAATTATCAATCAACCAGGGAGGTTTATTGCCTTTAGAAGATATTAAATCGAATAAATGGATTGTAGCTCAGATCAAAAATATTCTTGAAATATTTGGTTTGGGATTGACGACTCCGTTTAAAGATATTCCGCAGGAAGCTCTGGATTATATGTATCATGGTTGTCATAAAGAATTTAATAAAGACCTGAAATACGCAGGAATTACCAAAAAAATAAAGATCAGTTTTGATGGTTTGATTCCTTTTATGGAAGAAATCATCGATGAAAAAGAATCTTATGAAGGTATTTTGCTTGAAAGACATTTTACGACCGAAGAAACCTGTCCTGAATGTAAAGGAACACGTCTTCAGCCCGGAAGTTTAAGCTTTAAAATAGACGGAAAAAATATCGCTGAAATTAATGCTTTGAGTTTATCTGATCTGAAAGAATGGTTAGCAGATGTGAAAGATAAATTTTCAGAAAAAAATGGAATTATTGCTCACGAGATTTTAAAAGAAATCGAAACCAGACTTCAGTTTTTACTGGATGTAGGTTTAGAATATTTAAGTCTCAGCAGAAGTTCAAAAACGCTTTCTGGAGGAGAATCTCAAAGAATCCGTCTCGCAACGCAAATTGGTTCTCAGTTGGTGAATGTTCTCTATATTCTGGATGAACCAAGTATCGGTTTGCACCAGAGAGACAACGAAAGACTGATCAAATCACTAAAGAATCTTCGCGACATAGGAAACTCTGTGTTGGTGGTAGAGCATGACAAAGATATGATCATGGAAGCCGATGAGGTTTTGGATATTGGTCCGAGAGCCGGAAAATTCGGTGGAGAAATTCTTTGGCAGGGAAAACCGAAAGATTTATTAAAAGCAGATACAATTACTGCAGATTACATCAACGGGAAAAGAAAAATTGCCATTCCGGAAGTCAGAAGAGAAGGAAATGGTAAAAGTATTGTCTTAAAAGGTGCTACAGGAAACAATCTCAAGAATGTAACGCTTGATATTCCATTAGGAAAACTGGTTGTTGTGACAGGAATTTCAGGAAGCGGAAAATCTTCTCTGATCAACGGAACTTTATATCCGATTCTGAACAAACATTTTTACAGAGCCGTTCAGGAACCTTTGCCATACAAAAAAGTAGAAGGTCTTGATAACATTGATAAAATTGTAGATGTAGACCAGACTCCGATTGGAAGAACGCCCCGTTCAAATCCTGCAACCTATACAGGAATGTTTACCGATATCAGGAATTTATTTTCTGAATTGCCTGAAAGTAAAATTCGTGGCTACAAACCCGGAAGATTTTCTTTCAATGTAAAAGGCGGAAGATGCGAAACCTGTCAGGGAGGCGGCTTGAAAGTCATTGAAATGAACTTTTTACCCGATGTTTACGTGCATTGCGAAACGTGCAACGGAAAACGTTTCAACAGAGAAACACTGGAAGTCCGTTACAAAGGAAAATCAATTTCTGATGTGTTGGATATGACGATTGATGAAGCGGTAGATTTCTTCCAGCCGATTCCTAAGATTTTTGCAAGAGTGAAAACTTTACAGGATGTTGGTTTGGGTTACATCACAATGGGACAACAATCGACCACACTTTCAGGAGGTGAAGCGCAGCGTATTAAGTTAGCAACAGAATTAGCAAAAAGACAAACCGGAAATACTTTATATATTCTTGACGAGCCAACAACCGGACTTCATTTTGAAGATGTGAAAATTTTGATGGATGCGATCAATAAGTTGGTAGAATTAGGAAATTCATTCATCATCATCGAACATAATATGGATGTCATCAAGTTGGCAGATCACATTATTGACGTTGGCCCTGAAGGAGGGAAGTATGGTGGTGAGATTATTGCCAAAGGAACTCCTGAGGAAATTATTAAATCGAAGAAGAGTTTGACAGGGAAGTATTTGAAGAAGGAGATGTAATAAATTTAAATCTAAAAATTTAAACACATATTTTTAACCATCATCTTTGTCATTCCGTAGGAATCTAAACTGTTACTTTAAAATTCACTGTCGAGATTCCTACGGAATGGCAAACACAATATAAAAAGGCTAAACTGATGATGTTTAGCCTTTTTTATGCACATAATCCAAACTCCAATGTTAACAATTCAATTATTTTTTAAATTTAATTAATTGAATATCAAGGTTTTAAATTTTAATGTTAACCCAATATTAACTGAATGTGAAATTAATATGAATATTTTTTTATATCTTTGAATTAGAAATCAAAACAAGTTTAATATATAATTTAAAATCAAAGACTTATGAAATCACTATTTACACTTTTTATGTAAAAAACTAAAACAGGTGGTGATAACATATGACAATTAAAAACAATAAAAAAATCTACATATGAAAAATAAAATCCAAATATTTGTTGCTTCTCTTTTCGTGTTAGGATTAACAGCAATCGCAGGAAATGTAAAAGCTCAAACGACTTCTAGCAATACCATTCAGGAAGTTCAGTTAAATAAAAATGACGCCTTCAATGAAATCAGAAATTTATTAATTGCAAATTTTGACTTTACAAACTCTGATTATAAGCAGGGCGTTGTAAATTCTGAAGTGAAATTTGATATTGCAGAAAACGGAAAAATCGTTAATGTACGTTCAAAAGGAGACTGTAAAAATGTAAGCAAAGAAATTGAAAATGTTTTAAGTCACCTTCAGTACAAGATTGATGCAAACAAACTTAATGAAAATATGATCGCATCATCTTTCGTAATGCCGGTAAGAGTTGACATTAACAACAGATAATCAGAATTAATTGTTAATAAACTATATAATAATTTCCTTAAACTGCTTGAAAAAGCAGTTTTTTTATTTCCGTGAATTGTATACATTTGATCTCAAATTTTCATAGTGTGAATTCTATTCTCGATGTTGTTGTCCGTTCTCTTTGCGTTTATCTTTTTATGGTAATTGCGATTCGTCTGTTTGGGAAAAATCAGCTTTCACAGCTCAATGCGGGTGATGTTGTTTTGCTGTTATTAATTTCAAATGCAGTGCAGAATGCAATGGTCGGCGAAAATACATCGCTTGAAGGCGGAATTGTTGCTGCTTTGGTTTTGTTTGCTGCTAATTTTACATTAAAAAGACTGATGTTTTCCAACCGCTCATTTGCCAGTTTCATGGAGGCAGATCCTGTAATTTTGGTGAAGGACGGAACTGTAGATCATGTCGCTTTGCGAAAAGTAAAAATTACCTTTGACGAAATCAACGAAGCAGTCCGAGAACACGGAATTGAAACTATTGAGAATGTAAAACTCGCAATTCTGGAAGTTGACGGAAATATAAGTGTGATTTCGGAGGACGAGAAAGACAAGCAGACGCATTATTCGAGAATTAAGAGAAAAAATAAAAGAAAATATCATTAAAAAATGAACTACGAAATAAGAGAAATGCTTCCTAAAGACGAAATTCGTGTAATGGAAATTTTTCAACAAGGTATAGACAGCGGAATTGCGACTTTTGATACCGAACTTCCCAACGTTGAGGTTTGGAATACCAGTTTCATCAACGACTGTCGTTGGGTTTTGGAAATTGAAACGAGCGAAGTGATTGGTTGGTGTGCTTTAAAGCCCGTAAGCAAAAGAGAATGTTTTAAAGGTGTGGCTGAAGTAAGTATTTATTTTGACCAAAATTTTGTAGGAAAAGGTTTGGGTACACTTTTGTTGAAAAAACTCATTATCGACAGCGAAAACCATGGATTCTGGACTTTACAATCCAATATTTTTCCGGAGAATGAAGCCTCAATTAAATTTCATTTAAAAAATGGTTTCAGGAATGTAGGGGTTCGTGAAAAAGTGGGTCAACTTCATGGTGATTGGAAAGATCTTGTGATGTTGGAAAGAAGAAGCCCTAATATATTGTAGGATTTAAATTAAATATTTTTTAAAATTACAGTAATAATCTTTTGGCATTTTGATTGTATCATTAATATCGTCAATTAAATTTCAAAGATTATGAAACCTATCAAAAATATAGTCGTAATAATAGTTATTGCAGGATTTTTTTCATCATGTGTTCCACATCCCAGCCGAAGACCAATGCCACCTGGTCACGATAAAAAAGTAGAAGAGCTAAAAGAACGTCATCCCAGTAACAGAAATAGATAAAGGTTTATACATATTATTTTAGGGAATATTCCGTGATTCAATTTTAATCTTCTCAATTTTTGGCATCAGTATTGTAATTTTTGAGAAGCTAACTTTAAATTTATTATCATTATGAAATTTTTATCTAAAGTAATTGGAGTGTTCTTAGTTATTTTTGCTGTAGCATTTTATCAGGCAGAACCGATCCAAAAACGTCACCATCCTCACTCATACAAAAATCATCATAGAGGACATCATAAAGTAAAGTATAAAAGAGTTGCGTACCACAAGGCTCCTAGGCATTATTACAAAAAGCATCATTATAGACCTGTAAGACCTCGCAGATATTATGTTCAAAAGAGGTATAGACAACCTCGAGTTTATCATAGCAGACCGGTTGTTGTAGTAAATTTATAAATAATTAGGCTGTCTTATTTTTGAGACAGCCTAATTATTTTATTAGTTTAAAAGTATTTTTACTAGAGTACACCTAAATTTTCTTTTTCTTAGGATTTAAAGAAGTAGTGAAGATCATTACATCCTGTCCAAATTTATTTTCGATTCTTTCAGAGATATTTAATAATTCACTTTCGATAAACTCAGTCCTTTTTTCATCATCATCAAAAATCAGAAGAAGATTATAGTTTTTACCGTCATCAATGTAGTCACTGTGCACTTCAGACAAGATATATTTTTCCACATCCATTAGATTTTCAGTCATCAGAACCAACGTGTCGTCAACGTAATTTTCCCATTCTCCGATATTGTTTTTTGTACAATGGAAAGTAATGCTCAATACGCTCATTTTTTAAGAATTTTTAAGATTATTGAATAAATAGTTCGGCAAAAATCGGTAAAATTTTCGTAAATTAGCCCGTTATTAAATATTCAAAATAAATAGTTTTCAGGTTGTTTTTTAAACATCTGATTATCATTACAATAAAAGTTATATATGCAAAAAGAAGGAGAAAGATTGATTCCTATCAACATCGTTGATGAAATGAAGTCATCTTATATTGATTATTCAATGTCCGTTATTGTTTCAAGAGCTTTACCGGATGTAAGAGATGGCTTGAAACCTGTTCATAGAAGAGTACTTTACGGTATGTATGGATTAGGGGTTTTTTCAAACAGAAAATACTTAAAATCTGCAAGAATCGTAGGGGATGTTTTAGGTAAATATCACCCACACGGAGATTCTTCTGTATACGATGCAATGGTAAGAATGGCTCAGCCGTGGAGTTTACGTTATCCACAGGTTGACGGGCAGGGTAACTTTGGTTCAATGGATGGTGATCCGCCTGCAGCAATGCGTTATACCGAAGCGAGATTAAAGAAAATTTCAGACGATATATTATCAGATCTTGATAAAGAAACGGTAGACTTTCAGAATAACTTTGATGACAGTTTAACGGAACCAAGCGTGATGCCTACAAAAATTCCAAATCTTTTGGTAAACGGTACTTCAGGTATTGCAGTAGGTATGGCAACCAATATGGCTCCGCACAATTTATCTGAAGCCGTTGACGCAATCACTGCATACATCGATAACAGAGAAATTACAATTGATGAATTGATGCAGCACATCGTTGCTCCCGATTTTCCAACAGGTGGAATCATCTATGGATATGACGGTGTAAGAGATGCTTTCCATACAGGAAGAGGAAGGGTAGTTTTGAGAGCAAAAGTAAGTTTTGAGGAAGTTCATAACAGAAATGCTATTATTGTAACTGAGATACCTTATCAGGTGAACAAGGCTGAAATGATTGCCAGAACAGCTGAGTTGGTGAAAGACGAAAAAATTCCAGGTATCTTCGAAATCAGAGATGAATCTGACAGAAACGGGATGCGTATTGTTTATGAATTGAAAAACGATGCGATTCCTAATGTTGTTTTAAACTTATTATATAAATATACTTCGCTTCAGACTTCTTTCAGTGTCAACAATATTGCGTTGGTACACGGAAGACCGGAGCAGCTGAATTTAAAAGACATTATCCATCATTTTGTTGAGCACAGACACGTTATCATCGTAAGAAGAACGGAATATGAGCTTAAAAAAGCGAGAGAAAGAGCGCACATTCTTGAAGGTTTCATGAAGGTGATCGGTACTCAGGATTCTTTAGATAAAGCTATTTCTATTATTCGTCACAGTGCTACTCCACAAGCGGCAAAAGAAGGAATTATTCAGGAATTTGATTTGTCTGAACTTCAGGCTCAGGCGATTCTGGATCTTCGTTTGGCTCGTTTGACAGGAATGGAACTTGACAAGATCCGTGATGAGTATGAAGCGATTATGAAAGAAATTAATAATTTGGAAGATATTTTGGCAAACGAACCAAGAAGATTCCAGATCATTAAAGATGAATTAATTGAAATTAAAGAAAAATACGGCGACGAAAGAAGAACGGAAATCGATTATTCAGGAGGTGAAATGTCGATTGAAGATATTATTCCGAACGAAGCGGTAGTTCTAACTATTTCTCATGCAGGATATGTGAAGAGAACATTGCTTTCAGAATACAAAATTCAGAGTAGAGGTGGTGTAGGTAATAAAGCAGCTACGACAAGAGATTCCGATTTCTTAGAATACATCGTATCTGCGACCAATCACCAGTATATGTTGTTCTTTACAGAAAAAGGTAAATGTTACTGGTTAAGAGTATTTGAAATTCCTGAAGGTTCTAAAACTGCAAAAGGAAGAGCTGTACAAAACTTAATCAACATTGAGCCGGATGATAAGATCAAAGCTTACATCAGAACCAATAACTTAAAGGATGCTGAATACGTCAATCAGATGAGCGTGGTAATGGTAACCAAAAACGGTACCATTAAGAAAACGTCTCTTGAAGCGTATTCCAGACCGAGGGTGAATGGTGTCAATGCAATTGAAATCAGAGATAATGACATGTTGCTTGGTGCATATCTTACAAACGGAACTTCTGAGATCATGATTGCTACAAAGAATGGTAAATGTATCCGTTTTCCTGAAGCAAAAGTAAGAGAAGTAGGCAGAGGTTCTATCGGAGTTCGAGGGATCAGCATGGAAGATAATGATGAGGTAATTGGTATGATTGTTGTGAACGATTTGGAAAATGATACAGTTCTTGTGGTATCTGAAAAAGGATATGGTAAGAGAACTGCTGTTGAAGACTACAGAATTACCAACAGAGGTGGTAAAGGAGTTATTACCTTAAATATCACTGAAAAAACAGGTAATCTTATTGCTATTCAAAATGTTACTGATGAAGATGGATTAATGATTATCAATAAATCTGGAGTTGCCATCAGAATGAATATGAATGAGATGCGTGTAATGGGTAGAAATACTCAGGGTGTGAAAATGATCAATCTTAAAAAGAATGACGAAATTGCAGCCATCGCAAAAGTTGAAATGGATAAAGACGTTGTGGAAGAAGAGGAACTTTTAGAAGGTACAGAAGCAACAGCAATTCCTACAGACGAAAATGATGCTCCGGAAATAGAAAACAATACTGAAAATGAAGATTCAGCAGACGAAACTGAAAATTCAGACTCTCAAGAATAATTAATATAAAAAAAAATTGTTATTATGAAAAAGCTAATTTTAGGTATAGCTATCGTTTCATCAGCATTTGTTTTCGGACAGAAGCAAGATGCAAAAGATGTAAATGCGCAATTACAGGCTTCTAATAAAGCAGCAATGGATGCTTATCAGGCAAAAAATTATACCGTAGCTGCACCAAAGTTTTTAGAGGTTTATAATTTGATGAAAGCAAATGGTCAGGACGATAAAATCTATATGTATTATGCAGGATTAAGCTATGCTCTTGCAAATAATATTGATGAATCCATAAAAATTTATACTGATTTAATTAATTCGGGTTATACAGGAGTACAAACACAGTATACAGCAAAAGCCATAAAGACAGGCGAAGTAACTACACTTGATAAAAATACTTGGGATTTGCTAAAAAAATCATCTTCAAAAGATTATACAGATTTCAAAACTGAGCAGACAAAAAGTGTTGAACCGGATTTGTACGAAACTTTGTCAACATTACTTTTAAATGCTAAAAAGAATGACGAAGCTTTAGCAATTATTGAGAAAGGTTTGGCAAAATATCCTAACAATGCAAAATTGAAAGAGTATCAAGGTTCAGCTTTGTATGCAACTGGGAATACCGATAAATTTATGGCAAATCTGAAAGAGCAGTTAGCCAAGAATCCTAATGATGGAACCAATTGGTACAATTTAGGAGTTTTGCAATCGAAAAATCCCGCCACCGCAAACGATGCGATTGCTTCATTTCAAAAAGCAATTCAACTCGCTTCTAATGATCCTAAATTATCTAACAATGCTAATCAAAATTTAGTATATACACTCATTGGTGATGATGCTAAAGCGGTTGAAAGTATCAATGCTTTAAGAAAATCTAATCCGGATGAAGCTACAAAGTTAATTGAAGAAAGAAGAGATAGATTTAATAAAGCTTTGCCTTACGCAGAGAAATGGTATCAGACAAATTCTGAAAATATTGATGCTGTATCAACTTTGAGAGAGATCTATAGCATAACAAAAAATCAGGCAAAAGCAAACGAAATGAAAGCTAAACAAGCTGAACTTGAGGCTAAACAGCCAAAATAATTTCAAGCAATTGAATTTTAATATCAACCGAAACAATTTGTTTCGGTTTTTTTATGATTAATATCTTTTAAAGACTCAAAATTCAACAAGTTTACACACGATTATGATCAAAAATCACCTTAAAATTTCTCCGCAATTCCGTATCTTTGGGAAAAATTTTTACAAAATGATCGAGTGGAAAACCGTCAAAGAATACGAAGATATTACCTATAAAAAATGTAATGGTATTGCAAGAATTGCCTTCAACAGACCTGAAGTTCGTAATGCTTTCAGACCAAAAACAACCTCAGAATTATATGATGCTTTTTATGATGCTTACGAAGATTCTTCGATAGGTGTTGTTTTGCTCTCGGGTGAAGGACCTAGTACGAAAGACGGAGGTTGGGCTTTCTGCAGCGGAGGTGATCAGAATGCAAGGGGTCAGCAAGGTTATGTAGGTGATGACGGAAGACATCGTTTAAATATTTTAGAAGTTCAGCGTTTAATCCGTTTTATGCCAAAAGCTGTAATTGCAGTTGTTCCCGGTTGGGCAGTTGGTGGCGGTCATTCTCTTCATGTAGTTTGTGACTTGACTTTAGCAAGTAAAGAGCACGCAATTTTCAAACAAACAGATGCCGATGTGACAAGTTTCGACGGTGGTTATGGTTCTGCTTACTTGGCAAAAATGGTCGGACAGAAAAAAGCCCGTGAAATTTTCTTTTTAGGTAGAAATTATTCAGCTCAGGAAGCTTTGGAAATGGGAATGGTAAATGCCGTAATTCCTCACGAAGAATTAGAAGATACCGCTTATGAATGGGCACAGGAAATTTTAGCTAAATCTCCTACCTCTATTAGAATGCTGAAATTTGCAATGAATTTAACTGATGATGGAATGGTCGGTCAGCAGATTTTTGCAGGTGAAGCAACTCGTCTGGCTTACATGACGGAAGAAGCAAAAGAAGGCAGGAATGCATTCCTTGAAAAAAGAAAGCCTGATTTCGGAAAAGATCAATGGATTTCTTAAATATCACATGATTAATTTGTTTTTTCAAATTAATCAACAATTTAAACTCTCACAGATTTATCGAATTCTGAAGATCATAAACAATAAAGTCTGCTTTATCTGTACAATCTGTGAGAGATTCATATAATATGGAGCAAAACTTTCAAAACCCTCAGATTTTTGATCTGGATATTCCTGATTTCAGTGATGTAAAACTGACTTCAGTATCATCAAAATATCTCAAGATTATTCTATTGAATCTTAGCTTATTTTCGGTTGTATTAATCGGAGCGGTTTCTTTGGCTTTTTATTTCTTTTACTTCAATCTCAGTTTGATTCAGGTTTTGGCGATTGGTATCGTAATTTTTCTGATGATCATTTTTCTCTTTCTGAATGCTGTTATTGGTTTTAAATTCAGAAAATATGCAGTTCGCCAAAAGGATTTGGTTTATCAGTATGGTTGGCTGAAACGAAGTTTAATTATTGTTCCGTTCAACAGAATTCAGCATATCAAAGTAGAACAGGGATGGTTTTCGAAAATACTAAATTTAAAATCAATATCTGTCTTCACAGCCGGAATAAACGGTGGTGATATTACTGTCAATGGATTACCGGAAGATATTGCAGAGGGAATTAACAATTTGATTCGGAAAAGTATTTCGAAAGAAAAAACTGAAGATGGAAAAGAAGCATAATTCTTTTTTTCAGCCTCAACGACAGTCAAAAACAGGTATTGTCCTTCTTTTTCTGTATAATATAGGAATGGTTATAAAAAACTTATGGGTTTTTGTCATTCTTTTTTTTGTGAATAAAGACAGAGTAAATTCATGGATTATTATCGTTGCAATTATCGCAGCTTTATTGATTCTCATTGCTTCGGCAATTTTGAAATATTATCATTTTACATACTACATTGATGCAGAAAACGAAGAGTTTGTGATTCACGAAGGAATCATCAACAGATCGGTAACCAAGATAAAAAAAGAAAATATTCAGGAGGTCAATATTTCTCAACCTTTCGTTCATCGGTTTTTTAATATCTACAAGCTCGAAATTGATACGCCCGGAAGTTCTGAAAAAGAGGTGAAGATTTCTGCGCTTTCTAAACAAAATGCAGTTGATCTCAAAAAATATCTTTTATTAGAATCAAAAGCCGAAACAATTACTGATCAGTCGGAAGAAGTTCCTGCAAAAGAAAAAATAAAAGACCTTCGACAAATAAAAATTTCAACATATAGCTTGTTGAAATACGGAATCACAGCCAATTATATTCAGAGTTTTTTTGCTTTGGTAAGTTTGGTAATTTATGGTTTTTCAGAAATTAATAATCTTTTGAAAAAAGCAAAATTCGATGCAGAATTGGATTATGATACAATTGAATCTCAGGTTCTTGCATTTTCTATTCCGATGGTACTCGGTCTTGTTTTGGTGGTTATGATTTTAGGTATTTTGATTAATGCGGTTCGCACACTGATTAAATATTACAATTTTAAAATTACCGAAAATATTCAGAGTTTCTCATTTGAATTTGGTTTGTTTAATACTAAAAATTCTATTGTAACGAAGTCGAAAGTACAGGTTGTGACCGAAACGCAAAATTGGCTTCAGAAAAAAATGAAAATTTCTTTTGTGAAATTTTTGCAGATCGGAAAAAATGAAGACGAGAAAAATGTCTCGGCAATTCCCGGGATCAACAAAGCTGAAAAACGAAAACTCACTTCATCGATTTGGAATGAAGATCCGGTTTTCAGCAATTATTTAAAACCTAATTTCAGATTAATTATTGTAAATAATTTTCAATGGATTATTCTGCCATTATTTTTAATTTTCATCATAGAGAAAGATTTATTTATAAACTACTGGTTCTTAGTGGTAATTTATACTGTTTTGACAGAAATATTGATCTTGTTTTCATTTCGAAATTTAACATTGTTTTTTAACGAAAGATTTATCAGACTAAAATCAGGAATTTGGGATGTAGATTACCGAACTTTTGAGGTGGAAAAACTTCAGACTGTGAAAATTTCTCAGTATTTTTGGCAAAGAAAAACAAACTTAGGAAGTATCACTTTTTATACGTCTGCCGGACATTTTAAAATAGTAGCTTTAGATTTTTTGAAAATCAGAAAACTGCTGAATTACTGTATTTATAAAATTGAAAATTCTAAGAATAATTAAATAAAATTTAATGTCAGATTGGATAAAAGCCGCAAGGCTGAGAACTTTACCGCTTTCTTTAAGCGGAATTATTATGGGCTCATTCATCGCAAAGTGGAGACTTTGGGGTGAAGGCGGAGCCTGGGACTGGAAAATTTTTGCCTTGGCACTTTTGGTAACTTTATTGTATCAGATTTTGTCAAATTATGCCAATGATTACGGCGATGGAATAAAAGGAACCGATGCAAAAAGAGCATCTGAGGCAGAGACAAGAGCTGTAGCTTCCGGGAAAATTACGGCAAAGCAAATGAGAAATGCTGTAATTTTATTTTCCATATTGTCTTTTGTGGCAACTATTGCTTTGTTGTACATCGCTTTTATTCCGGAATATATGAATGAATTTTACATCTTCATAGGATTGGGATTAACAAGTATTTTAGCTGCAATAGGGTATACAGTAGGTAAAAAACCATACGGATACATGGGATTAGGAGACCTTTTCGTATTTATCTTTTTCGGATTGGTTTCTGTTTGCGGAAGTTATTTTCTATTCACAAAAACATTCAGTTGGGACATGCTTTTGCCTGGAACAGCTGTTGGAATGATGAGTATGGCGGTTCTTAATCTCAATAATATGAGAGATATAGAAAGTGATAAATTATCAGGAAAAAATAGTTTTGCTTTGAGAATCGGTTTTAAAAATGCCATGATCTACGAAATGGTTTTATTACAATTTCCATTGATATTAATTCTTATATTTTTAGCATTAAACGGATTCTTGCAGTCACAGAATTACTACGTTTTTATTGTGATGATTTTAATTATTCCATTTGCTAAACTGAGAAGAAAAATTATGGAAGTAAAAGAGCCAAAACAACTTGATCCGTTTTTGAAACAGGTTGGAATTCTTACGTTTATGATGGCGGTAATGACTGCAATCGGACTTAATTTTTTCAAATAATATTATTTAATTTTTTGCTTATTCTAAAATTAGAAATTTGTGTAATTCGTGAAAAATATTAGTGCTATTAGTGTTTAAAATAATTCAAAATAAATAAAATGAAAATACAATATTTAGGACAAAACTGTTTTCTATTCACTTACAAGGAAAAAACAATCTTATGTGATCCGTTTTATAATTATAAAAAAGCAGAATCGGGATTTGATATTTCAGCTCAGAAAATAGATTATATTCTTTTGACTCACGCTCACGGAGATCATATTGCCGATGTAGAAGAAGTGTTGCAACATTATCCGGAAGCTACAATTATCGGTCAGCCTGAGATTTGTGCTTACTTCAAGGATGCTAAAAATAAAGATGATGTAAACTTGGGAGGGTCTGCAAAAATCGATGATCTTAAAATCTCTATGGTTCCGGCTCATCATACAAGTTCGTTTCCTGACGGTAGCTATGGTGGGGTTCCTGTAGGGTATATTTTCAGACTTCCTGAAGGTAAGAATGTTTATTTGGCAGGAGATACGGGAGTAATGGCAGATATGCAGTTGTTTCCACAATTATTCGGAAATTTAGATTTATCAATTCTTCCGATCGGTGGTCATTACACGATGTGTTCAAGAAAAGCAGCTTTTGCAGCTTCAGAATTATTGAAAACTCCGAAAGTGATCGGATGTCATTTTGATACATTTCCTGCGATTGAAATTAATCATGAAAGTGCAATGAAAAATTTCAGCGAAAAGAATGTGGAACTGATTCTTCCAAAACTGGGCGAAAGTTTCGATATATAACAAAAAAATTAAGAGATTAAGTAATTTAAATAAAATCATCTTAATCTCTTAACTTATAAAAATAAAAAATGGCAAGCTACCTAAATCACACCGCTACGACCAATTACCTTTGCTGCGTTCCCACCCTGGAGGATTCTCAGGAGCTGGTTGTTTAGGACTTGCCGTTGCAAAGATAGGAATTAATTATAAATTTGGAAATATTATTACAGAAAAAACTATTTAAAAATGCTTTGTCAGAGCTAAACTGCTGAAATTTAGGGCAATATTTTTCAATATTTTTTCGAAAAAATTAAATTATGACGAAAAGTCCAACCACATTAGGAATTTTATTATTTGGAGCTACAATGCTGATTTTCTTTGTAGTATACTATTTTTTCTCAGGAATCACGTATTTCGATACCTCTTTAAAAGTAAATGCGTTTGTTTTGCCGATTTTTTATGCTTTAGCGGCATTCTGGTCTGTAAAATCCCGTTGGAATGACCATAGAATGGGCTTCAGAGAAGCGTTTAAAAGAGCTTTTACTCCAATGTTTATCGGCGGAATTTTATCAATTGTGAGTATTTTTGCATTCCTGAATTATATAGATACCGATGCGAAAAAATTGCTCAATTATCAGTATGTTCAGAGACAAAAATCAGAATTGGATAAAGAATATTATTCTGCTAAAAAAATTCTGAAACATCAAAAAGACATTGATGAACTCGAGCAAAAATATCAGGAAGGTCTTCAGAGATTTGACCCTAAAACGGTTAAAGGAAAAGATATGTTGACAGCCAGTCATTTTTCAGGATATTTTGCCGCAATTCTTATATTTTACGTAGTTTTGTCAGTATTTTTCGGGGCGTTTTTCAGAAAGAAAACAATGCCCGAAGAAATCATTGAAGAGTAATTTTTTATTGAAATTAAATGAATTTATCTATAGTTATTCCGTTGCTTAACGAAGAAGAATCTCTTGAGGAGCTTTTTACAAGAATTGATAATGTTTGCAAAACAGGCAACTTATCCTACGAAGTTTGGTTCATCGACGACGGAAGTACAGATTTATCGTGGAGCATTATTGAGAATTTAAAAGTACAGCATCCACAGATCCACGGAATAAAATTTTCCAAAAATTATGGAAAATCCCAGGCTTTACATGCAGCTTTTGAAAGAACAAACGGTGATGTCATTATCACAATGGATGCCGATTTGCAGGATTTTCCGGAAGAAATTCCTGAGTTGTACAAAATGGTGATTGAAGATAATTATGACATCGTTTCCGGATGGAAAAAGAAGCGTTTTGACAATGTGATGACTAAAAATATTCCGTCAAAACTATTTAACGCAGCTGCAAGAAAAGTTTCCGGAGTTTATCTTCACGATTTTAATTGTGGTCTGAAAGCTTATAAAAAACAAGTTGTAAAATCAATCGATGTTTACGGAGATATGCATCGATATATTCCGGTTTTGGCTGCCAATGCGGGTTTCAGAAGAATTACCGAAAAAGAAGTTCCGCATCAGGCAAGACCTTACGGAACCTCAAAATTTGGAACTGAAAGATTCGTCCGTGGGTTTTTAGATTTGGTAACACTTTGGTTTGTAAGCCGTTTTGGTGGAAGACCGATGCATTTCTTTGGTGCTGTTGGAACTTTAATGTTCATCATCGGTTTTCTTTCGGCACTTTGGTTGGGAGTTTCAAAATTAATTGATGTTGCAAGAGGGATTTATGGACATCTAATTACTAATAATCCTTGGTTTTTCATTGCATTAACGATGATGTTGATGGGAACTTTACTTTTCATCGCAGGATTCTTGGGTGAAATGATCATCAGAACAAACAGAGAGCACAAAAATTATAATATTGACGAAGTGATATAAGATGAAAAAGATTTTTTATGTGCTTTCAATTTTAGCTTTGGTTTCTTGCGGGAAAGTTTCCCCAAAAGGAAATCTTGAAAAAAAAGACATTGATGTTGAAGAGTTTGTGAATTTAGATTTAGACGGAAAATTCCGAGTATTCTATGCAAGAGGTCCGAAAAATTTTGTTGAAATAGAAACTTATCCAAATATTGCTGATAATCTGGATGTTGATGTAGATGAGAAAACACTTTCTATCAAAGAAAATAGGGGTACAAAAGGAGTGGATTTTTATAATGTGACCATTTATTCCAAATATAATTTAGAAAAAGTTTCTCTTTCAGATTCTGTTGAAATGAATATTTCGAGCGAAATTAAAACCGATAATTTTAAACTCAATTTAAAAAATAATGCTACTTTTATGGGCTCGGTCAACACGAGAAGAGCAGAAATTGAAATGATGAATCGAAGCCGTGCTAATTTTTTGGGTGAAACTAAAGATGCAGTGATAAAGATCTCAGATACAGCAAGTTTGATTGCTCCGTATTGGAAAATCGTTAATTTAAACATAGATTCCAAAAACGGAAATTATGCAGAAGTTAACGTAAAAGATTCATTGAAAGGAAATATACAAAATACAGCAAAGTTTTTGTATTATAACGATCCGATTAGAGCTTTTAAGGTTGATAAAACGACAAGAGTTGAGAATAAAAAGCTTCAGTAGAATTTCTAAAATGTATTTGTATAAGTAGATGAAAACTGTTTTACTATTTTTAATACTGATCGCAACGTGCTCAACATCTTGTGTATCAACAAAAGTGAGTTCCAAAAATAATTATGATTATTCTGTTTTAAGAAATAATTCAAAATATATAATTGAAACAAAAGACGGAAATAAAATAAGACAGTTTGAATTTTTAAACCAGACCGAAAATGCAATTATCGGAAAACAAGAAAATTCAGAAGTTCAGATTGAGAAAAGTAATATTAATAAAATTTTAAAATCAAGTACAGGAAAAACAATTCCTCTGATCGTAGGAATAGTAGGCGTTGCAGTTGTCATACCTGCTTATATTGGTAATAAACCTGTTGGACAATAATAAATAAACTATAAATAATGTCAGAAATATCAACCATCGATAAAGCTAAATTATGGCTTTCAGATACATTTGATCAGGAAACAAAAGATGCTGTTCAATTGTTAATCGACAGCAATTCTCCTGATTTGGAAGATTCTTTTTATAGAGAATTAGAATTCGGAACTGGAGGAATGCGTGGAATTATGGGTGTTGGAACTAATCGTTTAAATAAATACACGTTAGGTCAAGCAACACAGGGACTTGCGAATTATATGTTACAGCAATTTCCAGGTGAGGAAATCAAGGTTGCGATTGCGTATGACGTTCGTCACAACTCAAAAGAATTCGGAAAACTGGTTGCTGATGTTTTAACAGCCAACGGAATTAAAGTTCTTCTTTTTAAAGATCACAGACCAACTCCTGAATTATCTTTCACCGTTCGTGACAAAAAATGTAACGGTGGAATTGTGTTGACAGCTTCTCATAATCCACCAGAATACAACGGTTACAAAGTATATTGGAACGACGGAGCACAAATCGTTCCGCCACATGATGAAGCGATTATCAATGAGGTATATTCTGTGAAATTTGAAGAAATTAAATTTGATGGAAACGATGATTTGATCGAATGGATCGGAGAGGAGCAGGATGATGTTTATATCGATGCCTGTATCGAAAATTCTACTTACCAAGATGTTGGAAAAGGTAATTTGAATATCGTTTTCACATCAATCCACGGTACGACTTATACTACTGTTCCAAAAGCTTTGGAAAAAGCCGGTTTCAAAAAGGTTGATTTAGTTAAAGAACAAATGATTCCGAGCGGAAATTTCCCGACTGTAGATTCTCCGAACCCGGAAGAACCTGCAGCTTTGGAAATGGCAATGGATTTAGCGAAAATCACAAACGCAGATATCGTAATCGGAACTGATCCAGATGGTGACAGATTGGGAATTGCGGTAAGAAATCTGGAAGGCGGAATTCAGTTACTGAACGGAAATCAGTGTAATACAATTTTGACGTATTATATTTTAGACCAATTAAAAAAACAAAATAAAATTACCGGACAAGAATTTATCGGCTCTACAATTGTTACTTCAGATATTTTCTTTGATATTGCCAAAAAATTTGGAGTTGACTGCAAAGTCGGATTGACAGGCTTCAAATGGATCGGAAAAATGATCCGTGATTTTGAAGGTCAGGAAAAATTCATTTGCGGTGGTGAAGAAAGTTTCGGATTTATGACCGGAGATTTTGTGCGTGACAAAGATTCTTGCGGGAGTATTGTCTTAGCTTGCGAAATTGCAGCTTGGTGCAAAGCCAACGGAAAAACGGTGTATGAATATCTTATCGAAATTTATCAGGAAACCGGAATGTATTATGAAGGTTTGGTAAATTTAGTAAGAAAAGGTAGAGACGGAGCGGAAGAAATTCAGAATATGATGAAGAATTTCCGTGAAAATCCTCCAAAATCATTGGCTGGTTCACCAGTGGAAGAAGTTAAAGATTTTAAAGAGCAAACTAATTTTGTGGTCTCTGAAAATAAAAAACATGCGATGGATGATATTCCAAAATCAAATGTTTTAATTTATTACACACAAGACGGAACAAAAGTTTGCGTAAGACCTTCAGGAACAGAGCCTAAAATCAAATTTTATATTTCTGTAAAACAAAATTTAAACTCAAAAGAAGATTTTAAATCAACCTTAAAAGCTTTAGAAGCAAAGATAGAGGAAGTAAGAAAAGATCTTCAATTAAATTAATAAGAATTTAGAAATTAGATTCATTGCATTTTTTATGATGTTTTAAATCTAATTTCTAGTTTCTAAATTCTAATTTCTAATAATAAAAAAAGTGAAAGTTTCAAAATTAGCGGCGAACCTGATCGGTTCTGAAATTGTAAAAATTGGTAATGAAGTAAATGATTTAAAGGCAAAAGGAGCAGAAATAGCCAACCTTACCATTGGCGACCTGAATTCTAATCTGTATCCGATTCCGGCAGAGTTGAAAGAAGAAATTCAGAAAGCGTATCAGAATAATTTAACAAATTATCCGCCTGCAAACGGACTTTTATCTTTAAGAAAAGAGGTTTCTAATGATCTTAAAAGAAGATGGAACCTTGACTATGATGCGAATGATGTTTTAATCACAGCAGGTTCAAGACCATTGATTTATGCAGTTTACAAAGTAATTGTTGACGAAGGCGATAAGGTGATCTATCCAACTCCTTCTTGGAACAACAACCATTACGCATATCTTACTTCAGCAGATGCAATCGAAGTAAAGACAACTCCCGAAAATAACTTTTTACCAACTGCAGCAGAGCTTAAACCTCATTTGAGCGGCGCTGTTTTGTTGGCACTTTGCTCTCCGTTGAATCCTACAGGAACGATGTTTACAGAAGAACAGCTTTCTGAAATCTGCGAGCTTGTTTTAGAAGAAAACAAAAGAAGAGGAGCAGATGAAAAGCCATTGTACATAATGTATGATCAGATCTACTCAAATCTTACTTTTGGAGCAAAGCATGTTGATCCTGTTTCACTTTTCCCGGAAATGAGAGAATTTACGATCTATATTGATGGAATTTCAAAATGTCTTGCTGCAACCGGAGTACGTGTTGGTTGGGGATTTGGTCCTGCAAACATCATTGATAAAATGAAAGCACTTCTTACTCACGTTGGAGCTTGGGCACCAAAACCTGAGCAGGAAGCAACTGCAAAATATTATCAAAACTCTGATCATGTGGATACTTTCGTTAATGAATTTAAAGGAAAGCTTGAAGCTAGTTTAAAAGTTCTTCACAACGGAATTCAGGATCTGAAAGGAAAAGGTCTTGCTGTAGAAAGCATCGAACCAATGGGAGCATTGTATCTGACAATCAAATTGGATTATATCGGAAAAACAAAACCTGACGGAACTGTGATTGAAAATTCTTCAGACTTGGTATTTTATTTAATCAATGAAGCCGGTGTAGCTTTAGTTCCTTTCTCAGCTTTCGGAGAGGCAAAATCTGAGCCTTGGTTCAGAGCTTCTGTGGGTGGTTTAGATATCACTGAAATTGAAGTAATGATGCCAAAATTGGAAAATGCTTTAAATAATTTGAAATAAATTAATTTTTTAAAATTTTATAAAATGTTGATTCTTTCATTAGAGTCAACATTTTTTTAACTTCGATTTTACACAAGGTTTTGGTTCGAAACAGTTTTTTTACTGAAGAAAGCGATCAAAGGAAATAATAAATCAAGACAATTCTTTGGAGAAAGGCAGGATATACTTTCGGGACCAAAAACCGTGATGGCGGAAGTGTACCTCTATTATTCAGACTGAAGACAGGAACGAAAAATTTTCGTTTTCCAGAGCCGAAAAGAAAATAAATGAGAAAGTGACAGCAAAATTATCAATAGGAGAATTTGAGTTTTAGAAAAAATCATATAAATTGCCGGAGATTTGTACTTCGGCGATCTTTTTGGAATTTTAAGGCAATATTCATGAACAGTTTTATTTTTATGGCAGCTTTTTCCGCCTTCCACTCCCGCTTTTTTGCTTTCACTTTGTTACAGCAAAAAGAGCTCCGCTCAAGTCGGGCTGCAAACGATTTGTATTTTGTACAATTTTGATTTTAATTAGAAAGTAAAGAAAATATATGAAAATAATCGCCGTCATCCCCGCGCGTTACGAAGCAAGCCGTTTTCCCGGAAAACTGATGCAGATTTTAGGTGAAAAAACCGTCATTACGACTACTTATCAGAATGTCGTGGAAACAGGTTTGTTTGATGAAGTTTTTGTAGCTACAGACTCTGAAATTATTTTTGAAGAAATAAAAAATAATGGTGGAAAAGCCGTTATGACGGGCCAACACGAAACGGGAAGTGACCGAATCGCAGAAGCTGTGCAAAACATTGATTGCGACATTGTAATCAACGTCCAGGGTGACGAACCTTTTCTAAAATTAGAACCTCTGAAGCAACTGATTGAAGTTTTTAAACAGGATGATAATCAGGAAATTTCTTTAGCATCTTTGAAAATTCAACTCACTGAAAAAGAAGAAATTGAAAATCCTAATAACGTAAAAGTAATTACTGATAATAATGGTTTTGCGCTTTATTTCAGCCGTTCTGTGATTCCTTTCCATAGAGAAACTTCTTATGACATCAATTATTTTAAACATATCGGAGTTTATGCTTTCAGAAAACATGCTTTGCTTCAGTTTTCAAAATTAGAAATGAAACCTTTGGAAATTTCAGAAAAAATAGAATGCATCCGTTATTTGGAATATGGCATGAAAATCAAGCTGATAGAAACCAATTTCGTTGGAGTAGGAATTGACACACCGGAAGATTTGGAAAAAGCAAGAAAGTTATTGTAAAAGAGCCAAGTGTAAGGTAAAAAGTCTCAAGCCAAGGGTGAGGGAAAGCTGATAAAACCAATATACTACAAAATTGATATATTTGTTGCACCATTAGATTTCTACATTGTTACATTAGGAAAGAAAGACTTATATTTGAATTTATAAATTGATTGAATGAAGAAATTACTCTTAGTACTCGTCCTGGTATTTTCGCAACTGTCTTTTGCTCAGACTGCAAAAGAAATTATTGATAAAAACATCGAATTGTCCGGAGGATTAACAAGTTGGAAGCTTTTAAATTCAGTATTACTGCAAGGGAAAGTAATTTTAGGGATTAAAGACGAATATCCTATTAAAATTTATCAGCAACGTCCGAATCTTACAAAAACCGTTCTTACGATCAACGGTAAAGAAACTGCTATTGAAGGCTATGACGGGAATAAAGGTTACGCAATGAATTATGCAACCAATAAACTTCAGGTGTACCCCGATTATGTTTCCGAAAGTTTTGATAATGATTTTATCGATTGGGAAAACAAAGGTTTTGAGGCTAAATATTTAGGAAAAGAAAAAGTAGGAGAGATCTATTGCCACAAAGTGGAACTTACCAAAAATGTGAATAAAAATCTTTACTATTTTGACACAAAAACATACATGCTTTTAAAAGAAATAAAGAGGGAAGAAACATTGAGTTATTCTGATTACAAAAAGGTGGGAAATTTATTAATGCCATTCAGAATCGAATCTTCGAGCTCAAAAAAAGATGGGGATTTTGTGATGCTACTCAATAAAGTAGAAATCAATAAAGTTTTTCCTACCAATATTTTTAAGTTTTAAAATTCATCATTAATATTAAATCTAATGAAAAAGTTATTTATCATGCTGCTTTCATTTGTAGCATTTTTCAACAGTTGCGCACAGAAAAAAAGTGCATCAAAAACTAAAAGTAAAGAACTTATGGGAAAAACAATATACGATTACAAAGTTGATGCTTTGGAAGAAGGAAAGCAAATCAATTTTGCCGATTTTAAAGGAAAGAAAATCCTTATTGTGAATACGGCTTCAGAATGTGGTTTTACCCCTCAATATGCTGATCTTGAGAAGTTATCAAACGAATATAAAGATAAATTGGTTGTTGTGGGTTTTCCGGCAAATAACTTTGGAGGGCAGGAACCCGGAACCAATGTTGAAATCGGAGCTTTCTGCCAGAAAAATTATGGCGTTACATTTCCATTAGCAGCAAAAGTTTCTGTAAAAGGCGATGATACGGCTCCAATCTTTAAATATTTAACTGAAAAAGAACTTAACGGAGTGAAAAATACAACGATCCTTTGGAATTTTACAAAGTTCTTAATAGATGAAAACGGAAAATTAGTTGATACTTTTATCAGTACTACGAAACCTACTGATAAAGCGATTACTAAGTATTTGCAGTAGAAATATTTTGTAAATAAAAATCAACTCCGCTTAGAAATTTTTCTGAGCGGAGTTATTATTTTTGTGAAAATTGACCATTCACAATTAAAAATCAGTCATTGCTTTTCTCAGCGAATCCAAAAATATTGCCCAATTTTATACTGGAATAACCGTTGCTTTTTATTTTTGAAGAATTCACCATTGCTTTAGCTAAAATATCTGTAGGAAGTGGTTTCTGGCTTTCAAAAAGCCCGAGTTTATTGGCAAATTTAATGATTCTGCTTCCTAAAACTTCTCCGGTTCGTTCAGAATCTTTTCTCTCCAACATTCCTGGTTTAAAAATCGTGATTTTATTGAAGTGTAGCTGTTTTACGGCTTCTTCAAGTTCACCTTTCATTTTAGAATAGAAAATTTTAGACTTCGGACTGGCTCCGTAAGCTGAAACTAAAATGTAATCATCCACATTATTTTCTTTGGCAGCTTTTGCAAATTCATACTGATAATCAAAATCAACTTTTTTCTGCGCTTCCTTGCTTCCTGCATCTTTCAGGGTTGTCCCCAGACAGGAAAAGGCAACATCACCTTTTACGAAACTTTTCCATTCTTCAGGTTTTTCAAAGTTGACAACATGAACTTTCAGTTTATCATTTTGAAGATTGATTGGTTTTCGTACAAAAACATTTACTTCTTCAAAGTCTTTATCATTCAATAATTGTTGTACCAAATCTTTTCCTGTGGCGCCTGTAGCACCGATTACCAAAGCTTTCATAATAAAATGTGATTTTTGTGTTGGTATTTTCTTTCTTAAATTTACTAAATTTGATAGAATTATTAGGATTAAAACATAAATAATTTAATCTTCTTAAAATTGCTCATTACATATTATCAATTACTCATACTAAATGGATGCCAACCAAATTTTAGATTATTGCCTTTCAAAAAAAGGCGTTACAGAAAGTTTTCCTTTTGATCAGGAAACACTTGTGATGAAAGTCGGAACAAAAATGTTTCTCTTAATGTCATTAGAAAAACAACCCCTAGTAATCAATGTAAAAACCGATCCTGAATGGAGCGCCGAACTTCGAGAACAATACCCACAAATTAAAGGTGCTTTTCATATGAATAAGACACATTGGAATTCGGTAGCAGTCGACGGTTTAAGAAGAGAACTTATCTTAAAAATGATCGATCAGTCTTATGATCTGGTGTTTAAATCTTTAACGAAGAAAGCGAAAGAGGAAATTGAAAATTCTTAAATTAATTTTTAGTTAATATAATCTGATTATTTTTATTTATTTGTGACTTTTATTTAAATATAACTATCATATAATTAGTTACTTAACATAATAAATTTATCAATAAAAATTACTGAAAGCCATTGTAAATATTACTTTTTTATTTTTTTTCTTTGAAGCGTTAAAACCCAAATGCGCAAAAAAGTTTAAACACAAATTTATTATTTAATTAAAAAATTTATTTACAATGAAAAATTTATTTACAATGAAAAATTTTAAAAAATTATCTCGAAATGAACTTAAAACAGTAACAGCAGGTCAAGTTTGGATAGCAGAAACTAAATGTGGTTTTACTGCTACGACTACTCAAGATTGGACTTCACAGCAAGCAACTGCATGGATGCTAGAAATCGAAAAAAATTACTGTAAAAAACCTACTTATTCAGGTAATGATATTGCCCATTTAGCAATTAACTAATATAAATTTCAGCACTTATAGTATATTTAGACTATAAGTGCAATTTTATAATTTTATCTCTTATGTATTCCCCTAAAAAACTATTTCAAATATTAATACTATTTTACAGTGTTTTATCTTTTGCTCAATCGTATAAAAAGGATACTTTGCGTGGTGAGTTTATTTATCTTGTAAAAGCAAAATTCGATAAACGAACTGACAATAGAGACGAAGAATTTTTTTCGTTACAAATAGCTGATAATCGTGCATTTTTTGCGAGTAGCGTATCGCTGAAAGGTGATTCGGTAATGGCGGTTTCTGGAACAATGACAAATAATCCCGATGGTAGTATAACTCTTGGCTGGAAAAAAGGAGTTGAAATTCCGAAATCACATTTTAATTTTACTATTATACAATCAAATGAAAATATACAATTTTTTGACTATGCTGGAATGTCGTTACTCACCTATAAAGAGCCTGTAATAAAGAATTGGAAACTTATAAATGAAATAAAAGTCATCAATACTATTAAATGTAAAAAAGCAGAAGTTACTTTTAAAGGGAGAAACTGGATTGCTTGGTATTCCCCAGAAATTCCATTTCCTTATGGTCCAATGAAATTCAGCGGATTACCTGGATTAATTATTAAAATAACAGATGATAAAGGTGAGTTTGATTTTGAATTGGTAAAATCTGTATCTGATTCTAATTTAAAAGGGAAATTAGTAAACATCAGAAAAAGTAGATATATCGAAGCTATCGAAACAACACAATCGAAATTGAAACAAGCAAAAAGAAATGCTGATGCTAATGCAGCCGGTGTAATGGCAAGTTATGGAACAACGATTATAAAAGGACAGGAAATTTTAAGGGAAAGAGAAAAAAGAAGAGAAGAAAATGAGAAATACGCAAATCCGCTAGAATTAGAAAACTAAAAATTAAAATTCTCAGTTAGCCTTTTATCCTCATCCAGTCTTTCAATCAATTTTTCCAAACCTTCAAACTTAATTTCCTCATGTAGGAAATCTCTGAATTTCACTGTGATATTTTCATCATAAATATCTTCGTTAAAATCAAGAATATAAACTTCAACAGTTAATTTTTCACCGTTCACGGTAGGATTTGTTCCGACGCTCAACATTCCTTTGTATTGTTGATTATTTATAAAAACTTCAACAATATAGGCACCTTTTTTGGGTAAAAGTTTAATCGATTCTGTATCAATATTCGCAGTTGGATAACCAATCGTTCTTCCTAATTTCTTTCCATGGACAACCATTCCGGAAACAGAGTAGGAGTAACCCAACATTTCGTTGGCATCTTTTATATTTCCTGCTAAAAGAGCATTTCTCACTTTCGTAGAACTGATATTATTTTCATGAATATTGATAGCTTCCATTTGTTCGACTTCAAAATCTAGTTCTTTTGATAGTTTTTGGAGCAATTCAAAATTTCCGCTTTTATTTTTTCCGAATGAATGGTCGTAGCCGATGATTAAATATTTTACGTTTAATTTTGCAATTAAAATCTGACGTACAAATTCTTCTCCTGTAAGATTTCTGAACTCATCATCAAATTCTTTTACAAATAAATTATTGATGTTATATTTTTCCATCAAAAATTTCTTTTCCTCAATCGTATTGAGAAGCTTTAAATCTTCAATCGGATTAAAAACAAACCTCGGATGTGGCCAGAAAGTAAGAATTGCCGTTTCTAAATCGTTTTCAGAACCCACCTTTTTCAACTCGTCAATAATATACTTATGACCAAGATGTACGCCGTCAAACATACCTAAAGACAATGCCAAAGGCTTTTTTGAGTGATAATCATTAAAATTTCTGAAGATATTCAAAACGGAAAAATTTTGACAGCAAATATAAGTATAATGTAACAATGTATCGATATAACAATTTACCAATGTTTTTTAGCCGCAAAATGATAGGTAAATTGCTACATTGTTATATTGCTAAATTGTTTAAAAAAGCATGATAAAAATCTTTTTTTTAGCAATTGCAGGTTTGTCAAGATTCATTATATTTGCACCAAGAAAAAATTTAGCAATGGCAAACCAAATTAAAGGAAAAATTTCTCAAATTATTGGTCCTGTAATCGATGTAGTTTTTAATAATGTGGAAGCAATTCCCAGTATTTATGATGCGTTGGAGATTACTAAAGGAAACGGTGAAAAAGTAGTCTTAGAAGTAGAGCAACATATTGGTGAAGATACAGTAAGATGTATCGCAATGGATGCTACAGACGGTCTTCAAAGAGGGCAGGAAGTTATAGGATATGGTAATCCTATCATGATGCCAATCGGTGAAGCTGTAAACGGAAGACTATTCAACGTTGTTGGGGATGCTATCGACGGACTTCAAAATATTTCTAAGGAAGGTGGTCTTCCTATTCACAGACCAGCTCCGAAATTTGATCAACTTTCAACTTCTGCAGAAGTTTTATTTACAGGTATTAAAGTAATCGACTTAGTTGAGCCTTACGCAAAAGGAGGTAAAATTGGATTGTTCGGTGGTGCAGGTGTAGGTAAAACAGTATTGATTCAGGAGTTGATTAATAATATTGCAAAAGGGCACGGTGGTCTTTCTGTTTTTGCCGGAGTAGGTGAAAGAACGAGAGAAGGAAATGACCTTTTGAGAGAAATGCTGGAATCTGGTATTATTAAATACGGTGATGACTTCATGCACTCTATGGAAAACGGAGGTTGGGATCTTTCTAAAGTTGACCTTGAGGTGATGAAAGAATCCAAAGCTGCTTTCGTTTTCGGACAAATGAATGAGCCGCCAGGAGCAAGGGCTAGAGTAGCACTTTCTGGTCTTACATTAGCTGAGTACTACAGAGATGGTGGAGAAAGCGGACAAGGTAGAGACGTATTGTTCTTCGTAGACAACATCTTCCGTTTTACACAAGCTGGTTCTGAGGTATCTGCACTTCTTGGTCGTATGCCTTCTGCGGTAGGTTACCAACCAACATTGGCATCTGAAATGGGTGCTATGCAGGAAAGAATTACTTCTACTAAAAATGGTTCAATTACTTCAGTACAGGCGGTTTACGTACCTGCAGATGATTTAACTGACCCGGCTCCTGCAACAACTTTTGCTCACTTAGATGCAACAACTGTATTAGATAGAAAAATTGCTTCATTAGGTATTTATCCTGCTGTAGATCCATTGGCTTCAACGTCAAGAATCTTAGCTCCGGAAATCATCGGTGAAGAACATTATAACTGTGCTCAAAGAGTAAAAGAAATTCTTCAGAGATACAAAGCTCTTCAGGATATCATCGCAATTTTAGGTATGGAAGAACTTTCTGAAGAAGATAAATCAGTAGTTTACCGTGCAAGAAAAGTTCAGAGATTCTTATCTCAGCCTTTCCACGTAGCTGAACAGTTTACAGGTATTCCGGGATCATTGGTAGATATCAAAGATACTATCAAAGGATTTAATATGATTATGGATGGTGAGTTGGATCACTTACCGGAAGCTGCTTTCAACCTGAAAGGAACTATCGAAGAAGCTATCGAGGCAGGACAAAAAATGTTAGCGGACAACGCTTAATTAGAAATATAGAATAAAGAAAAAAGAGTAAAGACATTTCTCACTCTTTTTTCTTTTCTCTTTACTCTTTAATCTGAGAAAAATGAATATAAAAATTTTAACACCAGAATACGTAGTTTTTGAAGGAGAAGTAAACTCTGTATTGTTGCCTGGAAAAAATGGTGAATTCCACATCATGAAAAGCCACGCAGGAATCGTTTCTTCATTAGTTGGCGGTAAAGTAAAATTGTATACAAATTCTATCAACGAATCTTACGCAAAACACTTTACGAAAGAAAACGAAAAAGACTCTGTTTTTTCTTATCCTATAAAAAGCGGTGTAATAGAATTTAATCATGATAAAGGAATTATCCTTTGCGAATAATTAAATGAGAAGCTAAATATATTTTCAAGAAAGTGTAACTTTGTTACACTTTTTTTATGCCTTGTAAAAATTTGATTTATGCAAAAAAGTTTAATCATGTTCTTTACAGTTCTGAGTTTTATTTTCAATGCTCAGATCATCAAAACAAAGAGAGGAATTGTAAGTCTCGACGGAACTCATGTAGCAAAAATTTCTAATAAATCTAACGAATATACTTTTATGGATTTAAAGGAAACCCCGATTTTCACTGTTGAATTTGTTGATAAAAGTGTTGTAGATTCAGTACGAGACAGTTATGTGAAAATTAACCGTGTTTATAATCGTGAGAAAACTTTAGATGTAGATTACATATCGCCATCTGCATTTTCGGGTGATGAAAAATCGGCAGTCTATACCTGTATAAAAGGTTTGAAAATCATTGATGAAAGAGGAATCAACATCAAAAATTTAGATGAGCTTTTTACAAATATGCCAAAACGAAAACTCGATAATAAAACAAAAGAAGCTTATACGATCCGAACAAAAATTGATAAACTAAATCTTGAAGTCAATAGCGTAGGAGAAATTTTGAGCAATGGTGTTCCGGTAGGATATTTTACTAATTTACCGGTAAGTTTTGGTTCGGATGATAGAATTACTGACAAAACATTTGTTGACATTGAAATTTATGATGCTAAAAGCAAATACATTGGAAAATATATTACGACGACAAAACAGATTAAAACTGCTGGAGGAAAAACTTTCACTCTTTATAGGGAAATGTCCGGAAGAGCATCTATTTTAAAATTCCCAACTTATAAAGCAATCGCAGAAAGAATGGCAATTTTAGACCCGAACTTTATTAAAATTAAAGAAAAAGTAATTGTGGGTGATGTGGTAAAAGATGGAGTCGAAAAAGATAAAAAGTAAATTTTCTGAAAACTAAATAAAATTCAATTGGCTTTAGCCCAAACCTATAAAAAATTCCGAAATTATTTTTCAGGATTTATTTATATTTGTGACACTTAGTTTGTCATTCCGTAGGAATCTCAACAAAGGTTTGATGAAATTGGAGTCTAGATTCCTACGGAATGACAAACATTATTTTTAATTTTAAAAACTAAAAAATCACAAACTCAAAATCACCCCATTTTCTTTCAACTGCTGCATCTGTTTTGAAAACCAGAATAATTCAAAATCTTCAAAATTATTTTCAAAATCATTTTTCAACTGCTGTAAAGTAATTCGTTTCGGATTTTCAAAAGTATTTTCCTGCAAAACTTTGATCAGCCATTCTCCTTTTTCCTGTTCAAAATCTACAGAAATAATATTTGTTTTTAAATGGAGCGTAATTCTCTTGTACGCCCAAGAGTTTTGTTTTTTTGTTTTTATGTAATTCTCAGCGATTACGTTTTTCTCCAGAAAAACAATTTTTGAATTTCCTTTAAATTTAAAATCTTCTTCTTCTAAAAGACAATCATGAATATAATCAGAATGAATCGTTGTTTTTGGAATTTTAAAATCAAACCAGTTTTGCAACGGCAATTCAAAATTAATTCCGTGCATATAATTGAACAAAGATTTTTTTAAACCAAAACTAAATTTGCTGTGATCGATTCCTGTTTTATCTGTAAAATCAATATCGTTGTTGGCGAATAAAATTTCCTGTTTGATTGGGGTCACTCCAAATTCCTCAGGATTCAATCCGACAGGTGAATGAGCCGTCATCGCAAATTGGTGCCAAAATGCACTTTGCAAAATTCCCATTTCAAAAAGCTGACGAACCATTTCCAGAGAATCCACCGTTTCCTGAATCGTCTGAGTCGGGTAGCCGTACATCAGATACGCATGAATCATCACTCCGGCTTCCGTAAAATTTCTTGTGACTTGTGCAACCTGTTCAACAGAAATTCCTTTATCGATTAATTTTAGCAATCGGTCACTAGCAACTTCAAGTCCGCCAGAAACAGCAACACAACCAGAAAGTTTTAGTAGAAAACACAAATCTTTGGTGAAACTTTTTTCAAATCTGATGTTTGTCCACCAGGTTACGACAAGATTTCTTTGCAAAATTTCCAAAGCAACTTCCCGCATCAAAGCCGGTGGAGCCGCTTCATCCACAAAATGAAATCCGGTTTCGCCAGTTGTTGCGATCAATTCTTCCATTCTGTCAACCAGAATTTTGGCTGAAATGGGTTCGTAAATTTTTATATAATCTAATGAAATATCACAGAAAGTACATTTTCCCCAATAGCAACCGTGTGCCATTGTCAGCTTATTCCACCTTCCGTCACTCCACAAACTGTGCATCGGATTGGCAATTTCAATGACCGAAATATATTGATCTAATTGTAAATCAGTGTAATCTGGAGTTCCGACTTGTGCCTGTTTGTAATCGTGCTTTGTGGAATTGTTTTTGTAGACAACTTCTTCGTTTTCAAGTAAAAAAGTTCGTTTGGCTTCGACAGGCTCAGCCAACGGATTGGTTATAGTTTTATAAAGTAATTCAAGAGGAACTTCTCCGTCATCTAAAGTGATAAAATCAAAAAACTCAAAAACTCTTTTGTCTTTAACTTCTCTCAATTCGGTATTTGGAAAACCTCCACCCATTGCAATTTTAATATGTGGATAATTTTCCTTGATAAATTTCGCAGATCGAAAAGCAGAATATAAATTTCCGGGAAATGGAACGGAAAAACAGACCAATTTAGGATGAACTAATTCCAGTTTTTCGTGAAGAATCTTTAAGGTAATGTCATCAATAAAAGTTTGATTTGAATTTAATTTTAAATATAATTCGTCAAAAGAATTGGCAGATTTTCCTAATCTTTCGGCATATCTGCTGAAACCAAAATCAGAATCAATATGTTCAACTATATAATCAGATAGATCTTCTAAATATAAAGTAGCCAGATGTTTAGCTTTATCTTGTAAACCCATATTTCCAAAAGCAAATTCCATATCATCTAGCTGATTGAAACGGGAAGCTTCAGGTAAAAAATTCATCGAACAAATCTGTCTCGCTAAAGTTGGGTTTCTATTTTGTAAAAAAAGAATAACCTGATCGATGGTTTTAATATACTCATCTTGTAAAGCAAAAATTCTCTGTGAGTTTTCAGATGTATTTTTTAAATCAATTTCTTTCGCAAAAATTTTTTGAATTCCTTCTTTTGAGAATAATTCCAAAATCACCTCAATCCCCAAATCGATCTGATAGCTGGATATATTTTTGGTATTTAGAAAACCTTTGATATAAGCTGTCGCCGGATAAGGAGTATTGAGTTGCGTGAAAGGTGGAGTGATGAGAAGGAGATCTTTCAAAAGTAATTTTTTGCAAATTTATTGTAAATCTTTAAGAATCTGCTTAGATTTTCGAAAAGTTTTGTCGCCACGAATGCACGAATTTTTTTACCGTTCTAAAAAAAATATTTGTGTATTCGTGGCAAAAAAAGAAACAAAAAAACCGCTAGAAAATTCTAACGGTTCTTATTATATTTAATTGAAAATCAAAATTACATTTGTTTGTATTCGATGTTCATTTGTTTTTCCATTTCTGCGTAAGTTCCAGATTCTAATTTTTCTTTGATGCCTTCAAAAGCAGCCAAAGTTTCATTAATTTCTGAGTCTGTATGAGAAGCGGTAGGAATTAATCTCAACAAAATCATTCCTTTTGGAATTACTGGGTATACTACAACTGAGGTAAATACTCCGTAATTTTCTCTTAAATCTTTAGCCAAAAGTGTTGCTTCGATAGTAGTTCCCTGAATGAAAACCGGTGTTACACAAGTATTGGTGTTTCCAAGGTTGAAACCTCTTTCTTTTAATCCGTTTTGAAGTTTGTAAACATTTTCCCATAATTTAGCTTTAATTTCGGGACGTGTTCTCAAAAGCTCTAGTCTCTTTAAGCCTCCTATTACCATTGGCATTGTTAAAGATTTAGCAAAAATCTGAGAACGAAGATTGTATTTTAAAAATCTGATAATCGTTTCATCTCCAGAAAGAAATGCTCCGAAACCAGCCATAGATTTAGCAAAAGTTGAGAAGTAAACATCAATCTGATCCTGACATCCTTGCTCTTCACCAGCTCCGGCTCCGGTTTTACCCAAAGTTCCGAAACCGTGTGCATCATCAACCAAAAGCCTGAAATTGAATTTAGATTTTAAATCACAAATTTCTTTCAGTTTTCCTTGCATTCCTCGCATTCCGAAAACACCTTCAGTAATCACTAAGATTCCACCGCCGTTTTCTTCGGCAACTTTGGTTGCTCGTGCTAAATTTTTCTCTAAACTCTCAATATCATTATGTTTGAAAGTAAAACTTTTTCCCATATGAAGACGAACTCCATCAACGATACAAGCGTGAGAATCTGCATCATAAACAATCACGTCATGTCTAGTCACCAATGCATCGATACAAGAAACCATTCCCTGGTAACCGAAATTTAAAAGATAAGCAGCATCTTTTTGAGTAAATTCTGCCAATTCTTTTTCCAGTTGCTGATGCTGTTGAGTTTCTCCGGACATTGCTCTTGCGCCCATCGGATAAAACATTCCAAATTCTGCGGCAGCTTTCGCATCTGCTTCCAAAACTTCCGGGTGATTACACAATCCTAAATAATCATTAGCACTCCAGAAAATTACATCTTTACCCTGAAATTTCATTCTCGGACCAATCGGACCTTCCAATTTTGGGAATACAAAATATCCTTCTGCGTAATCTGCAAACTGACCAAGTGGTCCCGGATTTTGTTTTATTCTTTCAAAAATATCTACCATTGTATGAGTATGTTTTATGTAAAAAAGCCTTTTGTGATTTACGAAAAGGCTTGATTTGTATTTATTAATTCTTATTATTTGATGAATTCTGTTTTGAAAACTTCATCGTAATTGTGGAAACAGTTATTAATGAATCCTTGTTCTTCCATCCATTTGTCACTGTACACTTTTGTAATATATCGAGAGCCGTGATCAGGATAAATCATCACAACGAAATCATTTTCAGTCAGTTCATGAGATTGTGCATATTGAATCAATCCCTGAGTAACAGCTCCTGTGGTGTAACCTCCCATGATGGCTTCTTTTAAAGCAATCTCACGAGTTCTGTACGCAGACATTTCGTCGTTTACTCTTACAAATTCATCCACTTTATCAAAAAGAAGAGCAGAAGGAATTAAATTTTTCCCCATACCTTCGATCTGGTAAGGATGAACGTCTTCTTTATGAATTTCTCCGGTTTCGTGGTAACTTTTCAAAATAGATCCGTCAGCGTCTACACCGATGATTTTGATATTTGGATTTTTTTCTTTTAAGAATTTCGCAGAACCGGATAATGTTCCGCCAGTTCCTGTACATGCAAAAAGGTGAGTAATTTTCCCTTCGGTTTGTTCCCAAATTTCGGGGCCAGTGGTCTGATAATGCGCATCAACATTCAATTCATTAAAATATTGATTGATATAAACAGAATTAGGGGTTTCGGCAGCAATTCTTTTTGCTACCTCATAATATGATCTCGGGTCATTCGCAGGTACATTCGCAGGACATATATATACTGTAGCACCAAGAGCTTTAAGATAAGCTATCTTTTCAGCTTTTGTTTTATCACTTACTGCTAAAATACATTTGTACCCTTTAATGATACAAACCATAGCAAGTGAAAAACCCGTATTTCCGGAAGTCGTTTCTACAACTACAGAATCTTCCTTTAATAAACCTTTTTTCTCAGCGTTTTCAATAATATGAAGTGCGATTCTATCTTTTGTGGAATGTCCAGGATTATATGATTCTAACTTGGCATAAACTTTTGCAGGAATCTCTTTAGTTACCGTATTTAGTTTTACCAAAGGGGTGTTCCCAATCAAGCCAAGAATATTATCGTAAACATTACTCATTATTTGTTATTTTTCAAATAAAAATCTGACCGCAAAAATACAAAAAAATAAATAATTTTTAAACTTTTCAGAAATTATAAGTGTTGAAAGTAGAATTATCTGTTTTTAAGCTTCCCATTACAGCCCCGAAACATTCGCAAAAAGCAAGCCAATCTTTTAAATTTTGTTAAAATCAACATAAAATGAAGTAAAAACCTTATTTTCGCAATAATTGATTTTATACTATGAAAAACTGGACTTTTAGGCAATGGAACACCCTTCTCGGATGGGTGATTTTCGTCATTGCATTTTTCACGTACTTGTCAACGATAGAACCCAACTTCAGTTTTTGGGATTGCGGTGAGTACATTTCTTCAGCCGTAAAATTAGAAGTAACACACGCACCGGGAGCAGCTTTGTTCCAGATTGTGGGCGCAGTTGCTGCTATTTTTGCTTTTGGAAAAGGTGAAAATTATTCTGTTGTAATTAATGCTATGTCTGCATTATTCAGCGCATTTACGATTCTGTTTTTGTTCTGGACGATTACCCATTTTGTAAGAAGACTTCTGAACAAAGATTTTGAGGAAGTTACCAAACATCAGGAAATTGCTATTCTTTTTGCCGGAGTGATTGGTTCTCTCTGTTTTACTTGGTCAGATACTTTCTGGTTTTCGGCGGTAGAAGGAGAGGTTTACTCTATGGCTTCGTTATTTATTGCTATTCTGGTTTGGCTGATCACGAAGTGGGAGAACGAATATAAAGAATCTGACAATGAGCGCTGGATTATTCTGATTTTCTTTATTGTGGGACTTTCTGTGGGGGTTCACATGATGTGTATGTTGGCAATTCCGGCAGTTTGCTTAGTATATTATGCAAGAAATTATGAGTTTACCTGGAAAAATTTTCTTTGGGCAAATCTTATTACATTAGGAATACTAATTATTGTTTTCAAAATTATTTTCCCTGTAATCATGTCATTATTCGGAAAGCTTGAAATATTCTTTGTAAATGGGGTAGGTCTTCCTTTCCACTCAGGAACGATTGCAGGTTTCGTTATTTTGGTTACGATATGTTACTTCATTCTAAAATATGCGAGACAGGCAAAGAAAAATATTTATCAGACGATCGCTTTGTCGGTGGTTTATATGATGATTGGTTTCTCTTGTTGGATGGTAATTCCGATCAGAGCAAATGCTAATCCGCCAATGAACTTAAATGATCCCGATACTGCTATTGGTATGCTTGATTATTATAACAGAGAGCAATATGGTGACTGGCCAACAATTTACGGACAAAATTACACCGCTTTTCTGGATAACAGCGGAATCGAAAAAAATGAAGACGGAAGTTTTAAAACAAACAAAACGGGCGAGATTTACGAAAAAGATGAGAAACTAGGAACGTACAGAAAAACAGGTGACCGTTTCAATTATGTTTTTAATCCGGCGCATGTAAGTTTGATGCCAAGAATGTTTAGTGAAGATAAAGATGTGATGGCTAATTACATTTCGATGTATGGAGCACCCGATTTTCAGTTTAATTATGCTAACGAAAACATTGCAGACGATCCGCAGGCTAAAGAAATTTTTGAAGAATTAAGAGGGAAATATGAAGACGGAAGTATAACTGCAGCAGATTATTTGAAGGTAAAACCTTATGAAGTTATTACCGTTCAGAGACCATCATTTGCTCAGAATATGGATTATTTTATCACGTTCCAAAACGGATACTATTTTATAAGATATCTATTGTGGAACTTTGCAGGAAGACAAAATGATCTTGAAGGAAACAGTGAAAACACAAGAGGGAACTGGATTTCAGGGATTCCTGCTATTGACAATACTTTATTGGGAAGTCAGGATGCAATGCCAGCAAAATTCAAAAATGAAAGCACTGTAGCATTCTTATTTTTACCCTTATTATTAGGAATTATTGGATGTTACTTCCAGTTTATGAGAGATTTTGGAAGATTTTATGCGCTTCTTTCCTTATTTATATTAACAAGTGTTGGAATTGTTTTCTACACAGGAATGAAGCCTTTTGAGCCAAGAGAAAGAGATTACGCAGTAGTTGGTTCCTTCTACGCCTTTGCGATTTGGATAGGTCTCGGAGCCGGAGCGATTCTCTGGTATTTGCAGTCAAAAGTAAAATCGAATGCTGCCAATATCGGTTTTGGAGTTGTTTTGTTAGGAATTCCTTTGATGATGGGCTTCCAGAATTATAATGTTCATGACAGAAGCGGAAGATATACAGCTTATGATTATTCATATTCAATGTTAAAATCTTTACCTAAAGAAGACATTCTTTTTGTATATGGTGACAACGATACTTATCCGGTTTGGGCAATGCAGGAAACCGAAAGATTCCGGGATGATGTGAAAGTGGTGAACTTTACCCTTCTTTCAACTCCTTGGAATATTGATCAGGTAAAGAGAAAAACCTACAATGCCAATCCGATCCCAAGTCAATTGACGCATGAAGATTACAGAGACGGTGTGAACGATCAGATCTATCTGATGAAAAAAGAAGATTGGCAGGGAGTTTTGAGCAATCTGAAAGAATCTGGTGCACCCGAACAAATGCTTAAACCATTTGAAAAATATCTTGTTCAGGATTCTATGACTTTAAAAGAAGCAGTAAATTTCCTTAAAATAAAATCTCCTGAAAAAGATGAAGTTTTAAAAATGATTTTCGGTGAAGCACGTTATGAGAAATATAATTTCTTACCTGTAAACAAATTTATTTTGCCTGTAAATAAACAAAATGCAGTAAAATCAGGAATCATCAATCCTTCTGATGTTCCAAATGCGGTTGATCAGATCATGATTACTTACAAGTCGGGGACATTATATAAAAATAACCTGATGATGTTTGATATTTTGGCAAATTTTGACTGGAAACGTCCGATCAACTTCTCTTCAGGAGGAGTTTATGACAGTGAAAATATTTTCTTCTTGGATGAATATCTTCAGTTTGACGGTTTCAGCTACAGATTGGTTCCTATTAAAACACCGAGAAGCAGCGATGGTGAAATGGGTAGAGTAGATGCTAATTCCTTATATAATGTAGTTAAAAATTTCAAATGGGGGAACTTCAAAGATCTGAACGTTCATTTTGATGAAACAGCTACATCAAATATTGTAAGCTACAGAAGTTCAGCAAGTAGAGCAGCGGCAGCTTTAGCATTATCAGGACAAAAAGGAAAAGCATTAGAAATCCTTGATTTGGCGGCCAAAGAAATTCCAGCAGAAAAATATAACGATCCACGTTCTTTGAGCTCAATGGTTTACGGATATATCGTTGCCGGTCAGGAGCAAAAAGCATTAAAGCTGGCTGAGATTCTTAAGAAAGGAATTTTTGAGGAATATGATTATTATTTAACTTTAAGCAAAGCTGATCAGAGATTTGTAAGAAGACAGATGGGATCAAAACCAATGGAATATTCTCTTGTAGTTTCCTCAGTTACAGATGCTTACAAAAAGATCGGTCAAAATGAGAAAGCATATGCTTATCTGGTGAAATCTATTGAGCCAATTGATAAGAAATTTAATGTTTTCATCAAAGATCTTCAGCAGATGGGCAAAGAAAAGGCAATGAAAGAATCTGAAAATGTACAGAGAATTACGCCTTTCTATCAGTATTTATTTGATGTGATGGAACCTTTTGATTCTACCTATTCGAAAGAAAAAGAAGATCAGATTACCAATTCAATCATTAAAGCAACACAGTAAATTTTATTTTCAAATACTTTAAAACGGGACTTCGGTTCCGTTTTTTTATGTTGATATTCAAGAATAATAGGATTATATTTGTACCTCAAAAAAACGCAATGGCCGAGAACAAAAACAAGAATCTACCATTATATGCTGTAATATTTGCAATAATTGCAAAACTTTATTTTCTTCTGACGCATCACATTCAGGAAGATGCTTTCATCACTTGGCGTGTTGCCCAGAATTTATTGGATTACGGAGTGATTGGTTTCAACGGTGATACCAAAATTTCAGCTTCTACAACGCATCTGTATGTTTTCGTTTCTTATTTTTTCAATTTAATTTTTGGGAAAGAAAACTTTATCGAACCTCTTTTGATTTTAAACACCATTCTTTTCACGATTGGAAGTTTATTTCTGTCTCATTTATTATTAAAAAACCCGTGGCATAAAGCAATTTTCATCTTTCTGTTCGGACTATTACCGCCTTCCATCAAAATTTCAATACTCGGAATGGAGTATGGGATTCTGTTTTTTCTCGAAATGGCTTTGCTTTATTATGGCTTTAAAAAAGAGAAAAAGTGGGCATTGATTGTGCTTCCTATTTTGATTTTATTTACAAGAATTGATACCGTTATTTTCTTAGGGATCGTATTCTTGGTCGATGTTTTCTGGAATAAAAAAATAAAATGGTTCTATGTTTTAGGTGGGATTTTAGGTGTTTCCGCAGCAGTTGCTTTCAATTGGTTTTACTTTGGTGAATTGGTAAATAATACGATTGTTGCTAAAAAATTGGCTTATGACAGAGTGTATACTTTAAGTCAGGATTTTGAATATTTCAGATTAAATTATGGTAACTTTTGGGGAATGCTGAAACTTCCCGGAGACTTCAATCCGATTACAATTCTTATTGCAGTTTTTGAATTGCTGTGCTTTATATTCCTGATCAGACAAAGAGAAAAAAGAAATTATTTCCTTTGGATTATTTTCCTATTTGCATGGATAAAACAAATCATTTTTCTTTCACAGAAAAGTCTTTTTGACTGGTATTACTGGGTTCCGCAAATTTTACTTTTCGTTCCGGTTTTGATATTTGTTATAGAACAAAAAGTAAAAAGAAACTGGTGGCTTTCAGCATTAATTATTTTTTATATTGTACCGATGTTGGCTTTCCAAACCATACATTCTATAGCAACCGGAAACGGAGAATGGAATTACAGACGATCAATCGGAATATTTCTAAATAATTACGAGAAAGACAAAAAACAATGGATTTTGCTCGAACCAGCTGGTTATATTCCTTATTTTTCGGGTTTAAAAGCAATCGATGAAGTTGGATTGGTTGACAAGCAAATTCAGGAAGAAATCAAAAAAGATAAACCCAATTATTGGCTAAATACCGTTAAAAAAAGAAAACCAAAATATCTCTTATCTTACAACAGTTTATTTGAAGGAAAAGACGGTCTTTACTACAAAACTCATTACAAATTGTTGAATGAATTCAGAATAAAAAATCATTTACAAAGCGATAATAAAATTCTGGAGAAAATCTATAAGCTTAAACCTTCCGGAACTGATTATAATTTGTATGAAAAGATTAAAGATTAAAGATTAAAGATTAAAGATTAAAGATTAAAGATTAAAGATTAAAGATTAAAGATTAAAGATTAAAGATTAAAGATTAAATTTTACTCTAAAACTCTAAAACTCTAAAACTCTAAAACTCTAAAGCTCTAAACTCTAAAACTATGAAATACTGTGCTTTCCTCCGCGGCGTGAACGTAAAAGGAACCAATATGAAAATGGCGGAAGTCTGCGAAGTTTTCAAAAATGCAGGAATGAAGCATGTTGTTTCGGTTCTGGCTTCCGGTAATATTATTTTTTCGTCTGATAAAAATTTTGAAGAATTAAAAACAATTCTTGAAAAAGCGATGTCTGAACATTTCAGTTATGAGGCTTTTTTATTTGTAAAATCTCAGGAAGAAATTGACAGTTTTTGGAATTCAAATCCGTTTGAGAAAAACGAAGACTTACATATTTATACTTTCGTTGGTCATAATGAAGTTGAAAATGTTTTAATGAAAGAATTTGAAAATGCTTCAAAAACAGAAAATGAAGACGGAAAGATTGTCAATAATATTTTTTACTGGCAAGTTCCGAAAGGAAATACTTTAGATTCTAGATTCGGGAAAATTTTAGGTAAGAAAAGTCTGAAAGATCAGTTTACAAGCAGGAATATCAATACTTTTGAGAAGATTTTGAGGAAAATAAATTCTCAGTAATCTCAAAACAAAGTGATTAAAACTGATTATAAAAACCTGAAATAAATAATTTCCAATTCTGAAACTTTATAAGTATTTTTACTGAACTTTTTAATTTAAATAAAATGATTCAGTATCTAGACAACATACAACACAAAGATTCAAAAAACTTTTTCTTAATTGCAGGACCATGCATCATCGAAGGTGAAGATATGGCTTTGAGAATTGCTGAGAAAGTAACTGAACTGACCAATAAGTACAACATTCCTTATATTTTTAAAGGGAGTTTCAAAAAGGCCAACAGAAGCCGAGTAGACTCTTTCACAACAATTGGCGAAGAAAAATCTTTGGAAATTCTTAAAAAAGTTGGAGAAACTTTCAATATTCCGACCACGACAGATATCCACGAAAACGAACATGCAGCTTTGGCTGCTCAATATGTTGATGTATTGCAGATTCCGGCATTTTTGGTTCGTCAAACAGATTTATTAATTGCTGCTGCAAAAACAGGAAAATGCGTTTCATTAAAGAAAGGACAGTTTCTTTCTCCGGAATCGATGAAATTTGCTGTACAGAAAGTGACAGATTCTGGTAATGAAAAAGTTGCAATCATTGAAAGAGGAAATTCTTTCGGATATACCGATTTGATCGTTGATTACAGAGGAATTCCTACGATGAGAGCATATGCTCCGGTAATTTTGGATGTGACTCATTCTTTACAACAGCCAAATCAAAGCTCGGGAGTTACAGGAGGAAGACCAGATCTTATAGAAACGGTTGCTAAAGCCGGAATTGCAGTTGGCGCAGACGGAATTTTCATTGAAACTCATCCTACACCTGAAACCGCTTTATCTGATGGTGCAAACATGCTTCGACTGGATTTATTAGAAGATTTATTACAAAAACTAACAAGAGTTAGAGAATCCATTTTGTAATTGTTAAAAAATCATTAATTTTAGAATTCTAAATAATTTCTTTTGAAAAAACTAGTTTTACCACTGAGCCTCATGGTTCCGATGTTAGTATTCTCCCAAACAAAAAAGAGAGATACGACAAGAACAACAGATATTCAGGAAGTCGTTTTCCAGAAAAAAGTAGTTGGAAGTACGAATGACATTACAACAGTAAAAATATCTGCCAAAGATGCTCAGAATGTTGCAAGCATTTCCGGAGGTATCGAAGGAATTATTAAAACTTTACCTTCTGTAAATTCCAATACTGAATTGTCTTCGCAATACATGGTGCGTGGTGGAAACTATGACGAAAACCTTATTTATATCAATGATATTGAAATCTACAGACCTTTTCTGATCAGAAATTCTCAGCAGGAAGGTTTAAGTATCATCAATCCGGATATGGTTTCTACAGTGAATTTTTCTGCAGGAGGTTTTGAACCGAGATATGGTGATAAAATGTCTTCGGCATTAAATATTTATTATCGTGAACCGGAAAAATTTGAACTTTCCGGCGAAGCAAGTTTGATTGGAGGAAGACTGACAACAGGTTTAGCTTCTAAAAATAATAAACTGACCGCTTTATTTTCAGGAAGATACAGAAATACCAATCTGGTTTTGAATACGCTGAATGAAGATACAGATTTTAACCCGAAATACTTTGATTTTCAGACTTATCTGAATTATCATGTGAGTGATAAATTTACGATGTCATTTATTGGTTATTATTCAAAGAATGACTACGAAATGTTTCCTAAAGAACGATCTGTAGATTTTGGATCTTTACAAAGACCAATTAATCTTTCCGTTTTTTATAATGGTAAAGAAAACGATCAGTATAAAAACATGATGGGAACGTTCTCGATGAATTACAAGCCGTCTGATAAATGGAGATTTACTTTAGACAGTTTTGCGTATCAAAACAGAGAAAGAGAATATTATACGATCGCTTCAAGTTATATTTTACAGACTTTTGATCCGATCACAGGAAATCCTGTTACGTCTTATGATGTTGGCGGACAAATAGAACATGCACGAAATGATCTTTTTGTAAGAACATACGGAACGCAGTTCAGAACCCGTTTTTCACCAAATGTCAATACAGATATTGAGGTTGGATTTAAATTTGAAAAAGAAAACCTTAGTGATTTAACGAATGAATGGAAATTGGTTGACTCTTCAGGATACAGCATACCGCACCCTGTTGATGATCCTAGATTTCCTGATGCTTCAGAGTTGGATCTTTTTTACAGCATTGCAGGAAATAATAAAATTGAGCCGACAAGACTTTCTGCATATGCTCAATATTCTCAGAAATTTTTCTGGAACTCGAGTAAAATTTTTGTAAATGCAGGAGCGAGGGTAGCTCACTGGAGTTTTAATGATGAAACGATATTTTCACCAAGAGCTCAGTTTGCCATTAAGCCGGATTGGGATACCGATATGTTGTTCAGAGTTTCGGGAGGAATTTATTATCAGGCGCCTTTTTATAAAGAAATCAAAGATTTAAACGGAAATTTCAATCCAAATATAAAATCTCAGCGATCCATTCAGGCAATTGTTGCCAATGATTATGAATTTGAATTTGACGACCGCCCATTTAAGCTTACAACAGAATTGTATTATAAGAAAATGGATAATCTGATTCCATATTATATGGATAATGTGAGAATCCGTTATTCAGGAAAGAATAATGCTTCAGGATATGCTTACGGAATTGATACAAGATTATTTGGTGAATTTGTTCCTGGTGTAGATTCTTGGTTATCTGCAAGTTATGCAAGAATTTTTGAAAATATAGATGGGAGAGGAGATATTCCAAGACCGACTGATCAACGTTTCAGATTTGCAATGTTTTATCAGGATTATATGCCAAGATTTCCACAAATGCGTGTGAATCTTACTTTAACTTATGCGATGGGGTTACCAAACGGAGCGCCTGTTTTCACAGATCCTTATCAGTATCAGAAAACTCTGCCTTCTTACAAGAGAGTAGATTTAGGTCTTTCTTATGCATTTGTAGATGCTAAAGAAAAAAAACAGACTTATGGTTTCTTGAGTAATTTTGATGAATTAACATTAGGAGTTCAGGTCTTCAATGCATTTAATATTAACAACACAGTTTCTAACCAATGGATTACTGATGCAAATACAAATTTGATGTATCCGGTTCCTGTACGTTTGACGGGAAGGTTCTTTAATGTAAAACTTGAATTTAAGATTAAATAAAAATTTAAATTTTATCAAAAATATACAATGACTCCTGAAATTTTCAGGAGTTTTTTTTATCCTTAATTTTATAACAATATCCCTCAATTTTGTAACAATCATTCAACGGATATTTTTACCTTTGTTTCAGCTTATGAAAAAGATTCTTGCCATACTATTTTCTATTTTCTACTTCGGTTTTTCTTCCGGAGCAGTTTTTAGCATGCATTATTGTATGAAAGAATTGGTTTCAGTGACTCAAAAATCTGATGATACCTGTAGCAAATGCGGAACTAAAGAAAAAAGAGACTGCTGCAAAACTGAAATAAAATTGGTGAAAGTTGATGATTCTCAAAAATCAGATTTCTTGAAAATTGATTTTCTGCCAACTATTTCAGAAATTCAAAATCATCAGTTTATCTTCACAGACAGATCTTTTTCAGCTACAAAATTCACTCAAATTCAGATCAATGCTCCGCCGGAAAACCGGTCGGTTCCTATCTTTATTAATCATTGTAATTTTAGAATTTAAAATTTGTTAGTCGTTTGATATTCATATCATAATGAACGACATACTTTGTCGCATCATGCGTTTTTCAAATTATTATTCAATCTAAAATTTTCAAACAATGAAAAAATATATCATTACAGCCCTATTTTCTTTATTTGCAATTATTTCTGTTTCTGCTCAGCTAAAATCTGACGCTCAGGTAACGAAGCTTTACCAAAACTATATCACCATCAAAGATGCGTTGGCTTCAGATAATGCCGATAAAACCTCTAAAGCCGCAACAGAGTTTATTAAAACGGCTTCAGCTATCGATTACAAAGTTCTTTCTGAAGGAAATGTAAGTGTTTTGAAAAAAGATGCTACGGCGATTTCAAATGCCAGAGATATTGCGGCTCAAAGAGAGAGTTTCTTTAATCTTTCAGACAACATGATTGCTTTGGCTAAGCAATATAAAGTTTCAGCAAATCCGGTTTTTGTTCAGTATTGCCCGATGGCAGACGGAAGCTGGCTCAGCAACGAGAAAAAAATTATCAATCCTTATTACGGCAGCTCTATGCTTTCTTGTGGTTCTGTAAAATCAGAGATTAAATAAATATTGTATTTATTTGTAAAATAATCAGTTGAATATATTTAATTAAAATCTACTTTAATATTGTGGATTAATGTTCAGCTATAAAGAATTTTGAAATATTATGAAAAAAATAATAATGTTTCTGATGCTTTTGTTCTCTGTTTTCAGTTTTGCACAATCTGTTAGGACGTATTACACTTGTCCGATGGATAAGGATGTTGTTTCATCAAAACCCGGTGACTGTCCTAAATGCGGAATGACTTTGGTAAAAAAAACCGTTGTCATAAAACCTAAAATTGTAGAAAAACCATCAGTAAAAAATATACCGAAAGCAACAGCAAAATCAGAAATAAAAACCAAGGCTAAAGCTAAGGTGGAGAAAAAAGTTGAAGTTAAAAAAGTAAGCAGTGGTAAGAAATCCAAAGAGATTAATAAAACACTTAGAGCTAAACCTATTTTAAATTCAAAAACTCAAACTAAACCTCAGTCTCAGCCTCAACTTAAAAAAAGCTATACTTGTCCGATGCATTCTGAAGTAGTTTCCGACAACCCCGGAAAATGCCCAAAATGCGGAATGGATTTAGTGGAAGTTGAAAATAATGCTCAGTCTGAGCCTGAATCTAAAGCTAAAAACTCTGTTTTAAAAAGAAATTCCGAAAATGGAAAAGTATCTTTTGGAGGAAAAACAGTTCGATATGATTTGTATGTAAAAGATACGATTGTCAATTTCACAGGAGAAAACCGCAGAGCAATCGCCGTAAATGGAAAATTGCAGGCTCCAACCTTATATTTTACAGAAGGAGACACCGCAGAGATTTATCTTCATAATATGTTGAAAGAAAATACAGGTTTCCATTGGCATGGTGTTATTTTACCAAATGAGCATGACGGTGTTCCTTACCTTACAACAAAACCTGTGGAGCCCGGAGAAACTCATTTATATAAATTCAGAGTTTCCCAGAAGGGAACGTATTGGTATCATTCTCATGAAGGTTTGCAGGAGCAAATTGGGATGAACGGAATTCTTGTTTTCAATAAAAGAGAAGATGAGCCTAAAACGGAATATACAAAAGAAATTCCGGTGCTTTTAGGTGAATGGAGTGATGAAAATCCGATACAGATTGCAAGAAGACTTCATATGGCAAATACCGATTGGTATGCGATTAAAAAAAATGCAGTCCAGAGTTATTGGGAAGCAATAAAATCCGGAAACTTCGGAACAAAAGCTCTTAACGAGTGGAAAAGAATGGAAGCTATGGATGTAAGCGATGTTTATTATGATAAATTTCTGATCAACGGTCTTCCAAGTTCTGAATATTCTGATTTGAAAGAGGGAGATAAAGTACGTTTGAGAGTCGCTAATGGAGGATCTTCTACTTATTTTTGGCTGAATTTCGGAGGTGGAAAAATAAAGGTAGTAGGAAATGACGGAAATGATGTCGTCCCTGTAGAAGTCGATCGCCTGATTGTTGGTGTTTCGGAAACGTATGATATTGAAGTGACGATTCCAGAAAACAAAAGTTTTGAATTTCGGGCAACTTCAGAAGACAGAATTGGCCATGCGTCACTGTGGTTAGGTTTAGGTGAAAAAATCGAAGCTCCGAATTTACCGAGACTAAAGCTTTTTGAAGGGATGAAAATGATGAATGGCATGATGAAGATGAGCGGAAATATGAAACCGATGAACATGGTCATGGGAAATCAGATGATGGACATGAATGAGGTAATGTATCCTGAACTTTCTGAAAGTCAGCGAAAAATGACGATGAAGCACATGAATGAAATGATGGGAATCAAAGAAAAGAAATCAGAAAAAGAAGATGAACATTCTCAACATTCGGGAATGGAAGAAGAGAAACCCATCAAAAGATTATCTTACAATATTTTAAAATCTCCCGAAAAAACTATTCTCCCCACAGAAAATGTTCGCGAAATGAAATTTACGCTGGAAGGAAATATGAATCATTATCTCTGGACTTTAGATAATAAAACGGTTACAGAAACAGATAAGATTTTAGTAAAAAAAGGAGAGGTGTTGCGAATTACTTTGTATAACAATTCGATGATGCGGCATCCGATGCATTTACATGGTCACGATTTTAGGTTGATCAACTCGAAAGGAGAATATTCACCGCTAAAAAATGTTGTAGATATTATGCCGATGGAAACCAATACGATTGAATTTGCAGCCAATCAGGATGGCGACTGGTTTTTTCACTGTCATATTCTGTATCACATGATGGCAGGAATGGGAAGGATTTTCAGTTACGAAGACTCAAAACCTAATCCGCAACTTCCCAACAGAAAATTAGCCTGGAAAAACTTTTTAAAAGACAACAGAATGATCAGCTCTATGGCAATGGTTGATCTTCACAGCAATAAAATGCATGCAGAAACGATGACAATGTTCGGACCGAGATGGGCAAATCTGAATGAGTTTCATTCGAATTGGGAGTTTGATCATTTTGATGGAAATTTTAAAGTAGGTCGTTTTTTAGGAAAATTCCAATGGGCAATTCCTTATGCAGGTTTGAGAATTCAAAAAAATCATGAAATCATGGAGCGAAAAATGGCTGAAGAAATGGGAGAAGATTTTCATGGAAAGAAAACCTGGTTCGGACAGCAAAAAGCTTCGAAAAATAAAGCTGCCTTTATCATTGGTGCACAATATATTTTGCCGATGCTGATCACAGCTGATGCAAGTGTTGATCAAAATGGGAAAGTATTGTTGGAATTAAGTCGGGAAGATATTCCGATTTCCAGAAGATTGAGAGGGAATTTCAGTGTCAATTCTGATGGAGAATTTACCTCGGGATTACGATATATTTTACAAAAATGGTTATCCGTTTCCGGAAATTACGATAACGAAATGGGATGGGGAGGCGGAATCACGCTTACCTACTAAATCCAAAGGCTGCTTTAATTGTTAAGCAGCCTTTGTTTATTTATCTGTTTAGAAACTTTTAGTCAGCATTGGAAAACAATCACATCTCCAACTGTAGAATTTTCTCAATCATTTTTTGATTAAAACTTTCAGGAATTGATCTCATCAAGAAATTTCGGATTGAGTTTCCTTTTTCCCATTGCGAAAGCTTTCCGATTTTCCAACTTGTATTGACGATGTAATCAACTTTCTTCCGTCTTATTTTTTGAAACTCTTTAAAAATCGAATTAAAATCTTTGCTTTTCGCTAATAATTTTCCAATAATATAAGCATCTTCAATCGACTGACACGCACCTTGCCCCATATTTGGAGTTGTGGCGTGAGCTGCATCACCAACCAAACAAAGATTATCAGCAAACCATTTTGGAATAGGAGCGAGGTCAATAATATCATTTAAAATAATATTTTCCGGTTTTGTAGCTTCCAAAATTTGTAGAACCAATGGATCAAAATCTCTGAAAGTCTCAATTAAATTTATGTTTTCTCTATAATTGTTTTCGTTGATTAAAGCATACCAATACACTTTATTTTCAGATAGTTTCACAAAACCAAAACGTTTTCCTTTTTCCCAAATTTCTAAAGCATGATGATCATATTTTTCAGGAAGATTAAAATCAGTCAATCCGCGCCAACATTTTTGTTTTGCATTTCTGATTTTTCCAGTTTGTAGAATCTGATCGCGAATTTTAGAATGAATACCATCTGCGCCGAAAACTATTTTGCTTTCAATCTCGTTTCCATTTTCAAATTTTAAAAGATAATTTTCTTTTTTATCAATTTTATTTAAATTGTAATCAAGCTTAATATTCTCAAAACCAATATTTTCTGCTAAAATATTCTGCAAATCAGCTCTGTGAATGGCAATGTTGCAAGAATTGAATTTCTTTTCTAAAGCTAAAACATCTGTTGTAGAAATTGTCTTTAGTTTTTCATCCGTAATTGAAATTTCATGAATTTTGTTTCCTGCGTTTTCAATTTTTTCTTTTAAACCTAATTTCTCAAAAATCTGCATCGCATTGACTGCCATCATAATCCCGGCTCCGACAGGTTTTATTTCCGGTGCAGATTCGTAGATGGTAAAATCTAAATGGTGTTGTTTCAGAATATTTCCTAAAGTCAAACCTCCAATACCAGCTCCAATGATTGAGATTGAATTCATTTAAAATAATTAAAATTTAAAATAAGTTAAATCACATTTTTTTTCGCTAAAATCCAAGATAATTCCGTAATCGATCTTTGCTAATCCTCTTTTTGAATAACCTTTAATCCTAATTTTATCATCAACCTTCTGTTTTGAAATATAATTGATTTCCTCCCAAACGTAAGCAAAATTTTCTCTATTTTCAATCCTGCTTATTTGCAGGATGGGTTGAGCTACGTTAAAAATTTTACTTTTGATAAGTAAAAAAATATGGTCATTCAAAAGAATGATGATAGATTTATTAATCTGATAATTATAAATAGATTTACTACTTGATATATCAATATCAGTATTAATATTATTCAGTTTGATAAATCCTTTTCCGGATAAAGATGCTAAAAACTTTTCATGCTTATTTTTATTATAATTGTGAAATGCTAGATTTCCTATAGTAAAAAGAAAAATTAGTGTTCCAAAAGCTAAATAGATTTCCATATTCAAATATAAAAAAACGGAGTCTGAAAAATCAAACTCCGCTTAATAAATTATTTAAACTAAAAATTATTTACCTAAATAAGACTTCAAAATCTTACTTCTGGTATTGTGTTTCAGTCTTTTGATCGCCTTTTCTTTGATCTGACGAACTCTTTCTCTTGTAAGATCGAAAGTTTCACCGATTTCTTCCAAAGTCATTGGATGTTTACCGTTTAGTCCGAAGTATAATCTTACCAAATCTGCCTCTCTTGGAGTCAACGTGTTCAATGCTCTTTCAATTTCAATCTGAAGAGATTCAAGCATCAAATCTTTATCTGGACTCGGAGATTCTCCAGAACGCAATACGTCATACAAGTTAGAATCTTCACCTTCTACCAATGGAGCATCCATCGACAAGTGTCTTCCGGAGTTTTTCATTGATTCTTTGATGTCTTCTTCACTCATGTCAAGAACTTCAGCCAATTCTTCAGGAGAAGGTGGTCTTTCATTTTCCTGTTCAAGGTGAGCGTATGCTTTATTGATTTTGTTGATCGAACCAATTTTGTTCAGCGGTAATCTTACAATTCTCGACTGCTCAGCCAATGCCTGTAAAATCGACTGACGAATCCACCATACGGCGTAAGAGATAAATTTAAAACCTCTTGTTTCATCATATCTTTTTGCAGCTTTCATCAATCCTAAATTCCCTTCGTTGATCAAATCGGGAAGAGAAAGACCTTGGTTTTGGTACTGTTTAGAAACTGAAACTACGAAACGAAGGTTGGCTTTGATTAATTTTTCCAATGCGACTCTATCGCCGGCGCGGATTTTTTGCGCCAAATCTACCTCTTCGTCTGCGGTAATCAATTCTACTTTACCGATTTCCTGCAAATACTTGTCTAGTGAAGCGGTTTCCCTGTTGGTAACCTGCTTGGTTATTTTTAATTGTCTCATTTATTGTTATTCTCAAAAATAGAGTTACTATAGTATTATACGTTTCCAATAGCAAAAAGGTTACAAAGGTTTTAATAATTTTTTATTTAATTAAAATGATGTTGGAAAATTAGTTGTAAATTATCGGTCTTGTTTTATTTAAATTGTTATCTAGTGTTGTCATTTCGAGTAGCTTTCAAAAAGCGTATCAAGAAGTTTTTAAATAATGACTTAATTTGTATGAAGTTCACTAGTTCTCAATACATTTTTCTCCACTTTGCTTCGAAAAAAACTCGAACTAACGAAGCTGCTAATATCAGCAATCGATTTTTATGGATGGTTTTCTGCTACGTCACTTCGAGTAGCTTTCAAAGAAAGCGTATCGAGAAGTTGTTGATCAATGACTGAATTTGTTGGAAGTTCACGGGTTCTCGATACATTTTTCTCCGCTTTGCTTCAAAAAATACTCGAACTGACGGAATAAAAAAAAGTGAAACCGAAGCTTCACTTTAGATATAGAATTTAAAAATTGACTTTCAAAAATTCACCTATTCACAATTGATTTTTAAAACAAATCATTCAATACTTTAGCCAATCTCAAACCGCCGTAAAGAAGCTGTCTTTCCATGGTGTCGTTGAATTTATATTGGTAATCGTAACCCAATTTTGATCCGTCCGGAGTTTGTGCGTAGATTTTATTGGCAATCTGATGAGAATCATACAGCCAGTTTTCTAATGTTCCCGACTGAATTTGCTCTACTTCATTTTTAGACTTAATATCTAAAAGTTTTGCATATTCTGTGTAGCTGTATTTTTGAGAATCTACCAATTTGCCGTCCCAAACTGAGTGTAAATTTGTTTTTTCTCCAAAATAAGTGACGTTAATTTTATTTCCGCCTAAATCTTCAGATCTTCCGGTATGCATCGGCTGAGAAAGATCTCCCATCATGTGGATCAGGAAAATCAACGCAATTTTTCTGTCTTTTTCAGAAGTTTTTTCGTCTTTGATCTGTGCAGACAAAGTTTTGATCTGAGAGTAAAGACTTGGTCCTGACTGAGCTTTTAAATTTTTTTCAAATGCTGCGAGATCTGTTTGTGGATCAATGTTTACATAATGCCACACTGAGGTCTGCTTCCAGACTCCGGTCGTATCAGATTTAATGAAATCCGGCCAGTTTGCCCAATAAGCAAGACGTTCCTGTCCCATCATTTTTTTTATTTCTCTTTTTGCTTTACCAGACAAGTGGTTTTCTGCGATTTCTGCAATCACACGATGTCCTGTCAATCCCCATGCATAAGAATATACGGAGCTGGAGATCATGAATAAAAGCAGCATTTTAGAATAAATACTTTTCATTTTTTTAGTAATAATTTTAGATCGACAAAGATAGTATACACTTTCCAGAAACAAATAATTATAGAAATCTTTTATGATGACTTTTTCGGTTTGTTAAATAAATTTAATCTGTCTCAGTTTTATAATAAATTTCTAAATTTTAATTTTATAGTCATCAATTCACAATTTTTATTACTAAATTGGATTAAATAAAATATTTCAAAATTTGAAATAAATACTTTTTCAAATTTAAGAGATATATTATCTTTACACTAACAACCACATCACAGAACAGAGTATGTACGACAATAGCATTGTAGATATGCATTATAACAAACTGCAGACAGATTTTAAGGCTGAAGCAGTTGCCGTAAATCTCCTGAAATACCATCGGGCGGTCAGCAATATTTTTATCGACAGAATAGGGATCAACGACAGAGCTTATCTGAAAGATATTAAAAGTATCTCTAGCCAATATCTTGGTTTTGATGAAGAGGTTTTGAATATAAAGACTTATAGAGAAGGTATTTACGACTATTTACCTGAAGGAATTTTTCATCCGCCTTCTTTAAATACTTCAAGAAAAAATGTCGAGAGTGTAGTCAACGAAATCAGAAAACAAAAAAGAGTAGAAGATGATGCAAGAAAGTTTTTCAGACCTTTTGAGCTTGAAATTTTTTTTACGGAAATCGGTGCCTTATTAAAAGAATATGACTTTGATCTTGCAAGTGATACAGATTCTCTTTTAAAGGTTTTTTCTGAACTTTGGCCGGTTGTAAAAATGCTCGATAAAAAAAATGCTTATATTTTTATTCATATTTTACCGTTTTTTCATCAGATACGAGGAGATAAAAAGTGGTTTGAGCGTTGTATGACCTCATTTTTGCAGGTTCCTGTGGAAATTACTTTTACTCCCAACATTATCGATAGGATTGAAGAAGAGGACGATTCTATGCTTCTTGGAAATTCAAGATTGGGAGTTACCTACATCCCAAGCGGAAAACATATGGATGGCGAAAGAAACTGGATCGTGAACATAGGTCCGATTCCGTATGATGAGATGAAAAAGTACATTCCAGGAAATCCTTTCAGAAAAGTTCTTCAGGCTTTGTACGATTATTGCCTTCCTGTAAGTGTCGATATCGAAGAAAATTTTATTACCGAAAAGAAAGAATATTCATTCATGCTGGAAGATGACGAAAGAAATTCCAACAGGCTTGGTTTCTCTACTTTTCTGTAAAATATTTTATTATATTTACATTCATCAATCACAATCACTATTAATTTAATTAAATGGAATTTTCTTCAGTAAAAGGTGTATTTCTAAGATATATTTTAGTGCCGTTGCTGGCGGTAATCATGATGGGCATTTTAGGTGCGATCAGAAGAAATCAGCCGGCAATAAAGATTAAAGTAATTATCATTTATGTATTGCTGTGCAGTTTATGTTTAGCAATTCCGGGATTTTTGGGGTTTTCGGGGAATCTGTTTAATCCTTATTATTATCTGATTTCGCAGCTTATTTATCTATTGCTAGGGATTTTTCATGTCAATTTAATGCACCGATTTTTTAGAAAACACATCCAGTCATTTGGATTAAGTGTTTTGTTTGAATCTGTACTTTCAGTTACCTGTGTGCTTTTGGGAGCCTACTTATTTGTGCTTATTTTCATATGGGTCAGCAAAGATCAAGGATTTCCTATCATGTCTGCAACGAGTGCTCTGATCTTTTTTGTACCGATGGCATTTCATTATTGCTATATTCAGTTTATCAGTATTCCTGTTGATATTTATAAAACATGGCGATATTCTCCGGATCAGAAGCCGCCGGATTTCGAAGGGGCAGATTTTGACCGATTGATGGTTTTGAATGTTGAACTGAGTAAAAATCTCGAAGATGCCAACAGATTCAGAATCAAAGCTAAAACTTTACCGACTGGAGTTACTTTCGGAGACTGGTTTTTCCGTGTGGTAGACGATTATAACCATAAGAATCCTAAGTCAATCATTCATCTTTCGGATGAAGAAAAGGAGTCATACTATTGGATATTTTACACTAAAAAATCTTTTTTCAGTTTTAGGAAATATATCGATTTTGATCAGGATATCAACACCAACAATATTTCTGAAAACGAAGTGGTCGTCTGTAAAAGGGTTATCCAGCATGAAGAAGAAGGAAGAAGATCATCATAATCACAAATTTTAAAAAGTATTACTATGATACAGCCAATCAAACATTTTGCAATCAACTGGGTCGACGGGATGAAAGTTTCTCAGAGACACCTCAATGACCAGGATAATTTTTTAATAGACACAATCAGAGATGCCAATTCTCTTGCAATTACAACATATAATTACGGTCTGTTGCCAATTCCCAACGAGTTTACTGACAAGACTATTTTTGATGTTCACAATACGGCAACCAATGACGTACAACTTGTTATTAAACATTGCAGCGCTGTTACATTGGCCGGATACAGAATCGAACTGAAAGATAGGAGAGTAAGCGTAAAATCTCTTGCAAAGTCAATGAATTTGGATGAAAATCAGATCGATGGAGAATATTATATCTTAATTTCTGTCAATCCTTTTGATAAAGTACCGTTTGGTGATATTGATCCGGAAGAGATTCCACCGCGTCATCCGAATGCTCATGCCAATTATCATATCGAATTATTAGCAGTTTCTTCGTTGAACAGCAGCTATTCTGGAGGGAATTATCTCGTTGTCGGAAAGGTAGATTTTAAAGGGAATATTGCGCAAGTCAATTCAACTTTTATTCCGCCATGTACGTCTGTACAAAGCCATCCTGCATTGATCGATTACTACAACGGATATGCAAAATCAATTGGAAATCTTCAGCAATATGCATTTAAAATTATTCAGAAAGCATCGCATAAGAATCAAAACACAGCTTTAGCATTAAATGTAAAATCTCTGTGTACGGTTTTGGTCAATACTTTCGGAGATATGTATTTTCAGTTTAGAAATGTCATTCCTTATCAACCGCCAGTTTTTTTGATAGAAACTTTTGCTAAACTGGCTTTAAGACTTTACAATGCAACACAGGTTTTAGTTCCTGCAGAATTGGAAGAAATGTTAAATTACAGTTTAGAATGGAGTGAAATTGCGCCTCATACTTTACTCAACCAATTATCAACCGTTGCGGAAACCAATTACGATCATCACAATTGTGGTGAACCGCTTTTGTATATTCAGCAAATGCTGAGAAGTTTAGAAATCATTTTCTCTAAATTGAGCGAACTTGATTACATTGGTCAAAGAAAAGAAAATATCATTGTCAACGAACAGGAAGTTTCTTCCAATACCAATCCGAAAAGAGGTTGGAGTGTTTTAGATTAATCATTTCAAATTTTAAAATAAATAAATCCCGAGCTTTTGTAGTTCGGGATTTTTATATAATGTCAAAAATTCTGAATTTCTATTTTTTAACCAAGATTTTCTCGGTTGCTTTTTTACTTAAAACTTCCTGTTTTTCCTCAACTTCAACTGTTACTGATCTGTCAAAATCTTCAATCTTGATAATCTTAATTTTGGTATTTAAAAGAAGTTTTCTCTCAGTGAGATAATTTAGAAAAGCATCGTCAGAAAGTGTTACCGAAGCAAAAATCACATTTTCACCAACTTTACAATCGCTTAATTTCTGTAAATCCTGAGAAATAATATTTCCGTCTTTATCAGGAATCGGTTCTCCGTGAGGGTCAAATTTCGGATAATTAAGAATCTCATCCATTTTATCAAAAAATATTTTAGAATGTACGTGCTCCAGCTGTTCAGCAATTTCGTGAACGTTTTCCCAGCCAAAATTCATTTTTTTGACAAGAAACATCTCTGTCAATCGGTGTTTTCTTACCACTAAAGCTGCTTCACGTCTTCCTTTTTCGGTGACTTTCAGAGGTTTGTAGGTTTCATACACTACCCATTTTTTATCAGCAAATTTTTTCATCATATTATTGACGCTCGGCATTTTTACATTCAAAAATTTGCTGAGTTCGTTGATCGTTACTTTTCCTTCATTGTCAACTAAGTGAAACAAGGCCTTCAGATAATTTTCTTCTGTTAATGTTGTTCTCAAAATGTTAGATGGTTTTCATTACAAATCTAACAAAATAATATTTAAAATTCAGTCTTATTATTTTAAGTTTTTTTAATTTTACTGAATGAAATTTTCATTTAAGAACGACTATTCCGAGGGTTGTCATCCCCGAATTTTAGAATCACTTTTACGTCACAATACCGATCAACAGGGGGGTTATGGAGAAGATGAATATTCTTTAAAAGCTAAAAATTTAATTAAAGAAAAAATAGACAATAAAGATGCTCAGGTTTACTTCGTTTCAGGAGGAACTCAGGCAAATCTGATTGTTATTTCTTCGGTTTTAAAACCTTATCAATGTGTGATTTCTACTTCTACAGGACATATTTTGAATAACGAAACAGGTGCAATCGAAGCAACCGGACATAAAGTTTTAAGCATAGAAACGGAAGATGGAAAACTGAAACCATCAGATATTCAGCCAATTTTAGACAGTCATAAAAATATTCCGCATCAGGTGATGCCGAAATTGGTCTATATTTCAAATTCTACAGAGCTTGGAACAATTTACAAAAAGGAAGAGCTCGAAAATCTTTCGAGGTTTTGTCGTGAAAATAATCTGTATCTATTCATGGATGGCGCAAGATTGGGACATGCAATTACTTCCGAAATAAGTGATTTATCTTTAAAAGATATTGCTAAACTGACCGATATTTTCTATTTGGGAGGAACAAAAAACGGAGCTTTAATAGGAGAGGCGATTATCATCAACAATCAGTCGTTGCAGGAAGATTTCGCTTTTAATATTAAACAAAAAGGAGCTTTGTTGGCAAAAGGAAGGTTGTTGGGAATTCAGTTTTTAGAACTGATGAAGGATGATCTGTATTTTGATTTGGCAAAACATGCGAATCAACAGGCTATGAAAATTAAAACAGCTTTATCAGAAAAAGGAATTTCTTTTCTTTCAGACACTTTTACCAATCAGATTTTTCCTGTTTTAAATCACCAAATTATTGAGATTTTATCTGAAAAATTTGAATTTTATGTCTGGAAAAATGTTGATGAAAATTTTTCGGCAGTCCGTCTGATTACCTCATGGAATACAAGTAATGAAGCTGTCGGAGATTTTATTAAAATCATTAATAATAACCTATAACTAAAAAAAATGCAACCGGATTGAGTTGCATTTTTTTATGTTTTATAAAAAATTAATTTGAAATTAAAATTATTTTAGAGCTTTTGAAACCAATGTGCAATCTGCGGTTTCCAGCTTCTGACCGTCTTTGTAAGCTACTTTAGCTTCGTCGGCATATTTCATCTGACCATTGTCATCTTTTTGATTTCCAATGCCTTCAAGTAAATTTCCGTCTTTTTGTAGAAAGAAAATATCTCTTTTGCTTGTAGTACCTTCAGATGCAAATTCATAAGTCAGTTTCAGTGTATCACCAGATTTGAAACCTGTAAGATCGCCTTTTGAACTGTCTTTTTCGCTATTTTTATAAGCCATTTTTCCAGTGACTGTGCCTAGATTATCATCAATGCTCACGAAAACACTATCTTTTCCGGTTACTCCAAAATAACAGTAAGATTTTGCGCCCAAGGTATCAATTACAGCTGTAGTTGTGTCTGTGAGCGAATCTGCATTGGCGGTTGGTACAGTAGTTTCAACTTTTTTATTACAGTTGATCAGAAATAAAGATAATGAGCCTAATAGAATGTACTTTTTCATGACTTTTTATATTATGTTAAATTGATTTGTATTGCTAAAATAATGATTGTAATCTGAATGGTTGGTAAATTATAGGAAAATTATATCTCAATATTTTATATATTTTTTATTAAATCATTCAACAAAAAATCTTCCAAACTCAATACTCAATACAAACTCTAATCGCTGAGAATCGTCTAAAAATATTTTTCTGGAATGATATTCGAAATTTCGTGAAATTAAATGATAAAAAATTATCATAAATCTTATTATTAGAAATCGAAAAATTTTATGCCTAAATCTAATTTGCAATCGCTAAGAATGAAAATATTTTTCAGAATAGTATTTAGAATAAACTTCAAGCTAAATTTATTGCTAAACAAGATCTCTTAATTTTCACTACAATTTACATTGATAAACTACTTTATATTATTTTTAAAAAAGTCCTATAATTTATATTATGTTAAATAGAATATTTTTCAAATTTCTTATTATTTATAATAAATGTTTGAAAATCAATTTATTACAGAATATCTGAAGTAAGGAATTTAGAATAAAATATACACAACAAATTGCCGTATTTTAAATTATTATTTACAAGAAATTATTTAGCTTTCATTTTACCATTCTTAAATCTTTCACTTGCAGTCTGATAATATGCTACCGTTTCAGAGACCAGATTTTTCTTAATATTAGAAATTTCTGTGAATGATTTATCTTTTTCGGAAACTTTAAACTGCTTTACCCTTTTGCGGTCATCGATCTGGTTAAAAGTATTTTCTTTCAGCATTCCAAGAGTTCTGTAGTTTCCTATAAATGCTCTTTCGTCTCCTGCTTTTGTTTGATTGATGTCTTTACCGTAAAGACGTGTTGAGTAATTCCAACCGAGATAACCGAATAAAGTCGGCATCAAATCAATCTGTGAAGTCAGACGATTGATCTTTTCAGGTTGTTGATTTAAATTATAAATAATTGCAGGAATGTGATGTTTAGCAATATTAATTTCCCATTTTCCTGCACTGCTTGCGCAATGATCTGCAACAATAACAAAAACTGTGTTCTTAAACCAAGTCTTTGTTTTTGCATTGGTGATAAATTTTCCCAAAGCATAATCTGTATATTTCACAGCAGCATTTCTGTCGCCTTGCGGAAGATCTATTTTACCGGCAGGAAAAGTATATGGTTTGTGATTGGAAGTCGTCATCACAAACTGAAAAAACGGTTTGTTTGCTTTGGTACTTCTATCAGCGTATTTTATAGATTGCTTGTAAAGATCCTCATCACAGATTCCCCAGGCATTTTCAAAACTTACTTCGTTATCGTTTATTGCAAATCTCTGTGTTTTAATTTCGTCTGATAAAGGATTTCCTCTATTTCTGTCAACAATATCAAAACCCTGTCCACCGAAAAAATTATTCATATTATCAAAATAACCATCGCCGCCGTAAATAAAATAAGGCTGATAATTTTTTGATTTTACAATTGTCGAAACTGAAAATAAATTTTGGTTATTGGGTCTTCTTACGATGCTGTTTCCAGGAGTGGGCGGAACAGACAATGTTAATGCTTCCATTCCCCGGACGGTTCTGGTTCCTGTTGCATAAAGGTTTGTGAAGAAAATACTTTCTTTAGACAGTTGGTCATAATTTGGTGTAAGATGATCTTTATTTCCGAATTCTGTTAAAAAATCGGCACTGAAGCTTTCAATTGCAATGACAATAATATTAGGATGTTGCTCCTCACCACCTTTTGTCGATCTTGAAATATCATCAAATTTTACTGAATTATAATTTTGATTTTCCTGTAAAAGTTTACTTTTTAGAATAGAATAAGCTTCTTTTTCAGGAAGTTTCGGATAAAATGTTTCATAATCTAATTCATTGGATTGATATGCAGAAATAAAAGAAAATGCACCATTTTTCCCGATTTCATTGACAACAAGATTATTGCTGAAATCAGCCTGCTTATTTCTCATTATAATTCCTAAAACAGATCCGATAATCAGTACAGAAAGTGCAGGTAAAAGACGTGAAGAAATTGGTTTTCTGTCTGAAAAAGTATTTTTGAAAGCACGTTTCTTTTTTAATACAAAAAATGTCAATACAATGATTCCAACCAAAACACCTGCAATTAAGGGTAACGGATAAGACTGGTTTATATTTTCTACCACTTCGTATGTGTAAATCAGATAATCAACAGCAATAAAATTAAATCTAACTCCAAACTCATCCCAGAAAGGAATTTCTGCCATGATACTAAAATAGATGATGACAAAAATTATCGTTAAATAAATGTAGGTAAAACATTTGTCTATTAAGGAACCTATCCATTTTTTTGGGAAGAATAAAAGATAAAATGCGTACAGAAATAAAAATAATGTACCCATGGTAAGATCATAAAGAAATCCTGTAAAAAATGCCCGCAAAATGTAAAACGGATTAAAATCTGCATCGGATGCTGACCAGACCAAGAGTGTCACCCTTATCATAAAGGATAAAATCAAATAAAAACTTAAAACATAAAATAATACTGAAAATCTGCCTTCAAAAATTTTTAAAAAACGCTCTAAACGTTGTTTTGTCATAGTCATTGCTTGTCTGTTAAAATCAGACAAAGGACTTAATCAATTTAGAAGAAATTTAGAATTTTTAAAATTTAATCTTGAAAGAAGTATGGATGAAATTTACAACTTCACTGAAAAAACATGATTATTATCGACAAAATTGTACTGAACGTCCCATTTTTGAGATTTGGAAATTTCTTTTATAATTGCCAATCCTAAACCGCTGCCCCTGTTACTGGCAGATAATTTAGAAAATCTTTTAAATAAAAGATCCTCATTCAGCTTTTGCACTCCGGAATTGGCTACAGAAAAGACTGCATTATTTAAGCTTATAGAAATAGAACCATTAACTGCGGTATGGCGAATTGCATTCAGAAGCAAATTATTGATCAGAATTTCTGTCAGACTTGTATTACCGTTTACAGTAGTATTTTGCAATGCATTAATCTGCAAAGTAATGTTTTTCTGATCAAGATGTTCCTGAAGATTTTCTATGCTTTGTCTTACCAATTCGTCAAAATTGATGATCTCAGATTGATCAAACTGGCTGTTTTCAATTTTTGCAAGAAGCAAAAGATTTTGATTGATTCTTGCACTGCGGGAAAGTGCTTTGTTCATATCTTCAGCAATGTTGTACTGCTTTTCGGTAAGGTCAGCGTTTTGCATCAACAGATCGAGCTTATTTTTCAGGATTGCAAGAGGTGTCTGCAATTCGTGTGATGCATTTTCTGTAAATTCTTTCTGTGTTTTGTAAACCGACACGTTATGTGCAATCAGTTTCCTTAAAGATTGATTGAGTTCTTCAAATTCTGTGGTGTCTGTACTTTCAAATTCAATGTGCGTTTGTGTGTTAAGATTGAAATTTTTAAGCCTATCTAATGTATTTCTAAAAGGTTTCCAAATCGTTTTGGATAATCTTCTGTTCAGAATAAATAAGCCTGTTACAATTAAAATAAAAAATAAAAGAGTAATGATTCCGATAATCATTATTGTTCCCTGTGTTTCCTCAATATTGGTTTCTATGGTAAAAAGATAAGGCTCGTTTTTAATATAAATCACTTTTTTGAGACATCGGTAGCGTTCGATTTTCTTGTCGGCAGAAAAAGGTTTATACTTTTCGGTCGTAAAAATTAAATCTTTTTTTAAATTGTTATATGGCAGTTTTATAATGTTTGTTCCCGGTTGAATCTGATTCCAAAGACTGATGTTTCGTTGTATTTCTTCGTCGGAAATTTTCATCCGATTAAATTCATATGATGTTTTTTCTGCAACAATTTCATTATGTTCATCAAGCTCATCTTGCCAGATTGTATCCACCATAACGTAATAAACAGGTATACTGATTATTAGAACAATCAGTACAAAAATTAAAAAAGGCTTTGTTGTTTTACTTAGTAATGGTTTCATTCATATTATAGGCTTTCCCACTTATAACCTGTTCCATAGACTGTTTTCAGATAATGATCACAACCGGCATCGTACAGTTTTTTCTTCAGGTTTTTTACGTGAGCATATACAAAATCGTGGTTTTCTAGCATATCTGCAAAGTCTCCTGAAAGATGTTCTGCCAAAGTACTTTTAGAAATCACCCTGTTTTTATTACCGATGAAATATACTAATAAATCAAATTCTTTTTTGGTTAAAGCAATGATTTCGTTACTGACGGAAACTGTTTTTGCCAAAAGATCAATCTGCAACTCGTTTTGAGTCACCACATTGGTGTTGCTGAACTGCTTTCTGCGGATTACAGAATAGATACGAGCGGCTAATTCAGAAAGATGAAAAGGCTTTGTCAGATAATCATCTGCACCAATCTGCAATCCTTTAATCTTGTCGTCGAGTGCATTTTTTGCAGAGATGATGATTACACCATCCTGCTTTTGTTCTTTTTTAAGTTCTTCTAAAATTTTCAGACCGTTTCCGTCCGGCAAAGTAATATCCAGCAAAATACAATCATACTGAAACACTTCAATCTTTCCCATCGCTTCACTAAATGTTGAAGCAAATTCACATAGATAGTTTTCTTCCGAAAGATATTCCGCAATACTTTTCGCAAGCTCGACTTCGTCTTCTATAATCAGGATTTTCATCAATACTTATTTGTTTAATGATCTGATGGAACATAAATGGTTCATTCTGCTAATTTATAGATCAATTCTGAAGAAATTTTGAATTAATAATTTTAAAATTCAATAAGCTATTAATTTGAATACTCTTTTAAAAGCTGTCTGTAGCTCATCAGAATTGTTGATTTTGAGATAAATCCTATAAACTCATTGTTGTCAGAGATGACAGGCAGATTCCAGACTCCTGTATCATCAAATGCCTGAATAATTTCTAAGGGATCATTTTTAAGATAAATCACTGCAGGCGGAGCTTTCATAAGTTTAGAAATACTGAGTTCTTCTTTATCTTTATTTAAAAGCAAAGGACGAAGGTCGTCCATCGTTAAAATTCCTTTCAAAATATTCTGATCATCTACGACGGCAAAAGTATTTTTCTTACCGTTCACAATCAAATCATAAAGGTCGGTAATGGGTGCATCATATTTGATGACCTGCGAATCTCTGTCAATCAGTTCATTGGTGCGTAATGAAGAAAGAAGATTTTTATCATGCTCATGTGTAAAGATTTTTCCTTGATCTGCCAAAGCCTTCAGCTCTGGAGAAATACCGGAAAACCATCTCGCCATAAGATAAGAAATCACCGATACAATCATCAAAGGAATAAAAAGATCATACCCGAAACTCGATTCTGCAATCAGAAATATAGCGGTAAGAGGTGCGTACAATACTCCGCTCATTGCTCCTGCCATTCCTACCAGAACGAGATTGGTTACAGGAACGTCTTCAAAGCCTATCTGCTTACAGATCATCGCAAACAAGAAACCAAGTGTTCCTCCCGCAAAAAGTGAAGGTGCAAAGTTTCCGCCATTTCCCCCACTGAAAATGGTAATTGAGGTTGCAAAAACTTTTAAAAGACAGATTAAAATTAAAAATATAATGACCGTCCAGTTTCCGATTTCGAAATATCTGAAAAGACTGTTCTGAATAATGTAATTGGCGTTTCCATTGGTAAAAGCTTTTACCGTTTCATATCCTTCACCAAAAAGAGGTGGGAAAAGTACACAAAGTAAAGACAAAGCTGCACCACCAATAACCGCTCTTCGTAATCGAGATACGTTCATGCTTTTGATAAAATGCTCAACTTTTTGGGAAACAACAACAAAATATCGTGCATACAAACCCGTCATAATCCCAAGAATCAGATAATATGGGATATTATGATAGTTGAATGATTCCCGTGCATGGAATCTGAAAAGAATATCTTCCTGAAGCAAAATTCTGGATAAGAGACTTCCGCAAACCGCAGCAACAACCAAAGGAATAAAGTCTGAAAACACAACACCTGTAAGAAGGATCTCAAAAGCAAACATAATTCCTGCAATCGGTGCGTTGAATGCAGAGGCAACACCCGCTGTAGCTCCTGCTGCAAGTAAAAGTGTACGCTCTTTATAACCCAATCTGTAAGTCTGTGCATAATTAGAACCTATGGCAGCTCCGGTTACCGCGATCGGACTTTCCAGACCTGCAGATCCTCCAAGACCAACCGTAACAGCACTCTGAACGATCTGTGAATACATTTTCACTGATGAAACGATGCTTGAGTTTTGGGCAATTTCGTAGAGAATAGCTCCGATTCCTTTTCTATCCTGCCCCTTAAATAAAGTAAGAACAATACTTGTGGTAAGTACAATCCCTAAAAAAGGAAATATGATATAGAAAAGAATCTGATATTCAAAATGAACTTTGCTGATCAGATAATGAATCTGATGAACAAGTGTTTTCAGAAGTACACCTGCCAAACCTGCAGTGCATCCCACAAGAATACCAGAAAGAATCAAAAACTGACTTCGGCTGAGCCTGTTGTTGAGCCAATGCAGAATGATCTCGTAACTACGGACTTTTTTAATACCAAATTGCTGAAAATCTCTCTTAAACTTCAGAAAATTAAGGTATTTTTTTTTATTTTGAATCTTCACCGATTTAAATATTTAAAGATATTACAGGGAATAACGTCCAGAACTTTATTCACAAGAACCTTTATCTTGATTAATAAAATTTAATAAGGATCAATTGTTTCACAATTTAACTGTAATTTTTTACAATTTCCTTTATCAAATCAAAATACGAATGTCTACAAATATAAGGAAAATAGTCTGGTTATCACTTGTTGCGAGCCTCAATAAACCTTAAGTCGGTACTTGAAATATAATGGAAATTTATTTTAAAATAAATAAATACTTTGCTGTAAACTTAAAATCCTGATTATTTAAAATATTTATATCTAAATTTCATCATTGAATAAAATTTTTCTGAACGCTTCAGAAGCAAGATGCACCTGTACCGACCAGTCGTCTGCAGCATCACTTCCTGCATCATCAGAAATATATTTCAGACACAAAAACGGAATATTTTCTTGTCTTGCAATCAGAGCGAGCGGATAAGCTTCCATGTCGATCACGTTGTATTCTGTGTTGATATGATTCGTCTCAAAACTGTCGCCGCTTCCGCAGATTCCTTCTTTCAGACTATCCATTTTCAATCCGTTTTCTAAAATGATCGGAATATCAGATAATGGAGTTTCAAATTTTTTAAAACCAAGACCTCTCGCATCCATATCTCGTTGGATAAATTGTGTACAACATATAATTTCACCTTTATGAAAACCAATTCCTCCTGCAGAACCGAGATTGATGATCAGTTTTGGTTTGTTTTTTTGAATTGCTTTTGTAAGTTCAATAGCAGCATTTACTTTGCCGATGCCTGTTATCAGTTTATTGATGTGATCAAATACTTTTCCGGCTTCGGAACCTAAGGCAAAAACAAAAAGTGTATCTTGAATCGAAAATGATATTTCGTTGTTTATTTTTATCATTGTTAATTAAAATAAGTTGAATTAAATGATGCAACCGTCTGTATCACAAGATGTATTACCATCGTTTGTACTTTTGAAAGGCTGAACGGTTTCGTTATAAGTTTTCGTCAAAGCTTCCTGAAAAAGTTCTGTTGGCTGCGCTCCTGAAACTGCATATTTACCATTTAAAATAAAGAAAGGAACCCCAGAAACACCGTTATTTCGGGCTTCCAGAATATCCTGATTGACATCATAATCAAATTGCTCTGAACTAAGAGTTTGTTGTGCTTCTTCTTGATCGATTCCTAATTTCTGAGCTAAAGACACTAAAACTTCAATATTTCCCACATTTTCACCATTCAGAAAATGAGCCGTGAATAATTCTTCTTCCATTTCTGAAGATTTATGATGTTTTTTAGCCAAATGAAGGAGTTTGTGTGCGAGAAAAGTATTGGTAATCAAAGCTTTTTCAAAATTAAAATCAATTCCGGAAGCTTTTCCCATTTGTACAACTTGTGCGGTCATCTGTTTTGCCTGCTCTTCGGGGAAACCTTTCTTTTCTCTGAAATATTCTGCGGTGGTTTTTGTTTCTGTAGGATCTAAAGTCGGATCAAGCTGGAAACTCTTCCACTCTACTTCTACTTCATCTTTAAATGGCAATTTTTCAAGAGCCTGTTCAAAATTTTTCTTTCCTATATAACAAAACGGGCACATCACATCTGACCAGATTTCTATTTTCATTATTTTGATTTTAAAATTTAAAGATATTTATTTCAATAGGAAAACTCATCCATTTTTAAGAATTTATTCTCCCATGATCTGCTTTTCTGCTAAACAGGATATGAGCCGCCAAAGCAAAAAATCCCATGATTGTTCCGACTGTACAAACTCCTTCCCACTGTGCATATTGCCAAGCTATGGAAGCCAGCCACGTTCCCAATGATCCTCCAATGAAATAAGAAACCATGTAAACGGTGTTTAAACGGTTAACTGCATTGGTTTTTAATAAAAAATAATTGGTTTGATTCATGATATGGCTCGACTGTACTCCTAAATCAATCAAAATCACACCAACGATCAATCCCCAATACGTATTTCCTGCAAAATAAGTAAATCCCCAACTTCCGATTAGGATTAGCAAGGCAAAAAGTATAATTTTATTTAAGCTGATTATTTTCTGTAATTTTCCAACTTTTGCGGCTGCCAAAGCACCTACAGCACCTGCCAAGCCGAAACTTCCTACCACAGAAGCTCCCACTTCGAAAGGTGGTCTTTCCATATGAAAAACCAACGTTGTAAATAGTGCACACATCGATCCGAAAGCCATTGCACCACGAAACGATGCCAACTGTAATACAGGCTGTGTTCTTGCTAAACTCACCACAGAACGCATCAGTTCTATATAAGTTCCTTTAAAATTCGGATGCAGGACAGGCAACATTTTATAAACAAAAAGCCAGACCAAAAGCATTAGTCCCGCAGCAATTCCATACATAGTTCTCCATCCCCACAACTCTCCTACTATTCCGCCGACAAATCTTGAAAGCAATATTCCTAAAAGTAAACCTGAAACTACCAATCCGATATTTCCTGATTTTTCATCTTCCGAAGAAAGTTCCGCAGCGATCGGTACAAAAAGTTGAGGAATAACGGAAGTAGTTCCGATCAATAAACTTGCTGCATACAACATCCAGAGTTCTGTAGCAAGAGCCATCCAGACCAATGCTCCGAATACCAAAAGCAGATCGATCAGAATTAGTTTCTTACGCATGAATTTGTCTCCCAAAGGGACAATGAGAAGTAATCCGAAAGCATATCCCAACTGCGTAAGCACAGATATTTTACCCGCTGCAGTTTCGGAAATATGAAGATCTTTGGAAATAAGCCCTAATAAAGGCTGATTATAATAATTATTGGCAACGACGAGTCCGGAAATAACCGCCATAAGCCAGACCACGGTTTTTGAAATGCGTGAATGAGATACAATAGGCATTGAAAGTTTTATTTGAAATTTCTGTGAATGCAAAAACTCCGTAAAGGTATAGATTGTATGAGGATTTTCCCTGATTGAATTATGAAGAAAGATAAAATCTATGGGATAATCTCATTATTATAAATCCTATATTTGGCTAAAATTATTTTAAAATTATAACTACAAATGATCGTAAACAAAACTGTTCTGCCTTTCTTTTTATTTCTTTGTATAAATACATTTGCTCAACATAAGGAAAGCTGGTCTGCAAAAATTGACAGTTTAATTCAAACTAAACAGCCTACAACTTTCAACGGTGTGATTCTGATAACTAAAAAGGGAAAACCACAATACTCAAAAGCTTTCGGATTAAAAAATCTTAAAACAAAATTACCTTTGACAATGAATGATCAATTTGAAATCATGTCAAATTCAAAGCAAATTACCTCTGTTTTGCTTTTAAAAGAGGTTGAAAAAGGGAAAGTCGATTTAGATTCACCCATCAAAAAATATTTACCTTATTTAAAGCAATCGTGGGCAGATTCTGTGACAGTTCATCAGCTTTTAAATCATACACACGGAATTTCAGATATTGAGAAACCATTGTTATTCAAACCCGGAACTGATTTCAAATATGGAAATTTATCAAATATTCTTTTAGGAAAAATCATCGAAAAAAGTTCAGGTAAAACCTATAGTGAAGCTGCAGACGAATTGTTTAAGAATTCTAAAATGAAAAATACGTTTTGCTTTTCAAAAGATAACAAAAGAAATCTGGTAAGTGGTCATATGATCACTGAAAATGATTTTAAAGTTGTTGACAGTTCATTTATTAATGAAGAAAATTTACCTGCCGACGGAATAATAACCACAGCAAAAGATCTTGCAATCTGGAATGACAATCTTCATAAAGGCAAAATTTTAAGTCATAAAATGTACAAAAAGATGACTACAGAATCTGCAAAATCTCAGCATGACGTTTTTGGTAAAGAAAAAATGGGCTATGGTTACAATATCAGAATTGCAGAAAATATCGGTATAAAATATTTAGGTCATACAGGATTGGGAGATGGTTTTTCTTCATTAAATATTTACATTCTGAAATCTGATATTAGTCTGATTATTCTGGAAAATCAAATGAATGAAAACAGCGAACTATTTTATTATTTTGAAACCCTAATTAAAGATATTGTTCTTAGAAGTGAATTGGTAGATAGTCTCAATTAAATGACTTTCTAAATTCCAAAGGCGAAACATCAGTTTTTGCTTTAAACAATTTACTGAAAGACTGAGAATGTTCGAATCCTAATTCATAAGCAATTTCACTTATGGAAAGTTCGGTTGTTGAGAGTTTTTCTTTGGCAATTTCAATTACTTTTTCGTGAATATGCTGTTGCGTAGTTTGTCCGGTCAACGTTTTCAGGAGACTTCGCATATATTGCGGCGACATATTCAATTCATCTGAAAGAAACTGTACACTCGGCAAGCCTTTTTCCTTAAAATCATCTCTTTCAAAATAATCATTAAGTAAAGCTTCTAATTTTTCCAAAAATTGATGGTGCGCTTTATGACGGGTAATAAACTGTCGCTGATAAAACCGTTCGGAATAATTGAGAAGTGTTTCTAATTGAGAAATGATAATATTCTGACTGAATTTATCAATATTCGTCTGATATTCCTGCTTGATATTTTCAGTAATCTGCTGGATTTTTATTTCCTCATCTTCGGATAAAAAAAGTGCTTCGTTCACCGAATAATCAAAAAATTCATATTTCCTGATTGCACTTGCCATGGGTGTGTTCCAAAGAAAATCCGGATGAATCATCATCATCCATCCGGAAGGGTTTTTGCCATGCTCTTCCCGTATAACGCTTAAGATCTGATGAGGCGCCATACAAAACATCACACCTTCATCAAAATCATAATCCTGCTGCCCATATCTGTATTTATGATTCATATCTCTTTTGACAGAGATCATATAGAAATCAAATATTAAACTCTGCTTTCCACTTTCCAGAGCAGGAGCCATATCTTCAAAGTTGATCACACTGATCAGCGGATGTTTCGGCTTCGGCAAACCTCTCAACGTATGAAATTGAGAAATGGTTTTTATTCTTATCGGCGTGTCAGACATTGGTTTAATATTTAATCAAATTTAATGAATATAAAGGTACAGATTATTGTGGCTCAGGGAAATAAACATCACCTTTCAAATCTTCCATTAAAGTTGGATGTTGCGGTTCCCAACCTAAAATTGACTTTGTATGTTCACTTGAGGTTAAATTATTAAGCTTTGCAAAATGGGCAAACCAACCGAAATGTTCTGTTGCTTCATCATTTGTAAGAGAAACAACTGGAACATCTAATCTTTCTGCGATAAATGTTGCAATGTTTTTGAATGGAATTCCCTGTTCTGCAACGGCGTGATATCTTGTTCCACTTTCGAAGGGTTTTTCCAAAGCTAACCTGTATAATTTCGCAGCATCCAATTTGTGAACTGCAGGCCAAAAGTTATCACCGTCATTGATCACGGCCGATTTGCCTTTTTCTTTTGCAATTCTTATCAATGTCGGAACAAAACCAATGATATCACCTTTACCGTGAACCGATGGTGACAATCTGATAACCGCAACTTTCACACCTTTTGCAGCAATAGCATCTGCTGCATTTTCCGTTGCTATTCTTGGATGCGGGTTTACTGAACGGTCTGTTTCTATTGTAAGCCCGTCTTTGGAAAAAAGTGCAGTTCCTGAAGTAATAAGAAACGGTTTATTACTTCCTATCAAAGCTTCACCAATTGCTTCAATCACTTGTCCGTCAAGTTGACACATTTCCTCGAATCTTGTAAAATCGTGAACAAATCCTAAATGAATCACAGCGTCTGAAATTGAAGCTCCGGATTTCAAGCTTTCAAAGTCGTTAAGATCTCCGCGGTGTGCTTCTGCCCCGGCTCCCATTAGTTTGTTTGCTGATTCTTCCGAACGTGCCAATCCCAAAACCTGGTGACCATTGGCTAATAATTCCTGAACTACGGCTGTTCCTACGAAACCTGTAGCACCTGTAACAAATACTTTCATTTTGATATTTTTTAAGATAATTTAATGAAGTAAAGTTCAGGTTTCGCTTTTGTACTCTTGTAGCCGAAAAGTATTTTCTTGTAGCCGAAAAATTTAATTAAATGATTTCCTGAATTCCAGAGGAGAAATGTCAGTCTTAGCTTTAAATAATTTACTAAAAGACTGAGAATGTTCAAACCCCAATTCATAGGCAATTTCACTTACGGAAAGATCAGTTGTAGAAAGTTTTTCTTTCGCTTTTTCGATCAGCTTTTCGTGAATATGTTGTTGTGTCGTTTGTCCTGTTAATTGTTTTAATAAACTTCCAAGATAATTGGTTGAAATATTGAGCTGTTCGGCGATGTAATTGGCGGTTGGTAATCCCTTATCAATCACATTATCATTAAAATAATCTTCAAGAATGATTTCTAATTTCTCTAAAATTTGATGACTTCCTTTTTTTCTTGTAATGAATTGTCGTTGATAAAACCTTTCACAATAATTTAAAATAACTTCGATTTGTGAAATGATGATGTTTTGAGTAAATTGATCGATTCCCGACTGATATTCTTTTTCAATACCTTTAAAAAGTCCGATCAGAGTTTCTTCTTCTTTTTCAGAAAGGAATAAAGCTTCATTCACATCATAACCGAAGAATTTATAATTATGAATCGTTTTTGCCAAAGGTGTATTCCAAATAAAATCGGGATGAAAAGCCAGTAAATAGCCGGAAGGTTTCACATCATATTTACTGATAATCATTTTTACCACTTGTCTTGGTGCGATGAAACACATCAGACCTTCGTCAAAATCATATTGACTTTGTCCATAGTGAAGCTTGCCCTGAATATCTCTTTTAAAACCCATAAAATACAGATCCTGAACCCAGCTGATTTCCGATTCTTCAATCTGATATTCTACTAAGCTGTAATCTACAAGACTTATAAGAGGATGTTGGGGTTTAGGCAATCCTGAAATTCTGTGAAGTTCAGAGATTGAGTCGATGGTATATAATTTCCTGTTATTCATTTGTTGATATTTATTGTTTTTCGGTCAAATGCAATTCGCGTATCATAAATTGGTGTTTGCAAGCAATTTTCGGTAACGCTCATTTCATAATTTAAAAAATTAAAGGCAACAGCAAGAAACTGTTGCCTTTACAAATTTAGTAATCTGTAGATATACTCAATGTTTTGAAATCCGAAATTTCGCTTTGAAGCGCATTTAATTTGTTTCCGGCAATCTGGAAAGCATCAGAACCTAAAACCAAATGAACCGGCGGATTTTCCATTGCTACCAATTCTATCAATGCTACAGCTGCTTTTTCTGGATCGCCCGGCTGATTTCCGTTGATGTCTTTTTCATGTGCGGTTTGAAGTTGTCTTGCTACAGTGTATTCTTCAATTTCAGTTTTCGGGGTTCTGAGTGAACCTCCAGTTAAGAAATCTGTTCTGAAATATCCAGGATAAACCACTGTTGCATTTACTCCGAATTCTTTAATTTCTGCTGCCAAAGCTTCTGTAAAACCTACAACTGCAAACTTAGTTGCGCAATAGATTCCCCAACCTGCAAATTCTCCGGTAAGTCCGCCAATTGAAGCAATATTGATGATAAATCCGCTTTTCTGTTCTCTTAAATAAGGCATTGTTTTTCTGATAATATTCAGAGAACCGAAAACATTGGTGTCGAAGTTTTGACGACTTTCCAGATCTGAAATTTCTTCTAAAGTTCCCAACTGCCCATAACCTGCGTTGTTGACGACAACATCTAATTTTCCGAATTTTTCTACTGTTTTTAAAACTGCTGTTTCAACAGAATTTTCGTCGATCAAATCAACTTCGAGCGGAAGAAACTTTGAATTTTCTTCACTTACAGCTTTTTGAAGTTCAGTAACATTTCTTGAAGTCGCCGCTACGGAATATCCTTCAGCTAATAATCTTTTTACTAAAGTTAAACCTAAACCTTTTGAAGCTCCTGTCACGAACCATACTTTTTTTGTGTCCATTTTTTGATTGTTTTAATTGATTAATTTTACAGTACAAAGTTGAGAAACAACGAAAATTTGGCTGTAACTAAATCAAAGATTGTTGTAGCCAAAACAAAGATTTTAAGTTTTACGATTTTTAAATGTTAAAGAGTTCGGTGAAACCAGCTAAGAAATCAATGACTGCTACATCACGTACAATTACAAAGAAAATACGTGATTTTATAAACGGTTGTTCACATCTGAAAAATACAAAAAAGATTAAAGTAAATGATGAAATTGAAACGTCTCAATTATTAAACATTCTTGTTTATGAAAATTCCCACCATTCACGGATACATTGATCGCCGGATTTTAATTAATTTTACTGCTGATCCTCAATTGGTTGAAAAAATACTTCCTTATCCTTTTCGTCCGAAAATCTATAAAGACAAAGCAATCGTCGGGATTTGTCTGATCAGATTAAAAGATATAAAACCAAAAGGTTTCCCCAATTTCTTAGGAATAAATTCTGAAAATGGCGCTCACAGAATTGCTGTTGAATGGAATGAAGACGACGAAGTAAAATCCGGAGTTTATATTCCCAGAAGAGACACTTCTTTACAACTGAATACTTTGGTTGGTGGAAGAATATTTCCCGGAAAGCATTATTTGGCAAAATTTAATGTTGATGAAAAAAATGGAAATTATCATATCGATTTTAAAAGTTCAGATAATACCAAAATTTCTATTGACGCTAAGGAAACGCAAACTTTTAATAAAAATTCAATCTTTGAAAGTCTGGAAAATGCATCTGATTTTTTTGAAAAAGGTGATTTAGGATATTCTCCGAATAAAAATAAATTTGATGGATTAAGACTGAATGCCTATAAATGGCAAGTGAAACCGCTTGATGTTTCAGATGTAAAATCAAGCTTTTTTGAAGATGAAAATATCTTTCCGAAAGGCTCTGTGAAATTTGATAATGCTTTACTGATGGAAAACATAGAACATGAATGGAAAAGCGAAAAGACTAAATAATTAAGGTAACTATAAAAATTAAACAAAACCATGAAAAAACTTCTTTTAAGCACTTTGATAATATTGGCAATATCATCATGCGGAACAGCAAAAACATCATCAGAAAATCCAGCTGAGTCTTCCACAGATTCTACTTACGGCTTTACTGAAAAAAATCCCGTAAAAGTTGGAGGTGTTGGAAGCGGTCCTCTCAATGAAAGAAATTATCTGAATGCTCTTACCGGACCCAACGGTGAAAAAGTATCTTATGACAGACAAGGAAGCTGCTGTGAATTTAAATCTAAAAACAGCCCGTTCGGAATGGGACTGCTTGACAGATATGCGGTAACATACGAAGGAAAAAAAGATACGATAACGATTTATCTCAATATGTATGATAAAGCAAAAACAATGGCTCCTGTAGGATTTAAAATGAAATAGTCCAAGTTTGGATATACCTCTCCCCGACTTGGAAATACATAAAATTCAAAATCTGCGTTTTCAAGAAAAAATAAATAATTTTCGCCCAATCCTTTTCAAAATTCAATTTTATTTAAAATAAATCTGATTTCATAACGCTTTGGTGTAAAAATAGATAGTTATAAGCATCAACTCTATGTATTCAAAACCACCAAAATATGAAATCAGAAAATAACTTACAAAAAAGAAGTCTCAGAGGTAAAACCGTAGTCGTTACGGGAGGAAGCAGCGGAGTCGGAAGAGCTACCGTAGAAGCATTTGCGCTGGAAGGATGCAACATCGTCATCGCAGCTCGCGGACAGGAAGCTCTGGACGAAACCTTACACCTTTGCAACGAGCTTGAAGTAAAGGCGATTGCCGTTTCTACTGATGTATCGGTTGCGGAAGAAGTAGATAATTTAGTAAAAAAAGCAATCCTTGAATTCGGGCGAATTGATATCTGGGTAAACAATGCAGGAGTTATGGCAAGCGGAAAGTTTGAAGAAATCCCGATGTCACTTCACGAGCAGGTCATCAAAACCAATCTTTTCGGATATATGCATGGAGCTTATAGTGTACTTCCTATTTTCAAAGAACAAAATGAAGGAATTCTCATCAACAATGTATCGATCGGTGGATTCATGCCTGCTCCTTACAGCGCAGTATATTCTTCTACAAAATTCGGAATCCGTGGAATGATGGAATGTCTTCAGGGAGAAATTTCAGATTTTGCAGATATTCATATAGCCAATTTATATCCGCAAATTCAGCGTTCGACAGGTAATGCACATTCGGCAAAATATTCGGGACTAGATTTTAAAGTTCCGCCATTCGCATCTGATCCGAGAGACACGGCAGCAAAAATCGTACAGCTCGCCAAAGAGCCGCAAAAAGATCTTTTCCCTGATTTTACTTCAAGAGCTTTAGTCAATATTTACGGAATGTTTCCGAAAGCAATCATCAACACGGCTTCTGCCGGAATGAGACTGATGATGAGGTTGAAAAACGGCGAATCCACTTCAGGAAATGTTCTTAAACCCTCATCGGAACCACATCAGATCTACGGAGATACCATATTACCTATTCCAGGTAAAAAAACAAAAATGGCTGTGGTAGCAGGTGTTACGTTAGGATTAGCATATATGTTTCTTACTTCTAAAAGTTCTCGAAATAATAAACATTCAGCAGATTAATTAAAGATGAGTTTATATAAAAAATCACCCCGATCAGAAATTGGGGTGATTTTGTGTTTTAGATGATGATTTGTAGAATTATTTATTCTGCAAATCCTGTAAAATTGACAGTGTATTGTTTGACATTATTAGAAGCTAATTTTAATTATTCATTCATTAAAATACTACAAAAGTGTAATTTTTCTGGCTTAGCATAATTAATACATTTGAACAGGATTATCTAACTAAAACTTTTAAACATGAAAACAAAAATTTTGCTACTGCTTTTTTTAATGATTACTTTAAACATTTCAAAAGCCCAGACTGCTGCCGTATTACTATCAGGTACACAAGCACTTGATCACACAGTGAATAATGCTTTGACAAAAGCTGACAATATTTTATCTGATCAGCAACGAACATTGTATGTTAACCTGGCTAATTATACGGCATATTTGACAGGTAACTTAAAATACTTGAGTGATGATTTAGATAGAAAATTAACTCAAAAAGAGTTGGCTATTTTAAATGATATCAATGCTATTCAAACAAAGTTAAATCAACCTGTTGAAGAATTAGTAACTAAATTTGAAGATATTGCTGTAATAATTGAAAGCTCATCTGCGAGAATTATTGGTTCAGATAAAAAACCATCGCCACTTTTCTACAAGATTCCATTAATAACAACAATACAGAACAAAAATATCATAATTGACGTTAAAGGTGTTCGACTTGATAATTCAAAAAACTATATTGTTTTTAATGGAAAGAAAATTCCTGTTTCATCCATAAGTAGTGATAAACTCATTTCGTTTACAATACCTTTGACGGAAGCGGATGTATTAAAAGCAGATACATTAAATGTTTTTAAATTAGTTTTATTTAAAAAACGTATCATTGGAAAAGATAAGTTATACGAATTTACTCCAAGATTTGTAGTATCTCCCAACTATATTGGTGTTGTTAAGGTTTTTTACAAAGTAACTAATCCGGAAAAAGAAGTTAAAAGGGATTATTCTGATCAGGTTTCTGCAACTTCTGGGAGCAATAACGAAAGAGAAGTACATAAGCAATTTAACATCAGAAATTCAGCAGCTGATGGTTGGAAAATTGATAGAAATTCAATTAGATGCTGGAAAAGTTCTGGTCATGGTGACGAACATGGTTATGGTGGTCCTTATACAAATACGATGACTGATATTTCATTTGTTGCTAAAGCTTATGCAACCGATGGACGTGCCGTTTGTACTTGTAAATGGGACGAATACAGATATGTAAATAAAGAATCGATTGAATCTTCTGAAGTTAATGTGAATTTTAATAAACAAGAAATAATTCAACTACCCAATAATCTAGTTAGTTTATATAAAACTGAAATAACTTATTATGACAATTCAATATATAAATCCTCAAAAAGCTATTTTAAATATAATAATATTGAATTTGATTTTAGACAACTTGAGAAGATATATGAAGTTAAATTTGCTGGAAATTAATTTCCAATTAAAAAAAACCTGCTCTACAGCAGGTTTTATATTTTATCTTAATGTCCCGATTTTGTATCATCATCCTGTTCCACGTCACCTATTATTAATTCTTTCAAGTTATCTACAAATAAAAAGTATGAATAAATATGAATAAATAAGTTTTGCTCTATAAAATAATGATAATTTAAGACTAGATAAATCTTAAAAAATAATTCAAAACATCATTTTTAAGAAATTCTTAATTTTTAGTATTAAATTTGTAACATTAGGTATTTCTCAAAATATATGGATTCACAAAAACAATTTTTACAAAAATCTGAAGAGGCAAAAGACCTTTTTCTTCCACATCTTTCAACTGACCCTGTAGTTTTTGGTTTTGATAAAAATGAACTTAAAGTTCTTCTCCTTCAAATGACCTATCGTAAACAGTGGCTTTTGCCGGGAGGTTATGTAAAAAAAGATGAAGATATGGACGATGCTGCAAAAAGAGTTTTGAAAGAAAGAGCGGGAATTTCAGATGTTTATCTTGAAGAATTTGCAGTTTTTGGTAAGAAAAAAAGAAGTGAATTTTATTTCGAAGACTTTGATGATTCTTTGTGGCATAAACAACGCTTCGTATCGATCGGATATTATGCGTTGTATAATCCAGATAATGCCAATCTGATCGTTGATGAATTCAGTGATAAATGTGAATGGATTTATTTAAGTCAACTTCCTGAAATTGATTTGGCAATGGATCATCGTGAAATTATTGAGAAAGCTTTATTAACTTTAAGAGAAAGAATTTCTTACAAGCCAATCGGCTACAATCTTTTGCCGGAAAAATTTACGCTTTCAGAATTACAGAAATTATATGAAACTATTTTAGGAAAAGAGCTCAACAGAGGAAATTTCTATAGAAAAATCAAAAACTTAGGAATTCTTAAAAAATTAGACGAGCAGCGTCGTGGTGGTGCACACAAATCTCCCGATCTATACTCTTTTGACGAAGAAAATTATAAAAAGGCTTTAGAAAACGGTTTGAGTAATTGGTAAAAATACTGATAAGCGGAAGGGCTCAAACTTTCCGCTTATCATCTTACATATCAAGCTGTCTCTGAAATTCTTCAAGATATTTTGAAAGATGAAGACCATCTGCCAAACCGTGATGTGCTTCAATAGAAACCGGCAGATATTTTTTACCATCTCTCGTATTAAATTTTCCAAAAGCTATTTTAGGAATACATTCTTTGGGATCAAAATTTGTAGGATGCAGCAATGCGCTGAAGGAATTCCAGGGAATTGTGGTGTGTCTGATGTGATTTATCGGCAAAACGTCATTGCTGATTCCTAAGCCAACAGAATTTTGCACGGTTTTTATCTGATCTTGTAAACCTTTATTAAAAATATCAAAATCTGCTGAATAATGGAAAAAAGAGAATCCGAAAGTTCCGTCGGCTCTTCCGATTGTGCTTCCTACATGCACTTCATCATATAAAATTACCTGATCATCTACAATTCTCATTTTAAGTTCGTCAACAGAATTTATCGCAACCATCGATTTGTAAAGATAGTAAGCAAAGAATGAATAGCCGTTTTCCTGTGCTTTGTTATAAGCTTTTGTACAGTCAACTTCTGTAGTAAAACCAAAATATGGACTTGTCATTTTCGAGAAAAATTCAAAATGCTCTTTTCTGTTCCATTTTTCGATGTCTATGATTTTCATTTGATTCTTGTAATATTTATTAATAGTTTTTTAATTATGAATGTAATTAAACCGGAATTTCAAGTGTTTTCTCGTGTGTGTCAAATTGTTGCTCCCATTCTTCAAGTAAATTAAGAATAGGTAATAAAGCCAACCCTTTTTTGGTAAGTCTGTACTCAACTCTTGGCGGTAATTCTTTGAATTCCTGTCTGATTACGAGATTATCTTCTTCCATTTCTCTTAACTGATCTGTCAGAACTTTTCGGGAAATGACCGAAATTCTTGCGGCAATTTCGCCAAATCTTAAGATGCGGTCTTTAATGACCATAACAATGACGGGTTTCCATTTACTGCCTAAAGCCGACATGGCTTTTCCGAGTGGGCAGCTGCAGTGTTTAATTTTTTCTTGTCTCATGGTTTGGTTACTAATTGGTTACTAATATAGGTTACAGCAAAGTTACCTGTTTTTTTCACATTTAAGATACAAAAGTAAACTATTATTAGTTACTTTGTGTAACAATTAAATAATAAAAATTTAAATTAATTTAAAATGAGTATAAATACATTATTTACACCTTTTACTTATAAAAATCTTACCTTAAACAACCGTTTGGTAATGGCACCTATGACGAGAGCACAATCAGATAATGGTGTTCCTACAAAAGAAATCGAAGCGTATTATGCAAGACGTGCTGCTTCTCATGTAGGTTTAATCTTATCTGAAGGAACGGTAATCAACAGACCTGCATCAAAAAACATGCAAAACATTCCCGATTTTTACGGAACGGAAGCATTGCAAGGTTGGAAAAAAGTGATTGATGCTGTACACAAGAATGGTGGTAAAATGGGACCTCAAATCTGGCACGTTGGTGACACCAGAAGTTCAGTAGATTATCCAGCTGTTGATATGGAAAAAGCTTCTACAATGTCTTTGGAAGATATTCAGGAGACGATTGCACAATTCGCAGCGTCAGCAAAATCTGCTAAAGATCTTGGGTTTGATTGTTTAGAAATTCACGGTGCTCACGGTTATCTGATCGATCAGTTTTTCTGGGAAGTAACTAATACAAGAACTGATGAATACGGAGGAAAAACATTAAAAGACAGAAGCAAATTTGCAATTGATGTTATCAAGGCAATGAGAGTTGCGGTAGGTGAAGATTTTACGATCATCATTCGTCTCTCTCAGTGGAAACAGCAGGATTACAAAACCAGATTGGCGGCTACTCCATCTGAAATGGAAGATTGGCTTCTACCGATGAAAGAAGCGGGAGTTGATATTTTCCACTGTTCACAACGTCGTTTTTGGGAACCTGAATTTGAAGGCTCCGATTTAAATTTCGCAGGTTGGGCAAAAAAAATAACAGGTCAGCCGACAATTACTGTAGGATCTGTTGGTTTAAAAGGCGATTTCATGAGCGCATTTGCTGGCGAAGGAAGTGAAAAAACTGATCTTACCGAATTAATTCGCAGATTTGAGCGTCAGGATTTTGATCTGGTTGCTGTAGGTCGTGCATTATTGACAGATCATCAGTGGGTACAAAAAATAAAAGAAGGAAGAACTGAAGAAATTTCAGATTTTTCTGCTGAAAGTCTTGGCGTACTTTATTAATTTGATTTAAATAAATAGTTAGTGAAAGCAGTTTCGTTGTGAAACTGCTTTTTTATGCTGTGGTGTGTGATATTGGAAATATTTTATTAAAATATATTGCAATGTTTTTTTTTAATGTCAAAAGATACACAGTGATTAAATCCGGAGATAAATATTTATTTCCGGTAAAGTAAGCATTATCAGGTTTAATCAAAAAACTTGGTCGATTTTTTGATGTTTTATAACCTGTTAAATAATTTTCACAGGTAAATGATGTTTTTTTGAGTTAAAATAACTCAGGAAAATCAAATGATGAATGTTATTAAAAAATTTCAAAAAAAGTCAAATAAAATATTTACTCACCACTTATAAAAATAAAATGGAATACAGAAAATTAGGAAACAGTGATTTAAAAATGTCAACAATTACTTTCGGAGCTTGGGCTGCAGGAGGCTGGATGTGGGGAAGTACAGACAGAAACGATGCTATCGAAGCCATAAAAGCATCTTATGAAGCCGGCGTAACATCAATCGACACTGCACCAATCTACGGACAGGGAACCAGCGAAGAAATCGTAGGTGAAGCCATCAAAGGAATCTCAAGAGATAAGGTTCAGATCCTGACAAAATTCGGGATGCGATGGGATCTCGCAAAAGGAGATTTTGGGTTTAATAGCTTCAAAAATAATGGTGATGCGATCGATGTCTACAAATATGCCGGAAAAGAAAGTATCATGTATGAATGCGAACAAAGTTTAAAAAGATTAGGAACAGATTATATCGATTTATATCAAATCCACTGGCCAGATTCTACAACTCCGATTGATGAGACTTTTGAGGCTGTTTCAAGGCTGATTGAGCAGGGAAAAGTACGTTTTGCAGGAGTCTGTAATTATGATGCAGCACAAATGAGCGAAGCTGAAAAAACGTTGAACTTAGTTTCGAATCAGATTCCTTTCAGCATGGTGAATCGTGAAATTGAAAAGGAAACTGTACCCTACTGTATTGAAAATAACAAATCTATTTTGGCATACAGCCCATTGGAAAGAGGATTGCTGACAGGAAAAATCACGCCAGATTACAAATTTCAGGAAGGTGATCACAGAGCAAATCATCCACATTTTCAGCCCGACTTTATTGAAAAAACGAATAAGCTTTTAGAAAGAATAAAACCCATTGCAGAAGAGCATAATGCAAGTCTGGGACAGTTGGTTCTTCGCTGGACGATTGAAAGACCGGGAATTACAATCGCTTTGGCGGGAGCAAGAAATGCTGAACAGGCTGTGCAAAATGCAAAAGCAATTGATATTCAATTAAGCAAAGAGGAATTAAATATGATTGATAATTTGGTTAATGCTTTTTAAATTTTAAAAAACACCACACACAAAATTATTAATACAATGGAAAGAAGAACATTCATCAAAAACAGCGGACTTGCAGCAGCGGGATTAATGGCTTCTTCGGCAGTACCCGTTTTTGCGTCAAATTTATTTAAAGAAAATAGTATGGAACAATTTGAAAATACAGGATTAGGAAAAAGATTCAGACCAAAAAACAAATCAGGTTTCGGCGGTGTTGCTTTAGGAAATGGATTCAATATAAACCCCGATATCGAATGTTTACAATCTATAGAAGCGGCATGGAACTCTGGAGTACGGTATTTTGATACTTCACCTTGGTACGGTTTGGGACTCAGCGAACACAGAATGGGATTGTTTCTGAAAGATAAAAAACGTGATGAGTTCACACTTTCTACAAAGATGGGAAGAATTCTGAAGCCTCATGACGATTTTAAATTAGATGGTCTTTGGAAAGGAAAACTTAATTTTTCTTACGAATACGATTATTCTGCGGCAGGAGCTAGAAAAAGTGTTGAAGACAGCCTTCAAAGATTAGGAGTTGCCTCATTAGATATCGTTTTCATTCACGATTTGTCTCCTGACAATAAAGATATGAAGAGCGATTGGCTAAAATATTTTGATATTGCTGCAAAAGGTGCAATGCCTGAACTGATCAAAATGCGCGAAGAAGGTTTGATCAAAGGTTGGGGATTGGGTGTCAATACCATTGAGCCGATTCTGAAAGCGATTGAGGTTTCAGATCCGGATATTTTCCTTTCTGCATGTCAGTATTCTTTAATTCATCACACCGATGATCTGAATAAAGTGTTCCCGAAAGCTGCTGAAAAAGATATTTCAATTGTTGTCGGAGCGCCATTATGTGCCGGTTTTCTTTCAGGAAAAGACAGATACTTATACAATGGAGATTTTCCAACTGGTGTCAAAGAAAAATTAGCAGCATTACAAAGAGTTGCCAATAATCATAAAGTAGATCTCAGAACTGCCGCATTACAGTTTGCAGCTGCTCCGGATGTTGTATCAGGAGTCATTCCCGGATCGCATACCGTAAAACAGGCTCAGGAAAATGCAGCATCTTTTCTTGCAAAAATTCCCGCAGATTTCTGGGCTCAACTTAAAAAGGAAAAACTAATTGAAGCCGACGCTCCGATACCCAAAGGATAAATAGCGAAATCTAAAAAATATCTTTAAAGATTAACCGAAAGCATCAGTTTTTTGAAAGACAGAATTCGGCGATTTCAGGTTTCAAGAGAAATTAGAGTTATTAATTTAAAAGAGTAAAATGAATTCAGAAAAAATAGGTTTCATAGGTTTAGGAAATATGGGACATCCGATGGCAAAAAATCTTGAAAAAGCAGGAGTTCCGTTATCAGTTTTTAATAGAACAATTGAAAAAGCAGATGATTTTAAAGAAAAATCAAAAGTCTGCAAAAGTGTAACCGAGCTTGTAGAAAACAGTGATATCATCTTTACAATGCTTACTAATGATGACGCTTTGAAAGCAGTGTATGAAGAAATTTTAAAACTCAATATTACCGGGAAATTATTCGTAGACATGAGCACGGTTTCTCCCGAGGCCTCAAACGAAGTCGGAAATGCTCTAAAAATAAAAGAAGCCTCTTTCATTGACGCTCCCGTTGCCGGAAGTACGAAACCTGCAGCCGAAGGAACTTTAATTATCATGACAGGTGGCGAAGAAAAAGACCTACAACGTGCAGAGCCTTACTTACAAATATTAGGAAAAAGCATTAAACATTTAGGCAAGAACGGGAAAGGTTTGGCAGCAAAATTGTCGGTCAATTATTTTATTTCAACGATTTATCAAGGATTGGCAGAGACGGTTTTATTTTCAGATTCATTGGGAATTGACCGCAAAGATATGTTGGAAATCATCAATGAAAGTGCAAGCGGAAGTGGTGCTACTAAAGTGAAAACTCAGTTGTTGGTCGATGAAAATTTTGCCCCTGCGTTTGCTTTAGATTTGATGTTGAAAGATATTTTGCTTGCTAAAAATGCAGGAGCTGATTATCCGTTATCAAAAACGCTGATCGAAACTTACCAAGCTGCTCATGATGCAGGTTTCGGGAAGGACGATGTGATCGGAATTATCAATTATCTGAAAAAATAAAAATAACATTAGCCTTATAATAATTCCTTTGAATGCTATGCTGAATCAAGAAACTGTTCCCGAAAAATATCTTTTTAAAGATAACGGAATAATTCCGAACAGTAAATATCCCGTTTTGATCTATCGGAATGTCTTTACAGATCGTGGAATAAAAGGTGCAGAATGGCTTGAGCAAAAGTTTAAACAAAATAATTGGTATAATTCATGGCGATGGGGAATTTACCCCTTTCATCATTATCACAGTAATACGCACGAGACTTTGGGAGTTTTTCAGGGTTTTGCGGAAGTTCTGATAGGTGGTTTCAAGGGAAAGAAAGTGAAAATTTCTGCTGGTGATATTATCATCATTCCTGCAGGAGTAGGTCATAAATGTCTTCGTCATTCTGAAGATTTTACGGTAGTCGGAGCTTATGCTGAAGGAAAAGAACCTGATCTTGTAAAAGAAAGCGAAACGGTAAAGCGTGATGCTGCATTGAAAAATATTACTGAAGTTCCAATTCCGTCACAAGATCCTTTGATGGGAAATAAGGGATTAGTTCATATCTGGAAATGAAAAATAAAACTATGAAAGATTTTAAAACAATTTTCTTCTTTTTAAAACTTCCCATATCCATTTCATTAGCAGGACACGGATTGGTAAGAATACCGAAATTACAGATATTTGCTGAAGGAATGGTCAAATCAATGGAAAAATCTGTGATACCTGAAGCGTTGATGATGCCTTTTGGATATATTTTGCCGTTTCTGGAAGCAATCGTAGGAATTTTTCTATTGATTGGTTTTAAACCTAAACTGTCAATCTACGCTGCAATTTCTCTAATGACAATTTTGATTTTTGGAAGCAGCTCTGTTGAAAATTGGTCAGCAGTTGAAGCACAACTACTCCATTCTTTATATCTTTTTGTTCTTTTGTGGTTTTATTTAAAATATAGTTCTGAAGAAAATCAACCATTAATATAAAGTTATGAATGAACGAATTTTAAAAGGCGAACTTTGGACTGCCAAAAAAGTTGAGAACAAATATGTTGTCAGTATCAAAGACCAATCAAGTATTGTACAGGCTTTGACATATTTTGTTTTGAATCAGAATATCAAATCAGGTCAGGTTACAGGAATTGGTGCTGTAAATGAAGCTGCGTTGCGTTTTTTTGATTTTTCAACTAAAGATTATGTCGACAAAAAGTTTGACGAACAGATGGAAGTTACCAATATTTCAGGAAATGTTTCTTTGCTTGACGATAAACCATTGCTTCATCTTCATATTACTTTAGGCAGACAGGATTATTCTGCAATTGCCGGACATTTACTGGATGCAAAAATACGAGGAGCAGGAGAATTTTTCTTTTACCCATTGGCAATAGAAATTCATAAATCTAAAAACGAAGATGTAGGAATCAATTTTTATGATTTTGAAAAGTAATTTGAGAAACAGTAATTTTACACTATATTTTTTCAAATGTTTGACATTCTCATTTCTCATATTCAAAATAAAGTTGAGTTAACTGATGATCAAAAAGATGATTTACAGTCATTTTTTATGGTTAAAAAACTTCTTAAAAAGCAATTTCTGTTGCAGGAAGGCGAGATTTGCACCCATCTTTCTTTTGTAAGTAGAGGTTTGCTGAAATCTTATTTTATCGATGAAAAAGGAAGTGAGCACATCAATATGTTTGCTTTTGAAGGTTGGTGGATTTCTGATTTCAAAAGTTTTATCAGTCAGGAAAAAGCAGTTTTGAATATTGATGCAGTCGAAGAAACTGAATTATTAATGATAAGTCTCGAAGATTATGAAAAACTGATGATTAAAATTCCGGTGATGGATCGCTATTTCAGGATTTTGTATCAGAACAGCTTAGTGACAAAAGATTATCGGTTAATTGCTTCAAACAGCTACACAGCCGAAGAAAAATATCTTGAGTTGGCTCAAAGAAATCCTGAAATGATCAAAAGAATTCCACATAATTTGATTGCTTCATTTTTAGGATTGGCTCCTGAAACAGTCAGCAGAATTCGCAAAAAATTATTATTGAAAGGCTAAATTCAAGCTTTCAGGTAAACTTTAAATTTAATTAATTGAGATCAACTGAAACTCATGATCTGGATCAAGTGCTTTCTATTGTAATCACCATAGCTTTGTAGAAGAAATTTTACAAAATGGAAAACAATAAAATAGCATTAGTCGTTGGTGCAACCGGAATTACGGGAAGCAATCTCGCCAACGAACTTCTTTCTCAGGGCTGGACAACCTACGGAATATCCAGAAATACAAGCAATAATATTGAAGGATTGATTTCGGTAAAAGCTGATCTGTTAGATACAGAAAGTTTGGAAGCTGCATTAGAAAACATCTCTCCTACTCATGTTTTTTTCACAACTTGGATGCGAAATGATACCGAAGAAGAAAACATCCGTATCAATAGTGCTTTGGTGAGAAATCTTTTAGACGTTTTATCTTCGAAAAAATCGGTGCAGCATGTTGCTTTGGTTACAGGACTGAAGCATTATTTAGGACCATTCGAAGCATACGCAAAAGAAGGAAAACTACCTGAAACTCCTTTGAGAGAGGAACAGCCAAGACTTCCTTTACCTAATTTTTATTATGCTCAGGAAGATGAAGTTTACGCTGCTTCCAAAAGAGATGTTTTCTCATGGAGCATTCACAGACCTCACACAGTGATCGGTTACGCTGTAGGAAATGCAATGAACATGGGAACTACTTTGGCAGTTTATGCAAGTATTTGTAAAGAAATCGGCAGAAAATTTATTTGGCCTGGATCTTCCGCACAGTGGAACGGAATTTCTGATGTGACGGACGCAAGAATTTTAGCAAAACAATTAGTTTGGGCATCAACGGCAGAAGAAGCGAAAAATACTGCATTTAATATTACAAATGGTGATATTTTCCGTTGGAAATGGTTGTGGTATAGATTAGCAGACTATTTTGGTGTGGAAGCAGTAGGTTTTGAAAAAGAAATTATACCTCTTGAAAAAGAAATGCAAAATGATCAGGAAATCTGGAGTAAGATAGTTCAGAAATATGATTTAAAGGAAGAAAATGTAGAACGATTGTCTTCAGCTTGGCATACAGATTTAGATTTAGGAAGACCGCTTGAAGTAATGACCGACATGACCAACAGTAGAAAAGCAGGATTTACTGAATTTCAGAATACCGAAGAATCTTTCTTTGATTTATTCAAAAAATTAAAAGAAGAAAATATTATCCCTTAAAATATTTACGAGAAAGAGCTGTTTTAAACAGCTCTTTTTTTATCACAGACTTCAGAAAATTTTGATTTAAATAGCAAATAAACCGTGCGAAAAATCACACGGCTTATTCTAAATTTAATTATAACTGAGTTTTTAGCGAATAATCAATATTGGCCATTTTGCTTAGCAACCCAATGATGAATTTTTGAAAGTAATTTAAGAATTGACAAGCAAAGCGAATTGACCATTTATCATTCATTATTTCAAATATTTCTGTTTTAAAACGGCAACTTCTCTCGGTCCAATCCCCATTTCAACCTGAAAGAAATTTTCTACGCTTCCGTATTTTTTATTGATGGCTCCAAAGAAATTTCTGATCAGTTCCGGTCTGAGTTCCATCTGCTGTTTGATTTCTGCTTCACTCATCCCTGACATTTTTGATAATCCGGAATACATTCCTTTCATCGTTGGATTTTTTGTCAGATAAAAATTGGAAGCTACATAATCGCTCTCAATGACTTCCTGCGGAACTCCTAAAATTTTCAGAAATAAAGCAGAAGCCATTCCCGTTCTGTCGCGTCCTCCCGTACAATGGAATAAAAGCGCTTCATCAGGTTTTAAAGTCAATAACTGAACAAATAACGATCTATATCTTTCTCCAAAATAAGGCAATCCGCCTTCGCCGTACATATCAAACAAAAAGTTTTTGTCTTTCAAAAATTTAACCATATCCTGCGCTGTTGGAAGATTATTGCTTCCTGCAGGACACAAAATATAACTTGTGTTTTCCGGCAAACGATCCTGAGCTTTTTTAGCTTCTTCCACACCTCGGAAATCCACCACGGTAACGATTTTTTTATCTTTAAAAGTTTTTAAATCATTATCCGTCAGTTTATCGATCGCATCACTTCTGAAAACTTTTCCTAAAACAACTTCTTTTCCGTCTGCAGTTTTGTAACCTCCTGTATCTCTGAAATTGTATGCTCCTTCCATTTTCACGACACGTCTCAAACTGTCTGTAATCTGTGCATTTGCAGTTGCTCCGAAAGCAATGATTGCCAATATTAATCCTATTTTTTTCATATATAAATTTTAAAATATTTGCCAACGAACTCCCAGTTGTCCTCTGCTTCCGTACCATTCGTTTGAAGTAATTCTTTTCTTGTTGTCTCCCATGTAAAGTCTTAAGCTTTCATTGCTTAAATTATTCAATTCAATAAATACTTTAACTTTTGAAGTGATGTCATAACTTGCCGAGAAATCAATCGTGAAGTTTTTATCTGACCAGATATAATAATCCGGCCCCAATTTTTGGTTGATCGTTTCAACTGATTTCCCTCTGTAATTTCCCGCCAAACGAACCATCACTTTGTTACTCTCGTAGTATAAAATGGCGTTGAATAGACTTTTAGACTGATTCGGTAAAGAAGTCTTATCAAAAATATTGGCCGTTCTCGGAACTTCAACTTCTGAATCGATATAAGTATAATTGAATTCTACTCCGAAACCATTCCAGAAGCCCGGTAGAAAATCAAGACGCTTGTTAATTCCCGCTTCAAATCCTAATAATTTTGAATCCTGAAGGTTTTTTGACTGAGTTACCGTGTAATTTGTTCCGTCGATATTCATCACAGAAGTATCAGAGAAAACAATGTCTGAGATTTTTTTATAAAATACACCTCCTGAAAGTATACCAATATTGTTGAAATAATATTCTCCCATCAAATCAAGATTCTGGCTGAAAGTAGGCTTCAGATCAGGATTTCCTCGCGTAATGACAAATGACGAATTGTCAATGCTTGATCCCGGAGACATATCACCAAAATTGGGTCTGATAAACGATTTAGTATAAGCAAACCTTACGTTGGCTTTCGGCGAAAAATTGTAACGCAAATGAAGCATCGGTAAAAAAGCATCGTAATTACTTTCAACTACAGATGGACTTAAAGTAGAAACAGTTCCTTGTTTGGTTAATTTTGAACCATTTAATGTTAATCTTGTAGATTCATTTCTGAAACCTCCGATAATTTTAAATTTATCTGTCGCTTTGATTTCTGCCATTGCATATGCTGCAAAAACTGATTCTTCACCTGTGTAAAGACTCGTATTTCTCGCAGGATCATTTAATTCATTAAAGCCGTTTTGTTGTAAAGTCTGTGGCGAAAACAAATTAAAAAGCTGATCTTTCGTTGGCGGATTCATGACATACTGATCATAATTTCCGTTCATATTTCCTAAGAAAGATGTTCCTTTTGGCGGTTCCGAAGTTGCCAACTGAGAAAGTGTTAAAGAATTACCAGCTGATGGAAGATAAACTGCATTGTAACCAAATGTACTTGTACGATCTTTTTCACGGTATTTTGCACCGGCTTTTAAGGTAATATTTGAATTGATATCATACTTGAAATTGACTCTTCCAATTTTATCTCTTTCGTTATTATCTAATTTAGAAATCACCAATTGAGAAAGAAGTAATTTGTTGGCACTCATCACATCGCTAGGATTAGCAATATCCGAGCTGTAATCCATATATTCACCACCTATTCCCGATGGAGAATCAAATCCCCAATACCGTTTTCCATTTGTAAGATTGTTGAAACCTCCGTTTATTTTTTGTCTGAAAGTTGCAATAGGAAGTCCTTTTGTGTCATTTGTAGGAGGGGTGTCTAAGAAATATTTCGCAGAATAATCACTCAACATCCAGTCTAAACTTAATTTTGAAGTAAGACTGTGCTCACCACCCAATTCCATTCCGTACAATTCTGTCTGGTAATGAGAATATCTGAAATTATATTGATAACGGGTATTTGTATAATCTACATACGTTTCATAAACCGGACGGATGTCATCAAATTTATTAAACATTCCACGGAAATAAACTTTATTGTTGGCGTTGAATTTATATTCCAATCCACCATTCAAACCAATTGTTCTTCTCGTTCCCATGTATCTTTTCATCATCACGGTATTGATCGATTTTCTTTCAACATCATTGGCTGCATTGGTGTTATAAGTCACATCAAAAGAATCTGCACCCCACTGTCTGTCCCAAATCGCTCCAGATAAAAGTACTCCCAGTTTATTTTTAAAGAAACGGTCACCATAAACCACAGATGCATTATAAGTTCCGTCCTGTGAAAAAGTATTGTAACCTCCTGCTCCGCTTACGCTTAATGTTTTCTTTGCAGGAGCCGTTCTTGTAATGAAGTTGATACTTCCACCGATCGCATCACCGTCCATATCGGGAGTTACCGCTTTAGCAACCTGCACAAACTGAATCAATTCCGAAGGAACAACATCCAAAACGAAGGATCTGTTTCCCAAAACATTGGCACTCGGAAGTCGGTTTCCGTTAAACAAGGCCGAAGTCCACGCAAAAGGAGTTCCTCTTACAGTCGCCTGATCTGCTTCACCGTGATATCTTGCGACAGCTACTCCCTGAACCCTCTGTACAGCTTCCGCCGCATTTCTGTCCGGAAGTTTTCCGATCGCATCAGCAGCTATAACTTCCATGATGGCATTATTGTTCTTTTTTATCTCGTAAGCCTTTGCCTGTGTTAATGCATTCGGTCTTGTAATGGTAACTTCCTGAATGTCTTTCAATTTATCTTTAGTGGCAAGATTTTCAGGATCAATCGTGATGTATCCGATGTCATTGGTACCTTCTTTTACTGTGATTGGGAAGTATTTGGTTTCGTAACCGATGTATTCTATTTTAAGATTGACTTCACCCAATTTCGGAGAAAGTAAGTTGAAATCTCCATCTAAAGATGATGCAGCTTTTGCATCTTCATCAACGATAGAAATATTTGCGCCGGGAAGAGCTCCGTTTGTTTTTCCGACAACAGTTCCTTTAATAATCTGTGCATGAATGGTTCCAAAAGATGCCATTAGAAAAAATGCAGATACCTGAATGATTCTCGACCTCTGTTTTAAAAAACCAGTAGAATTTTTCATTGATTTATTTTTTTCTGCAAAATTGGACGGTTTATCGTTTGTATTCGTCCTGAGAAAAAAATCATCAATCAAAACGTATCACTCGTTGGATTGATACTTTTAACTAATTGATTATAAGTAAATTAAATAGGTTGAACTATTTGTTATTTATTTATGAACTGTGTATTAAATCATTTTTGAAATGTTTAATAGATATATAACAGTATTCTCAATGATAAAATATTGATTTTGTATTTACTTTGTACAAACCTAAAGGAAGAATGCAATATATTATTATAATCGGGGCTTTTCAGGCACTTGTTGCGCTTTGGCTGTTGATTGTCAAAGAGAAAAAAGTACTGTCTAATTATCTGTTTATTTTTCTGCTTTCTGCGATTGCTGTACATCTCACAATCAAGTTCGTTATTTTCAGATTTATACCCGATGAAAGTATCAGACAGCAGATGAATACGTTTATCTCGGTTTGTTATGGACCTTTGATCTATCTTTACACACTTACCAAGACAAAAAAGGATTTTTCTTTGCCGCAAAAATGGTTTATTTTCATTCCTCTTTTTGTTTTAATGATCGCTTACTTTACGATTTCATGTGTTTTTATTATTCTCAATAAAGTAAATCATCATCTTTTAGACAGTTATAATAGCTTTAGTTTGGGGTTGATTTTTGCTGTCAATTTATATTATCCTTTAAAAAGTATTTTGATCATCAGAAAAAATAAAAATCTTATTTCTGATAAGAATGAATTTGATGTAATCCTAAGAATTTCAGCCTGTATTCTATTAATGGAATCTTTAGTTGTTATTTCTAAAATACTTCTTCAGTTTTTTCCGCAAAGTATTGAAATTGTAAATATTGCTCTAAGAAGCGTTTCTTATTTTCTTCTATTAATTATTTGTCTTTTAATAATCAGAAAAAACTTTAAAACAGAAATTGTAAATAATTCTGAATCAAATGTTCAGTTAGAGATTAAAAACACTGATGCCGAGAAAAAAATATGGGTTAATACAATAGATTATGATAACAAATTCAAAGATATCTGGCTTAAATTGGATGATTTTGTAGGAACAAAACAACTTTTTAGAGATTGTGACCTGACTTTAGATTCATTAGCTTCAAAAACAGAAATTAATAAATACCAAATCAGTGAAATGCTGAACAGCTATAAAAATAAACCGTTTTATCGCTATATCAACGAATATCGGATAGAATATTTTAAAAAAAGTGTGGAATTGGCAATCGAGAGAAATGACAACATCAATTTTTTATCGTTTGCTTACGATGCAGGTTTTAAATCAAAATCTTCCTTTAACCGCTATTTTAAAGAAATTATAGGAAAAACACCTTCTGAATACTATAAAGATTTGTTGAAGAAAAATTCACTACAACTTACAATAGATCAAGTTTAAAATATCTACAGTTTCTTGACAAATTGGTTAGGTTTTTGAATATTCAAAATACACCAATATAATCTCTTTTGAAACTAATCACATTCACAAACAAAGGTATTTACTGTCCACAAGGAAAATTTTACATTGATCCGTGGCGACCTGTCGATTTCGCAGTCATTACGCACGGTCACGCCGATCACGCAAGATGGGGAATGAAAAAATATCTTTGTCACCACTTTACCAAACCTATTTTACACCAAAGAATTTCTCCGGACATCGAATGTCAGACCTTGCAGTACGGCGAGGTTTTGGATATTAATGGTGTGAAACTTTCTCTTCATCCTGCTGGTCATATCATTGGTTCGGCACAGATTCGTTTGGAATATAAAGGTTATGTGAGTGTAGTTTCAGGAGATTATAAAGTCCAGGATGATGGCTTGAGTACACCTTTTGAACTCGTAAAATGCAATGAATTTGTTACTGAAAGCACTTTCGGGCTTCCTATTTACAATTGGCTCGAAGTTCCGGATTTAAACAAAAGACTTCAGAATTGGGTTTTACGAAATCAGGAAAATCAAAAGACCTCAGTTTTTATCGGTTATTCTTTGGGTAAAGCTCAAAGAATTATGAAAGCCGTTGAAGGAATGGGAAAAATCCACGTCCATTATTCGATTGGAAAGCTCAATAAGGCCTTTGAAGAAGTCGGAATCGTCCTTCCCGATTATGAAGTTCCCGATTTCAGGGAAAGTATCAAACAGGTTGCAGGTGACATTGTGATTGTTCCGCCGGCTTTGTTGGACAGTAATGTCATCAAGAAAATTCCGGATGCTGCCACTGCGATTTGTTCCGGCTGGATGCAGGTTCGAGGTGCCAGAAGATGGCGAAGTATGGACGCAGGTTTTCCGATGAGCGACCACGCAGATTGGAAAGGATTATTGCAAGCTATAAAAGCTACGGAAGCAGAAATTGTTCACGTAACACACGGACAAACCGAAGTTTTCTCGAAATATTTAAACGAACTCGGAATTAAATCTGATGTTGTGGAAACCCTGTATGGTGATGGTGATGATGAAGTTACTGAAAAAGAAGTAGTAATAAATAATGATTGACTTTCGAAGTTGCCTTTTCAAGGTTTTGAACTTTGATAGCATACTTTCAGAACGAATTTTTAAAAATGCTGAATACTTTTTAACAGCTCCGTAGGAGCGAAATGTTTATAGTAATAAGGCATAATAAAAGTTTGAGTTCCGTAGGAACGGCACTCAACAATTAGTTTTAAACGCCGAATTGCTCGCAGCCCGACTTGAGTGGAAATCCTTTTTTTGCGTAAACGCAGATTTCAACTAAATGACAAAACGTCTAGCAAAAAAAGATTGGGAACGGAAGGCGGATAAAGCTGCCCAAATAAAGAAAAGATTAGAATGAAAAATTTCGCAGAACTCATCAACGCTTTGGAAAGCACCAATAAAACAAATGCAAAAATCGACGCCATCATCAATTATCTTGAGCGTGCGCCTGATGATGATAAATTGTGGTTTATCGCTCTTTTTACAGGCAAGAGACCTAAGCGAAATGTGAACACCAACTATATGAAAGAATGGGCATTGGAAATTACCCAATTACCGTTTTGGCTCTTCCAGGAAAGTTATTCTTCGGTTGGAGATTTAGGCGAGACTTTATCACTGATTCTTCCGCCACCAAAGGAAAAAATTGAAAAAACGCTGTCTGAATGGATGAACGAAATTATCGGATTAAAAACTAAATCAGATTCAGAAAAAAAAGAATTTGTTCTCAATTCCTGGAATGGTTTGGATTATACAGAACGATTGATTTTCAATAAACTATTAGGCGGAAGTTTCAGAATTGGCGTTTCAGGGAAAACTTTGATTAATTCTTTAACTAAATTTTCCGGACAGGAAGCAAGCACTTTGATGCACAGTCTGATGGGAAAATGGCAACCGGACGAAGTTTCATTTCAGGAACTGATTTCAGCAGAAAATATCAATCCAGATAACTCAAAACCCTACCCTTTTTGTCTCGCTTATCCTTTGGAAAAAGACTTGGAAGATTTAGGAAAACCCGACGAATGGCTCATCGAATATAAATGGGACGGAATTCGTGGACAAATCATCAGAAGAAATGACGAAGTTTTTATCTGGTCTCGAGGAGAAGAATTGGTTACGGAACAATTTCCCGAAATTGCGGAAACTGTAAAAGCAATGAAAGGTAACTTTGTGATTGATGGAGAAATACTTGCGGTAAAGGAAGGTAACGTTTTAAATTTTAATGAATTACAAAAACGTTTAAATCGCAAAACTTTAACCAAGAAAATGCTCGCCGAAATTCCGATTGAAGTTTTTGCTTATGATATTCTTGAACTCGAAGGAACGGATTTAAGGGAAAAACCGATTTCTGCCAGAAGAGCAATGCTGGAAGAATTATTGTTGAATGAGGCTCCAGGAAACATTAAAATTTCTCAGCCAATTGATTTTGAAGATTGGAGCAAATTAGATTTAATCAGAGAAAATTCAAGGGAAATAAACAGTGAAGGATTAATGTTGAAGCAGAAAAATTCACACTATCATTCCGGACGTAAAAAAGGAGATTGGTGGAAATGGAAAATCAGTCCGTTGACGATTGATGCGGTTCTCATTTATGCCCAAAAAGGAAGCGGACGACGAAGCGCTTATTATACTGATTATAGTTTTGCAGTGAAAAGTGGCGATAAACTGGTCACGATTGCCAAAGCTTATTCCGGATTGACCGACAAAGAAATAATGGAGGTCAGCAAGTTTGTAAATAAAAATGCAATTGAAAAATTTGGCCCGGTTCGTACAGTTAAAGCGGAGTTGGTTTTTGAAATTGCGTTTGAAGGAATTGGCTTCAGTAACCGTCACAAAAGCGGTGTGGCATTGCGTTTCCCGAGGATTTTAAGATGGCGGAAAGATAAGACGGTGAATGATATTGATGATATTGAAGAGATTAAGAAATTGATACAGTAAATTTTTAAGAAGCAATGTGCACAAAGATATTTTACAACTTCCTGCATATTTTCCGTTCGCAAGGGATAGCAGTCTGTCTTGGCTGAGTGAAACGTCTTTGCGAACGGAAAATGTTTTCAAAAATTTAGAACAAAACCTTGCGAACTTCGCGTTAAAATAAAATTAATAATTGAGCAACTACGAAAATACCGAAGGCTTCAAAATCATTCAAAACTGGATGATGGAAAAAGGCAATTCCCCATTCAAATTTCAGGTTGATACCTGGAAGAAATTTGGCAATGGTTACAGCGGAATGGTAGTGGCTCCGACGGGTTTTGGTAAGACATTCTCAATATTTTTAGCTTTAATTTCAGACTTCCTGACTTATCCAGATAAGTACAAAAAAGGACTGAAAATGATTTGGATTACACCACTCCGTTCGCTTTCAAAAGACATCGCCAAAGCAATGCAGGAAGCGATTGATGAGATTGGTCTGGACTGGTCTGTTGGAGTAAGAAATGGTGACACTGACCCGAAAGTCAGACAACAACAGGTCAAAAATATGCCTGAAATTCTGGTTGTTACTCCTGAAAGTTTACACTTGCTTTTAGCTCAGAAAAATCATCCGCGATTCTTCACAAATATGCATTGTGTTGCGGTGGATGAATGGCACGAATTGTTGGGTTCAAAACGTGGTGTAATGGTCGAACTGGGAATTTCGCAACTTGTTCATTACGTTCCGAAAATTAAAATCTGGGGAATTACCGCAACCATTGGAAACCTCGATGAAGCGCAGGAAGTCTTAATTCCGTATGACATCAAAAAAACAAAAATTACGGCTAAAGAACTTAAAAAAATTGACATCATTCCTGTTTTTCCGGATGAAGTTGAGATTTTGCCTTGGGCAGGACATTTGGGAGCAAAACTGGCAGACAAAGTCGTTCCTATCATTTTAGAATCAAAATCGACGATTGTTTTTACGAATACCCGAAGTCAGAGTGAAATGTGGTATCAGCTTTTGCTGAATGCATATCCCGATTTTGCCGGACAAATAGCTATTCACCACAGTTCGATTGATGCCCATCTGAGAATTTGGATTGAAGAAAATTTAAGTTCAGGAAAATTGAAAGCAGTCGTTTCTACTTCATCTTTGGACTTGGGAATTGACTTTAAACCTGTTGATACCGTGATTCAAATCGGTTCTGCAAAAGGTGTTGCAAGATTTCTGCAACGAGCCGGACGAAGCGGTCACTCCCCTTTTGAAACTTCAAAAATATATTGCGTTCCGACACATTCTTTAGAACTAATTGAAGTTGCCGCTTTAAAAGAAGCTGTAAAACAAAAAGTCATTGAGCCTCGTGAGCCTGTGGTTTTGTGTTTCGATGTTCTGGTTCAGTTTCTGATGACTTTGGCGGTTGGTGATGGATTTTTCCCCGATGAAGTTTATAAAAGAATCAAAAAAGTGTATACTTTTCAGGAAATCAGAGATGAAGAATGGAAAGGAATGATTGATTTTCTGACAATTGGCGGAAGCGCATTGAAAAATTATGAAGAATATCACAAAGTTGTGGTTATGGAAGACGGTTTGCACAAAGTCACTTCCCGAAAAATCGCAATGCTTCACAGAATGAATATGGGCGCGATTGTCAGTGATGCGATGCTGAAAGTGAAATTCATTTCCGGCGGTTATATCGGGATGGTTGAGGAATATTTTATTTCAAAACTTAAAAGAGATGAGAAATTCATTTTAGCAGGACGTGTTTTGGAAGTTGCAATGGTAAAAGATATGACGGTTTTCGTAAGATTGTCGAAGGGAAAAGCTTTTGCACCAAGTTATTTGGGCGGAAGATTGCCTTTGAGTTCAAACTTAGGACATTTTTTAAGAGAGAAATTGTCAGGCGCATTAAATCCGAAAGCTTCAGAAAAAGAACTTAAATTTTTGCATCCGTTGCTGGTCAATCAGGAGAAAAAAACACATATTCCGAGAGAAGATGAATTTTTGGTCGAATTAATTAAAAACCGGGAAGGCTACCATTTATTTATGTATCCTTTTGAAGGGCGATTGGTACACGAAGTAATGGCTGCTTTGATAGCTTACCGGATTTCAAAACTGGCTCCGATTTCCTTTTCAATGGCGATGAATGATTATGGTTTTGAGTTGTTTAGTGACAAAGAAATTCCACTTAATGAGGATAATTTAGAGAAAATTCTGACGCGAGATAATCTGATGATTGATGTGATTTCAAGCATTAATTCGGCTGAAATGGCTCGAAGGAAATTTAGAGATATTGCCGTAATTTCAGGAATGGTGGTTCAGAATTTTCCGGGACAACAACGTTCGAATAAATCTTTACAGAGTTCGGCAGGTTTAATTTTCAAAGTATTGGAAGATTATGACCCGAATCATTTTCTCGTGAGACAGGCTTATACCGAAGTTTTTAATATGCAATTACAGGAACAGCGTTTGGTAGAAGCTTTTAAACGAATTGAAAAATCAAAAATTATCTTGAAATATTCCAATACTTTTACACCTTTGAGCTTCCCGATCAAGATTGACAGTTTGAGACAGACACTTTCAAGCGAAGGTTTGGATGCGAGAATACAGAAATTGATTAAGCAGTCAGGATGGAATATTAAAGATGAATGATTAAAAAAAATATACGTAAAGTTTGTCATTCCGTAGGAATCTAAGCATTTCAAATCAAACTCTGTTTAGATTCCTACGGCATGATAAAAATGAGAAGAAATTTAAATGAACATAGCAACAAAAAATATAACAATTCAAAACGAAATTTTCACGTTAACCAATCAACGTGCATTGTTTTGGGAAAAGGAAAAAGCGTTGATTTTTTCAGATCTTCATATCGGTAAAACGGCTCATTTCCGCAAAAACGGAATTGCTTTGGCGAGTCATATTATGAAAAATGATCTTGAAAGATTATCTATTTTAATCGAATATTTTCAGCCCCAAAAATTTATCATTGTCGGAGATCTTCTTCACGCCGGCGACAACTCTGATGTGGATAAATTCTGTGACTGGAAAAGTCAATACCCGGAAATAAAGTTCTGTCTAGTGGAAGGAAATCACGACAAAATTTCAAAAAAATTAGAGAAAAAACTATGTCTTGACTTAAGATCAGATTCTTTAGAAATTGATGACATTGCTTTTGTTCACGACTTTGACAAATCAAATTCTAAATTCCAGATTACCGGTCATATTCACCCAGGTTTTGTGATTAATTCCCCTGTAAAAAGAATAAAACTGCCTTGTTTTGCCCAGACTCCCAAGCAATTATTATTGCCGGCTTTCAGTGAGTTTACGGGTTTAGATACAAGAAATATTCCTAAAAAAGGCAGTTATTTTGTCTTTACGGATTCTGAAATTTATGAGATCTGAAGCTTATAAATGTTCATCAAACCATTTGTAAATATCTACAGATGAAGCAATATTGAGTTTTTTTCTGATTCTGTTTTTTCTGTTTTGAACGGCTTTAGGAGTGACAAACGTGTAAGTTGCAATTTCTTTTGTGCTTAAATTCAGTTTAAGGTAAATGCAGAAAATAAGTTCCGAATTTTGAAGATTGGGTTGTATTTCTGCAAGTTTTTCAAAAAAAGCAGGATGTAAAATTTTAAACTTACTCAAAAGACGTGGAGAATTTTCTTTCGCCAATCTTATAGTTTCATCTTCTGCTAAATTTTTCATAAAATATTCTGTACATTTAAATTATTTCTCTTTTAATTCACAATCAGACGTATTTTCGAAAATCATGTAATTTCGATGAATTCGAGGTTTTTAGAATGATTTTTTTTTTGGTCTGTATTGATTAACATCAAATATATTAGATTTTATCACTGACTTTTTATGATCGAAATCACGATAGAATAAATTTATCATTGCTTTATATTCTTAAATAATGTGGTATCTGTGTGGTATCATATTAATTCACCATTAATAAAAATTCCGTTTTCTTTACACCTTATTAAAACAGACCCTTTTTAAAGCAGTTTTTTGGCATTTAATGACATTTTATTTAAATATTATTTATGATTATTGAAGATCTCCTACTTTCATACGGTGCAGATTATAAAGACTATGATACCAATGATATAATATTTGCTGAAGGAGACAAGCCATCTTATTATTTTCAGATTTTAAAAGGAAAAATTAAAATAAACAATTACAATGATCAAGGGAAAGAGTTTATTCAGGGTATTGTTTCTACAGGCGGAAGTCCCGTTGTCAGTGTACTTTTTACTGAAAGATCTTATCCTGTAAATGCAATTGCCTTTGAAGATTGCAGATTGCTAAGGTTGCCAAAACAACATTTTTTTGATTTACTGAAGGAAAAACCTGATCTGTACGAAAAAATCTTAAGCTGTATTTCAGAAAACATGTATTATAAATATATTATGATGCAGACTATGTCTTTTCAAAACCCTGAAAATAAGCTCAAAACATTGATGAATTATCTTAAAGGTCATTATGAAAATAAGTCTCAATATTCATATCAAATACCTTTTACGAGGCAGCAATTGGCTTCGCTTACAGGGTTGAGCGTTGAAACTGTTATTCGGGTAACAAAAAGTATGGAGAAAAATGAAGTTCTTAAAATAAAAAACAGGAAAATATTTTATTGAAAATAATTTCCTGTCTTTTTAAAATATAATTAAAAATTTTATCCGTTTACAATGATACCTCCGTTCGGATGAAAAACCTGTCCGGTAATCTGTGCAGCCTGTTCTGATGCAAGAAAAAGATAGCTTGGTGCAACTTCTTCTTCTGTAGCATTACGTTCAAATGGTGGTTTTGATGTGTCTTCTTCCTCCTCCCCAAAAGTTTCTTCGGTAAGAGGTGTTGCAACCGGTCCTGGTGCGACTGCATTCACGCGGATTCCTTTGGATTTTGCCTGTAATGCGAGAGATCTCGTAAATGATACAATTGCGCCTTTGGTTGCTGAATAATCCAGTAATTCCGCATGTCCTTGATAAGCCGTAGCAGAGGTTGTATTGATTACAGAGCTTCCTTCTTTTAAATATGGAAAAGCAGCTTTCGTAAGCAGAATCATTCCAATAATATTAGAATTGAACGTTTCCCGGATGTTTTTTTCTTCGAGATCTTCAATTTTTTTTGAGGGAAATTGTGTTCCTGCATTATTGATGAGGATGTCTAATTTCCCAAATTCTGCAACTGTTTTATCTACAGATTCTTTGCAAAATTCAGAATCATTCACGTCTCCCTGTAAAATAATAGACTTTCTTCCCATAGAGATAATCTCCTTCATTACTTTTGCAGCCCCTTCTTCATCGCTGTGATAAACGATTGCGATGTCGGCTCCTTCTTTAGCAAAAAGCAATGCTACTGCCTTACCTATTCCACTGTCTGCTCCTGTAATGAGTACCGATTTGTTTTGTAATTGCATTGGTTTTTGGTTTAAATTATAAGTTTTATTGATTTAAAAGATTTCTGGATTAGTAGAAAATCTTTCTGTTGTCAATTTTTACTGTGTTTTCTTTTTCCATTTTTTTTATGGTTCTGATTACCGTCTCTACACGAAGTCCCGTAAGATTTGCAATCTGTTGTCTGGTAAGCTGTACCTGAAACGACTTTGGAATATCGTCACTATGAAAGCTCTTCAGATACTCCAGTAAACCTGTAAGTCTGATAACAGGATCGTTGGAAGCCAAATTCTGCATCATCAGAAATTGATAATGCATTCTTTGAGACATGCATGAATTGATCTGAACAGAAACTTCCGGATGTTTTTCAAGCATATTTAAAAAATTTGACTTTGATAATCTGATGATCCTGCAGCCTGTAATTGCTTCAGCATTAATCGGATATCTCTTATCAATAAACAACATTGAGTCGCCGAAACTCTGACCTTCACCCAGAATATTATGAATGAATTCCCGACCTTCTTTGTCTTGATTGTTCTCCTTCACTTTTCCTTCCACAATCTGATAGTAATACATAGGAATTTCTCCCTGTTCAAAAATTCTGTCACCTTCTTTATAAGGCTTTATTTCACCTCCAAAAGATTTTAAGAGATCTTCATCTAACTTGGTACAGCTAATAGTTTTCATATCATTAGAGATTAATTTTTTTGATTTGTTTTTCACATATTTTATGCCAAATTAATTTATACAAAGAGGATTTATTATTTTTAGCTTTATATTATTGTTTTATTTCTTCTCCAACTCTGAAAAGTAATTTGATGTCACTAATTTAATGATATTTTTTTTGTGATCTCAATCATATTTGAATGTTATTTTTAAATATTTTCAAATAATATAGGGTGTTTTTTGAAAATTTAAACAAATTTAAAGATTTTTGAATTTTTGGTTAGATTTTTGAAGTTGAAAATCAGAATCGATAAGATTCCACAAAACAGAGAAATTACACCTTCTCTTTTTTTATTAAATCACACTTAAATATTAATATTATGTCAAAAGAAAACCTTACAAACACAGAGGCAATTAAAAAAATTAAAGAACTTTCAGAAAAAGCGAAGTTTTGTATGTTTGCAACCGATCTTGAAAGCCTTCCCATTACTTCAAGACCTATGGGGCTTCAGGAAACTGACGATTCAGGAAATCTGTGGTTCATCAGCAGCGATGCGAGTAATAAAAATTTCGAAATCAAAGAAGATAAGAGAGTTCAGTTATTTTTCATGAATAACAGCGATTCGGAATACCTTTCCGTGTACGGAGAAGCAACAATTTATAAAGATAGATCTACGATCGAGGAAAAATGGTCTGCAATGGCAAATGCATGGTTTGACGGTAAAGATGATCCCAATGTATCCATCATTCGTGTAGAGCCTAAAGAAAGCTATTATTGGGACACAAAAGCAGGGAAATTGGTCAGTATGCTAAGCTTTGTCGCAGCAGCAGTTTCGGGAAGTAAAACCGATAATTCTGACGGCGTTGAAGGAAACGCAACTATCTAAGCAATCATTAAAAAAACCTGATTAATCATGATTTTCGAAGATAAACCGCATACCATTTTGCAAGAGAAAAGCAGTATGCCACAGGAAAACTTTAAGTTCATTACCAATATCATTGCTTTTAATGGAGATAAGTCTTTTATTTTAAGTTCTTTACAAAGAATTAAAAATAGTACATTATGCAAAATTAAGAGGAAAACGATCGATAAATTTATCAAAGAATATGCTACGATTCATTTTGACGGATATGTTGAAAATGACAGTTATATCCTTCATTCTGAAGAATACCAGATGACTCCTGCGTATGCAAAACAATCTTACGAAAAAGTTTTGAAAGAACAGGAATACCTTAACAGGCTGATCACAACACTGAATATTGATTAATATTCGGTGTTGTGCTTTTTAAATCTTTACTAAAAAATTATAGCAGAATTATTTATCTGTAATGAAATTTTTTCTTGCCAATTCTTTCCTCACCCGACTCAAACTTTCCGGTGTGATTCCAAGATATGAGGCAACCATCCATTGAGGCACTCGCAGCAGCAAGTCAGGATACATTTTTATGAATTTTAAATATCTTTCCTCGGCTGTTTCACCTAATAAAGAATTGATTCTGTCTTGTAAACTTTTGACGTGTTTCTGAAGAACCAAATTATTTTTCTCGATACTGTTGGGAAATTCTTTCAAGAGATTATTGAAAAAATCACGTTGAAGAATCGAAACTTCTGAATCTTCTATAGCTTCAATATAGTAGTTTGATTTTTCATTAAAATACAAACTGCTTCTGTCACCGATCAGCCAGTTTTCCGGTGCAAACTGAATAATGTGCTCTTTACCGTTTTTATCAATAGAGAACATTCTCAAAAGTCCTTTTTCAACGAAAAAGGTGTTGCGGCAGACATCTCCCTCCTGTAAAAGAAGTTCTCCTTTGGTCACCTTTTTTATTTCGTATTGCACACTGCAAAGACTCAATCTTTCCTCCGGAACTTCGAGTACTTTTGCTAAATAAGTGGTCATATTGCTCATGAGATAATCTGGCTTAAGGTGATATCCTGATGGGAAGCGTTATTAATGGCTTTACCGTTCTCGATTACAATCAATTGCGGGCTTTCATGTCTGATTGCAAAATCTTCAGCAATTTTGTTGGAAAGACTTCTGTAAGCCAAAAGATCAAGAAAGTAGAATGCCGCTCCCCGTTCTTCTGCTTCTTCAATTTCTCTTTCAAAATTTCTCAAAACCGTTTTACTTATAAAGCAACTTGTAGAATGTTTGAAGATGGCAATTTTTCCTTCAAAAGACTTTTTAATTGCCTGTTCCAGATCTTGCTCAGATTTTATGGTATTCCAAAAAGATTTTGATTGGTTTTCTTCTGGTTTTCCGCCAAATATTTTATCAAAAAAACTCATACATTAAATTGTTTCAGGTGATGATTGAGATGTTTGTATTCTAAAAATCCCCAATCTTTTTCTTTCATAGCTCCGAAAAGCGCATGATCTTGTGCCAAATTCCCCTTTTTGTAGGCTTCCCAATACTCGTTGAGAGTCTTTACAAGGCAAAGTTTTGATTCTTCAAAATCACATTCAAAATTAACGATTACTTTTTGAAAACTCGGCATATTGTGCGGAATTCCGTTATTGAAAATCTGGATCTCTTTTTTAGTGAAAATCCCTACCGCTCTAAAAAGAAAATTAATCTTAGGAAGTTCTATCTTTTTTAATGCAATTTGAAGAATAAGATCACAGTGACAAAGCATTTGGGCGACATTCATTTTCCCCCATTTTCTTTTAGAATGTTCTGAAAGATGAGAAATTCTTTCAATGATTTCATCGAAATCTTTTTTATTGTGAAGACTTTTTTTTACCAACCTTTTTCTTTCTTTAAATTTTCAATATGAGCAAAATGATGATTGCAATGCCAAGAGTAAAGTGCTAAATAATATCTTAAATTATAATCATCATCTTTTTCAGGATGGCGAAAAGTTCTTTCAAACTGTTTGTTGGTCAAAGTTTTCAGTAAAAAATACCATCTCTGATGAATTCCTTTGATCATTCTCATTGCCGGTTTTATAGGAATATTGATACTGTCCTGAAGTTCTGCCCATTTTGCTTCGGCGTAAGGTTTTATAGTCGGATTATCCTCAGTTAAAGCCAATTTAAAACGGATAAAACTGTTTGCATGGCTGTCTGCCAAATGATTGACAAGTTGCCTTACCGTCCAACCTCCGTTTCTGTAAGGTGTATCGAGCTGTTCGTCAGAAAGATCTTCAATTAATTTTTTTAATTTTTCAGGAAAGTTTTTGATGACTTTGATATGACTTTCCAGTTCGATGTCGCAACTTGTATTGCCTTCCTGAAAATCCCCGATGGGAAATTTTTTAATATCAATATGATCCATTATTTTTTATAATTGTTAAAAGGTTTGATAAAATTACGGCATTTTCATCTTTTAAATAGTACAGCATTTTATTGTGATATTTGTCCTGATTAGAATAGATTACATAATGATGTTTGTATTTCTTGATTTCAAGATCTTTAAATAATAATTCTTTATTGTTAAATTTTATTTTGTCAGCCAAAAACTGAACTCCACACAATTCAAAATTCTCTCCATGATTGAATTTGTCTAAATAACTTTGTGAAAGATCATCAAGATAATTGTCCCACAATTTATCAATAATATCACAGAACAACTGATGCTTTTCCTGTAATTTTCTACCGTAAAAAAGTTTAAAATTAATTGTAAATCGTCATCAAAAAGTGGACATTAGATATTAAAGATTTAAGGAGTGTTTTCATAAAAAGAGTAATTTTAATTATGGCAACACCAAAAAAGAA
>NZ_JARBTK010000004.1 GCF_029240215.1 Chryseobacterium sp.
GACAAATGTACAACCAACAAAAATTAGTAAGTTTATAAACCGAAAATCCTCCTTAAGGATTTAAACCAAAATGTCTAAGTTGGTTTGAAGACGTACAATGCAATATTTCTGTACAAATCCCTTGTTGATCTTTTTAGAAGATTCTAAAGTTTTTATTTCTTGAGTTCCTCCGAATGCTGATACATCTTTCAGCAATTCATTCCGCGTAACCGGAAAGGTTTTCATTTGATCAAAGCTAAATGCAACTCCTGGCGAGCTAATGGCAACCATCGCGGCAAAAAGTGAGATTTCTTCTTCACCCAGCAATTCTCTCACAGAATCGGCTTCTGCGAAAATCTCATCAATAATTTCATCGGGTTCACAAGAATATTTGTTTGGAGATTTCGGGAGCTCCTCAATTCTTACTTCTGCCCATTCTTCCAAATAAAATACATCGACTCCGAGGGCTTCCAAATGTTTTTGCAAAGACAAATCTCTGGTGAGCATGGCTTTAATAAGATGTGCTCCTGTGTAGTGGGGGTTTAGATTTTCTCTTCCTATTTTTTGGGCAATATTGATTGCTTTGGTGACTTCCTGATTGTAGGTAACTTCTTCTTGATTCATCGGTTTGTGTTTTAATTTTTATTCTTTCATCCAAATCAAATATTTCTTAACCTTATATTGGATATTGATATTCTGGATACAATTTTTTTGGTTTTTATTTAATCTTAGAGCGGTGATTTTAATTTTCTTACCTGCAATATTCTGGCAGAACTGGTCAAAAGGAATCAATTTATCATCATTAACTACCACAGGAATATCATATTTTCCACAGAGGTAATCTTTGAGATCATCCTTTGTTTTTGTCTGTGCAGCTACCTGATTAAGCAATAGCCGAAATTGTTCATTGGAAATTTCAGGAGCATTTTTCTCTGTAATGACAGAATCTTTTTTGGATTTTGTCTTTGGAGAAACCGGAATATATTGCAGCATATCCACAAGAGGATCTTTCTGTGCATTCCCTATTGGTAATGAAAAAGCAACATGAGGTCTCTCAAATTCATAAGATTTGATGTCAATTTTATGCTTTGCTTTTATAGTTTTAGGAGCTACATAAATTGTTTTAACAGCAGTATGTTCTACATCACCGTTTACGATGAGTGTAATTTTCTTTTCCCCAACAGATTTAAACTTATAGGAAGGGCTTTTCCCCAATGCATCGGTTCTTGTGGTTTCTCCAAAACTCCACTCCCAGGATTCTCCGCCTTCTTTCTCAGCATCAAAATAGATGCTTTCTCCTACAGTTACTACACTTGGACTGATAATTGCCGGCAAATATCCTGTTTGTTGGCTGATGCTGGTAATAGTCACTAGTTTCTCGTGAGTACAGTTTCCATTGATGGTAAGCTTTACGATATATTCTCCTGGTTTTTTAAAAGAATGGAGAGTACGTTGTCTTTTGTCTAAACCGGTACTATCCCCAAAATCCCACTCCCAGGATTTGGCTCCATCAGTATTATCGTTGAACTCAACAACTTTGTTAACGATATATTCATCAGCATGAATGTAATAGTTCGCATTTTCGCAATCAACGTGGTGAAAGTATTGATACACTAAAAAGATAAGACTCAGGAACAGGATAGCTCCGAAACTCATATATATTTTGGGATCAATATTGGGTAAGAAATTGATTCTTCTTTTCTTCATTTGGTTTTTGTGTTTGATGCAAATATATTCACGTTTTTAATTTTAGACAAATTTTTAAGATTATATTTTTACAGTTTCCTCATATTCTGTTTATATATTTCATAAAATAAGGGCAATGTAGCTTGCTAAGCCCATCAATCAATAACTTTAGGAGGCAATTTTTTTTATACAGACAGATGGTTATAACGTATGTGATCCTGTTTAAACCTTCAATATAAATCCATACTAGCGCAAACAACAAAACCCACCAAATCGGTGGGTTTTAATTTATATAAAAAAGTAAATTACTTTTTAAGTTCTTCTAAAAACTCGTCGTGCGAAATTGCAGTTTCTTTTTTAGTAGCTTTTTCAAGAATTACATCTTTTAGTTTTGCCATGGCAACTTCAGAAGAGATTTGTCTTACCTGCTCTTGGTCTTTCAACATTTCAACAGCATATTTCTGGATTTCTTCGTCTCCTAAATGGTGAATTCCGTAGATTGCCAACTGATTTCTTACCAACTGCTCAGCCTGAGCCAAAACGTCAGCATAATCTAACTGAATATCGTTATCAGACATCAATTTACCTTCGATAATCTGATATTTCAACTGGTTTTTCTCGTTTTCAAGAATCTCCTTAGCTTGCTCTTCAGTCTGGATGTTCTGATTAGAGAATACCAACCACTTAGTCAAGAAAGATTCAGGAAGTTTTACTTCTTCTTTTTCAGAAACCTGCTCTAATACTTTGTTTACGAAATGTACGTCAGCATTTTGCTGGAAGTATTCGTCTAACTCAGATTTCACTTTATCTTTAAGCTCTTCTTCAGTTTTGATGTTTCCTTCACCGTATACTTTATCAAATAGATCCTGGTTAAGTTCTGCTAGGTTTAAGCTGTAGAAATCTTTTACTTTCACTTCTACTTCAGCGTGGTGCAAATGCTCAGCTTCTTCTTTAGTGAATCCTAATTCTTTAGCTAACTTTTCGTCAGCAGCTAAAGTTTCTTTAGAAACTTTTACAGACTCATCCATTTTCAAACCTTTTACCAATTTGAAAGCATCTTTGTTTTCAGCAGTAATGGTAACATTTTTCGGATGGTGGTGGTGCTCACCTTCAGCATCTTCTTCTACAACCTGAGAAATCTCTAAATTGATATAAGAATCTTTCGTGATCTTGTCTTGCGGAACCTGCTCAGCAAAACGTTTCTGCATGTTTTCGATGCTTTTGTTGATTTCCTTTTCAGAAGCTTCTACTTTATAGTGTGGAGCTTCATATTTAGCTAAATCTATAGTAAATTCCGGTTCGTAACCTACTTCGAAAGCAACTTCCAACTTCTCTGCGTTATGATTGAAATCATTTACAGGTTGAGGAACTGGCTGACCAACTAATCTTAATTTGTTTTCGTTGATATAGTTATTTAAAGCATCAGAAACTTGCTTGTTGATTTCTTCGAATGCAATGCCTGCTTCATATTGCTTTCTAACCATACTTAAAGGCACTTTTCCTTTTCTGAAACCAGGAACCTGTGCGTTTTTAGCATAATTAATCAATTGCTTTTCTACTTTTTCTTTGTAGTCAGATTTCTCCAATGTTACTGTAAGCAATGCACTTACATCATCATGGTTTTTTGCGGTAACCTTCATTATTGATTAAAATTTTAGGTTGCAAAAATATGAAAATTTTATGAAAATCTATCAATTAAAATTAACTTATAAAGCCAAATATTGTTAAATTAAAAACCACCGAAAAATTCAGTGGTTTTTGTTAATAAGATTAAGGAGATATTAATTAGTAATATTATAATTTGCCTGAGCGTCTGTTTCTCCTCCGGTTTGTTTTCCGTAAATGATACCATTTCCGCTTACTTCAGACTCTTCTGAAACGGTTGCCGGCTCATGATAAAGTGTAAAAATCAACTGGCTTGTTGCAGCAAGATTCTTTTTTGCTTTATTCACCACCCATTCAGTTTTCAATCCTACTCTTTTTCCATCAGCTCTTGTAGAAGAAGCATCATCTGTACGTGTCAAAACAATATCAGAATTAGGAAAGTTAAAAACTAAAAAGTGTTCATCTTTTGCATCTCTAATTTCCTGTGTTGCATCTTCGTTTCCATTTTTAAACTCCGCTATGACTTCATAAGTTTTACCATCCTGTAATTGAATTGCCTGCGCTCCACCTGCTCCCATACTGTAATTATATGCTATTGCTGCAGCTGTACTTCCCGGTGAAATATCTCTTACTTTTAAAATAATATTGGTAAGATCTTCCTGTGGAAGGTCGTCTTCTGCTGCAGATCCGTCTCTCTGACAAGAAACTACTGTAATGGTAATAAATAAAACAGCTAATAATTTGATGATATTTTTTGTATTGAATAATTTCATTTTTGTAAATTTTAAGATTGTAAATTTTGTTTTAATAATTTTTTTGAAATCTTTAGAATCTGTATCTAAAGTTTAAAATAAAGTTTCTTCCTGCCTCATCCGCAAAGAATCTCATACGGTTGAGATAGTCTCTGTACGAAACATCGAAAAGATTATTTACGATAAGACCCGCAGAAAGATTCTTGCTGATACTGATTCCTGTCTGGATATTCCAAAGAGAATAACCGTTTGGCGGAGTACTCAAATCAACCGTTCTCTCTACTTCTTCCCCATTTATATAAATAGGAATGGCTGCATTATAAACCGGAAATCTGTTTTGCTTCAGAAACGTTTGATTTTCTAACGTAAAATAAAACTTATTCCAGTTTTCTTTACTGAATTGCAATGCATTGGAAAAATTTGAAGGCATCATTAAAATCAACGGAACATCGTGAGTATCATCCTGTCCGTAAACATAACTTCCTTTTCCAATATAGGTCAGATTATCTGTGAGTTTAAAATTAACATCAAGATCTACCCCATACATTTTTGCGTCAATCTGCTGATAAGACCAAACTGGAAAAACTCCCCTGATTGTATTCTGAACTCCCGTCGGAACTTCATTAATGAAATTTTTAGTGATAAAAAGATACGGATTCACAGAGATATTCAATCCTTTCAACACATTGAATTTTGAATCAACTGTTAAATTAAACTGATGTCCCTGTTCATTTTTCAGCCCCATATCTCCAATTTCGATCACCGACGCCGAGTGATGCAATCCGTCAGAAAATAATTCTGCAATATTCGGAGTTCTTCCCACTTTTGCATAATTAAATTTCAAATCAAAATTAGAAGCTGGGTGATATTCCAGACCCGCGTTGAATGAAAAATTCTGATAATTTAACTGAGGACGAGTCAAAATTCTATTCTGATCTGTTTTTACATAAAACTGAGGATAAGAATCTGCATATCTATTCTCCCAATCACTTTTGTCATACCATTTGGTCACGTCATAACGGGTGAAATCATATCTCGCACCGGCTTCTACATTGAAATCATGTGAAATTTTATATTTAAAAATCGAATAAATTCCAGCAGCATATTTGTCATAATTCGGAATCAGACGTCTCGCTTTTGTCGCAGGATCTGAATAATTGTTCTGAAAACTTGCGTCAATTCCTGTTTCCAAAGAAAACTTCCCTCTTTCCAGTAAATCATTAAGATTGAACTGATGCGTCATTAATTCCAGATCCAAAGAAGGTGTATCTTTCAGTTCACCTCTTCTGATGTCATATTCCTGTCTGTGATTAAACTGATAGCTGTACGTTGCAGAAACTTTCCCTATATTTTCAAATCTTTTAAAGGCGGAAACTTTTGCAATGTGATGCTCAATTACCTGTCTCGGATTGTCGATATCGTAACTAAAATTTCCTGTATAAACGGGTATTTTAGAAGTTATTGCATTATAGAAATCCTCGTTGTTTCCAACGTGAGAACCTCTGTAAATTCCAATATTTTGGTTTGTTAAATAATAATCAAATGAAATTCCTTTTTCATAAGAATTATTCTGAACGGTAAAATTAAAGGAAGAAAAATCCATTCCAGTGTTCATCAGATTATAATCAGGGGTATGCTGATCTCCAAATTTCTTGATGCTTCCTCCAGATTTTACAGCCCATCCGTTTTTCCAGATTTTGGCAACATCCGCATCCAGAGCCAAACCTCTTCCGTTAGAAATCCCCGAAAGCCCAATCGAACCTTTGATCGTATCTTTTTTCGGGAAGATTTCGGGTTCTAAAATGACAACTCCGCCAATTGCATCACTTCCATACTTTAATGCTGAAGCACCTTTAATGACATCAATATGTTGAAAATTATTGATATCAACATTTGGCGCATGCTCAACTCCCCATTCCTGTTCGGCAAGCTTTACTCCGTTATTCAAAATAGATATCCTGCTCCCGTAAAGCCCATGAATAATAGGTTTTGAAATATTATTTCCGGTTTTTAGCGCAGAAACCCCTGAAATTTTAGTTAATAAATTCCCTAAATTATCCGTGGAATTTCTCTCAATTTCAGACTTATCGAGCGTTTTAACTACTAAAGAACCGTTACTTTTATGACTTCCGTGAATTGTAACCGTTTCGATATCCTGAACGTGATGCTCAAGCGTGATCGTGAGATGCAAATCCTGTGTAACTCCTACATTTTCAGTATAATCATTACAATCAGGATGTTTAGCAATGAGTATATATTTTCCCGCAGGAATTTTATCAAAAGAAAACTTACCGTTTTTTCCTGTTTTTGTAGTGAAATCACCGATTTTCACCACTGCATTTTCCAGCATTGTTTTATCGTGAAAATCCTGAACAGTTCCTTCTACAGCGTAAGTCTGTTGTGCGTTTGTAAATGCAAATCCACAAAAGATAAGCATTAAACTATATATCAATTTCATTGTAAATAGATTGATTGTGTACTTTTTAAGAAGTACATTTCGTAAAAATTTATGGGTCGGATTTTTTATACAATGGAAATTGTACGATGCATTAATTTACCTAAATATAATTTAATACATTTTTCATTATTAATAATTTAACGATGACTTCATGGTATAATTCCATCAAGAAATATTTAAATATTAAAAATTTAAGTCAAAAAAAAATCCGAAAAAGTCTATGAATTATGAAATTGCGGGAGGACCGCGAAGTTGAAAAGTAAACTTGGTCTGAGACCATATTTTCTCCTGAACAGTAAGAATCTGCTCTACTTTATGAGTATAATGTTCTAAAGTAAAATTAAACTCTTCAGGAATTAAAGTATTTCCGGTTGACAAGAAATGACAAGCCAAACAGTCGCCGGCTTTTTCTTTGGCAAGGTTTTTTGAAATAGTGTTTTCTGTTTTTTTAAGATTAAAACCTATAAAAACGTCAGAAGAATCATGACTGTGAAAACTTGAAGAAAACAGCGCAAGAAAGTAGATCCCAAACAACAGTTTTGAGATGAAGCTTTTCAATTGTCCGCTTTCTTTAAAAATCATTTGGTAAAAATAAGAATAATATTTTAAAAGATTTTAAATAAAGATTAAATTATGGTTATTTAATAACGATTGTAATCATTTACATTGAGTGCCGCTCCTACAGAGCTCAAAATTATTCTTCGGATATTTTTCTACAAACATTTCGCTTCTACGAGGCTTAACAAGCTTTGAAAGCTATTCGCCAATTTTTTTTTAATAAGTTGAAATCTTTGAAGATGATTTTTTTTCAAAAACGCTACTTTGAAGGTTTAAAGTTTTCACAAAAAAAGGATGAGCTTAAAACCCATCCTAATTATTTATATTTTTAAAAAAGATTACTCAAGCTGAGTTCCAAGATATTCCCATTCCTGCAAAGCCGCATCAAGGTCTTCTTTCGTTTTATTGTATTTTTCTAGAGTTTCCTCAGAAGGATTTTCTGTAGTAAAAGTAGATTCCATTTTTTCGATGGTTATTTCCAGTTCAGAAATTTTCTCTTCTACTTTTTTGATTTTATTCTGAATATTTTTTTGCTCTTTGCTTACGATTACAGTAGATTTAATTTCAGCTTTGGCTTGTTTTTCTTCAGCTTTTGCCTTTTCTACAATCTTCGCATCCTCATCATGAAGCTTTGCTTTTTCAGCAGAAATCTCTCTGATCGATTCTTTTTGTCTGAATTCAAGATATTCATTCACACTTCCTAAAAATTCTTTCATTCTTCCGTCACGGAACTCGTAAATTTTGTCACAAAGTCCTTGAAGGAATTCCCTGTCGTGAGAAATCACAATCAAAGTTCCTTCAAATTTCTGTAAAGCCAATTTGATAATCTCCTTAGACTGAATATCAAGGTGATTGGTAGGCTCATCCATAATCAATGTATTGAAAGGACGAAGCAACAGTTTACAAAGCGCCAAACGGTTTCTTTCTCCTCCGGAAAGTACTTTTGTTTTTTTATTCACCGCTTCACCCTGAAATAAGAAAGATCCCAGCAAATCTCTTACTCTCGGTCTGGTTTCTTCAGTTGCAGAATCTTCTGCTTCTTCCAAAACGGTTTTATTTGGAGTTAAAACTTCCTCCTGATTTTGAGCAAAATATCCGATATTCACATTGTGACCTAAGTTCCAAGAACCTGAATAATCTTTGATATCTCCGGCCAGGATTTTAGCTAAAGTTGTTTTTCCTTGTCCGTTTTGTCCAAGAAGAGCAATTCTGTCGCCTCGCTGAACAATGAAATCTACCTCATCAAAAATCTGTTTTTTACCGTAAGCTTTCCCTAAATGTTCTGCTTCGAAAATTACTTTTCCGGGAACAACAGATTGTTGGAAACGAATATTGAATTTAGAAACGTCTTCGTTATCAACTTCAATACGGTCAATTTTATCTAATTTTTTAATAAGCGATTGTGCAAAAGATGCTTTGGTAGCACTCGCACGGAACTTATTAATGTTATCTTCCATTTGCTTGATCTCCGCATCCTGATTCTTTTTAGCCTGAATCAGTTTTTCACGGCGCTCTTCGCGCATGACCAAATATTTAGTGTAATTGGTTTTGTAATCGTCTACCTTCCTGTTATTTACATCAAAAGTTCGGTTACAAACCGCTGTCATAAACTGTTTATCGTGACTTACCAAAACGATTGCTCCGGGATAATCTTTCAAAAAGTTTTCGAGCCAGATAATGGATTCCATATCCAGGTGATTGGTAGGCTCATCGAGAAGCATCAAATCATTTTTTTGAAGAAGCAGTTTTGCCAATTCAATTCTCATTCTCCAGCCTCCGGAAAATTCATCCGTTATTTTTTGGAAATCATCAGCTTTAAAACCTAAACCAAACAAAACTTTTTCAATATCACCTTCCAGATTATAAGCGTCATGATGCATCAAAAGATCATTCAGCTCGGTCATTTTGTTGATGATATCGGTGTAGGCATCACTTTCGTAGTCGGTTCTTGTTGCCAACTGATGATTGACTTCCTCCAATTCATTTTTCCATGCATTAATCTGCTCAAAAGCCTGCATCGTTTCGTCCCAAACGGTTCTTCCTTTCACAAAATCAAGATCCTGCTTTAAGAAACCGATGGTGATATTTCCCTCCGGAACTACAATTCCTTCATAAAAAGTAATTTCTTTGGAAAGCATTTTCAACAAAGTGGATTTCCCCGCTCCGTTTTTACCAACCAAACCAATTTTATCATCCTTTTTAATGGTGAAATTAACGTTTTGAAACAAGTAGTTTCCCGAATGATGTAAGCCTAAACCTTGAACCGAAAGCATCTTTATGAATAATTAATGATGAATAATGTCTACTGTATATTTTTCGGGTGCAAAAATACGGAAAATAAAGGACTTTAAATTTAATAATTCCTGACAGTCACATGAAAACAACTTTGCTGTCGCTCTTTAATGTAAAAAATACGCCCTGCATTGGCATAATACTTTAAAACTTTTTCCAGGGCAACCTCCATTTTTGGGTCTGGTCTTAGTTTATTATTAAATCTCACATAAGAAATATCGAAAGAATTACCATAATTGTGTGAGCTGATTCCGAGTGATGCATTTGTATTAACTTTTCGTAATCTGCATTGATCTTCCAACGTTCTGGTAATGGAAGAAACAGTAAAAGTGTGCCCTTTTGTTTCTTTACTGAATCTCGCTCCCATTTTTTCTAAAGTAGCTTTAGCTTTTGAAACCAAATAAGGTCTGCTGTAATCGAGCTTCTGAACTTTATACCCTTTTCCTGTCTTTTTTACGCTGTGAAATTTACCCTTATTAATATATTTCTGAACCTGAGAAGTATTTTTGAGAATATTTACATTAAAGCTTTTTGAAGCATCTAAATGAGGTTTGTAAAGCGCAGTCGGTGTTACTTTCAAAACTTCGGTAAGATCATAGCAAGGAAGCGTTTTCTTTGAAGCCTGACCGTAAACAAGCTGATGAAATGCCAATGGAATGATGTACAAAAACTTCCTCATAGAAACTATTTTGAAAATTTAAATTTGAAAATTGCAGATTTTGTTATTTGCCAAAGATATTAATTTAATAAAACGACATAAAAATTTATGAGTAGAAATTTAACAAACAATTTCAAACAATAATAGATTAAAAACAAGAAAGTAAACCAATTAATGAAAACATTTTATTTTATTAACTATAATGCTGAATAATTAATTTTTGTACATTCGCTTTACAATTTAAAATACATAAAAAGATGATTTCAAAAACTTCAAAATTTGTGGCAGAAATGCTCGGTACTATGGTACTTGTTCTAATGGGATGCGGGAGCGCAGTAATTGCAGGCGCAGACGGCACTACAGGAGTCGGACTTCTGGGAATTTCTTTCGCATTCGGTTTAAGCGTAGTCGCAATGGCTTACGCAATCGGACACATTTCGGGATGTCATATCAATCCCGCAATCTCAATTGCAATGGTTGCAGCCGGAAGAATGAAAATGAATGAGGCAATCAGATACATTATTGCACAGATCATTGGTGCAATCATCGGAGCCGGAATTCTTTATGTGATTTTCACAAATCATCCTGGTGCAGAAATGAAAGAATGGGCATTGGGTTCCAACGGATGGGGAACAGGATATTTAGACGCTTATAATACTACCGCAGCTTTTGTAGCAGAATTCATTTTCACATTTATTTTCCTGATGGTGATTTTAGGATCAACTTCTACGAAAAATATCAATGGAGGCTTCGCAGGTTTAGCGATTGGTTTTTCTTTGGTTTTGATTCACATTGTAGGAATTAAAGTTACCGGAGTTTCTGTAAACCCTGCAAGAAGTATTGGTCCGGCAATTTTCGCAGGTGGCGCAGCACTTTCACAATTATGGTTATTTGTTGTTGCTCCTGTTTTAGGCGGGGTTGCAGCAGCTTTCACTTATAATTTATTAATGGAAAGACCTGAACAGGCAAAATAATTACAACTACATATCAAAACAAAATCCTGTCTTATGGCAGGATTTTTCTATTTCAGTTTCTTTATTTCAAAAGGATTTTTAAAAATAAGCTCTTCATGCTTTCCTTTGATTTCCATTTTTCGCTGAAGTAAATTTAAAGCCATTTTCCGGATGAAAAGATCTTTGTCATTCAGCTTCCAATAAGAATCTTCATGTACTTTTTTAGGTGGGCGAATGAGATAAAACTCCGTTTCCCAATTATCTACATTGTGATAAAATTCAATAATTCCGCAATGTTCCGGAATTTGAGTATGCTCAATCATTCCCATCGGAAGCAAAAAGCTGAACGAATTGCATGGATAATCGCCACAACATATTTTATCATGCTTTAGAAATTGCTCTCCGGTTTTAGCATTGATGTATGATTTTTTAAAATCATTTTTGAAATCACTTTTTGAAAGTTTAATTTCAATTTCGTGACTGAAACCTTCAAAATCAATAATCAAAATATCTGCTTCCCAATCTGAATGGAAATGATTACTGAGAACAATTTCCTTTTCAAAATCGCAATTTGCATGAATGTAAGCGTGAACAAGCTCTTCTATCTTTAACACTTTTAATACTTTAATTTTAACGCAAAGTTCTTTTAACTAACTAACAAGCTACATCCGCGAATATCTGAATGATCAATTCTTCCTAAGACCTGAAATTTCTTTTCATCATCAGTCAGCAATTTACCTAAATCCTGAGTTGCTATAAACGAACACGAATGAATATTTGCCAAATCGACAATGTTGATCGCCCCCGTTCTTCCTGCCTGTTCGTATCCGAAAGGATCTTCGGCATTTCTGATCAGAACCCTCATCCAGTTGGGACATTTGTAAATATTTTCACCTAAAGAATATGCCTGCGAAAGCAATTCTGTCATAGAATATTCTGAGTATATTTTTTTAGTTTTAAAACCATTCTGAAGAATTTTTAAAAGTTCATCTTTTGTCATTTCTTCTTTCCGGCCTTTCATTCCACCAGTTTCTATAACAGTTAATGTGTCTGAAATTTCGAGTAGTTGAGAGTTTGAGTGACAATAATCAAGAAAATCTAACAGAGCAAATGAAACTCCGAAGAGAATGACTTTTTTGTCTTTTAAATTTTGTAAAAGCTGAAATAAATCTTCATGATTGTAAAGAAAATAACCGTTTTCAGGTTTACCAGATTTCTTCATCAAATAATCAACCATGTAGATCAGTGAAGAATTTTTTTTCTCAAGATAACTAGGAAGCAGCCCTAAAAAAATAAAGTCTTCAGGCTTTCCGATAAACTGCTCGAAACTTTTATAGATGCTTTCCTGATAAATATTTTCGTTTGCAATAAAATGTTTAGATAAATTCATCTGCGTTGTACCCGAACTTTGAAAATACAGATCACTCGAAATATTTTTATCCAAAATCTGATGATTTTTAAACATTTCAATCGGCAAAAACGGAATTTTATCTAACGAATTTATTTTCTCAACATCAAGATTCAGATAATCAACAAATTTTCTGTAGACCTCAATATTTTTGTATTGATAGCGAAAAGTTGTCAGTGCCACATCCAGAAATTCCTGCTCGTTTTTTATGTCAAATATGCTTTTCAATTTTTTAAATATTTTTTAAAGCTTTATTGATCCATTCTGAATCATTTAGCAACTATAAATGAAAACTTCACGGTTTTTTAATATTAAAACTAAAAAATTGGTCAGGTTATTGCAAATCAATCTGCGGAATATGGATTAGAAATAACAGCCGTAGAAACTGTTATTCGGAAATTACCTCTTCGGAGGTAATTTTTTTTATTTCTGTTCGAAAGTTTTCAGTTCAAAATCTTTCTGAAAAACTCCGTATGTGAAATAAGAAATCCAGTCTCCGAGATTGATATATTTTGAATCCGGATTCAAATTCAAAACCATCGGCAAATGCCTGTGACCATAAATAAAGTAATCGATTTTCTCTGTTTTCAGTTTTTCTTTTGAATAAATAATCAAAAATTCTTTATCCTCCCCTAAAAAAGCTTTGTCCTCATCTCCCGAAATCATCTTGTTTTTCTGTGAAAGATACAAAGCCACTTTCATTGCAATATCAGGATGAAGCCATTTGAAAAACCATTGCGCAACAGGATTTGTAAAGACTTTTTTCATCCTCTTGTATCCTTTGTCACCCGGTCCCAAACCGTCACCATGAGCCAGAAGAAACTGTTTTCCGGCAATCTCAAAATATTGTTTTTTGTAAAAAACAGTGCAACCAATTTCCTCTTCCAGATAATCTTTCATCCAAAGATCATGATTTCCCACAAAAAAATAAACATGAACGCCGCTGTCTTTTAATTCAGCGATTTTTCCAAGAACACGCACATAACCTTTCGGAATCACATGCTTCCATTCATGCCAAAAATCAAACAAATCACCCATCAGAAATAAAACCTGAGCATCTTCTTTGATCTCATTCATCCAGCGGATAAATTTTTCTTCACGAATTTTGCTCTGCTTCGGATCCGGCGCACCAAAATGCTGATCTGATGCAAAGTACACCTTCTTTCCGGGCTCTAAATTAATGGTTGTTTTTAGCACCTTTTCAATTTTAAATTCTGAAAAAATTATTGATTATCGTCTGCAAACCATTCTCCGTAAGAATTTTCAGTTTCATGAAGCTTTAGATACGCTAAAGAAACATCTGCCGGAAGTTTTGATTTTATCTTTGCAGCAATGGCATACAACATATTTTCACAGGTCGGCTGGAAGTTGCAGTAAATTACCTTCTGACCTTTATTCTCCAATTCTTCACCCATTTCCCTGTGTGGAGAAACTCCGTTGATCAAAACTGAATGATCCCAAACATCAACAATTTCTTCCTTCACGATTGCTTTAATATCCCCAAAATCTACTACCATTCCATTCTTGGGATTTTCCAGATCGTTGATTGGTTTTCCTTTTACGGTAACGAAAAGTTTATAAGAATGTCCGTGCATATTTTTACATTTCCCGTCATAATTGTATAAAACATGAGCAGTCTCGAATGTAAAAATTTTTGTAATACGTATCATGGTGCAAAGATAGAGAAATTGATTAGAAAATTTAGACTCAGACAAAATGCTTATGTATTGAAATTTTCATTAAATTTATCTTCAAAGAAACACAAATGATTTTAGATTTATTTTTCCCGAATCGTTGCATTCATTGCAACAGGATTATTGATTCCGATGCTTTGGTTTGCAATATTTGTTTTGAACACATTCACTTTACCCATTTTGAATATCCTGAAGAAAACAATCTTAAAGAAAAATGTAAATTGCTATTTCCCGTGGAGAATGCTTACGCCTTGATGCAGTTTGAAAAAGAGAATCTGAGCAGAAAGATCATTCACGAATTAAAATATAAAAGCAGAGAGAAAACCGGAAAAATCCTCGCTGATTGGGTAACAGAACGATTGGATTTTAAAAAAGGAAAACCTGATTTATTGGTGAGCGTTCCGCTGCATCCGAAGAAGAAAAAGGAAAGAGGTTACAATCAGCTTCACCTTTTCACAAAAACTTTGTCAGATTTTTATAAAATTCCGCAAGATCATGATTTGATCAAAAGAAATCATTATTCTAAAGCCCAGGCTTTGAAAGATAAAAAAAATCGCCTGGAAACCATAAATACTTTTTCACTTACAAAAGAAATTTCCGGAAAACACATTCTGCTGATTGATGATGTTTTTACCACAGGAAATACACTTTCAACGATTGCATGGGAAATTTTAAACTCAAGAAACAATAAGGTAAGTGTTTTGGTGATGGCGATGGACGAGTAAACTTATGAGTTAACCGAATATTTGTCTAACAAAAATTTTAATTCTTTATTTCAGATGTTTTTGCTAATTTTCTGGCAAACTAATTAGTTATGAAAAACCTGATTTTATTGCACGGAGCTCTAGGTCACAGTGATATTTTTAATCCTTATTTAGAAAAACTTTCAACCTATTTCAACATTTATACTCCTTTATTTTCCGGACATGGAAATCTCAGTTTACCTGAAAACGGAATTACCATTGAAAAATACACACAAGAATTAGCTGAATTTATTGAAAAAGAAAATCTGCAGGACGTTCATATTTTCGGGCACAGTATGGGAGGTTACGTTGCGCTTTGTTATGCTTTGGAAAATCCTTCAGCTGTAAAATCGATCATGACTTTAGGAACAAAATTTGACTGGACGGAAGAACAGGCCCTGAAAGAAAGTAGAATGCTAAATCCTGATGTTATTATTGAAAAAATCCCCAATTATGCCGAACAATTAGAAAATCAGCACGGCAGTCAATGGAAACAACTACTTCCCGCAATTGCTGAAATGATGATTTCTTTAGGTAAAAATCCACCTCTGAAAAGTGATAATTTATCTACACTTGATATTCCCGTTCAGATCATGATCGGAGACAAAGATAACATGGTAAGTCTGGAAGAAAGCATCAATGTTTATAAGACAATTCCGTATGCAAAATTAGCCGTACTTCCTGACACGAAACATCCTATGGAAAAAGTACGAACAAATTTATTATTTGATTTAATGAAAGATTTCTGGAATATACCTTAATTATCTTTGAAGTTTTTCCCCATAACTCAAGTCTCCGGCATCGCCCAAACCTGGCGTGATGTAACCTTTTGAAGTTAAATTTTCATCAATGGCTCCCACCCATATTTTTGCTTGTGGATAAGCTTTTTCAATAGTTTCCACACCTTGCTTGGATGCAATTGCTGCAACAATGTGAAGCTGAGAAGGAGTTCCGTTGGTCAGCAAATCTTTTATGGCTTCAATTAAAGAAGCTCCTGTTGCCAACATTGGGTCTGCAACAATTAATGGTCTTCCATCAATATTAGGGCAGGTTAAATAATCTTGTTTTATAGAAAAATAATCGTTGGCATCATGCTTTCTGTAAGCCGCCACAAAACCGCAGTCTGCTTTGTCAAAGTAATTTAAAATCCCTTCAAACAAAGGAACTCCCGCACGCAAAATCGTTGTAATCACTGGCTGAACGGCAATTTCCTGAACTTTTATAGTATCTAAAGGTGTCTGAATTTCAATTTCCTTTGTTTCTAAATCTTTAGAGATTTCAAAAGCTGCAATTTCTCCTATGCGTTCCATATTTCTGCGGAATCTCATTCGGTCATGCTGAATTTCTACATTTCGAAGCTCGTTAATCCATACATTAACTAAAGAAAAAGTTTTAGATAGCTCTACGGTCATAATTTGATTATTCTGATAACAAAACTATGAAATATAAAATAAAATCCCTCTCAGAAATTTACTGAGAGGGATTTTATGATTTTAAACCTTTATATCTTCGGCTATTTCTGTCTGAAATACACTTCAATCGGAACTCCGGTGAAGCCGAATTCTTTTCTAAGTTGATTTTCTGTAAACCTTTTATACGGTTCTTTTACATACTGAGGCAAGTTACAGAAAAATACAAATTGTGGCGATGGTGTCGGAAGCTGTACACAATATTTAATCTTGATAAACTTTCCTTTGTTGGCAGGTGGTGGTGTGCGTTCGAAGATCGGAAGCATTACTTCATTTAATTTTGAAGTTTTGATCTTCTTCTTGCGGTCTTCATAAACAACCATTGCCATTTCAACTGCTTTTAAAATTCTCTGTTTCGTCAAAGCTGAAACAAAAAGAATCGGAATATCGCTGAACTGACCGATTTTATCTCTGATTGATTTTTCGAAATCTCTTACGGTATTTGTTGTTTTATCTTCAACCAAATCCCATTTGTTGACAACGATCACAATTCCTTTTCTGTTTTTCTGAGCAAGACCGAAGATATTCATATCCTGAGATTCCCATCCTAAAGTCGCATCAACCATAATGATCACGACATCAGAAAATTCGATTGAACGGATAGACCTCATTACAGAATAAAATTCCAAATCTTCATTTACTTTAGACTTACGACGCATTCCTGCAGTGTCGACCAAAACAAACTCGTGTCCGAATTTATTGTAAAGCGTCTGAATACTGTCTCTTGTAGTACCGGCAACATCGGTTACGATATTTCTGTCCGCATCAAGCAAAGCATTCGTCAAAGTAGATTTCCCTACGTTTGGACGACCTGCAATAGTGATTTTCGGCAGACCTTCGAACGGATCTTTATAATCTGTAGTTGGAAAATCATTAACTACATCATCAAGAATCTCACCTGTTCCAGAGCCTGTAGCAGATGATAATGTATAATATTTTTCGATTCCTAACTGATAAAATTCCGTAGCAGCCAATTCTTCTTTAGCAGAATCTACTTTATTAATAACAATATAAACCGGTTTTTTTGCTCTTCTCAACATCTCATGAATCTCGTAGTCTGTGTCTGTAAGACCTTCTTCTACGTTCATCATGAAAATAATTGACGTCGCTTCGTCAATCGCTAGCTGTACCTGTTTTGAAATTTCTTCCTGAAAAACATCTTCGCTGTTTACTTCATAACCACCTGTATCAATGACGGTGAAGTCTACCCCATTCCAGTCAGATTTTCCGTAATGACGGTCTCTAGTAACTCCGGAAGTCGAGTCTACAATAGCTTCTCTTCTTTCTAGTAAACGATTAAAAAGTGTGGATTTTCCTACGTTGGGACGCCCAACGATTGCAACAATATTTGACATAAAAAATGTTTAATAACCCATGAGATTGCACTCAGGATCAGATTATCAATGAGTTACTCCAACTATTGGAGCCCAATTTTTTGCAAAGATAAGGTTTATTATTTAGAAATCTAAAAGCGTTTTTTTCCAAATATCTAATTCACAAATCTATACTCAATATTTTTTCATAAATTTATAGCTAGGCATGAGATCTGGTTTAATCAATATCCAACTTATTAATTTAGTTATGAAAAAAATACTTATTATATTGCTGGTTGCGTTTGTCATCATTCAGTTTTTTCCTATCGACAAAACCAATCCTCCTGTAAACAAAGGAATGGATTTTTTGAGAATTAAAAACACTCCGGAAAATATCGCAAAGACCATCAATACTTCGTGCTATGATTGTCATTCAAATGAAACGAAATATCCTTGGTATTCCAGCATTGCTCCGTCTTCCTGGTTTTTAAAGAACAATATCAACGAAGGCAGAAAGCATTTAAATTTCTCTACGTTTGCAATGTATGAACCTAAAAGACAAATACACAAAATGGAAGAATGTATTGAAATGATTGAAAAGAAAGAAATGCCTTTAGAATCATATTACATCGGACATCAAGATGCTAAACTGACTGATCAGCAAAGGAAAGAACTTGTTACTTATTTTAAGAAACAAATAGAAGATACCAAGATAAAAATGCAATAAAAAAACATCATGCAGGAAAACTGGAACGATAAACATATCGTATTTTTTGACGGTGAGTGCGGCGTCTGTAATTTTTGGGTTCAATGGATTCTGGAAAGGGATAAAAACGACCAATTTATGTTTGCTTCTCTGCAATCAGGATTCGGTCAGAAGTTTCTTTCTGAAAGAGGTTTAGAAACCAAGCAATTCAACACCCTATATCTCTGGAAACCCAAAAGCTACTATTTTACAAAATCTCAGGCCGTTTTAAAAATAGCTAATTTACTTGGCGGAATTTACAAACTTTCGGCAATGGGGAAAATATTTCCGTCTTTTTTTAGAGATAAAGTTTATGATAAAATTTCGGAAAACAGGATGAAACTTGCAAACCAGAAATGTTATTTGCCGACACCTCATCAGAGAAAGAAATTTATTGAGATTTAATTTTTTTACTAAATAATTAACCGTAGAGTTTGTCATTCCGAAGGAATCTAAATTATATTTAAATTACGATACTGAAATCCCTCCGGAACGACAAACATTATTATAAACAAAGGAGAGCAAATCGCTCTCCTTTTTCAATTATTGATTTAATGACCAAACTGTATAGCTGTTTGGCGCACATTGAATTTTCACCCATTTGTCTCCCTGAGTTGTAGGATACCAAGATGAATGACCTGTAAAGTCTTTGATTTGCTGACTCGCCCAGTTTGTCTGGATCCATCTTTCCTGCCAGTTTGAAGAACTGTTGATATACACAACTAATCCAGGATTTCCGTTGTAGCCATTTCTTCTTGCGATATACTCATCATTATCGGTATAAAGAATAGAAGTATTTCCTGTTGCTTTGTTATTGTGAATCCAGATCAGGTTATTTAGTCTTTCTTTATTTAACCATTCTTCGTAATCTCTGTAAAAAATCGTAGGATAACCTTCATGAGTTAAAATATACGCATAAGCCAGATTTTTATTATTAATGATATCCGTATCATGATTGGCTACGAATGTCACAGCTTTGTAAGGATTTCTTTTCCACATCATATCATCATTCAGAGCATTCAGATTTCCGTTATCAAAAGCTTCATCCATTTTGTAGTAAGCAGCAAAATCAAATACAGAACTGTTTGCATTATTTGCCCACCATTCCAGAGTATTCACATTAGAATCCCATAATTCTCCGACAGAAAAGCCGCCGATATTAGAATTCCATGTATTGACAACCCAAGGTCCGAAACCTTTTACGTAGTCAAATCTCCAACCGTCAAATTTCATTACATTTTTGTAATATTTTCCGACAGAATCTTCACGTTCCCAAAGCCAGTTCTGCACATAAGGATTGGCATGGCAAAGGTCAGGAAAACCTCCAAAAGCTCCTTCGTCATTATTGCCGTAAGAATTTTTGTAAAAATCATTATAGCTTCTCTGAAATTTACCTGAAGCAACGCCGGAAAAATCTGTCCACGTGTTTGTTCCCGTAAAAGGGTTTGCCTGGGATTGTCCGCCACTGTTGTGATTGATTACAATATCGGCATAAACCTGCATGTTTTCTGCATGAGCTTTTGTAATCAATGCTTCCAGTTCAGTTCTTGATCCGAAACGGGTTTCTACACTTCCGTTTTGATTGTAATTTCCGAAATCATAGTAATCTGTAGGATCATAACCCATTGAATAAGCACCGTTTTGCGCCTTTGAAGCCGGCGGAAGCCAAATTGCACTCATCCCCGCATTTGACCAATCGGTGACTTTATCTTTAACGGTATTCCACCAAACCCCACCATCCGGAACGTCCCAGTAAAAGCCCTGCATCATTACTCCGCCTCCCGGACCTGCAACGAATTTTCCATTTGCCGAAGAGGCACCTGTACTGAAAGGTCTACCATCATGAGTGGTAACATTTACCGTTTTGTCATGTACTTCAAACTGTTTAGGTGTTTCGTTGATCGTGTCATCACTATTCTGACAAGAACTGATAATGCCTAAAGCCAATAGAGAAACTAAAAAAAGTGTTTTTTTCATATAAAAGGTTTTTAATTATTATACTGGCAACTAAATTACACTTTTTGCGAAATAAATTTCATAAAACACAAAATAATTTACTTTGATTTTAAAATTGGTGTATAAATTGTTGTACCATTTTTATTAAAAAAATATAAACTTTTAACTTTTTCAGGCCCCTTTTTTTATTAATCCATATATTTGCATATTATGGAATACAATACCCAAAGAACTCAGCTTAATATGCCGGAATACGGCAGAATCATCCAACAACTGGTTGAGCGTTGCAAAGAGCTTTCTACAAAAGAAGAAAGAAACGAAATGGCAATGGCAATCATTGATTTTATGGGTCAGAGAAACCCACAACTACGCGACGAAGAAAATTACAAACATAAACTTTGGGATCATTTATATATTTTGGCTAAACATGATCTTGATATTGATCCCGTTTACCCTTTCCCAACCAAAGAAGAGCTTGAGGAAAAACCCAAAAGAATGGAATATCCTAAGCTTCAGGGTGATTTTAAATTTTACGGAAAAAGTATTCTTCAATTAATAGAAAAAGCAATCGAATTGGAACCGGGAGACGAAAAAGAAGCCCTGATCGAGGTAATTGCCAATAATATGAAGAAGTCTTACAATGTCTACAATAAAGAACACGTAACCGATGATGTAATTTTCCGTCATCTTAAAGAATTATCTGCAAACCGACTTGATCTGACCAATATTGAATCTCTTGAAAAAAGCAAGATCTATTATGCAACAGCTAACCGCAATAATCTCAACAAGAACAACAATAACAGAAATCAAGGCAATACTAACAACAATTTAAACAAAAGGAGATTTACCAATAACAACAATAATAAGAATAGAAGATAATGAGTGGGACATTTCAAATAAGAGGAGGAAAAAGACTGCAAGGTGAAATCACTCCACAAGGGGCAAAAAATGAAGCTCTCCAAATCTTATGTGCGGTTTTGTTAACTGATGAGGAAGTAAGAATAAAAAATATTCCGGACATTCATGATGTCAACAGGCTGATTGAGATTTTGGGAGATTTCGGGGTAAAAGTGACGAAAAATGCCCACGGTGACTTTACTTTTAAGGCAGATAATGTCAATTTCGATTATATTAAATCTAACGAATTTAAAAAAGACGGTGCAAAACTGAGAGGTTCAATCATGTTGATGGGGCCAATGTTGGCTCGTTACGGTGAAGCTTATATGCCGACTCCGGGAGGTGACAAAATCGGAAGAAGAAGATTAGACACACACTTCCAGGGATTGGTAGAATTGGGTGCCGAATTTCATTATGATGAAAATGAATATTTCTATTCTTTAAAAGCCAAAGAACTTAACGGAAAATTTATCCTTCTTGAAGAAGCTTCCGTAACAGGAACTGCTAATATTGTAATGGCAGCAGCTTTAGCAAAAGGAAAAACAAGAATATACAACGCAGCATGCGAACCTTATCTGCAACAGCTTTGCAAAATGCTGAACAGAATGGGAGCTCAAATTTCAGGAATCGGTTCAAACTTACTGACGATTGAAGGAGTTACTCATTTAAACGGTACAGAACACACAATGCTTCCTGACATGGTAGAAATTGGCTCGTGGATTGGTCTTGCAGCCATGACGAAATCTGAGATCACCATCAAAAACGTCAACTGGAATCAACTTGGTGTTATTCCAAATACATTCAGAAAACTGGGAATTGAGCTTGAGCAAAGCGGGGATGATATTTACATTCCTTCCCAGGAACATTATAAAATTCAGAAATTTATCGACGGATCTATTCTTACAATTTCCGATGCGCCTTGGCCAGGCTTTACACCAGATTTATTATCAATTATTTTGGTAGTGGCAACACAGGCAAAAGGAAGTATTTTGGTACATCAGAAAATGTTTGAATCAAGATTATTCTTTGTTGATAAACTGATCGATATGGGAGCACAAATTATCCTTTGTGATCCACACAGAGCAACCGTTATCGGTTTGAATCAGGAATCACCACTTCGTGGAACTACAATGGTTTCTCCGGACATCAGAGCAGGAAATGCACTTCTGATTGCTGCACTTTCTGCAGAAGGAAAATCAATTATTCACAATATTGAGCAGATTGACAGAGGTTACGAAAATATCGACGGAAGACTGAAAGCGATCGGAGCTGATATTGAGAGAATTTAAGATTTAATTGAGATTAAATTTAAATACAGATAAAAAAGCGTTCAGAAAATAAATTCTGAACGCTTTTTATTTATACTAATCAATGAATATGAATGGCTTGGTTTTACCAACCACCACCGCCACCGCCACCGCCACCGCCGCCGGAGAAACCTCCTCCACCCGATCCTGAACCGGAACTGCTTCCTGAACTTGAAGGTTCTGTTGCTGCAGATTGTATAGAATTGGTTAGGCTGGAATTGAGAATACTTACCATTGCAAAATGATTCATAGATGAGCCAACATACCAGTTGCTTTGATATTCGTATGACATTTTTTTGAGCAAATCATCGAATTTCTTACCCCAAATATCATCTACACCCAAAACCATTGCAAAAGGCAAAAGTTTTTCGAAAGACTGCGGAGTCATTTCGGGTGGATTATGAAATTTGATCTGTTCGTTTTCCGCTGCTCCCATGTACATTTTAAAACCTTCAATGAGAGATTTTTTTCTGAGTTTTTCTTCTGAAGGACGTTTAATTAAAAACTGATAAATCACCAAAGACATAAAACTCAAAATGATAAAAATATAGCAAACATTAAAGTTATTGTCAATCGTAAAATCGCTTTCATTATGAATAAGTATTCCTAAAACGACAAATGCGACGACCGGAAAAACCAAGAACAATTTAAATAAACCGGGATAGAATTTAAATAAAACAATCGCAAGACCAAAAGCCACCGTTAAAATCACGAGAAGGACAAGCCCTAAAAACACTTTTTCAAATTCGGGGAAAATTCTGAAACTCAGGAAAAGTCCGAGAAAATAAACAAATAAAATGGCAAGAATGGGAATTATTAATTTTTTGGAATTATTCCCTTCATTCAATAACGGATCATATTGAAATTTAAGAGCTGACTGAAAACTTCTGACAGCACTTTCAACTTTAGAACTGTACTCTCCGTCAAATGTAACGCTGTCTTTACCACTTGTAAAAAGGCTATTCATCAAACCAATTTCTTCTTTTGGTAAAATTTGATCAGGTTCTTTCAGTTTTTTAACCGTAAACATTTTAGATTTAAACAAACCTAAAATACCCGAATCTTCACCTTCGATAATCTGAACATATCCTTTAATGGCTAAATTCACCAAAGCCGCCGTGAGAAATTTATTTTTAAAATTTTCATTCTGAATATATCCCAAAGAAGCCGGTGAAAGATCATCAGGAGAATTGAACTGCGGATAAACAATCGGTTTTTCTGGATCGACACCATATTTTTTCCATGTTGAATAATAATAAAGCAGCAATCCTAAAAAGATGACAATTCCTGCAATCAAAATTCCGAATTTCTCGAGAAAAGTTGGCGGCGGTGGCGGAATCATCACTCCTTTTTTGAAACCGACAGCAACCGTCAAACCTTCACCGGAACCAAGATCTTTTGCGCTCCATTCAATAGAATGTTCTGACAAAACTTTGGCTGTACAATCCTGAGAATTACTTCCGTAAGAACCTTTATAACATGAATTCTGTAAAATTCCTGCACCTTCAGGAAGATTGATCCTTGCTGAAATACTGTCAACAGGAAAATCCCAATCATTTCCGTTGACATTCCAATACAACTCGTCATATTTTGGGAAAAAACCGATCTGCTTTTCTGTGGTATATTGTATTTCGTAATCGTAATCTCCAGGACTTAGAATGACATCTTTGTTTCCGACATAAATTTTAAGAAAACCATCTTCGTATTCTTCATGAAAATCTTCGTCGACACCATTTTTCTTTACAGAATTCACATTATATTGTACTTTCTGAGTGGTATTATTAAGATTTCTAGTCAGCGGAAGTGAACGAAAAATCCCTCTTTTGATTTTATCTCCAAGACTGTGTACTTTTATTTTTTCGGTAACATTCAGCCCTGAATTTTTATCAACATCAATATTTGCATGAAAATTAATAATCCTTTCAGAACCTTCATTAAAATTGACTGATTCTGAACTTACAGCTTCTGCTCCTTCTGCTTCCTGAGCATAATTAAAAGAAAATATAACGAGAAAAAGAAATGCTAAAATCTTTTTCATTCTTTAAAATTTTACTGTTGGAACTTCTCTCTCTGCAATATTTTCCAGCTCAAAAAATTTAGCTTTTTCAAATTTGTACATATTTGCAACGATATTACTTGGGAAAGATTCTACCAGAGTATTATTTTCTCTAACCGTACCATTGTAATATCTTCTTGATTTTTCGATATCGTTTTCAATGGAACTCAATTCTGCCTGTAATTGCTGGAAATTTGTATTCGCTTTCAAATCCGGATATTGCTCTGCAACGGCAAATAAATTCACCATCGCCTGGTTCAGATTTTTCTCCGCCGCTTCTTTGCCTTCTACAGAATCTGCTCCTACAGCAAGATTTCTGGCTCTTGTCACATTTTCTAATGTCTCTCTTTCGTGTGTAGCGTAACCTTTCACCGTTTCAACCAAATTCGGGATTAAATCATGACGCTTTTTTAACATCACATCTATACTACTCCATCCCTCCTGAACGAGGTTTTTAAGTTTTACGAGACGGTTATAAATGGAAACTCCATACAGCACCGCAATTATTAAAATACCAAGAACAACAATAAGTATAACCATAATTTTGTAATTTATTTTAGTTAAAAATAATCTTTTTCTCGGATAATTGAATAAAAATATCTATTCTACTTTTGCCTTGAAGCAAAAGGTAGCAAAAATTCAAGACTGAGAACTCGATTTAATTTTCAAATAATAAAAAAAGCGCTCAATAAATTGAACGCCCTCAACTATATGGACTTACAGCTTACGAATACTTTCTGCAGGTATAATCAACAGTCGTATTCATAAGTTTATTGTTGTTCAGAAAAAATTCAAGTTCCTGATATTCTTCTGCATTTGCTTTGATATGTAATTGAAATGATCCGAAATTTGCTCCGTTCATATACTCCACATTTGCACTCAGTACTTTATAACAGATTCCCATTTGCTGGTAAATCGCATTTAAAAGATGGTCAAACTTCATTTTCCCATTCAGTTCTACTTCGATGATCAAATCTTTTTTGATAAGGTGTACATTTTTTGGCAAAGCCTGCAAATTTGGCGTAATCATAGCTAAAACAATTTGTGATGAACAATACTTTCTGAATTACATTTTTGAATATTTAATTATTAATTCCTGACAAAAGTATAAAAAAATAATAGTCTACCAAATTAGTAGGGTATTATTTTTTAATTTTAACTAAAAAAAGAGAAGATGTTTATCTTCTCTTGATCTTTAAAGCTCTTTAATTCTTTGTAATTTATCTGAAGCAGCTAATCCGTTTGGATTGCAACCGGGCTCACCTTCGGGAACTTTGAGATTTTTCTTTTGGTAAAACTCATCCCAAAACAAATTGGTTTTACCGGTTTTGGGATCAATGAAAGTCATGGGTTCTAATTTGAAAATATCATCTTTTCTAAATAATCTTTCGATAAAATCTGAACAATAATAAGAGTTTTCGTCTAAAATATAATTGAAATTATACGGTTTCCCCAACATTGAATTGGCTTTTTCTATCGCATCGGGAATAGCATTCTGGAATTCAGGTTTTAGCCTGTAAACCACAATTTTTTGCCCATCATTCGCCTGATCTTTTAGAAATTTATCCAAATCTTGCTTTTGAGAACCATTTTTCGGGGCAGCATGAAGTACAAAAATATCTTTTCCGTCTTTTTGTACAATTCCAATATGATCGAATGAGGCGCTTTTCTGCTTTTGAGTAACATTATTGATCGCTCCTGAAAGCCCGCTTTCTTTCGCTGTAACGAATAGCAGATCACCGTTTTTCAGATCTGAAGCAATCGAATTTCTGCAACCAGAAAACAGAATTAAAACAAATGCAATCGCAAATATCCGTAAAAAATTATTTTTTAAAATTGTTTTCATAAATATTAACCCATTCTTCAACAGTCATTTTTCTACTCAGTTCAGCGATTAATTCAAAAGGAATCTCATCTATTTTTTTGAAACGGATGCAGGATTTTCCCATATCCAATTTTCTTTTTGAATGTTTTGGAAATTCAGCAACAAACCAATCTAAAAGTTCAGGTTTTGCATAAATTCCCATATGATACAATGCTATGAAATTTTTCTGTGAAGCCAAACTCATAAAGGGCAACGGAGTACCGGGAGTGCAATGATAACCTGCAGGGAATGTCTCTAAAGGCACATTCCAGCCGACCATTCCATAACTTACCCCTTTTTTAAAACCTTCCGGTAAATTTTCGGTAATGGTATCAAAAAGTCTTTTAAAAACCTCCTTTCTTTCTTCAGAAAGTTTTGAAATATAATCTTCTACAGATGTTGCAGTAATTTGCATAGTGTAACAGTTTTTTTTGGTTTTCAAATTAACAAAATTTAAATTACATAAAAAAGCAGCCATACTTTTGTACAACTGCTAAAAAATAATTTAAAAATAAAGGTTATTTTTTGATTGCTTTTGCAACAGATTCTGTTCCGTCTTTGAAGCTAACTTTCACTAAATACATTCCTTCTTTCAATTCACCTACATGAATTTCTTTAGAAGCATCATTCACCTGTTTTACGATACGACCTGCGACATCATAAACAGTTACTGATTTGATATCTTTTGTCTCAGAAATGTAGATTACATCTTTGAAAGGATTTGGATAAACTTTGATATCTTTTTTAACAGCAGAAACTTCTGAAGTTGCTAAAGTGGCGTCATAAGCAGAAATTCTAAACTGTCCATTTGTAGAATTTGAATAATTCCAAACACCAATCAGCAAAGTAGCTCCAGGAGTCTGACCCGTTAATGAAACAAGAGAGAAGTTTCCGTCAGATGAGCTGTCATCGTCACAACCAACTTGCGTCAAACTACCACAAGACCCTGTATAAACACCTAAAACTGTATCTGTAACAGAAGACCCAGAAACAGATTGTGTCTCTATCGTAAGATTGCCGCTTGCAGGAACCACTACAGAATACCAAGTATCATTGAAACCTGTATTTTGACAGCTGTGAGTAGCAGTTGTATCTGAAGTACCAGTTGCTCCTACAGTTGTTGCAATCACCGGATTAGTCCCGAATGTACCTCCAGGAGTAATAGCTACAGGTGCAGAACATTCATCATTTACAGCTTTAGTAGTAACAGAAACACTTGTCCAAACACTCATATCAGTAGCAGTACATTTTGACCTTACCCATAAATAATATGTTGTACTAGAAGAAGGCAGAGATATCGTAACAGAGGTTCCTGAAACAGGGGTCCCGCTTACTGTAGGTGCTGTATTTGCAGTTGTGTAAGCATACTCATATCCACTTGCAGGAGCAGAAGAAGGTGCCGTCCAGTTTAATGTAGCAGAAGTTGCTGTAACAGCAGAAGGCGTCAGAGCTGTTGGAGGAAAGCATGAAGGAACCGGCTCCCAAACTACATCATCCCAGTAATAACCTTTTCCATCAGCAGTATTACGTACTGCCAATCTTGCATTCGCAGGAATTGAAGAAGGTACAATTACAGTATACTCAGGATTAGTACTTGTGTAGTTTGTATTTGTAATACTTAAAGCTTGTAGCAACACAAAAGTACTTGCGTCTGTAGGATTAGTTACGTAACCGACATTTAATGTTCCGGTCGCAGTATTAACCCTAGCTTTTAATTTCAACCAATGAGTACCTGCATTAATATTACTAAATTCTGGTAAAACTACAGTACTAGGAGTCTGAGTAGATGTATTCGTTTGATAAACATTTCTTGTTCCCGAAGCAGGTGTAGTTGAACTAATTGACATCGTCCCATTTACAAAATTTCTTACCCAGCAATCCGGAAGAGTAGTACCCGTAGCATAAGAATCGAAATTTTCAGATAATGAAGTTACAGGACCACATGCCGTTTTGAAAGTTCCCGAAAACGACCAAACACTTTGACCCGTTGCATTGCTGCAATTAGTTTTTACCCAGTAATAATAAGTAGTATTAGGATTAAGACTACTAATAGGTGTAGATGTTCCGGTTAAATTATTGAGTTGAGGCGCTGTTGTAGAAGTTGGTGCTGTAGCACTCGTACTGTAATAAACTGCGTAAGACGTAGCTTGTGTACTTGCAGAGGAAGCCCAAGCCACTGTAGCTCCCGTAGATGTAATACCTGTTGTGGCCTGAAGCACAGGAGGAGCGCAGTCTGAGTATGCATCTGCAGAGAAAGCAAAGATGTTAGGATAACCAGCACTTGTAGATGTTTTTGTTATTGTAACACTCTGAATTAGCTTTGTCTGGTTGGCTGCATCAATATTAATAGCCGCCTGATACATCCTTGGGTTCGTACCGCCTGCTGCATCTAAACCGTCTGAAGTTCTATTAATTCTTCCTAAACCCTGAACCGCAAAACCTGACCCGTTATACCAGTCTGGAACAGCAATTCCTGTTGCCTGCTGATTGGTACCATCTGAAAAATTAACAGTCACTGTAAGTGTAGAAGAGTCACTTCCACTGGTAGAAAGCATATACAGCTTAGTAGCAGCTTTTGGAGTTGCAAAAACTAATGTTCCCGTAAGATTCGTATTAGAAAGCCTTAAAGAATTATTTGCACTAAGGCTTCCTAATTGATAACTTAATCCTGGTGTTGTTGTCACAACTGATGTTATGATCCCATCTACAGGAACACCATACGTGATTGGTGTACTCGTTGATGTAGCTAAAAAATTCTTCGCAACAAAGGTGTATGAATCACCATCTAAAATAGAAGTAGTGGAATTCAATGACGGTCCCACTCCGTTAGCAATTACATCTTCATTATATCCGGAAGCAACTGACATCGTCTGATAGTTCTGAGCCATAAGACTTGAGGATGAAACCGCTAAAGCAAAACTAGCAATTCCAAAAAATCGATTTATTTTCATATAATTAATTTAATATGCGCTAAATTAATAAAAAACCAACATATATCAATTAAAATTACATAAATCAAGTCAAATTAATATAATCAGTCAAAAAAATACAATTTACAAAAATTCATAATATTAACACAACTACATTAATAAAAATCTTATCAAATGATAAAATTAAAATTTTTGTTAAAATTTTAAACATAATTTAAATTTAAACAAAATATAACATTCGCTCCATAGTTTTTTACTTATTAAGAATTTAATCCTATTTTTGCCTTACAAATTTTAGAACAATGCCTAATATCTCAAACAGAGCACAACAGATGCCGCCTTCACCGGTAAGAAAACTGGTTCCTTTTGCCCTAAAAGCAAAACAAAGAGGAACGAAAGTATATCATTTAAATATCGGACAGCCAGATATCGAAACTCCGGAAACAGCTTTGAATGCTTTAAAAAACATTGATTTAAAAGTATTGGAATACGCACTTTCAGAAGGAAATATTGAGTACAGAAAAGCATTGACTGAATATTACCATTCGTTGGATTTTACAGACCTTACTCCCGACAACTTTATTGTAACAAACGGAGGATCAGAAGCATTGAATTTTGCAATCTCTACTCTGTGTGATGATGGCGATGAAGTAATTATTCCGGAACCATATTACGCAAACTATAACGGATTCACAAGTACATTCAATGTAAACGTTGTTGCCGTACCTTCTACAATTGACACAGGATTTGCCTTACCTCCGATCGAAGAATTTGAGAAAAAAATCACTGCAAAAACCCGCGCAATCGTTATTTGCAACCCAGGAAACCCAACCGGCTATCTTTATACAAGAGAAGAACTTCAGCAATTGGCCGATATTGCTTTAAAATACGACATCGTCATTATTTCAGATGAAGTTTACAGAGAATATGTTTATGACGGAAAACAGCAAATCTCAATGTTCGCTTTTCCTGAACTGAGCGAAAATTGCATCATCATCGATTCAGAATCTAAACGCTATTCTATGTGTGGCGTAAGAATAGGATGCCTGATTACTCGTTCTAAAAAAATTCACGATGCCGCAATGCTTTTTGCACAGGCAAGATTAAGCCCTGTACTTTTAGGACAGATTGCCGCAACCGCTGCTCACCAAAATGACGGAGCCTACATCAGAGCCGTAAGAGAAGAATACACACACAGAAGAAATGTTTTGGTGGATTTACTAAATGCTATTCCCGGAGTAATCTGCCCAAAACCTAAAGGTGCATTCTATTGCGTTGCAGAACTTCCGGTAGACGATACCGAAAAATTTGCTCAATGGCTTCTTGAAAAATATTCTTTAAACAATGAAACCATCATGGTTGCTCCGGCAGGAGGGTTTTACAGCAATCCTGAACTAGGAAAAAAACAGGTAAGAATCGCTTACGTTCTTAAAGAGGAAGATCTTAGAAAAAGTGCAGCCATTTTAAAAGATGCGCTCGAAAAATATAAACTGGAATTTAATTTCTAAGTAAAAATGGTGTCAGCAATAAAAAACAATGTTTTGAAAATATTTTTTTCAATGTTTTTATTGCTGACATTTTTTTCATGCAGCAAAAAAACTTCAGACAATAATTCTTCATCAGGAAATCCGGAAGAAATCACATTTATTGGATTATCCAACGTTGGTGGCGAACAAGGCAATTACAGAATCATAAAAATAACAAAAGATTCCATACACCTTGAAACAGGCATGAACGCAGGTGAAAAACACAAAGAGTGGCACAAAGCCATCACTCCTAAAACCTGGAAAAATCTGACTTCTTCATTTAAAATCAAAGATTTAAGCCTGATAGAAAGCTCACCAAGCATTCAGTATCTTGATGGTATAGATGAAACTTTTCAAATTAAAACCACGAAAAATTCTCACGTCTTCGTCAATGCTTACAGCGACACTCATTATAGGCAATTTGAGGAATTTAAAATTAAACTCGAAAACATACTTCCTAAACAACCTCAATAGATCTATATTTTTCGCAAAAAAACAATCAAAAACATTTAACTTCTTCTATCAATGCAGGAAAATTTTTCTTTAAAAGCATATAACACTTTCGGTGTAGATGTAAAAGCCAAATATTTCACAGAAGTACATTCGGTGGAAGAATTGATTGAATCCCTCAAACCCGTAAAATCTCAATCTTTCCCGCTTCTTTTTTTGGGAGGAGGAAGCAATGTTCTATTTACTCAGGATTTTGACGGATTAGTCATTCAGCTTAATTTAAAAGGAATTTCAGAAAAAAACATCAACGAAAACGAAGTTTTGGTGACAGTAAAAGCAGGAGAAAACTGGCATGAATTTGTAATGTTTTGCTTAAATAAAAACTACGGCGGACTGGAAAATCTATCGCTCATTCCCGGCAACGTAGGAACTTCACCCATGCAGAATATCGGAGCTTACGGAACCGAGATAAAAGATACTTTTGTAAGTTGTAAAGTTCTAAATCTTGATACTTTAGAAGTTGAAGAATTTGATCTTGAAAAATGCAGATTCGGCTACAGAGATTCTATTTTTAAGCAGGAAGGGAAAGGAAAATACGTGATTTTGGAAGTCACTTTTAAATTAACAAGGGAGAATCACATCATTAAAACCGAATACGGCGCAATAAAAACCGAACTGGAAAATTCAGGAATTCAAAAACCAACCATTCAGGATGTTTCTAAAGCCGTCATCAATATCAGACAAAGTAAATTACCCGACCCAAAAGTCATAGGAAATGCAGGAAGTTTTTTCAAAAACCCAACAATTCCTTTAACTCAATTTGAAGATTTAAAGTCGAAATTTTCAACTATTCAAGGCTATCCGAACGGAGATTTCGTAAAAGTTCCGGCTGGCTGGCTGATCGAACAATGTGGTTGGAAAGGAAAACAAATCGGAAACGTAGCTTCTCATCAATTACAATCTTTAGTCATCATCAACGCAACAGGAAACGCAACCGGAAAAGAAATTTTTGATTTTTCGACGATGATTATTGATTCTGTGAAGGAGAAGTTTGGGATTGAATTGGAAAGGGAAGTGAATATCATTTAAAAAAATCATCATGTCAAAAGATTTAACCGAGAAAGAATTTAAAAAGTTAATTCAAAAGCATATTGATAAAATTGATTTTGTGAGAATTGTTCTTGATGATGAATCTTCGATATCCGGTTTTATCGTGAAATTTTCTGACGATTTTATAATGATTGAAGAAACATATGATTTCTCAATGAGCGGAATCAAAATTTTGCCTTTCGAAAGACTTAAAAGTATTCGCCATAATAAGTTTAATAAAGTTTCAAAACATATTTATTCTGAAGAAAATCTGATTAAATTCAATTACAAAATAATCGATAATACTTCTTTAAAAAACTTCGAATCGCCTTTCAAATCAATTAAAAAAACAAAATTTTCATTGCATTGTTGAGAGCGCGAAAAAAGACAAGGATATTTTTTCAATTGGTGAAGTTTTGGACGTTAATAAAAAATCAGTAGTTATTAAAAACTACTATGCTACCGGAAAAATAAACAAAAAGCCTCATAAAATTCAATTTAAAAACATAGAATTAATTAATTTTATGATAATTACTCTAAAGTTTTTAGAAAGTATTTAAAAGAATAACAAAATTTAAAACAACACACACAAATGAAAATCGCCATCATCGGAGCCGGAAACATGGGCCTATCTTTCTCAAAATCTTTCCTGAAATACGAACTGATAAAGCCTGAAAACCTACAGCTTATCACGAGAAACGAATCTAAAATCCCAAAAATATTGGAAGAATTTCCCAAATCTAAGATTTCAATTTTTGATGATGTTAAAGATTTAGATGCAGACTTAATCATTATTGCTGTAAAACCTCAGGATTTTCAGCATGTTGCAGAGAATTTTAAATTTAAATTGAAAGATAACCAAATGATTCTTTCCATCATGGCAGGAATCAAAATAGCTAAAATTCAAAAACTTCTCAATCATCAATCGGTGGTAAGAGCAATGCCGAATTCCCCTACTCTTTTGGGAATGGGAATTACAGGTTACACTTCGGCACAGGGAATTGCTTTCAATGAATTAATGAATGTCGAGCGACTTTTAAACAGCACCGGAAGATCAGTTTATTTGGAAAATGAAGATTTACTCGATGGCGTTACCGCACTTTCAGGAAGCGGGCCTGCGTATTTTTACTACATTGTTGACGCCATGATCAAAGCAGGAATGCAAATGGGAATTGATGAAAATCTTTCCAAACTTTTTGTAAAACAAACCATGTTGGGAGCTTATCATTTGATTAACAATTCTGATAAAAATCTTGAAGAACTGATAAAAGATGTTGCATCAAAAGGCGGTACAACCGAAGCTGCCCTGAAAACTTTTGAAGACAACAATTTTAAAGAAATTCTACAAAAAGGAATCTTAAACGCTGAAAAACGTGCTAAAGAACTGAACGGATAGAATTTTAAAAACAACTATATTCAATTTATCATTTTGTAGGAATTTAGATTTGGTATTTCAATATCATCGCTTAGATTCCTACGGAATGACAAAACTTTACATTCAATTATTTAACCACTAATCTGCTGAATCTGTTTTCCAGCATTTTCTTGATTTTCCATCCTAGAAACACTCCAAAAGTATTGAGAATGATATCATCAATATCAAAAACTCCAAGTCTTGAAAAATACTGAAGTGCCTCAACAATCACAATAGCAGAAACAAAAGCAATAATCAGACTTTTCAAATCTTTTAGTTGAAGGAAAACCCAACCCAAAAACCCGAATGGAATAAACATTACAACATTTCCAACAACAATTTTAAAAATATCAACCCATCTTACCGTATCGTGAATAAACCAAAGCGTGGAAACAATCGGCTTTATTCTTACAATATTATCTTCATACTGAAATCTTCCCATCCCGAAAAACATGAGATAGAGCAGAAAAACCGTGTAAGGCAGAATGAGTAATTTATAAGATTTCTTTAACATCATTTGCAAAGTTATTCATTTCAAAAGCATTAAATTTGTTGTGTTAAAATAATTTAATGAAATACGTTTTACTTACGCTCATTTCAGCGATGCTTTTGTCCATATCGTGGCCCACGTACGGAATTCCGTTTTTTATATTTTTCGCACTTGTTCCGCTTCTGATGATGGAACACGGCGTGTCTAAATTTTCACAGTTTAAAAGAAAAAGCTGGGTAGTTTTCGGACTTTCTTACCTCTGTTTTATCATCTGGAATATTGTCACTACAGGTTGGCTATACGGTTCAAAAAATCCGGACGGAAGCCACTCGATATTGGCAGTTGTTTTCCCTGTTTTGGTCAATTCATTATTATATTCACTGGTATTCCAATGCTATCATTGGTATAAAAATGCGCAGGGAAGCTATTGGGGGCTGGCTTTTTTTGTAGCGATCTGGATGAGTTTTGAGAAATTTCATTTAAATTGGGAATTTACCTGGCCGTGGTTGAATTTGGGAAATGTTTTTTCAGACTATCCAAAATTAATTCAATGGTATGACACTTTGGGATCAACAGGAGGAAGCTTCTGGATATTATTGATTAATGTTCTGATATTTTACACCATAAGAGCTTTTGAAGCCGGACGAAAAAGAAAAGATCTTATCCGAAATTCTTCTATTGTAGCATTATTAATCATTGCACCGATGATTATTTCTTTAGTAAAATTTAATAATTTTGATGAAAAACCAATTGGTGAAGTCAATGTTTTGATGCTACAGCCCGCTCTCGATCCTTATGCCGAAAAATATTTAAAAGACAGCATCACTATTGTCAACGAACTGCTTTCACTTGCAGAACAAAACACAAAAGGTAAAATAGATTATTATATTGCTCCCGAAACAGCAATCCCGGGAAGAGGTTCGATTTCAGAAACTGCATTTGAAAAAAGCGGCCTTCTGAATGATGTGAAAGGATTTTTAGCAAAACATCCGGGCTCTGTTTTCACAACAGGAATTTCATCCCATCGACTCTACAAAAGCACAGAAAATTTACCAAAAGAAGCGTATCAGCTGAATCCCCAATTGTGGATTGAAAGTTACAATTCTGCGATACAGATTGTTCCCAACCAAAAAGTGGAAGTTTATCACAAAGGAAAATTGGTTCCCGGTGTTGAGATTTTTCCTTACATGAGTGTTTTCAAGCCAATCTTGGGCAACGCAATGCTGAATTTAGGTGGAACTGTAGCTTCTCTCGGAACAGATAAAGAACGTGTGGCATTTTCAAATCCTTATAATAAAGGAAAAATCGCTCCGATTATATGTTATGAAAGTATATACGGAGAATTTGTTACCGAATATGTAAAGAAAGGAGCTAACTTTTTAGCGATTGTCACCAACGATTCTTGGTGGGGCGTTACAGAAGGTCACAAACAACTTTTGTCTTACGCAAGACTGAGAGCGATCGAAACCAGAAGAGAAATTGCAAGATCAGCCAACAGTGGAATTTCTGCCCATATTAACGCCAAAGGCGAAGTTTTGGAAGATACTTTCTATGGTGATCAGACTGCTTTATTTGCTAAAGTCAATCTTTATGATCACGAAACATTTTATGTGAAAGCCGGAGATCTGCTCACCAGATTTTCGATATTTTCTTTTGGCTTCCTTCTTTTTTATTTTTTAATTAAATGGTTTCAGAATAAATTGCAGAAAAAGAAAGCTTAGCTATTTTAAATTATTGAAAGATGCATTTAAGATAAAAATTTAGAAATCGCTTAATAACGCTCTATCAAACAATTATTAAATCTCGTTTGACTCAAAATAAATTGAAAAGGCAAATTATTATTATAAAAGTTTTGTATAAAATTTGTCTGTCTAAAAAATTATTCGTTATTTTGCAACCTCAAATATTATACAAATAAGAACATCGAGATATGTCAAGAATTTGCCAGATAACAGGAAAGCGTGCAATGGTTGGTAACAACGTTTCCCACGCTAATAACAAAACGAAGCGTCGTTTTGAAATTAACTTATTGGAGAAGAAATTTTACCTTCCAGAGCAGGATAAGCACGTTACTTTAAAAGTATCAGCTCATGGATTGAGAGTTATTAACAAGATTGGAATCGAAGAGGCTATCGAAAGAGGCATCAGAGGAGGATTGATTAAAAAGAACTAAATCATGGCAAAAAAAGGAAACAGAGTTCAAGTAATTCTTGAATGTACAGAGCACAAAGAAAGTGGTATGCCAGGAATGTCTAGATACATTTCTACTAAAAATAAAAAGAACACTACAGAAAGATTGGAATTGAAAAAATACAATCCGGTTCTTAAGAGATCTACCCTTCACAAAGAAATCAAGTAATTTATAAATATAATTTACCATGGCAAAGAAAGTAGTAGCAACCCTACAAAGCGGACAGTCAAAAAAAATGACTAAAGTTGTGAAAATGGTGAAGTCTTCTAAATCAGAAGCTTACGTTTTCGAAGAAAAAGTAATGAATGCAGACGAAGTTGACGCTTATTTGAAAAAATAATCAGTTACTTTATTTACAATACAAAAACTACTCATATTTTGGGTAGTTTTTTTGTTATCTTTGTGTGTACAAGACAAAGTAAGCTTATAAAAATCAAAATTCTAAGATGAGTTGGTTTAAAAATATTTTTAAGAAAGAAGAAAAAGAAACTTTAGATAAAGGTTTGGAAAAATCAAATCAGGGTTTCTTTGAAAAAATGACCAAAGCCGTAGTCGGCAAAAGCAAAGTAGATGACGAGGTTCTTGATGATCTTGAAGAAATACTTATCGCTTCCGACGTAGGAGCGTCTACCACCATCAAAATTATCCAGAGAATTGAAGAACGTATCGCAAGAGACAAGTACGTCAATACAAGCGAACTTGACCGCATTCTGCGCGAAGAAATCTCAGGATTACTTTTAGAAAATCCACAGGCAAATACAGGAAACATCGACACTTCAAAAAAACCTTATGTCATTATGGTTGTAGGGGTAAATGGTGTCGGGAAAACAACTACAATCGGGAAATTGGCTCATCAATTTAAAGCTGATGGAAAAAAAGTAGTTTTGGGCGCTGGAGACACTTTCCGTGCAGCAGCAGTGGATCAACTTACCATCTGGAGCGAAAGAGCCGGGGTAACGATCGTAAAACAGGAAATGGGTTCAGACCCGGCTTCTGTTGCCTTTGACACGGTACAGAGCGCAGTTGCACAAAATGCAGATGTTGTCATTATTGATACTGCAGGAAGACTTCATAATAAGATCAATTTGATGAATGAGCTTTCAAAGATCAAAAGAGTAATGCAGAAAGTAATTCCTGATGCTCCTCACGAGATTTTATTGGTATTGGATGGTTCAACCGGACAAAATGCTTTCGAACAGGCAAAACAATTTACAGCTGCGACTGAAGTTAATGCTTTGGCAGTAACAAAATTAGACGGAACCGCAAAAGGTGGTGTAGTAATCGGAATCTCTGATCAGTTCCAGATTCCCGTGAAATATATAGGTGTTGGCGAAAAGATGCAGGACCTGCAGTTATTTAATGGTACAGAGTTTGTAGATTCATTCTTCAAGAAGAGATAACTAATCTTTATTTCTTGAAAAATAAACCAAATTTATTAACGTTAAAAAATTAAAACTATGGGATTCATTACATGGATTATTTTCGGTCTGATAGCAGGAGCACTTGCTAAATTAATTATGCCAGGAAAACAAGGTGGTGGTTGGCTTATCACTATTATATTGGGAATTGTTGGCGCATTCGTAGGCGGTCTTATCGGCGTTTATGTTTTACATTGGGGAGATGTAGATTCTTTCTGGAATTTTAAAAGCTGGTTTCTCGCCATCGGTGGTGCAGTACTGGTTATTTGGCTTTATGAAATGCTAACCAAAAAGAACTAAAAATTTCACATAATAAAAAAATCCGGATTTGAAAATTTCAAATCCGGATTTTTTTATGAACAATATAATTTAGTTGATTTTAATCTGATAAGGCATTTCCATTTTCACTTCAGACTTTAGTTTTTGATCCGTCATCTGTTGGAAAATTTCATAATTTGCTTTACCAATTTTATTTTTGATCACTCTTGCAGAAATATCATCTTCATTTAAATCCTCAAAAATCTGTTCGAATGATGTTTTACTCTTAGGATAAGAAGAAACATTGTATGATTTTAAACCTGCCTTTTGCGCAGCAAATTTCACAGCATCTTCCAGACTTCCCAACTCATCTACCAAACCAATTTGCTTTGCACGGGTTCCACTCCACACTCTGCCTCCACCGATCGCATCAATATCTTCAAAAGATTTTTTTCTGTTTTGAGTCACAAAGTGTACAAATCTTTTATAAGTACCTTCTACACTTCTGGTCATCACATTTACTCCGTAAGGCGTTAATCCATTCAGTGAAGAATAATATGCTGCATTAGCGTTTGTAGCAACAATATCAGAACGTACGCCGTTTCTGTTGGCTAATTCTTTAAAATAAGGCAACACACCAAAAACTCCGATAGATCCTGTAAGTGTATTGGGTTCAGAATAAATTTTATCTGCAGCCATTGCAATATAATAACCGCCAGAAGCTGCATAATCACCGAAAGAAACAACCAAAGGCTTTTTCTTTTTTAGTTGTTGAAGTTCAAATAAAATTTCGTCCGAAGCATTTGCACTTCCTCCTGGAGAATTAATTCTTAATACTACAGCTTTTACCTTTTTATCATCCTGCAGATCTTTGATATACTCAATATACTTATCAGAATAAATATCACTGTACTCGTCACCATTATTGATAGAGCCTGATGCATATAGCACAGCAACCTTTTCTCCGGATTTATCTTTATCTGAGAAAGAATCGATATACTTCGTCAAAGAAATCTTATTCAATTTATCATCTTCCTTTAAACTAAGTTTGGTTCTGATCATTTGATCATATTCAGTTTTCTGAATGAGTTTATCAGCAAGTTTATATTGTAAACTCTGATCCGGAATCATTCCGTACAAACTGTCAACTACAGTTTTAAACTGGGCAGCATCCATTTTTCTTGAAGATGCTATTTTAGAAGCTGTATTACCCCAAATATCATTCAAAAGCGTACTCAACTGCTCTTTGTTTTCAGGGGAAATATCATTTCTTAGAAATGGCTCAACCGCAGATTTGAACTTCCCGTGACGGATTACTTCAATACCAATTCCGTATTTTTCAGCAAAGTCTTTAAAGAAAGTCACTTCTGTTGAAAGACCTTTCAACTCAATTCCGCCGGACGGATTAAGATAATACTGATCTGCAACAGATCCTAGATAATAAGAAGATTGAGAAACCGTATTGCCGTAAGCATAAACAAATTTTCCGCTCTTTTTAAAATCCTGAATAGCAGCTCTCAAATCGTCGATTTGTGTAATTCCTGCATTCAGATTATCAACTTCAATGCTGATACCTTTAATATTATCATCAGTTTTGGCTTTTTTAACAGCTTGCAAAACATCATATATAAGTACGCTTGTATTTTTTTTGTTCATAATAAAAATACTTTGCTGCTCTTCTGTAGGACTGTCTATAATATCTGTTTTAAGGTTAATTGTTAAAACAGAATTCTTTTTCACACTCACAGATTTTTCATTACTCATTGATCCAAATGCAATCATTATAATAAAAAAGAAGAAAAATACAACACACAATATCGCAATTGCGACTATATTTGCCAATACGTTTTTAAAGAAACTCTTCATAAATAATCATTTTTCAATATGTCGCAGCATAAGGTAGTTTTGTTACTGGGAAGTAACATTGGTGATAAAAAAAAGAACATTGATACTGCATTGGAAAAGCTAAAAGAAGTAAGTGAAATATTAAAAAATAGTGAATATTTAACATCTGACCCTGTAGAATTTGTAAGTTCAAATAATTTTTGTAATATTGCATCAATAATATTTACGCATCTTTCACCAATTCAGCTATTAAATTTCATTAAAGAAACTGAAATTGAAATGGGGAGAATTAATGATTCAAGAATATCGGGGAGCTACACAGATAGAATCATAGATATTGATATTGTTACTTACGATGCGCTAAATTTTATTTCAGAAAGATTAGAGATCCCTCATAAAAAACATCTTTTTGAAAGGGAATTTTCCAGAATATTATTAAAAGATTTTATTTAATCAAAAAACATAAAACATATTGTATGAAATTAGGTTTATTCTTATTGGCCACTTTGCCTATTGCAACTTATGCTCAAGACAGTATTGCGGTTAATACTTCAGATCAGTATCCCAATACTTTTTCTTCCGGTTCTGCAAATATTCAAAAATTTGACAACAAAGCAAGGAGATTCAACGACTGGTCTGTATCAGTTGGTGGAGGTCCCGCTTTTATGACATTTGCGGACGTCACATCTTTTTACGGAGATAAAATCAATTGGGGATGGAATGCTTACGCAAGCATAGACAAGCAGATCACACATACTTTTGGTGTGAGTTTGCAATACCAGATGGGTGAGACTAATCAGCAGGCTCAACTTCCAACAAATCCTAAAGCAGGTGTAGCAAATGCATGGACAAAATTCCATCAGGTATCTATCTTGGGAGACATTAACTTTTCAAATTTACTAAGAAGAGTTGATAACAAGTCACCTTTCAGATGGGCGCTTCACGGTTATTTGGGAGGAGGTTTTCAAGGGTATAAAACTGAATTGATAGATAATGATATCTCTCAATGGCAGACAAACAACTTCCCTATTATGGTAGATCAGAAATTAGGTATTGCATCATTCTTTATGCAAGCCGGAGTTGGATTGAAATATAATGTATCCAGATTGATCGACGTAGAAGCAAGAGTGATGTATATCAACAGCTTTGATGAAGAATTTGATGGTGGAGGTAATGTGAGAGAAGCACCCGGATCAAATGGGTACAGACTTAATTATAATTTAATCAATGATTCTTATTCTGATGCAATGATGACTTTCAATTTAGGTCTATCATTCAAATTAGGAAAACAGCAGTCTCACTTAGCATGGCACGATCCATTACAGGAAGTTTATTACAAAACTTATCTGCTTGAAAACACAGCGAGTGAACTTGTAGTTTGTACGCAAGGTGACAACGATAATGATGGAGTTTGTGATGACTGGGACAGAGAATTGAACACACCTTCCGGAGCAAGAGTTGACGGTGCAGGTGTAGCTTTAGATATGGATCTTGATGGAGTAATTGACTTATATGATAAGTGTGTTACTGTAGCAGGACCCGCAGATAATAATGGTTGTCCTAAATAATCAAATTATCAAAAAAATAAACAAATCATTTAATTAACTAAATAAAAAAATACACTATGAAATTAAGTTTAGCAATTGTTGCATTGGCTTTAGCGGTTCCTACTGCGGCGTTTGCACAAGATTCAATAGCGGTAGTTTCAAATGAAGGATATCCAAATACATTCTCATCTGGTTCTGCTAATGTTTCCCCATTTACACAAAAATCAAAAAGATTCAATGATTGGGCTATCTCATTTGGTGCAGGTGTACCATTAGTACAGTCTGGAGATTTAACATCAATAAAAAACGGTAACGGAAAAAATCTTTTTGGTTATTCAGCTTATGTAAGTGTTGACAAAGCAATCACTCACGCTTTCGGTATCAACTTACAATATGATAGAGGTGAAACGAGACAAGGTTGGTTCAACACTAAAGATGCTGCTGTTGCAGGACAAGAAGGTGCGAGAACTCAATATGATGCAATCTCAATCTTGGGAGATATTAATTTCTCAAATCTTTTAAGAAGAGTTGACAACAAATCTACTTTCAGATGGGCACTTCACGGTTATGCTGGTGTTGGTACTTTGGCTTACAGAGCATATTTAAAAGATGCAGCAGGTCAGAGACTGATGACTGAAGTGAAGCCTTTCAAATTTGGTTCTTTCTTCGGTCAGGCCGGAGCCGGACTTAAATTTAAAGTAAACAGAAGAATCGATCTTGAAACAAGATTAATGTATGTTTACACAGGTGACGATGAATTTGATGGTGGAGGTGCACAATATAGTAACATTAACAAAAGAGAAGACCAGATTTCTGACAATTTCTTCAATGCTACTGTAGGTTTATCTTTAAAATTAGGAAAACACGAATCTCACTTAATGTGGCATGATCCATTGCAGGAAATTTATTACAAATTAGATGTTTTGGCTAATAAAAATCAGGATATCGAAGTTTGTAAAAAAGGTGATGCAGATAACGACGGAGTTTGCGATGATTGGGACAGACAGCTTGATACTCCTGCAGGTGCAAGAGTTGACGGTGCGGGTGTAGCTCTTGATGCAGATTTAGATGGTGTAATTGATCTTTACGATAAATGTGTAACAGTTCCAGGACCAGTTGAAAATGATGGTTGTCCTCTTACACCAACAACGCCTGTAGGTCCTGTTGACGAAACAGTTACAAATATGGAAGGAATTGAGTTTGACTTAAATTCTGACAGAATCTTACCTTCAAACACACCGATTCTTAATAATGCTGTAAGCTATATCAATTCTTCAAACGGTGCTTACACTGTAATTGGAGCAACTGATACAAGAGCTTCTGATGAGTATAATCAAAAACTATCTGAAAGAAGAGCAAACAGTGTGAAAAACTATTTAATCAAAAATGGCGTAGATTCTTCTAAATTAAACGCTGTAGGTAGAGGTGAAAAAGACCTTAAATACCCAGAGTGTGAGCCTGCTACTAAATGTCCTGAATGGAAAAACAGAGCAAACAGAAGAGTATATTTCGAAGCTAAATAATAAACTTCTTACATATTTTAAAAGTCACGCTATGCGTGACTTTTTTGTTAAATTAGTTTCTCTATTTTTACACTATGATTTCGTCACACGATTTTCAGGAGCTTAAAAACAAAACCCTTAAACATTTTTGGGGTTATGACACCTTTAGAGATTCTCAAGGTGATATTATTGACTCTGTAATCACCGGAAAAGACACTTTGGTATTGTTACCAACCGGTGCAGGAAAATCACTTTGTTATCAGCTTCCCGCTTTACTTAGAGAGGGAGTATGTCTTGTAATCTCTCCTTTATTGGCTTTAATGAAAGATCAGGTAAACCAATTAAAATTCAGAGGAATTGAAGCTGAATATCTTTCTTCTGAACTTGATGATTTTGACGCAGAAGTTATTTACAACCGTTGTAAAGACGGATTAACCAAATTACTTTATATTTCCCCGGAAAGATTAACAAATTTTCAGTTTATTCAACAAATTGAAGAAATACAGTTATCATTCATTGCGGTGGATGAAGCACACTGTATTTCTGAATGGGGTCAAGATTTCAGACCGAGTTATCAAAACATTAAAGATTTCAGAAAAAACAATCCTGAGATTGCATGTTTGGCTTTAACAGCGACAGCAACACCAAAAGTTTTAGAGGAAATAAAAAATAAGCTTGAATTAAAAAAGCCGAACGTTTTTCAGAAAAGTTTTAAACGGGATAATATTAAAATTTTTTCAGAAGAAGTGTCTGACAAATATCAGCGGATTTTTAATATTTTAAAATACGCCAAAGAATCCGGAATCATCTATGTAAGGACGCGAAAGGATGCAGAACTACTTACCGAATTTCTTCACAGAAATAAAATTACCAATGTAGATTATTTCCATGCAGGTTTAACGACAAAAGAAAAAAACGAAAGACAGAATTCCTGGAACAACAGTGATCAGAACGTCTTGATTTCTACCAACGCATTCGGAATGGGAATCGACAAAGACAATGTGCGATTCGTTATTCACTTCTCCCCTTCTCAGTCGATTGAAAATTATTATCAGGAAATCGGGCGTGCCGGAAGAGACGGAAAAAAAAGTTTTGCATTCATGCTTTGGAATCAGCAGGAAGTTTTAAATTTTGATCAGATTTTACGAAATCAGGTTCCCAATAAAGCGGAATTTCTGAAAATCATTTCCTATCTATATTCAAAATTTCAAGTGGCAGAATTTGAGCTTCCTGAAAAAGTTTTTCAATTAAATATTTCCGGAATTCAGAATTTCACAAAACTATCGACAGCAAAAATTAAAAATGTTTTAAATTTTCTTCATACCCAGGAAATTATTTATTATAACAGCAGCAAAAGTTTGTCATCGCTGGAACTTTTGATCAAAGCAGATGAAATAGATCAGATTCCTCAAAAAGATGCTTATTTTATTGAACTTCTCCTTCGTTCAGTTTCAGGAATTACTACACACAAAGTAATGTTCAGCGAACAAAAAGTGAGTGATAAAATCGGAGTAAGCATTCATTTAATTAAAGAAAGATTAAAAGAATTACAGCAGAAAAATTACCTTGAATATATTGACGGAGCTTTAGCTAGTGTAAAATTTCTGAAACCAAGAGACGAACGAGTGACCAATAGTATGTACTGGAAACTGTTTGAACAGATCCAGAAAAACAAGATTCAGAAGTGGGAAGAAATGAAATTTTATATCGAAGATTCCACTTACTGCAAAATAAAACTGATTCTTGCCTATTTTGGGGAGAAAAATTCAAAAAACTGCGGACAATGTACGGTTTGTGAAAAGAATAAAAAATCTATTTTTGGAAAAAATATGTCTTCTGAAATTGTTAATTTATTAGCTGAAAAGCCCGCAACCATAGAAGAACTTTCAATTCAGTTAAATTTTCTCCCAAAAGAAGATATTTTAGAAAACCTGATTTTTCTTTTGGATTCCGGAAAAGTGAAAATGCTGAATTTCAGAACCTATGCGTTGACATAAGCAATAAGCAATAAGCAATAAGCAATAAGCAATAAGCAATAAGCAAAACTAAAGACTTTCCCATTTTCAACCTTTTAATTTTTTAAATAAATTAAAGACCTTTATCTTTGCAAAATGAAATCATTGAAAGTCGTATTTTTTGGTACGCCTGAGTTTGCAAAGACAGCTTTGGCAGCTATTCATCAATCAAATCATGAAGTTGTAGGCGTAGTGACAGTTGCCGATAAAGCAAGCGGACGCGGACAAAAGATCAATCAATCTGCTGTAAAAGTTTATGCTGTTGAAAACAATCTTCATGTTTTACAACCCGAAAAACTTAGAAATCCCGAATTTTTAGAAGAAATAAAAAACTTAAACGCTGATGTTTTCGTTGTCGTTGCCTTCAGAATGATGCCGAAAATTTTGTTTGAAATGCCGGCAATCGGAACCTTCAACCTGCACGCTTCTTTACTTCCTGATTATCGTGGTGCTGCACCAATTAATTACGCTGTAATAAACGGTGAGGAAAAAACAGGAGCTACAACATTTTTCATTAATGAAAAAATAGACGAAGGAAATATTCTTTTACAGGAAGAAATTCAAATTTTACCTGACGAAAACGCAGGAAGTCTTCATGACAGACTAATGGAAATGGGGGCAAAATTAATTGTAAAAACGCTTGACGGCTTATCTGAAAATTCAATTACAGAAAAACCTCAACCACAGGTTGAGCATCCGAAAAATGCTTTCAAAATATTTAAAGAAGACACCAGAATTGACTTTAATAAATCATCAAAAGAAGTTCACCAGTTCATTTTAGGAATGTCACCTTATCCGGCAGCTTTCACGACTTTAAAAATTGGAGAAGAAGAAAAAGGACTGAAAATTTACGTTGGAAAATTTGAAATTTCTGATCACGGAAAAACTTCGGGCACTTTAGATATTTCAAAAAACGAATTTAAAATTTACACAAAGGACGGAATTTACTTTCCTCTCGAATTGCAGTTAGAAGGAAAGAAAAGAATGAACGTCAAGGATTTTTTAAACGGATTTAGAAACTTTGACGAAATAAAAATGGCTTGATAAACTCAAGCCATTTTTTTATTGTGAATTGTGAGTCGTCAATTTTGCTTCGCAAGTGAATTGTAAACGTAATCAAAAATTGACATTTTAATTTTTAAAGCTGAACCATTTCTGTCACCTCAACATCATAACCGCCAACTTGTGGTTTTACATTAGGGTTCTGAGTGATTACTTTAAATTTATTAATTCCTAAATTTTTAAGAATTTGCGTTCCGATACCGTAATCTCTGTAATTGAAAGCAGCTGTAGGATGTTTTTGCTGACCGTCCTGATAATTTAAAAACTGCTGAAGTTTCCTTAATGTATTTTCAGAATTAGATACATTATTAATGAAAATAATAGCGCCTTTGCCTGCTTCATTAATCATATTGGTTACTTTTTCTAACTGTGGTTTTTCACCATTGTTTAATCTTGTCAACACATCAAAATACGAATCTGAAGACTGTACTCTCACCAAAACCGGCTCATCAACCGTCCAAGTTCCTTTTGTTAATGCAAAGTGAATCTGGTCGTTAGAAGTTTCTCTGAAAGCTAGGAAATGAAAATCACCATAAGCTGTTTTCACATCTCTTTCTTCAATTCTGTCGATAAGATTTCCTTTTTTAAGCTGATAATGAATCAAATCTTCAATAGAAATGATCTTCATATCATGTTTCTGAGCAAATGCATACAACTCAGGTAAACGAGACATGCTTCCGTCATCATTCATGATTTCGCAGATCACACCACCTTCTTTCAAACCTGCAAGACAGGTAAGATCAATGGCTGCTTCTGTATGTCCGGCTCTTTTTAAAACGCCACCCTTCTTTGCACGAAGCGGGAAAATATGACCGGGACGCATGAAATCTGTAGGTCTGGACTTTTCGTCCATCAATGCTAAAATTGTTTTAGCTCTGTCACCTGCAGAAATACCTGTAGAAGTTCCGTCGCCCAAAAGGTCGACAGAAACAGTAAATGCAGTCTCTTTAGGATCACTGCTTCTGCTTACCATGATATCAAGACCAAGCTCGTCACATCTCTTTTCTGGAAGCGGCATACAGATCAATCCTCTTCCGTGGAAAGCCATAAAATTAATAAGTTCAGGAGTTGTCAATTCAGCAGCGCATAGGAAATCTCCTTCGTTTTCTCTGTCTTCATCATCTACCACTATGATTATTTTACCATTTTTAAGGTCTTCAATAGCCTCTGGAATAGTATTTAATTTAATATCAGACATTTTTACTTTAAATTTTCGCAAAGATACTCATAAAAATAAGCATCAACAATTAATATGAATGGTTTATTAGGCTTTGGATAACGAGTCTGCGGCTCTTCTAATAATCTCGTATGATTGCAGTCTTTTCTGGTGGTCATAAATATGAGAATTGATCATCAATTCATCGACCTGGTATTTTTCCTGAAAGTTTTTAAGCTGTTCGGCAATTTCAGATTGGTTTCCGATAAAACTAAATTTCAGTTTCTGTAAAACCATCGATTTTTCTATTGGCGACCAGATCTTATCCATATCTGTAACGGGTGCCGGGAAAGGCTTTCTGTCGTTTCTGATAATATTGATAAATGCCTGAAACAAAGTTGTGGAAAGCAAATGAGCTTCTTCGGAAGTTTCTGCCGCTACTCCATTCACGCAGGCAATAATGTAAGGTTTGTCCAAATATTTTGAAGGCTCGAAATGCTCTCTGTAAATTTTAAAAGCCATTTCCATTTGCTCCGGGGCGAAATGTCCGGCAAAAGCGTATGGAAGACCAAGCTCTGCAGCCAACCAAGCACTATCTGTACTCGATCCTAAAATATACATTGGAATATCTAATCCTTCACCGGGAATCGCACGAACCAACGCATCAGAATTTTCTTTAGAAAAATAAGTTTGCAATTCTAAAATCTGTCTTGGGAATTGCTCGTTGATAATGGCAGGATTTCTTCCCAAAGCTTTCGCCGTCAAACCATCCGTTCCGGGAGCTCTTCCCAAACCAAGATCGATTCTTCCGGGGAAAAGAGATTCTAGGGTTCCGAATTGTTCGGCAATCACCAATGAACTGTGATTAGGAAGCATAATCCCTCCGGAGCCTACTCTGATTTTTTTTGTTCCGTTGGCAATGAAACCAATCAGAACAGATGTTGCAGAACTGGCAATGCTTTCCATATTGTGATGCTCGGCAAGCCAGAATCTTTTATAGTTTAAATTTTCAGCAAAGTTTGCCAAAGACAAACTGTCCTGAAAAGTATCATTAATGCTTTTTCCCTGCTTTACGGGAGCGAGGTCTAAAACAGATATTTCAAAGTTTTTCATATTTAAACATTTTTCTTTTAGGAAAATGAAATACAAATTTAGAGTTAATAAATTTCATTAGTTACTTTTTGTAATTGATGGAATATATTGTGTACTGTGGGAAAAACTATTAGAAGAATGTCAATTTTAACAAACATTAAAACAACGAACTTTATCAAATATTTTACTAAATTTAAATTATGAAATCAAAAATAATGTACCTGGAGAACAAATCAAGCGGTCATAATGGATTAGCATGGATTGGTTTTGTGGAATTTTCAAAATCCGGACAAACAATTTATTTTAATGGAAAAGCCTTGAAAAAACTGAAAAACCCAGGAACTCGGGGAAATTATTTTAACATTGAAACTGGTGAAGAATATTGGGTTTCAGGAATCAAAAAAAATGGGCAAGACAGACATTGGTGTGGTGGCGGAAAAATTATGATTGATAAAAGCTTTATTGATGAGTATTTGAACCTGGTTGATTTTGATATTCTTGATGAGAGAAATTTCGAAATTATTAAATTTGTGAAAACGGATAAAAGCAGATTTAACGAAATTGAAAATAAAGAAGTTGAATTCATGAATGAAAGCCGAACTGCAACGTATTGGGATAATAACAAAAGAAAATTAAGTAGTATTTAAAAATGAAAAATCTATATCTAATTCTAATATTTTTCTTATCAATTATTTCTTTAAAAAGCTGTAATGGTTATACTGAAGACAGTGCAATATTATTAGAAACAGATAAATATATTATTTATACCAAGAAGGAAAATATTAAACGAGTTTTTAAAAAATGGTTAGAAAGTCAAAAACACAACTATTTCATTATCGATAATGATACAAATCTTTATAATGCGATTATTAAAAATGAAAATAATAACCCTTGGAATATATTCAAAATAGCTGATAGTTTGAAACAATCTGATCGATTGAATTATCATACAGCTTTTCTATTAGAAACAAATCAAGCGTACATCTTTAATAAAAGTTCTCACAAAGCAGAAAAATTAACCATTGAAAAGTCTGATTCTGACAGAAAATTCAAAGTAGATGACACTATTATCTTACACGTAATTGATCGTATTTACTAAACTACTTCCCTTTCTCCTTCAAAAAATTAAAATGATTAATCAAAATCCTGATTTCATTAAAATCAAAATCATTAGGCAACGCAGTTTTCCATTCGTTTAAAGTTTCTTTTGGATCAGTTTTAAAAGCCTTTTCGAAAGTTTTTATTTTATCTGAAGTAATCACTCTCGACAAATCAAGCAAACCTTGTTCGGCAAATCTTGCCAAATGTCCCAAGACCGTTTCTTTGACCAAACCTCTTTCCAAAGCGATTTCTGAAATGGTTTTCCCTTGTTCAAACAACTGGAAAGTCAAAACCTGAGAAGGAACTTTTGCAATTTTCATGCTGACTTCTTTGTCGTTTTTTTCGTCTAAAAGTTTCGTTTCCAAAAGATGAGCGGTTTTCAGACCATTCAGATAATCTTCAATATCTTCGAGCCAGCTTCTGAGTTCTTCATTATAATTTTTCAGACCTTTTACACCTTTTATTTCAGAATAAAATTCTTTTAACGGACTGAAAATTTTGTCTTTCACTTCACCGAAAAAGAAATTGACAGCACCTTTGGTTTTGTTTTCAATCTCGCTCCACTCATCAGTTTTATTGATGAAATTATTCACCTTCTGGAAAATAATTCGTTCTAATTTTTCAAAAATTTTACCCAAATTGACAACATCACGTTTCAATTGCAGGTAAAGTTGTTTAGATTTTGCGTGGTCGATGCTTTTTGTGGTAATCGAAAGATTATTCCACAACTCTACTTCTTTTAAAAGCCATTGAGAATCTAAAGAACGAAGCACTTTTCTGATGCTGTAGTCATACTTTTCTCTGTTTAGAATTTCCTCAACATTGTCATTGGCAAAAGTATCACCCTGAAACTGCAAAATCCTGTTGTCTTTAAAAATAACTTCGGGAGTAATTTTAGATTTTAAAACAATACCTTCCAAAGTACGGCAACGCGATAATGCCACGTAAACCTGACCTGCGGTGAAACTTTTTCCGGCATCAATGATCACTTTATCAAAAGTTAAGCCCTGACTTTTGTGAATTGTTACTGCCCAAGCCAATTTTATCGGAAACTGTTCGAAGCTTCCTAAAACTTCTTCTTTAATATTTTTTTCGCTGTCTAAAGAATATTTTTTTTGTTCCCAGACTTCTCTTTTTACGGTAATTTCTCTTTCACTTCCTTCAAGAACAACTTTGATTTCTTTTTCGTCTAATGCAGAAATCTCGCCTAATTTTCCGTTAAAATATTTTTTCTCACCAGAAATATCGTTTCTGATAAACATCACTTGAGCACCAATCTTTAATTCTAAAAATTGTTCGTTTGGAAACTGATTTTCTTTAAACTCACCAAAAAGTTTTGCTTCAAAAGTTGACGGATCGACTTTTATTTCAGCCAATTTCTGCTGATTAATATCGTCTGCCAATTTGTTGTGCGAACAGAGATAAATATAAGAATCTTCACCCGCATTAAAATCAGGATTATATCTTTCATTTAAATGTTCAAAATCAATATTGGCAACGTCACCATCACGGATTGCATTGAGAATTTCAAGAAACTCTTCATCAGTTTGACGATAAACTTTCGTTAATTCAATCGTCAGCAAAGGAATATCTTTGATTGCAAGACTGTCGAAAAAGAAAGGCGACTGATAAAACATTTTTAAAATGTGCTCATCTCTCACCACGGGCGGAAGCTGATACAAATCACCAATGAATAACATCTGAACACCGCCAAAACGCTGGTTGTTTCTCCGGATAAACCGCAGCGAAAAATCCATCATATCCAAAACATCGGCACGCAACATTGAAACCTCATCAATAATTAAAACCTCAACCTCGCGTAAAAGCTTGAGCTTATCTTTTCTGTATTTAAAATGTTGTTGAAGGTCTGCAATATTATTACCCAAACTCCCGTCAATTCTATCTGTCGTCGGTAAAAAAGTACGCAAGGGCAACCCAAACATGGAATGAATGGTTACGCCACCAGCATTGATTGCAGCAATTCCTGTAGGCGCTACGACAATGTGTTTCTTTCTGGTTTTTTTTACAAATTCGTTTAGGAATGTTGTCTTTCCCGTTCCTGCTTTTCCGGTAAGAAAAACGCTTCGGTTGGTATGTTCTATTAAGTCAAAAAAATGATTATTCATCGCTGCAAAATTACGAAAAATGAAAATAAGGAACGAAATTTGATGACCACTAAAAAAAGTAATTATGAAAAATTGGTTGATAAAAATTCCTGCAGTCGTATTATTTGCAAGTCTCACAATGGTTTCATGCAAATCTGCACAAAGCAATGACTCTGCGGAAATGCCAAAAGATATTTCGGAAAGACCTGCAGACGAAAGCTCCCAGAAATACGATGAAGCGCAATTAGATAAACTAAAAGCGTCTATAGAATCTATGGTTACTAAAGAAAAATGTACAAATGCTGCAGACTGGGCTTTCTCACCTTTAGGGACAAAAGCTTGTGGCGGACCAGTTTCATATATTGCTTATCCAAAGAAAAATGAAGCAACCATTCTTCCTAAAATTGAAGAATATACCCAAAAGATGTCTGAATTTAACAAGAAATACAACATTACATCAGATTGTATGCTGGCTGCAGAACCAACCGGCGTAAAATGTCAGGCTGAAAAAGCAGTTTTAATTTATCCGTAATCAATCAGTTTTATATATAATAAAAGCTCTGGCTAAAATTAGTTCAGAGCTTTTGTTTTTTTATAGGAATTGAATAAATTAATCTTTATACCAAGAAGAATATTTCACATAATTATTTGCAATTCTGTTTACTTCTCCTTCAAGTAAATCAGCTGAAATATCTTTTATTTTTCTGGCAGGAACCCCACCCCACACTTCGCCGGATTTGATATGTGTTCCTTGCGTAACTACAGATCCCGCACCAACGATAGAATTTTCTTCAACCAGACAGTCATCCATTACGATAGATCCCATTCCAATTAAAACATTGTCCTTAATCCTGCATCCATGAACGATGGCGTTGTGACCTATGGAGACATTATTTCCAATTTCTAAAGGAAACTTTTCATACGTGCAATGCAACATGGCATTATCCTGTACATTTACCTTATCTCCCATTTTGATATAATTCACATCACCTCTGATGACCGCATTGTACCAGATGCTGCAGTCCTTTCCCATCACGACATCACCAATAATGGTTGCTGTTTCAGCCAAAAAAGTATTTTCTCCGATCTGCGGTGTTTTCCCTAAAAGTTCTTTTACAAGTGCCATATTTTTATTTTGAAAAATTGATAATGAGCTTATTCGAAATTATAACTTGAAATCACAAATTGTAAATTACAGTGATAGCAAAAATCTAACTCCCAACAGCCAGCTTCTAACTTCTAAATCCGTATTTTTGTATCTCAAATTTAAAGAAAAAATGCATACTATTCTTATAGAGCCAACAGAAAACCCGAAAGTGATGAAATTTGTAGCTGATTACAATTTGATTCCGGGGTCTTTAGAGCTGGACAGAAATTCAGATATATCAGAAATCCCTTTGGCACAGGAAGTTTTCAATTATCCTTTTGTGGAAAGAATTTTCATTACTGCCAATTTTGTTGCAGTTGCAAAACAGGATACCGTAGAATGGGAACACATTGCCGAAAACCTGAAAAATGTAATTGAGGACGAGCTTTTAGCCAATCCAAGAATTTATCTTCAAAAGAAAAAAGAAATGGTTCAAATCTATGCAGAGATGACACCAAATCCCAATGTGATGAAGTTTGTTTCAAGTAAAATTCTGATGGACGGTTTTGTAGAAGTAAAATCAAGAGAAGCTTCGGAAGGAGTTCCTTTGGCTCAGGCGATTTTCAAAGATTTTGATTTTGCGAAAGAAGTTTTTATTTCAGATAATTTCGTTGCAGTAACAAGAGACAATTCAGTGGAATGGCATCAGGTAATGATGGCGGTTCGTGGTTTGATTGCAGAATATCTTCAAAGCGGTGGAGAAATTTCAAATATTGTTGCTCAGAAGCACGAAAGTCCGGTTGAGAACATCATCAACAGAGATTATACAGACGACGAGCAGAAAATTTCTGACATTTTAAATGAATATGTGGCTCCGGCAGTAGAAAATGACGGTGGAAAAATTTCATTAATAGAATATGATGAAGCCAACAAAACTGCAAAAATGCTTTTACAAGGGGCTTGTTCAGGATGTCCGAGTTCAACTGCTACTTTAAAAGGTGGAATTGAAAACATTTTAAAACAATTCGTTCCCGATTTAGTACAACATGTTGAAGCAGTAAACGGATAAAAATCAGCAATAAGTAAGAGTAATAGGCAATGTTTTTGTATACTGCTTATTACTTACTCATTACCAATTACTCATTACCTATATTATATGAAAGGAATATTATTAGTCAATCTCGGTTCACCAAGATCCACCTCTGTACCTGATGTAAGAGAATATCTTGATGAATTTTTGATGGACGAGAAAGTGATTGATTACCGATGGTTTTTCCGTGCACTTTTGGTTCAGGGAATTATTCTCAATACGCGACCTGCAAAATCTGCCGAAGCTTATAAAACAGTCTGGACAGATGAAGGTTCGCCCTTAATTGTCATCACTCAGAAAATTCAAAAAAAACTTCAGAAGTTGGTTGATGTTCCGGTAGAAATCGGGATGAGATATGCACAACCAAGCATTGAAGCCGGAATTCAGAAATTAGTTTACCAGGGCGTGACGGAAATTGTTTTATTTCCATTGTATCCGCAATATGCGATGAGTACAACTGAAACGGTGATTGAAAAAGCAGAAGAGGTAAGAAAAAAGAAATTCCCGGGAATCAAAATCAATTACATTCAGCCTTTTTATAACAGAGAGATTTATATCGATTGTCTTGCAGAAAGCATAAGAGAAAAACTTCCTGAAAATTTCGATGCATTACAGTTTTCTTATCACGGTGTTCCAGAGAGACATATATATAAGACAGATCCTACGAATACCTGCAATCTTAATGATTGCTGTTCACGTGAGAATAATCCAAGTCATCAGTTTTGTTATCGCCATCAGTGTTTTGACGTGACCAATTCTGTGATTAAGAAATTAGGTTTACCAAAAGAAAAAGTAATGGTGACGTTCCAGTCAAGATTGGGAAAAGATAAATGGATGGAACCTTACACAGATGAAACTTTAGAAACTGTCGGAAAAAAGGGAATTAAAAACCTTGCCATCGTTTGTCCGGCCTTTGTTTCTGACTGCCTGGAAACCTTAGAAGAAATTTCCGTTGAAGGAAAACATCAGTTTGAGCATGGTGGCGGAGAAAATTTCCATTACATTCCGTGCTTGAATGATGAGGATCGATGGATTGATGTTGTAAAAACACTTTGCGAAGAAAAACTGAATGAGTTTTATTTCGTTTAAATTTAATTAAAAAAAACATAGGAGGACATTTGAGCAATCAGATGTCCTTTTTTTATTTATTTTAGCAACACCCCCTCGAAAAAACACAAATTTCAAGTAAAAAGAATAATTATTTTAAAATAATTTAAAATTTAATAGGGGTAAGTTTTGTTTTTTAATATTTTTTTGTACTTTTACCCTATCAAAAGACAGAGACAATTTAAAAATTTAGAAATAATGGACTCAAGTATAGAAATTCTAAAAAGAAAAATTGAAAGTTTCACCCCGGAACTTGCAGAGGCGTTCATTAGAATCGTGGACAATTTAGATACAACTCCAAAATCTAATGTTCCTCAATTTCAGTTGGATGAAGTTTTTCAAAGAATTCAGTTTCATTCTGAAAACAATAAGACAAAACTTGATTTCTTTGAGAGTATTACAGAACTTGAACAAATCTGTGCATAATGAAAGTTTTGCTGTCATCAATTGCAAAAAATGACATCAGAATGTTGATGCGGGTGTTTAATGCTGAAGAACAAAATAAAGACAAATATTTTTTGGATGATTTGAAAGAATCTATCAGTACAATTCTTAGCAATTACGAAAAATTAGATATAAAAAGTAGAGAAGTACAGGTTTATAAAACCGAGAAATTCCCCGTTGATATTCATTATTTATTTGAAGAAAACGACAGCCTTTTTATTACTGCGATTTTTAAGAATTAATTTAATTAAGACTTTTTTGACATTATTATATAGTTTGATTTTATCTGTAGAGGTCTTGTACACCTTAAACAGCAACCTTACAAATGAAAATTTTGTAAGGTTTTTTTTAACTAAATTTCTCCTTAATTATCTCACAGGCGTTCTAAACTCACCATAACCAAGCAAACCATCATAATTTCTTCCAAAAGGTTTATAGTACAAAAATGCCTGATATAAATTTTCTGTCTGCCAGAAATTCCCGTTAACTTCACCGAAATTTAAAGAACCGTTCGCTTCTTTTGTAGCAAGAATGTAATTGTAAAAACCTTGTTTTAAGAAAATTTTTGCTACATACTTTTTCTTTTCTGCATCATAAATCATTTGAGATTCTTTGCTTGCTTTAAAATCATTAAACCCACCCAAAACATACAATTCTTTTTCCACCGGATCAGAATCTAAAGAAAAATGCACCCAAGAATAATCTGCTTCTCTTTCAGCATTTCTTTCTAATCCCAAATCATTTCGTCTGTAATAAAAAGCCCCGTTCACATCCGGTTGATATTGATAATTCAACGGATACGCCCAAACCGGATGAAGATAAGTATTATTAACGCCGTCTTTCAACCCAGTTTCATACACCATATCTGCAGGCATATTCATATTTTTATTATCGAAATAATAGAATTCATTGTTTCCCGGAAATACAATACTCATCTGCTGAAACAAAATCTGACTTCCCAAAGTAGAACTCGGCTTGAGATTCGTAATTTTCATATTCTGATTGTTATTCTGCATCACATTCAGCGTCATAGAATTCACATTTGATGACAGATCTCCGCCTTTTGAAGTTACCTGTACCTCTACTCTTTGGTTAACATTTGGATTTCTTGCGTCAGCAATTCTCGAGATGTTTAAAGCTAAATTTACCTGATCTTCCACCAGAGAAAATCTTTTGGTGAAAAGCGGTTTGTCAGCGGAATCTTTATAAACAATGATTTCAAAATTACCTGAAATTTTCGGTCTTATTTTATCGTTAGGAAATTGTAAGGTATAATGCGTATAAGCCTGAATAGTATTAAATGAATACTGAAACTGATCCAAAAGCGCATTCATACTTCCATTGGCTATTTCCGTAAAAAACAGATTGTCATCCTGCCAGTTTCTGTCGTAATGTTTAATCGTATATCGGTAAACATTACTTGAATTGGTCAAATCATCAAAACTCAACACCAACTGCTGATTCATATTAATAACAGGTGTCTCGTCATTGGTTTGAGGATTAAATAACTGAATACTTTGAATGTTCTGAGCAAAAGCCAAAGAACCTAAACCGAGTAAAAATATCTGCAACGTTTTCATTATGACGAAGATAACGAATCTCTGAAGAATATTGTATTTTTGATAAAAAAAATATTCAGAATATGTTTCAAATACAGTCTTTCGTCTTCAATTTTGCTAGTGAAAATACTTATGTTCTTTTTAATGAAAATAAAAATGCCTGGCTGATTGATCCGGGAAATATGAATGATCAGGAAACTACTGCCATCGCAAATTTTATCAAAGAAAATGATTTAAAAATTGTAAAAATTGTTTTAACGCATGCTCATATCGATCACGTTTTGGGCTTACAATGGGCTTTTGACACTTATAAAGTTCCGGTAACGATGCACGAAGATGATAAAGAAGTTTTGGATATGTTCCAGATCAGCGGAATGAGATTCGGATTTCAGCTTGATCATATTAATGTTGACTTACAGTATGTAAATGAAGGTTACGAATTGGATTTTGATGGAGAAAAATTTAAAATTTATCACGTTCCGGGACATTCGCCGGGAAGTGTTGTTTACCATAATGAAAATCAGAAATTTATCATTTCCGGAGACGTTCTTTTTGAAGGAAGCATCGGAAGAACAGATTTGTACAAAGGAAATTACGAGCAATTAATTGAAGGAATTAAAACAAAACTTTTTGTCTTGGATGAAGAAACAAAGGTTTTTTCAGGACACGGAAATCCTACTAAGATTGGTTTTGAGAAGCAGTTTAATCCGTTTTTGAAGTAAATTTTGGAGATATTTTGCTAAATTCTAAAAATAGAATTTCTAACACAAAATTTGTCATTCCAGAGGAATCCAAATCCCGAAAGTAATCAAAGCATTTGTGTTGAGATTCCTACGGAATGACAAAATGAGTGAGTGATTAACAATTTTAAAAATAAAAACCACCAGAAAAATCTGGCGGTTTTATCAATTTATTAAAAAATTATCCTTAGAAATCTAAAGTAATTGAAGCTCTTACCGCTGCGCCCATGATTGGTCTTGCCATAATTGTTCCGTCTCCTGATGGAGATCCCGCTCTTGGATCACCCTCTGTAATCCCGATGGTATTAAAGATATTGGTTCCGTCAACTGCAAAACGAATTTTGCCCAACTGATAAGAAGTTCCTGCTCCAAACTCGCCAAATGCCGGTAAAGTCTGAACATTTAACTGATCCTGAAAACGTTCTCCGTAATAATTGTAGCTCACATAAGTTCTCCATTCTTTAGTGATGTTAACTGCAGGAGAAATATTGAAGTATAATTTTGGCATTCTTCTTACCGTATTCCCCTCTAAAAGGCTGCTTCCGCTAAGTCCTGTATATTTAGGATTCTGAATAGTTCCATTGAAACTAACTTCAACCAGATTATTAAAGAAACGTGCAAATCCTTCAACTTCAACACCATAATTTTCAGTGTCAGCAAATGTATTTTCAGAAGATCCGTTAGAGAATACATCTGTAAACGAAAGGTTTTTAAGCGTAGAATAGAAAGGGATCACACCAATATCAAAATTACGGGTATAATATTTATAACCTACTTCAATCTGATTTGTAGTTACCGGTTTTAATGGCTGATCAGGATTTACTGTAGTAAAATAATTATAGTAAGCTTCTTCATTTGGAGATCTGAACCCATGAGAGAAACGTCCGTAAACTGCATTGTTTGTATTGATTTTATAATTTGCAGCTAACGTGTAAGAAACTTTATCAATATCATACTTCCAGTAAGAATATTTATTTCCCAAAACACTCATATTATCATCCGCAGTTGTTGTTGCAAAACTATGAGTTCCATCTGTTGTTAATCCCGAGTTATTGAGGTTTCCGGTAGTTGTGTTAACTGAATACCCCTTATAGAAATCTCTGCTGTAACGAATTCCTGCATTTAAGCTTAAATTATCCGTAATATTAAAATCTAAATTTGCATAAACATCATTCAGACTTCCCTGAACCTGAGATTCTCTTAATAAGAATGACATAGCCGTAACTCCATTATACGTTTTAGAATAACCTGTAGAAGTCGGAGTTAAAGATGTATCAACTAAATTTAGCAATTCTGGTTTGTCTGTAGCTGTTGCAAGAACGTTACTCCAGTTCCAATATTGGTTTGATCTCCAGTTTGATTTATAGAAACCTGCTGTTGCGTTTCCTTTGTCAAACTTGTAACTGAACTGTAAATCATTGACGAAATTGTTCATCTTTTTATCAATTGCCCAGAATCCTAATTCCTGAACGTAAGCAGGATTTACTAATTGCCCGCTACCAACTAAAGAATACTGGAAATTATTTCCTGTAATACCACCGTTTGTATTTGCGAAATCCTTTGCCGTTTTGGGCCCTCCTGCAGGGAAAATACCTGTATAATTCAGATTGATGTTTGTGTATCTTGTTTTATTGGTTACACTTAAATTATCTCCCAAATCATATTTAAATTCTGCACCCACAACGTCAACTTTCGGATGAATTCCGTCTTCTAAATTTCTTTTGAAGAAACCTCCACCTGCTTGTGGAATATTTAGCTGACTGATTGATCTGTAACTGTACGTTCCATAATTAGCATCAAAGCCAGGAAATTCTTTTAAATCATTTCCGTTTTGTGTCAAAGGAATTGGTAGATAAAATGTGTTTCTATCATCAAGTTTTTTATAATATATTTTAGCATAACCTTTGTCGAAAACATATTTCAGATTCATTCTGATTTGTCCTCCGTTGTTTGCTTTAAAATCTGTTTTTCTGATACCGTCATCTGTTCTGTAAAAACCACCAACATTGAAGAATAATTTATCCTGAATTAATGCTCCGCCAAGATTCACATCAGTACGCATCAATCCGTATGTACTTGTTTCTAATTTAGCAGTTCCTTTAAAATCATTACTTCCTTCTTTAGAAATAAAGTTAATCAAACCACCAGGAGAATTGGTTGCAAAAATAGAACCTGAACCCCCTCTTAACGCTTCCAATCTTCCAGTAGTGTTATCTACTCGAAAAAAATTATCTGCATTAGCAAATTGCAATGCTCCGTCTTCAAAAACAGGCAAACCATCTTCCTGAACCTGAGTAAATTCGTAAGCTCCCGCAGAAGGAATACCTCTGGCAAAAAGGTTATTCCCTACTTCACCTCCTGAAGTTTCAACCGCAAAACCAGGAACTCTCTGCAACAAAGCTGCAGCACTGATCGGATTCTGTTTCTGTATTTCTTTTGCAGTAAACGTTGAAATTGCTGTACTTGATTCAATTTTTGGTTTTGGTCGGGAGTTACCAGTGATTACTACCTGATCAATAGATCTTGTTCTTGTAGAATCCTGAACAGTTTCCTGGGCATAAGTGTTGTTAAAATAAAACGTTGCTATACCTGTAAGCAACAGAATTGATTTTTTTTTCATAGCTTTTTGATTTTTATTATATGTTAGTTTGTTTTAATTTTAAATAAACCCCGTTCGTCCAGCCAAAACCGTCCTGATTGGGGTATTCTCCACCTCCCGCAATGGTTTCTGTATCGAGAGCATTATATTTTTCCATGAGTTTTCCGGTGTTGTTGTAAACTCTTTCTACATTTGAACACCAGTTGTTTTTTATTTTTTCAGCGAGATCATCAAAGCCGTAATTTTTTGAAGATAAAAATCCTAACCATTGATAAGGAGCCCATGCATTTGGAAGATCCCATTGTTGTCCTGAATTTTTAGTCGTGGTAACAATTCCTCCCTGATAAAGAAATTTCTCTTCAATGGTTTCTATCACCGCTTTTGCCTGACCTAAATTTGCTAATTTTAAAAACAAAGGATAAATTGTTGCAACGCTTTCTGATGAAGTCTGCTGATAATTTTTTATGTGATAATCTCTATAGATTTTTCCTTTTGCATCCCAAAAATATTGATCGATTGCTTTTTTTCTGTTCTCAGCTCGCTGACTATAATACTCTTGTTTTTCTAAAAGATTTTTAAGCTCAGAAGATTGAGCTAAAGTTTTTTCTAAATGCCATAAGAGACAGTTAAGATCAACCTGAGCAAGATTTAAAGTTTCAATGGTTTGAATTTGATCTCCGTCTGCAAACCATCTGCTGGAAAAATCCCATCCCGATTCACAGGCAGCTCTTATATTTCTATAAAAATCTTTTCCTGCAGGTTCTTTATAATCTTCAATATCGATTAAATAACTTTCAGGTCGAGGCGTATTTTCAGCATCGTAATATCTGTTTAAAGTTGCTCCTTCTTTTGTTTTGATGACTCTTTTAGTTGCAGAATCATTTTCCAAGCCTGTTTCGCCATCCATCCAGAATTGATATTCCTTTTCAAGAGTATCATAATGCTTACTGTAGATTTCTCTATCATTTGTGCTTTCAGCAAGTAAATCAAGCATTAAAGAAAAGTAAGGCGGCTGTGAGCGACTCAGAAAATGGGTTCTGCTTGCATTTGGAACAAATCCGAATGTCTGAATAAGGTATGAGCAGTTCTCAACAATGTTTTCCATCATTTCAATTCGTCCGGAAGCCTGCAATCCCAACATTACATAATAGCTGTCCCAATAGAAAAACTCATTAAATCGTCCTCCGGGAACAATGTACGGTTTTGGTAGTTTCAGAAGCGTTCCTTTTTCTTCAGGAGCAGTTCTTGTAAGTTCGTCCCAAAGTTTTTCAATATGCTGATCAATCGGTAACTGTTTTTCTCTTTCGATAGTAATTTTAGATCCCAAAAAATCGAAATTTGATAAAACGAAAGATTTAAGATCAAAATCCTCATTATTTTTTTCTTTCTCATATTTTTCATTGATTTCCGAAACAGGAAATAACGGAACTGCATCTGTCATTGTTTTCTGATCGTCAAAAATTTCTGATCTCTGAACATCGTCAAACAAAGACTCAATATCTTTTATATATAGCTGAGTACTCATTTTTATTTTTTAGGATTTATTTTTAATTTATTCATGATTATTGCCGAAACAATAAGCAAAGTCAAAGGAATTAAAGACAGATAAAAAGCCTGTTGTCCGCTGAATTCCTGAAAGACAAAACCTGTGATAATTGATCCGATTGTTCCTCCTATTGCAGAAAAAACGACGATAAGACCAGACATTGCACTATGTAAATATTTCGGAATTGAAGCCAGAATAACAGAATTGATACTTGGATAAATCGGTGCCAACAAACCTCCCATTAAAGGAAAAAGGTAAACGACAAGCGGTGCATTCAACCAGTTTGTATTGGTGCTGATCACAATATCGTGCGTCAATGGAAGAACCAGTAAAATACTTATGGCAAAACCAACTACACAGAATGAAACAACATATATCCAGCTGAATTTCTTTGAGAAAAATCCTGACAAGAATCTTCCCAGAGCAAAAGCTCCCGCCAAAACTGCACCTGCCTGAATACTCATCGACGTAGGAACTTTTAAAATTTCTTTATAAAAAGTCGGCGTCCAGGTCTGGAAACTTTGTTCAACCAAAACGAATAAAAAAGCACACAATAAAAAGAATAAAACTTTTTTGTAACTGAATAAACTGATACTGTTTTTGAGATCTCCAAGCAAACTTGTCTCTTCACTTTTAGCATCGTTTTCATTTAGTTTGGAAAAAAAGAGAAAAAGAAAAGACAAAACCGACAGACCTCCCAAAACCCAATATGCATTCAGCCAATAAGTAGATTTAGGATTATTGTCATCCATAAAAAGGCTGAAAAGTACATTTCCCATCAAAACACCAACCATGAAAAACCCTTCAAGAAATCCCATAAAACTGGAGTGTTCTTTATCAGTTTCTGTAACCAGACCTATCGATGTGAAAACTGAAATTTTGATTAGGGCAAAAGAAATCCCTACAATGGCAAATAACAATTTAAAGAACCAGAACTCATTGGCAAACGGCATTACAAAACACATACAGCTTACCAAAAAAAGTGCGATAAGCATTGAATTTTTGATTCCTATTTTAGGTAAAAATGAGGCTAAAATAAATGAGCAGATTGCAATCGGAAGATCTTTGAAACCTTCCAAGACGCTCGCCTGAGATTTTGAGACATCAAAATTCTGCTGCATCTGCAAAATCACTGTCCCAACAGAATTGAGAAGGATTGCAAAGACGAAATAATTTAAAAACAAAGCTGCTTTTATGTTGAAATTTTTCATGGAGTTAATTTCTTGGTGGCTAAGATAGAAGCATTTCAGTTAACGTTAATTTAACATAGTAAATCAATATTTGAACTATATTAATATAATTGCTATTTTTATAACCTAAATATCATTAACTAAATGAAAGTTACTTTTGAAAGAGTAATTCCTGATGAAAAGAGCTCTTTTCGCACGATTCACAACAACTCACCCATCTCAGAATTCAAATGGGAATATCATTATCACCCGGAAATTGAGCTCGTGTGCGTAATTTCCGGGAGTGGAACACGACACGTTGGCTACCACAAAAGCAATTATACGAGTGGCGATTTGGTATTAATTGGTTCCAATATTCCACATTCGGGATTTGGTTTAAATTCGATTGATCCGCATGAAGAAATTGTTCTACAATTCAGACAGGAAATTTTGCAGTTTCCTGAACAGGAAGTGGAAGCAAGATCTATTAAAGATTTATTAGAACTTTCGAAATACGGTATAAAATTTCACAGAAAAATAAAAAAAGTGATGATTCCAAAACTGAGACTGATGCTGGAATCTGAAGGTTATAAAAGATATTTATTGCTGCTGGAAATCCTCTTCGAACTTTCAAAGTCTAAAGATTACGAACTGTTGAATAACGAAATTATGCCTTACACCATCATTTCAAAAAACAAAACAAGACTGGAAAATATTTTCACCTTTGTAGAACGCAACTACGACAAAGAAATTAATATTGAAGATGTAGCAAAATTGGCAAACCTAACGCTTCCCGCATTCTGTAATTTTTTTAAAAAAGCAACCCAAATCACGTTTACAGAATTCGTAAATCGATACCGCATTAACAAAGCTTGTTTATTAATGGCGCAGGATAAAAGCATTTCAGAATGCAGTTACAATTGCGGCTTTAACAATGTAACTTACTTCAATAGAATGTTTAAAAAATATACAGAAAAAACACCCTCAGAGTTTATTAAGAATTTCTCACACAACAAAGTTAATGTAGATTTGAAAGTTGAGGCTAAAGCTACATTTTTAGAATAAAAAAAGCTGCTCAAAATTGAACAGCTGATATATTTTAAATAATGAAAAGTTATTTCCATTTAATATTGCAACCCATACTTGGTCTTTGAATTTCTTCCTGTGGCTCACCAATCAAAAGGTTTTCAAAAGCAATAATCAAATCTTCACCAGTCACTTCTTTATGATTTCCCGGTCTTGAATCATCCATCTGCCCTCTGTAAATAAGGTCTAATTTATCATCAAAGAAAAAGAAATCCGGAGTACAAGCTGCGTCATAAGCTTTCGCAATCGCCTGGCTTTCGTCATATAAATAAGGAAAATCAAAATTTCTCTCGATCTGGAATTCAATCATTTTTTCAGGAGAATCTGCGGGATATTTTTCAACATTATTTGAGTTGATCGCAACAAATTCAATCCCTGCTTCATTATAATCTTCATATAATTCTGTCAACTTATCAATGATGTGAAGTACAAACGGACAATGATTGCACATAAAAATCACCAAAGTGCCTTTTTCACCTTTCAGATCATCTAATGACTGAACTTCATTGCTTTTTGAAGGATTAGGAAGTTCAAAAAAAGGTGCTTTTGTACCTAATGCCAACATATTTGAGGGAGTATTCATATCTTTTTTATTTTGTCCACAAAGATAAAGATTTCTTTTAGTAGTTACTAAAACAATAATCTAATTGAGTTAGGCTATTTAATCTATTAATTTTTACAATAATTAAAGAATAACTTACTTCAACTCCCATCCCGTCAGCAAACTGCAAATCATAAAGTTCTTCAAAGTCTTTCTTTATAAGTTAAATTTCAAAAATTATTTGGTTCGTATAGTCAAATGTTTGTATTTTTGCTAACACTGTTAGTAAAATAAAATCATGGGCTTACATGAACGTCGTCAAAGAGAAAAAGAATCTATCCGTGCAAATATTTTGCAGGCAGCATTCTCTTTGGCTAAAACTGACGGTTGGGCATCTCTTTCTATCCGTAAAATTGCAGATGCTATTGAATACAGTGCTCCCGTTGTTTATGATCACTTCGAAAACAAAGAAGCAATTTTATATGAAATCTCAATAAATGGTTTTCACTGTTTGCAGATAGAATTATTGAAAGCTCAGAAAAAACACGAAACACCTGAAGATCAGTTGACGGCAATTGTAGATGCCTACTGGAATTTTGCTTTTAAGAATAAAGAATATTACCAATTGATGTTTGGTCTTGGAATGCAGTGTAGCGGAAAAGGTTTGATGAAAGAAGAATTTTCGTCTTTCCAGGATATGCTTTACGACTGTACTTACGAAATTATCAAGAAAAAAGGCTCAAATGAGAACAATGCTTGTCACTCTTCTCATGCTCTGTTTTCAGCAGTTCACGGATTGATTTCGATTATGATGATGAGAAACGATGACATCCCTTCTACAATGAATAAAACAACTTTGGACGAAACAGTTTCGGCTTTTATTAAATCATTGTAAATTTTTTTTGAACTAAAAATTAACACCGTTAGGAAAAGTAACATAGAATAATTAACATTATTCAATTAAATTAAAAATAAAAAACTTTAAAATGAAACATAACTTCTTTACATTATTTCTGGCAATTTTTTTCCCTTATCATTAACACTGTTAAGAAAAATAACACACAAAAACAACTCACCCAAATTTATATTTAAAAATTGTAAACATGAAAATTACACATTAACTCAACATTAAAAATGTTTTATTTTTTTTAACCAAAACTTAACACCGTTAGAAAATATTACATCAATTAAATTAAAAACAACATTACTTAATCTAACATTTTATTAAAAATAAACTAAAATGAAAATAACAGCAAAAACAAAGATTATCGTACTTATATCGAGTATTATTCTTTTACAAAGTTGTACTAAAGCAGCAGAAGGCACAAACGCTGCACCACCTGCACCAGAATTGCCTGTATATACTGTGATCACCTCTCCTGCTACAGTTTATCAGGAATTCCCAACTGCACTAGAAGGAAAAAATAACGTAGAAATCAGATCACAAGTTGACGGATATTTAGATAAAATTTATGTAGAAGAAGGTGCTTATGTGAGAGCCGGACAAGCATTATTTAAAATAGATTCAAGAGCTTACGGAGAGCAAATGAATATGGCCAATGCCAATTTACAGGTTGCCAACGCCAATATTCAGAAAGCAAAAGTAGAAGTTGACAGACTTCAGCCATTGGTTGCTGCAAAGGTAGTTTCTGATGTACAATTGAGAACTGCAAAAGCGAATTATGCAGCAGCAGTTGCAGCAGCATCACAGGCAAAAGCTTCAGTCGGTGGAGCAAGAATCAACGTAGGATTTACAACCATTACTGCGCCAGTAAGCGGATACATTGGGAGAATTCCTTACAAAAAGGGAAGTTTAATTTCAAGAACAGATCCAAGTCCTTTGACTTTATTATCGGACATCAGCGAAATTTATGCATACTTCTCTCTAAGCGAACTGGATTTTATTGGTTTCCAGAAAAAATATCCGGGAGCGACCTTAAACGAGAAACTGAAAAACATGCCGATGGTAGATTTAGTTATCGCAGATAACACCACCTATCCTGAAAAAGGTAAAATGAGCATCGTTGACGGACAGTTTGACAAAACCACAGGTGCAATAAGCGTTCGTGCAGTTTTCCCAAATGCAAACGGAGCATTGAGAACAGGAAATACAGGTAGAGTTCGTATGCCGCAACTATTTGCCAACACACTTGTTATTCCTCAGGAATCGACCTTTGAAATACAAGATAAAGTCTACGTTTATGTAGTTGGAAAGGATAAAAAAGTAACCTCAAAACCTGTAACGATCTCAGGAAAAACAGACAGCTATTACTTTATTTCTGAAGGACTTGCTGTTGGTGAGAAGATCGTTTACACAGGAATCGGGGCTTTGAAAGATGGAGTAATGATTCAGCCGAAAGCGATTTCATCTGACAGTCTTTTAAGAGCAAGACCTTTGTAAAAAGCGTTTAAACTTTTAATACAAAAGTCAGAAAAGCGTTTAAACAACATTAAAAAATAAATTTCTTATGTTAAAAAAATTCATAGATAGACCGGTACTTTCTACGGTTATCTCCATTATACTATTGCTGTTGGGAGCGATGTCGGTTTTTAACCTTCCGATTACGCTGTTTCCCGATATTGCACCACCGAGTGTGCAGGTGACGGCATTTTATCCGGGAGCGAATGCAGAAGTTGTTGCCCGTTCTGTTGCAGTTCCTATTGAGGAAGCTGTGAACGGTGTTGAGAACATGACGTACATGACCTCCAACTCAAGTAACGACGGATCCATGACTTTGAGCGTATTTTTCAAGCAAGGTTCAGATCCGGATAACGCAGCAGTAAACGTTCAAAACCGTGTTTCTAAAGCGATGAGCCAGCTTCCGCAGGAGGTTGTACAGGCGGGAATTTCGACTCAGAAAGTTCAGAACAGTATGATTATGTTTATGGGATTGTCAAGTGATGATCCAAAACAATATGACGAACTTTTCTTACAAAACTATTTGAAAATCAACGTTATTCCACAAATCCAGCGTATTCCGGGAGTTGCTCAGGCTCAGGTTTTCGGAACGAGAGATTATTCAATGAGACTTTGGCTGAAACCAGATAGATTAGCAGCCAATAATCTTTCTCCGCAGGAAGTTTTAGCAGCAGTTAAAGATCACAATTTAGAAGCTGCACCAGGACGTTTAGGACAAGGAAGCAAGGAAACTTACGAATATATCTTAAAATATAAAGGTAAATTAAATAAAAATGCAGACTACGAAAACATTGCCATCAAATCAAACAGTGACGGTTCGTTTTTAAGATTAAAAGATGTTGCGAGAGTAGAATTCGGTTCTTACACTTATACCGCAGCCAACAGAATGGATGGTAAACCTGTAGCAGGATTTGCCATTTTACAGACTGCAGGTTCTAATGCAAATGAAATTCTAACTGATATTGAAAAGCAGGTTGAGCAAATGAAAACTACCCTACCTAAGGGAGTTGAACCCATCATCATGTATAATTCAAAAGACTTTTTGGATGCGTCAATTCATCAGGTTGTAGAAACATTAGTAATTGCATTCGTTCTGGTATTTATTGTAGTATTTATTTTCCTTCAGGATTTCAGATCTACATTAATTCCTGCGATTGCTGTTCCGGTTGCGATCATTGGTACATTTTTCTTCCTTCAAATGTTTGGTTTCAGTATCAACATGTTGACCTTGTTTGCTTTGGTTCTCGCTATTGGAATTGTGGTGGATGATGCGATTGTCGTCGTTGAAGCCGTCCATTCAAAAATGGAACAAACAGGAATGCCAGTTGAACAGGCAACTACGCATTCAATGAGTGAAATTTCCGGAGCCATTATTTCCATTACGTTGGTGATGTGTGCGGTGTTTATTCCGGTTGGTTTTATGCAGGGTCCGGCTGGAGTTTTCTACAGACAATTTGCCTTTACTTTGGTGATTGCCATTATGATTTCAGCCGTTAATGCATTGACTTTAAGTCCGGCTTTATGTGCTTTATTATTAAATGATCCACAAGGAGAACATGGCGAACACGGTCAGAAAAAAGGTTTTGGAGCGAAGTTTTTCAATGCTTTCAACAAAAGCTTCAACAACATGACCAAAAAATATATTTACAGCCTTAAATTTTTAATTAAAAATAAATGGGTTGCCGTTACTGGTTTAGCGTTGATCACGGCTGCAAGTGTTTTCTTAATTAACAAAGCTCCTACAGGATTTATTCCAACAGAAGATCAGGGATTTGTTTTATACGCAGTGAATACGCCTCCAGGAAGTTCATTAGACAGAACGCACAGAGCCACTGAACAGATTGATAAAATCATCAACGGTGAAAAAGCCAAAAACCACCTTTGGGTTGCCGACGGAATGAACTTTATAAGTAATTCTAACGCGTCTCCTTATGCTGCAGGTTTCATCAAGCTTAAAGATTTTGAAGATCGTGGCGAAGTGAAAGATCCCGATCAGATAGCAGCAGCCTTGACAGGAAAAGTGGCACAGGTAAAAGATGCCAATGCATTCTTCTTCAACTTTCCGACGGTACAAGGTTTTGGTAACGTTTCAGGATTTGAATTTATGTTGCAGGATAAAACCAACGGTTCATTTGAGCAGTTGGGAACAACCACTCAGACATTTATCGGGGAATTGATGAAGCGTCCGGAAATTGCTTTTGCCTTTACAACTTACGCAGCAGGAAATCCTCAGTACACAATTGATGTAGATACGGATAAAGCCAATCAGTTGGGCGTTTCTGTGACAGAATTGATGCAGACGATGCAGATTTATTATGGAAGTAGCTTTGTTTCAGATTTCAACAGATTCGGAAAATATTACAGAGTGATGGCTCAGGCAGATATTCCTTACAGAACCGATGCGAATTCTATGGAAGGAATTTATGTTAAAAATAAAACTGGCGAAATGGTTCCTGTAAAGACTTTGGTGACATTAAAAAGAACTTTCGGACCTGAAACAGTTTCAAGAAACAACTTATTCAACGCTGTAACAATTAATGGAACTCCAAAACCTGGTTACAGTACCGGAGACGCCATCAAAGCCGTAGAAGAAGTTGCTCAGAAATCACTTCCTAGAGGTTACGGTTACGAATGGACAGGAATTACCCGTGAAGAAATCAAAACCGGTGGACAAACTGCTTTTGTATTCATGTTAAGTATCTTGTTTGTGTATTTCTTACTGGCAGCTCAATATGAAAGTTATATTCTTCCATTTGCGGTTATTTTGACCATTCCTACAGGGATTTTCGGAGTATTTGCTTTCACAGGATTGGCCGGAATTGATAACAATATTTATGTTCAGGTCGGATTAATTATGCTCGTCGGATTGTTGGCGAAAAATGCGATTCTGATTGTAGAATTTGCTGTTCAGCGAAGAAAAGCAGGAAAAACATTGATTGAATCAGCTCTTCAGGCTTCAAGATTACGTTTAAGACCAATTTTGATGACTTCATTTGCTTTCATCATCGGTATGTTACCATTAGTTTGGACGCAAGGTGCAGCAGCAAAAGGAAATCACTCCATCGGAATCAGTACCGTTGGCGGAATGTTCACAGGAGTTGTCTTCGGAATTTTCATCATTCCGGTAATGTATGTGATCTTCCAGTATTTACATGAAAAAATGCCAAGCAGAAAAAATAAAAGACTTCTAAAACAAAAACAACAGGAAGAACTTCTAGCAACAGCACACTAATAATAAATGATTAACAAAACTTTGAGAGATGAAAATCGCGCAAAATTTTTCTTCAATTTAATTTGTAAGATTTTCCAAACTAAGCAAAGTATTTTCTCCTACTAAAGACTTCTTTGCTTACCGCTCAAAGTTTTGTGATCAATTTAAATATATAGACTTATGAAAAGAGTAAAAAATATAATCATCGCTTTTGGGATTGCATTAGGTGCAGTTTCTTGTGTGCCGAAATTGGCATATCAGGAAACGAAACCCGAACTTCCCGAAACATTCAAATATACTGCGACTGCAGATACTGCAAGCGTTGCCAACTTAGAATGGAAACAGTTTTTCAACGACCCGATGTTGCAAAATTTAATTGAAAAAGGAATTAAAAATAATTTCGATTTACAGATTGCTTTAAAACAAGTTGCTTCTTCACAGGAAAAACTGAAACAGGCAAAATATCTTCAATATCCCGATGTAGGTTTCGGAGTTTCTGCGCAGATTTCAAAGCCTTCAAAAAACAGCATGAACGGGCAAAGCTTAAATTTATTTTTAGGGCAAAGTCATGTCGAAGATTATAATGCAGCATTTAATTTATCTTGGGAAGCAGATATTTGGGGCAAAATCAAAAATCAGCAGGAAGTTTCAAAAATGCAGTATCTGCAGACTTATGAAGCGACAAAAGCAATTCAGACACAGGTTGTTGCGGCGATTGCTCAGGGCTATTATAATTTATTGATGCTTGATAAACAATTGCAGATTGCAAAATCAAATTTAGATTTAAGCACCAACACCCTTTCTCTCACAGAAAAATTATGGCAAAGCGGCGACACGACTTCGTTGGGAGTTCAGCAAGCTACAGCTCAGAAACAATCTACAGAGCTTTTGATTACTCAATTAGAACAAAATATTGCGATTCAGGAAAATGCATTGAGCATTTTAGTTGGTGAAAATCCAAACAAAGTCAACAGAACAATTGAAATGTCCGACACTTCTTTACCACAGGAAATTTCTGCCGGACTTCCTGCAGCGATGGTGAGCCGTCGTCCCGATGTTCGTCAGCAGGAATTGGTTTTACTGGAATCAAATTCAATCGTAGGAATTGCTCAGGCAAATATGTATCCTTCATTGAAAATTACAGCAGCTGGTGGAGTTAATTCATTTAAAGTTGATAACTGGTTTTCAATTCCGGCTTCTTTGTTCGGTTCTGTTTTAGGAGGATTGACTCAGCCTATTTTTCAGAAAAGACAATTGAAAACAGATTTAAATGTTGCCAAAATTCAGAGAGAAAAAAACGTTTTGGCTTTTCGTCAGTCTGTCTTGAATGCAGTAGGCGAAGTTTCTGATGCATTGGTTTCCAATGAAAGTTTAAAAGTTCAGGAACAAAAAGCCAGCGAACAAGTGACAACCTTAAAAAACGGAATAAAAAGTGCCGAAATGCTTTATAAAGGCGGAATGGCCAATTACTTAGAAGTGATTACAGCTCAGGGAAATTCTTTACAGGCTGAACTGAATCTTGCGTCCGTAAAAAGACAGAGGTTGAGCAGTATTGTAGACTTGTACCGTGCTTTAGGTGGAGGATGGAAGTAGTAAATTAATTATATTGTTTGAAGTGCGGTCTTTCGGGATCGCATTTTTTTGTTTAAAGTAAAAACATTTTTAGCATCCGAATTGTCTTTCAGAGCGAAACGCAGTGAAGCGTGGAATCTAAGTTATATTTTTAGAGATTTATTTTGCAATATTGTTGCCGAGATTCCTACGGAAATCGAAGATTCGACGGAGTCAATGGCAAAGTGTACGTTGTATTATTTTTGAAATTCTTCATTAATATATTCAATCAATCCATCAAAATCCTTCTGAGAATATCCCAACTTCAAATAATGAATATCATCCGCTTTTCGATACCAGGTCAATTGTCGCTTTGCATATCTTCTGCTATTTTTCTTAATTTCAGAAATAGCAAAATCCAATTCCCATTCACCTTCAAAATATTTAAATAATTCTGAATAACCCACTGTATTCAAAGCTGTCAAACCTTTAAATTTTTCCAAACCTTTTGCTTCATCCAACAAGCCTTTCTCAATCATGATATCAACGCGTCGGTTGATTCTGTCGTATAATTCTTCTCTCGCAGCTTCAATTCCGATCCGAATAACGTTAAAATCTCTTGAGTCTTGAGAAACAGCAATCAATTCAGAGTATTTTTTATCCGTTTGCCAAATAACATCTATTGCACGCAAAAGCCTTCTGTGATTATGAAAATCTACAACAGAAAAATATTCAGGGTCGAGTTCTTTCAATATTTCCTGAAGTTTTTCAATTCCTTCATGATCCAGAATTTCCTGTAATTTATTCTGATTTTTTTCACTGGCTTCCGGCAAATCATTCAGACCTTCAATAACCGCTTTTTCGTACATCATACTTCCGCCAACTAAAATGACGGTATCGTATTTTTCAAAAAGTTCGTTGAGTTTATTTAAAGCATCTTCCTCGTATTGTCCAATCGAATAATATTCCTGAACAGAAAGATTTCCTATAAAATGGTGAGTTGCTTCTGCCAATTCTTCTGCAGACGGAGAAGCGGTTCCGATGATCATTTCTTTAAAAAACTGACGCGAATCGCAGGAAACAATTTCTGTATTGAAATGTTTTGCCAAATCAATTGCCAATCTCGTTTTTCCAATTCCGGTAGGTCCTACAACAGAAATCAAATTTTTCGCTTTCACAGTGCTAATTTAAATGTTTATCTTTGTACAACAATAAAAAAGTATGATTTTATCAATGACCGGCTTCGGTAGAGCCGAAGGTGTTTTTGAAGGAAAAAAGATTTCTATCGATATTAAATCACTGAACAGCAAGAGCTTTGATTTGAATATCAAAATTCCTTTGCGTTACAAAGAAAAAGAATTTGAAGTAAGAAAAATTCTGAACGATAGAATCATCCGCGGAAAGGTAGATTGCTATATCAATATTGAGAATCTTGAAGAAACAAATGATGTAAAAATCAACAGAAGCCTGATTGATTCTTACATGAATGAGCTTAAAAATATAGCTTCTGACGGACCCGATTTTGAATACCTGAAAATGGCGGTTAGACTTCCGGATGCAATCACTTCACGACCTGACGAATTAACGGAAGGCGAATGGGAATCTTTGGCTAAAATTGTCAATAATGCTGTTGATAAATTCCAGGAATTTAGAAAAACTGAAGGGAAAATTCTTCACGAAGAACTGGAAAGAAATATCAAAAATATCGATAAATCTTTGGCAGAAGTCGTTCCTTATGAGGAAGTAAGAATTAATGCAGTGAAAGAACGTTACATGAAAACTTTAAAAGAGTTTGAAAACGTTGACGAAACAAGATTCTATCAGGAAATGGCTTATTTTACTGAAAAATTAGACATTCAGGAAGAAAAAGTAAGACTTTCCCAACACTTGAAATATTATTCTGAAGTGATGGAAAACGAAGATTTTAACGGAAAAAAACTAGGTTTTATTTCACAGGAAATCGGAAGAGAAATCAATACTTTAGGTTCAAAAGCCAATCACGCCGAAATTCAGAAATTGGTGGTGATGATGAAAGATGATTTGGAAAAAATTAAAGAACAGACTTTAAACGTATTATAATTTAGTTGTTAGTTTTTAGTTTTTGGATGAAAAATGTTTACTAAAATACTCTTCAAAAGCTAAATACTAAAAACTAAACACCAATAACAAAAATGAATAAGGTTATCATATTTTCAGCGCCATCGGGAAGCGGGAAAACGACATTAGTAAAACATTCGTTGGAAGCAATTCCGGAATTGGAATTTTCCATATCATGCACAACGAGACAACCGAGAGGAAGTGAAGTTCATGCCGTAGATTATCATTTTTTGAGTCCTGACGAATTCAGGCAAAAAATTTCGGAAGATGCTTTTGTAGAATTTGAAGAAGTGTATACTGATAAATATTACGGTACTTTAAAATCTGAAGTCGAAAAGATCTGGAACTTGGGGAAAGTTGTTATTTTTGACGTTGATGTGAAAGGCGGGGTTTCCTTAAAAAAATATTTTGGTGAAAAAGCTTTGTCAATTTTCATAGAACCACCTTCCATTGAGGAATTGGAACGAAGATTGATCTCCAGAGGAACGGATGATGCGGAAACCATCAAAACCCGGGTAGCAAAAGCAGAAGAAGAAATGTCTTATGCGAAAGAATTTGATAAAATCGTGATTAACTCCGATTTAGATATTGCAAAAAGAGAAATAGAAAGTTTAATAAAAAAATTCATAGAAGAAACCAGAAGTTAGAGATTAGAAGTTAGTAAAACACCGGCAAATTCCGGATCAAATCTAACTTCTAATTTCTAAAATCTAACTTCTATCATCAAAAAACATTGAGGTTGATATGAGTACCGAAACATTAGAAAAAGCTAAATCTGCGATTCCTGTTAGAGGATTTTTAGATATAAAAGATTTGGTAATTCCTCAAGGAGAAGAATTGGTAAAAGCGATTCTTCAATTGAAAGAAGAGAAAAATGCGGTAATATTGGCGCATTATTACCAACCTGGAGAAATTCAGGATATTGCGGATTTCCTTGGAGATTCCCTTCAGCTGGCAAGACAGGCAAAAGACACGAATGCTGATATGATCGTATTCTGCGGAGTCCATTTCATGGCAGAAGCAGCGAAGATTTTGAATCCCACGAAAAAAGTAGTTCTTCCTGATACTATGGCGGGATGCTCTTTGGCAGACGGATGTTCAGGGGAAGGTTTGAGAAAGATGCGAGAGCAACATCCAAATGCTTTGATAGCAACCTACATCAACTGTAATGCTGAAACAAAAGCAGAAAGTGACATCATTGTAACCAGTTCAAACGCTGAAACGGTAATCGAAGCTTTACCGAAAGACAGACCGATTATTTTCGCTCCGGATAAAAATTTAGGAAGATATTTATCTCAAAAAACGGGTCGTGATATGATTCTTTGGGATGGAAGCTGCATCGTTCACGAAGCATTTTCAATGGAGAGAATTGCGCAGCAGTTGGCTGATAATCCTGATGCTAAATTAATTGCACACCCGGAAAGTGAGGAATCAGTGTTGAAGTTGGCTCATTTTATTGGTTCTACTTCTGCTCTTTTAAACTACGTTGAAAAAGAAGATTGTCAGAAATTTATCATCGCAACAGAGGAAGGAATTCTTCACGAAATGAGAAAACGTGCTCCTCATAAAGAATTGATTCCTGCTTTGGTTTTTGACGAAAGCTGTAACTGCTCAGAATGTTTCTACATGAAACGAAATACAATGGAAAAACTGTATTTATGCATGAAATATGAGCTTCCTGAGATCATTATCGATGAAGAATTAAGGTTAAGAGCTTTGAAACCGATTGAAGCAATGCTTGATCTTTCGAAAAGCATCAAATAAAGTACAACAACGAAAAATATAAGAAATGAATAGTGCATTTAAAAAGGCATTCAAAATCTATAAATATTTGGTTTCAATATTTATAGTTGTCTTTTTAATTTATTTTCTAGTAGATGATTATGACTTAGTTATCAATAGTTCTTACTCAACTATGACACTATTTTATGTGATGGCTTTGGTTATTTTTTATGCATTCATTTTTTCGTGCTGGTTTTGGTTAATAACTTCGATTACTATTATTCTTGATTTTTACACCAAAGAAACAAGATGATTTTTTATTTATTTTTTATGGAAGCATAAAAATTTATGTTTATCAAAGGTTGTTGCGAAAAGCTTTAACACCAATAGAGACAATAGTTAATCTTTTGATAGTGTAGATAAACTTAACAGCGGGTTTTCACTCGCTTTTTTAGCTTACAACTAATCCATTAAGTTTGTCATTCCGTAGGAATCTAAGCCATCATTTTTAAAGCTAAGCCAAAATTCCTACGGAATAACAAACCATATATTTACAAATTGAATTTAAAATAAGCAGTTTATACAATTTAAATATCAAACCATGAGCAAAATATTCTTAGAAGATGTAAAAATCTACGCTTACCACGGTGTTCTTCCGGAAGAAAACATCATCGGAACCTATTATATTTTAAACACAGAAATCCACACAGATTTGTGGGAAGCGGCAGTTTCTGATGATTTGAATGATACAATAAGTTATGCAGACATCAACGAGATCATTCATAATGAAATGAAGATCTCATCTAAATTATTGGAGCATGTTGCAGGAAGAATTATTACTAAGATCAACGAGAAATTTAATCAGATTTCTTATATCAAACTAAGAATCACCAAAACAAGCCCACCAATGAAAGGTGAAATGAAAGGCGCAAGTATCGAGCTTGAAAAAAGTTTTTTATTAGGTGGAATTAAAGGAAATGAGTAATTTTCAGTTTAAAAAATCAGAATCAAGTGAAAATATTCAGCATAGTATCTCTGTTTCTTTCCATTGGAATTTTTGGGCAGAGCAACACGACTTCAGGTGATCCTATTTACAATTTCCCAAAAATAAAATCGAGCATTACGATGCCGGTTACAATTCCGTTGTCGGAAATCAGCAATATGATCAATGCTTCGGTAAAAGATCTGATTTTTCAGGATGATTCTTATAGTGACAACGATAATGACCAATTCAAAGTAAAAGTCTGGAAAACACGCCCGATACGATTAATCGGAAATGCCAACCAGAATATTTTTATCGAAGTTCCTTTAAAAATATGGGCAGAAAAAGGAATCGGAACGTTGGGAGTTTACACGTATCAGGAAACGACTTTTGAAACGGTGATGTATTTTAAAACAGCATTAAGCTTCAAAAATAACTGGACGATCAGCACTTTTACACAACCAATGGGTTTCAAATGGGTCAAAAAACCTGTTCTGGATTTTGGGAAAATTCAAATTCCTATAACTTCTTTAGTAGAAAAAAGCTTAAAAGAACAGCAATACAAGTTTTGCAAAACGATCGATCAGCAAATGGCATCTCAGCTTAATTTTCAGCAATACGCTGTTTTGGCTTGGAACGCTTTTTCGCAGCCATTCAATATTTCGGAAGAATATAATACATGGTTAAAAATCACTCCAATTAATGTCAATATCACTCCTTTAAAATTCTATGGAAATCAAATTGATACCAATATAGGTATCGACATTTTTTCTGAAACCTACACAGGAACAAAACCCGAAGCTTCACAACCGGCAAAAGCTGTGATGAACTTTAATTTTATTCCGCTTTTAGCGGATCAATTTGTTTTGCAGACTACTGCGAACATTCCATTTTCTGAAGCGACTGGCATTGCCAGAAAAATGTTTCTGAACAAAGAATACGATATAAGAGATTCTAAAGTAAAAATTACAGATATCAAAGTTTACGGTGAAGCAAACCGAATCATGATTGAAGCAGAAATGGAAGATTACATCAACGGAACCGCATTTATTTCCGGAATTCCTGTATATGATGAACTGAAAAAGAAAATCGTTTTGTCTGATACAAAATTCAAATTAAAAACCTCCAATATTTTACAAAAAACTGCTACGCTTCTATTCAAAGGAAAAATCGTAAAAATGATCGAAGATGAATACGGAATTCCTACTTCTGATCTGGAAAATTCGTCTAAAAAAAGCATAGAAGAAGCATTTAACAAAGAATATTACAAAGGCTTGAAAATGAGCGGCAAGGTTTTCAATCTGAAACCTCATCAGATTCTTTTAAACAATTCCGGAATTACGGCTGTTATTGACACCAACGCAAATTTAAGATTTACTTTAAAAGGATTTTAGACCAACTATAAAACTAAAAACATTAATAAAAACATGAGAAAATATTTACAAATTATTGACAGACAAAGAGCTACAAAATGGGCAAGAGTTGCTAACATTGTTATTGACAGAATTGTTTTTAATTTACTATTTTTTGCGCTTGGTCTCGCAGGAGGAATCGTAGACGGAATTTTTGGAATATATTATTTTACCAAATTTTTTGATCAGTTAGCAGATTTGGGAAGGGTTGCAGATATTATTATAACGAGTATTATCTTTTTCTTTTATATTTTCTTTGTTGAATATCTTACAAAGGGAAGAAGTCTCGGAAAATTTGTGACAGGCACCAAAGTGATTATGATTGACGGCGAAGAGCCAACGGTACGGGATTATTTTATCCGAAATATTGCCAGGCTGGTTCCTTTCGATGCTTTATCTTTTTTAGGAGAAAACGGATGGCACGACACCTGGAGCGACACAAGAGTAATTAATATCAAAAATTATGAAGCTGAAAAACAGGCTAAAAGCGATATCGAAAGTCTGGGAAAGCAAGAAATCGCATAAAAACTTTGTTTTGAATTATAAAATCTTCTATATTTGCACCACTTAAAAATGGTACTTTGGCCGAGCGGCTAGGCAGTGGTCTGCAACACCATCTACAGCGGTTCGAATCCGCTAGGTACCTCACAAAAACTCCGATCTTTTGATCGGAGTTTTTTTTACTTATTATTCATCGGAATATTTAATTTTTACTTTCTGGAATAAAAATATATCTTATATGAACCCAAGCAAGATTATTAGTAAAATCTTGACTTAATGTATCGTTGCAACTTAAGAACATAATAATCAAATCAATAATAACTGATTATGAATAAATACATTTAATAAATTCATTATTATTAAGTATTTATCAAATAAAATTGAACACCAAATACAAAACAGAATTAATTTTAACATTTTCTTAACTAAAACTTGGCTTCATAATTGAACGTACCACATTGTAAAGCTGAAAAGTTTGTTTAAAAATTAAAAATTTGAGTTATGAAAAACATATTGTTAACAGGTTTTTTATCAGTCATGGTGCTGACAGCCTGCAAAAAAGATGACCAAGTTGCAGAGAAATCTCTTGAACAGCAAAAAATAGAGTTTCAGGCAAGACAACTTGAAATAGAAAAGCAAAAATTAGCAATTGAAAAAGAAAGATTTGCTTACGAGGCTCAGAAAAGAACAGACAGTATTGCTGAAGTTCAAAAAGCAAAAGAAGCTGCAGCCGCCGCAAAGCCGCAGGTGATAAGAGAAACAAAAACAATCTACAGAGACAACCCTTCATCATCTAACAACAGCGTTGCCAACAATGGAGGAAGCTCATCACAAGGTACAACAGCTAAGAAAAAAGGAATCAGTGAGGCCGCAAAAGGTACTGCGATAGGTGTTGTAAGTGGAGCTGCTCTTGGCGCCCTTGTCAACAAGAAAAACCGTGGTGGTGGTGCTGTAGTTGGCGGTATTATTGGTGGTGCTACAGGTTATACATTAGGTAGATCACAGGATAGAAAAAGCGGACGAGTACAGCCGAGATAAATAAAATCATTTCAGAAAACAATAAAAGATTGCTTATTTTTAGGCAATCTTTTTTTATGCTTTTAATTCTACTCACCATAATTGTTATTGTTCCCGCTCTTTCAGGTTGGGGAAAATTATTTGAGACCATCTTTAAAACCCAGTTAAGTAAAGAGATTTCAGGGAAAATTATTTTTGGAATTTTTGGAATCTCAATTGCCTGGACTGTTTTGGCTTTTTTTATTCCGATAAATTTATATGTTGAGGTTCCCACAATCTTAATAGGTCTACTCTACTTTTTTAAGGAAAAATTACATCTTCATCTGGATCATTTTTCTCGAAAGAACTATTGGCTATTAACAATAAGCTCCCTATTTATTTTATTTTGCGGATCATTTCATCCTTACATTTTAGACCATTTCGGATACTACCTACCAAGCATACAATGGCTGAAAGAATACGGTCTGGTAAAAGGAATTTCAAACCTTGATCTTGTACTTGGTCAAATGTCGATGTGGCATATTTTCCAGGCAGGATTTTCAAATTTTACTGATCCTTTCTTAAGAATAAACACAGTTTTACTGATTGTATATTTACTTTACATTATTGAGAAAAAAAGTTGGATTCAACTATGCTTTCTTCCCGTTCTACTTCTGTTTTCGCAATCCCCAAGTCCTGATTTGCCTGTAATTATTTTTTCTTTGATTGTTTTAAACGAAACTCTTTCCAACAACAAAAACACAGCAATCCTCTTTGCTTTTTCTGTCTTTGTTTTTGCGATAAAGCCAACAATGATCTGGTTACCGATCTTTACTTTTCTCCACTCTATTTTCATTATCAAATCTCAATTTAAAAGTGCAATCCCAGGAATTCTAATCTTCTTTTTATTTTGTTTAAAAAACATCTGGACATTCGGATACCCAATTTTCCCCATCCCGATTATTGACTTAGGATTTATTTGGAAACCCAATCAGGAGTTATTAAAATCCTCTTCTCAATTTGCAATTTTAAAAACTTTCGACAATCAGTATTCTTATCCGGAAATACAAAAATTCTCAACATTCGACTACATTAAAAACTGGCTGTTTTTAGATGGAATTAAATCTGTCATCAATATTTTATTTGTTTTAAGTTTACTTATTTTCATCATTTTCACTTTTATTAAAAAAAATAAAATCATCACTTTTATTTATATTTCATTGATCATAAAAAGTATTTTAGTTTTACTATTTTCAGCACAATACAGGTTTTTCATCGATGTATTTTTTGTGATCATTTTTGTAATGCTTTTTACTTATTTGAATGAAAAGAAATCGTTCTTAATTTATTCAGTATTAATGATATTTTTCGTCAGTTTTATAACTTTTCCTTCTGTTGCAGCTCAATTCATTCCAAGTTACAGAATGTCATCATTCATGGGAAAATTTAAATCTGAACAATTATACAAACCTTCAGTTTACGAATATAAAAAATACCACTCTTTCGAAACAGGAAATTTGAAATTTAATGTCTCAGAGAAATATCCCTTTAACTTTGATACGCCAATTCCCGCAATTTCTGAAAGCTTCATTTTCGACTATCAAAAAGCAGGAATCTTCCCTCAGTTGATTGATAAAAATAATATCCGAAAAGGTTTTATTTCAAAAGAAATGACGGAAAGTGAGCAAAAACAGGTCGAAAAAATAACTGATAAAATCACAAACTCTTATAAATAGTATCAATTCAAAGACTTTATTATCTGAATAAAAAACGGTAATTTTGTAGTATGTTCAATACTTTAGGGAATCTGCTCAGCCTGACGACTTTCGGTGAAAGTCATGGTCTTGCATATGGCGGAATCATCAATAATTTTCCGGCTGGTCTGGAAATTGATTTAGAAAAAATCCAACACGAGCTTGGCCGAAGAAAACCTGGTCAGTCAGCTATCGTGACACAACGTAAAGAAAGTGATACTGTGAAATTTCTTTCAGGAATTTTTGAAGGAAAAACCACCGGAACTCCAATCGGTTTTATGATTGAAAATGAAAATCAAAAGTCGAAAGATTACGATCACATTGCACAATCATATCGTCCGAGTCATGCAGATTTTACCTACGATCAGAAATTCGGAATCAGAGATTATCGCGGTGGCGGAAAATCTTCTGCACGTGAAACCATCAATTGGGTGGTTGCGGGAGCTTTGGCAAAACAGCTTTTATCAGATATCGAAATTAATGCTTACGTTTCTTCCGTAGGCGAAATTTTCTGTGAAAAACCCTATCAGGATTTAGATTTTTCTAAAACCGAAAGCAATGAAGTTCGTTGCCCCGATACGGAAACTGCCGAAAAAATGATTTCAAAAATCAAAGAAATCAAAAAAGAAGGCAACACAATTGGTGGAACGATAACTTGTGTGATCAAAAAAGTTCCTGTCGGAATTGGCGAACCTGTTTTTTCTAAATTACAGGCAGAATTGGCAAAAGCAATGCTCAACATTAATGCCTGCAAAGGTTTTGAATATGGGAGCGGTTTTTGTGGTGCTAAAATGACAGGAAGCGAACATAACGATGCTTTCAATACAGATTTTACCACAAAATCAAATCTTTCAGGCGGAATTCAGGGTGGAATTTCAAACGGAATGGATATTTATTTCCGTGTAGCTTTTAAACCTGTCGCAACTATTTTAAGACCTCAGGAAAGTGTTGATAAAGACGGAAATGCCGTTACCGTAGAAGGAAAAGGAAGACATGATCCATGTGTCGTTCCGAGAGCTGTTCCGGTGGTGGAAAGCTTGGCAGCTTTCGTATTGGCCGACCTGTTTTTGATCAATAAAACAAGAAATATCAATCAATTTTAAACATAAATATTTTAGGTAATGCAAAATTACTGGGAAAAAAGTATCTCTTTTGAAGAGTATCTTGAAATCGGAAAACATAGATTAGAAAATCCTGCCAATCAACAGGAAATCGATTATAGACAATATTACGAACTGGGACTTCAGAGAATCGACAGAACATTAAAAAAGTATGTTCCTAATGAAGATCAGTTAAAAGAATTAGAAACCAAAAACTTTGACGGAAAAATTTTAATTATTTCCGAAGTTTGGTGTGGCGACGCAAGCTCAACCGTTCCTGCTTTGGTGAAATTTTTCGAAGGTAAAAATGAGGTTAGAATTTTCCTTAGAGACAGTGATAAAAGCTTAATCAATCAATTCTTGACCAACGGAACAGAATCTATCCCTAAAGTTATTATTCTGGATAAGGATTTTAACGTAAAAAATTCCTGGGGACCACGTCCAAAATATGGTAAAGAATTGTTGATGAAATACAAAGCTGATCCTGAAAATTATACAAAAGATCATTTTTATAATGATTTGCAATTGTATTATGCGAAAAACAGAGGAAAAGACGCGGTTCAGGAAATATTGGAGTTGTTGTAGTTTTTATTAATAATTTAGTTATCAATAATATTACATTTAGTTTGTCATTCCGTAGGAATCTAAGCTGAATTTATAAAATTTATTCTGTCAATAATTTGTTGAGATTCCTACGGAATGACAAAAATGCAGTTTAATTTTTTCCATTTAAAACAATTTTTATTAAACAGTAAAAATGAAAAAAAATATAATTTATATCGTATTAATTGCCATTATCGGAGTAATCGTTTTTGTTCCCGGAGTAAAAGACAAGTTGAAAGATGTATTCTTCCCGGTTGCAACGATAGAAAGTGCCGTACATATTGAAGCAGATGATTATGATGTAGACCTGCAGGGAATCAACGTTCCAAGTACCAATATGAAGAATTTCAGAAACAAACCTGTTTTTTTGAATTTTTGGGGAACATGGTGTCCTCCATGCAGAAAAGAATGGCCATCAATTCAAAGATTGTATGACCGGAGAAAAGACAATATAGATTTCGTTTTGATTGCGATGAAAGATGAGGAGCCAGCTGTAAGAAAATTTCTTAAAGAAAATAATTATACCGTTCCCGTATATATTGCACAAAGCCCGATCTCAGAAAAAATACTTCCAAAAGCATTCCCTACAACGTTCCTGCTTGACGAAAACGGAAGAATCCTCATTAAAGAAGACGCAGCAACAGACTGGGATTCAGAATCTATTCATCAGTTTATAGATAACATCATTAAATAAGTTTTAACTTAAATTATAATTTGTTGGTACAGAATTTGCGAAGTTTAGAGAGTTGAAATTATTTTAAAACAAACACAAAATGAAATATTCAAAACTTAATTTGGCTAAAGAAGCAATCAGTCACAAAGGCTTCGTAAAAAAAATACCTGACATTTTCAGAATGGTAAAAATGTGGAAAAGAGGAGAATATCCTGTAAAATCGATAGATCTTATTCTACCGTTAGTCGGTCTTCTTTATGTTATTTCTCCCATAGATATCATTCCTGATTTCATTATTGTTGCAGGAGTTTTAGATGACATTGCTGTCTTATCTTTAGCAATTCCAAAACTGATCCGTGAAGTAGATAAATTTCTACTTTGGGAAGCCGAACGAAAATACAGCACAGACGGCTCGAAGATAATTGATGCTGAAATTATAAAATAAAATTAAACCATTCCTTTTCGGGATGGTTTTTTTTTGTAAATGATCAGTTGCTTCTAGTTAATTTCAAAATACGAATTCACATTTTCACCTGCGAAGCAAAATTCACAATTGACTTTTAACATCATTTCCTTAAATTTGCAATATCTAATAAAAAATAATGGAAAGTAAAAAAGAATTCTTTTTGGAGTGCTACAAATTGGGCATCATTAAATTCGGAAGATTTACCTTAAAAAGCGGAATTGAAAGTCCGTTTTATGTAGACTTAAGACCTTTAGCTTCAGATCCTAAAATTTTGAAAAATTTGGCAAATTATTTATTGGAAATGCTTCCATTGGATAATTTCGATCTGATCTGCGGAGTTCCTTATGCTGCACTTCCAATGGCTACGGCAATGTCTCTGGAAAGCTATATTCCATTAATTATTAAAAGAAAAGAAGCAAAAAATTACGGTACAAAAAAACTGATCGAAGGAATTTACCAGAAAGGGCAAAACTGCCTTTTGGTAGAAGACGTGATCACTTCCGGAAAATCTTTGATTGAAACCATTGCAGAAGTTGAGCAGGAAGATCTTAAAGTTGCCGACATCGTTGTCGTTCTTGACAGAGAGCAAGGTGGGAAACAGCTTTTGGAAAGCAAAGGATACAGAGTTCATACTCTTTTCAATATTTCAGAAGTTTGTACCATTCTTCAGGAAGAAGGCGAACTTTCTGATGATGAAGTAAAGAGAATTCAGGATTTTCTTGCCGGAAATCATATTCAGTTTGAAGAGATTACCAGACTTTCTTATCAGGAAAAATTTGAAACTGCACAGCATTCCGTTTCAAAAAAATTATTAGAAATTGCTTTGGCAAAAGAATCAAATCTTATCGCTTCTGCTGACGTTACTACAACTCAGGAATTATTGGAACTGGCAGAAAAAGTGGGACCACATATTATTGCTTTAAAAACACATATCGATATTATTTCTGATTTTGATTACCAAAATACGATTGTTCCGTTGAAAGAATTGGCTTCAAAGCACAAGTTTTTATTAATGGAAGACAGAAAATTTGCCGACATCGGAAATACACAGGAACTACAATTCACAAGTGGTGTTTTCAAAATTACAGATTGGGCAGATTTTGTGACTTCTCAGGTTATCGGAGGTTTTGAGTCTTTAGACTGTTTCAAAAATGTAGGCGTTGTGGCAATTATCGGTATGTCTTCAAAAGGAACTTTAACGACGAACAGCTACAGAGAAGAAGCTTTGAAAGTTGCTTTATCACATCCGAACGTTATTGGCGGAGTTTCCCAGAACATTCTTCCTGAAGAAATGCTGTTATTTACACCTGGAGTCAACCTGGCAGATTCAGGTGACGGAAAAGGTCAGCAATACAATACTCCGGATCATGTTTTCAAAACGCTTCATACCGATTTCATCATCGTAGGAAGAGGAATTTACAAATCTGATAACCCTGGAGAAGCTGCTATAACTTATAAAAATAAAGGTTGGAAAGCCTATTTGAATTCTTTGTAACAAATAGTAATTCAACAGAAAAATCATCTTTATTGTATTTAAAAAAAGTTATATTTGATGCTTTATCATCAAATTGAAAAAGTTTAGTATTTGTTTTATTTTGTTTTGGGGAGTTGTGCAGGTTTCTGCACAGAAAGACAGCGTTTTTGTTGTGGCAAAACTATCTCAGAACAAAAAAATTCTTGAGGTAAAACAGGAAATTATTTATCATAATTATTCTGAAAAACCTTTAGACAGCATAAAACTTCTCAATTGGGTAGCAGCTTACAACAAGAGAGGAACTTCTTTGGTTTACCGAAAACTTGAAGACCGAAACAACAGTCTCCATTTTGCAAAACCTGAATTGTTGGGTAAAACTTTTGATCTGAAGATCAGCAACGATGATAATCAACTGGTCACCAAAAATAGCTTATCTGAGGAGAATTTATTTTTTGTTTTAAATAAACCTTTACCGGTTGGCGAAAGTATAAAATTACAATTGCACTATCAGATTCAGCTTCCTGATAAGAAATTTACAGGATACGGAACTTCTGAAAACAATATTGCTTTAAAATATTTCTTTATTGTTCCGGATCATTTTGATCCGGACAATATTTTTTCAAAAAATTATCTTGATATTGAAGAATCGATTAATTTCAACACTTATTGGACAGTCAATTTTGATCTTCCCGGAAAAAATTATTTTACTGAAGGAAATCTCCAGCAAACCAATACCAATTCTTTCAACGGATATTTAGATACCGATCCTGAATTTGTAATTTCTCAAAATCAATTTCAGACAATAAAAATAAATTCAGAAGACATTCAGACCGAAATTAAATTTGGGTATCCTATCAGTCCGCAGGAAATTCAGAATTTGGAATTTTTCCTCCCGCTTCAACTTAGATTTATCAAAGAAAAAATAGGTTATGTACCTGAAAGAATTTTCATTTCAGATAAATTCAGGGCAAAAGAAGATTTTTTTGGAAATAATGATATAAGTTTCTGGAAATTCAGGTTTAAACTTTTCACAGACGCTGAAAAAGTTGATCTCGATTATTTCGGAATCATCACCAAGAAAATTCTTGATCAGAGCATCATCGCCGACAAACAGGATGATCATTGGTTTAAAAATGGTCTGAAATCGTATCTCGAAATTCAATATTTAAAAAGATTCTACGGAGAAACAAAGCTTTTGGGAAAATTACCCGAAACAAGTATTATAGGAATTAAACCTTTAAAATGGTTCCATGCCTCAGATGTTAAATTGCTCGACCGTTATGGTTTGGCTTACCAATACATCATGTCGCAAAATCTTGATCAGAAAATTGATGAGCCTTTTTCTGCATTAAGTAATTTCAATGATATGGCAATCAGCAGCTTTGAAACAGGAAGTCTTTTCAGTTTTTCTGCCAATAAAATGGGTGAAGAAAATTTTAATACTTTAGTTAAAACTTACATTGCCGAAAACAGAGACAAGAAAATCAACCCTGAAGATTTTCTGAAACAACTTTCACAAAAAGAACCGTCAACTGATTATTTAACTGAGTTTTTCAAACAAAAGAACAGGGTCAATTTTAAATTGAAAAAATTTAAAACTAAAGATGACTCATTGGAAATCAGGATTGCAAAAAATACAGACAAAGCGATCCCTGTAAAGCTGGAAACCCAAACCAGAGATGGCGAAAAAAATTCTTATTGGATAGAAACAACCGAAAACGAAAGACTGAAAACCGTGAACCTTCCTGCTGAAAATATTTACAAGATCACTTTGAATGATGATTATATTTTCCCGGAAGCCAATTATCGTGACAATTTTTTATATACAAAAGGTTTATTTTCAAATTCAAAAAAAATTAAATTTAAACTGATCAAAGATATTCCTAATCCTGAGTTCAATGAAATTTATCTGAATCCGCGAATCAGATTCACCAATACGTATGACAAGTTTTTGATTGGAATAAATTTTAAAAACCAGTCTCTTTTTGATCAGAAATTTCTTTATTCCATTACTCCGTCTTTCAGTACGGGAACAGGAAAATTGACTGGATCAGGAGCAGTTGAATATTCATTTCTTCCCGCAGAAAGCATTATTCAAAGTCTGACTTTTGGAGTTTCAGGATCATATTTCCATTATGATTATGATCTTGCTTATCAAAAAGCTTCGCTATATTCTGCTATCAGATTTAGGAAAAATCCGAGAAGCACGGTTAGTCGTGGCGCCAGTTTTTCTTATAACTATTTTCAGAGAGATCTGAACGCAAAAATGATTGCAGATCGCGATTACGAAAAATACAATCTCTGGACACTTGGATATGGATATGCCGATAACCAGATGATTCACGAGAAAAGCTTTAGCATCAGTACCCAGGGAATGCACGATTTTAATAAAATTACCGCAGAAGCTTTCTATAGGTGGGAATTTGCACCGAGACAAAAGCTGAGTCTGAGATTATTTGGAGGATATTTTGCCAGAAATGAAACGAGAAACAACACTTTCGATTACGGAATTTCAAGAGTTTCCGACTATTCTTTTTCTTACAATCTTTTGGGACAAAGTGCAACCGGCGGGATTTTGTCTCAGCAATTCGTTTTGGCAGACGGTGGTTTTAAATCTTTTATCCCCGGAACGGTTAATCGATGGATCACTTCCTTGAATGTTGACACGAGTGTCTGGAAAATTTTTCATATCTACGCAGATGCCGGAATTTATAAAAACAAAAATAATCCTACACAGTTTATCTGGGACAGTGGTGTAAAAGTAAGAGTGATTCCTGATTTTCTTGAAATCTACTTCCCTGTACAGTCTTCTCTGGGCTTTGAGCCCGGTTTTAAAGATTATGGAAAAAGGATCAGATATACTTTAATTCTGAATCTGAGTACAATTATTAATGCAGCAAGAAGAGGTTGGTATTAAAAAAACAGCTGCCTCTCGACAACTGTTTTACTTTTATCTTAATTAAGTTTAAATTAATCTTTTAAAATTTTCTGAGAAACCGGTTGATTATTGACTGTTCCTGTAACAATATAATTTCCTTTTTGTAATTCGGCAACATTTAAAGCAGACCCTCCTTTTACTGAAGCAGTTTTCACTAACTGACCCGATAATGTATACACTTTAATGTTTTCTACATCAGAAGCGAAAACAATCTCATCAGTTTTTACCAACGAATTTTTAATAAATCCTGGTTTCTTAGAGACATCAGTAATATCATTTACCGCTAAAGTTCCTGATGACTGCGGAGTTGGCAGTGTCACAGTAAAATCAATGTTGTTATTATTGGTATCGCCGTTTGTTCTGGTAATTGAATTTAGAATCGTCGGCGACGGAGCAGCTCCGGCCCCTTCAAACTGATTCGCTAAGCCATATCCTACAAAGTCTAAGACATTAGCTGAAGTAGGCCCAGTAACCTGCGTTGCATTGCTTGCCAAAGCAATTTTTCCTGAAGTAAGTGCAAGACCAACTCCTACTCCAACACTGGGAGAACCATCAAAATTCAAGAGAACATTTACAATAAGATTAGGATTGACTAAATTAATCAGTCCACCTAATCCATCAGATCCTTGCTGAATTAAATACGTTTGCCCCGGAGCCAGACTGATATTGGGCAAAGTATTGTACTGAGTAAAAGCTCCTGTTGAAGATGCATACTGAATGGTCGCTCCATTAAGAGAAGCAGCAGAAGTACCAATGTTTTTCAATTCTATGAAATCATTTGTAATGGCTGCGCCTAAAATTCCGCCACCGGTATAGACTTCATTTATTACAATCTGAGCATTAAAAAATGCAGCTATCGAGACAAGCCCGATAAAAGTAAATACTTTTTTCATAACGATAATATTTTGTTTGGTTAATAAAATAAAAACAAAAACAATACCAGATACTTAAAAATATCAAAATTTTGTTAAATTATCTTAAAATCAAACTAACTAAAATAACACAAAAAAGCCACTTCAATGAAGTGGCTATATATGCTGAAATTGTTTTAAAGATTAGTCTTTCAAAATCTTCTGAGAAATTGGTTGGTTATTTATTTCTTGATAAATTTCTTCTTAAAAATGCCATGTTTTGTTTCAATATTAATGATATAAACACCTGATGGAAGATCAATTACATCTATTTTATTCTCGTTTAACACTACATTAAAAGTTTTCCCATCAACACCAACCACAGAAATACTTTCAATTTTCGAATTTGTCTTAATGTTTAATATATCTGATGTAGGGTTAGGATAAATCTCTACTCCCATTATGTTTTTTTCTTCGTACAACTTTTGTGAATTTCGTAAATCTAAAAACATATTGTCTCTCTGAGCTGTATTTTTACTTTTACCAACATTTTCTGAGCAATTACAGTCTTCTATTTTTGCTAAAAAATTAGCACCATTTTCAATATACGTATTGGGTAAAAGTGAAATATTATTTCCGGCCTTCATTATAATGTTTTTACCTGAACTTATGCTATAATTTGATTCAGCTACAATTGATTGACTAGCTTGATAAGTATGACTGCTATTATTTTCTTGAGAAGATAAATTAATTGAAGCAAGACAATAATAGCTGGTGCTTTCTGAAAGATTTGGCACTAATTGAGGAAGATCATTTCTAGATCCTACGCTTATTGCATTTGAAGGCATGTTTGAAAAATAAATTGCATAAAGATCTGCATAGCTCTGTCCATAAACATCCGGGTTAATAATTTGTCCTAAATACTTTTCCGTATCATTGTATGGCTTATAAAAATAAATATCCCCTTTTTTATTTCTCTGCAAAGTAATTATTCCAGTTGTTCCTAAATTAACTTGTGCATTCGGTACAGACGTATATATTAAATTATTATTTGTTGAATTGAGTAAATCTACTGAATAAAACATACTCCCAACTAGATTCCCTTGAAGTTTACCTGCGTAAAGTATGTTTGCATATTGATTGAATTCCAAATATAAAGGCTCTAAACTAGCTATTGAAAGGGTAAAATCTGAAGTTATTAATCCAGAAAAATTATTAAATGAATAAATTATGCTTTCATTATTCGCATTATATCCTTGAATATTTGAAACACTTAAAAAATTAGTAAAATTACTACAGGTATTTATATTAGGTGAAGCTTTGATGAAACTTATATGAGGAAAAGTATTATTTCCAGAGGTAATTAAATTATTAACAATTGGAGTATTGCTGAGTCCTTGGCTATTTAAATTATAGGAGTAGACTTTAGAGTCTGTCAGCACCAGAACCCAAAAAGAATTATTATCTCCATGCGGAACCACTGTTACACCCTTTGCATTATTAAAAATATTCCCGAACTCATTCAATATAGGAATTTTTTTGAGATTTGAAACGGCACCTAATGGCTGACCATTCATTAAACCTCCTAAAGACATATCGACAACTGAATAATATGCAAAATAACCATTATTAGTAGTTACATCTGAGCTAAAAATATAGTATAAATCAGCATTAGTTGGATGTTTAACAATAGCTGTTTGACTTCCTGCATGCTGTATGTCTCCATTTGACATAAATTGATGATCCCTATTCCAGACCTGATTACCATCCGTATAAAATAATAAATTTCCGTTACTATCGCTTACCGAACCAGATGAAATCATGGAAGACATCTGACTATTCGTAATAATTTGTGGATTGGAGTTTGAGAAATTAAGAGCTGCCATATTCCCAAAATACCAATTGTTATTTTCTCCTTGAGAAAAAACAAACAATGGCAATATCAATAAAAATGTTATATAAAATTTTTTCATAAATTCAATTTTATATAAATTATTTCATTCTTTTTTCTAAAGCTTCGATTCTTTTCTGTTGCTCGATAGTATATAGCGTAAGTTCTTCTATTTTCTTCAAAAGAAGAATGTTCATTTCCTTTAGCTCTATCCCGTTTTTCATAGCTTCTTCTGTCGTTGGAACTTCGGGTAGATGACCATTTTCATTAATAAAGTTTTCTACAGCTTTTAACGGCATTAGCTTATAATCTTTTTTGAATACATAATCTGCCCAACCATTATTGGCTGCAATATCTACTTTTACTTTTTCTGTACGAATGCCGTCTTTTACAAAAAGTTTGTATTGATTACAATCTGAACAGGTAGCTAATGTTTTGGAACCTATAACAACTCTACCATCATTAAGACTATCCTCTTCTAAGTAAACTATCCGATTTTCTCCATCAACTCTCATGGGAAAATAGTCCCATGGAGCATTAAAGACAGTAAAAGCATTTGTCACCTCATCAATTTGGAATTTTGCCTTTCCTCCAAAAATATTAAAACCTATACCAGGATATGAAACATTGAATCCAGTTTGATTACTAATTTTAAATCGCTCAATATTGTTAGTTTTAAAAACTAAATCCTGATTATCAGTAGTTCCAATAAAGTTTGTTCCCGACGTTGTTCCTGCATTTCCAGTTAAAGACCAATTTTGCGCATTTGCAAATAATCCGCTCAATACTGTAAGTAAAACAATAGTTTTCTTCATAATAATTTTCATTTTAAAGGTTATGTATTTTTTTTAAATTTAAATAAAATTTTAGTATTACAAACAAAAAAAACAGTTACCAAGAGATAACTGCTTTTTTATTCGATTTTCAATCGTTATTTATTTAGTCTTTCAAAATCTTCTGAGAAACAGGTTGGTTATTTACAGTTCCTGTTACTATGTAATTTCCTTTTGCTAATTCAGCAACGTTCAAAGCAGCACCGTCTTTTACAGAAGCAGTTTTCACAACCTGACCTGTAAGCGTGTAGATCTTAACATCTTTCACATCAGCTCCGAAAGTGATTTCTTCGTTTTTTACAAAAGTGTTTTTTACAAAGCTTGATTTAATTTTGTTCAAATCTGAAACAGCAAGAACTATAGGTGACGTGGTTGTTACTACTAAATTATCTATTTCAATAAATGGAGTTTCAGTTACACTATCTTGTCTTAAAAAGAAAGTACTTGCTGATGTTAAATCCGTTCCAGTATGTGTATCTATTGGTGTAGCTAATAAATTATTTACCCATAAATTTACTGTATCATCAGAGGTACCTGGGTTAAAGTTATACCCTACGGTAATCTGATAAGTTTGATTGATATTATAGTCCGCTGTAGTCCACGTTGTAGTTGCCCCTACTGCAGTTCTAACCTCAATACCTAATTTATATGTAGTATCAGTGATTTTTTTCGTCCATATAGTACCACCAAAAGTAGTATTATCCTGTCCAAAACCAGCAAAATACCCACCATCTGCCAATGTTGCAGCAGTAACATTAGTTATTTTTAAATCCATTGAATAAAAAACACTCCCAGAAGTTACAGGTGTAATAGCTTGCTTCAAATCTTCACCAGCTCCATCAAATTTTACAACACCAGATTGAACTAAAATTTTGTCTGTAGCATTTGCAGATTGTACCGCCCAGTTACCTTGTCCATTAAGATCTCCGTTTGGATAAGTAAATGTTTCATTATAAGGTAGAGTTGCTTGTGCATTTGCAAAAGCTGCAACCGCAACAACGCCTAAAACAGTAAAGATTTTTTTCATAACTTAAATTTTTAATTATTAATAATTTACACTGCAAAATTAGTGGATTTTTTTCATTTAAGACAATATTAAGGTTAATTTTCTGTTAATAACGCTAAAAGCCCTATCGCTCACATTTTTTAGTTATTTTTACCAATTATTTTTAAAGATTTGCGGAATTCGGTTCTGATTTTCTTACTTTTTTTCTTGGGCTTATCATTGAATAACGCTCAAATCTTCTCGTGGAAAAACCCCAACATTCCGAAAGACAGCATCAAAAAAGACAGTATCCTTGCGGCAAGGCTTGAACAGGACATTTTCGCAAAAGACACGATGGATTTTGTGAAAACCAGCAACAGAATCATTGTAGACGAAGCAGTATTAGCAAAAAATGATAAAAAAAGATTTTTAGGAGAATTGAATTCTAAAGGATCAATCATCCGCGGGATTACTTTCGGGAACAATCAGGGGCAATCTGTACAGAGTTCGATGGATCTGCAGATTTCCGGAAGATTATCAAAAGATGTAACAATTTTAGCAAGTATTTCTGATCACAACTTACCGATTCAGGCAGATGGATATACGCAGACTCTTGAAGAATTTGACAAAATCTACATGCAGCTCAACATTAAAGATAAATCAATTCTTCGAGCGGGACATCTGGATCTTTTAGATGACAAAAATTATTTCGCCAAGTATCAGCGACGAAGCATGGGACTCCAGTTTCAGACGCAATTCGGAACTGAAAACAAAACTTTTGTAGATGTTTCTTTGGGTGTAGCGCGAAGTGAATTTCACAGAATCCGTTTTCAGGGAGTAGAAGGAAATCAGGGACCTTATCGTTTAACAGGAAAAAACGGCGAGCAGTTTATCACACTTATTTCCGGTTCTGAGCAGGTTTTTATTGACGGTATTTTGATGAAACGTGGTGAAAACCAGGATTACGTTATCAATTATAATACAGGAGAAGTTACCTTTACCAGTTTCCGTCCGATTTTCCAGCAGAATTTTATTACTATTTCTTTCAATTATACCAACCGGAATTATTCAAGATATTTATTTACCGGAAAACTGGAACATCAACGCGAGAAATTCAAAATCGGACTCAACTGGTTCATGGAGAATGACAACAAAAATGCGCCTTTAGCTTTAAATCTATCCAAAGAAGACGAGCAGATTTTAGCAGATGCAGGCAATGATCCCAATCTGATGTATGCTCCGTCAGGAGTTGTAGCAGAATATGATGTCAATAAAATACTTTATAGCCTAGTACAAGACACCAATGGAAGTCATTATCAATTCTCTACGGATGTTACACAGACTTTATATACTGTTTCTTTCACCTATTTCGGAGCTAATCTCGGAGATTATAAGCTCACTCAAACCACAAATAACGGACGTGTTTTTGAGTACGTTGGTCCAAACTCAGGTGATTACAGAGCAGTTAGAAAACTGCCTTCTCCACAAAAATCACAGGTGTACACCGTAAATTCCGAGTATCTTTTAAAAGACGGGAAAATAGGAGCAGACATTTCTTTAAGCAACTATGATCTCAATTTGTTTTCATCAAAAGATTCTGATCAGAATTTAGGATATGCCGCAAGAATTTTCGGGAACAAAACATTTACGAAAAACAGCTGGAAGGGAACTCCGAGCTTTGAATATCAATACATCGACAAACAATTTCATATTCTCGACCGTATTAATGATGTAGAATTCTCCAGAGATTTCAACTTGGCGCAGGAATTCAGCGGAAGAACCCAGAACAGATTTATATTCAATTTCCTTAATAAATGGAACAACAAATCAACGTTAAACTATCGTGTAAACTACCTTGATGAACAAGATTCTTATAAAGGAATTAAAAATGATTTAGATTTTAGCTGGATCAAAGGAAAATTCCTTACCAAAGGAAACTTATCATACCTTGATACCAATGCAACTTTGCAGGATACAAAATTCATCCGTGGAGGTGCTGCAACGGAGTACACAGGAAAAAAAGGAAGCTGGTCTTTGGGCGGAAGTATGGAGCACAACGAAAAGAAATTTAATGACACCCAATTAATGGATGTCACAAGCTTCAGTTGGAAAGAATTGTTTGTTCAGAAAAAAATCGGTGATAGCGCAAGAACGAAACTTTTGTCTAAAGTTTATGTAAGAGATAATGACTCTGTACGTGACAACAGGCTTCAGAATATGAACAGAATCTTAGGTTTCATGGCGGAAAGTCAGCTAATCAAGACAGAAAAAACCACCTTAAATGCTTTAATTCATTACAGAAAATTCTTCTACAAAAATGAAGATGTTGATATGAATCAGAATAAAGATTTTGTAGTAGGAAACATTCTTTATAACCAGCAGTTATTTAAAAACGGAATGCGTCTGCAGGCATTTTACGAATTAGGAAACGGACAGGAAGCGCAACGTGAATTTCAATATATTAAAGTGACCGATGGGCAGGGAATTTATAAATGGACCGATTACAACGGTGACGGGGTTCAGCAGTTAGATGAATTTGAAATTGCAGAATATTCCGATTTGGCGCAATACATTAGGATTTACACCAATTCCGTCCGGTATATTCCTTCCAATAAAAACAAGCTGCAGTTGGCATTATTTGTTAATCCTGCAATTGTTTTCAACTCAGAAAATAAATTTTTAAAACGGTGGAATTTTAATGTTTCATTAAATTCTCAAAACTCATATTTTAAAAGAGATAAAGTTTTGGTTTTAAATCCGTTTGAAAAAAGCGATGACCAGATTCTCAAGAATCAGAATATTCTGGCATCCGTACAGTTTAATCCTACCGAAAAATCGGGTTGGAACGGAAATTACCGTTTCATCGCCAATGACAACCTCATCAATGCCAATTTCAGCAACGAAGAACGGAATCAGACTTCGCATTTCGTGAATCTTGGATATTGGTTTAATAAAGAATTCAGGGTAGATTGGGAAAACTCTGTTCACGATTTGCAAAACTCTTCACAGCTTTTTGCAACTAGAGATTACCGACTGAATAATTTTGAAACCAAACCCAAAGCAACCTACAAATTTACCGACGCCATACAGGCCGAATTTTCTTCAGCTTATCGTGAAAAGAAAAGAGTAGACGGTGAAGAACTTCTGAAAGCTTTTGACATCACCGGGACAATTCAGTGGGAACGTAAGAAAACTTCGATCAGAGGAAATTTCTCTTTCATTAATAATGATTTTACCGGAAACAATTTCAGCATCGTGGGAAATCAAATGCTTGACGGCTTAAAACCTGGAAAAAACCAAGTTTGGAGTGTGTTTATTCAACAGGCAATCAATTCTTTCTTACAATTAAATTTAAATTACGAAGGCAGAAACTCAGGCGACCGCACGATTCATATTGGAAGTATGCAGGTGAAAGCTAGTTTTTAAGATTAGAAACAAAATTAGTAATCATTCCTGTTTTTTAATCAAAACATCGAGTTTGTTATTTCGCAGAATCTTAATATTTTATTTTTCTGCATTTAGATTCCTACGGAAATCAAAGATTCCACGTAATGAATAACAAAAGAATATTAATTCATTGTCAAAATTAATCATCAAGCAAATAAATGTAAAGTTTGTCATTCCGGAGGAATCTCAACATTTCAGTAGTATTGCGGCAAGATTCTGTGGAATGACAAAGTGTATTAGTTATTATTAAATTTTAAATTTCCTATATTTGTTCAGTAATAAAATACACGGGGTGCCCGCAAGGCTGAGATCATACCCGATGACCTGATTTGGATAATGCCAACGTAGGGATGTCTGCTTAAAATATTTTCATTTTATGCTTTATTCGTTCGCATGCTTATCTGTGGTCAGAACCGAATAAATCAATTCAAAATAAAATGGAAGTAACAAAGTATTCCGGAGAACTTATTCCCCAACAAGACAAAAACTGGCAAGGAAGACCCGAATGGTTTTTCAACCGAGAACATACCGATACCTACGAATTGTGGTATGAAGGCCGATACAAACGTGCCGAAATCTGGCAGAAAAAAGTAATGGAACAGCTCGTTTCCAAAGATCAGAGAGTAAAAACACTATTAGAATTCGGCTGTGGCACTACCCGATTTACCCGTTGGTGGAAAAACATTGGGATCGAAGCAACAGGCGGAGATATTTCGCCTCTAATGCTCTCACAGGCGATTCATCTTTTTGAAGGCGATCTGGTGATGGCAGATTCTCATTTTATGCCTTTTAAAGATCATACTTTTGATTCATTGGCATTTATCACAACATTTGAATATTACAAAGATCCTGTAAAAGTCATTTGTGAGGCGGCTCGCGTTGCCAAATACGGAATCGCCATGGGGATGATGAACAGAAACTCTCCTAAAGTTGCACGAAGACGTATACAGCAGTTATTTGGAAAAAATCCTTTTTATGTGACGGCAACTTTCTACACACCGAAAATGCTGACCGAAATTATCGAAAAAGCTTTAGTCGGAAGAAAATATACGATTGAATGGACGTGTACCGGATTACCAAAATGGTTTCCTGTTCAACAATGGAATGTTCCGGTTGGAGATTTTTTTGGTTTGTATATTCAGCTAAATGACGTGGAATGAGTGAAACTTTAGGAAAAATAAATCATTCCCAATTTGAAGATTTCCTGAAACAGCGATGCGGAAAAAAACGTGATGAAGTGCGTATTGGTCCTGAGTTTGGTGTTGATGTTTCCGTTGTAGATCTGCATGGCGGAAAAGCGATGGCTTTGACGAGTGATCCTTTGTCTCTGATTCCTTCTTTGGGTTTGGAAGAATCAGCGTGGCTGTCGGTTCATCTGATGGCGAACGATATGGCAACGACGGGTTTTGCTCCGATGTTTGGGCAGTTTGTTTTAAATCTTCCGGCACAACTTTCAAAAAATGATTTTGAAATCTATTGGAATTACATTCATCAGTTTTGTAAAGACATTGGTGTAAGCATTACCGGCGGACATACGGGATTCATCGAAGGACAAAATTCTACAATCGCAGGTGGCGGAACTTTGATTACGATTGCTCCGAAAGATAAAATTTTAGTTTCAAAATATGCAGACATTGGAGACTCAATTTTAGTGACCAAAACAAGTGCACTTTCTTCAACAGCCATTCTCGCAATGAGCTTTCCAGAAACAGTAAAAAATAAAGTCGGTAAAGAATTTTACTATTCTGCTTCAGCGTCTTTTTACGAAACCTCATCTTTGAAAGATGCTTTAACCGCAGTGCAAATTGATAATTCCGGAGTTACAGCAATGCATGATGTGACGGAAGGCGGAATTTTGGGAGCGATTTACGAATTGGCAATTGCATCAGGCAACGGAGCTGAAATTATTAACGAAAAAATTCCAATTGGAGAAGTGCAGTCAGCAGTTTGCAATCTGTTTTCGTTAGATCCGAGATATTGTATTGGTGCAGGTTCTATGCTTATTACCTGTAAAAAAGAAAAAGCTTCGGAGATTATTTCAAGACTGGAAACCAATCAAATTCCCTGCGCAGAAGTGGGAAAGATGACCGAAAAATCTAATGGAATTAAATTAATTGAAAACGAAAAAGCAAATGATTTAATGTATTTCGAAGAAGATCCTTATTGGAAAGCATTTTTTAACGCTTATAAAAACGGCTGGAAATAATGAAAAAGCAAACTGTACAATCAGGAATTTATCTGATTATTGATCCTTCAATGGATGAGGAAATTCTATTTTCTAAATTAAATTTAATTGCAAAAGAAAAAATATCAGCTATTCAGATTTGGGACAATTTTAAAGAAGATCAGAATATTGAAGAACTGCTTTTAAAAATTTATGAGATTGCTTCGTCAAACAACATTCCGTTGATCATCAATAACCTTTGGAAATATTTGAAGCAAATTCCTTTGAACGGAATTCATTTCGATGAAATTCCTAAAAATTTTAATGAAATAAAAAACGAGATCAACCGTGACTTCATTGTTGGAATCACCTGCAATAATGAATCTTCAACAATTAAATACGCTGAAGAAAATCAGTTCGATTATATTTCTTTCTGCTCGATGTTTTCCTCAAAAACAGCAAATAGTTGTGAATTGGTCAACTTTGAAACGGTTCAGAAAGTTAAAAATATTTTCAATGGAAAAATCTTTTTAGCAGGCGGAATAGATTTAAATAATCTTAAAAATTTAGATGAATTAAATTACGACGGGATCGCTGTTGTTTCAGGAATAATGAGTGCAGAAAATCCGTCAGAAAGCATAAAAAATTATCATCAAAAAATTAAAAAGTAAAGCAATGAGAATAAAAACCATAGAAAAACTGTGCTGTCCGTTTGACAGATCAGATTTAGATTTAACGATCATTTTACAAGACGAAACCGAAAATATCACAGAAGGTTTATTAATCTGTGGCAATTGCAAAAGAGTCTACCCGATCATCAGCGGAATCCCCATCATGTCACCCGATGAATACCGTGAATTCAAACTTGAACAACCCGTTTTACAACGCTGGGAAAAGCATTTAGAAGGCAAAAAAATAGAGAATTTCAGGTTGATTTCATGACGATAACAACAATAGATAATTTCAAAATGCTGAAAGTTTAGAATTTCGTAAATTTGCGGCATGATAAAAATAGGCAACATAGAACTGCCGGAATTTCCGCTTTTGCTTGCTCCGATGGAAGATGTAAGTGATCCGCCATACAGACGACTGTGTAAATTGCATGGTGCAGATCTGATGTATTCAGAATTTATCTCTTCTGAAGGCTTGATTCGTGATGCAATGAAAAGCCGAAAAAAACTGGATATTTTCGATTATGAAAGACCTGTGGGAATCCAGATTTTTGGGGGTGACGAAGAAGCAATGTCGATGTCTGCAAAAATCGTAGAAACCGTAAACCCTGATCTGGTGGACATTAACTTTGGTTGTCCTGTAAAAAAAGTGGTTTGCAAAGGTGCAGGAGCTGGAGTTTTGAAAGATGTTGATATGATGGTTCGTCTGACTAAAGCAGTTGTAAGTTCTACAAGTCTTCCTGTGACAGTGAAAACCCGTTTGGGATGGGACAGTAATTCAATCAACATCGATGAAGTTGCTGAACGTCTTCAGGAAACGGGAATTAAAGCTTTGACGATTCATGCAAGAACCCGCGGACAGATGTATAAAGGAGAAGCTGACTGGGAACATATCTCAAGAATCAAGCAGAACCCAAATATCGAAATTCCTATTTTTGGAAATGGTGATATCGATTCTCCCGAAAAAGCTTTAGAATATAAAAACAAATATGCCTGCGACGGAATTATGATTGGCCGTGCTGCGATTGGTTATCCTTGGATTTTTAATGAAATCAAACATTTCTTTGCAACCGGAGAACATCTTGATGCACCGACGATTTCAGACCGACTTTTGGCGGTTCGTCAACACGCAGAATGGAGTGCAGAATGGAAAGGTGAAAAATTGGGACTGATCGAAATGAGACAGCATTACAGCAATTATTTCCGTGGAATTCCTCATTTTAAAGATTTCAGAAGAAAATTTCTTGAAGTGTATAGTCTGGAAGAAATGGATGAAGTAATCAAAGAAACTCAGGAATTTTACGCAGAATATCAGGCGCAGGTTTAAGCAATATTTATGTTGATTTAAACTTTTAAGTATAAAAACAAAACCCATCAAATTCTGATGGGTTTATTTATTTCTACTATGCATGGAAAAAGAAATTATTTTTTGATATCAGTTTTCACCTCCTGATATGTTTTTTTCTACAGCTTTTGCGCCTTTTTTACTTTTATCACCTACCCAATTAGCACCTTTTTTAACGCCTTTTTCTGTAGCTTTGGCTCCTTTTTTTGCAGTATTACCTGTCCATTTTGCTCCTTTCTTAACACCTTTTTTAGTTGCGTCGGCTCCTTTTTTAGCAGCATTTCCTACAGCTTGAGCGTCTTTTTTTACTGTTTCTTTTACAGTTTGCTTTTCTTGTGCATTGGCAGATAATGTAATCAATAAAATTGCCAGAATTGAAATTGTTTTTTTCATTGTATTTAAAAATTAGATTAAAATTACTACTTTATTTTATTTAAAATAAATTTTTAAGGTTTATTTCCCAGAAGTATCCGGTTGAAATATTAATACTTAAAACCCTTCCAGCATTTGAAACACTGGAAGGTTGAATGTAAAATAGTCAGAAAAAAAATATAAAAATAACAAACCCATCAGATTTTGATGGGTTTGTTATTTTAATATCCTTCCAAAGAAGATTCATTTTTAATTAAAGCTAAAGCCGAGGAGGTTCCTATCCTTTTGACACCGAGATTGATCATCTTTTCGGCATCTTCGGGAGTTCTTACTCCGCCTGCTGCTTTTACGGGAAGTTTTCCGGCATTATCAAGCATTATTTTAATGCCTTCAAATGTTGCTCCGTTTGGTTTTCCGTTTTTGGTTTCATAAAAACCTGTTGAAGATTTTACAAAAATTTCAGATAAATCATTTTCAGAAAAATTTTCTTCTGCCCAATTGGAAATATTCTTAGTCAAATCAGCAATTTGCTCATCCGTTAAAGCTGCAATCTCGATGATCCATTTGGCAACTTTATGATGATTGATACACAATTTTGTGCATCGCAAAAATTCATCTTTTACTAAATCTAAATTACCTTTCAGATATTCAGAATAATTGATCACAAAATCTAATTCGTCTGCACCTTCTTCGATTGCTTTTGTAGCTTCTGCTAATTTTTCATCAACAGAATTGGTACCTTCATGGAAACCAATCACCGTTCCTACGACAACCTCTGAATTCTTTTGCTGAATATATTTCTTGATCTCCGAAACATAATCGGGGCGAATCATGATTGCAAAAATACCATTATCAATAGCAACCTGCGCAAGATCTTTATCCGTCTGTAAAGTTTCTTCTTCCGAAAGACCTGATTGAGCAGGTGTTTTCAGATATGTTGAATCAAGATATCGAGCAATATTCATGACAACTTATACTTTTAACTGTCTGTAGATTCCTTGCTCCAATGAGATAAAAGTTTCCGTTCTGGTAACACCTTTCATTTTCTGAAGTTTATTTAAAATTTCCATCAAATGATCGTTGTCTTTGCATAAAACTTTAAGGAAAATCGTGTAATTTCCTGTAGTATAATGTGCTTCTACCACTTCATTTACTTCTTTCAGTGATTTTACAACGTCATTGTAATGACTTGGCTGATCAAGAAACATTCCGATATAGGAAACCACTTTATATCCTATTTTTCTCGGATTAAGGAAGGAAATAGAGTTTTCTATCACTCCTGCATGTTCCAATTTTTTAATTCTTTGATGTACAGCTGTAGTTGAAATTCCTACCTGCTTTGAAATGAAAGCTAATGAACTTTTGGCATTATCCATCAACATATAGATGATTTCTTTGTCTAGAGGGTCTAAGTGATAGCTTGTACTTGTTGAGTTTTTCATCGTTGATTATTACTTTTTATATTGTCATTTTATTTCTTTAATACTACAAAAACAGGAAAATGATCACTGTAACCTCCCAAATAACGGGTTCCTGCATAGGTTCTGAATGGTCTTTCATTAAACATTTTATTGCGGCTCCTTAGCTTTTCCGGCTTAAAAATTCTGGCATCGTAAAAAGACAGAAGACGGTCATTCTCAAAGAAAGACTGCGATAACAGAATTTGATCAAATAATAAACCAGACTTATAATGAAATGCAGAATAATTCTTAGTTGAATAAAGTTCCTGAAAAGGATTTTGAATCACTTTATTGCCTTTATCATCAAAAAGAATCTTCACTAAATTTTCATCGTCCGGATTTTCATTAAAATCCCCGCACAAAATTACATTTTCTTTTTCTACATTTATGATCTGAAGAATTCTGTTTCTGATCTCGCCCAAAATATAATTCCGTTTTGGCTGATTGATATCTTTTTCCCTTTTGGAGGGCAGATGCGCCACAAAAACATTAATGATCTCTTCCTTATACTTTATCTTTGAAAACAAAACATCTCTTGTGGTGTCATAGTTTTCCGGGTTATTATCTACAATTTCAAAAAAGAATGTGATTGCTTCGGAATCAAGAATCTCAATTTTAGATTTATCATACAGCAAGGCAACATCTACCTTTCTTTCATCCATCGAATTATAATGCACAATGCCATAATGAGAATTGAATGGGCTCATTTCCACAAGATCTTCCAAAACCTTTCTTCCTGAGATCTCAGAAAGACCAATCATACATGGCAAAATACCTGTTTCTTCCTTCATCAGCTGGAAAACGTGAGAGATTTTGAATAACTTATCTCTGTATTTCCTTTCGTCCCAATTCCTGAGTCCTGATTTGGTGGGATCTAGCCTATGATTAGACGGAGGATCTGGCAAAAATAAATTTTCTACATTATAAAAAGCAAACAATTCCATCTAACATTTTTGTATTGACCAGTCTAAAATTTTAATTTCAGAGTGTAAATTTATTGTTTTTTTCAGTACCACACCACATTTAATAATTAAATTTCCACGTAAAAGGCATAAAATTTACCATAATCGTAAGCTTGTGAATTTATTCCGATCAAAATTTTAATATATTTAAAATTATTTTCATGAAAATTTTTCCATTACATTGTGAATTACGTCAAAATACTGTGTTTGAAAACGATTACAATTGTTTTTTCTTCACAAAAAATAACCTTTTCAATGCAAAAGATCGGGACGTTTTTCCTGAGTAATTCTCACCGCTTCATCATGTCTCCATTCTTCAATTTTTGCAGAATTTCCGCTTAAAAGAATTTTTGGAACTTCCAAACCTCTATAAGACTCTGGCCTTGTATAAATCGGAGGTGACAGAAGGTCGTCCTGAAAACTGTCCGTCAAAGCACTTTGTTCATCATTCAAAACTCCCGGAAGCAAACGGATAACAGAATCTGCCAAAACACAAGCTGCCAATTCACCGCCTGTCAATACATAATCTCCTATCGAAATCTCTTTCGTTATATGCAAATCTCTCAATCTCTGATCGATCCCTTTGTAATGTCCGCAAAGGAAAATAAGATTATTTTTTATGGAAAGTGCGTTTGCTATTTTCTGATTCAATGTAACTCCGTCCGGTGTTAAATAAATCACCTCATCGTATTCTCTTTGAGATTTCAATTCAGAAATACATTTATCTATAGGCTCAATCATCATCACCATTCCTGCTCCGCCACCGTAAGGTTCGTCATCGATCTGCCTGTGTTTGTTGACCGACCAGTCTCTCAACTGATGAAAGTGTACTTCTACCAGACCTTTATCAACTGCTCTTTTCAAAATAGAAGTTCTAAACGGGCTTTCCATCAGTTCCGGCAATACACTTATTATATCAATTCTCATTGTTCCATATTATTTTTTTTATTGGGCGAAATAATCAGTCGCAAGGATGAATCTTTGTTAAAATAGCTCCACATCCAGTTAAAAAATATCGCCAGCTTATTTCGAACGCTCAAAATAAGCATTAAATGTAAAAACATCCAAAAATACCACGCTAAAAATCCCTGAAATTTTATAAAAGGTAAATCTACAACTGCTCTGTGCTTTCCGATTGTTGCCAATGAACCCTGATCTTTATACTCATATTCGTTCCATTCCGCAAGATTTTTTCTTAAAAAATTCTTTCCTAAATTTTTCGCCTGATTGATTGCAACATTAGCAACCTGAGGATGGCCTTGAGGATATTTCGGAGTTTCCATGTAGGCAATATCTCCTATAGCATAGATATTGTCGTATCCTTTTACTTTATTAAAACGATCAACGATATATCTGTTTCTGATCAGCTTTTCAGAAGGAAAACCTTCAACCACATTTCCTACAACTCCCGCAGCCCAGATTACATTATTCGACGGAATCTGCTTTCCGCTTTTTAAAAATACTTTATCACCATCATAATCAGTCACCACTTCTCCACTCATAAAGTTAACGCCGAGTTCTTTAAGATATTTTTCAGATTTTTCCTGAGCTTCAGGACTCATTACTGCCAAAGGTTTTTCTGTAGAACTTACCAAATTGATTTTAAGATTATTAAAATTCATGTACGGATAATCACGCGGAAGAATTTCTTTCTTCATCTCAGAAAAAGCACCTGCCAATTCTACTCCGGTCGGTCCGCTTCCGACGATGACGATATTCCAGTTTCCATCATCGCTACGGCTTTTTTCAAGAATCAGTTTTTCAAAAGTCATCAGCACGTGATTTCTGATACCGATCGCTTCCTGGGTATTTTTCATCCCGAAAGCTTTACTTTCAAGTTCTTTATTTCCAAAAAAATTGGTTTTGCAACCTGTTGCAATGATTAGTTTATCGTAAGTGAATTCAGCCTCATCTGTAATGACTTTATTTTGGGAGGGAATAATCTCTTTAACTTCCGTTAAGCGAAACTGTGTATTTCTGGAATTCTGAAAGATTTTCCGGAAGGGAAAAGAAATATTGGAGGGTTCGATTCTGCCACATGCAACCTGATAAAACAGCGGCTGAAACATATGATGGTTTACTTTATCTAAAACAATTACTTTTTTGTTTTTATTGTTTAATGTTTTCGCAAGCTGCAGCCCCGCAAAACCTCCTCCGATGATGATGATCTTTTCGCGTGTTTCCATAATACACAAATTTACTGATTTTATTTAGCATTTTCAGGAGCAAAAAGTTAGTTTTGCAAAACTTTATGACCAGAAAAAAGTATACCAAAAAAACTGCCAAAAGCATCCATAAAAAAAGACGTAAGAATTATTTTTTACGCCGAAAAATTCTTTTGGGAATATTGATCATTGCCCTTATCGGAACAGGCTTTTACCTCAAACAGTCAATAAGTTACTATTACGCATTATATTTTAATAAATTCAGTCATAAAAAGCTTCATAATAGTGAAAATGAAACTTTAAGAATACAGAAAATTCTTAGTAACAATCTTGATAAAACGTACGGTTTTGACATTTCACATTATCAGAATAAAGAAGATATCAGTTGGGACAGTTTAAGTATCGGAAATAAGACCATTCCTTTGGAATTTGTTGTAATGCGAGCAACAATGGGAAACAGAAGCGCAGACAAACATTTTGACGAATTCTGGCAACAGGCACAGAAACATAAACTGATTCGTGGTGCTTATCATTTTTACAGAGCTGATGAAGATCCTGTCATTCAGGCAAATAATTTTCTGGAGAATGTAAAACTTGAAAGCGGTGATCTGCCACCCATTTTAGATATTGAAAAAATTCCGAGAAGAAAATCAAATAAAAAACTGATTGAAGATCTGAAAATCTGGTGCAAAATTGTAGAAGAAACTTACGGTGAAAAACCAATCATTTACACGTATTATCATTATTACAAAGACTTTCTGAAAGGCGAATTTGACGACTATCCGCTTTGGTTAGCAAATTACAATGATGTTCCTACTCCTTCTCCTGATGATGACTGGGATTTCTGGCAGTTCAGCGAAAACGGAATTGTGTATGGCATCAACACCAAAGTTGATCTGGATATTTACAATGGCGGAGTTTGGTCTTTGAAGAGTTTGACTTTGGATTGAGTTTAGATAATTATTTTTTAAAAATTTAATATTCAACGCTGAAAGGGTTTAAAACCCTTTCAGCGTTCTAAAGGATAACGTAAGCCAAATAAATAAAACTACTTAAAAGGCTTTCTTTGAATCCATTCTATTGCCGGATTTAGTGAAGTAAAGATTCTTTCTATAAATTGATTAATCAGGAGATTGCTATGTTTTATCAATCCGAATATTTCAACAGGTTTTGCTCCAATCGTAGACTTTATTTCTAAAGCAGTTCTTCCGAAAATAATTCGACTGAATTTCTCATTAATTCCAAACTCTACCATATCTAAAAGCATATTAAGATAGATTTGTTTTTCTTTTTGAAGTTCTTTGTCGTAGCCAAGAAAATAGGTATCAATATCTTTATTGTTGAGAACTAAAGTATAAAAACCGATCAGTTTTTCATCCAAATAATATCCGAAAACTCTGAAATTTTCTTTTAAAGACTTTTTCATACTTTCAAAATGATTTTCTGTGAGGAAAAATGTGTTAAAGGTTGCATTTTCAGCAACATTCTGATACAGAATATTCATTTCTTTCTGATGTTTTTTAATTTCATCAAAATGCATTTCAGATTTTAAAATTCCGTCTCTTTTTTTCTTGGCAGATTTGGCTCTGGTTCTGTATTTAGTTGAAAAAGCGTTGAGATAATCTTCAAAAGTCAACCAATTTTCCTTTACCCTTAAAATCATATTCGGCTGAACGGAAAATCTGAAAAAAGAACGATGATTTTTACCCTGAAAATATTTGATAAAACTCGCCTGATAATCTTTGTAAATAATGAGTGACGTTTTTCCTTCCTGCTTCTGCATTTCCCGAACAGCTTCATCCAAAAGCGGAATTACCTGATCAATAGTAATTTTTGACGCATCAAAGTAAAACCCGTTTTGTCCGGTGAGCATATTGTTGCCCAGAATCATCACATTTTTACTGAACTTTTTAGCAATAAAATTTTTTACGTCACACAAAACTTCATCTCTCTGAAAAGTTTTATGTTGGATAAAATTTAAATATTGAAACAAAGCACCGCCAATCAATTCATCGGCTGAGAAAAATCCCACATAAAAGCACTCCATGTTTTTGGGACATGAAGTTTCTAAAGTCTCAAAGTATTCTTTAGACAACATAATATTATGCTGCCCGATTACATCGTTCCAGTCATTGGGAATTTCTGACGAAAATTTGTATTTTTTAAAAGTATAAGACATAAAAAAGGCTACAAATGTAGCCTATATTTTAAATGGTTTAAATTTTATTTTGGAGTCACGAGATTAAATCCGTCAATAGCGTACCAACCGCAGATTATTCCTCCCATTAAGGTAATCGTAATCGTCCAATATCCTGTATTGATAAAAATATATTTCCAGGATTTTCTTTCAAACATTGCATTAATTGCTATAAGAGGAAACACAAAGAAAACTCCTGTCATGAAAGAATGCAAAGCACCATGACCAAAAGACCTGAAAGCAGTTCCGTAATCATGCATAAATGCAGCAAATGAGGGTTTTGCCAAATCAGGATCTCCTCCCACCATTCCCAAAGCGCCAAATTGATGGATGGTCACCATCTGCAGAAAAAAGCCAATCATTATTGATAAAATAATAGAAACAATAAATACCATTCCCATGCTTGTATCTTTCATTTTCTCTTCTGTCAATCCGGATTCCTTCATCCATATTTTTCCGAAAACCTTTGGATTATACCAAATAAATCCCATCAACAAAGGCACTAATGCAGCAAATAATATTGCTAAAAAGTTAATTTGCATCATAATTTTAAGTTTTTGTTTATGTTTCCAAATCTACATTAAAAAAGTTTACAAAAATATATTTATCTATTAAAAGCTTTAATATTTCGTATTTTTGCACCACAAAATTTGGATATCAATGAATTACGTTGCGGCAGAGAATCTTACAAAGTCTTACGGGATTAAAACTCTTTTTAAAAATATTTCTTTCAACATCAATGAAGGTGACAAAATTGCCATTGTTGCCAAAAACGGAAGCGGAAAATCTACTTTGCTGAAAATTTTAATGGGAAAAGAAATCGCAGACAGTGGCTCTGTAATCATTAATAAAGACATTCAGGTGGTTTTGTTTGATCAGGAAATTGATTTTGAATCTGATCTGACGATTGAAGAATTTATGATGACTTTAGATTCTGCTCCAATTTTGGCTTTAAAAAAATATCATCACGCATTGCTATCGGGAAATCCAGATGAAATGGAAATTGCATTAGCTGAAATGGAGATTCATAAAGCCTGGGATCTTGAAAATGAAATGAGCCAGATTCTTTCTCAGCTTAAAATCACAGACTTGACCGCCAAAATGGGAATGCTTTCCGGTGGACAAATAAAACGTGTTGCATTAGCCAAACTTTTAACAGAAACTAGAGCCGAACATCGTCACACCCTCCTGATCATGGATGAGCCGACCAACCACCTTGATGTGGAAATGGTTGAATGGCTTGAAAGCTACTTAAATAAAGCAAAAATCACTTTGCTTCTTGTAACACACGACCGTTATTTTCTTGATGCAGTTTGCGGAATTATCTGGGAAATGGAAGATCAGAATCTGTATTTCCACAATGGCTCTTATGCAACTTATCTGGAGAATAAAATGATTCGCGAGGATAATATGAACTCTACCATCGACAAAGCACAAAATCTTTACAGAAAAGAGTTGGAGTGGATGCGAAGACAACCTAAAGCGAGAACCACAAAATCCAAATCCAGACAAGACGATTTTTACGAAACTGAAAAAGTAGCAAAAACCGATACCCGTAAAGAATCTTTGGAACTCGATTTTGAAATGAAGAGATTAGGTAACAAAATTCTTGAACTTAAAGATATTTCTAAAAGTTATGGTGATAAATTGTTGCTGAAAGATTTCAGTTACTCGTTTCAACGTGGTGAAAAAGTAGGAATTGTAGGAAAAAATGGTGCCGGAAAATCTACTTTATTAAATATCATCCAAGGTTTTGAACCTAAAGATTCCGGAGAGATCGAAACGGGAGAAACCATCAAATTCGGATATTTTTCTCAGAAAGGTTTAAAATATAAAGAAGACGAAAGAGTAATTGATTTCATCAAAGATATTTCTGAAAACTTTCCTTTAGCTAATGGAAAAACCATTTCTGCATCACAATTTTTGAGACTATTCTTGTTTGATGATCAAACGCAATATTCTCCGATTTCTAAACTTTCGGGTGGAGAAAAAAGAAGACTGCATTTGATGTATATTTTATATCAGAATCCAAACTTTTTGATTTTTGATGAGCCTACAAACGATCTTGATCTTCCAACTTTGACGGTTTTGGAAAATTTCCTGTTAAACTTTCAGGGAAGTCTGATTATCGTTTCCCACGACAGATATTTTATGGACAGAATTGTTGATCATATTTTGGCATTTGAAGGTGAAGGAAAAATCAAAGATTTTATCGGAAACTTCTCAGAATACAGAGAAAATAAAAAGTTGGAAGATGGAAGTCAGAAGAATGAAGAGAAAAAAGGCAAACCTGCAGTTGAAAAAGCGATTGAAACACCTGTAGTAGCAACCGTTTCAAAACCACAAGCTCCGAAAAAGAAACTCTCTTTCAAAGAACAACGCGAGTTGGAAACAATTGAAAAAGAAATTCCTGAGTTTGAAGAAAAAAGAGCCAAAATTCTTGATCAGCTAAACAACGAAACAGAATACGAGAAAATCGCAAAACTTTCTGCAGAACTGGAAAGTCTATCTGAAAAACTCGAAAATCACGAAATGAGATGGCTTGAACTTCAAGATTAAAAGATTTAAATACTAAAAAAGAGCTGTTCAATAATTTGAGCAGCTCTTTTTTTATGATGATATGAAGGATTATTTATTTTTAATCATTGTAGAAATACTGTACAAGAGAAAAGCAGTTCCCAGAATAAGAAAACCGTATTTCAAATACATATTGTCATTCACCAAAGTCAAACCGATTCCTACAAACAAAAGACCGATCACTGTAAAACTTGAGCTTCTTTTTTTCATATTTAATTTTAATTTAACTCAATAACTTTACCTTTCTTAGAACTTTCCAGTGCAGCTTCAATAATTTTCATATTCTGAACAACTTCATTTCCTAAAGACGGCAAAGCGTATCCAAAAACGATATGTTCATAGATCTGCTGATAATAATTCATGTAATTTCCGGATTCGCTTGAAGTTAAAATTCTTTCAGATTCAGAATTTTCATTTGAATAATTTAAAATTCCGTCAGATTCTTTTAAAGGTTTCATCCAGTCTTTTCCGTAAGTTGGAATTGCTCCGGCAGCCAATTCATTTTCCTGATCATCAGTTCTTTCCTGCAAAAAGCTTCCTTTATCTCCGAAAATTTTATAAGCATAATGATCCTCTTTGGTAAAAACTGAAGATTTCAATCTTACTCTTAAATCATTTTTATAATAAAGCAAAATTTCAAAATAATCATTGGCAAACTCTTCTCCTTTCATCGAAAATATGTCTGCAAAAAGTTTTTCAGGAAAACCAAAAAGCTGAGTTGCCTGATCAATCAAATGAGAACCTAAATCATGAACTGATCCTGAACCATCTAATTCGGGATTTTCTTTATGCTCTTTTGCACTTGGTTCAGTTCTGAATCTATCAAATCGGATCTCAACTTCCTTGATATTTCCAAGTTTTCCTTCTGAAATAATTTTCTGTACCTGGAGATAATCACGATCAAATCTTCTATTTTGGTAAACACTTAGAAACAGATTTTTACTTTCTGCCAATCTTACCAATTCTTCAGCTTCTGTGACGTTTACCGTAAATGGTTTTTCTACGATCACGTTTTTCCCGGCTTCCAAAGCCATTTTTGCATATTCAAAATGGGTCTGAACCGGCGTATTGACAACCACAACTTCTATATCAGCATTCTGTAGCATTTCTTCTACTGAATGGTAAATTGTTGCATCGTGATATTTTTCTTTTGATTCTTCTTTCGTTCTTTCTACAATCGCCGACATAAAAAATCCGGGATGTTCTTTTAAAAATGGAGCGTGAAAAATTTTTCCGCTCATTCCAAAGGCGCAAAGACCCACTTTTATCAATTGCATACATTTAATTTTCAACAAATATATTTATAAAAAACTCTTCTATGAAAAACATAGAGTGAATATCTATAATCTATTATGTTTGAATATGACAAAAATCACAATAATTATTTTTATTAATTCTAAATAACACAAAACTTAATACTTACTTTTGCGACATTATTTAAATCCATTCCAAATAAAGTAAAATGAAGAGAAATTTTATCTCACTGAGTTTTTTAGCTATTACAGTATCTGTAAGTGCTCAAATGAGAAACAATTCTGAATCTGATACTATCAGAATCCAAAGCATTGAAGATGTAAATCTTCATAAAACAGGAAATCCAAATACAGCAAAACCGGCAACGACAAAATCAAATCTTACGGTAATGGAAAATCCCCAGGCGATTTCTATAGTTACCCATGAGATTATCGAACAACAGCAGGCAAAACAACTGAGTGATGTTCTTCAAAATGTAAACGGAGTTTACCTTACTTCCGCAAGAGGTGGTTCTCAAGACAGTTTCGGAGGTCGTGGTTTTATTTTCGGAAACGATAATATTTATAAAAACGGAGCGAGAGTGAATAGCGGCGTTTTTCCTGAAGTGAGCGGACTTGAAAGAGTGGAAGTTTTAAAAGGAGCCACCGCAATGCTTTACGGAAATGCAGCAGCCGGAGGAATTATTAATTTAGTTACAAAAAAGCCAAAGTTTAATTTTGGAGGAAGTGTAGGAATGAACGCAGGAAGCTGGAATTCTTACAAGCCAATGGTTGATATTTATGGTCCGATTTCTAAAAATGTAGCTTTCAGAATGAATGGAACTTACGAGTATGCAGAGAGTTTCAGAGATGTGGTAAAATCTGAAAAGTATTATTTTAATCCTTCTTTCTTGTTTAATTTAAGCGAAAAGTCTCAACTAATTGTAGAAGCTGATTATCTTAAAAATGATCTTACTCCTGATTTCGGGATTGGGTCAATTACCAACAAAGATCAAAGCTATTCGCTTATTGACTGGTTACCTAGAAATACTTTTTTTGGAACCGACTGGCAATATCAAAATGTTCAGCAAGCTTCAACAAACGTAACATTTAATCATCAAATTAATGACAAATGGGCGTTGAATGCCTCTACATCATATCAAAATTATACTAAAGATTATTTCTCAACGGAACGTATACAATGGGCATATGCATCTCCTACTGCGACACGATTATCTTGGACCACACCACTAAACAAAACTTATAACGAACAAAATTATGGTTCTGTACAGGTAAATGTAAATGGAGAATTCAATACAGGAAAAATCAATCATAAAGTATTAATTGGCACAGATGCAGATTATGGTCAGTCTGACGCAAATGCTTATAATTTGATACAAGCTCCTACAAACATATTGTATTTGGATGACCCAAGTTCTTGGGATAATGGAAGCTTGGCAATGCCTGACTCTAATTTAAATACTAAGACAAGAACAAGGACAAGAAGAATTGGTGTTTACGCTCAGGATTTTGTTAGTTTAACAAAAGAATTTAAAGTAATCGCAGGTCTTCGTTGGTCATATCTTGAAAATATGCCGAGCTTAACAACCCGTTTTACGGCAAACGAAAAATTTGAAGTGGCAAATTCGGCAACTTCAGATAACGCTTTTTCACCAAAAGTAGGTTTTGTATATATGCCAAATGATAATTTCTCAGCATTTGCAACATATACCAATTCATTCGCAACAAATGCAGGTTATATGTCTGATATGATAACCAATCTGAATACTACCGGAACAATTTCACAAGTTAGAGACAGAGTAAATGCCTTACCTAAACAAGGAATAAAACCTACCACAGTAGATCAATATGAAATAGGTGCTAAGAAAAATATTTGGAATAACGCTTTAGCAGTTAACGTTACGCTTTACCAAATTTTATATCATAACTTTTATCAGAATTTTTTCTATGTTGACAATGTAGGTTCTGTACAAACACCAGATACAAATTTAAAAGAATTTGCAGGAAAAATGAGAAGCCGTGGTGTAGAATTGGATATTACCGGAAATCCTACAGAAAACCTTTCTATCATCGGAGGTTTTTCATATAACAACTCAGTCTATTTAGATACTCCTGAAAAAGGATATGTAGAAAAGCAGAGACTTGTAAGAACACCTGCAACGACAGCCAATGCATCAGTATTTTACAAATTCACAAACTATGTTCCGGGATTAAAAGCAGGAATAGGAGTTTATTATATCGGAGACAGAATTGCAGGTTGGAATGATTCAAAATCTACAAATATTACCAGAAAAGATGTGAGCAGAAGTTTTGAACTAAAAGATTACACAACAGTTTCATTATCTTTAGGATACGAATGGAAAAAAATCTCTCTACAAGGAAGAGTGGGTAACTTGTTTGATGTTGTAAACTACAACGTTCACGAAAATTACTCTGTAAACCCTATTACACCAAGAAATTACTATTTTACATTGACATACAGACTTTAAAATTTTATAACATTAATAATTTCTCAATTCAAAGTGGAAGTTGCAATTTTGCAGTTTCCACTTTTGAAATTTTAAACGAAAAAATAATATATGGATAAGATCAAGGACACAAGAAGTTTTATGAGAGTTACACACCGTTATTTAGGCTTTTTTCTTGCCGGAATTATGGCGATTTATGCTATAAGTGGTGTTTTGCTAATTTACAGAGACACTGACTTCTTGAAAAAAGAAAATAAGATTGATAAAAAAATCGCAATAAACCTTTCAGAGAAAGAACTTGGAAAAGAGCTGAAAATAAAAAATTTCGAAGTTGAAAAAAAAGAAGGTGATGTTTTAAAATTCAAACAGGGAACTTACAATACATCAACAGGACAGGCAAAGTACACTAAAAAAGAGCTTCCTTTTGTGTTGGATAAAATGACGAAGCTTCACAAGTCACAGTCAAAAGATACTTTATCACCTCTTAATGCATTCTTCGGTGTATCCCTATTTTTCTTTGTGATCTCAAGTTTCTGGATGTTTAATCCTAAGACGAAAGCTTTTAAAAGAGGAATAAAATTTGCAATTGCGGGATTGGTAATTTCAGTCGTACTATTATTCATTTAATTGTAATATCTGTAATAATTTTAGCCTAAACTGAGTATTGTGATATTTATCAAGTATTCATAAAATTGATTTGAAATATATTTAGTGGCACATTTATTGAATTTACTGCATTATCAAAATAATGAACATTAAATATTAAAATTATAAACTTATGAAAAAGCTAATTTTTACAGGAATATTGGCTGTTGCAGGATTGACCGGAACAGCAAATGCACAAATTCAGGAAGGAAACTGGATGGTAGGTAGTAGCTTACTTTCTAGCAACTTTGGTTTAAATACAGGAGCAGGTTACGATATCAAACTTCAGCCAAGAGCAGCATATTTTATCAAAGATAATGTTGCATTAGGAGGTTACGTTACTTTAGGATTCTCTAAACCAGGTGCAGGTGCATCAACACAATTTGATTACGGTGTTGGAGCTCTAGGTCGTTACTTCTTATCTCCGGGGGAAAAAGGTGTCGACAATTTATTGAATCATGGTAGATTCTTCTTGGAAGGTAATGTAGGAGTAGGTGGATTTAATGTGGAAAATGGTATCTCAACAACTGGTTTAGACTTTGGTGTAGGTCCTGGATATTCTTACTTTATCACTCCGAATATCGGCGTTGAAGGTTTAGTAAAATACAACGGAGTAACTGGTTTTGGAAACGAAGGATTAACGTCCAGAATTAGTTTCAATGTAGGTTTCAGTATTTACTTACCTACTTCAAAAGCAAAAGCAGTTGCCAACGACTTAAAATAGCAGCTTTGAAAATACAACAAAAGCGGCTCGGAAAATTTTCCGAGCCGCTTTTTCAAATTAAAACTAAACTATATAATAAATAAAAAATCTAAGACTATTTATTAGGTTGAGGTGTGTAGCGAAGATAAGGTTTGATCTCAGTGACACCTTTAGGGAAAATATTTCTTGCATCTTCAGTATTAATCGAAGGCGGAATAATGACATCATCACCATCATTCCAGTTTGCAGGAGTTGCGATTTTGTGAGAATCTACCAGTTGTAACGAGTCTAAAACTCGCAGAATCTCATTAAAATTTCTTCCTGTGGAAGCAGGATAGGTAATAATAAGCCTTACTTTTTTATCCGGATCAATGATTAATAAAGAACGTACAGTCGCTGTAAGTGATGCATTCGGATGGATAAAATCATATAGTGCTGAAACTTTTCTGTCTTTATCTGCAATGATCGGAAACTGCACATCAGTATTTTGGGTTTCATTGATGTCTTTGATCCAGTTTTTGTGATCTTCTACTCCATCGACGCTTAAAGCAATTACCTTGGTATTTCTTTGGTCAAACTCTGATATTAATTTTGAGGTATAACCTAGTTCTGTCGTACAAACCGGAGTATAATCTGCAGGGTGAGAAAATAAAATCCCCCACGAATCTCCAAGATATTCATAAAAATCAATGTTTCCAGCAGTAGAATCTGCCTGAAAGTTGGGTGCGGTATCTCCTAGTTTAATTGACATAACATTTTGTTTTTATTAGTCTACAAATTTAATAGACTTTTTGTTACTGGCAAAATTTTTGCTAGAAAATTTATTTATAATATTAAAAAATATTTTATGGAGTACGGCTTAAGCTACGTAGATACGGTATATAAAGTTTTACAAAATTGGTATATCGCATTTGCGAAACTTACACCAAAGTTGGTTGTTGGTATTATTGTTTTTATGCTTTTTTTATTGACGAGTAAATATCTGAGTAAACTTGCGGTAAAAATCATGCATAAGGTTTTCCCTAAAACTAAAAAAGAAGGATCTATACTTACCATTATCGGAATTTTCAGATTTATTATAGTGATAATGGGAAGCTTTATTGCTTTAGAAATAATGGGCTTCAGCGGTTTCCTTTGGAAATTTATCGGAAGTTTAGGAGTTGCAGGTGTAATTGCCGGTGTTGCGCTAAAAGACCTCGTTTCGAGTATATTTTCGGGAATGCTGATTGGTATTGACAAAGCATTTAAAGTCGGAGATTATATCATTATCGGCGGAAATTCGGGAACGGTAATGGAGATCGGTTTCTTAACCACAAAAATAATCAGTGATGACGGTAAAAAAGTATACATCCCGAATCAGGTGATTTTCAATGCACCTTTTTCAAATATTACGGCTTCTCCACAACGAAAAATTATTTTAGATTTTGAGATTCCTGCAGATGAAGATGTAAGCAAAGCACAAATTGGTATTTTAGAGGTGATTAAAAGTTTAGAAAATATTGATAGGATAGAAAGTTCTGAGGTAATTTTCACCAACCTGAAGCAGGGAACATTTACTTTACAGGCAAAATTCTGGATTGCTGTAGGAGCAAATATGCTTCAGATAAAAAGTGAAGCTTTAATGAAAATAAAAAAACGTCTGGATGATGACGGAATCCCACTATTGACTCCAACAAGTATTAATATTACTAACAATTCTCCAATTGAGCCTCCAAAAGAAAATACGGAATTGTAGATTTTATTAATTTAAATCAAAGGTTATTTTATTAAAACTCCAAAAGCCTCTTAACAAAAAATCACCCAAACGGGTTATTTTATCATGCTATTAAATTTATAAAATTTGTTTAAAAATTAATAGCCATGAAAACAAAATTTTTATTAATATTTCTGTTGGGATTTGCAGGAATGATTTTCGGACAGGAAAATTCAAGTAGAATCTACTTTATAGTTTCAAAAAAAGAAGAATTAAATTTGAAACAAAAAAATTCATTAAAATATGATAAATGGTCTACCAAACAACTTGACTCTGTAAAAGATGTTTATAAAAACAATAAAACAGTTAAAGCCACAGAACAAATAACTGTAAATGGAGAAAAGCAAAATGTAACTAGAGACATAATCGTTGATGATAATTTTTTTAAAATGCTCGTCATAAAAAAAGAAATCAATGTAGATTCCGATTTTTGGGGATATGTCAAATTTGTAGATGATAAAGTTTATGTAAGTAGGAAACGTTTTAATGAAGTACTAGGAGACGATGTCTATTATTACAAACTTAAAAATGGGGATAAAATTAGATTACCTTTTATTGATGGAACAGTTTCTGTTTTTACAATCCCATTTAAATATAGATTTAAATAACCTAATATATCAGAAGAATTCTCATCAGCGAGTCTCAATATCAATGTCTTAGCAGGTATTTCTTTTGGTAAAACAACATTTAGGTATCGTGAACAAGTTGATTGCAAAACTAATAATTCAAAACTCACTTTAGGATTATTTGTCGGATCATCCGTTGTAGAATTAAACAGCAGTAATACTTCTGCTGCCGAACAACCTTTAATTGGAGATGTAAAAATTACAAAAGGATTAGCAAGTATTGGTTTGGGAACAGCCTATTCATTTAACAAAATTAGTTTAGGTGGATTTTTAGGATGGGATTACGCAATTGGAAATGATTCTGAAAAGTGGAATTATAACAAAAAGCCTTGGATTGGCATTGCTATAGGCTATTCTCTATTTAATCTATAACAAAAAAAACCTTCCAAAATCGGAAGGTTTCATTATGCATATTTGATTGCTTATTATTTTGACAAAGAAGAAGCGTGAATTAACATATCAACTAATTTATTTGAATAACCCATTTCGTTGTCATACCAAGAAACTAGTTTTACAAAGTTAGGAGAAAGCATAATACCAGCGTCTTTATCGAAGATTGAAGTTCTCTTATCTCCTACGAAATCCTGAGAAACTACAGCATCTTCTGTGTAACCAAGAATACCCTTCAATTCACCTTCAGAAGCAGCTTTGATTACTGAACAAATTTCTTCGTAAGAAGCAGCCTTTTCAATTCTTACCGTTAAATCTACTACAGAAACGTCAACAGTTGGTACTCTGAAAGACATCCCTGTTAATTTTCCGTTTAATGAAGGAATTACTTTCCCTACTGCTTTTGCAGCACCAGTAGAAGAAGGAATAATATTGTTCAAGGCAGCTCTACCACCTCTCCAGTCTTTCATTGAAGGACCGTCAACAGTTTTCTGAGTTGCAGTTGTAGCATGTACAGTGGTCATCAAACCTTCTACGATTCCGAAGTTATCGTGAATTACTTTAGCCAAAGGAGCTAAACAGTTTGTAGTACAAGATGCATTTGATAAGATTTTGATATCGTCTGTAAGTTCTGTGTGGTTTACACCCATTACAAACATTGGAGTATCATCTTTAGAAGGAGCAGAAAGGATTACTTTTTTTGCACCAGCGTTGATGTGTGCAGCAGCACTTTCTTTATCTAAAAATAAACCAGTAGATTCTACGATGTAATCAGCACCGATTTCGTTCCACTTTAGGTTATTTGGGTCTCTTTCAGCGGTAACTCTGATTTTTTTACCATTTACTACAAGATCATTTCCTTCTACAGAAACTTCTCCCGGGAAAATACCGTGTACAGAATCATACTTTAGCATGTAAGCCATGTATTCTGCATTAATAAGGTCATTGATACCAACGACTTCGATGTTGTCTCTTTCAGTCATAGCTCTGAATACAAGACGACCGATTCTACCAAACCCGTTAATACCTACTTTAATTGTTGACATAATTGTTTTGATTTATTTAATTATATAAAATATTAGATTGCTAAAATTTCTGAAATCAAAAGAAGATCTTTGTTGATTTCGTTGTGTTTTTTAATGGCTTCTTCGATGGGTGTATAAACAATTTCGTTGGAACGCATTCCTGCCATTACATTATTCTCTCCTACCATCAATCCGGTAACTGCACCAAAACCTAGTCTGCTCGCCAAAACTCTGTCGGCACAACTCGGTGATCCACCTCTTTGGATATGACCTAAGATAGCCACACGAATATCATAATCAGGAAATTCTTTTTTGGTCTGCTCAGCCAATTCATAAATATTGGCAAGCTTTTCACCTTCTGCAACTACCACAATACTTGAGGATTTTCCTGTTTTCTCTGCATTTCTGAAGTTGGCAAACAACTCATCCATACTGTCTTTTTTCTCAGGAATCAAAATATCCAAAGCACCGGTTGCCAAACCACTGTTTAGGGCAATAAAACCTGCATCACGCCCCATCACCTCAACAAAGAAAACCCTGTTGTGAGAAGTTGCCGTATCACGGATTTTATCAATGGCATCCATGGCTGTATTCAAAGCCGTATCAAAACCAATCGTATTATCTGTTCCGAAGATATCGTTATCAATCGTTCCCGGCACACCGATTACTCTGATTCCGAATTCTTCATTAAAAATCTTCGCTCCGGTAAAAGTTCCGTCTCCACCGATGCACACCAAAGCTTCAATTCCGTATCTCACGCAATTGTCATAGGCTTTCTGGCGACCTTCTTTGGTCATAAACTCTTTGGAACGGGCAGATTTCAGAATAGTTCCACCTTGGTTGATTATATTTTTTACAGAACGAGGTCCCATTTTCAGGAAATCATCGTGGATAAGACCATTATAGCCTTCTCTCACTCCGTAACATTCGATATTATAATAATTGGCAGTTCTTACGACCGCTCTTAATGCTGCGTTCATCCCCGGAGAGTCACCTCCCGAAGTAAGAACTGCAATTTTTTTTACAGCACTTTCTTTCATTTAGTAAAAAATTTCAAACACAAATTTACAAAAACAAGTTCAGATAACGGCAGTATCTTTAGAATACTTTTCATCCTTTAGTATCCTGTAAATTTAAAAGCAATTTGTTTGAGAAATAATTTACATTTTTAATTTATGAAACTCAAAGCTAGACTTTCATATCAATTCTTTTCAACTAAATATTTCCAATATCTTCTTGGAACATGCTGAATATGCAGTTTCAAATTTTTCCTTTCCACAATATTTGTTTTTGTGAAATAACGTTGCCAAAGTGTTTGATAATTTTTTTCTTCATCATGAAACTTTTGCTGGTATTTATTTAAATCAATTTTTTCTTCAGGATAAAAGAAATCGCACGTTTCCAGATCATAAAGAATTCCATAGTTTCTTCTGAGATCATAAATCATCCATTTCTGATCCTGATAACGGTCTTTGAAATGTTTTCTGATCAAAGGCAACACATTAAAATCCGGATCGATTTTAGCAAAGAAAACCTCATCCTGCATTTTTTCAAACCGAACAAAAGCTGTCATTCTGTGCCTTTCTCTACTTACCGATTTTGAAATCTTGGCAATTCTAAGAATATCATTATCTGCGTAATTTTGTAAAATATTCTCTTTAGGATATTTTATAGATTGCTGTACGGCAGACAAAATAATTTGCTCTGAATCCTGTTCTTCGGATAAATAAACCTTAACCAATTCATGAATTCCGGATTTCCCAATGTTCTCTTCCAATTTATTTAAAACTCTCTCAGATTTCTCCTGTTGTGTGACAACTTCATGGATTTCTGCAAAAATATTTTTCTGATGATATCTCTCTTTTGAAACAATTTCCACATCACTGTACTTATATTCGAAAACTTCAAATACTGCAGTAAAAAGTCCGTCGAAACTGCCGTCGTAGAGTAAGGTGGTCATTTATTTATTTTATCCATTAAGTTTGTTAAAGAAACTATTTATTTTTCTTAAATTTCATGAACAAATTAGTCATCCTCGTGAAAAAATTGTGAAATTATGTTTAAAATTAAAACAATGTGAGTTGCTGCGAAAACTGATCCTGAAATTTAGAATTGCTTCCGCCAATTAAGAGTTTTTTCAGATTTAAATCTGTCAAATGTCTCAAGAAAACATTTCCTGCATTAAAATCTATGAAATATTTAGCACGATTCACTGCTGCACCCAATTTTTTCAAATGATCAATCGTCAAAACCTGAAAACGTCTCGCTGAAACAATTTTCTTCGCAGTTTTCACACCAATTCCCGGAATCCTGAGAATCATCTGATAATCTGCACTTTGAAGATTAATCGGAAACTGATCAAGATGTCGAAGTGCCCAACTTAATTTAGGATCAACTTCCAAGTCCAAAAACGGCATATGCGGATCTAAAATTTCATCAGCTTTAAATCCATAAAAGCGCATCAGCCAATCCGACTGATACAAACGATTTTCTCTCAACATCGGAACCGCCGTCGTTAAAGCTGGTAATCTATTATCTTCCAAAACCGGAACATATCCTGAATAATAAACTCTTTTAAGATTATAATTTTTATAGAAATGATCAGCAACTTTGATGATTTGTAAATCATTCTCGTTGGTTGCACCAACAATCATTTGCGTAGACTGTCCTGCAGGAGCGAATTTCGGAACTTTCCTGAAAATTTTCTTCTCTTCTTTATATTGGGTAATTCCGCTTTGAATATATTTCATGGGATTGAGCATATCCTGTCGGTTTTTTTCCGGAGCCAATAATTTCAAACCACTTTCTGTCGGAATTTCAATATTAATTGATAATCGGTCAGCATACAAAGCTGCTTCCTGCATTAGAATATCACTTGCGCCAGGAATTGATTTTAAATGAATATATCCATTGAAATTTTCTTCCAGACGAAGTTTTTTTGCAACACGCACCAAACGTTCCATCGTTGTATCGGCATTTTTGAAAATTCCTGAACTCAAAAATAAGCCTTCAATATAATTTCTACGGTAAAAATTAATGGTTAAATCTACAACTTCTTCAACCGTAAAAGCCGCTCTTTTAATATCATTTGAGCTTCGTGAAACACAATAAGCACAATCGTAAATGCAATGATTGGTCAAAAGAATTTTGAGAAGCGAAACACATCGCCCGTCTTCGGTATAGGTATGGCAAATTCCGCTTGCAGAACTGTCTCCCAAAGCGCCTTTTTTATTTTTTCTTGAACCTCCGCTCGACGAGCATGACACATCATATTTTGCTGCATCGGCAAGAATTTCCAGTTTTTCTTTCAGGCGGTCAAAATTCATTTAAATTTAATTTAAAGCAGATTTAAAATCCAATTCCTTGTACAAAACTAAGTCCAAAATTGAGAAATATCACTCTTTTTTAAACTAACTTATCAACAAAAGGCAGTAACAAATTTACTATATTTACGGTCATTAAATTATGCGTGAAATCGTAAACCATCGATTATCACCATATTTAAGAATTTAAAAATAACTCTATGAATCACACACCGATCGAAGGTTTTTCTAAACTTACAAAAAAAGGAAAAATTGACTGGCTTGTCAATGAATATCTAGACGGAAACGCAGATTATCAAAACATACTCAATCAATACTGGAACGAAAATGCAGATCTTCAGAAACTTCATGACGAGTTTTCTGAGAACACGATTTCCAATTTTTATATGCCTTACGGAATTGCTCCTAATTTTTTAATTGACGGAAAATTATTTGCTTTACCAATGGCGGTTGAAGAAAGTTCAGTAGTTGCAGCAGCTTCAAAAGCAGCCAAATTCTGGATTGACAAAGGAGGTTTTAAAACCACGATCATTAATACAGAAAAATTAGGTCACACTCATTTCATTTTTAATACAGAATCGCATAAACTTCAGCATTTTTTTAATTTTAAATTAAAGAAAAAACTGTTTGAAGCCACAGAAAGCATCACTGCAAATATGAGAAACCGTGGTGGCGGAATTTTAGAAATAAAATTGATCGATAAAACCGCTGAAATGCCTAATTATTATCAGTTGAAAGCAAGTTTTGATACGGTAGATTCTATGGGAGCTAACTTTATCAATTCTTGTCTTGAGCAATTTGGTAAAACTTTAAAAGAACAGATTTCTCTTGAAGAAGATTTTACACAGGAAGAAAAAGATTCTTTGCAGGTAGTTATGAATATTCTTTCCAATTTTACTCCGGATTGTATCGTGAGAGCAGAAGTTTCTTGTAAAATAGAAGATCTGAAGGACGACAGCGGAATTTCAAATGAAGAATTTGCAAGAAAATTTAAACAAGCCGTTACGATTGCTGAGATCGAACCTTTCCGTGCAACAACACACAACAAAGGAATTATGAATGGAGTTGATGCCGTTGTGATTGCAACCGGAAACGATTTCAGAGCAACTGAAGCTTGCGCACATGCTTACGCATCAAAGGATGGAAAATATTCTTCTTTGACACATTGTACAACAGACAACGGAATTTTCAGATTCTGGATTGATCTTCCTATTTCTGTGGGAGTTGTGGGCGGTTTGACGAATCTTCATCCTCTGGTAAAATTTTCCCTTGCATTACTTGGAAAACCTTCAGCTCAGGAACTGATGAGTATTTTGGCGGTTTCAGGATTGGCTCAGAATTTTGGAGCATTGAGATCTTTAGTAACCACAGGAATCCAGAAAGGTCACATGAAAATGCATTTGCTTAATATTTTAAATCAAATGGGTGCGACCGAAGAGGAAAAACAGCATTTTGTGACCTATTTTAAAGATAAAACAGTGACGCATCATGAGGTTATCAATGAATTTAACAGATTAAGATCTCAATAATGTTTGGAATTATTGTCGCAGCTTTTATGTTAGCTTTCGGGGTTTTTCTACAGTTGACAAAAAATCCAAGGCTTGTTCATAATAAAAAATTCGCATGGGTTTTTATCGGAATTGGAACCATATCATTAATATTCAAAATTTTAAATTATAAATAAAAACAGGTCACTTAAATCTGTTTAAATAAATCAATAAAATGAAAACAATTACTTTAGTCTTCGGTGCCGCTTTCGGAATGTTATCTGTAATTTTGGGAGCTTTCGGAGCACATGCATTAAAAAAAATATTATCTTTAGAAAGACTGGAAAGTTTTGAGACAGGAGTACGATATCAAATGTACGCAGCATTTTTTTTGCTGATTGCAGGTTACATTTTAAAGTTTGATACCTCATCTCAAAAATGGATTTCTATATTGATGATTACAGGAACAATGTTATTTTCTTTCAGTATTTACGGTTTGAGTCTACAGGATTATTTAGGAGCAAACCTTAAATTTTTAGGACCTATCACTCCGCTTGGAGGATTATTGATGATTTTGAGTTGGGGAATGTTGATTTTTTATTTTGTAAAGAATAGAATTTAACTTCATCAACAATAATTTCAGTTATAGACAAAATAATTTATCACAAACGCAAAAACGATTAGAACACCAACTTGTTTTTGGTTGAAATTCAGACAAAGTCATGTAAGTTTTAATTTTTATCCTAATAATCTTGAACTTCCGTGTCTTTTTATTAAATTTGTCAACCTTTTAAAATTAAAATATAATAATAAAAATAATATGAATCTTCACGAGTATCAATCAAAAGAGATTTTATCAAAGTACGGAGTAGCAATACAACGTGGTTTCGTAGCTAATAACGTAGACGAAGCTGTAGCTGCTGCTGAAAAACTTACTGCTGAAACAGGAGCTCAGGCTTGGGTTGTAAAAGCACAAATTCACGCAGGTGGTCGTGGTAAAGGTGGTGGCGTAAAGTTCTCTCCAAACATGGATAAGCTTAAAGAAAACGCTCAAAACATCATCGGAATGCAGTTAGTAACTCCACAAACTTCTGCTGAAGGTAAAAAAGTAAACTCTGTTTTGGTTGCAGAAGATGTTTATTATCCTGGAGAATCTGAAACTAAAGAATTTTATGTTTCTATTCTTTTAGACAGAGCTGAAGGTAAAAATACAATCGTATATTCTACTGAAGGAGGTATGGACATTGAGCACGTTGCTGAAGTAACGCCTCACTTGATCCACAACGAATTGATCGATCCCACTTTGGGTCTTCAGGGTTTTCAGGCTAGAAAAATTGCTTTCAATTTAGGTCTTGAAGGAAACGCATTCAAAGAATTTACAAAATTCATCACTTCTCTATACAATGCGTATGTAGGAATTGATGCTTCTTTATTTGAGATCAACCCTGTATTAAAAACTTCTGACAACAAAATTATCGCTGTAGATGCTAAAGTAACTTTGGATGGTAACTCATTGTTCCGTCACAAAGATCTTGAAGCTTTAAGAGATACAAGAGAAGAAGATCCTTTAGATGTAGAAGCAGGTGAAGCTGGTCTTAACTTCGTAAAACTAGACGGTAACGTTGCTTGTATGGTAAACGGAGCTGGTCTTGCAATGGCGACTATGGATATTATCAAATTATCTGGTGGTAACCCTGCAAACTTCTTGGACGTTGGAGGTACTGCTGATGCAGCAAGAGTACAGACTGCTTTTGAAATTATCTTGAGAGATCCAAACGTGAAAGCAATCTTGATCAACATCTTTGGAGGTATCGTAAGATGTGACAGAGTTGCTCAAGGTGTTGTAGACGCTTATCATGCTATGGGAAGCCTTCCTGTTCCGTTGATCGTAAGATTACAGGGAACTAACGCTGTAGAAGCTAAAAGATTAATTGACGAATCTGGTCTTCCGGTACACTCTGCAATTACTTTGGAAGAAGCTGCAAATAAAGTAAAAGAAGTTTTAGCTTAATACTAAATTTTTTATATAAATTTAAACCGTTTCATTTTTTGGAACGGTTTTTTAATGCTCCTAAGAAAACTTTATTCATGAAAAACTTACATATTCCGAATCCATGTTCTGAAAAATGGGAATCGATGTCTCCTCAGAAAAAAGGAAGATTTTGTTCAGTATGTGACAAATGTGTGATTGATTTCACCGAAAAGAAACCACAGGAAATTATTGACATTTTAAATGAAAAAACCAATGAAAAAATTTGTGGAAGATTTCTTAACCATCAAGTACAAAACGAAAATTCAAAATTTTTGAATTTAAAAAACCAATTCTCTAAATATATTCCTACGCACTTCCGAAACAATGGAATTGCATTAGCTATTTTTTCTTTTATAGTATTCTTAACAGGTTGTTCAAAACCAAAAACAGAAGAATTTACCACTACAGGTCTTATTATGATTGAAGAAGACAGCATTCCTAAAAATGATGATTATATAATTGGTGAAGCTTTGATTGAAGATGATTCTGTTTATCATGAATTAAAGAAAGACAGTATTGTGAAATAGTTTGATTAAAATACCAAACTGACAAATCTCACCAACAATTTTCGGCTTAAAACTTGTACTTTTATCATCACATGGAAAGGACGATTTTACAACCAAGATTTAAAAATTCTCAACATTTCAAAAATTTTTGGACAAGAGGCAACGGAAAACAACTGATTGATTTTTCAGGGGCAGAAGTGAGCTTTAAAGATTTCGACAAATTTTCAAAATACTTTTATCATATAGATGAAATTGGGGACGAGGTTGTAAAAGAAGTCTATTTCACCAAAAAATACAGCGAAGCATCAAGAGAAATTGAACATTATATCCGAAACGGAGTCTCAGACAACGATGATGTGCCGGAAAGCGTAAAAAAACTCTTCAGACAGACACAGACCGTTCCAGATTGGTTAGATTACAGTTTATTGAAAAACGGAGCCGAGCTTTGTATGCGTGGTAACATCGATTCTCTTATTTCGCTTCGTGACTACTGTCTCATCGGTGGTTATGATTATGCCTATCTCAACAAACCTCTCATCGTTACGGAAGCCTTGAAAAAAGGTGCTGTAAAAAGACTGTCAGAAACTCTGGATTTTTGGGTCAATGTTACGAGATATGATGCATTGGAAATTCACAAAAAAGGATATGAATTTGCCATTAAAACAAGACTTATCCATTCTTACGCAAGGCTTTCCATTAAAAAACATTACAAAAACTGGGACACCGAAAACTGGGGTGAACCTATCAATTCCTGGGATATGATGGCAACGTACATCGGCTTCAGTCTGGTTTTCCTGCACAGCCTCCATAAATTGGGAAACACTATTTCTGCAGAAGAGGAAAAAGGTCATTTTCACCTTTGGAAATATGTGGGTTACCTTTTGGGAATTCCCGAAGAACTTTTGCCCAACGATAAAAAACAAGCGACAGAATATTTTTATTTATGGACTTCTATTCAGCTATCTGCAGATCAGGATTCTGTTTTGCTTGCACATTCTTTGCTCAACGAGTCGCTTGAAAATCCTATTTTAAAATTTGAGTTTCAGAGAAAAAACCTGAGATATTTACACATTTGCTGTACTTGGTATCTTCTTGATGATGAAGTTTGCAAAAGACTTCAGATTCCCGAAGTTTCATTACGCAATGGTTTTCCTTATATGAAAAGATTTTTCAATAAAATATATGATAATACGGTGAGCCGGAAAAACCGGATCAAAAAAGGAAATAAAGATCAAATGAAAGTGTTGGAGGATTATTTAAGAATCACTCAAAATTCTAATTTTCATTAATTGACAATGATTAGTAATTTGTATTTTATTTCATTTAGGTTGGAAAAATTTTATCATTTTTTAACGCTAAAAACAAATTTCGAAAACAAATATTATTAGCATTTTAAAATTTAAATTCCGTATTTTTGATAAATTATTTAATACAATATGAGCAATATAGACGATAAGAAAAAAGCACTTGCTTTGGTGCTTGACAAGCTAGATAAAACATACGGAAAAGGGACTGTAATGACGTTGGGAGACAGTGCGATTGACACGACCATCGAAGTTATTCCTTCAGGATCTTTAGGGCTAGACATCGCTTTGGGCGTTGGCGGTTACCCTAGAGGAAGAATCATTGAGATCTACGGACCTGAATCTTCAGGTAAAACAACTTTAACTTTACATGCAATTGCAGAAGCGCAAAAAGCAGGTGGAATCGCTGCGTTTATTGATGCTGAGCATGCTTTTGACAGAGGTTATGCAGGAAAATTAGGAATTGACCTTGAAAACCTGATCATTTCTCAGCCGGATAACGGTGAACAGGCTCTGGAAATTGCCGACAACCTGATCCGTTCAGGAGCAATCGACATTGTCGTAATTGACTCGGTTGCAGCATTGACTCCAAAAGCAGAGATTGAAGGTGAAATGGGAGATTCTAAAATGGGTCTTCACGCAAGATTGATGTCTCAGGCTTTAAGAAAACTTACTGCAACAATTTCAAGAACAAAATGTACGGTAATTTTCATCAACCAGTTGAGAGAAAAAATCGGAGTAATGTTCGGAAATCCTGAAACGACAACAGGTGGTAATGCATTGAAGTTTTACGCTTCGGTAAGAGTTGACATTAGAAAAGCAAGTGCACCGATTAAAAACGGCGATGAAGCAGTGGGAAGCCGTGTGAAAGTGAAAATTGTGAAAAACAAAGTAGCTCCGCCTTTCAAAATGGCAGAATTTGACATTATGTACGGTGAAGGTGTTTCTAAAACTGGTGAAATCCTTGACACTGCTGTTGATTTGGGAATTGTAAAGAAAAGCGGATCTTGGTTCAGCTATGGCGACACCAAATTGGGACAAGGTCGTGATGGCGTAAGAGATCTTCTGAAAGACAATCCTGAACTGGCTGAAGAGCTTGAAGGTAAAGTAAAAGAAGAGATTATCAACAACAAAAAATAGTTTCTGAATATAAATGAAAAGACAGCTTTTTTTAAAAGCTGTCTTTTTTTGTTTTAATACATATAATTTAAGAAAAATAAATTAATAAAAATGCCAATCTGTCACTTTCATATCCATGGTATTTTATTTGAGAATATATAATCATAATTTAAAAACCCATAACAATGACAAAAGGAAATATTAATGTTTCGGTGGAAAATATTTTCCCGTTGATTAAAAAGTTTTTGTACAGCGACCACGAAATATTCTTAAGAGAATTAATTTCAAATGCTACAGATGCAACTTTAAAATTAAAACACCTTACCAATATCGGTGAGGCAAAAGTAGATTACGGAAATCCGAAAATCGAAGTTAAAATCGATAAAGAAAACAAAAAACTTCACATCATCGACCAAGGTTTGGGAATGACCGCCGAAGAAGTTGAAAAATACATCAACCAGGTTGCATTTTCCGGAGCTGAGGAATTTTTAGAAAAATATAAAGATTCTGCAAAAGATTCAGGAATTATCGGACATTTCGGGTTAGGCTTCTACTCCGCTTTTATGGTGGCAGAAAAAGTGGAAATTATTTCTAAATCTTTCAAAGACGAACCAGCCGTTCATTGGATTTGCGACGGAAGTCCTGAATTTACTTTAGAAGAAACAACGGCAAAAACCGACAGAGGAACCGAAATTATTCTTCACATCGCCGAAGATTCTACAGAATTTTTAGAGGAAAATAAAATCCGTGAATTGTTGACGAAATATAACAAATTCATGCCTGTTCCTATTAAATTCGGAACTAAAACCCATACACTTCCACTTCCGGAAGACGCTCCTGAAGGAACGACCGCAGAAACGGAAGAGGTTGATAATATCATCAATAATCCTAATCCAGCTTGGACAATCGCTCCAGCCGATTTGAATAAAGAAGATTATACGAAATTCTATCACGAACTGTACCCAATGCAGTTTGAAGAGCCTCTTTTCAACATTCATCTTAATGTAGATTATCCGTTTAATTTGACAGGAATTCTTTATTTCCCGAAACTGAACAACAATTTAAATATTGAAAAAGATAAAATTCAGTTGTACCAAAATCAGGTTTTCGTAACCGATGAGGTGAAAGGAATAGTTCCGGACTTTTTGATGTTGCTTCGTGGGGTGATTGATTCTCCGGATATTCCGTTGAATGTTTCTCGTTCGTACTTACAGGCAGATGGAGCGGTGAAGAAAATTTCTTCATATATCACCAAAAAAGTGGGTGATAAAATGGCTTCATTAATCAACGAAAACCGTGAAGATTACGAAACAAAATGGAACGACATCAAAATCGTGATCGAATACGGAATGATTTCTGAAGATAAATTCTTCGAAAAATCTGACAAATTTGCACTTTATCCAACAACAGATGGTAAATATTTCTTGTGGAATGAACTGGAAGAAAAAATCAAGCTTACTCAAACTGATAAGGATGGAAATTTAGTTGTTCTTTACGCTACAAATGCTGACGAACAGCACAGCTACATCCAGTCAGCGAAAGATAAAGGGTATGAAGTTTTACTTTTAGATTCTCCGATTGTTCCGCATTTAATCCAAAAACTGGAAACAACGAAAGAGAAAATTCAGTTTGCAAGAGTAGATGCCGATCACATCAATAATTTAATTAAAAAAGACGAACCCATAATTTCTAAATTAAATGAAACTGAAAAAGAATCTTTAAAGAAGAATGTGGAAGAATCAATTAATGATAAAAAATTCACGGTCCAGCTTGAAGATTTAGACAGTTCTGATGCCCCGTTTACAATCACCCAGCCGGAATTTATGCGCAGAATGAAGGAAATGCAGGCAACCGGCGGCGGCGGAATGTTCGGAATGGGCGGTTTCCCGGAAATGTATAATTTGGTCGTGAATTCTAACAGTGAATTTGCTTCGAAAATTTTGGCTAATGAAAATGCTGATGAGAAAAGATCTCAGATTAAATATGCCTTAGATTTGGCTAAACTTTCTCAGAATTTGCTGAAAGGAAAAGATCTGACAGATTTTATTCAGAGAAGTTATAAGCAATTGGAGAAATAAATTAACTAATTTATATTGAAGCTCGGAGCGACTATGTCGTTCTGAGTTTTTTTATGAAAATAACACCAATTACCCATTGCTCATTACCAATAATTAGGAGCTAATCCCGCTATCCGCTATATCTTTTTTGCTTTTAGAAAAGTCAGCTATAAAAGAAAATTCCGGGAAAAAGCAAAAAAGGATGCCGCTTCTATCGGGGCTAGGAAGTTCGTGTTTCAATCAAACTTTCTCAAAAAAATTCAAACTAACTCAAACCTTCAAGGTTTACATAAAAACGCTTTCTCCCTACAACTCCTCCAAAGGATTCCAAAACAGTTTTTTGAAATTTTTAATTCTGAAATTTTCCACTTCAATTCCTTCCGCTTCCAATCTTTCCTGAAATTCCGGAACTGATAAAGTTCCCGAACTTGAAATTACACGGTGTGCAGGAACATCTTTCGGACAACCACCCATCGCCTTCCCAACGTGTCGGGAATGATTCGGGAATCCGACCGCTTTTGCAATCGCACCATAAGAAGAAACCCTGCCTTTGGGAATAAGTTTGGAAATTTCCCAGACCTGTTGTTTGAAAATTTCGTTCATGATCTTAGCATTATTTTTGTTTTCTAATATGTATTGAATCTCTAAAAAGTAAAGTTATGAAAAAGTTCATCTTCAGAATCCTGAATAAGATTAATAAAGCAGTTTTACCGAAGTTAAGTGATAAAGATCCTACCAAACTCAATAAAATTCAGAAAGGAATTTTGGCTTATCGATATTTTGTTCTGATTAATTCGATGGATTAAGTTAGTAAATATTTTACTTCTATTTTCAAGATTTAAACAGAAAAAAATCTGCAAAAATATCAGTAAACTACTTAATTTTAGAAATCAGTTTTCTGCAAACTTCATAAAGAGGTTTTTCAATAAGTAGATAAATAATTACTGAACAAATCCAAAGCAAAACAAAATTCCGATCAGGAAGATAAAGGTAAGATTTCAGCTTCATATTGAAATAACTGAGATGAATCAAATAGAAAACAAATGAAGCATTCCCTAAAAGAATAAAAAACTTTGTTGAAAGCAACCTTGAAACAATGGTTTTTTCTGACATCAAACCCCAAAAGAAAACTGCAATTGCTATCGGCAACAGCAACTCGTGAATCAGCCTTCCTTCCCATCTTTCTACACCATGTACGAAATTATTTCTGGCAAAAAAAGCAGTTGCAATGATAAGTGCCAAGATTGAAATTCCGCCAAAAAGTGTTGGTTTTTTCAAATTTTTTAAAAACTGGAAACCTTTTTCTTTCTTCATTAAATAAGCCAGCAACATTCCAAAGAAAAACTCAAAACTTCGACCAAAAAATGTACTTCCAACCATAAATTTTAAAGGATACAAAAAACCTTTAGGATTTCCATTGTACCAGTGAAGTCCGTAACCTATCGACCAGCCAAGCAGGAAGAATCCAATTAAAAACAGGATACAGTATTTCCAGCTTTTCTTTAATAAAAGAAATAACAATGGAGAAAGCAAATAAAAGAAAAATTCTACGGTAAGCGACCAAGCCTGAACAATTCCGGAAACAGAATATTCTTCAAACAAAGAATAGAAAAGGGAATATTGTAAAAAATAAGTATCTAGATCTTTAGAATAGGTCCTGTCAAGAAAATAACAGCTCAACAAAATCCAATACAGCGGAAAAATTCTTGCAATCCGCAGCAGAATATATTGTAAATAAGATTTTTTAGATTCTAATGGCTTTTCTTCATATCGGTAAGCAAGTAAAAATCCACTCAACACAAAAAATACAGTGACACCAATATGCCATTCGCTGATAAAACGCATTACTTCAAAAGGAAGATCGTAACGCCAATATTTTCGGTTATGATACACAAAAACCATGATCGCTGCGACAGCGCGCATTCCTGTGAGAGCGTCAAATTTATTTTTCTGAAGTGTATCCAAAGTGAAAAACAAAAGGCTTACAGAATAAGCCTTTTATATATCATAAATTATTACTGTTAGTTTTCTAAAATATAAGAGAACATCAATGGTGCACATATAGTAGCATCACTTTCAACGATGAATTTCGGTGTAGTAATATCTAATTTACCCCAAGTAATTTTTTCGTTCGGAACTGCTCCTGAATAAGAACCATAAGAAGTCGTTGAATCTGAAATCTGACAGAAATAAGACCAAAACGGAATATCATGCATTTCCATATCCTGATACAACATTGGAACCACACAAATCGGAAAATCTCCTGCGATACCTCCACCAATCTGGAAAAATCCGACTCCTTTCCCTGCTGAGTTTTTAGTGTACCAATCTGCCAAATATGTCATGTATTCAATTCCTGACTTCATTGTAGTGGCAGTCAACTCACCTTTAATGCAGTAAGAAGCAAAAATATTTCCCATTGTAGAATCTTCCCATCCCGGAACTACAATTGGCAGGTTTTTCTCTGCCGCAGCAATCATCCAAGAGTTTTCTCTAGGAATTTCATAATACTGCTCAAGAACTCCTGACAGAATCATTTTATACATGAATTCATGTGGAAAATATCTTTCGCCTTTTGATTCAGCATCTTTCCAGATCTCAACGATATGTTTCTGTAATCTTCTGAACGCCTCTTCTTCAGGAATACAAGTATCCGTAACTCTGTTCAGCCCTCTTTCCAACAAATTCCATTCGTCCTGAGCCGTCAAATCCCTGTAATGAGGTACTCTTTCGTAGTGAGAATGCGCTACAAGGTTCATCAAATCTTCTTCAAGGTTTGCTCCTGTACAAGAGATAAAATCTACTTTATCCTGACGAATCATTTCAGCTAAAATTTTTCCTAATTCAGCGGTAGACATTGCCCCAGCCAAAGTGATCATCATTTTTCCACCTTCTTTCAGATGGGCAACATATCCTTTTGATGCATCTACTAAAGCCGCTGCATTGAAGTGCAGGTAATATTTTTCTATGAACTCAGTAATCGGTTTGCTCATTTTTTTAATTTTTTACAAAGATAAAATTTAAAAACGGAAAGTGGCCGCTGCACTCAAAGAAAGTCTGCTTAATCCTTCTCTTTCTTCATCACCGAAATCTACCGTTGTACCGTTATATTTCATTTTGCTCAATGTTCCACCAGTAAGACCCAATTTTGGACCAATAAAAATATGATTGGTCAGTGCATATTGGTAGGCGAAATTAACTTCCAGACCTAAGTTTGAACCTTTACCTGTAATAGAGCCCGTTTTGGTAGTGTAAGAAATTACCCCCAATGCTATATCATAAAATAATTTATGTTTTGTATCATCTTTGAAATTTGAAAACATGTAAGCCGGACCGACAAATGTGATATTATCTTTTGTGCTTACGAATCCCGAAACAATTTGTCCGTTTGAATCTTGCACAGTTATTCTCCCATCACTTGAAGCCAGGTAAGTAGAATATTTCAAACCAATCGCACTATTGCTTTTAAGGTGATAATAAGCAGAAACACTTACATCAACTCCATTTTTTAAACCTTTTATGTAATCTCTTGACTCCTTCGAAATTCCTTCAGGCATTTTTGCGAGACGCCACGCATAACCAACCGAAGGTATTACTGAAATTCTGGATTCTGAAGTGGTTGCTTCCTGTGCTGAGAAAAAGAATGGAACTGCGAATGCTCCCGAAAGTAAAAGTTTTTTAAACATTGTCATCAATTTTCCGCAAAAATACATTTTTTCCAAATACGGAGAATTAAAATTTAAAACGTCTGTTTTCTTTTTTATCTGAATTTTGTTTTTTCTGCCGAATACGCTTTTCTACCGAAGACCTCGTAGGTTTTGTTTTTGCCCGGAACTTTGGAATAATTAAAGATTGATCTACCAGATCAAGAATTTTCTCAACAGCAATTTTCTTATTCTGAAGCTGCGTTCTGCTTTCTGAAACAGTTAGAAATAAAAATCCCTCAAGATTGATTCTGTTTTTAAGTTTTTCTTTGATTAAACTTTTCTGTCTCTCATTAAAAAATTCCGAATCATCCACTTTCCATGTTACAGTAACAGAAGTCTCTACTTTGTTCACGTTCTGACCTCCTGCTCCGCTGCTGCGGGAAGTTTTGAAATTCAGTTCTTTTGAGAAATCTTTCATTATTTTAAAAAATTTTCAGGAAACAATTGTGACTTCTTTTTGATATATCCAATATCTCCTTGTACAAAATTAATGTCTCCTTCATGATTGCCGATTGGCTTTGTCTTAAAAAACACCGTCCTTTTATTCGAATCAATAATTACAGAATCCCCCGAATTAATTTGACTTCCGCAAACCTGAGTGTAGATTTCCGCATTTTCACCTTTTATGGCATATGGAAAATATTTTTTTTTCTTTTTTGGATTAAAATAATTAAAATTAGACTCAAAATTGCTCATGTAAATTACAGCAAAGCAATGATTATTTGAAATATGAAAAGAATCGACTATACCTTTTAATTTAAAATCATTTTTCAAATCCAAAGAATCTTTTTTATATTCTTGTGCTCCCCATTTTTGTATTTGATAAACCATTATGACAAAAAGAATCAACATAATTGGGATTTTATATCTATTTTTCATGTAAAATTTTCATTAGTTGGATCCTGTTCACTTTTCCATTTGCAGTTCTGGGAATTTCATCAACAAAGATAATTTCTTTCGGTTTATGAAAACTTCTTTCAAACTGAATTTCAGTTATTTTCTTTATTAAATCCTCAGATTCCTTTCCTTCAATCACCGCAATTAATTTTTGTCCCAAGCTTTCATCTTTTAATCCTAAAAAAACAACTTCATTCTGAATTTCTTTTTTCACCAATGTTTCCAATGCTTCAGGAAATATTTTTGCACCGCCGGAATTGATCACATGATCAATTCTTCCTAAAAATCTAAATTGATTATCATTGCTAATTTCAACTAAATCATTAGTCTGCAAAATTTCTGAATTCAAATCGGGAGCAAAAATTTTCAGGCAACCTCTTTCATCTTTAGAAATAGAAATATTTTCAAAAACCGTAAAATAATTATCTGCTAAAGGAAAAATCTCTTTCAAGGCTATGTGAGAAAGAGTTTCTGACATTCCGTAAGTCTCGTAGATTCTTGTCATACTGTTTGAATGTCTGAGCTTTTGACTGATTGTCGACTTTAAAGATTCGGAAACAGCCGCACCACCGATAATTAAATTGTTAATCAAATGAATTTTATCTAATGAGTTTTGAACCTGCAAAGGTGTCATTGCACAGAAATCAACTGTTTCATTCAAATCTTTTAAAGGTTCTAAAGACGGATTTTTGACAATCAATTTCAATTTTCTTTCAAAAGACCGTACAACCATCATTTTCCCGGAAATGTATTCGACTGGAAGACAAATCAGTGCTTTATCATCTTCATTTAAGCCTAAAAAACTGCACGTCATCCTTGCAGAATTCAGCATTTTAGTTTTTTCAATTTCGAAAATTTTCGGAGCTCCGGTAGAACCCGAAGTCTGAACTTTTACTCTTTCAGAATCTGAGAGCCATTCTTCTAAAAAAAAAATCACTTTTTTTTCAAATTCTGTATGGGAATGTAAATTATTAATTTCGAGATTATTGAAGTCAATCACCATGATTATGCTGCTAAAAATATGATGTAAATTTAAAAAAAATAAAAAAACGATTTGCAAGTAAACAAAAAAACTGTAAATTTGCATCACCAAATAAAACAGACCTATAGTGTAGTGGTAACACACCGGTTTTTGGTACCGTTATCCGGGGTTCGAATCCCTGTGGGTCTACAAACCATCCTTTTCAAAGGGTGGTTTTTGTTTTTCACAAAACTCTGATTAATGATCACATTTGATCATTAATATTAAAAAAATCAAACTTCATCAACAATTACTTGCAGATAAAGAAAAAAACTGTAAATTTGCACCACCAAAAATAACACAGACCCATAGTGTAGTGGTAACACACCGGTTTTTGGTACCGTTATCCGGGGTTCGAATCCCTGTGGGTCTACAAACCACCCTTTTTAAAGGGTGGTTTTTTTGATTAAAAAACACTGGAAACCTTCATCTTGTGATTTATATTGGTCCGGAAATTTTATTTTAGCAATAAAAAAACCTTGACTCAAGTGAATCAAGGTCATGTTATAATGATTTCAATTTAGTTCAGATGGTTGAAAGTTCTGCTCATATTTTTTACATCAGTTATTTTAACCATTGTTTTTAAAGGCTTTTCATGATCAGTTTTAATATAATTAATTATATTTTCGTCAACATTATCATCAAACTTTCTGGCAAAAAGATGGTTCCCTTTCTGAAGAAATTCCAGATCTGCTTTCGTGAAGGTTTTGGGACGCAATTTAATATCTCCGTCAGGAATCCAGATTATCGCTCTTTTATCATCATCGACCAATGTTCCGATAAATGATGTATTCATCAAAACTGTCTGAAAGAAAGACTCATCAGGAATTAAAGTATTTAAATAATAATCTTCAAACTTTTTTACTTCTGTACTGTTTATAATAAATTCACAACAATCTCTCGTTAAAATCATCCACTGACCTCCAATGTAGGGAATTATATTTTTCATAAAATCTCTTTTATGAGTTTTGTCTGATATTTTACCTTCTGATTCTTCAAAATAATTTTCAATTCTATTCATTGTTTCAGGTCTAGCTTTTTCCTGATTGGCAATCTTAATATAGCTCTTACCGTTATTTTTTGATAAAAAATTTTTAATTATTTTTTGAGATTTTAAAGGGTAATCCTGTCCGCTCAAATTAATAAAATAGTCCCATTCTGCATTCATGTCAAGAAGGTATTTCATCCCGTCCAGTTCAGCCTGAACCATGCTGTATCCGCCCCACACAACATTTTCATGATTGAGAATATGTACATTTGGATATTTTTCAAGAAAGCTTCTTACTTCTTCACCTATTTCCTGATTTGCTTTCTTGTCAATATGTATGAGATAAAAGTTTGTGGGTTCGTAGATAGCTCTGAAAAGTTTTTTGAATTGATCAGGTAAACGATGTACTAAAATTAAATAGGCAATATTTATAGACTTCAGAGGGACATCATTAATATTATGTCCGTCGCTTTCGCTTATGTAAACATTTTTCATTTTAATATAATTTAAAAATTATGAATGTTTACAACTTATTTTATAAAGTATTAATAGACATTTTTATAAATATACGAAAAATAAAATCAATTCATTGAAAATAATCAAACCAACCACTAAGTTATGCCGGATTTTTTTATAGTAAATAAAATCTCAAAGTTCAAAATCATTGATAACTTTCAGGAATTGGAAGGTTATTTTGCTTCATATATTCAAGTAGATCATTGAATTTATCTTCATAATCATCACCCGAACATTTGTGCGAAATACTGCAGATGTCGGAGGGTTTAATTTCTAAAATGTCTGAAATTTTCGTTAAGATTTCCAGATTGATTTTCACTTTAGAATTTTCAATATCCGAATAGGCTTTCTGAGAAATCCCCATTTCAAAAGCCATGTATTCCTGGGTAAAATCTTTACTTCTTCGGATTTTTCTGATGTTTTGTCCGCATACTTTCATAGCTTTTGTTTTAGTAGTTTTTGGTATATTTTAGAAGTTTATCTATTAGCCTCAGACAAAGTTACTAAATACCTTTGTCAAAACATTAGACTTATATTATGATATTTATTTCTGTTCAACAGAAGCTTTTTGTTAAAGGGTTTTCAAAGAAATAAATTCATACTCTACTACACAACTGGAATTATGGAGACGCAAAAATTTAATTATGACAATAATATTGTCAGAGCATTCCTCTATGCTACAATCGTATTCGGAATCATCGGATTTATCCTGGGACTGACTGCTGCATTAATGCTTTTTTATCCCGAATTACCTGAATTTTTATTTGGAACAGATGATACGACTATTCAGAGTTTAAAAAGCGGAAACATTCAAGGACTCATCAATTCGCAGGGAGCTTTAGGGTTTGGAAGAATCAGAATGCTTCATACAAGTGCCGTGATCTTCGCATTCGTTTGTAATTCATTTTTCTGCGGTGCATATTACAGTATGCAGAGACTTTTAAAAACCAGAATGTACAGTGATACTTTATCCTGGGTTCATTTCTGGACGTGGCAAATTATGATCATCGCTGTTGTAATCACCTTTTTAATGGGAATCAACACCTCAAAAGAATATGCAGAGCACGAATGGCCGATTGATATTTTAATTACATTTTCGTGGGTAATTTTCGGAATCAATATGTTCGGAACGATTGCCAAAAGAAGAGTAAGACACCTTTACGTGGCTATCTGGTTTTATATTGCGACTTGGATTGCAGTTGCCATGCTCCATATTTTCAACAATCTTGAAGTTCCGTTATCATTTACAGGCTGGAAATCCTACTCTGCTTATGCGGGAGTAAAAGATGCACTTGTACAATGGTGGTACGGACACAATGCGGTAGCTTTTGTACTGACAACACCGGTTTTAGGATTGATGTATTATTTTATGCCAAAAGCAGCCAACAGACCTGTTTTTTCCTATAAATTATCAATTATTCACTTCTGGTCACTGATTTTCGTTTATCTCTGGGCAGGTCCACATCATCTTCAATACACCGCACTTCCGGCTTGGGCTCAAGCTGTAGGAACTGGGTTTTCAATTATGCTGATTGCTCCTTCATGGGGAGGAATGCTAAATGGTCTTCTCACATTACGCGGAGCCTGGGATAAAGTAAGAGAAAATCCTATTCTTAAATTTTTCGTAGTCGCTGTAACCTGTTATGGAATGGCAACTTTCGAAGGACCGCTTTTAGCAACAAAATCTTTAAATAAAATCGGTCATTATACAGACTGGGTTATCGGTCACGTACATTTAGGAGCGTTAGGATGGAATGGCTTCATGGCATTCGGAGTCGTTTATTATCTGATTCCGATCATGTGGAGAACCGAACTTTGGTCTAAAAAACTTGCCAACTGGCATTTCTGGATGGGAACTTTAGGAATTATTTTTTACGCAGTCCCGATGTATATCGCAGGATTTACCCAAGGTTTGATGTGGAAACAATTTAATCCGGACGGAACTTTATTATGGAAAAACTGGCTCGATACTGTAACTGCAATTATTCCTTATTTTAAATTAAGATTTTTAGGTGGATTATTCTATTTATGCGGAGCTGTCTTAATGGTTGTCAACGTTTACAAAACCATCAGAAAAGGTTCGTTTCAGAAAAATGTTCCTGCAGAAGCTCCGGCTTTGGCGAATGTTGGTTCATCAAGAAAAGAAGGCGAAGGCGTACATCTCTGGCTGGAAAGAACTCCTCACCTATTATCCATATTAGCTTTTATTGCTATCGCAATTGGTGGTTTGGTGGAGATCGTTCCGACATTGACTGTAAAAAGTAATTTACCTCAGATTTCAGCCGTAAAACCTTATTCACCATTAGAACTTGAAGGAAGAGACCTCTACATCCGTGAAGGCTGTAACTCATGTCACTCGCAAATGATCAGACCTTTCCGTGATGAAGTGATGAGATTTGACGGTAAAAACGGACAGTATTCTAAAGCAGGGGAGTTCGTTTACGACAGACCGTTTTTATGGGGATCGAAAAGAACCGGGCCAGATCTTCACAGAGAAGGCGACAGAAACCCGGATTCATGGCACTTCAAGCATATGTATAACCCGAGAATCACTTCCGCAGGTTCAATTATGCCTCGTTTTCCTTGGTTGATTACCAATAAACTCGACCGCTCTCAGATGACTGATAAAATCAAACTAATGAAAAACACTTTCGATATACCATACACAAAAGCAGAAATTGATTCTGCTGATCGATGGGCAGATAATCAGTCGAAAGGAATCGTTAAAAGAATTTATGCCGAAGCAACCGATGTAAAAGATCAGATGGAAAAAGAAAAAGCAGCAAAAGGAAATGCTTTTATCCCGCTTGAACAAAGAGAAATCGTTGCTATGATCGCTTATCTGCAAAGATTGGGAACCGATATCAAAACGACAGACATCAAAACTGCAAGCGTAAAATAATGAATCGTAAAAATTTTTAATACAATGAAAACGAGAACTCCAATTTCAATATATATTGCTGTAACATTGGGCTTAACCATTATGGCATTCGAGATGTTCACGCAGGATTCAGGGTATCTTACATCACCGTTTTTCTGGGCATTGCTTCTTATTGTCACCATTCTTATTTTAATAATGAATTCAATAGAAGATTTGGTTGAAAATGAAAATTTTAAAAAGCTTTCTGAAGAAGAGAAACAATTGTTTCTAAAAGAAAAATCAATTCCTTACTTCCAAAAACTTTGGAATTCAGCCTTTAAAAAACAATCTCAGTCTGAAGAAAAAGACATTCTTATCGATCACGGTTTCGACGGGATTACTGAACTTGATAATTCCTTACCCAAATGGTGGATCGGTCTTTTCTATTTCGGAATTGCTTTCTGTGCCGTTTACATGATCGCATTTGCATTTACAGATTACGCTCATCCCGAAGCAGAATATGATCAGGAAGCTAAAATGCAGCTTGCATCCATCGCAGAATACGAAAAAAGCGCACCCGCCATCAACCTTGAAACGGCAAAATATAGTGCAGATAATATCTCAGAAGGTGAACAACTTTTCAAAACCAACTGTGTAACCTGTCATTCTGAAGGTGGAAAAGGCGGAATAGGACCTAATCTTACCGACAAAAACTGGATTAACATCAAAGAAAAAAATGTTTTCAGAAATGTTTTCTGGATGCTCGAAAACGGCTCACCCAACAATCCTACAATGCGACCTTTCATCAAAGAAGGAACCATCACAGGAAAAGATGCTGAGAAAATAGCCGCTTACATTTATCACATCAATCAGGAAAAAAAACCTGTTACAGAAGATCAGGGCGGTGCTGCTCCACAAGGGGAAGTTGCAAAATGGCAAGAATAAATCTCTAATAAATATATCAACTATGAAGTAAAAACCTCCATCAGAATAATGTCCCTGTTGTATCCGACTAACATCTGAAAACCTATTCACTTTTTAAATATTCTCTAAATATTTAACTTCAATAGGGGCATTTTCTATCTAAAACCTGTTCTCTGAGCAGGTTTTATTTTTTAGTTATTATTCAATTTAATATGATTTAAGGCGGGTTGGCAAACATATTGCAGGTGTTTTTAACAAAAGTTTTTTTCAATAACTAAATCATAAAAAGATAATCATGAAAATATTCCTACATTCTTATTTTTCTACTGATAAAATTTAATTCATAAACACTTATAATTAAGATAGTTTTAACACTATTATCCTTAAGAGTAATTATTTACATCAGTCTAAATCATATAAAATTGAAAAGAAAAATAAACTTTAAAAAAATAATTAAAGGTATTGCGATCACGATTATTTCAATACTTGTTATCCTTATTCTCGCTATTTTCAGTCTGAGAATTCCTGCTGTTCAGAATTACGTGAAAGATAAGCTTGTCGTTTACCTTGAGAAAAAAATAAAAACAAAAGTAAGTCTCGAAAAAGTTTACATCGGTTTTCCGAACAGTCTAGTTATGGAGAACTTGTATTTGAAAGGTCAGAATATCGATACACTTCTGGCGGTAAGAAAATTTGACGTTGGTCTCGATATGTGGAAACTGATCAATTCAAAAGCGGACATTACTTCGGTTGATCTCGAAGGCGTAAGAGCCAACGTGGTGAGGAAACCAGACGGAAAATTCAATTTTGATTACATTATTGATGCCTTTGCCACTTCAGACAAAGAAGAAAGCACATCAAAACCATTCATTATTTCACTTGATAAAATTAAACTGAAAGATATTGGTTTGACTTTTAATGATCAACAGTCAAAAAATGACATCAAAGTTTATTTCAACTCGTTCGATACCAGAGTAAAGACATTTGATCTTCAGAATAATTCTTACGCTGTCAACGACATCAATCTTGACGGATTAAAATTAAAACTAAAACAGGACTTTATAGAAGAAGTTGCAGATAATGTAGAACAAAAAGTAGATTCTCTCAATCAGAAAAAACCGATGAAATTAGGTTTAAGCGGAATTAAACTGACCAATTTTAACATCGATTACGGTGACGACAATACCAAAACATTTGCTAAAGTTCTCTTCAAAGAACTAAGCACCAATATCAACGATCTTGATCTTGAAAACAAATCTTACAACGTTGGAAATGTTTATCTGACAGGCGCAAACATTAACGCCAATCTTTATCTTCCGACAGCAAACGCAAATCCTAAAGACACAAAAGCAGAATCAGATACATCAAAAAATTCAGCGAAAGAAAAAGCAATGAAAGTTCTTTTAGGAAAACTGATTCTTGATGATGTAAAAGTCGCTTACAATAATACCGCAGTCGCTCCAACCAAAAGCGGAATGGATTTTAATCATTTGAATTTTGCAAAATTAAATCTTGATGTCCGAAATTTTAAAATGGAAAACAATGGTTTTGCAGGAAGTGTAAAATCTGCCGAAATACAGGAAGCGAGAGGTCTGAATGTTCAGAAATTCAATACCGACTTTGTCTATGAAGCAGAACAGGCTTATTTGAAAAATTTGTATTTACAAACTCCGAAAACGGTTTTAAGAGACGAAATTATTTTAAATTACAATTCAATTGAACAACTTTCTGCAAATCCGGGAGCTGTGAAAATTTCAGCAGACATCCGTGATTCTAAAGTTGGATTTTCAGATATTTTAAACTTGGTTCCGAGCCTGAGAAATACTGCTCCATTCAATAAATATCCGAATTCGACTTTAAATGTCAATGCGATTTTAAAAGGAACGATTAATGATATTGCCATTCAGAATCTGAAAGTTTCCGGTTTGGATCGGTTGAAAGTTGCAGCTTCAGGAAGAATTAAAAATGCGATGAATCCTGATAATCTATATTACGATTTAAAAATTGCAGAAGTTTCTTCATCCGCTAAAACGATTTACAATTTAGTTCCGAAAAATACGATTCCGAAAAACATTACTTTACCGTCATTCTTTACAATAAAAGGAACTGCAAAAGGAACGACCAAAGTTGTGGACACCAATTTACGTCTTACTTCAACTCTCGGAAATGCCGGAATTATCGTTAAAGTTGATATGCGAAGAAAAAACCGTGAATTATATGATGTAAAAGCCAATCTTCAGAACTTACAGATCGGAAAAATTATTCAGAATAAAGATTTAGGATCAATTACTGCGCAGATTTCTGCGAAAGGAGAAAGCTTTGACTTTAAAAATGCAAATGCCAATCTTAAAGGTTTTGTTCAGTCTGCGACATACAAAGGTTACCGTTATCAGAATATGAATCTGGTTGGAAAAATCAATCGTGGAGCCTACAACGTCATTCTCAATTCAAAGGACCCGAATGCCAATTTACAATTGACAGCTTCCGGAGTGTATACCGACAAAAATCCGACTGTAAAAATCAATGGAAACATCAATAAATTAGATTTAAATAAATTAGGATTTTACAGTTCACCAATGATCATCGCAGGAGCAATTGACGGTGATTTTAAAAGCCTGGATCCCGATAATTTAAATGGTTATCTCAATCTTAAAGATTTTGCCGTTTCAGACACGAAAGAAGTTTATCCTATTCAGGAAGTTAATTTATTGGCTGTTTCTACGGCAGATTCCACAAAAATAAAATTCAATTCTCAGATTGCGGATGTAGAACTGAACGGAAAATATAAACTGACCCAGATTTTTGGTGCATTACAACAAACAATCAATCAGTATTATCAATTCCAGAAGCCCGGAAAAGCACAGAAAATTGATGCAGGACAGTTTTTTACTTTCAATGCAAAAATCAAAAATGATGATCTGATCAGAAAATTTGTTCCGGAATTGAAAAGCTTTGAGACGATCAATATCAACGGAAATTACAATGCAGATTCTCAGCAAATTTTAATTGACGCACAAATTCCGCAGGTTTTGTATGGAACGAATACACTTGAAAGCACTTCACTCGAAATAACTAATGAAAATCAGGCTTTACAGTATGATTTGAGTGTTGCAGCTTTAAAAAGTGAGAGTTTTGCTTTAAATAAAGTCAATATCAATGGTGATGTTGCCAACAATATTATCAATTACAACATCACGACAAAAGATGATAAAGATGTCACCCAGTTTTTAATTGCAGGAAATGCAAAATCAATGAATGACATCACCGAAATTTCATTAAATCCAAATGGTTTAAAACTGAATTATATGGATTGGACGGTTGCCGAAAACAATAAGATCCAAATTTTCAGTCAGGGAATTGTTGCGGATAATTTTACACTTTCCAATGCAGGAGCTGAGATTTCTTTGCAATCGGAAAGCAATTCTCCAAGCAGTCCTTTAAATGTTTCGTTAAAAGATTTTAAAATCGAAACAATTACTGAGATCATTAAAAAAGATTCTCTTTTGGCAAAAGGAACCATCAACGGAACGGCGCAACTGAGAGATTTAACCAAAAATATGACGTTCACTTCAGACATCAATGTTTCTGATCTGATCGTTTACGGAAGTCCCGTTGGAAATTTAGCGATTAAAGTCAATAATCAATCTGCTAATCTTCTGAATGCCGATATTGCGCTTTCAGGGAACAGTAATGATGTGAAAATCACAGGAAATTATAATACTTCGGCAAGTACTTTTGATTTAGATTTAGATATGAATCAGCTTCAGATGAAAACTTTACAAGGCTTTTCTATGAATGCCATTACCAATACGGAAGGCTATCTTTCCGGAGATCTAAAAATTACCGGAACGACGACTGCGCCGAAGATTTTGGGAGATTTAAAGCTGAATAATGTTGGGTTAATGATTTCACAGACTGGAAGTGATTTTAGAAATATCAACGATAAAATAGGATTTACTAACAGAGGAATTGAATTTGACAACTTCAAGATCAACGATAAAGACGGAAATTCTCTGAATATTGACGGACAGGTTCTGACGCAGACGTACAGAGATTTTGCATTTAATCTTGATGTGAATGCTAAAGATTTCAAGGTGGTAAATTCTGAAAAATCAAACGATGCAATGATGTACGGAATTCTGTCTATCGACGCAGCATTGAAGGTACGTGGAAACCTCAATCTGCCAAAAGTTGACGGAAGACTTGCAGTTTCCAAAGACACCGATTTTACTTTTGTCTTACCACAATCAAGCCCTTCTTTACAAGAAAGAGACGGAATTGTAGAATTTATTGATCAGGATCAGGTGGCTTTAAACAAAACAATCAAAGCAGATTCTATCGATACACAAAGCCCGATTAAAGGAATGGATCTGAGCGTAAACATTGAAGTCGATAAAGAAGCAAAAATGTCAATCGTTATTGATAAAGCAGCCGGAGATTTCGTCAAGCTTCAGGGTGAAGCTGATCTGACCGGTGGAATTGATCCTTCAGGAAAAACAACTTTGGTAGGAGTTTACCAAGTAGAAAAAGGAAGCTACGAAATGTCTGTAAGTGTTCTGAAAAGAAAATTTGACATCCAAAAAGGAAGTACAATCACATGGACAGGTGAACCCACAACCGCCAATCTCGATATTACCGCAATTTATAAAACCGAAACTGCCCCGATTGATCTTGTAGAACAACAATATAATGATTCGGAACTCAACCAGTTTAAGCAGAGAATACCATTCAATACATTGTTAATTTTGAAAGGTGAATTACTAAAACCACAAATTAGTTTTGACATTACTACAGAAGAAAAAAACAATGCAGTTTCATCACTCGTTACTGATGCTGTGGATGCTAAACTCGCTCAGCTGAGAGAAGATGAAAATGAAATGAACAAGCAAGTTTTTGCATTGCTATTACTGAATCGTTTCATTGGTGAAAATCCGTTTCAAAGCAATTCCGGGCTTTCTGCAGAAACGATGGCAAGACAAAGTGTAAGTAAAATTCTTTCTCAGCAACTGAATAATCTGGCTTCGGATCTTATAAAAGGAGTTGATCTGAATTTTGATCTTGAATCTTCCGAAGATTACTCTACCGGAACACAAAATACCAGAACTGACCTGAACATAGGTCTGAGCAAAAGGTTATTGAATGATAGACTGAAAGTTTCTGTTGGAAGTAATTTCGGACTGGAAGGTGAAGCCCGACAAAACGAAAATACCACCAATATTGCAGGAGATGTTACGGTAGATTACAGCCTTTCACGAGACGGAAGATATATGCTTCGTGCGTACCGTAAAAATGATTATCAGGTTGCATTACAGGGACAAATCGTAGAAACGGGAGTCGGATTTATCATCACATTGGATTATGATAAATTCAGAGATATTTTCAGAAAGTCGAGAAATAATCGAAACAGGGAAAACAGAGAGAACAAGAAAAAACAGGATAACCAAGTCGTAGAGTTTAAATAATGAAAAATAAGTTTAATATATACTGTAAATATTTTTTGGCATCGGGAATTACTGCAGCAGTTGTCTCTTGCAGCAATACTAAATTTCTGAAGGAAGGACAAATGCTTTATACAGGAGCAGAAGTAAATATTGAAAATGACACGCTTCCCAAAAAGAAAAAAAATGAACTAAAAGCTGCTCTCGAAGAAAATTTAACACCAAAACCCAATTCATCTTTTTTTGGATTAAGACCAAAACTGTATGCTTACAATGCTACAAAAGAACCGAAGAAAGAAAAAGGGTTGAGATATTGGCTGAAATATAAGTTTGGAGAAGAACCCGTTTTGTTGGGAGATGTCGACAGAGAATTCAACAAAGATATCATTGTCAATTATTCTGAAAACAAAGGATATTTTAATGCAAAAGCAAAGTACGATACGGTTTCAAAAAATAAAAAAGCAAGAGTAATTTATACTTTAAATCCCGGAGCACAATATCTCATCAGCAATGTCAATTTTGTGCAGGATTCAAGTCTTATCAATCAGGAAATCCAGAATTTAAAAGGCAAAACCTTATTAAAAGCCGGAAATCCTTTTGACCTTGATGTCATCAAATCTGAAAGACAGCGAATTGATGACGGTTTGAAAGACAAAGGTTTTTATTATTTCAATCCCGACAATATTATCGTTCAGGCAGACAGTACGGTGAGTAAAGATCATAAAGTCGAAATGATCGTCAAATTGAAAGACAACACTCCGAAACTCGCAACTGAGCAATTCACGATTGATAAAGTGGTTGTGTTCCCGAATTACAATCTTCGTGATGCTAAAAAAGGGAAATATGATATTCCGATGAATCCTGATTCGTTGAAAAAATATGAATACAATGATATCTATGTCGTTGATCCTGATAAAAAATTTAAGCCGAAAATTTTTGACCGTGCTTTATATTTTGACAAAGGCGATATTTACAACAGAAAAGATCACAATTTGTCATTGAACCGATTGATCAGTCTTGGTGTTTTTAAATTTGTAAAAAATGAATTTGTTGTTTCAGATTCTTTAAATCATAAGTTTGATGCCTATTATATTCTGACTCCGAGAGAATTGCAATCGTTACGTTTGGAAGCTTTAGGAAGAACCAATTCTGCGAATTATGCAGGAAGTGAATTAAATTTAAACTGGACTCAAAGAAATTTCTTCCGCGGTGCAGAGCAGTTTAAAGCTTCTGTTTACGGCGCTTTTGATGTTCAGATCGGTGGTCCTGCAGATGCAGAAAATATTTTCAGAGCAGGTGCGAATGCACAATTATCTATTCCGAGAATTGTTGCACCTTTCCGTTTCAATTCTTCGAGTTCATTTGTCCCGAGAACGAATATTCAGCTCGGATATGAGTTTCAGAACCGTACAACTTTATATACTTTAAATACATTCAACGCCTCATTCGGTTATCAGTGGAAAGAAAATGTACGAAAAGAACACGAACTTAAACTAATTGATATTTCATTAATTGATCCGGCGAATGTTACTCCGAAATATACTGCAAAATATCAACAAAATCCATATTTGGAAAGAGTTGTAGATCAGCAATTAATATTCGGACCCACTTATTCTTATACCTATTCCACCACAATGCTTCCCCGCAAAAACACATTCTATTATAAAGGAATGCTTGATCTGGCAGGAAACATCACAGGACTTGTAACAGGAGCTAATGCGAAAGAAGGAAAAGAAAAAACAATCTTCGGAGTTCCTTTCAGTCAGTATGCAAAAATTGAAAATGACGTAAGATTCTATCACAAATTCAACGAAAAAACATCCTTCGCTTCAAGATTTATTGCCGGAGTTGCTGTGCCTTACGGAAATTCAGAACATATTCCGTTTTCGAGACAGTTTTTTGTAGGAGGAAGCAACAGTATTCGTGCTTTCCGTGCGAGAACTTTGGGACCGGGAAGTTATGATCCGAGACCACAACAACAAAATGGTGGCTTTGTGTTTGATCAGGCAGGTGATGTAAAATTAGAATTAAATGCAGAATATCGGGCCAATATTTATAAATTCTTAAATGTTGCCGTATTTGCAGACGCAGGAAATATCTGGTTGATCAATGATGAACTCAATAACGAAGGACAGATTACAAGACCGGGCGGAAAATTTTCTAAAGAATTTTTAAGCGAAATTGCCGTTGGTGCAGGTGTTGGTCTGAGACTTGATTTTTCAATTTTGATTCTGAGACTTGACCTTGCAATGCCCCTGAGAGTTCCTTATTACGAAAAAAGTGATCGATGGGCTTTTGATAAAATCAATTTTGGGGATTCTAGTTGGAGAAGAGACAATCTTATCCTGAATATAGCGATCGGATATCCTTTTTAAATGCTTATTGACAATTGGTTTATCTAAAAACAATTTAAATAAATATAAAGTTTGTCATTTCGCAGGAATCTCAACATTGTTATTTAATCATGATTAGATTCCTATGGAAATCGGAGTCAATGACAGAACTGTGAAAGATTGATATTATTACTAATCGCAAATCATCATAATACCAATAATAAATTTCTAAAGAAAATGCTAAAAGAACTTAAATTTTTCTGGGAAACCGTGAAAGAAACCTTCGCAGAATGGAATAATTCTTCCGCATCAAATGATTCGGCAAGTCTTGCATATTATGCTATTTTTTCGATTCCCGGCTTACTGATTATCATTATCTGGATTGCCGGATATTTCTTTGGAGAAGAGGCGATTCGCGGGCAAATAAGCACTCAAATCAGCGGATTAATGGGACAAGATGTGGCAAAAAGCATTCAGGATATGATTGCCGGAGCATTGATTGACAAAGAAAATATTTTTATGAAAATAATTGGAATCGGATCATTAGTTTATGGTTCTACGACTCTGTTTTTCCAACTGCAAAAATCTTTGAATAATCTCTGGGATGTAGAAGCTGCACCAAAGAAAGCTTTGGTAAAATTCCTTTTAGACAGAGCTAATTCACTGGGGATGATTCTGATTTTAGGATTTTTATTAATGATTACCATGGTTTTATCTTCTTTAATCAGCTTATTTAATAATTTTATCACAACCTATTTTGGTCTTGAGACTTATCTGATTGTTGAAATCATCAATTTTGTAATAGGCTTCGGCATCGTTGTCGTATTATTTGCATTGATGTTTAAAGTACTTCCTGATATGGAAATCAGCTGGAAATCAGTCTGGAAAGGTGCTTTGTTAACTGCCGCACTATTTACTCTCGGTAAGTTTTTGCTAAGTCTTTACTTCGGACAGTTTAAACCAACTTCGGCATTTGGAACTGCAGGAACAGTCATTTTGATTATGATGTGGATTAATTACTCCTGTATGCTGATTTTCTTCGGAGCAGAGTTTACAAAAGTGTATACTTATAAAAAAGGATACAAAATAATGCCTTCCAAACACGCCAAATGGAGCAGTGCAAAACTTTACAAAGACAGTCAGTCAGAGAGTGCTATCACTTAAAATTGAATAACAAAATCCTCCTGAAATTTCGGGAGGATTTAATTTTTACATTCTGTTTACCGTTTCTATTCCCAGTAATCGTAATGATTTTTGAATGGTTTTTGCGGTTAAATAAGATAAATTTAAACGAACCTGCTTGATATTTTCATCTTCCTGAATCAAAATCGGATTATTCTGATAGAATGAATTATAAGATTTCACCAAATCATATAAATAATTTGCTACCAAAGCCGGGCTTAAACTTTCTGCCGCTTTAGCAACTATCCCTTTATAATTGGCAAGCTGCATGATCAATTCTTTTTCAGACTGACTTAATTCTATGCTCTCAGTTTCTCTAGCTTCGAAATTTGCTTTTGTCAGCAATGATTGAATACGTGCAAAAGTATACTGAATAAACGGGCCTGTATTTCCATTAAAATCAATACTTTCTTCAGGATTGAAAAGCATTTTCTTCTTAGGATCTACTTTCAGCATGAAATATTTTAAAGCCCCGATTCCAATACTTTCGTAATTATGATTCTTTTCTTCTTCGGTAAAGTTTTCTAACTTTCCTAATTCTTCAGATTTGGACTTTGCAATATCAAACATATCCTGCATCAATTCATCTGCATCTACCACGGTTCCTTCACGGGATTTCATTTTACCGTTTGGAAGCTCAACCATTCCATACGATAAGTGAAATAATTGATCTGCCCATTCGTAGCCTAGTTTCTTTAATATCTTAAATAAAACCTGAAAATGGTAATCCTGTTCGTTTCCTACGGTGTAAATTAATTTCTGAAGATTATTTTCTTTAAAACGCTGTACAGCCGTTCCTAAATCCTGCGTCATATAAACGGAAGTTCCGTCTGAACGAAGCAAAAGTTTCTGATCTAAACCTTCATCCGTAAGGTCACACCAAACCGAGCCGTCTTCTTTCTGATACAAAACTCCCTTATCCAACCCTTCCTGAATAAGGTCTTTTCCTAAAATATAAGTATTGCTTTCGTACTGCACCTGATCAAAATTCACCCCCAGTCTTTTGTAAGTTTCGCCGAAACCTTTGTACACCCATGAGTTCATTTCATTCCAAAGATTTCTTACTTTTTCATCGCCATTTTCCCAATCGAGAAGCATTTGTTGAGCTTCTTTCATTATTTCTGAACTAGCCTTACAAATTTCTTTGAGATTCGATTTTTCAATTTCAAGTTTATTCTCAAGATCTAATATATCCTTAAATATAATTACAAATTTCTTTGAATCTTTCTCAAAAGAATTTACTTTCTCTTTAGATATTATCTGTTCTACTCTTTTAATTACTGCTGAAACTGGTAATTCTAAATCTAATACAGTCTCAAGCTGATTTTCAAATTGCCAATGCAGTGTAGAAAGCTGCTCGAAGTTCGATGTCTCAAGTAGATCATTCTTCCTATTTTCAAGGAAATTAATTTTCTCATTTAAAGCTAAAACCTCTTCTTTTTTTTGAGTATCAAATTTGCCAAACTTGTTTATTCTAAAATCCTCATAAATAATTTGCGTCTGTCTTTTTAGCTCTTTATCAAATGCTACATAATAGTTCCCTACAAAATGATCTCCTTTTATATTATTTATTTCCGGAGTTTCTCCTTTGCCAAATTTTTCCCAAGCCAACATTGACTTACAGATATGAATTCCTCTGTCGTTGATGATTTGACTTTTAATCACATCATAACCGGCTTCTTCAAGAATCTGAGCTACGGAAAAACCTAGAAGATTATTTCTTACGTGTCCTAAGTGAAGGGGTTTATTGGTATTTGGAGAAGAATACTCAACCATAACGGTTTCGTTCTTCTTTTCTATAGTTGAAAATTGATTGCTTACCATTTTAAACTGGTCAACGAAAAACTGATTTTTAACTTTTACATTTAAAAAACCTTTTACCACATTGAAACTTTCAAGCAATTCAGTCTGCTCAGTTAAAGCCTCTCCCAGCTCAACACCAATGCTTTCAGGATTTTTCTTCAATTGTTTAACCAAAGGAAAAGTAACTATTGTAAAGTCACCTTCATACTCAGTTTTATTCTCCTGAATTTCAAGTTGTATATCCTTAAGCTGATAGACATTAAGGATAACCTCCGCCAGTTTTTGTTCTATGATATCTTTAATATTCATTATTCTAATTTGAAATACAAATATACGGAAATAAAAAAACCGCCCGAAGGCGGTTTTGATATAACTTAAAGATGTTTTTAATTTACATCCCAGAAGACTTTTGTTGATAACTTATCTCCTCCGATAGCTACAACAGCGGCTTGGTAGCTAGCCCCATTAATGTTAGGCTCTGTAGATGGATACGTTAATCTCACAGGAATTTTTCCTTCTGCTACAGGATATGCACTTGGAGGTGCAACAATAGCCGGATAATCTAAACGTCTGAAAAATGTCCACGATTCAAACCCTCTGTTATACATGGCAATCCACGCTTGGTTCCCGATTTTTTCTTTCCACATGCCAGGAGCAGTAGTGTAATTAACGTTGGGCTGGGCATAATAAGCAGTGATGTCTGCCGGTAAAATACCCCAATACGACAATGAAGCTTTCACTGCATTTTCATAATGTGTTGCAGCAGAACCAACAGAATATCCTCTTTCTGCGGCTTCGGCCAATATGAAATTGATTTCTGCAGCATCAATTAAAACTCCCGGGAGATTTGGTTCTTTTATTTTATCCCCAATATGAGAATAAGATTCATCATATGGTAGTAAATTTTGGTAACCATAATTCCCTCCTTCATAAGTTGTTCCTCCATGGTCTGCATCTTTAAAAGTGAAATAAACTGGTCTTCTTGGATCACTTAAAGAATTAAGCTTGTTTACGAAAACGGAAGCCGGAACGAAATCATTTCTATTACTTTGAACTAATTCCTCATGAATTAAATTGTAGTTTGGTGCAAAAGAATTGTATGCAAGTAAAGCATTATTTGTGTTACTTTCAATTACCCCAGCTGCATACGCTTCTTCTATACTAGATTTTGCAAGACTATTGTTAACATCCGCCAAATTAATAGCAATTTTCGCTTTCAATGAATTTGCAAACAATTTCCATTTAGAAACATCTCCAGCATATACCAAATCCTGATTAGGAGTTATTGACCCGTAACCTGCATCTAATTTAGTAATTGCTGCATTTAATCTTATAAGAAGCTGAGGATAAATTGCAGCATCATCATCATATTTTGGCAATGGCGTATTTACAATGTCTAAAGACTGAGAATATGGAACATCACCAAAACTGTCTACTAAAACCTGATAAGTATATACCATTAAAACCTCAATAATAGCAATTCTGTTTTGCTGTATCTTGTTCCATTCAGTTTCGGACATCAGAGCTGGTTTGCTTTCTAATAAAATATTCTCTTTTGCTTTCTTAAAATTTCCAAGAACTTCCGCATAGAGATTATCCCAATGATTATCAGGGATATTTCTTGTGGTTAAATCATATCGGGATTCTGCACGGTAGGTAGTTGCTGCCCAATATTGTGAGAAATAGCGAAATACATTTAAATTCACACTTGGTGTGGTAAGCTGATCTACTAATTCTTTTTGTGCATTGGCAAAGAAATACTCTCCGGAAGCTTCATAAGCTTTCAGAGAATCATCATTATAAATATCATCTTCGCTAGCGCAAGAAGCGACTAAAGTGGAAATTGCAAATATTGATAAAAAAAACTTTTTCATAATCTTAAAAATTAACTTTTACATTAAACGATATGGTTCTGACAGTAGGCATTACTCCGGACTGATAACCTTGTACATTACCTCCTGAAGATCCTGCTTCCGGATCAGCCATAGGAAGGTTTTTATGAATAATCCAAAGATTATTACCTAACAGGCTAAATGATGCAGATCTTATGACCGTACCTCTAAAAACTTCATTGGGAAGGGTATAGGTAATGGAAGCTTCTCTTAATTTAACATAAGAACCATCATATACGAAAGCTTTCTCAGGGTTAACTGAACCAAAAATACCTGTTGAGTAACTACCATCAATCCTGATATCATTAGGAGTTCCATCTTCTTTAACCCCTGGTAATATTGTTCCTCCTCCCTGATCTAAGGTATTACGAATAGGATTTCCTAAATCATTTAGACCTACCGTATTAGGATAAAGACCAGTTTCCTGCCCGTATGCTTGATCTAATGAAAAAACATCACCTCCTTTTCGTATATCAATTAAAAAACCTACTGAAAAGTTTTTATATTTAAATGTATTGGAAATTCCTCCCAACCAATCTGCTTGTATATTACCCAAAACCTGATCGTTATTTATCAAATAATACCCATCATCTCCTACTACTTTGTTACCATTTCCATCGTAAACATAGTCTGTTCCACGTATAGTTCCATAGGCTTCTCCTACTGTAGCATTTAATGATGTATGTTGGAAATTTGCCAATTGGAGATTGGTTCTACCTTCATCCAAATAGATTAGTTTATTTCTGTTTCTAGACCAATTCACATTAACATTCCAAGCGAAATTTTCTGTTTTGACAGGAGTTCCACTTAAAGCTACCTCTACCCCTTTGTTTTCTAAATCTCCCGCATTAATCATCTTAAATAAATACTGTGATGCTGCCGAAGTTGGAACAGAAAAAATTTGGTCTGTACTATTGGTTTTATAAACTGAAACATCTAAGCCTAATCTATTCTTAAACATTTGCAATTCTATACCTGCCTCCCAAGATTTAGTAATTTCAGGTCTTAGCTGTGAGAAATCCAAATATGTATTTGAAAGATCAAATAACGCAGCATCAGATATAGCACCATTATTATTTAACCATCCAAATCTGCCCGGTTCAGGATCATTACCAACTTCTGCATAATTCAATCTTAACTTACCTAAATTAAGCCAAGGTTGTTTAATTAATTCCGAGAAAATAAAACTTGTACCCAACGCCCAGTAACCATAGCCACCGTTGGCTGCAGGTAATGCTGTAGATTTATCATATCTGTAAGATCCTTCTAAAAATATTGTTCTATCATAATCGAATGATGCTTGTCCGTAAACACCAGATTTTTTATACTGAACGTCTGTCTCTATAGGTGCAATAAAGGTTTTAGAGTTTTGCAAGGCATAGAAATTTGGTTTTAATAGTCCACCGGTAGTAGATGCATTGAAAGCTTCAATATCTCTCTTGATGAAATTATAGCCACCTGTTAACTTCCCGGTAACTTTCTCCCCAATTTTCATGTCGTATGTAGCAATAAAATCATAATTTTGCTGCATGAAGTCTCTTGTGAAAATTTCGTATCCGGAAGATTGATTTGTCTGTGAAAGACCAAATTCTTCAGCGTGGCTTCCAACAGCTTTTCTTATTTCCTGTTTATCCCTAGTGTAATCAATACCGACTCTTGCTAATAAATTTAAATTTTTAGTTATCTCATAACTAAGTGATGCACCAGTCAAAAATCTTCTTCTTGTATCAGATTCATAATTTTCATATCTACTCCAGTAAGGATTGTCCCAAAAATTAGGTGCTAAATTTCCTCCGGTAGGGCTTATCATATTCCATGTCGCATTTTTTTTCGTTCTGAAGTATTGCTCTCTTAAATCTAAAACGTCAACATTTGTTGCCCACCATTGCCTGAACCCACCTATGATATTATCACCATATCCTACATTATTTCTGCCGATAGTACTTTGATTAGTAAAAGTAACGAAAGCATTAGTCTTTAATTTGCTCGAAAGGTCATGAGAAAAATTTCCAGTGATCGTATTTTTGTTCAAAGAGCTGTTTGGAAGAATACCCGTTTCATAATTATTTGTATATCCGAAACTATATGTTGATTTTTCTGTTCCCCCATTCAATGCGATACTATTGATCATAGAGTAGGCTTTTTTGAAGAACTTAGTGGGGTCGTTTTTTGCGGCAACCCAAGGTGTGGCCTTTTGATAATTTGGATGACCTTCAATAAAAGCATCCCAGTTGTATACTAAGACATTAGGATTAAATGCATTACCGTACGAAGCATCATCTCCTGTAGATGCAATTAAACCATCATCAATACCATCTCCATTAATATCTCCTATGTATGAGCTATCTTCTCCTCCATAACCCTGGCCATAATCTTTCTGATATTTAGCAAATGTAGATTTGTCAAAAGTTCCTACAGAAACCGTAGAACTATATGAAATACCTAATCCTGAATTTTTCTTTCCTTTTTTTGTGGTTATCATTATAGCTCCATTAGCAGCCAAACTGCCATAAAGAGCTGTTGCTGCTGCTCCTTTAAGAACGTTTACAGACTCTATATTATTAGGATCAATATCTGATGCTGCATTACCAAAGTCAAATCCATCACGTGCATTTTTAGCATCATTTGTATTTAAATTGGCATTACTTATTGGAATACCATCTACTACGATTAATGCCTGATTATTACCTGTTATGGATTTGATTCCTCTCATAACGATATTGGTAGATCCTCCAAAATTGGAATTCATTTTAACATCTAATCCTGCAACTTTGCCCGATAGATTATTTAAAAAATTATTAGTTGGAGATGAATTTACCTGATTTGCATTTAATTGCTGTGAAGAGTAGCCTAAGGATTTTTTTTCTCTCTTAATTCCAAGCGCGGTAACTACTACCCCTTCGATTTCTTGTGTTTTTAAGGTATCACTCGGCTTTGTTTGTTGGGCGTTGGCAACAATAAAAGACGAGGACATTACTACAAGTAATATACCTGATGTTAATTTCTTCATATTTATACATTAATTTTGTGTTAACAAAGTTGTAAAACTTTTTCTTAAAAAACTGTTAAAAAGTAAAAAATTTGTTATTTACTTCATAATAGTTTTATTTTTTCTATCTTTCAAACATTTTAAAATGTTAATTTTTATTAAATCGCTAAAAAAGAAGTGATATTTTTATATCAAAGCAGGTTATGAGGAGACAAATAGAAAATTTTAAGCAAACATGCTATAGAGATGAATGTAATTCTTGATGAAATCTTAGGCAAAATTGAACGAATAGTACAAGAAAAATAATTGTGAAAAAGAACTAAACTTATACTGATTTTTATGTCAGTGGAAAATTTAATAGTATTTGAAAACATTCCTACAGTAATCATAAAATACTGATTTTCATAACACTTACAACTAACACAGCTTTAGATAAATAAACAACGTATCAGGAAAGCGAATTGGCACACAGAAATATTTCTTCTCTGATAATTTATTCATCTGTAATAAAAAGAGCAGTTCAATTGTGCAGATTATAATTATCTCAGTTTAGCTTAATTCCAGAGACTGATGAATTGATATAACGACTTTATAGACCCTCAATACCATGGTGAAATACCAAATTGTGATCTGCAACAGAAAATACTGGAAAACCCAGAAAATAATACTCTTTTGACTGAATATCACCGTGCTCATTGAGATGGAAATATATTTAGTACATACAGGCTGAAATTTATTAATTTTTCAACAATTAATGATTAAATTTAAAATGATTCTAAATAAAAAGATCAACAATAAATGCTTCTCTTTGTTATACCTAGATTAGTTCTTTTATCTAAGTTTATCCTGTACTCGAAATTATTGTGAAAATTTATCCGCTCATTACAATAAAAAAGACCACTTTGGAAAGTGGTCTTTTTTATTAACTTAATTAATTAAATTAGTTTTGATTCCAAAATGGAGTGTATTGGTTTTTAACAAATACCTGTGCACTTGAAATATTTGGTACATTAGCAGAGTTGGCAGCATATTCAGAGTTTGGATACACTAGTCTGTAAGGTTTGTTTGGAAACTGTGCCGTTGTAGCCATTGGAGTAAACGGATAACCTGTTCTGTTGTACTCGATAAACATCTCAGTTGGATTGATATTTGTTAAAGCAATCCATTTTTGGGTCATAATTGCCTCAATTTTTTGTGTATCTGTTCCTGTCCAGCCTAATCCTGGTCTTGTAGCGATTTGAGAAAGATAAGTCGCAGTAGCAGTAGCAGCTACACCCAACCAATCTCCATTGGCTGCTATAGCATTGTTAAATTTATCTTGTGCAGGAATATTTCCGAAAATTGCAGGCCATCTAAGTGCAGCCTCTGCTTGTAATAAATTACTTTCAGCTACCGAAAACAACACACCACCTCTAGTATTGTTTTCAGCAATTACATCACCCCATGTACCTACAGATGCGCCCCCTGCAAAATTACCAATTCCTAATTTTGAGGTATTAACATTAGTCACAGGCACTCCCGGCTGACCTGGGACATTACCTTGACGTACGCCTTTTAAACCTGTAAATGCAACACCATTTGCATCAACAGAAGCTACATTGGTAAACAACCTTGATTTTCTAGGGTCAGTAATATTGTTAAATTTAGAATAGTTAGGATCGTTAAGAATTCTATTCCTTTCAAGTGAATTTGCCATATGTTCAGAAACAACTACAACAGAATAGTTTGACACCTGTGCTCCCGAAGCATTTCTAGCCCAGTTCAATATAAATGGGTTCATTTGATCATCACTGGATGATGTATATCCAGGATTAACAGTAACCTCATTTTCAATAAATTTATTAATCGGATCAGCATTAATTCTTGCTGCTAAAGCTGTAAGCTTTTGATTTCTGTAAGTTGCTAATTCACCATTAACTTTAGACATTCTCATCAGCAATCTAAGCATTAAAGTATTTGAAAATGTTTTCCATTTTGCCATATGTAGTTCTGGCGTAGTTCCAGAAAAGACTATATCAGAAGTAGGTTCCAATGCATGCTCATCTGCTTGATCGATTAAGGCATTGGCTTCTTCTAATTTAGAAATTAAAACTTTGTAAATATCTGCATCATTATCATATTTAGGAGTAGTATTCTGTTGCCCCATAAATGCCTCGCTATAAGGTGCATCTCCATATAAATCTACAATATATTGCATATAATATGCCTTCATGATTTTAGCAATAGCAATATAATAGTCTTGCTCATGATTTACATTGGTAAACTTTTCCATTTGGTCAAAATTAGCAACTCTTGGATATAAGTTCTCCCAAATTTCTCTGTAAAAAGTATTATCCACACTTGCTAAACTAAATTCTCTTGAGTAAGGACCTGCAATTGTATACGAGTTTCCTGCCCAACTGTTCATCATGAGATTCCCGAATCGCATCATACTTCCTGCCTGTGTTCTGTAAGCTTGGCTGATAGCACCGGGAAGTATTAGATCTGGCGTAATGTTTTCTGCTTGTACTGCATTAGGATTATCATTTACATCTAAAAATTCATTAGAACAAGATGTTGCACTGAAACTTAAAGCGGCAGCGAGAATTGTTACAAAAAATTTATTATTTTTCATTTTTGTTAATTAAAAAGTTGCATTAAGATTAAAACCAAAGGTTCTCATACTAGGATACTGCCCTGTCACAGCAATTCCACCAGCATTTCCATTTGTATTGGCTGTTTCCGGATCGTTAAAATTTCTATTATCCTTCGCATAGATAAAGAATGGATTTCTTGCATATACGCCTACTGATAATGAATTGACAAATGTGCTTTTTAGAATTGATTTTGGTAAATCATAGCTTAAAGCAATTTCTCTCACTTTTAGGGCTGTACCATCTACAACATATTCTTCTCCTACAGATGAATAAGCTGCGGTTGTAAAATAATTCATTACTCCAAAATAACTATCATCATTTCCAACTGGTGTGGTATTGGTAACATATTGCCCATTAACCAACTGAACAGAATTAGGAATAATATAGCCTTTAGATCTGTCAAATTCAGCTGTTTTTTCAGATGACCCATTAGCTCCTAAAGCCACTTTTGAAAGGGAAACAAAACTATTTCCAGTTCTGTAATCTGCAGTAGCACTCAAGGTAATTCCCTTGAACTTAAATGATGTGTTAAATCCTAAAATATAATCTGGATTTACTTTCCCAAGCACTTCAAAATTTGACGTCGATAAAGGGTTACCGTTTGAGTTTACAATGATATTTCCATTTGGATCTCTTTGATATTTTGTTCCTTTAATAACGGGAAAACTTTCACCTTTAACAGCATATATCCCAACATTACCAGCAATATTTAAAGGTACTTCATCAGCACCGTCTGCCAATGATAAAATTTCTGTATCATACGTTGAATAAGACCCTCTCATTTTCCATTCAAAATCTTTTGTTCTGATTGGTGTAAAACCTAAATCTACTTCGTAACCTTGATTTCTGCTGTTCCCAATATTATCCTGGAAGTTGGTAATGCCTGAAGCGGAAGAAGTTGAAATTGTAGTAATAAAGTTTTTATTATCATTTCTAAATATAGACCCATCAAAAGTAATTCTGTCTTTAAAGAAACCTAACTGCAACGAAGCCTCTTTTGACAAGTAGAATTCAGGCTCGATATCTGCAGCAAAAATCGTCGTTGTAGGCAAATAAGAAGAAAGTGAACCAAAAGGGTACCCCGTTGGGAAAGCACCAACTCTGTCTAATCCATATAAGTCAATGGTAGAGCTGTTTCCTACTCTACTGTAGTTTAAGCTTACTTTTGCATAATTTAATACATTTCCTTTTATGCTTTCGAATGCTTTAGTAGGAATAAATGATGCTCCAAAAGAATAATAAGGATAACCTTTATTACTAAATGGTAACTGCATCCCTAGTGGAGTTACAGGATTGACACTTGTGAAAGAACTTTTCTCATATCTGAACGTAGAGTTGAAATATAAGAAATCTTTATAACCCAAATCTAAATTGGCAAACCACGCAAAAGATCTTTGTCTGGTATTACTGTTATCAAGTCTCGAAAATAAATCCGGCTGTAGTACGTTATTGATGTGATACCATCCTGGTATCTTAAGATTTTCACCACCCACTTGTGTTCTGGATGAAGATGCATCCTGGATATTATGCCCTACATTAAACCTGAAATTCAGGTTATCTGTCAGATTGTAATCAAAATTTGCCATCAAATCACCGTAATATCTAAAACTCGATGAAACAGTTTTATAATAATTTGAAACAATCGGATCAAGACCATAATCTGTAGGTGATGTACCGTCGATTGGCGTTCCTGTACCATTATACACTCTATCAAAAGCAAAAGCATTCAGATGACTTTCCTGAACTGAAGAACCGGAAACGGCAGTTCCGGCATAGGTAAATGAAATATGATCATTTAACTTATACTCCAAATTTATTAATCCTGTAAATGTTCTCTGTTTGGTATCAGCTCTGTCATTATTAATTGTCCAATAAGGATTGACAGTATAAATACTGTAGCTTGCATCAGGAAGAGAATTTCTGAATTGTCTAACGTCAACATTGGTAGGGGTCTGAAGCAACTGTCCATAAAGACCGGAATCTGTAGTTGATGTTCTTCTATCCAAATAATTAACGTTTCCGTCAATTCTGAATTTACCCAATTGTTTTCCGGCTTTAAGTATAAAATTATTTCTTTTTAAATTATCATTTTCAACTACAAAGTCATTTTCAGCTCTGTTCACGGCTAAGAAAACATAAGAATCAGACCCTCCAGCTGTTACAGACAATCCATTCTGAAGCAAAACACCTGTTTTAAAGAAATTTGACATTCCGTCTTCCTTATAATTGAAGGTTTCTGTAAGCCAAGAATTATCAGCTTGTGGCATCCCAACGAGAAGTGACTGCCCACCCAAAACTGATGAATATGCCGGTCCCCAATTTGTATTTTCATAAGGAGTCCAGTTCGCACCTCCATAATCAGTAGTATCAAAAGTATCACCAGGATATCCCTGTCCGTAAACGCTCTGTCTGATAGGCATCTTAAAAACAGTTGAGAAATCAATTGAACTTGTTAAATTAAACTGTAATTTTTCTGACTTTGTACCTCTTTTTGTTGTTACAACAATAACACCATTACTCCCTCTCTCACCATACAAAGCTGCCCCCTGCATTCCTTTAATAATATTCATATTATCAATGATTTCTGGTGGAATATTCTGTAAAATATCTAATGTAGATATTACCCCGTCAATAACAACTAAGGCCTGATTATCTCCTGAGATTGATCTTGGTCCTCTTAATACTACTCTGGTTGAAGAATTAACAGAATTATTGGTTGTATTAATCTGTAAACCTGAAACCTTGCCTGTTAACGCTTGAACTGCGTTAGGGTTGTTAGCTTGGGTAATTTCAGCGTTATTTACTACTTGATTGGTAGAAGTTACAGCATCCTGTCTTTTTTTCAGACCTAATGCTCCAGTTATAACTACTTCACGAATATCCTGAGTTCTCAGAGTATCGCCCTGTGTTTCTTGAGCATTTATCATCACAATGGAAGATGTAAGAACCAAAGCTAAAATACTTGCAGTTAATTTATTCATTTATACATTAATTTTGTGTGGGCAAAGTTGTGAAACTTTTCGTTAAAAACCGTTAAAAATCAAAAAAAATATTAACATTTTTTTATAATTTTATTTTTTATAATTTTAAAGGTTTAAAACAGTTAATTTTTATGGAATTATTAAAAAAATGGTCAAATTTCTATATTGAAGCAGGATGCGATGAAGTAGGAAGAGGATGTTTAAGCGGACCTGTTGTGGCAGCAGCTGTAATTCTTGATGAAAATTTCGAGCAGAATTTAGTAAATGATTCAAAAAAATTGAACTTTAAAACAAGAATGGAACTTGATTTTTACATTAAAGACAATGTAAAAAGTTATGCAATTTCAGAACTTCCGCCAACATTTATTGACGAACATAATATATTGAACGCCAGTATTCATGCAATGCATCGAGCTTTAGATAAATTAACAATACGCCCGGAACTGATTTTGGTCGATGGAAATAAATTTCACCCTTATAATTTTATACCTCATCAATGTATCATTAAGGGCGATTCTAAAATTTTATCAATTGCAGCAGCGTCAATTTTAGCTAAAAATTACAGAGACAGATTAATGATCCAGCTGCACGAAGAGCATCCTGAGTATGGATGGAATACCAACTTCGGATATGCAACAAAAAAACATCAGGAAGCCCTGATAAAGCACGGTATAACAAAATACCACAGACGATCTTTCAGGTTAAAATATGATTAATTAAAATGGTTTGTAAAATTATCATATTAAAAGTTTTAATATTTCAAATTTAAACCATTCTAAACAAAAGAAGAAGCAATACATTACTTCTCCTTTCTGTTATATTATATTAAGTTATTTCTTTTTACTTCTCGTCTGCTGCTGCGTTTTCTGCTGTTCCTGAGCTTTCTCCATCATTTCTCTCATTCGTTTCTGAAACTTACCTTCTGTTTTTGGCTTTTCTTTGTTTGCCTGAATCTGTGCATGAATTTTCTTTTCATCCAAAATCACATATTTTATGACAAGAATAATTAAAATATTAATCGCATTCGATACAAAATAATACCAAGATAAACCTGATGCTGAAGTATTCAGGAAGAATAAGAATGTAATTGGGAAAATATACATCAACACTTTCATATTCGGCATACCTTCCTGTTGTGGCTGCTGCATATTTCCTGAAGTCATTACCGTATAAATTAAGATTACAATCGTACATGCAATCGCAAAAACACTTAAATGATCTCCTAAAAAGGGCACTTTAAATGGTAATTTAATTAAATCATCATAAGCAGTAAGATCTTTTGCAAACCAGAATCCCTGTCCTCTCAAATCTATAAAGTTCGGAAAGAATCTGAATAAAGCGTAGAAAATAGGAATCTGTACCAAAGCCGGCAAACATCCCGCCATCTGATTCACTCCTGCTTTTCTGTAAATCTCCATCGTTGCCTGTTGCTTTTTCATTGGATCTGCATCCTTGAATTTTGCTGTAGCTTCGTCAATTTCCGGACGAATTACTTTCATCATCGCACTCAATTTATGCTGCTTGTACATAATTGGTGATAAGATCAGTTTAACAATAATGGTCATCAAGAAAATGACCCAGCCTGCCGTGATTCCCCAAGATGCAATAAGGTTGTACATTGGCATGAAGAAATAACGGTTCATCGCTCCGATGAATGACCATCCTAATGGTAAAATTTCATCAAAATTCTTATCGTAAGACTTTAATAAAGGTAAATCTAAAGGCATGAAATACCAGGTAAAATCCTGATTCAATTCGCTTCCCTGCATTTGAACAAATCCTTCGAAATTCAGTTTCTTCAAATATTCGCCTTCTTCAAAAGCTTCCTGATTACCTTTACTCTGTGTGAAACCGTTTTTAGCTTCAATGACGGAAGAGAAAAATTGCTGTTTTACACCAATCCAGTTAAGCGTTTCTTCCGGCTCATCCATTGTGGTTCTTCCATCATAATCATAATCTTTATAATTATTAAACGCATAAGAAAACTCTGAATGAGACTGCTCTTGTGCTCTACCTTTTTCAAGGTTTCTTACACTGTAATCCCAGATAAAATCTGCCTTATTATCAGACGTGATTTTAGCAAGACCCTGAGTTCTTACTTTAAAATCTAAAGTATATTGATCCTTCAGTTCAGCTTTAGTATTGTTGTTTAAAGTATAGATAAACTGAATGGCTGCTCCGTTATAATTCGCAGTTAAAGTAGCTGTACTTCCGTTAACCACAGGAGAGAAGACCAAATCTTTGGTATTGATTATTTTTCCTGTTTTATCTTTAAACTGAAAACCGTAGTTTGAGTTATTTTTAGTAATAAGATTAAGTGGAAGATCTGCCTGATCGGTTTTATGGTCGTAAGCTTTATATTTTAAAAGCTCTACTTTTGAAACCTGCCCTCCTAAACTTGAAAATTCAAGTTTCAATTCGTTGTTGGCAAGATTTGCGGTCTGAATTGAATTCGGAGTTACATTGGGATTGATATTAGCTGCCGGAGTTGGTTTCACAGGGTTTTTCGCCTGCTCAGTTTTCTGTTGCTCGGCTTTTACTGCTTCTTCTTTCTGCTGTTTATTCTGGAAATAAAACATAAATCCGAAGAGTACCAAACATAAAACTGCAAAACTAATAATCTGGCTTTTATCGAGTCCGTTGTTCTGTTGCATTTTATTTTAATTAAAATTTTTAAATTTAAACAAACATAGCAATGCCATGCTTTTTGAGTCGACAAAAATACTGTTTTTTTATCAAAACTCTATACTATAATATGTTACTATATAATAAACTCAGACTGACAAAAATCAATCTGAGTTTTATATATTATATGACGTTTGTAATTTTGCAATTACTTTATTTCCTTTTCACAAGCTTTAATAAAAGCCCTGAACAATGGATGCGGTGTTGCAACCGTACTTTTGTATTCCGGGTGGTACTGTACCCCAACATAGAATGGGTGATCCGGCATTTCCAATGCTTCTACCAAACCAGTTTCCGGGTTTGTACCTGTTGCCAGGAAGCCGTTTTTCTCAAATTCCTGAATGTACTCACTGTTGAATTCGTAACGGTGACGGTGTCTTTCAGAAATATGTTTGCTTCCGTAGATTTCGTGTAATTTCGAACCGTTTTTCACAGCACATTTCCAAGCTCCAAGACGCATTGTCCCTCCTTTATCAACAACATTTTTCTGTTCTTCCATTAATGAAATTACAGGATGTTCTGTGGACGTATCAAATTCCATTGAATTGGATTTGGTATAACCTAAAACATTTCTTGCAAACTCTATGGTCATAATCTGCATTCCAAGACAAATTCCCAACATCGGAACTTTATTTTCTCTTGCATACTGAGCTGTAAGGATTTTTCCTTCAATACCTCTGTCTCCAAAACCCGGAGCAACCAAGATACCGCAAACTCCATCTAAAGTTTCTTTAATATTTTCTTTGGTTAAATCACCACTGTAAACCCATCTGATCTTTACTTCCGTTTCAATATCTGCACCTGCATGCTTGAAAGCTTCTGCAATTGATATATAAGAATCCTGAAGAGAAATATATTTTCCAACCAATGCTATTTCTACTGTTCTCTTTGGATTCTGGAATTTCTTCACAAAAGTTTTCCAGTCTTTAAGATCAGCTTCTTTATCACTTTTCAGATCCAATCCTTTAAGAACTACGTCATCAAAGTTTTGTTTCTGAAGATACATCGGAACTTCATAGATCGTTTCCAAATCTTTACATTCAATGACATTATCTAAAGAAACATTACAGAACTGAGCCAATTTTGCTCTTTGGTCTTTTGGAATTTTATGTTCTGTTCTGCAAACTAACACATCTGCCATAATTCCGCTTTCCATCAATTGACGTACAGAATGCTGAGAAGGTTTAGTTTTTAATTCTCCACTTGAAGCCAAATATGGCAATAAAGTCAGGTGAATCACCATAGAATTTTTCTCACCCAATTCCCATTTCAACTGACGTACAGTTTCGATGTAAGGTAAAGATTCAATATCTCCTACAGTTCCACCAATCTCAGTAATGATAATATCGTAGTTCTGCTTAGAAAGAATTTTAATTCTTCGTTTAATTTCATTGGTAATGTGAGGGATTACCTGAACTGTTTTTCCAAGGAAGTCTCCTTTTCTTTCTTTTTCGATTACAGTCTGGTAGATTTTCCCTGTGGTAACGTTGTTGTTTTGAGAAGTCGGAGCATCAAGATAACGCTCGTAATGTCCTAAATCCAGATCCGTTTCAGCACCATCTTCAGTTACATAGCATTCTCCGTGTTCATAAGGGTTCAGCGTTCCCGGGTCGATATTGATATAAGGATCAAGTTTTTGGATCGTTACATTAAATCCGCGTGATTTTAACAATAGTCCCAGAGAAGCAGAAACGATTCCCTTTCCCAAAGATGAAGTTACACCTCCTGTCACAAAGATGTACTTTGTATTCTTTTTACTCATTAGATTAGGTTTGTGCAAAGTTAGGGGAAAAAGCAAAGCAAAGCAATTTTGTTTTGTTTTTAAATTATAATAATTGATGTTATCTTCTAAAACATACAGTCTATAACTGAAGTTTTAGAAGTCACCACAATATAAAAGAAAAGGTCTCTCAATCGAGAAACCTTCACCTAAACCAAATTATATATATGAAAATTATTATTTCACTAATTCAAAAAACAATACAACCTCAACATCTTTAGCAACACCTGCTCCTGTAGGATCATATTTAATGTTGTAATCTAAACGGTTAACTGTAAACTTTGCCTGTAAACCTGCAACATCTTTCCCTTGTTGGTTTTTTGTAACGCCACCGAAGGTTACCGGAATACTTACTTCTTTTGTAACATCTTTTACAGTCAGTTTACCTTTTAAAGTATAAGCATTATTTTTTCCTTTAATTAAAGATGTACTTTCAAACTTCATCGTTGGAAATTGAGCGGCGTCAAAGAAATCAGCACTTTTCAAATGCTTATCTCTTGGCTCCACTCCTGTATTGATAGATTCTGTTTGTACTGAAAAGTTAAATTTAGCATTATCTAAAGTGGCTCCCGGAGTAGAAACAGTTCCGTCAAATTTATCAAATCTACCTTGCACGAAACTGATTCCCATGTGCTTGATATTGAAATTCACAGATGAATGCATTGGATCTACAGTCCAGGTAGATTGTGCAAAAGTGATCATGCTTACAAAAGCAAAAACAAAGCTTAGTAGTATTTTTTTCATTTTCTTAAAAATTTATACTGCAAATCTACACACAGTTTCATTTGGAATCATTGACCTATGATAAGTTCTGAAAAATTCACACATATTTTTTTTAATTTTACAGCATGGCAAAACTGAGAACAGCATATTTCTGTCAAAACTGCGGATCGCAATATTCACAATGGATGGGACAGTGTAAAAACTGTGGCGAATGGAATACTTTGATAGAAGAAATTGTAGAAAAAACACCACAAAAAAGTTTATCTCCTTCAAAAACCAAACAAAGTGTCATCAATATCATCGAAGTTGAAGCAATTGAAGAACCGAGAATAAAAACACCTTCCGATGAGCTCAACCGGGTTTTAGGAGGCGGAATCGTATTAGGTTCGGTCACATTGATCGGTGGAGAACCGGGAATCGGGAAATCTACCCTACTCCTTCAGCTTGCATTAAAGATGAAGAAAAAAATTTTCTACGTTTCCGGAGAGGAAAGTGCTTCTCAAATTAAAATGAGAGCCGACCGTTTGGCAGATGTAAAAAATCCGAACTGTTTTCTGTATACCGAAACTTCTTTAGAAAAAATTCTACATGAAGCTAAAAAACTGGAGCCAGATTTTGTAATCATTGACTCTATCCAAACTTTGCAGTCGCAATTAATTGAAAGTTCGCCGGGAACAGTTTCGCAAATCCGAGAATGCTCCAATGAGATTATTAAATATGCTAAAGAATATAATGTTCCTGTTTTCTTAGTGGGTCATATTACCAAAGACGGTCAAATTGCAGGCCCTAAAGTTCTGGAACATATGGTTGATGTAGTTTTGAATTTTGATGGCGACAGAAATCACCTTTTCAGATTATTAAGAGCAAATAAAAACCGTTTCGGATCAACCGCGGAAATCGGAATTTACGAAATGGTTTCTCAAGGTTTAAAAGAAATAAAAAATCCTTCAGAAATTTTAATTACTAAAAAATTTGAAGAACTTTCCGGAAATTCCGTTGCCGTTACTTTAGAAGGAAACCGACCGATGCTTTTGGAAATTCAGGCTTTGGTAAGTACTGCAGTTTACGGAACTCCGCAAAGAAGCTGTACAGGTTTTGATTCAAAAAGGCTCAATATGCTTTTGGCAGTTTTAGAAAAAAGAGCGGGTTTTCAGTTAGGCGCAAAAGACGTTTTCCTGAATATTACAGGCGGAATAAAAACCGACGATCCGGCTTTGGATTTGGCAGTTGTAGCGTCGATTCTTTCATCCAATGAGGATATTGCGATTTCTGAACATTACTGTTTTGCAGGAGAAATTGGTCTGAGTGGAGAAATTCGTCCGATCGCACAGGCAGAACAGCGTATCACTGAAGCTGAAAAATTGGGTTACGAAAAGATTTTTATTTCAAATTTAAATAAACTTCCAAAGAAAAAATTCGGAATCAAAATTGAAGAAGTGAGCAAAGTTGAGGATTTTCATGAGAGACTGTTTTAGTCTTAAAAAAATCTTAAAATATCAATAACAATTGTATATATTTGTGTATCAATAACCTCAACCAATCTAACGTGAAAAAAAGATTTACCTGTCTTCTCATTTTTTGTATTGCATTTTTGTCGGCACAAAATAGAATTTTTGAACATACAATCAATGAAAACAACCTGAATAATCAGCAAAAAATAAGTACAAATCTTGCTTCTAATTATATACTCACCAAATATTATTCTCAGTCTTCTTTTGACCTGAATTCTGACCTTCAGATTCTTCTGCCAAACAATAAAGAGATCAAAGCTAAGTTCTCAAAATCATTTTCTTACAGTAATAAAAGCGAATCATCTTCATATGTTATAGAAAATGAACCAAAATCTGAACTGGTATTTTCTAAATATGACAACATCATAACCGGAATGTATGCTTCAAATAATGGCGAGAAAGTAATTTTTCATCAGACAAGTAACGGCATTTTTGCAGTTTCTGTTGTCAATGAAGGCACTCTGGTAAATCAGGATTCTAAGAATGATTTTATTTTAAACGAATCAGCAATCAGTCAGAAAGTAAATGCCAATATCTGTTTAGACAATACACCCGTTTGTTCGGCAACTACTATTGATGTTTTGGTCGTTTACACCAATCTTGCAAGAATTGCATGGGGAGGCATAGCTCAAAGCAACTCTTTTATTGCTACGGCGATTACTAATTTTAATAATTCCCTTCAAAACTCCGGAGTTTCAAATGTTACTATCAATTTAGTTTATGCAGGAGAAATTATTTATACAGAAACCGGAAATATCAGTACAGATCTTGCAAGTTTCAGAAACAACAATGATGGTGTGATGGACGATGTACATATATTGAGATCAACCTACGGAGCAGATCTTTGTGCACTTGTCACTTCAACACCCACAAATACATGCGGACTTGGGTATTTTAATTCAAATCCTACTAACTATTCGGCAAATTCAGCGTTTACGGTTTCCATTTACAGTTGTGTAGTTTCCAACTATACTTTGGCTCACGAAATGGGTCATAATATGGGACTGAATCATGATTGGTTTGTAAGTCAGTCAACTACTCCCTGCAGTCATCATCATGGGTATAGTAATCAGACAGCTGTGACTTTAGGAACTTTAAGTACAAATTCTCAACGCTGGAGAACGATAATGGCTTATAACGATGAGTGTGCCTCTGCAGGAATTGGCTGCTCAAGAATTAACCGATGGGCAAATCCTAATGTAAATTATAATTCTGAACCCACCGGAATTGCTATTGGAAACCCAAATCCTTCTAACGAAGCCTTTGGCTTTGCACGTTTTGCGTGTGTTGTTTCGCAGTTTACACCAACCGCTTTGCTAACCACCACAGAAAGTTTTTATAAAGAAGTAAAAGATTTTACTATTTTCCCAAATCCGGCTAAAGATGAAATCAATATCTGGATTACAAATGATGAGCAATACACTTTTAAAGTGATCAATCCATTGGGTCAAATTATTCTGACATCTGATAAGAAAACCATTAATCTTCGTGGTTTACCTTCAGGAGAATATTTCCTGAGTGTTTACTCTGATAAAAATTCTTTAGTGGGAAGTAAAAAGTTTATTATTAAATAATTTTCAAAAAAAATAACATCAAAATCCTTCGAATAGTTTAAATTTATTCGGAGGATTTTAATTTTATAGCCTTAACTTGCAATATGAACTTTCTCGCTCATTCTTTTCTCACTTTCAATGACGGACAAATTGTCGGGCAGTTTCTTGAAGATTTCATCCGAAACAAAGATCGATACTCTTTCCCTAAAGATATTCAGGATGGAATTACTCTTCACCGTGCAATTGACACGTTTACAGACTCTCACCCCGCAATTCATGAGGCGAAAAAGGTTTTCAGTCCGCTTGTAAGATTGTATGCAGGAGCTTTTGTAGATGTTTCGATGGATTATTTTCTGGCTACAGATTTCACTTTAAACTCATTACAAGGCTGGAAGGAACATTCACTGAAAGTGTATAGAGTTTTGAATGAAAATTATGAATGGCTTCCTGAAAATTTCAAAAGAATGCTTGTAAAAATGGAACACGACGATTGGTTATACAATTATCGTGAAGATTGGGGTATCAAATTCAGCATTCAGAATGTTTTGAATAAAGCGAAATATTTAGATAAAGATATTCCTGTTTTTCAGGCTTTTTTGGATAATAAAGATGTTTTGCAAAAATGCTATGATGATTTTTTTCCTGACCTTTTAGCACACGCAAAAGCTGAAAATGTTGTTTTACAGCTTCAAAAATAAATCAGATTAAAATTGCCGGAACAAATATCTGTTCGGATAACTCAGTTTTTCACTTTTCCGGTTTCCATCGACAATAATATGAACAATATTGATCTGATCGTCAAATAAATTATACAGAAAACTCACCGCAGCTTCTACTTTTTTAGGATTGTTTACCGTTTCAGATTCAAGAAAAACATTTACAGACTCGCTGTCTTCTTCATAACCGACATAATTCACTTGTAAAAACTGATTATTTGTCTTTAGTTTAAAATATTCTGTACAATAATTTTTTAAAGCTATATTAAGTTGCGATTTATATTTTTCATCATTAAAATGAAAAGGTTTTCCGTATTTTTCTGTTAAACCATTTTCAAGATCATCAAGAAAAAAACGTCCGGTAACTTCAAACGTTTTTGATTTTGAATTGTAGTTGATTTCTACTGAACCAACGTGATATGGATGTTTATCTTTGTTGAAAGACGAGCAAATCAGAGAAAAAATCAGAAGAAAAAATATTTTTTTCATTTTAAAATGTTTTCAGATAAAGTTTGTCTGGCTATTTTTGAGAATTTACCTGAATATTTCTTCATCAATAAATTTAAAGAAATCTTCCTTTGAAATCAGGTCTTTTTCTTCAAGGCGATCTGCATAATCTGAAATTTTATCAATAAACCATTTTGGTATATCATCTTCATAAAATTCTTCCTCATCCTTTTCTAATTCTATATTAGCAATCATGACATTGAATTTTTCAACAAAGTTAAAATAAATTTTGTATCATCGCATTTCAAAAAAAATATTGAAAAAATGCAGGATTTTCTTTTCTATTTAAAACTTGGTTGGGAACATATTATTTCATTGGACGCTCTGGATCATCAGCTTTTTGTTTTGGCATTGATTGCCGTTTATTCCTTTAAAGAATGGAAAAAAATCCTGATTTTAGTGACTGCATTTACCATCGGCCATTCTATAACTTTAGCATTAAGTATTTTAGATATTGTAAGGTTACCTTCAAATTGGATTGAATTTTTGATTCCTTTGACGATTGTTTTGACCGCCTTGGGAAATATTTTAATGAAAAATAAAAAACAAACGCACGATAAAACACATTACTATCTGGCTTTATTCTTCGGACTGATCCACGGGCTTGGCTTTGCAAATACAGCAAGAGTAATGATTGCAAAAAGCCAGAGTATTGCGGTTCCGCTTTTAGGTTTTAATATTGGCCTGGAATTGGGGCAAATTGTGATTGTTTTTGCAATACTGATCATTCTTTTTATTTTACTTAATTTATTCAAAATCAACAAAAAAGATTGGATTCTTTTTGTTTCTTCGGGAGTTTTCGCATTATCTTTAAAAATGACTTTAGAAAGAATTCCGTTCTAGGCTGAAACATTTCTAAATTTTCAACTACTTATTATTATATTTGATAATTCTTAAATTTTTTCAAATGAAATCGCCATCACTGAAAGCATAATACTTAAAAAAGTAAAAGCGATTACATCTGACCATTAAAATAAATATCATCGTATGAAACTTAAAGTAACTGCACTTTCAGTATTTCTATATATGGGCTTTTCGGCTCAAAACATTCAAAATAACCCAGGAAGCAACCACGGGAACAGGTTTGAGCAATTGGGAACCATCTTACCTACACCAAACGTTTACAGAGCTGCTTCGGGAGCACCGGGACAAGCATACTGGCAAAACAGAGCCGATTATGACATTTCAGCCTATCTCGATGAAGACAAAAGAAATCTAAAAGGTTCGGAAACCGTTACCTATTACAATAATTCGCCCGATGATCTGGATTACATCTGGCTTCAATTGGATGAAAATCAACAATCCACTGTAAAAAAGGCTGATTACCAGTTTTCTTCTACCCTACCAAAATCTTTGAATGACCAGCAGCTAAAGACTACGGATCTCCCTGTAAAAGATAACGGTTACGGTGTGAATCTTGAAAAAGTAACCGATGCTTCAGGAAATCCTTTGAAATACACCGTCAACAAAACCATGATGCGTATTGATCTTCCTAAAATCTTAAAAAAAGGAGAAAAATTCATCTTTAAAATTGATTGGAATTATAACATTCCGAACAGAATGAAAATGGGCGGTCGCGGCGGTTATGAAAACTTTGCGGAAGACGGAAATGACCTCTACACTATTACCCAATGGTTCCCGAGAATGTGTGTTTACAGCGATTTCCAAGGGTGGCAAAACCACCAGTTTACGGGAAGAGGCGAATTTGCTTTGGTTTTTGGAAATTATAAAGTTTCTATGAATGTTCCGGCAGATCATATTATCGGCGGAACCGGAGAATGTAAAAATTACGAACAGGTTTTATCTTCCGAACAATTATCTAGATATAAGAAAGCCCAGACTTCAAACGAGCCTGTGGAGATCGTCACTTTAGATGAAGCCAGAAAAGCAGAAAAAAATCATTCAAAGCAAAGAAAAACATGGATTTTCGAAGCAAAGGACGTAAGAGATTTTGCGTGGACTTCTTCAAGAAAATTCGTTTGGGACGGAATGGGCGTTACAATTCCTGAAAACAATAATAAAGTAATGGCAATGAGTTTCTACCCGAAAGAAGCTTATGGCCTTTACAGAAAATTTTCAACAAAAGCGGTTGCACATACCATAAAAACCTATTCGGAATTTACCATTCCTTATCCTTATCCGGTTGCACAATCTGTGGAAGCTGCAAACGGAATGGAATATCCGATGATCTGCTTCAATTTCGGAAGAACAGAAAAAGACGGAACCTATTCTGAAGGAACAAAAAACGGAATGATCGGCGTTATCATTCATGAAGTAGGACACAATTTTTTCCCGATGATCATCAATTCAGACGAAAGACAATGGAGCTGGATGGATGAAGGTTTAAATACATTTACCGAATATTTAACGGAAGAAAAATGGGACAATAAATTCCCTTCAAAACGTGGTCCGGCGTGGACGATCGTTGATTATATGAAACTTCCGAAAGATCAGCTGGAACCGATTATGAGTAATTCTGAAAACATTATTCAGTTTGGTCCGAATGCCTATTCTAAACCCGCAACCGGATTGAATATTCTTCGGGAAACCATTATGGGAAGGGAACTCTTCGATAAAGCTTTTAAAACTTATTCAAAAAGATGGGCATTTAAACATCCCGAGCCTGCAGATTTTTTCAGAACAATGGAAGATGCAAGTGGTGAAGACTTAGATTGGTTCTGGAGAGGCTGGTTTTACGGAACCGATCCTGTAGATATTACCATTGATAAAGTGACAATAGCAACTCCTGATTTTAATGCATCAAAAGAGGCAAGCGAAACCAAATATAAAGTTGAAAAACCTTTGCAAAACGAGTTTGAAGACATTTCAAAAATCAGAAATAAAGAAGATAAAACCATCACATTTGAGGTAGAAAAAGATAAAAATCTTCAGGATTTTTATTACCGTTATGACAGAGGTCAGGAAAAAGTGGATACCAATAAAGAATACACTTTTAAAACTGAAGGAAGTATTCCTTTAGATAAAAAAGATCAGGACAGACTGAAAAACATTACTGCATATCAGATTGATTTCGTCAACAAAGGCGGATTGGTAATGCCAATTATTCTTGAGTTTACGTTCGAAGACGGCTCAAAATTAAGAGACAAATCTTCTGCTCAGATCTGGAGACACAACGAAAATAAAGTTTCGAAGACGTTTTATTTTGATAAAAAAATAAAATCAATTCAGCTTGATCCGTTGAAAGAAACGGCAGATATTGACACTTCAAATAATTTCTGGAGCAATGACGGAAGTTCTTCAGAGACTTCAAAATTTCAGGTATTTAAACAAAAACAAGACGGTCCGGTAAGAGGCGGCGGAACAGGAAAAGTAAATCCAATGCAGGCCGGTAAAAAGTAAAATTTACACCAGTTTGAAATGCTAATTTGTAATCTTTAAACAAAAACTAAATAATTTATATGAAAAAACTCAGCCTTTTTCTGATGCTTATTGCATCAGCACAATCATATTTTGCCCAGTCATTACAGTTTTATACAGGGAAAAGAGATTTTTTACCCATTGAAATTCTTATGGAAGACGGAACAACAAAGAACGGATTTGCACAGGATTTCATGCTTCCTGATGTTGCGACTTTCACCTACATTGGTAAAAGCTCGGAAAAAAGTGCCAATCTGCACAGAAAAGAGGTTAAATTTAAATCATCAAAAAGCGATGCAACTGTACAGCTCATTCCTGTTTCGGGTATTAAAAGTCTTATTTATACCAATGAAGACACTCAGGAAAAATTCCAACTTGATAAACGTATTGTAAAGGAAATCAATAACGATTTAGAATTGGAACCAGAAGGCAGAGTACTCATGCTGCCTTTGATGGAGAAAGGGCCAATTAATCTTTACGGTTACAGAAGCATGATGTGCAAAGCAGATTTTGGTGATAATTTCTCATCGGGTTCCAACGGAAATGAGGATCATTGCCAACTGATGTACGTAATGATCTATCTCAGCAAACCCAATGAAACTCTTGCCGTTGCGCCGGTAGATTACAGTTCGTTGAGTCCTTTGGATTTATTTAATATGAAGAAACTTTATAAAAAGTTTTATAAAGCTTATGAAATTGTAGGTGCCGACTGTCCTGAGTTTCTAAAAAAAGTAGATGAAGCACGAAAAAACGAATACTTCTCTAACAAAACTTTCAAAGAAAACAAAAAGGAATCTGATATTGAACGGAAAGCTTTAATCAAAGGTAAAAAAGGAGCTGAAGCAGCAAGAATTAATATGAAATACCGATCTGAACTTTATACCAATATGTACAAAAAACTATTGGATGATTATGGTAAATCTTGTCAATAGCATTCAAATCATGGAAAGTTCACTTACAAACGGTGAACTTTTTTTCTGCCAAAATTTCACATCTCAAAAAAAAATCTGCCAAAAATCTATTTTAAACCCATTGGCACACATTTAGAGATTTACGAAACAGAAATAATTAAAAAATAAAAATATTATGTCAGTAAACTTTAAACCCTTAGCAGACAGAGTGCTTATAGAGCCCATCGCTGCAGAAACTAAAACAGCTTCAGGTATTATTATTCCGGACACTGCAAAAGAAAAACCTCAAGAAGGTACAGTAGTAGCAGTAGGTCCCGGTAAAAAAGATGAGCCTACAACTGTACAGGTTGGTGACAAAGTTCTTTATGGAAAATATTCAGGTTCTGAATTAAAATTAGACGGAAAAGATTTCTTAATCGTAAAAGAGGGAGATTTATTGGGAGTAATTGGATAAGATTCCAGATACAAGACATCAGATTTCAGACTATTCAAATTAAAATCAAATTAAAACAAGTGTTATATGTCTAACTTCTGACATCTAACATCTAATATCTAATCAAAATGGCAAAAGAAATAAAATTCGATATCGAGTCAAGAGACGCTCTAAAAAGAGGAGTTGATGCATTGGCTAATGCAGTAAAAGTAACTTTAGGACCAAAAGGTAGAAACGTAGTAATCGAAAAATCTTTTGGTGCACCTCACGTAACTAAAGATGGTGTTTCTGTAGCAAAAGAAATCGAACTTGAAGACAGAGTAGAAAACATGGGAGCGCAAATGGTAAAAGAAGTTGCTTCCAAAACCAATGATATCGCAGGAGACGGTACTACTACCGCTACTGTTCTGGCACAGGCTATCGTAAGAGAAGGTCTTAAAAACGTTGCTGCAGGTGCAAACCCAATGGACTTGAAAAGAGGAATCGACAAAGCAGTAACTGCTGTTGTTGCTAACCTTAAAGAGCAGTCTAAGCAAGTTGGTGATTCTACAGAAATGGTGAAGCAAGTAGCTTCAGTTTCTGCAAACAATGACGAAACAATCGGGTCTTTGATCGCTGAAGCTTTCGGAAAAGTAGGTAAAGAAGGTGTAATCACTGTAGAAGAAGCTAAAGGTATCGATACAACAGTAGACGTTGTAGAAGGTATGCAGTTTGACAGAGGTTACCAGTCGCCATATTTCGTTACGAATCCTGAAAAAATGACGGTTGAATTGGAAAATCCTTACATTCTTTTAGTTGAGAAAAAAATCTCTTCAATGAAAGAATTACTTCCGGTTCTTGAGCCAATCGCACAAAGCGGAAAATCTTTATTGATTATTTCTGAAGAAGTTGAAGGTGAAGCTTTGGCAACTTTGGTAGTGAACAAATTAAGAGGTTCTCTTAAAATTGCTGCTGTAAAAGCTCCGGGATTTGGTGACAGAAGAAAAGCAATGTTGGAAGATATCGCAATCTTAACTGGTGGTCAGGTTATTTCTGAAGAACAAGGTTTCACAATGGAAAACGTATCTCTTGATATGTTGGGAACTGCTGAGAAAGTATCGATCGACAAAGACAACACAACGGTTGTAAATGGTGGTGGTGAAGAAAGCAAGATCAAAGGTAGAGTAAACCAGATCAAAGCTCAGATGGAAACAACTACTTCTGACTACGACAGAGAAAAACTACAGGAGAGATTGGCTAAATTAGCTGGTGGTGTTGCTGTATTGTATGTAGGTGCAGCTTCTGAAGTTGAAATGAAGGAGAAAAAAGACAGAGTTGACGATGCATTAAACGCTACGAGAGCAGCTGTTGAAGAAGGTATCGTTGCAGGTGGTGGTGTTGCTTTTGTAAGAGCAATCTCTGCTTTGGCTAATCTTGAAGGAATCAATGCTGACGAAACTACTGGTATCAAAATCGTAAAAAGAGCGATCGAAGAGCCATTGAGACAAATCGTTGCTAACGCAGGAGGTGAAGGTTCTGTAATCGTTGCTAAAGTTGCTGAAGGCAGCGGAGACTTCGGATACAACGCTAAAACTGACGAGTATGTCAACATGCTTGAAGCAGGAATCATCGATCCTACCAAAGTAACAAGAGTTGCCCTTGAAAACGCAGCTTCAGTTTCTGGAATGCTATTAACAACTGAGTGTGTCATCACTGAAATTAAGAGCGCAGAACCTGCTATGCCAATGGGAGGTGGAATGCCGGGAATGATGTAGTCATCACCGATGCTTTAAATATATAAAACCGTTCAGATTTTCTGAGCGGTTTTTTATTTTGTATTATTTTTTTTAATTACATTTGAGAAAACTAATAAAAACATGGAAGAAAAGTTACAACAATTAAAAGAAAAATTTCCAAATATTGTTATAGAAAAAAAAGATAATCCATTTTATGAAAAATTTGAAGATGAAAACAAATTTCTTTTTTATGTAAATGGTTTTACAGGAAATCCAGACTTAAAAATTAATGTTGGGGATGATGAAAGATTAGAGAGATTACACCATTTTTTAGAACAAGAGCTTTTTGTGTATCCGGATTTTGTAGCTGTAAAGAAAGAAAATACGATTGAGGTTCTTTTAAGTACAATTGGATTTAAACCATATAGACTATATGAAAGAGAGGACGACTCAGAAAATACTATCATTGAGATAGGTATGTTTTACAATAAAAATGATTTAAATATTACCATTGAAGTTGATAATGCTCAAGGTAATATTACAAAATTACTAGAAATAGTACCCGGTGGAGCTAGACACACTAAAAAAACAATTTTTCTTAAAATTAATAATTTTATTAAAAGTAGCAATGAAGGTATAATTAATGATACACGTAATATTATTAATTCTGTCCTTTTCGACATTGAGTTTAGTTATGGTATAGCTTTTGAAACTGTCAATATCGATAGTTTAATAAGACGTCTTGTTAGAAAAAGGCAGAAATTCAATGAGATACCTAGTGAAAAAATAAATTTAGTCTTTAAAAAATATATTCCTGAGTTAATTCAATATTTTCATTTAGCAGAAAAAGTTGATTATCTTCCATTTAAATTTATATGTTATTATCATATCTTAGAATACTTTTCAGATAAAAGTGCATATAATATAGTATCAAAAGAAGTAAAAAAACTATTATTAAAACCTGATTTTCATATAAAAACAGATCAATATGTTAATACAGCCATAAATATTTTCAAAAAAGAAAACGACAAGTATACAGGTGATAAAGTAAAAGTAGAACGTGTCCTTCGGCAATTTATTGATAGAGAAGATTTAAAAGAAACCTTATTAAATATTGAAAAACTTAATTATTTTTCCGAAGAAGTAACGATTGATTGTATCAAACCATTAAAACTTCCAGCAATAAACTTCGATCAAGATGGAAACTTTTATGGTGAATTAACCAAAAGAATTTATTCTTTAAGATGCTCAATTGTACACTCAAATCCAGATTTTGATGAAAGTAAGGCAGTTCCATTTAGTCCTACTTCGTCAAACTTACATAAATTAAAAATTGAAATTGAAATGATTGCAGAAATAGCAAAAAAAATAATTATAAATTCGAAAGAAATATAATGAAATTTTAATAGTATGGATTTATAATCTGTGCATTTTGACATCAACCGCTCAACTGAAGAGCGGTTTTTTATTTCAAAACAACTCGACATTGCAAATTTACAATCAATCATTTTTCCTATCTTTAAAACCAAATCCCAACGCCATTGAAAACAAAATCATTCCTCCTTTCACTTTTCGGTTTATTTTTAGCCAATGCACAAACCTTACATTTTAAACATCTTGCGGATATGTCTGTGAGAAGAGGAGCGATAAGCAGTGCTATTGCAGGTGACAATATCTATGTGAGCAATGGTTATAAAGATTCGGATGGTTATGCAAATTTTATTGAGAAATACAACATTAAAGATAACCGATGGAGTGTTATCAACTCTAGTCTGGTCCCTAAAAGATTCGCCAATTCGGAGACTTACGGTAATAAAATTTATATTTTTAACGGGTGGGGAAACAGTCATCTTGAAATTATAGATCTTGAAACTCATAAAAAAACAAAGGGAGCTGTTAATCGTGCCTACACAGGAAATGCAGGTTCTGCCATTCATAACGGAAAAATATATACGTTCGGCGGAAGTGGACTCAACAATGCCGCCACCACAGTATTTTCTGATAGATTCCAATATTATGACATTGCTTCAGATACATGGCATCCGTTACCGAATATGCCCACCGCCAGAGAAGCAAGGGGCAAAATAGTGAATGATAAGCTTTATGTTATTGGTGGTTTTAACGGTACATCATCCCGCTTGGTCAACGTATTTGATCTCAACAAAAATCTTTGGACAGAGCAATACACGATGCCTGCTGCGATATCGGGTCATTCATTAGCGGTATCCGGTAATAAGATTTTTATTGCAGGCGGTTATAATAATCAAACTTTTTTGGCCTATTTTGACACAGAAACCAATACGTTACATCAGTTATCATCCAATATGATTCCCAGACGACATGCTGCTGCGGAAATATATAACAAAAAATTATACATCATGGGTGGAAGTACAGCATCCTCAACCAAATCAGCTATTAAAAGCATTCAGGTTGCGGATATTAGCGAAGAAGTGCTTTCTGCTAAATAACCCCCCCGATGTTGCAGATTTGTAATCTGTGACTTTACAGCTACAAAAGTCTTTTCCTAAATGTCATAAAAGCAAGAAACCACGAAAAACCTTTTCGATAAGACCTACAATCATTTCAACATAAGTTTCAACTCATTCGTTGATGATGTCAACTTCTTGGTGAAGGCAATCAAGCATTACGTTGGGGCGTTCAAGCATTTCGAAGAAGCGATTAACCAGTTCGAAGAGACAATCAAGTGTTTCGAAGAGCCGATCAACCACTTCGAAGAGGCGTTCAACCAGTTCGAAGAGACAATCAAGTGTTTCGAAGAGCCGATCAACCACTTCGAAGAGGCGTTCAACCAGTTCGAAGAGGCAATCAAGTACAATTTATTAGATTTCAGCACTTTACAGCCGTTTTCAAATCTGGTGAATATCTAGAATATTATTGATAGTGACATCTGAAAAACAATAAAGCCAAATGTTTTTCTTAATCGCCGACTTCAAGCCTATACCCTTTTCCACGAATCACCACAATTTTAATATTCGGATCAATTTCCAGTTTCTTTCTGAGTTTTGAGATGAACATATCCAGACTTCGTCCTACAATCACACCGTCATCTTCCCAGATTTCTTTTTGCAGTCGGCTTCTCTCGATGATTTCGTTGGGAGACGATGCGAAAATAAGCAATACACGGCTTTCCGTTGAGGTAAGATCAATGGTCTTATCATTAATGATGAGCTTTCTGTTTTTCGCGTCAAACAATACAGAGCCTAAAGTGAATAGATCAGTATGCTGACTTTCAGGTAAAACTTTTCGTGACTTTACAGATTTAGATCTCAAAAAAATAAAACCAATAAAAGCTAAAAAAGACAGGCCGCCCACAAGATAGACACTCTTTGTTGTGTTGATTCCTGTTGGTTTGAATTTGATGTTGATCATGTAACAAGCCTTGGGTTGTTTTCTTCCCAGACAGGCTACAATATCATCTTTTTTACTCTTTGAAACCGAATATCCATAAGCCACGCTGGAGTTATGACAGTTCAAAACGTTAACAATATAATCACTCGCGAGCGGATCTTTCGCCAACACCCGCTTTGTAAGATTCACCAAAGAATCCGGCTGAAAAGTAAGTTCGTTCTCAAAGCTGATCTGATATTCATTTTCTCCGATTTTTTTTACAGGAAGCACTCTTGATGTACGATCGCCTGACTGTAAAAGCAGTTCATGTCCTATTTTGCGGAGTAACACTTCCCTTTTGGCAAAATTAAAGTCGTCCTTATCCTCCGTACTGAAAGCTGCACAGATTACAAAGATCAATGAGAGCAACATGAACATAACAAGGTATTTTCGCTTTCCTGAGAAGAGATTTTGACTAAGATGCATAGTGTCAAGTTATTATTTACAAAGTTTACAATTTTATTTACAATTCAAATCCTTAAAGCAGAAAAATATCAAAGTATTTTCGCTAAGTCAACTTTGATGGCCTATTAAAAATAAAAGTAGGTCTTATCAGATTTGACCGAGCAAAAGAATTTATATTTAATTTAAAATCCAAAGAAATTATGAAAAAAGTAATTTATGTACTAATCTTACCATTGGTTGTAGTAAGCGGACTGTTATTCGCCAATCGCGAAATCCCGAATGAAACTACTAAAAAGCCGGTTCAAAAGCAACTGTCTGCAGCTGCAAAGAATGCCGAAATGAAAAAATGGGAAGCTACTCCTACTGGTAAAAAGTTTAAAGAATGGGAAGTGTCTCCCCGCGGTAAAAAAGTGTATGCCGCTGAAGCTAAAATTTGGAAGCACATTACAAATTACACCAATATGGAAGGAGTGGTCACCTCTCTTTCTCTTCCGCCAGGCTCAAGATTAGGTTTCGGAGTGATGGTCAGAATTAATGATGAAGATTATATTGTAACATTTGACGCGGAAAAGCATCAACTTGAGCAATTGCACAACCTGAAAGTGAACGAAAAAATAATGCTAAAAAGCCATCATGTGTCGCATGCACCGAAGTATTCTTATCCAATAATATCTTGCGAATATCTGGAACGAGATCATAAAGTAATTTTTAAACGTATCCCTCGTAAAGGCGGTTGTTAACTAAGTCCTAATTTTTTATGTGTTAACTCTGTCAGGGTTTAAAACCTTGACAGAGTTAATTAAATCACAGGTTATTAAAAGTGTATTACTCGTGTTAATTCATTTTTAAAATAAACACAATTTAACTCTGCCACACAGGATTTTCTTGCCCGATTAATCGGATGTATGTATTATTGTAAAAAATTATAATCATGCACATTCAGATTTCCCGGGATTTTAGAAAAAAGACCAAAGCAGCGGTTTCTTCTATCGTTATCTTTGTTTTTGTCTACATACTTATTTTTCTTTTTACTATACTTTTAGCTTTAGCCTGCATCGGTGGCGGACTTTGGCTTATTGCAGCAAAACCTATGTTTCTAACGATAATGCTGGGAGCCGGATTGGCAGGAACAGGAATTTTCGTGTTCTTTTTTATCATTAAATTTTTATTTAAAAAACACATCAACGACAGAAGTTATTTAACGGAAATCAAAAGGTCAGACGAACCTGAACTCTTTAAAATGATAGACGAAATCGTAAAAGAAGCCGAAACCAACTTTCCGAAAAAAGTGTATCTCTCGTCCGATGTCAACGCAAGTGTATTCTACGATTCGAGTTTTTGGAGTATGTTTTTCCCTATTCAGAAAAATCTCACGATTGGAGCCGGGCTTATCAACACAACCACAAAACAGGAACTGAAAGCCATATTATCCCACGAATTCGGGCATTTCTCACAACGTTCGATGAAGGTTGGAAGTTATGTGTATAATGTGAATCAGATTATTTTTAATTTGGTGAATGACGATGCATCTTATAGGAGTTCTATCGAAAAGTTTGCAAATTTCAGCGGTTATTTTTCAATTTTTGCATCGCTTGCGATTTTTATTACTTCAAAAATTCAATGGGTTCTCGCCAAGATGTATTCTTACGTCAACATCCGTCATATGGCACTTTCCAGAGAAATGGAATTTCATGCAGATGAAGTTGCCGCCCATATTGCCGGTTCGATTTCTTTGGAAGAATCGCTTTTGAGATTAGAGCTTGCCAACAATTCGTATAACAATGTTCTTAATTTTTATGAGGCAAGAATTTCAAAAAACCAGTCGAGCAAAAATATTTACCGCGAACAGTTTTTTGTCATGAATTTTCTTGCTGATCAAAGTGAACTGGAGACCAAATACGATCTTCCATATGTAAAACTTGCAGAATCAGGATTGTTTAACAAATCAAAATTGAATATAGAAAATCAATGGGCATCACATCCTTCTACTGAAGATCGGGTGGCAAAACTAAGACAGCTTAATATTGTAAAAGATACTGACAATCAACCCGCAAAAGATTTATTTAAAGATTTTGAAAAAACAGAAGAAAAGCTGACTGCAAAACTTTTCTCTAATGTAAAATACGAACGCGGACGAACAGATTTAGAATTCGAAACTTTTAAAACGGAATTTGAAACGCAATATCAGAAAGATTCATTTGATAAAATTTTTAATAATTATTACGATAATAAAAACCCTGATTCTGAAGTTCAGGAAAATCTGTTATCAGAAGATATTCAGTTCGATCATCTTTTCGACAATGAAAAGGTAGAACTTGTTTATACATTGATCGCTTTGGAAAGTGACAAGAAAACAATCGAAGCTATTGCTAATAAAGAATTTGTTTTAAAAACCTTCGACTATGACGGAAGAAAATATAAAGTCGCCGAAGCCAAAAAGCTTATTCCCGAGATTGAAAAATCTATAGTGGAAATCAAAGATCAGATTGTAAAAAACGACTCTGATATCTATAATTATTTCCTCAAAATTTCAGAAAATCAAAATAGAAAATCAGGATTTATAAGCCTTTATCAATCATTCTCTGATTACGATAAGCAATATGAAGATAAATTCAAACTTTATACAGATCTTATAAACGCCACAGCTTTTATCAGTATGCGAACTCCTTTTGAGCAGATCAGACATAATTTCATTAGCCTTAAATCTCTTGAAGACCAATTAAAACAAGAAATAAGATTTCATCTTCAGAATCCTCTTCTCATTTCAGAATTGAGCGAGAAAGATGTAAAAGATTTAAAAGATTATATAGAGAAAGAGCATATCTATTTCCGAAACGAAGAATATTTTAATTCCAATTTACAGTTGCTTATGAAAGCAATCAATACTTTACCCTATTTTCTTCACAGAAAATATTTTTTGATCAAAAAAGAAGTGCTTTCATTAATGAAAGATCTTGAAGAACATCATCGTGTAGAAAAGGTTTCTTAATTATAACACAAACCGTTTTGTTTTGCAGAGCGGTTTTTTGTTTTATTAAGCTATATATTCAATAAACAGAATTTATATTCGTTAGTTAAAAACATTTAAATTTACAAATCGATCTTGTTGCCATGAAAATATACTTATCATTTTTGTTGATATTAAACTCAATGTTATATTCCCAAAGAATAATTCATCCTGAGTATATTTGTGATAACGTTGAAAATGTAGCCTTAGAAAAAACAGAAGACATTCATTTCTTTTATTATAAACAGATACAATATATCGGGACAATTAGAGAAAAAATTAATGTTAGCTACAATGACTCTGAAAGATATAGTGATATTTTAGAAAATAACTATAAAAAGACTAATAATGATTCATTAAATAAAGAGTTTAAAGAACGGCACTACGATAATATTAAAATTTTTGTAGATACAAATACTTTAACTCCGCTTATTCAAACAAAAATTGATTATTCTAAAATTACAGAAGCTGAAGTTGAGGCAGAGGTTGATAAAATAAATGATGGACAAGCATCTACAAAAGAAATACCTCAACAGAAAATTTATTATGATGGTTTTCCAGTTACAATTTATAATCTTGAAACAAGAGAAAGAATTATTGGTTTTGGAAATAATGTAGCGATAGAGCTTGAAGCTTTAGGAAAAGATAATCTTTGGAAAAAAATATATAATTTCAGAAAATACAATTGCGGAACTGGGATCAGATATATTGCTTTAAAACCAAATGAAATTGCAACAGTTTTTGAACCTCGTATAATTGGTAATTTTAAAACTAAATTTAGATACAGATTAGGAAATATAATTTCAAACGAATTTGAAGGAAGTATTAATGATAACTATTTAAATGAATTAAAAGAATGAGCACAGAACAAACCCCACTCTACTACCACGGTACAAAAGCAGATTTAAAAACCGGCGACCTCATCGAAGTCGGCTTTGTATCAAACTATGGTACAAAAAGGAAATCAAAGTACATTTATCTTTCCGAGACTTTGGATGCGGCAACATGGGGTGCAGAATTGGCTTTCGGAGATGGAAAAGAAAGAATCTACATCGTAGAACCAACAGGTTCTATTGAAGATGATCCTAACGTAACAGATAAAAAATTCCCAGGAAATCCTACAAAATCTTACCGTTCTCAACACCCATTTAAAGTGGTGGGCGAAGTTACAGATTGGAAGGGACATTCACCTGAACAGCTCAAAATGATGAAAGATCACTTAGAAAAGCTGAAAGAGCAAGGCATTGAAGCCATTGAAGATTAATTATTACAGAGTAACATAAAAATTCTACAATCATGGCGAAACCCAACAAAACCAATGAGACAGAAGTCAGCGTCACAGATTTCATCAACTCCTATGTTGAAAATGAACAAAAGAAAACTGACAGCTATCAACTCATAAAATTGATGAGCGAATGGTCAGGCTGTGAACCCAAAATATGGGGACCAACAATTATCGGATTTGGAAGTTATCATTACAAATACGCCAGCGGACACGAAGGAGATATGCCTATCATTGGATTCTCACCACGCAAGGCAGAATTCTCGCTCTACGTCTATGCGCCCACTGAAGAAAATAAGCATCTGCTGAATGATCTCGGGAAATTTAAAATGGGTAAAGCCTGCATTTATATAAAAAAGCTATCTGATATTAATATTGATTCTTTAGAAAAGCTTTGTAAAACTACAATTGTGTATATAAATGAAAATCACGAATGTGCGTGTAGAGAGAAATAGAATACAAAACTTAATTTTTTAAAAATACCGAACACACGAAATGAGAAAAAGGATATCAAAAATAGAGAACCATGTACAAGACAGAAATTCTGTTGCCTGGAAAAAACTCTGTGAATATGTTGACAAAGTTGCAGACGAAAATCTTGATGAATTTTCACCTTTAGAAGAACTTGGATTAGAATTGTTTTCTCAAATACATACCTTACCGGAAACAATATCAAAACTAAAAAAGGTTAAGAAAGTTTGGCTTTACGGAAGCAAACTGAAATGCATTCCACCAGAAATCGGAGAAATGGAAGCACTTGAATATTTTGATCCCTACACTTCATACAATTTAAATTGGTTTCCTTATGAAATTACAAAATGTAAAAATCTTAAAGACAGTCGAGTAAGCACAAGAATTTTGTACGGCAATTATAAGAACAGAATGGGATTTCCAAACTTAGTTCATAATCCCGTAAGATATTTCGGTGACACTTTAAATTGCAGTATTTGCACTAAAACAATGACTTATGAACAGACAAATCAGTTGTGGATTTCTTTAAAAGTAGGAACTGATATATTACCTCTTTTGACAAATCTCTGCTCAAAAGAATGTGAAAGCAAATTACCAATTCCACCAAAAGACTATCTCCAATTCGCACATAAAGGCAGTGCAGATTTAATACAGCCACTTGACGAAGATGAATTATTTAGAAATGAAGCCCTATGAAGAGAATGAAAGTAATTCTTTAACAAATCTTGAAGAGAATCAAAATAAAACTCTGTTGCAAAATCACAGCGAAATATCCAAATTTCCTTTATTAAAACTGATAAGAAAAATATGGATAGATAGATTGCTTTTCTCATTATCAAATAAATAAAAAAACAATTTGCTTTTTAATTATCTTTATCAAAAAGTAAATATGAAAACAACTTTATTCTTTTTAATAGCATCTACTGCAGCATTTTCCGCACAAACAACGATTACCAAAGCATTCAACGATCCTATCATTGGAGAAACCGTCAATAATGTCAACGTTAACGGAACCGTAGATAATTCTGCAACAGGAGCCAACACTACGTTTTCAAACAGTAGTTTGACACAAGGCTCTGCATCGGTCAATACCTATTCTGCACCGACTACGACCGACATTTCAACATTTCCGGGAACGACCATCAAAATGATCGGAGGCGGAAGTACTGTTCACTATAAGCAAACCGCCAACAAACTGGAAATTACCGGATTGGTAACTCCCGATGCTACTCTGAATTTCTCCACCAACAACGGCACATTCATCAGCTATCCTGCAGCATTCGGATATTCTGAAAATGATACTGCTTCAGGCACATTTTCTGCAACAGCAGGCTCAGGAAATTTCAGTGGTACCATTGCCATTACAGCAGACGCATCGGGAACACTTCTCATTGGCGCAAAAACTTACACCAATGTTTTAAGAATCAAATCTGTACAGAATTTTTCTTTAACTGTATTTGGTTTTCCGGTAGGAACTGTAGTCAATACATCATATACATATTACGACAGTGCTCACAAATTCCCGTTATTAAGCACAACGAATGCCGTAATTACCGTTCAGGGGACAGCACAGACCACAAATGTCGCCCAAGCTCTGAGTGAAGCTTTCCTTGCAGCATCTGATGTAGCCAAAAAAGATACATTTAAAATTTATCCAAATCCCGCACAGGATTTTATCGAATTTAAAGGAGACTTATCTAAATATTCCAAAGTCAACATTTACAGCTTAGACGGAAGACTGATCAAGACATCAGATTTGAAGTCCGGGAAAGTACAGGTTTCGGAATTACCACCGTCATCTTATTTCATTGAAGTTTCAGGAAACAAATCTCAATCTGAAAGCATAAAATTCATCAGAAAGTAATTATCTTTAATTATTTAAAAATATTTCCAGCCGTTTTAAGTTTTTAGAACGGTTTTTGATTTAACAGAATTGTAATTTATTGTTCTTTTAAATTTCATCACACCAAATACCTTTTTTTATTAATTTAATCAAAATATTACGCCATGAAAAAACTACTTTTCCTTGTCCCGTACTTTCTAGTTTCGGGAATCAGTGCACAGGAAATCACCACTTCAGAAGTGAATACCGTTCCTGAAGATAAAATGAATATTATTAAAACCAATATTACCGGATATGCATTCCGAAATATCAATCTGTCATACGAAAGATCTATCAACCGATGGTTTGCCATCAATGTTGGTTTCGGGACAGTTGCTGAAGGAAAAGTTCCTTTTATGAATGCTTTTTTAAGCGAAGAAGATGAAAAAGATTTTCAGAATCTTAAAATAAAAGCAACCAATTTTACCATAGAACCCAGATTTTATATTGGTCAGGGCTACGGAAAAGGCTTTTATTTTGCACCTTATTACCGATATTCGAAGGTTTCTACCAATACATTTGATTACACTTACGATTACAGCGCATTCGGGACTATCATCCCGGTTCCTTTAAAAGGTTTGGGAGATGCCAGCGGAAACAGTGGAGGATTGATGGTAGGAGCGCAGTTTTTTCTGAACAAGCAGCACAGCTTTATCCTTGATTTTTGGATTGCAGGAGCACATTACGGCTCCGGAAGAGGAGATTTTAGCTTAACAAGCGATATTATTCTTACTCCCGAAATGCAAGCTCAGTTAAAACAGGAGATTGAAAATTTAGATATTCCGTTTGTAGATTATACTGTGGAAACCAATTCTAATGGTGCAAGAATAAAGGTTGACGGACCATGGGCCGGCTTCCGAAGCGGATTTTCACTGGGTTACAGATTCTAATTTTATCAGCATAAAAAAACACCGTTCACAATTGTAAACGGTGTTTTTTTATTTATAGGCATCTTTAAATTTTTCAATAAGATGATCAAGCGTATGACGCTGTACGTATACGGTTCTTACATCATCATATCGTGGGGACTTATAAAAGACCTCATGGAAATCCATACTTCCATTTCCTACTTTTACCACTTTCTGCACATCAATATTTAATTTCTTTAATTCTTCTTTTAAGACTTGAAATTCGTCTTGGATATTATTCATCTCTATATTCCGGTTTAAGTTAAAATTCATCAATATTTTTCAAAGCAACCCCCATTAATTTCAACAGATGGTTAAATTTTTAATAAATTTAGTAATTTCATTTGAATTAACCATAGGGTTTACCATATTTTTTATATTTAATCTAAATAACAAAAAGTATACCTAACCGCATATTTATTAATCAAAAATGAATTCAATGTTAATTTAATGTTAACAAATAATGTAAAATAGTGCTTTTTTGATGCACCCGAATTAATGTTTTTTATCACAGTGAATCAAAACAGATAAAAATTATTATGGAATTTAATATTTAACTCTGAAAAGAATTTACCATCCAATATGAAATACATTTAGCTATGAAATCATTCAACTCATTTCTGATTTTAACCTTACTTGCTTTTTCAACTTTGGCTTTCGCTCAAAAAAAGACAAATAACAAATCTTTTAAAATCAAACCGGGTACAGAAAACAATGCAATAGTTTTGGCAGATGAAAACGCTCCACACTTTATGCAATTCGGAATCATGTCAAGAAATCACGAAGAATTCAGAAAAAAATATGGAATTGCAGTAATCTATCAAAACTGTGTCATCAGCCAGTTTCTTTCCCAAAAAGCAAAAAAAAACAACAAATTGGTCGCCAAAGAACTCACCGAAAAATATGGAGATGTTTGGAAAAAAGACCTCGGATTTATTCCTTACGGATTATAGCTCTTCTTCAACTTCAATCTCATGACGCAACTGTGCTTTGTATAAAGTCGCATAATAACCGTTTTTGTCAAGTAGCTCAAGATGCTTTCCTTCTTCAACGATTTTACCGTGTTCCATCACAATGATTTTGTCGGCTTTTTCAATTGTGGAAAGCCTGTGTGCGATAATGATTGAAGTACGGTTTTTAGTAATTTTTTCCGTAGCTCTTTGGATCAGTTTTTCACTTTCGTGATCGATTGATGAGGTCGCTTCATCCAAAATAAGAATTTTAGGATCCGATAAATAAGCTCTCAGGAAAGATAATAGCTGTCGCTGACCAAGTGAAATAGACGATCCTCTTTCGCTCACCACATATTCGTAACCACCTGGAAGGCTTTCAATGAAATCATCGACTTCAATTTCCTTTGCACCGGCTTTTATTTTTTCTAAAGTTACACTATCGTCACCGAAAGCAAGGTTTTCATAAATACTACCGTGGAAAAGGAAAACATCCTGCAAAACGACACCGATATGACTTCTGAGATTGTATAATTCATAATCTTTCAACTCAACATCATCAATGAAAATTTCTCCGGAATTGATATCATATAATCTCGTAATCAAACTGATAATCGTAGATTTTCCGGCTCCCGTTGCTCCTACAATCGCTACAGTTTCTCCGGGATTTACTTTAAAATCTATTCCTTTTAAAACCTCCTGTTTTTCGTCATAAGCAAAACGTACATCTTTAAATTCTATTTTTCCGTCAAAATGATCTTTAGAAACTTTTCCATTGTTTGGCATGGCGTAATCTTCATCCATAATGCCTAACACTCTTTCTGCACCTACAATCCCACGCTGAATATTATTGAAGCGGTCTGCAATCTGTCTCAAAGGACGAATCAGCATCGAAATAAACTGAATAAATGCAATAACAACACCCGCGCTGATCGTAATATATCCTCCGTAAAATAATACGAAACCTATGAAAAGCGAAGAGATCAGTTCAACAACAGGAAAAAACAGAGAGAAGATGAAAACCGTTCTCAGCAAAGCACTTTTCAAAGTAATATTGATGTCGTCAAACTTTTTAAATTCTGCCTGTTGTCTGTTGAAAACCTGAATAATCGGCATTCCGGCAAGTCTTTCCTGCACAAATGAGTTTTGATTAGAAGTCCATGTTCTTTCATCACCAAAAGCTTTCTTCAGTCTTTTTTGAAAAAATCTGGTAATGACAACCATCAAAGGTAAAATAGCAAGAGAAATATAACTCAGATGTACATCCACCTGAAACATCATAAACAGAACAAAAATAATTCTCAAAATATCACCGAAAACCATCAAAAAACCGTCTGTGTAAACCGTTGCAATAGTTTCAACATCACCAACAGCACGCGTCACCAATTGTCCGATCGGAGTTTTATCAAAAAAGGCCGTTCTGAAATAAATTAGCTTATTATAAAGCCTTTCACGAATATCTCTGATGACATTCTGCGAAATATAATTCGAAAAATAAACCAAAAAGAAATTTAAAATTGTCTCCGCAAAAACCAATCCGACCAAAGCGTAAATATGCTTCATCATCAAGGCTTTGTCTTTCAGCTTGGTAATATCATTATCTACAATCTGCATTGTAAGATAAGGTCTGTAAGTGGAAACTATGGACAGTATGATGGAAATAATCAGGGTAAAAATAAACCAGGAACGAAACTTCATACCGATGAAGAAAAGTCTCTTTACTATTGCCCAAGTATCTTGTTTTTTCATTATCGAAATTGACGTAAAGAATTAATTTGAGAAAATTCTCTGCAAAAATAAGACTTTAAAATTTTACAGCCTTTACAACTCCATCAAATAGTCATAGAAAGTTTCCAATTCCTGTTATTGAGCAAATAAATCTTAAGCCAGTTTTCTCAACCAGTTTAAAATATATCCCGCCACTTCTTCCCAACCTTCCTCACCCGCAATAAAATGGCTTCTACCTTCAAATTCTTTAAAATCAACAATACTTTTTTCATCTTTGTAAGCATTGGCAATTTTTCTAGAAAATGCGGCAGGGAAAATATGGTCGTTTGAACCCGCAATAAATAACAACGGTTCGTGAGGTTTGTTTAAATCTAATTTTGCAGATGATTTGAAAAGCGGATCTCTTGCCAATTTTCTGCTTTCAGGAGCGGCAACGGCTTCATACAATTTATCACTTTCAGCTTTAGAATAATTATTAAAAAATGCTTTGTGATACCATTCTTTTGTTCCTAAAAATGCTGAATTTCCTTTGAAGAAATTCACAACAGGCCAAACAATTTTTACAGTAGAAAAAGGAGCCATCACATTTTTCGGAGGCGCACCATCAATGCTTACTCCAGCAGCTGCTTTTCCCATGTCGATTAGTTTCTGAACCATCAATCCACCGAATGAATGCCCAATAACGATTGGTTTTTCAGGAAGTGTGTCGATGAATTTTACTAAATTTTCTACCGTGTCATCAAAACCTACATTTTTCAGTTCCGAAGGAATATTTCTTTTCAAATCACTCGGATTTCCTTCGTGTCCTGGGTTTGATGGAGTGTGAACGGTGTAACCTTGAGCTTCAAAATAAGTTTTCCAGTTTTTCCAGCTTGTATTGTTAACGAATAATCCGTGAATCAATACGATCGTTTTTGTTTTCATAATAAATATTGTTTTAAATTATGAGACAAAGTTGCGAAGATAAAACGACGATAATTTTAACTTTGGTTAAAATCGTGACAGCAAGTTTAAGTTTTATTCAATTATTAATCACGTGCTATTTTTTAACGCAAAGTGCGCAAAGATTTTTTTAAAATTATTGAAAATATTTTTCGTTCGCAAAGGCGTAAACTCAGCAAAGATCACAAAGTTTAATTACTTAAAATATTTAGCCTATTTCTCGGAAATTCTTTTTCTTATCCTGCTCAAAGACGGCCCTTGAATTCCCAGATAAGAAGAAATATGATACAACGGAACGTTATTAAAAATATCAGGATGCTGTTTGATTAAATCTAAATATCGTTCTTCGGGAGATTTCAAAATAAATCCTTCAATTCTGCTCATTGTTACATTAAAAGCTTCCTGCGCCAAAAGTCTTCCGAATTTTTCCCACTGATGCGATTGTTGATACAGAGAATGCAAGTCTGTGTATCTGATGTAAATAATCGATGCATCTGTCAAAGCCTGGGTATGATAATCACAAGGAATCTGATTGATAAAACTTTTAAAAGAAACGACGAAACCGTTTGCAGAATACAGAAAAACATTTTTTTCCTCTCCTGTTTTCTCATCAATTGTGTAAGAACGGAAAACTCCATTAACGATAAATCCAAAATACGTACAAACTGTAGCACGAAGATTGAAAAAATCTCCTTTATTGTATTCTTTGGGTAACCAAAAATTTGAAGACAATTTAAAATCTTCTTCCGTAAGACCAGCGAATTGATTGAGTGCAAATGCCAATTTTTCGATTTCAGTCATGGTTTTTAGTTTTAGTTTTTAGTTTACATAAAGATTCTGTTTACTTTATTAAAATAAATCTTACTCAAATTCATAGCCCACATCAACCAGAAAAAGTCCGTGAGCGGGTGCAGATGTCCCTGCCGAGTTTCTGTTTTTATTTTCAATGACTTTTCTAATATCATTCGGTTGTATTTTCCCGGAACCCACCTCAACCATTGTTCCTACGATTGCCCTTACCATATTTCTCAAAAACCGATTGGCTGAAACGGTAAATTTCAGTTCACTCCCGTTTTGCTCCCATTCCGCTTTATAGATTTTGCAGAGATTGGTTTTGTTATCGGTATGAAGTTTCGCAAAACTTGTAAAATCTTCATATTCAAATAAAATCTTACAGGCTTCATTCATTATATTCACATCAATATTTCTTCTCCAAAGTTGCCATGCAGAATCTTCTGTAAAAGGATTTTTTTCTAATGAAATATAATACTCATACGTTCTGAAAGTTGCATCAAAACGTGCATGAAAATCATCTTTTACAGGAAAAATTCTTTTGATTGAAATATCGGAAGGTAAAAAACTGTTCATTTTATGAGTAAGCTGATCGCTTAAAAATTGCTCTGTCTCAAAATGGGCAAACATTTTCCTTGCGTGAACTCCGGTATCGGTTCTTCCCGCTCCTACTGTTTTTATGGGTTCTCTTAAAATGGTAGAAAGTGCTTTTTCCAATTCTTCCTGTACAGAAATATCTTTTGGCTGAATCTGATAACCAAAATAATTTTTGCCGTTGTATGAAAATTCTATGAAATATCTCAAAATAATAAAATTGACCTACAAAAATACTCTAATTTGACAATACCACAGAATGATATTTTTACAATAAATGTTGAAAAGTCATTTATCATATGCAGGAAAATACACATGAAAATTGCTATTTTTGCAAACGTATGAAAAGATGGTATCTCTATCCTTTTTCTTTAGGTTATCACATGGTTACGGGCATCCGGAACAGTATGTATGATCTGGGAATTTTAAAATCTACAAAATTCAAAACTCCGATTATTAACGTCGGCAATCTTTCTGTGGGCGGAAGCGGAAAATCACCAATGGTCATGTATCTGGCAACTTTCCTGTCAAAATACTACAGAACGGGTGTACTTTCCCGCGGTTACGGAAGACTGACGAAAGGTTATGACGTTACCAACTACGACAGCAATTACAAAACTGTAGGCGATGAGGCAATGCAGTTGTTTGAGCGTTTCAAAAACCGTTTTGTCATTGCAGTTTCCGAAGAGAGAGTTCCCGGAGCCAAAAAAGTAATTGATGATATGGATCTTGATGTTTTGGTTTTGGATGATGCGATGCAGCACAGGGCTATAAAAGCAGGATTTAATATTTTGATGACTGATTTTAATGATCCTTATTTTAAAGATCATCTTCTTCCGGCGGGTGATTTGAGAGAATCCAGAGCGGGAGCAGGTCGTGCCGATATTATTATGGTCAGTAAATGTCCGGATGAACTGACTGAAGAAACCAAGCAATATTACATTTCGAGAATTAAACCTTCTTATAAACAAAAAGTGTTTTTCTCTTCTATTGGATACGATGAAAATGTATATGCAAGAGAAAAAATGCTTCCGGATAATAATCTGAATTATTATGACATTCTTCTGATTACAGGAATTGCCAATCCTAAACCTTTATTGGATCACCTGGCTAAGTTTTCTCAAAAGGTAAAGCACTTGAAATTCAGAGATCATCATAACTTTTCAGATGCGGATATTAAAAATATCGTTGCAGAATACAAAAAATTAGGTGAATACAAACTGATCTTAACCACTGAGAAAGATTATGTTCGTTTAAAAACCTTTGATTACTTGAGAGAACTGGTTTATTATTGGCCAATTAATGTAATCATCGATAAAAAAGAAGAATTTAATCAGATTATTTTAGATTACGTCAACAAAAAATAAAACAGAATCCGCAGCATCATTGCGGATTTTTTCTTTTAAATACTAACGAATAGAATTTTTCAATATGATAAATTTATCCTAATTCATATAATTTCAACCTAAAATCACGTTCCATTGTTTAGATTTGTAAAAAATTTGGATATGAAACATATGTTGACTTTTTTGATGTTAAGTATTTTTACTTTAGGATGTTCACAACAGGTTCCTGAAGTTTCAAAAACTCAGTTTTCAAAAGAAGCACTTAAACAGAAATTAGAAAATGAAGAAGGAAAAACCATTACCATTCAGGAAATCCTGAATCAGCACAAAGGTAAAGTAGTTGTAATTGATTTTTGGGCGGGATGGTGCAGAGATTGTCTGAAGGCATTTCCAAAAGCTATTGAACTTGAAAAAAATAATCCCAATATAGATTTTGTTTTCTTTTCCCTTGACCGTTCAAAAGAAGGCTTCGAGAGAAGTCTTGAGAAATTTAATATGAAAGAAAAAGAAAATTATTGGTTTTCAACAGGCTGGAAAAACGATTTCAACGATTACATCGAGCTCAACTGGATTCCAAGATATATAGTGATCGATCAAAAATCTGGAATCGCAAAATATTACGCCATTACTCCGGAAGATCCTGAAATTCAGGCAACGATTGACAAACTTTTAAAGTAAGGAGATTAAGAAAACTATACAGCATAAATATTAAACTTTAAACAGAAATAAATGAATCCATATCTTTGTGATATGGATTCTTCTTTTCCGGTTCGCAAAATAATTCATGTAGATATGGACGCATTTTATGCTTCCGTAGAACAGCATGACAATCCCGAGCTGAAAGGAAAAGCAATCGCAGTTGGTGGCGGACATCGTGGTGTGGTTTCAGCGGCAAGTTATGAAGCCAGAAAGTTCGGAGTACGTTCTGCAATGCCTAGTAAAACTGCACGGGAAAAATGTCCGCATCTTATTTTCGTTCCTCCTCGATTTGCGCGCTACAAAGAAATTTCAAGAAAGATCAGGGAAATATTTTATGAATATACCGATCTCGTGGAACCGCTTTCTTTAGACGAAGCTTATCTTGATGTCACGGAAAATAAAAAGGGAATAGAATCTGCCAATCAGATTGCCAAAGAAATTCGTCAGAAAATTTTTGAACAGACAGGTTTAACGGCTTCTGCGGGAATTGCCGTCAATAAATTTTTGGCTAAAGTCGCTTCTGACATCAATAAACCTAACGGACAAAAAACCATTCACCCCGATAAAATGGAAAAGTTTCTGGAAGAACTTCCTGTCGAAAAATTCTACGGAGTCGGAAAAGTGACCGCAAACAAGATGTTCACTTTTGGAATTTTCAAAGGAAAAGATTTAAAGAAAAGAACCCTGGAAGACCTTACCCGATTATTCGGAAAATCAGGAGGATATTATTACAATGTCGTTCGTGGAATCCACAATTCTGAAGTGAAGCCTCACAGAATTCAGAAAAGTGTTGCCGTAGAAAGAACTTTTTTTGAAGATCTTTCTGATGAGCAACAGATTGACGAGAAACTGAGCAGTCTGAGCGAAGAACTTCATCAGCGTCTTCAAAAAAACAACATTTTAGGAAGATCTTTAACTTTAAAAATCAAATACAAAGATTTTTCACTATATACACGGAGCAGCACAAAAGAAGAGTATTTTGCTTCACCGGAAGAGTTTTTCAGGGCTTCAAAAAAACTCTGGGAACTCCGTCCTTTTGATAAAGCGGTACGATTATTGGGATTATCCCTTTCTCATCTCAACACAGAAGAAAAAAAGCAGGTATCAGTTCAACTAAAAATTCCGTTTCAGGAATTTGAATGATTCTTTGCCGATTTTTCATTAAATTGTATACACTAAATCAATAAACTATGAACCAGACAATGATTCAGTATTTCCACTGGTACACCGAAGGAAAAGGAAAACTATGGAAAGAAGCCGAAAAACAGGCAAAATATTTATCAGAATTAGGAATAACATCGGTTTGGTTTCCGCCGGCTTACAAAGGAACAGACGGAGCTACCTCGATCGGATATGATGCTTATGACATTTACGATTTAGGAGAATTTGACCAGAAAAACAGCATTCCCACAAAATACGGAACTAAAGAAGAGTACAAAAGTGCCATCAAAGCTTTACAAAAACAAAATATCGAAGTAATAGTAGATGTAGTTTTGGGACACAAAGCCGGCGGTGATGAGCTTGAAACGTTCAAAGCGGCAAAAGTAGATGAAAACAACCGTGAGAAAATCATCTCAGAATTCACCGATATTCAATCTTACACAAAATTTACTTTTCCCGGAAGAGGAAAAAAATATTCAGATTTTGAATGGAATTTTACGTGTTTCAGCGGTGTAGATTATGCCGAAGGAAAAGAATCTCACATCTACAAAATTCAATCTGAATACGGAAATGACTGGGAAGAAATGATCGACGATGAAAAAGGAAATTACGATTACCTCATGTTCAATGATGTCGAACACAGAAATCCACACGTACGAGAAGAACTCAACAACTGGGCAAAATGGTATTTTGATGAAACCAATTTTGACGGTGTACGGTTAGACGCTTTAAAGCATATTTCATTTGATTTTTATAAAGAATGGCTGACTCTTTTACGATCCAATTCAGGGAAGAACATTTTTGCAGTCGGAGAATATTGGGCTCCCGGGCAATTAAATTTGCTACAGAAATATATTGAAGCAACTGAAGGCTGCATGAGTTTATTTGACAGCTCATTACAAAATAATCTTCATACTGCTTCAAAAGAAGGTGATGCTTACGATTTGAGGAGAATATTCGATATGACATTAACGGACGCCGATCCCGAACATTCTGTAAGTCTTGTCGACAACCACGATACTCAGCCTTTACAGGATCTGGAAGCGCCTGTTGAATATTGGTTTAAACCTCTTGCCTATGCTTTGATTTTACTGAGAGAAAAAGGTTACCCTTGTGTTTTTTATCCTGATTTATTTGGTGCTCATTACAAAGACAATGATCGGGAAGGCAACGAGCAGGAAATATTTTTAGACAAAGTAGACGGTATCGAAGAACTTTTAAAAGCAAGAAAAGAAAATGCTTATGGTGTGCAAAAAGATTATTTTGAAGATGCCAATTGTCTCGGTTGGACCCGTGAAGGAGATGATGAACATCAAGGTTGCGCTGTTGTATTAAGCAATAAAGACGCTTACGAAAAACCTATGGAAATGGATGAGAAATATATTGGTAAAACTTTTTACGATGTTTTAGGAAGATCTGAAGAAAAGATAATTATAAGAGAAGATGGCTGGGCAGATTTCCCTGTTCCGGCTGGTAATGTAAGTGTTTGGATTCCTGAATAGTATATACAAAATATTTTTACAGTATTTGTCATTCCGGAGGAATCTCAGCAATTATTTAGTGATATGATCTCTGAAAATAAGCCTAGATTCTTACGGAATGACAAACTTTATTTAATAGAACACATTCATGCTATTGCGTTTAATCATCAAACTAAATCTTTCGGAGTTCCAAAATTTCAGGTCTTTCCGATGATTCGCAAATTTCTCCGTTTCGGGCAAACTCTGCCCAAAGTGAGCGCAGTTTTTTTCCGTTTTCATCAATATATTTCCACGGAACATTTTTCAGAAGACCAGAGGATTTCCATGCAGATTCATTCCCAAAAATCAAAGGAAGATCAAATGCGTGAGCCGAACCGAAATAATGTCCGTCAATTTTAGAATGAATCCGAAACAGCCAGATATTCCCTCCTGCTTCGGCATACTTATCAGCAAAGTCTTTTGCGGGTTTTCCGTAAATAATTTCTGTTGTAGAACGGATAGCTTTATTGATGATTTTTTTTGGGAGATATTGATTCATCTTATCAGAAACTCTGAGATAAAAAGCCGTTTCTTCGTCATTAATACCGATTAAAACATCGTATTTCGCAGCACTTTTTCTCCATTTTTCTTCCGCTTCGCCTTCATTGCACAACGGTGGAAGACCGTATTGAGTTCCGAAAGGCATTGCAGCTTTTAACCCATATTTAAAAAAGGAAGGAAGATGATTTTTATAATTTTTAACGATTTCAAAAGTATCAGATTCAGCAGTTAAGGTTCCTGTTTTCTTTAAAAATTCGGAGTACATTTTTTGACGGTTTAGTCTTAAACCTAAAGGTGCGCTGTGAATAATTACCCTATTAAATAAACCTTCTGCTCCATCGGAAATCATAAGATGAGCGATGGCATCACCACCGGAAGATTGTCCGAACAAAGTAATGTTTTCAGAATTTCCTCCAAAATCAGGAATGTATGTTTTGATCCATTTTAATGCTTCTATGATGTCGAACAATCCAAGATTTGCAGGTCTTCCTTCACTTCCGCCCAAAAATCCGAAAATTCCCAAACGGTAAGACACAGAAACTACGATGATGTTTTGTTCTTTTACCCAGTCAGTAGGATCTGCAGTTGACAAATCTCCGCAACCCAATTCGTAAGAGCCACCGTGAATCCAGACTACGACAGCTAATTTTTCATTTTCGCTTATTTTTTCCGGCCTGAATATAGAGATAAACTGTGGTGATTCATCTACTTCAAAATCATCCAGATTAATTTTGCCAATCATTTTTTCAAGAAGCGGACTGATGTTCTGCGGACACACCGGTGTTTTTTCAGGAAAAAGAATTTCAGAAAGAGAAGGCTGTACAGGAATTGGTTTTTTAAATCTTTCGGAATGCGCATAACGAATATTTTTCGCTTTAATGATTCCGTTTTCTATAATGCCTAAAATTTTCCCGAAAGAAGTTTTAAAAAGATATGTTGCTGTAGTATCCTGTAATTTCATTTTCAGAAATAGATTTTATTTTGTTCTGCTACACTTTTCCATTTTTAAGAAAATTTATCTTTAAAAAATTACTGATATTTCTGTTGCATGTCCCGATGTGCCCAATCGACCATTGCATCAATTACGGGAGCTAAATTATTTCCTGCATCGCTCAACTTGTAAGTTACATGAGGCGGAACAACTGGTTTTGCAGTTCTGATGATCAACCCGTCACTTTCCAACTGCTTTAAATGCTGAATCAACATTTTCTCTGTGACGGTCGGGATTGCTCTTTTCAGTTCACTGTATCTTTTCTCTCCTGTTGAAAGCTGAAATAAAATAACGGGTTTCCAGAAACCTGCAATTTTCTCCATTACATACATTACCGGACACTGATCGAGTAAGTTTTTTCTGTTCTCCTGAATGGTAGAATTTTCTTTAATAGCTGTCATATGATACATACTTTAGGGTAAGTACTTGTATAAAAGTAAGTACAAATATAACTTTGTTACCGGAAACAAACAACATAAAAAAATAAAAATTATTTATGAAAATTATCATCACAGGTTCTTTAGGGAACGTCGCAAAGCCTTTAGCAGAACAATTGATTGCAGAGAGCCATGACATTACCATAATCAGCAGCAACGAATCAAAAAGATCAGAGATTGAATCTTTGGGAGCTAAAGCAGCAATAGGATCTCTTTCAGATTTAGGTTTTCTGAAAGAAACTTTTAGCGGTGCAGATTCAGTTTTCCTGATGACTCCGCCTTTGGTAAGTAAGAGTAATATTGTAAAGAACACCATTAAAATTGGAGAAAACTACGCTGAAGCTATTAAGAACAGTGGTGTGAAAAGATTGGTTATGTTAAGCAGTGTTGGCGCAGATTCACCTGTAGAAAACGGTCCGATTGCAGGTCTACACCACATAGAAAATTTGTACAGCGGACTGGAAACTGTTTCTTCTACTTTCCTGAGAGCAGGATATTTCTATATCAACTTTTTTAATGATATTCCATTGGTTAAAAATGCAGGAATTATTGGAGCTAATTATTCAGCAGAAGTTACAGTTCCGTTGGTTCACCCGAGAGATATTGCAAAAGCAGCGGCCGAAGAATTGGTAAAAACATCATCAGATCAAAAAATCAGATATGTGGTAAGCGATAACCGTGAAGCAGGAGATTTTGCTAAAGCATTTGGAGCAGCAATCGGAAAACCTGATTTGCCATGGGTAGAATTTACGGATAAACAGACTTTTGAAGGAATGTCTCAAGCAGGACTTCCCGAAGAAATGGCAAAGCTGTATGAAGAAATGGGAAGAGGCATCAGAAACGGAGTTGTACAGAAAGATTTTATCAAATATGGTTCGCCAGCCGAAGGTGAAACTAAACTGGAGGATTTTGCGAAGGAATTTGCGTCTAAATTTTAAGATTTTAAAATATTGTAAACAGGAAGTTTCGGCGAGCCTTTGGCTCGCCGAAACTTCCTGTTTTTTATATGTATAGAGCTTTACCCTATCCTGTAATAAGATATTCGTTCTACAATATTATTTATTTTTTAACGTTCCTTTTAATATTTTCAGTTTTCCGTCAATCTTGTTTTCTGGTTTTAATCCTAAAATTTCTGCGACTATCGGATAAACATTTACATTTTCAAATTCGCCAATGATCAGATTATTTTTGAATTCCGGTCCCCAAGCGTAGAACGTCGCTTTCATTTCAGGAACCAGCCTCGGATCGTAACCGTGCTTCCCTTCAGAAGTCGTTTGATCTTTTTCTAAAAAAACTTTCGGAGCTTTCGGAATCAGTAAAATCTGCCCTATTCTATTATATTTATCATCTCTTTTGGCGTAATGTAAATATTTTGAGAGCTTTTTATCAAGATACACTTCATAATCATCCGTTTTATTTGCTTTTAATTCTTTAAAAACACCTTTAACCTCATCAGAATTTTTAACGTAAACTCTTACCAATGTCTGAGAATTATAAAAATCAAAACGGTCTTTATTCAAAAGATTTTCAGGGATTTCCAATGGGTTTCCACCATCAACTTTGATCATTCCGTGATCAGATACAAACACATAATTTACATTTTTTAATCCTAAATCATTCACTTTCTGAACCAGAGTTCCTATTGCTTCATCAATCAACTGAACAGCATTCTCAGCTTCTTCAGAATCAGGACCGAAATGATGCCCGGCTTTATCCACTTCAGGAAAATACATGGCAATAAAGTGCGGTCTTATTTCTTCAGATAATTTCAGCCAATTGATAACTTTATCAACTTTTTCTGCAGGTTTGAATTTTTCATGATAAGGATAATAATAGGTCGGTCTTTTTCCTCCTGCACCACTTGCAGAACCCACCCATTGCAAAGAAGCACTTATCATTCCCTGTTTTTCAGCCAATGCCCAAAGCGGAACACCGCCATACCAGCTTCCGTCTTCAGCATTCTCCTTATTACTCATTGCATAAGCTTTCCCAATTTTATAGTCGTAAAAGAAATTATCTACCAAACCATGATGAGAAGGATATAATCCGGTGATCAGACTCCAGTGGTTGGGAAAAGTAATACTCGGATAACTGGGAATCATTGCTTTTGCCTGAACTCCTTTGTCTGAAAATTTCAAAAGATTTTCTGCATTATATTTTTTAGCATAATCATAACGGAAACCGTCTGTAGAAATCATAATTACATAAGGTTTTGACTTTGCTTCTTCGCTGTTAAATCGATCGGGAGTAATAATCTGAGCCGTATCACTGATTTGTTTTTGGGCAAATATGGTAAAAGAAATGAATAATAATAAAAACTTTAATCTTAGTTTCATTGACCTTTTTTGCAAATTTAATCTATGTAATGATCTGACAAAAATTTATACTGTTAAAGATATATAAACTCTTAGGAATTCTTCGGACCTTCTTTTGATGTTCTTGGAAAAAGATGCCATTTCCGAAGAACACTAAAGAAAACCGGTAAATTATAGACTTAAAATACCAATTTTAAGCTCTTATGAGCCGGCTTATTTTGTATAAAGATATACAAAAACACAATTCCATACTTTCCGACACTATTCCCTAGAGTATATAAGTTATTGAGAAGCTACTAAATAATTTTTAAAACACAGTATAAAATCTCTCGCTCTCCCATAATTGCATCGTGTGGCAGATAATAAAACCCTCGCAAAATGCGAGGGTTTATTGTTTAACATTTTATTAAAGAACTCTTTAATTTTTTTGGTGGTAAGCATTTTTTTCACGAGCCGGAAAATGGTTTGCTTGCCCTCTTCTTCCTGTGAATGAGTCTTATCTGTTCGAGTTCTGTTTTATCTTCCAAAATTACTCCTTTAGGAATAGAGAGCCATCGTGATTAATAATCTGATCAGTATTCATATCAAAAAGTTGCGCCATCTTTTATAGTTCTTCTACGGCTAAACTTCTTGTTCCTTTACAATTTTGGAATAAACAGATTTATCTACGCCAATGTACAAAGCCATCTCAATTTGCTTAATATTTATAAGTTTTAAAAACAAAAAAGCCACTTTTCAGTGGCTTTCAGATTATTCTTTAATTAATTTTTCAAAAGATAAAGTTCCATCATTTAAAGTCATTTCCAGATAATAGCTTCCGGATTTCAGATCAGAAATATTGATGCTTTCCCCTTCTAATTTTATAGATTTTACTTTTCTTCCGGTTGATTCGTAGACATCGATAGATTTTATTTTATCAGCATTTTTAAAGCTTACAGTTTCTTTTGCAGGATTCGGGTAAAGCTTTACTTTGTTTTTTTCTAAAGCATTCAATTCATCTACACCTAATACAGTCGTAAAAGAAGCAGTAGCATATCCTACATTAGCGGTTCCACCATGTGGAGCAACTGTAGTAGTTGCGCTTGGAGGTCTTACACCAGCAATACTTATTGAATTGGTTGTTGCGTAAGGAAACTGAAAATCATTCGTATCAGAATTCGTTAAGTTTCTGGTTAAAGTTACAGTTCTAACTCCTGCAGCAACAATGTCACTTACAATTGTCCAGTCTTGTACAGTATCAACAGGAGGTTGTTGCAATCCTGTAAAATTCCTGTCTGTAAGCATTGGGGATGTTACCGCAGAGTAAACTAATGCATCACCTGAAGACATACTGAAACCAGCATTTACTCCAATACCCAATCCAAACCATCTGTCTGAAGGACCTTTAAGCAAAAGAGTTACTTTAGAAGTTGTATTGTCTAAAGTGAAATTTGCCATAACACCATTATTGGGAGATAATGTAATATCTCCGGTAGTTTTTTGTTGAGCAAAGTTCAAAAAACTGATTAATGAAAGTGAAAGAATTACAATTTTTTTCATATTTTATTTTTTTAGTTGGTTTATAAGTTCTTGATTTTTTGAAAACACAGCATATTCAAAAGCCGTTTTTCCTTCTTTATCTATTATATTTTTTTCTGCCTTATATTTTATAAGAAGTTTTACCATATCAACATTTCCTAATTTTGTAGCAAAAATAAGAGGGGTTGTACCATTAGAATCTGCTTTATTAATATCAGATTTATTGTCTAATAATTTTTGAGCTAATTTCAAATCACCTTTGAATATTACTGCCATGAGTGCAGTACCCATTGGAGAATTGTAGTTAATATCGTTTACATTATCAATAAGAAAATCAGCGACTTCCATATTACCACGATAACAGGCTAATATAAGAGGAGAATATTTCTGCTCATTAGTCTCATTGATAACATTAGAATTTTTTTTCATCGCATCTTTCATTTCAGCAACAGTTCCTGATCTTGCAATATCAAAAACTGACTTTACCGTTTCCTGAGCAGATATAAAAGAAAAACTCAGCAAACATATTGTGAATAAAATGATTCTTCTCATTGTTTTACAAGTGTATAATTGTATTCAACATTTACGTTTTCAGCCACTTTTTTCATCACCATTTTTGGAACAGTAACTTTAAAGTCTGCCGGTTTTGCCACAAAACCACCCTTCATAAAGATTTTACCGTCTTTCATGTACATTGTTGCTGTTGACGAAACAGCTTTATCAACTCCATGAAAATTCAATGTTCCCTGAACGGTATATTTCTGTGGATTGGCAGTAAGTTTAGTCTTATCAAAACCCTGAATTTTACCTTTGAAAGTCGTTTTAGGATATTTTGCCGTTTCAGCATAGCTTTCATTAAAGTGTTCCTGCATCAGTTTTACTGTAAACTGGAAATTTTTCACTACCGAAACCGATGCCATTTCTCCTGTATCGGCATTGAGAATCACAGTATTGCTGTTATCCTGAGCAGATACATCCTCAAATAAAGGTACGGAAGCCTCAAAACTTACTTTTCCGGTTTTGGAACTGTATTTCTGAGCTGAAATCATGTTTCCAAATAAGATTGAAAACATAATTAGTATTAAATTTTTCATATTTTAAATTTTAATTTTCGATAAGACCATCAGCTTTCCATTTGATAAAAAGATTGATCTGAGCTGCCGATAATGACCCGCCTTGAGGCATTTTCTCGGGATCACCGTTTGGTCTTTGTATTCTGTCTAAAATATTGTCTATGTTATTCTTCACCTGATTGTAGTTTGTCAACGGCTGGAAAGAAGCAGATCCTGTCACAGAATGACAGGAAATACAATTAGTATTAATAATTGTTTTAATATCAGCTTCGTAACGTACAGTTTGCGTAATCGGTGTATTGTCTGAAATCTCTTCGTAGGTTCTGCTTTCGCATGAGGTAATGAAAAGAATAAGACCCGATATGTAAATTATTTTTTTCATTGTTAAAATACTCTGTAAAGATTAAACCCAAAGAAAATCTGACCTTTCTCCCACTTTCCGGTTGCATTGGTAAGATAACCGATGTCGGAATTGAGCTGAGAATTACTGAACAAAAGTTGAAAAACATGACCTCCCGTTTCAATATCCATTCCCAAAGACAAAGGATTTTTGTAGAAACTGTGATTGTCAAAATTCACAAAATATTCTGCATTGATTGAGATTCTTTTGGAGATTTTGTACCTGCCTCCTAGTCCCGTCAGAAACTGATTGTTATTTTCAATATTTGGCTCATAAAGATTTTTATGAACGTAAGACGGGCTCAACTGCAGTGAAAAGCTGTCGCTGAATCTACGTGAAATAAGAGCCTGCGTCAAATAAGAAAGCCGGTCGCCAAACTGAAGATGGGGATAGTTGTCCTTATCCAAATCTGTATTTGCTGCCATCACATTATATCCTACAATTTCTACAGGGAAATTTTCATTTTGTTTCAGCAACTTGTATTTTGCTCCAAACTCAAAAGTCTTCATGTTGGTTTCTCGGGAAAGACTTAATGACAATCCGTCAGTCACACCGTAGATCACTCCTAATTTCGTAGAAGCATCATCGAGTCCGAAAAAATTTTTAAATCCTGTGCTAATGTCCCCAAATCTGTGTGCTACAACGATGTACCATTCTTTTTTTGCAGTCAGTTTTGTCGATTGTCCTGTGACGACTTGCAGTGCCTTGAATGCCGGCGGATTATTTTCTGTTGTTTTAAGGGTGTCAATATCCTTCAGCAAATCTTCCTGAGAAAAGGCAAGACTTGAAGATAATATCGACAAAAATAAGAGAGTTTTTGTCATATAGATTTTAATTAAAATTACATGACAAACTTAGAGAGTTATGCTTTTAAAAGTGTGTGATAAAAGTCACCGATGGAATTGTTTTTATCAATCAAAGTTATAAAAATTGACAAAACATTTTTATTAGACACGACTAACATTGTTACTTTCAGGAATTCTTATGCCTTCTTTGCTTTGAAAAATTTCCCCTTCGTTTTCGATTTTTTTCAAAACTCTGCTTACAACTTCTCTTGATGTTCCGAGATTGGTGGCAATTTCACGATGGGTAAGTTTAATAGGATGATTACCTGTTAAAAATATCTGCTGTTTAATATAGCTTAGAATTCTTTTATCAAGTTTATGAAATACCGCTTCATTCACCATATTCATAACATCCGAAAAACGTTTATCATACTCCTGATAAAAAACTTTGTTAATTGCAGGAAAGCGAATCAACCAGTCATGCATAACAGAAACAGGAATAAGTAAAACTTCTGAATCTTCTTCTGCAACTGCATAAATACGGCTCACATAATCAGAAAAAATGGAAGAAAAGGTCATCATACAACTATCATTTTCTCTTACATAATAGTAGATCAATTCCCTTCCGTCATTTAATGAAAAAACTTTGATAGAACCTTTGATGAGAAACGGGACAAATTTGTTTTTTTGTCCCTCTCTGGTTATTTCAGTCTTAGCCTTTATATTGCTGATGATTGCATGTTTACTGATCTCATTTGAGAAATCAGTACCCAAAAATCCGAATTTATTAATAATAAATTGATTATCTAACATATTTTTATCTGACATATCAACAGCAAAGATATAAAATTGAAATATTCTCAATTACATTTATTTGCATTAAAGTATAATTTTTACCAATTCTTAATAATTTACTTATCGCCACAAAAAAATAACCCCAACTTGCGCTGGGGTTATTTTATATATTTTGAGAAAATCTTACGCTTGTACGTTGTTTCCACCTAATACGAAAGGCTCAACTTCTTTGATCTCTCCGAATTGCTGCTCGTAGTTGATGATGCTTTGAATATGATTTGTTCTTAAAATAACTATTACTTATATAAATGAGGTCTTCAGATAAAATATTGTGATTGTTATTTTCTATTTTTGGCCTCATAGCCACAAAAATGACGTTTAATACTCCAAGTTTAACATTATATATCTAAAGTTTGACATTATAAACCTAAAAAATGAGGTTATTAAGTCCATTTTTTAGGTTATCAAACTCCATTTTTGACGTTCTTGACTCCAAAAATGAAGTTCCAGACCTCAATTTTCATGTTACGAACCTCAAAAATGAGGTTATACAACCTCAAAATTGAAGTTTTCGATCTCAAAATTGATCTTATGAACCTCAAAAATGGACTTAGCAACGTCAAATTAAATTCCGATATAATAATCTGTGACTTCTTCTTTGGAAAAGAACAAATGCAATTTCTTCTTAAACAAACCGAAGCAGTACTGCTCCAAAACATAGACCCACTCATCAGGTTTTTTAGAATCTGGCTCGCCAAGTAGAAATTCAATCATTCCTGTAGAACTCCTAACCAGAGTGTCCTCCTCTACCATTATTCCCTTAAATTCTATATGTCTGTCCATTCGTTTATTTTATTATTCTTTTTTAATATTTCAAAAATTACAAATGCGGGACAGAATTATCCCGCATTTTTGTAACAAACCGTTTGATGAGGATTACGATACATATTCCTTTAAAATTCAAACTGTTACTAACACAAAAAAATATCTATTCAGACTTTGTATTTGCTCCTACGGTGTACAAGGTGTTGCACTTCTGTAGATTTGCCCTGCCGGATTGATACACGCATAGGCATTCCCAGAACCAGTAAGGTTGTTGGAAACAGCAGGCGCAACATTAGTCCATGATAACGTTGCAGCACCAGAAGCACCGTCTGTTGTCAGCACCTGATTGGCAGAACCATTAACTCTAGGAAATGTATAATTACCTGTTTGAGTAGAACCACTTGAATCTGTATAGAAAAAATTCACCCCATTCTGATGTTTGAGATTAATATTGGTAGATTCTAGATTACCAGGTGTTTTAGATGCCTGACTAACAATACTAATAAAATTTGAACCCGCATTACTGGAAGTAACTTCTATATGATTATATTCTCCACTGGTACTTCCTGCCTCTAGCTTTGCAGTACCAAATACAGAAGACGCTGCGTAGGTATGTACGTTTCCATACGCCCCACCACTTTTACTACCTAACCTAGAACCTAAAGGCTGCGATAGCTCTACAAAATTAAGCTCTGTAGCAGTAGGTCTGCTGTTGGTATCTCCCTCAAACATTGTTACCCCATTACCACCGGCACTTGGGTTGTTATCTATAACATTAAAACGAGTACCAGTACCGTATTCTGTTCTAAAATCACCTGCAACATCCAATTGTTTGGTAGTTGTGGTTTTATTGATGGCAACCCTGCCTGTTTGGTAGATATGCTGTGTATTGCTGGTCGCTTGCGTGCTGGCTGTTCCCTGTACAAACCACGGCTCTGTTGCAGCACCACTACCTCCAAATGAAGATGCTGGTACTTTTTTTACCACACCCGTACTGGTTGCTACCAATACATCATCTGCTGCTGCGCCTGCTGTGAGACCTTCTAATTTTAAAGGGTCTGCTGTGGCTTTTACGTGCAAAGTATTACTAGGGGAATTATTATTAGCACCAATACCCACATTACCATTGTTTAAAACCACCATTGCATTGCTTTGTGAAGTAGCAGCAATCCCATTCCCCACAGTAAACAATGAATTATCTACAGGGGTATTGTAAGTTCCTACTACTGCGGCATTGGGCATAGTGGTGGTTATGGTATTACCTGTACCTGCTACCAAGGTATTACTGGCGTTTACGGTATTTAAGGTACCCATCATTAAAAAATGATTACTGGTAGTTGTACTCGTATTGGAAGCACCACCCACTATTGCACCCACAGGGGCAGCAAGGCCAGATAATGAGTTTAAAGTTCCTACAACAATATTACCTCGTCCACCATTTTGAGAATGAGTCATAGTGTTGCTTTGACCCGATACAATTGAGGTTTGAAAAAAATTGCCGATATTATTTAGAGTACCACTTACCATTGAAGACACGGAGCTTGTACCAATAGTATTTTGCGTACCTGTGGTAAACCCATTAGAAGATTGTACAGTATTTCTATTACCTAATACAGTTGCGTAGTTTGCATTTCCTGTTGGAGTTCCGTCTGTGGCTATTGCTAATCTGTGCCCTCCACCCCAAATAAAGCTACCTGTTGGTGTAATACCAGTACCTAAGACATGTTCTGGAAGTGCCCCGACATCCATCGTTCCAGCACCGCCAATAAAACTACCTTGTTGGGTAAAAATACCTCTTGAGACACCATTTACGCCAACAACAAAGTTTTGGGCATCAGAAGTACCTACGTAGTTGGTTGTACCGACGGTGGTAGGTACTGTAGCGATTGGTGTAGTTCCTGAGTTACCTGTAATGTGCCAGTCGTTTGGACCTGCTGCACCTGTTCCGCTAAATTTTACCCAAAGTATACCATCAAAATAATAGTAGCCTGCCCCATCTATATTGATGGTTTTTTTGCCTGCCGTTCCGGCATCTGGACTTGCACTGGTTGCATAGACTATGGTTCCTGTCTGTGCTGTAAGATATTGCGCATCTCCAGATTGTATCTCGCTTCCGGCAAGTCTTGGTGCGATGATACCTTCTGGCTTTGTACCGTCTGTTGTTTTTGCGGTAACGTCTAAAGTTGCTTTTGGTGCTTCATTATTGATACCCACTTGGGAGTATACTAAGGAGCTCATTATTAAAGCTCCTAAAAGAATGATATTTTTTTTCATTTTGAAATGTTTTTTAATTGTTAATTCATATTTCTTGGTTTATTTCCTATAAACCGAAAAAGGCTTCTACTTTTCCTTCGTGGTCAAAGTGTATGCAAAGCTTTTGGGTCACAAGACCAAACCAGCTTTTGCTGACAGTAATGACCCATTCATCAGAATCGTATGCAGTTTCTATTTTGTCGAATAGTTCCAGTATTTGGTCTTTACTTTTTCCGCGTAATCCTGCTATTTGCATTTTTGTTTTTTACCTTTGATGATTTAAGAAAACCCAACCCAACAGTATGTACTTATGAAAACACTCCTCTTTTTGCGGGGCTGGGTAAAATAATTTACACAAATGAAAAAAAAGGAGGAGGTCGTGAAATTTTTAAACTCAGTTTTTGAAAACTGATAGCATGAATAGATTTAATGCTTTTAATAGACGGATTGAGAAATTTTCTTTTGTCCAAAGAAAATAATTGCAAATGATGGAGAAAACCACCAAATGATGAAGAAAAACTGATTGCAATACTGCAATTTGTATTTTGTAAACCGAAACTCGAACTCTCGTTACCAGACGCCCGAACAAAAACATTGCCTTTCGCGATATTTTGCGGTGGTATTTTTTGAATATCTTTCTTCCGAAGCTTTATCGTTTTCGCTTTGGCTACAATTTGCTTTTTTGGGTCTTGGTCTTGACTGTAAAATACTGCATCTGCATACAAAAAACTATTTCTACCAAAAACACTTGCTTCTCTTTCAACATAAACTTGCCCCAATTCTTTGTGGGAAGATTGAACGATTTGGGAATAAAATATAGAATCTTTTGAAAAAACAGCAGCATCTGATGTGATGCATATTCTCGCATCATCTCTTAGAGTAATCTCTGTAGAAAGAGAAACCGTATGGTTTGCAGCAAAAAAACCATTGGCACCGAAGAGTGCAAATAGCAAAAAACGAAACTGCAATTTTTTTATCATTTCTGTGTATTGAAATCCGGAGTTTTATTTCCGAACTGCAAAACACACAAAATTCTCAGGAAAGACCTAAAAACAGAATACCTTTAGGCTACCATCGGGGATTTTCAAGGTACCATTGAGATACCATTTGAAAACAACATACTAAAAATCAAACAATTAAAATCTATCCAGATACTCATACAAATCAATTTTAGGATCAAGATTTAATCTCTTTCTTAATTTATTTTTTCTGTTTTGGATGGCTTTTGGAGTTACAAATTGATATTGCAATATCTTTTGTAGATAATTTCAGCTTCAGCATTCCGCAAAAATGCAATTCGTTTTGGGAAATATCGGGCATTATTTTCTTAAGATTATTGCAGTATTCAGGATACACTTCCTGAAATCTCAACAGAAAAGTAGGATCATTATTTTTTGCTAATTCTAATACTTCTGCAAAAGAATCGTTCACTTTGATTTCCAGTTGTTGTTTTTCCTGGGTAATTTCCGAAATTTTCAATTGACTGTCTTTTATTAAGCCTCTGCTTTTCTTCATTCTGAAAAACTATAAGAAAACCAAGCCAAATATAATGACCAAAGCAATGACAATAAAATAATTGATCGTTGTAGAATATTTTCTGTAAAGGGTTTGTTTTTGCTCTTTTTCTACCTCATCGAGAGCCTGTAAAACTCCATTTCGTATTTGTGTTGATTTTTTTTTCGCTATTTTTTGCCATTTTTCATTATAGAGCATATAGTTTTTGGTATCGCCCAAAGCTTTATATGTTTTGGTGAGATATTCATAGGCAGATTCTTTAATATCCGTACCAACCCGTTCATCATCTGAAGTCTGATCAATTGCTTGATTAAAATACTGTATTGCAGTATTATAATCTTTTTCTTCATAAGCAATGGCACCAAAACCAAGATTGATATAGGGTAAAATGAAGGAGGTTTCCGGATACTGAACTATTATTTTTTTTGCTTGTGAAAAATTTATTTTAGCTTCATCATATTTCTTTAAGAGCATCAAAGCAGCTCCTTTATCAAAAAATAGACTCACTTTTTCCCGTTCTATTTGCGCAAAGTGAGGTGCTCTGTTGATATAGAAAGAAGCGCTGTCTAGATAAGTGATTGTTTGGTTGTTTACAGTGGTACTGTCTGCCATATCTATAGCTGCCAAAGTATGAAAAGAACTTACTTTTAGTCTTGCCGTATTTTTATTTTCAGGTGTAGTGTTCAAATGGTGCAAAGACTCCAAAATTTCTTTTTTCGCTCTGTCATTAAGTCCCAATATTTGATATTGTTTAGCTATAACTAGCCGAACTCCTATTTTCTTTTGCTCACTTCCGGCAGAATCAACGATTTCTTTAGCCTGAAATAATCTTCTCAGCATATTTTTATAATCTTCTTTCGCACTATACGCTTCAGAAGCTAGAAGTAAAACATCGATTTTATCGTCTGTCTTTTTTTTGCTATTGTAGATTTCTTTCTCATTTTTAATGAATGTCTTAGGATCGTTTTGAACTAACATCACTAATTCTGCATAGCCAAGGTCTTGTAGTTTTTTATTTTGAGAAGTAGAAGTTTCGGCATAAGATTCTTCTTTTTTAGTAACAGAGTTCTGTGCAAAAAAGAACAATGAACAAAAACTAACCAACAAAGTTAGTTTTAGCTTGTTAAATTTTAAAATCATTTGTGTATGTGTTTCGGTAATATGTATATGTCTTTTAAGAATTTACCCTGGTTCAAAATTAAAAAATAAATTCTATATACAATAATAAGATACAAAACCTAGAAACACCTATTCTCTGCATACCACTTTGATGCCATTTGGATACCATTAGTCTTTAAAATACCTGAAAAATTTAAAAACAAACAAATAATAATTCTTAAACAGTAAAGTGCTTAATTTTATGTAGAAACAGTTATATAACTGATCCATCTATTTTTAAAAAATATTAAGATTCTGTTTAAAAATCACAAATGCTTATCACAAAAAAAATGCCCCAAATAATTGGAGCATTCTTATATATTTTTGAGAAAATCTTACGCTTGTACGTTGTTTCCACCTAATACGAAAGGTTCAACTTCTTTGATCTCTCCGAATTGCTGCTCGTAGTTTGTGATATTTTGCTGAAGAGCTGTAAGAACTCTCTTAGCGTGAAGTGGAGCAAGAATTACTCTTGAACGCACGTTAGCTTGCTGTACACCCGGCATTAACTGGATGAAATCTACTACAAACTCAGATGGAGAATGGTTTACTAAAGCAAGGTTACAATATACCCCTGAAGCTACCATTTCGTTCAATTGGATGTTGATGTTGTTTGGATCGTTGTTTTGATTTTGGTTGTCCATTTTTTTTGTTTAAAGTTTTATGTTTAAAAAATTCAAGGCTCAAAAATAAATTAAAAGTTTGAACCTTGAACATTAAATTTTGAATTAATTTAGGTCTTCAAATTCTTTCTTAGAACCTACAATTACATTCTGATACTCTTTAAGACCTGTACCTGCAGGAATTCTGTGTCCTACAATTACGTTTTCTTTAAGACCGTTCAGACTGTCTATTTTACCTGCAACTGCCGCTTCGTTAAGAACCTTAGTTGTTTCCTGGAATGATGCTGCAGACATGAATGATTTAGTTTGCAGAGCTGCTCTTGTAATCCCTTGCAATACAGGTGTAGCTGTTGCAGGAAGCGCATCTCTTACTTCTACTAATTTCTGATCTTCACGCTTCAACTTAGAGTTTTCATCTCTCAGTTCTCTTGCAGTAATCATCTGACCTGGCTTGAATTCTTTAGAATCACCAGCTTCAGTCACTACTTTAAGACCAAACACTCTGTTGTTTTCTTCTAAGAAATCAAATTTGTGTTCTAAAGCAGCCTCAAGGAACTGAGTATCACCTCCGTCAACGATAGATACTTTCGTCATCATCTGTCTTACAATGATTTCGAAATGCTTATCATCAATTTTCACCCCTTGCAGACGGTAAACTTCCTGAATTTCATTTACTAAATATTCCTGAACTGCAGTTGGTCCTTTGATCTTCAAGATATCGTCCGGAGTAACTGAACCGTCAGAAAGTGGCGAACCAGCTCTTACGAAGTCATTCTCCTGTACCAAAATCTGGTTTGATAATTTAACTAAATAAATTTTTCTCTCACCAGTTTTAGCTTCAACGATCAATTCACGGTTACCTCTCTTGATTTTTCCGTAAGAAACTACCCCATCGATTTCTGTAACAACCGCCGGGTTTGAAGGGTTTCTTGCTTCAAATAATTCTGTAACTCTCGGAAGACCCCCTGTAATATCCCCTGACTTAGCAGATTTTCTTGGGATCTTGATTAAAACTTTACCAGCCTTAATTTTTTCACCGTCGTTTACCATTAAGTGGGCTCCTACCGGTAAGTTGTAACCTTTCTGCTCAACACCTTTAGAATCTACTACCTTCAATGTAGGTACTGCCTTCTTATTTCTGGATTCAGAGATTACTTTCTCTTCAAATCCTGTCTGTTCGTCAATCTCCAATTGGAATGAAATACCCTGGATAATATCTTCATACTCTACTTTACCAGCATTCTCTGCAATAATTACCGCGTTGTAAGGATCCCATTTTGCAATAAGATCACCTTTTTTCACTTTATCACCAGATTTAACTAATAATTGAGAACCATAAGGTACGTTAGCAATCATCAATGGAGTTCTAGATTCGTTATCAGCAACCAATCTAAATTCTGTTGTACGAGAAACGACTACTTCAGCAGTATTCCCGTTTTCGTCTTCAGAAGTAATTGTTCTTACCTCATCCAATTCAACGATACCGTCTCTTCTTGCAGCAATTGAAGGGTTTTCTGATACGTTTGTAGATACACCCCCTTGGTGGAAAGTTCTCAATGTTAACTGAGTTCCCGGTTCCCCAATTGATTGTGCAGCAATTACCCCTACTGCTTCACCCATGTGGATTTTCTTACCAGTTGCAAGGTTTCTACCATAACATTTAGCACAAATTCCTTTTTTGGTTTCGCAAGTAAGTGGTGAACGTACTTCTAAAGATTCAAGACCCATTTCCTCAACTCTTTTAGCCAAAGCCTCATCAATAATCTGATCAGCATTAGCAATCAATTCGTCAGTTTCAGGATCATAAATATTATGAAGAGATACTCTACCTAAGATTCTTTCAGAAATTCTTTCAACGATTTCGTCATTTTTCTTAAGTGCAGTAACTTCAGTTCCTCTTAATGTTCCACAGTCTTCTTCTGTAACGATGACATCCTGTGCAACATCTACCAATCTTCTCGTCAAGTAACCTGCATCGGCAGTCTTAAGAGCGGTATCCGCAAGACCTTTACGAGCACCGTGAGTAGAGATAAAGTATTCTAAGATCGAAAGACCTTCCTTAAAGTTTGCAAGAATCGGGTTTTCGATAATTTCCGCACCGGTAGAACCAGCTTTCTGCGGTTTTGCCATCAAACCTCTCATCCCTGATAACTGACGGATCTGTTCCTTAGAACCCCTCGCACCAGAATCAAGCATCATGTATACAGAATTGAATCCACCTTGGTCAACTTTCATTCTGCTCATGATCATTTCAGTTAATCCGGCGTTGGTGTTTGTCCAAACGTCAATTACCTGATTATATCTTTCTGTATCTGTAATAAGACCCATGTTATAGTTGGCTCTAATTTCGTCTACAGTTTCAATAGATGTAGCAATCATTTTCTTTTTCTCAACAGGAACTACGATGTCACCTAATGAGAACGAAAGACCACCTTTGAATGCATTTGCATATCCTAGATCTTTCATTGCATCCAAGAACTTCACAGTGGTAGGGAAATCTGTATCAGCAAGTACTTTACCAATAACATTTCTTAATGATTTCTTAGTAAGAAGCTCATTAATATATCCTGACTGTTTAGGAACGATCTGGTTGAATAAGATTCTACCAACAGAAGTTTCAGTTAATTTCGTTGTGATTTCACCGTTTTCCTTGATAGGAAGTCTACATCTTACTTTAGCGTTCAATGAAACTCTACCTTCCGCATAAGCGATTTCCGCTTCTTCCGGAGAATAGAATGCAAGACCTTCTCCCAATACTTTTTTCTCATCTGTAGAGCTTAATTCTTTGGTCATGAAATAAAGACCAAGAACCATGTCCTGAGATGGTACTGTAATTGGAGAACCGTTTGCAGGGTTCAAGATATTCTGAGAACCTAACATCAATAACTGAGCTTCCAAAATTGCTTCCGGACCCAACGGTAAGTGTACCGCCATTTGGTCACCATCAAAATCGGCGTTGAATGCTGTTGTTACTAACGGGTGTAATTGGATTGCCTTACCTTCGATCATCTTAGGTTGGAAAGCCTGAATACCCAATCTGTGCAAAGTAGGCGCTCTGTTTAGTAAAACAGGGTGACCTTTCATTACACCTTCTAAGATATCATATACTACCGGTTCTTTTCTGTCAATAATTCTCTTTGCAGATTTTACTGTTTTTACAATCCCTCTTTCAATTAGTTTTCTAATGATAAATGGTTTGTAAAGTTCCGCAGCCATATCTTTAGGAATACCACATTCGTGAAGCTGTAAGTTTGGACCTACAACAATTACCGAACGCGCAGAGTAATCTACCCTTTTCCCTAGTAAGTTCTGACGGAAACGACCCTGCTTACCTTTCAATGAATCTGAAAGTGATTTCAATGGTCTGTTTGATTCAGATTTTACTGCAGAAGATTTTCTTGTATTATCAAATAATGAATCTACTGATTCCTGAAGCATACGCTTCTCGTTTCTCAAGATTACTTCAGGAGCTTTGATCTCCAATAATCTTTTCAAACGGTTGTTTCTGATAATAACTCTTCTGTAAAGGTCATTTAAGTCAGAAGTTGCGAAACGCCCTCCATCCAATGGAACTAATGGTCTTAATTCTGGTGGTATAACTGGAAGCACACGCATAATCATCCACTCCGGTCTGTTGATCATTCTTGTATTTGCACCTCTCAATGCTTCTACTACGTTCAATCTTTTCAGAGCTTCAGTTCTTCTTTGCTTAGAACCTTCGTTGTGAGCTTTGTGTCTCAAATCGAAAGACAATGCATCAAGATCAATTCTCTTCAACAATTCTTCAACAGCTTCAGCACCCATTTTGGCGATGAATTTGTTTGGATCTGCATCATCAAGATATTGATTTTCTACAGGAAGAGTATCCATGATATCAAGGTATTCTTCTTCTGTAAGGAATTCTTTGTCTTCAAAATCAGAACCATCTAATTTCTTAGCGATACCTTGCTGAATAACAACATATCTCTCGTAATAGATGATCATATCTAATTTCTTAGAAGGAATACCTAAAAGGTAACCGATTTTGTTTGGTAAAGAACGGAAATACCAAATGTGCGCGATAGGAACAACCAAACCAATATGTCCGATTCTTTCTCTACGTACTTTTTTCTCCGTAACCTCTACACCACAACGGTCACAAACGATCCCTTTGTAACGAATTCTCTTGTATTTACCACAAGCACATTCGTAATCTTTGATAGGACCGAAGATTTTTTCACAGAACAAACCGTCTCTTTCAGGTTTGTGTGTTCTGTAGTTAATAGTTTCCGGCTTAAGAACCTCCCCTCTTGAATCCTGTAAAATGGACTCAGGTGAAGCCAAACCGATGGTTATTTTATTAAATCTACTTGATTTATTTTTATTTGACATTTGTTAGATTTTAAATTTTAGATTTTAGATTTTAGATTAACTTTTGAATGTTGCCATTCAACATTTATAATTTAAAATTTAAAATTATTCCTCTAGTCTTACGTCTAATCCAAGACCTTGTAACTCGTGAAGTAATACGTTGAAAGATTCCGGAATACCTGGTTCAGGCATTGCTTCACCTTTTGCAATCGCTTCATAAGTTTTTGCTCTACCAATCACGTCATCAGACTTCACAGTCAGGATTTCTCTCAAGATATTTGATGCTCCAAATGCTTCAAGAGCCCAAACCTCCATCTCTCCGAATCTCTGACCACCAAACTGAGCTTTACCTCCTAATGGCTGCTGAGTAATCAATGAGTAAGGTCCGATAGAACGTGCGTGCATTTTGTCATCTACCATGTGTCCAAGTTTCAACATATAGATAATACCTACTGTTGCAGCCTGTGTAAATCTTTCTCCGGTACCACCATCATAAAGGTGAGTGTGACCGAATTTAGGAACTCCAGCTTTCTCAGTGTACTCTGTAATCTGATCAAGAGTTGCCCCATCAAAGATTGGCGTAGCGAACGTCATGCCCAATTTCTGACCAGCCCATCCAAGAACGGTTTCATAAATCTGTCCGATGTTCATACGAGAAGGTACCCCAAGTGGATTCAATACAATATCTACCGGTGTTCCGTCTTCCAAGAATGGCATATCTTCTTCACGAACGATTCTCGAAACGATCCCTTTGTTACCGTGACGACCCGCCATTTTATCTCCAACGTTTAGTTTACGTTTTTTAGCGATATATACTTTAGCCAACTTCATGATACCTGCAGGAAGTTCATCTCCGATAGAAATTGCGAATTTCTCACGATTTTTAACTCCTTGAATATCGTTAAATTTGATTTTGTAGTTATGAATCAATTGTTTGATCAATTCATTCTTATCGTTGTCAACCGTCCAATCTGCACCGCTAACGTTTACGTAATCTTCAACTGAAGTCAATAATTTGTGAGTGAATTTCACTCCTTTACCGATAATTTCTTCATCTAAGTCATTCGTAACTCCCTGAGAAGTTTTACCGCTAACTAAAGTGTTTAATTTTTCGATTAAAGTATTTCTCAACTCGTCAAACTTAGCCTTGTAAGTGTTTTCAATCTCTTCAAGCTTAAGTTTTTCTTCAGTTCTTTTCTTTTTATCTTTAATGTTTCTTGAGAACAACTTCTTGTTGATTACAACACCTCTTAATGAAGAATCTGCTTTCAATGAAGCATCTTTTACATCACCGGCTTTGTCACCAAAGATTGCTCTAAGAAGTTTTTCTTCAGGAGTAGGGTCAGATTCACCTTTTGGAGTGATCTTACCAATCATGATATCACCAGGCTTCACTTCAGCACCGATTCTGATCATACCGTTCTCATCAAGATCTTTTGTAGCTTCTTCTGATACGTTTGGAATATCTGCTGTCAATTCTTCCATACCTAATTTGGTATCACGAACTTCAAGAGAATATTCATCTACGTGAATCGAAGTAAACCAGTCTTCACGTACAACTTTTTCATTAATTACGATCGCATCCTCAAAGTTGTATCCTTTCCAAGGCATGAAGGCAACCACTAAGTTTCTACCAAGAGCCAATTCTCCGTTTTCAGTTGCATAACCGTCACAAAGAACCTGTCCTTTTACCACCGTTTCACCTACTCTTACGTTTGGTCTTAGGGTAATAGTCGTACTCTGGTTAGTTTTTCTAAACTTAGTTAATTTATATGTTTTCGTAGCAGATTCGAATGATACTAAATCTTCGTCATCGCTTCTTTCATATTTAATCGTAATCTGATCAGCATCTACATATTCAACAACACCATTTCCTTCAGCATTGATCAAGATTCTTGAATCTTTTGCAACCTGCTGTTCCAGACCTGTACCTACAATTGGAGCTTGTGGCTTCAACAAAGGAACTGCCTGACGCATCATGTTTGATCCCATCAACGCACGGTTCGCATCATCATGCTCCAAGAATGGAATCAATGAAGCTGAAATACCGGAAATCTGGTTTGGTGCAACGTCGATCAAATTAACCTGAGAAGGCTCAACAACTGGATAATCACCATCTAATCTGGCAATAATTCTGTCTGTTAAGAACGCTCCGTTATCATCTAGTTCAACGTTTGCCTGAGCAATTACTTTATCTTCTTCGTCTTCTGCATTCAGATAAATAGGATCAGCATGTAGATCTACAGTACTTCCTTCTACTTTTCTATATGGAGTTTCGATGAAACCTAAAGTATTGATTTTAGCATAGATACCTAAAGAAGAGATCAAACCAATGTTTGGTCCCTCAGGAGTTTCGATAGGACAGATACGACCATAGTGAGTATGGTGAACGTCACGTACCTCGAAACCTGCTCTTTCTCTTGATAAACCACCAGGTCCTAGGGCAGAAAGTCTACGCTTGTGCGTGATTTCTGATAGAGGATTGGTTTGGTCCATGAACTGAGAAAGCTGGTTGGTACCAAAGAATGAGTTAATAACTGATGTTAAAGTCTTTGCATTAACTAGATCAAGCGGAGTAAAGATTTCGTTATCTCTAACGTTCATTCTTTCCTTAATCGTTCTAGCAATTCTAGAAAGACCTACACCGAACTGTCCTGCTAATTGCTCACCAACAGTTTTAATTCTTCTGTTAGAAAGGTGATCAATATCATCAACCTCAGCTTTAGAGTTTACCAATTCGATCAAGTGTCTTACAATCGCAATGATATCTTCTTTTGTAAGAACCTCAGTAGTAGTAGGGATATTAAGACCTAACTTCTTGTTTAGTCTGTAACGTCCTACCTCACCAAGTGAATATCTTTGCTCAGAGAAGAATAATTTTTCAATGATTCCTCTTGCAGTTTCCTCATCGGGTGGATCTGCATTTCTTAACTGACGGTAAATATATTCAACCGCTTCTTTTTCAGAGTTGGTTGGATCTTTTTGTAAAGTATTCTGGATGATAGAGAATTCGTTTGAATTTTCTTTGTGAATCAAGATAGATTTCACACCAGCATCCAAAATAAGATCTAAATGTTCTTTTTCAAGAATCGTTTCTCTGTCTAAGATGATTTCATTTCTTTCGATAGAAACAACCTCTCCAGTGTCTTCGTCTACGAAATCTTCGAACCAAGTGTTCAATACTCTCGCAGCCAAAGTTCTTCCTTCTACTTTTTTAAGCGCAGCTTTAGAAACTTTCACTTCTTCTGCAAGGTCAAAGATCTGAAGAATGTCTTTATCAGATTCGAAACCGATCGCTCTTAATAATGTAGTTAAAGGTAATTTTTTCTTACGGTCGATATACGCATACATTACGCTGTTGATATCGGTCGTAAATTCCATCCAAGATCCTTTGAAAGGGATAATTCTTGAATAGTACAATTTTGTTCCGTTTGCGTGGTAAGTCTGCCCGAAGAACACACCCGGAGATCTGTGTAACTGAGTTACGATTACACGCTCTGCTCCATTAATAATAAATGAACCAGACGGAGTCATATAAGGAACCGGACCTAAATAAACATCCTGTACAACTGTCTGAAAATCTTCATGTTCAGGATCAGTACAATACAATTTAAGTCTGGCTTTTAGAGGAACTGAATAAGTTAAACCTCTTTCCACACATTCGTCGATCGAATAACGTGGAGAATCTACCAAATAATCTAAGAATTCCAAAACGAATTGGTTTCTAGAATCGGTAATTGGAAAGTTTTCCTGGAAGGTTTTGTGCAAACCTTCTTTCCTTCTGTCTTCCGGAAGTGTATCCAGCTGGAAAAAATCTTTAAATGACTCTAATTGGATGTCTAAGAAATCCGGAGTAATGATTTTTCCTTTCGCCGTAGAGAAATTAATTCTCTCATTTCCTTTAGTAACTGCTGTTGTTTTACTCATAAAACTTTTAAGAAAGGGTTAAAAAATATTTTGATTTATACAAAAAATATCAGAAAAAGACTTTGAAGATAAAATAGGCAAGACAAAAGACATTTGATGTTTGGCGCTATCAGAAGTGATCTTTTGTACTTTAATTCTATATTCTAAACTCTAATTTCTAACTGCAACGCTGGTATATCTTTTCACAGCGTAATGCAAAATATTTTTAAATTTTACTTTTGACGAAAAAAGTATATATTACATAAAACGAAATCCCTTTCAAAATTATGAAAGAGTTGATTTACAATGTTTTACAGTAATATGTGTAGTTTTAGCGCCAAAAGTGACTGCAAATATACTAATTTTTAAGTGATTACACAAATTTAAGCATCACTCTATAACTTTTGTAATTATAAAATTTTCTTAATTTTTTTTAAAAGAGTTGATATAGCAAATTAGCTTAAAGTTTACCCTGTACAGAAAAAGTCATTATTTTTTAAATCAAAAAAAAACACCACCTTACAAACAAGGCAGTGGTTTTTAACTTTAAAGAAATTAATCTAACTTAAATAAAAAGTTAATTTTTTATACATCTTACTAATCCATCCTTCTACTTGATTTATAAATAAACATAAATTCTTCTCATCTCTGATATTTAGAATGCAAATAAAATAAAATCCGTCTCACATAAATTTGTGAGACGGATTTCTTAAATTTCAAGTTAGCCTTTTAAGAATATTGGTGATTCGTAAAAGTTTTAGTTTTTTATACAACGAATAGAAAACCCATACGCTCGAACAGTATTGCTAGAAACAGAATTTGATGTATTGAAGTAAGTATATGCAGACGAGGTACCGTTTGTTGTGCTGGTCCAATAAACTCCAACTGAACCTACTTCATTTAGTACTCCGTTATTATAAACCCTATAGCCAGCCGTTGTTAATTTCAATGGGGAATTAAATGCACCTGCTGCATTTTGTGTTGTAAAAAGTGCTGATTCAGCTTGAAATTCTGCCACAGTAGGAATACGAAAACCACTAGGACACGGATTATTAGCACCGCTTACGCCCTGCCATAAATTGATATTCTGTGGTGAACGCCAATCATTAGGAGTAGTAGTAGAGGCAATAAAATTTCCATTACCGGGAACATCTGTACTGCTTAATGTAGTACTTACCGGGGAAGTACGAATTTGATGAGCGTCAGTTAAACGTCCCCATTGGTATAAGTCACCATATGAAGCAGCATCTGTAGTACTTGTAGCTACCTGCGTTGCACCTAAATTACGATCCATCCATACTCTTCCGGTTCCCGTTGTTACAGTGGGAACAGTGGAAACATTTTCTTTGCCCCAAAAAGACCAAACTGTTCCGTTATAAACAGCTAATTGCTTATTGAATGTATCATAAGCGATCATGCCGGGAGCCGGGTTGATGATATTAAGATGCGGAGTGTCTACTTTAGGCAAGACCATTGCTTTATTAGTATCTTCTAACACTAAAATACCAGGAGTTGCAGAAAGCGTCCCTATTGCTAATTTAGCAAGTGTATTTTCAGTTGCAGCATTTTGAATTGCAACTCCATCAATCGACGTCAAAGGATCAACTGTAGTCCCCTGAGTATTTACTGATAAATCTTTCCAGGTTGCATCATATTTTACCTTTACTTTTTTATCAGTAAGATCATAAACCATCGTTCCGTTGACAACACCCGTAACTGAAGCCGTAGAAGTTACCCATGGCAAAATCATCCCTCTGTTGCCAGTTCCGAAATCCAGAGAAACCGATGGTGATGCAACCACCGTTTTCCCAATAGCAACCTGAGAAAAAACAGATGCTGAAAACAAAGCAAATATTAATGTGAATATATTTTTCATTTTAATTTTCTTTAATTATTAACTGATTAGTTAGTAGGACAAGCTTGCGTATTGAAACAAGACCATCCTGACGGCGTTCCCGTAGTATTCACCTGTAAGCAATCTAGCGTAACATTATAAACCGCCATTCCTTCTACCAAATCAGCAGTAGGTATAGCAGAGATCTGTGCAGTCGTCAATCTATTTAATACAAAACCTTTTGATTTAGATTCAAGAGCAGTCCACGCTCCTTTTCTTACCATTGGCCAATTTCCTGAGGAAGAACCCGCTCTCGCCAAAGAAGTAATACCATTACTAGTGTCTAAAACTGTTCCAACTGTAACTCCAGGTCTGTAACATACTGGTTGAGTATCGGTATCAGTAGCCGTATTGTTGGTTGTGTTTATATCTGTACTATTCGCCGGTGGTGTTACTGTCACAGTATTAACCAGGTTACCCAAAAATACTGATGGAATACTAACTGCTACGGTGTAGGTTATCGTTCCGTTTACAGGTAGATTCACCAAGTCATTGATTGCCCCAGTTTGCGTTCCTGAAACTGAGGTCGACGCTCCTGCAGAAGCAACAGCGGTGTAACTTACATTGGCTGCAAGAATACCTGTTGGCAAAGGATCAGAAACAGTAGCATCCAATACTCCGAACGGACCATTATTTTTCACCTCTATTGTATATGTTGTAGTTGTTCCGGCAACAAAGGTTGTAGTATTGTCTGTTTTAGTTACCGAAAGATCAGTGCCGAAAAGAATAGGCGCGGTAACACAATGCGCACCATCATTGGCACTACTTGAAGGAGCGTCTGAAATCAAAACACGCTGTCCTGTTGTAAGATTAAACTGATAAAACCCTCCAGCATTATCAGCTCCGTACATCTCGCCGGTACTAGAAGCAAACATAGCTCCAAAAACAACAGCTCCAGGTGTGGACCCGATTCCGGTAACTGTACCAGTAGAAGGATTAATCGACAACAACCGCCCGTTATCATTATTAACGGTATACAAAAGACCATTTGTTGTTCTAAAAGCTAGATCTGAAACGTTAATACTAGTAGAAAGCGTAATTATTGTCGCTGTCATCGTATTAAGATTTATACGGTAAATCCTATCGTTATCAGTATTAACTTTTACATAATAATTCCCTAAATTATCAATTTCACCCGCATTAAAAGTTTGTCCTGCGGGAAGTCCCGTGACAGGTCCTAAGTTAATAGAAGTACCATCAGTATTAATAACCAACACATTTGACGAGTTCGGCTGCTGTATTCCATACAAACGACCATCTATAGGATTAACCGCTATCGAATTATAATTAACAGAAGAAGTTCCCACAGCAGGGTAAGTAAACGGATTGGTAGTATTTCCTACGTTATAAAGAGTTGCAGTCTGAGAAAGATATAACGCATTGGTACAACCAAAAGCATTCGCACATTGAACATCCTGAATGTCCGAATTCTGAGAACTCCCGACACTCTGCCCTAAAGCCTGAGAATATCCTGTAATAGCAGGTGTAGTACCCGTAGGAATTGGGGGAACACCAGAAGCATTCACAGGAGTAGTATTCAGTCTGTTTCCTGTAATATAAACAGCTCCGTTTTGGAAATTTGCACCTCCTTCCAATACGTCAGGACATCCATCATTATCAGAGTCTAAATCTAAATGATCAGGAGTCCCGTCATTATCTGTATCCGTAGAAAAGCAATATGAAATTGTATCAACGTGACCATAATCACTTATAAACATTCTGATTCTATAAGTGCCTGCGGTTAAACTCAGGTCAGATAACCCACTTTTATACCATTGTTTATCTCCCATTGCCTTCGTAAACGAAAGTAAATCACCCTGACCAACAGACTGGTACGAACCGCTAACAAGCTTTAATACTTCGATTCGTGTATTGTAAGGTGTGTAATTCACATTAGCAGTTTCTCTGTTAGCAAACCATGCGGAAGCATTCAACACAGAAGGAGTGGTCAAAGTAAAGTTTTTTTGAATATAAGCATTTCCGCCACTTAAATTTAAATCAAGATATTGATCACCGGAGTTTGCATTATTAGGTCCTAAAGTATATCCGGAACCATTTACTTTGATTACATTAAAAACATTATTTGCTAAATTAGCTCCTGACGAAACATTAACAGCGGTCCAACCATTGTATGGATTTGATGCACGAATATTATCACCATTCACTACAGGATTAGCAAAACTATTATCAAACCCATCTACTGACACATCACTTATAGTTGCGCATAAACCTTCATTACTGTCAAGAATACCATCATTATCATCATCTAAGTCAGTAAAGTTATCTACACCATCATTATCTGAATCATTTGCCTGAACGGTTACAGTTGCCGTAGCTGTTTTACAATTGCCTAAAAAAGTTAAATCACATATTTGGTAATTCACGCTATAAACACCAGGTGGCGTTCCCGGCGCAACATTGATCAATCCTGTAGCTGCATTTAGAGTCACACCACTATTCGTTGTTGATATTTGATTAAGTAGAACATCTGACATAGACGCAGGAGCAGCGCCATTTACAGTATCATTATTTAAAACAGAAACCGTAGAATTATTACCGGAAATAATAGTATATGTATCATTATTAGCGACTAGCGTAGCTGTAGCATAAATTGTATTTACAAAAACACCCGAATCATACTGTTCATCAGCTGTATCCGCAATAACAATCTTAAAAGTGTAAGTTGCCCCTGGAGTTAAACCAGATAATGTATATGTAATTAGTCCTGTAAGAGCATTAAACTGAACAATTACAGGTTTTGCACCAGAGTTATTATTCTGAACTAGTTTTCCGTTAGCCTGAACAGTTGTTGGGTGTCCATTGTTTATATACAAGGCGCTTTGTGAACCATCATAAGCCGCATTCGGAGTATTAGGACTAGCCGATCCTGGAACACCATAATTAACTTTATTAATAGAAGTCGGATTTCCATTTGGAAGCTTCGCCAAGTTAGCAGTACCGGTTACCCCGGGACCTGTTACAAAAAAACCGAATGCGTCATCATACTGTGATCCTACATAATCAGGATATTCTTCCGAACCGAATTGGTATTTGATATTTAATGTACTTGCTTTTGGACCAATGGTAACTGAGAAAGTATACGTTACCATATCCCTGTTTGCATTAACATCTACTACCGCCAAATCTGCATCTGTAAACACAGTTCCTCCCCCAGGATTACCACTTGTAACAGTAGCTGTATTAGCTGTAAGGAGATTAGCGTTTAAACCCGTTCCGAAAAACACGCCTTTGTTCATCTGTAATCCGGCATTCAGCCCGTTCGTAAATGTAGCAATTTGTGTAGCTCTAACACCATTAACTAGTGTAGGATTCGTTAAAGTAACATTTTCTCCGATGAGAGATGCATCAATATCCACATTGGAAGGATTGGATATATAAGTTACCTGTGAAAAGACAATACTACTCAGTAAAGTTAAAAACACAGATAAATGCTTTTTAATATATGTATTAGTTTTAAATTTCATTTTATAAAGTATTAGCATCACTCATTAAAAAATGAGGATGAATGATTATTAGTAAAATATTTGTTATGTTAAAACAATACAGGCGGCGGTCTTACAGAAAAGACCTCAGAGAAACAGAAATCTAGAGATTTGTTATTGTAGTATGTAAATTTCTGAGTGTGCAAATAATTTAAAGCACGCTTTACAGAATAATCTTTATGAGAAGCATGTATTTTAGAAAAGTCATTTCCATTATGACTTGGCGTTATATAATTTTTTGTAGAATAGTGAGAGGAATAAAACTGAGATGGTGACGGAGAACCCTTGTAATCGTGCTTTTCAAAAGATTTACTTTTTATTTCGTAGTCATCAATCTTCTTTTTAATCTGTTTTAGAGCATCCTTCCGTTTCTGCTCTTCAGAAGTCTTTACCTGCTGTGCAAGAGTTTGCTTTTTGGAGTTGTGTGATGAAGAAGCAATTAAGATTTTATTATTGTCTTTTTTTTCAAAAGAAAGCTCTGCATTCTTTACAATAATTTTTTTCTTAACAATTTGATTATTAAAACTCTCGTCTGATGAGTAAAGTTTTGCTCCTCCTGCCAACACAATGGTAGTAACCTGATCATCAGGATGTAAATTTTGTTTTTGAGCATTAAAAGAATTAAAAGAAAGTAAAATAATTAAAATTACAATACGCAGAAAATAAGAACTTTTAAAAAAATTCAAATATTCATCATTAATAAATTTAAAAAATAGATTTTTTTTCAATACAATTCTCTGTGTTGGCAAATTTAAACAATAATATGATTACACATACCACATTTTAGTCATAAGTTATTGACATTTATCATCTTATCAAAACACTATTATTTAAAAAACAACAAGAATAATCAACAGAATGAAGATTAAATATTAAAATAAAGTCATTCATGTAATATAATTTTAACCCTTATCAAATTTTAGCCTAATTAAAAATATTTAAAAAAATTAAATACGCTGATAGTCATTTAATCTACATCAATTAAATAATTTTTAGCCCACAATGTGAGTACAAACAATCAAATCAGCTATACAATGTTTAGTTTACAAATGAATAATCTTTAAAATAAATAAAAAAAGCCTGAGCAAAAATGCTCAGGCTTCTATTTTTAAGAGTGAATGAATTACTTCACTTCTACTTCAGCACCAGCTTCTTCAAGTTGCTTCTTAAGAGCTTCAGCTTCGTCTTTAGAGATACCAGTTTTGATTGCAGCAGGAGCTCCATCTACGATATCTTTAGCTTCTTTAAGACCAGCACCAGTTAAATCTTTTACCAATTTAACGATAGCTAATTTAGAAGCACCAGCAGCTTTAAGAATTACGTCGAATTCTGTTTTTTCTTCAGCAGCTTCTCCTGCACCAGGACCAGCCATAACAACTGCAGCAGCAGCTGGCTCGATTCCGTACTCATCCTTAAGGATAGTAGCTAATTCATTTACGTCTTTTACTGTTAAGTTTACTAGCGTTTCAGCTAAATTTTTTAAATCTGACATTGTTGTAATGTTTTTGTTGATTATTTATTTAATTTTTTGAGAGTAATTATTCAGCAGCTGGCGTTTCGTCAGTGCTTTCTGCAGCAGGAGCTTCCGGAGCCGCCTCAGCAGGAGTTTCTTCTACAGCAGGTGCAGCAGCTTCCTCAGCTTTTGCTTCTACTGTTTCAGATTTGTTTTGAAGAGCAGAAACAACTCTTTGAATTGGAGACTGAAGCAATCCGATGATTTCACCGATCATTTCTTCTCTAGACTTAATGCTTACTAGAGCATCTAGATTGTTGTCACCAACATAGAAAGTTTCTTGTACAAAAGCAGACTTCAATGCCGGCTTCTCTTCTTTTTTTCTGAAGTCTTTGATTAATTTTGCAGGAGCGTTTGCCGTCTCAGCAATCATCAAAGCAGAGTTACCTTTGAATGTTTCAAACATCTCAGAGTAATCTACTCCTTCCATTTGCTCCATTGCTTTTTGCAAAAGTGTATTTTTTACAACTTTTACTTTGATATTTTGCTTGAAAGCCTGTCTTCTGAAATCAGAAGATTTAGCAGCGTTCAAACCGTCTAGATCTGCTACATAAACTACTTTAGCATCCTGAAGCAAATCTTTGATCTCTTGTATTGCTACAACTTTTTGGTCTTTTGTCATTGTCTTAAGGATTATAATTAGTTAACAGATTTACTATCAATTGCGATACCCGGGCTCATTGTAGAAGACAAATAAATGCTCTTCACATAAGTACCTTTAGCAGCAGTTGGTTTCATTTTGATCAATGTAGAAATTAATTCCTGAGCATTTTCCTTGATTTTAGCAGCATCGAAAGATACTTTACCAATACCAGCGTGGATAATACCGTATTTATCAACTTTGAAATCAATTTTACCAGCTTTAACTTCAGTTACTGCTTTACCAATTTCCATTGTTACAGTACCTGATTTAGGGTTAGGCATCAAACCTCTTGGTCCTAATACTCTACCTAATGGTCCTAATTTACCCATAACAGCCGGCATAGTAACGATAACGTCAACATCTGTCCAACCCTCTTTTATTTTCTGTAAATATTCGTCAAGACCTACATAGTCTGCACCTGCTTCTTTCGCTTCAGCCTCTTTATCTGGTGTAACCAATGCTAAAACTTTAACATCTTTACCAGTACCATGAGGAAGAGATACAACACCTCTTACCATTTGGTTAGCTTTTCTAGGATCAACACCTAATCTTACAGCGATATCTACAGAAGCGTCAAACTTTGCAGTGTTTACTTCTTTTACAAGAGCAGCACCTTCTTCAAGGTTATAAATTCTTCCTTTTTCTACTTTGCTTAAAGCTTCCTTTTGCTTTTTAGTTAATTTTGCCATTTCTCTTAGTTTTAAGCGTTAGTTGGTTTAGTTCCTGTTACTCTTAATCCCATAGATCTAGCAGTACCTGCAACCATAGAAAGAGCAGAATCCAAAGTAAAACAGTTAAGGTCTGTCATTTTATCTTCTGCGATTTTTTGAACCTGAGCCCAAGATACAGCACCTACTTTGTTTCTGTTTGGTTCACCGGATCCTCCTTTGATTTTAGCTGCATCCATTAATTGAATTGCTGCAGGTGGAGTTTTAATAACGAATTCAAAAGATTTGTCTTCGTACACTGTAATAACTACAGGTAAAACTTGACCTGGCTTATCCTGAGTTCTTCCGTTAAATTGTTTACAAAACTCCATGATGTTCACACCTGCAGAACCTAATGCCGGACCTACTGGTGGAGATGGGTTTGCAGCTCCTCCTTTTACTTGGAGCTTAACCATTTTAAAGACTTTTTTAGCCATTGTTTGTTTTTTAAAAATTGAATAATTAATGAGTTTGGAAGCATTTATTATTCAGCAGGTTACCGCACTCACATAAAGTAAACCTACTTTTCGGACTGCAAAATTATGAAATATTTTTTAATTAGCAAATAGTTAACTCATTAAATTTCAGAATAAAATATAAAATTTAATTTAAATGAAATTAAAACCTCATCATTCAAGTCAATAAGCGACAATTTGATTGACAGGTTTTAAATTTAATAAAGATTTTATTACAAATATGAAAAGGATTCTTAAATAAAAAAATACCGCTCATTTCTGAACGGTATTTTTTTATATATAAAAAGTATTACACTTTTTCTACCTGCATAAAGCTTAGCTCCATTGGAGTTTTTCTTCCGAAGATTAAAACAGAAACTTCTACTTTCTTCTTATCTTCCAAGATTTTTTCAACGGTACCATTGAAACCATTGAATGGTCCGTCGATTACTTTTACATTTTCACCAACGATGAACGGAATCTCTGCATCTGAAGCAAATTCTGAAAGTTCATCCATTCTTCCAAGCATTCTGTTAACCTCTGATTTTCTCATCGGAACAGGATCTCCGCCCTTAGTTAAACTTAAGAAAGAAATAACACCAGGAATATTCTTGATAACGTGAGGAATCTCCCCCATCAACTCAGCTTCTACCATCAGATAGCCCGGATAATAAGGTCTCTCTTTTGGAACTTTCTTCCCATTTCTAAGCTGAATAACCTTTTCCATAGGAATAACCACCTGAGTAACATACTGCTCAAACCCTAAACGCTTGATTTCTGTCTCAATATAGTTTTTCACTTTATTTTCCTGTCCGCTGATTGCTTTCAGCACATACCATTTCAATTCGCTCATTATGGGAAAATACTTTTTTTAGTTGAAGGTATTGATTAGTATTCCGATGATGTTGCTGATTGCTTTAGAAAACAGCTCATCAACTCCGAATGTAAACAATGCCAAAATAACAGTTGCAATAGTAACTACAATAGTTGAAGACTGTAAGTCAGACCACTTGGGCCACTCTACTTTATGTCTAAATTCGTTATAAGAACCTTTTAAAAATTCTACTAAGCTCATTATTTTCTTTTTGCACGGGCACAAGGATTCGAACCCTGATCAACGGTGTTGGAGACCGGTATCCTACCATTGGACGATGCCCGTAGATTAAAAAAGGTTCCGTAAGTTTCCTTACGGAACCTTTTATATTATATTAGAATTAATCTAAGATTTCAGTAACCTGACCTGAACCAACTGTTCTACCTCCTTCTCTGATCGCAAATCTAAGACCTACGTTAAGAGCGATTGGTTGTAACAATTCTACAGTGATCTCTAAGTTATCACCAGGCATTACCATTTCTACACCTTCTGGCAAGAAGATCTCACCTGTAACGTCAGTAGTTCTTACGTAGAACTGAGGACGGTACTTGTTGTGGAATGGAGTGTGACGTCCACCTTCTTCCTTAGAAAGGATATAAACTGAAGCTTTGAATTTTTTGTGTGGCTTCACTGAATCTTTCTTAGCGATAACCATACCTCTCTTGATATCAGTTTTTTCAATACCTCTCAACAATAGACCTACGTTATCTCCAGCTTCACCTCTGTCTAGGATTTTTCTGAACATCTCAACTCCTGTAATAGTAGAAGTTAATTTTTCTTCACCCATACCGATGATATCTACAGGATCTCCTGTGTTGATAATACCAGCTTCAATTCTACCAGTTGCAACAGTACCTCTACCTGTAATAGAGAATACGTCTTCGATTGGCATCAAGAATGGCTTATCAGTATCTCTTGGTGGTTGCTCGATCCATTCGTCAACAGCATCCATTAATTGTTCAACAGATTTGAACCATTGATCATCAGTTTTAGCACCTCCTTCAGCAGTAGCAGCTGTAAGAGCACCTAAAGCAGAACCTTGAATTACTGGAGAGTTATCTCCGTCAAATTCGTAAGTAGACAATAAGTCTCTCAATTCCATTTCAACTAGCTCTAACAATTCAGCATCATCAACCATGTCAACTTTGTTCATAAAAACAACGATTCTAGGTACGTTTACCTGACGACAAAGAAGGATATGCTCTCTAGTTTGAGGCATTGGCCCGTCTGTAGCAGCACATACAACGATAGCACCATCCATCTGAGCAGCACCAGTTACCATGTTCTTTACGTAATCGGCGTGACCTGGACAATCTACGTGAGCATAATGTCTTTTTTCAGTTTCGTATTCGATGTGAGCAGTATTGATAGTAATCCCTCTTTCTTTTTCTTCTGGAGCAGAGTCAATAGAAGAGAAATCTTTTTTCTCAGCAAGACCTTTGCTAGCCAATACAGCAGAAATTGCTGCAGTAAGTGTAGTTTTACCATGGTCAACGTGACCAATAGTACCAATGTTCAAGTGTGGTTTGTTACGATTAAACGTTTCCTTTGCCATGATTTAAATTATTTATTTTATTGTTTATTCAAATTTTCGGTGTGCAAATATAATGAATTTTTAAATACTAAAATCTTTTTGTGAAAAAAAGTTTAATATTCAAATCCAAAAACTGCAAACCTCTATTTTTTGTATATTGGAATTGCAAATTTATAACAAAAAAATGAATTAAAAAAAACACTTTACAAATCCGGGATCTTTTTTCTCTCGTATATTTAGACGAAACTATTAATTAAAATAAATATTATGAAAAAACTATCCAACTTTTGTCTGGCTACATTCGCACTTGTCACGGTATTCTCGTGTGATGATGATGAAAACAGTATGCCTGAAATCCCAGTAACCACTCCCGATGTGATGGTTTACGGACTGACCGAGAACAATCAGCTTTTGTATTTTAATGCCAATAATTCTTCATCTTTTGCTTCTACAAAAACAATTACGGGAATTCCTTCCGGGGAAAAATTAATGAGCATCGACTTTAGACCGGCTACTGGTGAACTATATGCCGTATCTAATGCAAGCAAATTCTATATTATCAATACCTCAACAGCAAATACAAGAGCTGTAGGAACAACCTCTTTTACTCCCGTAATTTCAGGAACAGTGGCTTCAATTGATTTTAATCCTACAGTTGACAGAATCAGATTGGTAACCAATACAGGGCAAAACCTTCGTTTGAATCCTGAAACAGGTGCTGTTGCTGCAACAGATACAAGCATTGCGACATCATCTTCTATTACAGGAATTGCATATACAAACAGTAAATCGGGTGCTGCAACAACAACTTTGTACGATCTTGATGCAACTGCTGGAAAATTATTTAAACAAGATCCGCCCAACAACGGAACTTTGGTAGAAGTTGGAAGTTTAGGTATTACATTTACAGGTCAGGCAGCTTTTGATATTAATCCTGAAAATACTGTGGCTTTAATGGCTGCAACTACTGGCTCTCAGAATAATCTTTACACTGTTGATCTTAATAGCGGCAAAGCAGCCAATATTGGGGCTTTATCTCAAAAAGTAATCGATTTGGCTATTCCAACCAATCCTGTTGCATATGCAATTGATAACGCTAATGCATTACAGATTTTTGATCCGAATAATCCTGTACCGATTACAAAAGCAATCACAGGTTTACAGGCAAGTGAAGGAATTTTAGGAATTGACTTCAGACCTCTGAACGGACAGCTATATGCTTTAGGAAGCTCAAGCAGAATTTATACGATCAATTTGGGTACAGGTGCAGCAACTGCGGTTGGAGCGCAACTTCCGACATTGCTTAACGGAACCGAATTCGGATTTGATTTCAATCCTACTGTTGATAAAATAAGAGTGGTAAGCAATATGGGACAAAATTTAAGATTAAATCCTGTAGACGGAACAATTACCGGAACCGACACTGCGCTTAATCCTACTCCTGTAGCTGTTGGCGCAGCGGCTTATACTGACAATTTTGCGGGTGCAACTACTACTTCTCTGTTTGTAATCGACCATAATACAGATAAATTATATCTTCAAAACCCACCAAACAACGGAACTTTAGTTGAAAGAGGTTCTTTAGGAATCAATATTTCCGGGGCAAATGGTTTCGACATAGGAAGTACCAGTCAGAAGGCCTATTTACTTGCAACCGTTGGCGGGACTACAAGAATTTATACTGTAAACACTACAAATGGCTCTACAGCTTCCTTAGCTATTTACCCAAATCCCGTAAAAGGATTTACAATTGGTTTAGGATTCTAAAAATACAGTCTTGATATTCATATAAAGAGGCCCGGAACAGATTCATCTGTTCCGGGCTTCAACTATATAAAGATAAATGAAAGAACAATCTAAGTAATCTCTGTTTTTTTAGATGTATTAAAAATCCAGAAGATGATCGGGAAAATCAACAGCGTTAAAAACGTTGCCGTGATCAAACCGCCGATAATCACAATTGCCAAAGGTTTCTGAGATTCTGAACCGATTCCTGTAGAAAGAGCCGCTGGTAAGAGCCCGATTGATGCCATTAAAGCCGTCATAATCACCGGTCGCGTTCTGGATTTGACTCCATTAAAAATAGCTTCATCCAATTGCAATCCGTTTTTAACATTCTGATGGAATTCTGTTATTAAAATAACTCCGTTTTGAATACAGATTCCCAAAAGCGCAATCATTCCGACTCCGGCAGAAATCCCGAAATTCATTCCTGTAATATGGAGCGCAATGATTCCACCGATCAATGCAAAAGGTACATTTGCCAGAACCAAAAGTGAATCTTTCATATTTCCGAAAAGGATAAACAGTAAAAAGAAAATCCCTAAAATACTGATCGGAACAACTTGCGCCAATCTTGCAGAAGCACGTTGCTGATTTTCAAACTGCCCCGTCCAACCCACAGAATATCCGTCCGGAATTTCAATTTTCGCCACTTCTTTCTGCGCATCGCCGATTGTTCCTCCCAAATCTCGGTCACGAATTGAGAATTTAATTCCGATATATCTTTTAATATCATCTCTGTAAATAAATGCAGCTCCGTTATCTTTCACAATCGTACTGATCTCCTTTAAAGGAATTTTTGCGCCGTCCTGCGTAGGAACCATCAACGATGCAATATCTTTTTCATCTTTTCTGTACTGTTCCGAATATCTTAAACGGATCGGAAATTTTCTTTCACCGTCAAACATTTCTGAAGCCGTTTTTCCACCGAAAGCCATTTCAAGAACAGATTGTGCATCATCGGGTACTACTCCGTAAGCAGCCATTTTATCTCTGTCAAGAACTACACTCACTTCAGGTTGGCCGATATTTTTAATAATTCCTGCATCTTTTACGCCCTCAACATTTTTTATGGATTTTAAAACCTCATCAGCTAATTTGTCTAAAGTCTGTAAATTATCACCATAAATTTTAATTCCGTTTTCTGCCTTAAAACCGGCAACAGCTTCTGCCACGTTATCTGAAATCGGCTGAGAATAATTAAAAGTAATTCCCTGATAATTTCTGAGTTTTTTATCGATTTCTTCCACCAGTTGTTCGTAATTGATCTTACGTTTCCATTCATCTTTCGGTTTTAAATTGACAGCAAACTGCACAAATCCAAATCCGTTTGGATCGGTTCCGTCATTGCTTCGACCGGTTTGTGCCAAAACATCGGTGACTTCGGGAGCGCTCATGATATCTTTTTTAAGAATATCTGCAGTTTTCAAAGATTCTTTTAGTGAAGAACTCATCGGCATTTCGGCGGTGATCCAAAGTGAACCTTCATTTAATTGAGGTAAAAATTCTGTTCCTAAAAACTTTCCTGAAAATAAAGTAACCGCCATGAATGAGATTGCAACGATTAAACTTAATTTTTTATGTTTAAATGTAAATCTGAAACCTCTTAAAACGATTCTGTCCCAGAAATTCACAAAAGGATTGACCTTTTCTCTCACATTTTTATTTAAAAGCAAATGTGAAAGCACAGGAACTAATGTCAATGTAAAAATCAAAGCTCCGATTAGTGCAAAACCAAGCGTAAAAGCTAATGGTGAAAACATTTTCCCTTCCACTTTCTGGAATGAGAAAATTGGAATTAATGAAGTGATAATAATTAATTTTGAAAAGAAAATAGCTTTTCCGAGACCGGTTCCGGTTTGTTTGATCCAGCCTGCTTTTGCCATTTTGTTGAATTTTTCTGGACCGTATTTCTTAGCTTTATGATCGAGCATTACAAAAATACCTTCTACCATGACGACGGCTCCGTCTATGATAATTCCAAAATCTACAGCTCCTAGTGAAAGTAAATTGGCACTCATTCCTGCCATTTTTAAACATAAAAATGCAAACAATAATGACAGCGGAATAATGATGGAAACTATCAAAGTAGTTCGCCAATCTGCCATAAAAATTAAAACGATGACCGTTACCAGAATAATTCCTTCCAGTAAATTGTGCATTACAGTCTCGGTAGTGAAATCCATCAGATTATCACGGTCGTAGAAAGTGACCATTTTCACATCTTTCGGAAGGATTTTTTCGTTGAGTTCTTTAATTTTAGCTTTTATACCCACCAAAACTTCACGCGGATTTTCACCTTTTCTCATTACTACAATTCCTTCCACGGTATCTTCCTGATTGTTTAATCCGGCTTGTCCTACTCTCGGCAACGAACTTTCGTGAACTTCGGCAACATTTTTTACCAAAACAGGATTTCCGCTGTCATTCTGAATGGTAATATTCCCTATATCTTCATTCGACTGTACCAAACCGATTCCTCGTACAACATAGGCTTGTCCGTTTTTTTCAATGACATCTCCGCCTACATTCAGATTGCTTTTGGTCACAGCTTCAAAAACCTGAGAAGGCGTTAAATTGTATTTATCTAAAGCTCTCGGATCAATACTCAACTCAAATACTTTATCCTGACCACCAAAAACATTGATGTCTGCAACTCTTGGAACGCCTCTTAAAGCACGATCGATGACCCAATTTTGTAACGTTAATAATTCTCTGGAATCTTTCTTTTTACTTTCTAAAGTATATCTGAAAATTTCTCCGGTCGGTCCGTAAGGAGGCTGCACTTCGGGATCAACTTCATCTGGAAGACTTACGTTTCTCAACTGATTATTAACCTGATTTCTGGCAAAAATATCATCTACCCCATCGTCAAAAATAATTTTAACAATCGAAAGTCCGAACATGGTCGTACTTCTCACACTCGTTTTTTTTTGAACCGGACTCATTGCCAATTCGATCGGAGTCGTAACAAAACGCTCCACTTCTTCGGCACTTCTTCCGTTCCATTGGGTGATGATGACAATCTGGGTATTGGTCACATCAGGGAAGGCTTCGATCGGCATATTTTTGAAACTGATAAAACCTGTAACTGCCAAAATCGCTACCCAAATAAACGTGAAAGCTTTATTTTTCAGGGAAAATGATATTATATTTTTAATGAATTTATTCATGAGAGAAATAGAGGTTAGGTATTAGGATTTAGGCATTAGAGCTAATGTTAATTAGCTAGGATTGAATTACTTTTAAAAGTCTTTGTCATGCCAAAAGAATCTAAATTAGATCTAAAATTACGATGACAAAGTGGATGGTTATCTTCTTATGTATTATTATTTTTAAAACTATATGATTAAATTATAGTTTTGAATGTGATTGACAATCTTAATTATTCAGAGAGCGATAAATCAGCAACTGATTATTCGTAATTACCTGCTCTCCCTCATTCAAGCCTTCGGAAATGTAAGTCACATCACCTAATTGTTTTAAAACTTTTACTTCTTTCACCTTTACATCAGTTCTTGATTTGAAAACTACAACGAAACTTCTGTTGTCATCAAAAATCACTGCTTTTGAAGGTGCGGTAAGAGCCATCTTATTTTCTGAACTTGAAACTTTGATCGTTGCTTTACTTTCAGGAATCAGTAATCCGTTGGAATTATCTAAAACAACTCTTGCCTGCATAGTGTTGGTTTCGGGATCTATTATTTTAAATATTTTATCAATTTTCCCGTCAAAAACTTTGTCGGGATAAGACAATGTGGAAACCTGAGCTGTCATTCCGAGACTTATTTTATCAATATCAGATTCATTGACATTCATGATAGCCCAAACATTGGTAGTATTGGCAACGTCAAAGATATTTTCGCTTCGGTCGCTTCGCAACTGCATATCTTTGTTGATATTCTTCTGAACAATATATCCGCTGATCGGTGCCACAACGCTGTAAAGATTTCCTTTTTTCACATTGTAAACCGTACTCACCGCCGAAGCTCTCTGCATCTGATCCTGCGCTTTTTGTAACTGGCTTTTTGCTTCCGAAACATCTCTTTCAGTATTCAGTTTCCCTTCATACATTTCTTTTGCGACACGCAGATTGTTTTGTGCAACTACCAAATCTGTCTTCGCATCACTCACATCTTTTTGCACTTCTGCCAATTCTGTACTTCGGATTGTTGCGAGAACTTGTCCTTTTTTTACATAATCTCCCAATTCTACATTTACGCTCATCACATTTCCGCCAACCAACGGATAAACATCGATGTATGAGTTTCTGTCCGCCGAAATTTTTCCGTAAAAACTGTAAACATCTTCTATATTTCGTTGCTCAACTTTTGCTGTTGTGATTGATTGAAGCATCGTATTGCTCATTTCAAAACCCTTGGATTGCGGTGCTTTCGGGTCTTCTTTTTTGGAACAAGAACTTAAAAAAAGTATTGTTAAAACCGATATAATTATATTTTTCATTTTTAATAAAAAATTTTTGTTTGCACTAATTGACTGAGTTGTTCCGCAGACTGAATGAGATCATTTTTCATATCATAAATCTGAAGCGCAGTTTGCCGGTAACTTTCCATGAAGTCTGTGAATTCTATGAGACTTACGTTTCCGTTTCTGAAGTTTTTCAACATTCCGTTGTAGACTAAGTCAAGATTGTCTAAGTCTGTAGATTTGATTTCCGCTAACTGATCGTATTGATTTTTCCAGATCTGAAAAGCTGACTGTACTTTTGTTTCGAGATTTAATTTCTGAAAATCTGCGTTTTTTTGATACTGCTGAATTGCATAATTGGCTTTTTCCACATTTCCTTTATTGCTTTTCCATAAGGGTAAAGGAATTCCGACCATCAGATTGACCTCATTTTTAAAAGTGCCTGAATTTTGATCGTATCCTGCTCCCAAATTTAAATCTGGAACATTGAGAGATTTTTGCCATTGTGCGTAAAGCTTACTATTGTCAATCAGTTTTAAATTGAATAAATAATCTGCATTATTTTCGAGTGCTTTCTTTTTCAAATCATCTTCTTCTCCGAAAGGTTGTGATGCAAGGATATTTTTAACATCCAAATCAGAAATATCGGGTTCGATGCTTTCCGTAATCCCGGTGAGAACTTTTAGATTCTGTTCAAATTCAAGAATATTTTTATTGATTCCAACTTTGTCATTATTTAACTGAATAACAATACTTTGCAACCTCACCTCATCCTTTAATGAAACATTCCCTTTGGCTGACTGCACTTTATACGCTTTCAGAAGATCATTCATGTACCCTAGCTGCTTGTTTGTATTTTCAAGCTTCAGTTTTTCATAATAAAGATTGTAATAATTGGTATGAAGCTGAGTTCTGAGTTCAACAAGAAGCTGTGAAAACTGAAGCCGAGCCAATTCTTTATTTGACTTTGCAAAAGCGATTTCATTTTTCTTTTTCCCGCCCATATAAATCAGCTGAGAAACTTCCACGCCTTTTGCTCTGCCCGCATCGAAAGCTCTTCGGTCTTCGGGATTATAAGCATTGACGTAACCGCTCAGTTGTGGCAATTCCCAGATTTTTGCCTGTAAAATATCTGCGTCGGCAAAATTGATGTTGTACTGTTGGGCAAGAAGCTGAAGATTGTTTTTCTGAAAGGCATTTTCGCAATCCAAAAGCGACATGTGCTGTTGGGCAGCCATTATAGATGAAATAACAACGAACAGCCCTGCAATTTTGTTCATACTCTCAAGTTTGATGACAAAAATGCTCCGGCTCGATTAAAACGAACTTAAAGAGGGCTTAAAATAAAATTAATTTTTAAATGAATAGTGAAAATTTATTGTCTTATATTTAGTCATAATTAAAGTATGAATATCCAAATGAAAAATTTATTGATACTGATTAGTATATTGTTGTTCCTTACATCAAATGCTCAGACTCACCGATTTATCTATGAGTTACAATACAAATACGATTCTACAAGCAAAGATTATCAAAAGGTAAATATGATTTTGGATGTAAGTCCTAAAGATGTAAAATTTTACGGAAATAATCTTTTGATCTCAGATTCTATTAATAAAAAATTTGGGAATATGGATAACAAAAATATTGATATGACCGGGCAAATTGTAAAAAGAAAATTGGATTCTTCAGAAAATGAGAATTTCAACAATATAAAATTTGGTTATTATTCATTCAAAACCATTGATAAAATAGACTGGAAAATATCTTCGGAAACCAAGAAAGTACAAAATTATACTTTGCAGAAAGCAACAGCAAAATTTGGAGGAAGAAAATGGACGGCATGGTTTAATAAAGAAATTCCTATCAATGAAGGACCTTTCAAATTCCGGGGTTTACCGGGTTTGATATTTGAGATTCAGGATGATAAAAAAAATTTTATTTATAATTTAGTTAAAAGTCAGAAAATTAAAGGAATACCTCTTACCAATGATTTTCTCGAAAGTAATTTCGGAACTAAAGCTATTCCGGTTTCAGAAAAACAAATACAAAAACTGATGCTCGAATTCTACAATGATCCTTTTGCTTTTGAAAGAACGAATTTCAGCAAAAACGGCAGCGACCTGCATATCAATATCGGGGGAAAAGAAATTCACAATCTTGAAGAACTCAACGCTGAAACAAAAAATATGCAAATCATCATTAAAAAATATTATAATCCTTTAGAATTGGATAAAGCGATACATTTCCCCAATTAATTTTTATTTCCTGAATTCTACCGTAAAAAAATTATCTCTGTCTGAAACTGATCTGTAAGAAATATTTGCTTTATGATATTCTAGAATACGCTTTACGATTCGTAAACCAAGACCGGAACCGGAAGTATTATAAGAATTGCTTCCTCGCATGAAAGCTTCAAATAGTTTTGGCTGCTCCTCTTTTGAAATGGTATTTCCAGAAGAAATAACATCTACAATCAATTGAGAATCATTTTCTGTAATTAAGACTTTTACTTCGGAGTCATTAGAGTAAACGGCGGCATTTTTCAATAAATTAATAAAAACGATATCAAGTAAAGATTGAACTCCCTGAATGGTAAGAAAAGCATATTCCGATTCATTTTCAGAGATGAGAAAATCCATTTTAAGGTTTGGATAGCTTTTTTGTACGCGTTCAAAAGATTCAAAAATAACCTCATCGATTCTTACTTCTTCATAGATACTCTGAATATTTTCTTTATCAAATTTCGTAAGCAGAAGAAGCGAATTTGTAAGATCAGACAATTGGTAAACATCTTTCAGCATCTGTTTCAATGCGGAAAGAGTTTCGGGAGAATGTTGTGTAAGTTTAATTAAATTTTCAAGCTGAAACGCCATTCTCGTAATCGGAGTACGGATCTCATGAGAAGCACTTGCCGTAAAATCTTTCTGTGACTGAAAAACATCGTTTAATCTTACAATCATCGTGTTAAATGACCTTGCAAGAATACTAATTTCGTCATTAGAATGCTCTACGGGAATCTGAGTGGTGAGTTTATGCGCTGTAACTTCCGAAATTTCATTATTAAGATCTTCCAGCGGACGCAGAAATCTTCCCATAAAATAGTAACTGAAAAACCCGATGAGAAGTGTACTCGTGATGTATGCCGTGATCAGAAGATATTTTAAATAATCTAGTTTTGACTGTCCGTTGGTATCAAAAGCACTTGTGAGAATGTAGTAATTTTCTCCGTTGATGTTTCTTAAAGCGGCATAAACTTCGGGAAATGCTTTTTCGATGTGAATAGATTTTTTGCGATCAACTTCTTTCAGCAAATTTTTATCCCAAGTTACTTCTCTGTCTTTTATCGTGCTGTAAATAAGCTCTTTTTTGGAATTAAAAATCAGAATCGTTTCGTTTAAAAGGATGTTGTCAGAATTTTCATTAAAAAAGATCGGGGCTTCTTCTGCAAAATTTTTAGACTTTGAGATAAAATTGGTTGTAAAATCTAATCTGCGTACAAATCTTTCCCTAAATTCTTCTTTCCGGAAATCATTAAAAGAGGCATATACAATGATCAATACAATACCAAAAAGTAATGAAAACGAAATACTGAGGGTAAGTGCAATTTTCCTTTTTAAAGACATCTATAAAGGATTTAAATAATATCCGAAACCTGATCGTGTATGAATAAGTTTAACTTTAAAATCTTTATCAATTTTTTTTCTTAAAAAATTAATATAGACCTCAACAGTATTGGTATTGGTATTAAAATTATGTTCCCACACGTTTTCTGTGATCTGCTGTTTCGAAACCGTTCTTCCCTGCGCTTCTGCAAGATATGCTAACAATTGAAATTCTTTAAGTGTCAATGCAATTTCATTTCCTGCTCTGTATACTTTCTGCTCTGTTTTATTGATAATGAGATCATCAATTCTGATAATATCCTGATCAGAATTTTCGGAAGGTGTTTTCCGTCTTAAAAGAGAATTGATTCTCAAAAGTAGCTCTTCAAACTGAAAAGGCTTTACCAAATAATCATCTGCCAATCTTGTGAAGGCATCTTTTTTATCGGAAATATCTCCATAAGCTGAAATAATGATAATGGGGGTATTTTTATCAAACGATCTTATGGTTTGGCAGACATCTAACCCGTTGATCTTTGGAACATTTATATCTAAAAGGTATAAATCATAAGAATTATTTTTTATTTGGCGAAGAAAGGTTTCTCCGTCATAAATCCTGTCGGTGGTAAATCGGTTTGACTCTAAAAACTTACTCAGTTCTGCCGAGAGAATGAGATCGTCTTCTAAAAGAAGAATGTGCATCAAAAAATTATTTGATACGAATTTAACGAAAAAATGATGACGTTGAAAATAGAAACTGTTGAGAATACTGTTACACCCAAGAAATGTTAACTTAATATGTGCCCAAAAGCTATTGGTTAAAATATTTTAAATTTTCTTTTATGATTTATTAAAATAATATTAAACCTTTACATGATGTTTCTATCTGATGTTTCAGATTATTTGGTTTATTTATATTTTTCTATTACTTTATTCAGATGTGCCTTATATTTTTCACTTATAGGAATTCTTTCATCTCCGACCATAAGATTATTTTTCCCGATACTTTGAAGGTATTGAAGCGAAACGATATGCGAATTATGTACCCTGATAAAGTTTTCGGAATCTATTTTTTCCATAATAGATTTCATCGTTTGATGTACAATAAGTTTTCGGCTTTCTGTATAAATAATAATATAATCTTTAAGAGCATTAATGCGTTTGATCTCGCTTAAATTCAGTTTTACATCTTCATTATTGAAACGCACAAAAATAAATGATTCTTTAAGAAAATTCTGAGTGTTTTTCTCCTGTAGAATTTTCGAATTGTTGTGATTTTTATAGCTTTTATATATTGCTTTAAGAAATCTCTCAAAAGAAAATGGCTTCAGAAGATAGTCAATCACCCCCATTTCGAAACCCTGTACTGCAGAATCATCATAAGCTGTGGTAATGATAACATCAGGAATTTTATTAAAACTTTTTAAAAATTCTATTCCTGAAATATTGGGTAAATTGATATCCAGAAAGATAAGATCAATATTTTCATTTTGCAGAACCTGTATAGTCTCCTGAATGTCATAACAATTTTTCACAAGATTCAGAAAAGGAATTCTTGAGATATATTCTTCAATAACGTGATGCGCCAATTCTTCATCGTCAACAATGATGCAATTCATCTTTAATTCAATTGAAGTTTTAAATTAATTTTATATTCTGATCCGTTATCATCAATATCCAGCTTGTATTTCTCCGGATAAAGAAGATGAAGCTTCATTTTAGTATTTTCTACGCCCAATTTACTGTCATCAGATTTTTCATTGTTTTTTCTCTCATAAAAATTTCTGATGTCAAAATCCAGCAGTCCGTTTTCCAAAACTATTTTAATATCTAATGGTCCTTTTCTCAAATCGGCATACTTAAATGCATTTTCTACAAAGGTTAAAAGCAGAAGCGGCTCAATTTCATAAGAATCAAAATTACCATAAAATTTACAATTAATATTATTGAATTTACTAAAACGGATGGATTGTATCTCAATGTATTTCTTGATGTTGGTAATTTCGTCATTCAGATTATTCCTTTGCATATTTTTATTATTAAGCACATAGCGCATAATATCAGATAAAATCAGGATAACTCTGGGGGTATCTTTTGATTGTGTAATGGATAATGAATAAATACTGTTGAGAGCATTAAAAAAGAAATGGGGGTTGATTTGCTCACGCAGAATCTTTAATTGGCTGGACTGTCTTTCGAATTCGAGAGCACTGATTTTTTTTTTGTTTTCTATCCACTTATCTACAAAGAAAATCAGAGTACTGAAAATAATTGAAAAGATTCCTATTCTAAAAAAAATGTCGGAAAAATTGATGCTATTATTAAATGGTTTCATTTTTCCATCTTTCGGAAAATCTTTTGGAAGAAATGGAGGATGTTGTGGTAACGGCGGCATAAAAACTATCATAAGAGCAATATATACCACAATAAATGAAATCGTGATGATGAGAATTTTTTTAGGAGTCTGCCGAATAATTAAAGGTAAAAATATATAGTAGTTTATATAAAATAATATTATAGAGACCAGAAATATTTTCAGGTTCATGAGGAGAAGAAAATTTCCGAAAATAGAATAATCCATAATCAGTTTAAAGAAAATGAGAATGCTCCAGATAATCCAATGATAAATGTAGGTTGTTTGTATTTGTCGGAAAAATGTTGTCATAAAATTGTATCTATTTGTTTTCTGCACAAATTCCCTCAATAAAATATTGAAGGAATTTTCATTGTAATTAAAGTATCTAATATGCTATCTTCATAGAATCCAGTTCATGTATAGAAATTTTCGGGAATGAATATTTTTTTATTTTAACTACAACAAGATCTGCGGTCTTTTGTGCATCTTTTTCATATTTAAAACTTTTTTCTCCCTGTATTGCAGGAATGTAAGGCTGATTGATGATGACCTTTTGTTTTTTTAAGATTTGATACCCATATCCTGAATTTTGTTTGGTAATTTTAATTTGCAGATTACTACTGTGCTTCTTTTCGCAGCTCATCAACAAAATCCCTGTGCAGAAGAGTAATTTCCAAAGTTTTTTAATCATCATCATTTTCACTTTCGTTTGGATGAAATACCCAGATATCATCAAAATAAGATGAGCCACTATTTCCTGTAAGTACATAGCCGTAATTTCCTAATGAAAATGCGCATGCACTTTCTCTGGAAGACCCTTCAAACGATGTTCTTTCCGTCCAGTCATTCGTAGAAGGATTGTATTCCCAGGTTGTACTTCCTACTCCACTAGAAGATCCTGTAGAAACATATCCTAATCCTCCTGCTGCAAAAGCGGCCGTCGAAACACGGTTTTGAGAATCATCATCATTGCTGGTATCTACTTTTCTTGCCCATGTCTCGGAGGAGGGATCAAATGCCCAGAAATCTGAAACCAGACTTCCGTTATTGCTTCCAAATCCTACATAGGCTATATTATTGATCACAAATACAGCACCATCTCTTCTCTTGGAGCCCCCCAAACTTGTCATCGTACTCCATGATGCATCAGACTCACTGTATTTATAAAAATCCTTTAGCTCACTTCCGTCATATCCTGTTCCTACATATCCTTTATTCTCTATCCCGAAAGCCAAAGCTGAATATCTCCCTGTTCCAGGAAAATCGTCGATTTGGCTCCATGAATTGGATGAAGGATCATATTTATAAAAATCTTTCAATTTATTCAATCCATCATATCCTGTTCCTACATAACCATACGAATTGGTAGCAAAACCTACTGCAGAACTTCTTTTTGATCCTAAAAAGTCTGCTTTTTGAGTCCAAGCGTTCAGGTTAGGATCATAGCTCCACAAATCATTATAATAAAATTCTCCATCATATCCTCCTGTGATATATCCTTTTCCGTTTACAACAAATGCAGACGCATTGGAGCGGGGCTTACCATCCATATCCGAAACTCTTATCCAGTTTCCTATTAGTTCATCTTCATCATCATCATTTCGACAACTTAATACTAAAAAAGTTCCTACAAGAGTAAGAGCCAAGATTGAAAGTTTACTGTTCATTATTCCTTCTTTTTTGTGCAAAAGAATTCTATTCTTACGTACCGTAAAAATTTTTTAGACGAATCGCTGCTTTTTATAGTCAATTGCCGTACTTTCTCTGATGGTTGACAAATCTCTTTAAAATTAATCATTTATCTAAAGATAAATTGGTTTTGTCTAAAACTAATAACGAAAGGGAGAATAAATTTTATCCTCACTGCATCTTTACTATATGTTTGCAAAAAAAAATGTACAAACAACTTTTATTATGTATTTCGTTATTATTTTTATTTTCCTGTGAAGATGAAACTAATACTTATGAAGTAGGAAGTTCCTGGATAGATGCTCAGTCTAAAATAGTGATGATTGATACTCTTACAGTAAAGATGTCTACGATAATGATGGACTCTGTGGTTACTTCCGGGAAGAGTGTAATGATGACAGGGAATATAAAAGATCAAACCTTTGGACAGGTGTCTTCTTCTTCTCTTTTTGAACTCACACCTTCAAGCTACACCTTAACATCACCCACCACTGCGGTTTTTGATTCTATTGTAATGTATCTTACCAATACAGATTTTTATTACGGAGACACCCTTAAAACATTCAGGCTCAACGTTCATCCTATGTCTGACCGAATAAAGCTTAATAATGGATATCTTTATAATAAAAGTAATTTTAATTATTCAGCCAATTCTATAGGAAGTGCAGAATTTTATCCGAGACCAAAAACGGACAGCAGCTATGTGAAAATTCGTCTGGATCAATCTTACGGACAGACACTTTTTAATACTTTAAAAAATAACGATGTCAATAATCAGGAATATTTTCTGAATTTCTATAAAGGTCTTGCGTTAATTCCTTCTTCTGATAATAATGCCATGCTGCGTTTCGGGATCAATTCTTCTTATCAGGTACAGATTAATAAAAGTACTAAAGAAAAGGTTTCAAACACCGTTAGAATGTATTATCATACCACATCACAAAACGGAACCGAAGTGGTAAAATATACATTAGATCTGAACCCAAGTACCTCTAATCAGTATAACAAAGTGCAAAGTAATTTTACTGGCTCTGAACTGGCAGGTCTCACTTCTACAAACCCGATATCATCCGCTAATTTAGGAAACAAAACATATCTTATGGCAGGAATCGGAGTTTACACTAAGGTAGAAATTCCATATTTGAAGTCACTAAAAAATTTATATGAAAATTATAAGATCATTGATGCCAATTTTTCGGTAAGCCCTGTCGCCGGATATTATTCTAACAGTTTTTATAATCCCAGCCCTCTTTATTATTATGTTGGTGACAAACTAAACCATATTGTAAGTGCATATACTTCTTCTGACGGGAGCAGTGAAATTACGGCGGATTTATCGGCCGACAGCGAGTTTCAGAATGAGCATGTCTATAATTTTTCTTTAACAAGTTTTGTTAACAATATACTATCAGAATCTGCAAACTCCAACTACAATACACTTATTTATCCTTCTTCGTATAGCGATGTACTTTCAGGAAAAGCCGTATTTGGAGATCAGAAAAACAAAACAAATCCCGCCAAGCTTAAAGTATATATTTTAGGATATTAATTCAGAATTTATGAATAAAAAAAGTAAAATAATAGTCAGCATATTATTCTCATATGCTTTTGTATCAGAAACGTATGCTCAGAACTCTTCACCATATTCATATTTTGGAATAGGAATGTTTAATAACGTAGATAATGCCAGAAATATAGCTTTAGGAAACACCGGTATTGCTTTGGATGCACCGGATTATATCAATTCAAAAAATCCTGCTGCCATGACCAGTATTTCTACAAGGAATGTAGTTTTTGATATAAGCGGAATATTAAAGCACAATACAATTTCCAGTAATTTAGGATCAGATAAAAGATTGAATTCTAATTTTACTAATTTCAGTGCCGCTTTAAGGATTTCAAAAAATATTTTTGTTGGTGTAGGTATGCAACCTGCAACTTCTTCCGACTATAAGATTTCATCTACAATTCCAATCGAAGGAACCACCAGCGAATATCCTGTCACCTACGAAGGCAGCGGTGGTATTTCAAATTGGGGGATAAGTTTGGGATATAAAATTAATAATAACTGGAGTGTAGGAGGGAAAGTGAAAAATAATTTTGGAACAATTGTCCGTAACGAAATCATTACAACGACGTCTGAGGTGGAAATTAGTAGAAGTACAAGATATACCGGCTTCAGTTATAACCTAGGAACACAATACAAAAAAGACTTTACAGATAATTTTCAGCTGACTTTAGGCGGTATTGTTAATTTTGGGAGTAAGCTTGTTTCAAAAGGAGAAGTTTCATATACAGAAAATAAAGACTATACGAATAGTGTTACTTCAAAACTTTCTTCAAAGGATTCTTCGCTGCCTTTTGAAATGGGATTAGGAATTGGTCTTTTGAAAAACGAAAAATACCGGATGACTTTTGACTTTACGCAAAGTAATTGGGATAAAGTAAAAAATACCGAAACTTCAGAGCAATATTACAAACAAAACACATATGGACTAGGTTTTGAAATTCTTCCCGGAAGAAAGCAGATTGAGAAAATTTCTGAAGCATTTATATACCGTTTTGGGGTTAATTATGATACCGGATATTATAAAATCAACAAAGCGAAAATTGATAAATTAGAGGCAACTGTAGGATTAGGTATTCCTTTAAATAAGGTTATGCTGAATGTAGGTTACGGATACGGAATTCACGGAGTTCAAAAAAACGTTTCAATAAAAGAAAATTATCATATGCTTAATATCAGCATGAGTATTCTTGATACTTGGTTTAAGAAACGTTATCTCGATTAAGGAATATAAGTCAGTATCTAAAAATGAACCAGAAGAAACAAATGTTATGATCCTTTATATATTATTATCATATTTTGATGTATGATAAATAACAAAAAAGCCTTTAAATATTACTATTTAAAGGCTTTTAATTTTTTTTGTCTCACAACTGGCGGAGAGAGAGGGATTCGAACCCCCGGACCTGTTACAGTCAATAGTTTTCAAGACTATCGCAATCGACCACTCTGCCATCTCTCCATTAACTCCGATTGTATCGTTGTTTTTGGTGGTGCAAATATAAAACGTTTTTTTTTAATCCCCAAAATATATTTTAAAATTTAAAAGAAAGATTTCAGTTTAATTTTTTAGAGTCTCAAAGACATTATAAAATAATTATTTGAAAGAAATTTTTCGAGATTGCTTCGACATATTAATATTATAAAAATACTTTTATCATTTTCAAACATGTTATTTAATTATACATTTAAGATATTCTTTATAGATTTCCCCGTTAAGTTTCTGTGTATTTTCAAAAATGTATAATTTAAAATCATCAACAACATATTTACTAAGCAGAGCAATATCATTTTTGTTTAATGGAATGAATGCAGAATATTCATAATTACCTGAATCTGAAACCTCAACATCTATTTTAGTATTCTTTTTTATCTTTTGCCCATTAGTTAATAAAATTATCACACCTGTTCCGTCAACTACTGGCGTACTTCCATAGGTTTTTAAAGATAAATAATAGCCGTTATCCTTTGTAAAAGCCACAGGATCTAATAGAGGAGAATACTTTACTATTTTACCTGTAAATTTATCTTTTCGAACATCTATTTTCGAACAATAAAAATCAGAAGGTAAATTGAATTCGCCATCGACTTTGAAAGGAAATTTGGAAGGTTTTGTAGAACTATAAAGGAAATAAACATTTCTACTTTCTTCATCTTTAAGTTTTAATATATAATCACCGAAAATATTTGATGTTTTTGAAAAATCTTCAACTATAAATTTTTTGTTGTAAACATCATCGTAATTAGATTTTGAATATCCATTTTTACTCTTATACACATCTCTAAGTTCCAATTTTTCGGAATTATAAAAATTATCATATCCAAATTCTTTTAATTGGTCTTCTATTGGAAGAGGTATTAAAGTTTTTCCTTTTAATAAATCTAAATTTTCTCCAATAAAATATTTTTCATCGAATCTGTATTGTGAAAACAAAATCGATGAGATTATTACTGCAAAAAATAATAGTGTTTTTTTCATAATATGTTTTTTAAATTGCAATCTCAAAATAATCAATTAAAATTTCGAAAGCAATAACTCGAGAAGTTCTGATTAATTTAGCATTCCGCAAAATTATCATTTTTTATTGTCATCGCCAAGTTGTGAGATTGAGTTACATTAAGCTTTAAAAAGGAAATTTTAAGCAAAAAATATCCCGAAGAAATCGGGATGAAAGTGAGCCAACTACGGGACTTGAACCCGTGACCTCTTCCTTACCAAGGAAGCACTCTACCGCTGAGCTAAGTCGGCATTAAAAGAAAAAAATCACACTATAGAAGAGTGATTTTGTTGAGCGGAAGACGAGGGTCGAACTCGCGACATTCAGCTTGGAAGGCTGACGCTCTACCAACTGAGCTACTTCCGCAATTTTGTTTCCAAAACTATTGGTAAACGCTGTGCAAACTTAGGGAAAACCCTTTAAATTTACAAGTTTTATCTAATATAAAATGTGGGGAGAGCAGGATTCGAACCTGCGAAGCCGAAGCAACTGAGTTACAGTCAGTCCCATTTAGCCACTCTGGAATCTCCCCAGATATTAAAAACTGAAAGCTATCAGAGAAATCTACTCTGTGCTGCATCAGCAGTTAAAAAAAATCACGCCTAAAGCGGTGTGAAATTGAGCGGAAGACGAGGGTCGAACTCGCGACATTCAGCTTGGAAGGCTGACGCTCTACCAACTGAGCTACTTCCGCAATTTTGTTTCCAAAATCATTGGTAACGGTCTGCAAATCTAGAAAAATTCTTTTAAACCTGCAAGACTTTTTTTAATATAAAATGTGGGGAGAGCAGGATTCGAACCTGCGAAGCCGAAGCAACTGAGTTACAGTCAGTCCCATTTAGCCACTCTGGAATCTCCCCAGATATCAAAAGATCGATGTTCCTTTTTGCGAGTGCAAATATAGAACAGATTTTTTGAAATCTCAAACTTTTTAGTCAACTTTTTTTACTTTATTTTCTAAGCTAATTCTTTTTTCTTGATTAACAGTTTCTTAGCAGCATCCACACATAGATCCAAACTCTCTTCAAAACTTGTGCTTGTCTTTTTTACTACGATATCGTCTCCGGGAACTACTAAAATAAGCTCGGTTGTTTTATTTGCTTTATCAGAATTGTTCTCAACTTTCAAAAACACTTTGCATTCCTGAAGTTTGTCATAAAATGTATTAAGCTTACTTACTTTTTTGTCAACGTGTGACTCTAACGGTTCGTGCGGAGTTAAGCCGATTGCTTGTACTGAAATCTTCATAATTCTTCTTTTTTGACAGCTCTTGGATGAGCTTGATTAAACACTTTTTTCAACTGTTCTATATTGGCATTCGTGTACACCTGTGTGCTTGCAAGACTAGAATGACCTAATATTTTTTTCACTTTAGAAATCTCTGCCCCATTATCTAAAACATGTGTAGCAAAGCTATGTCTTAAAATGTGAGGACTTGTTTTTCTCTTCGAAGTTACAAGACTAAGGTACTTATTAACTACTACATAAACAAATTTTTCCGTCAGTTTTTTACCTTTCTTATTGACGAAGAAATATGATTTGAATTCTTGCTGAGGTTTTCTGATCTGTAGATAATTTAAAAGCAAATTTGCCAAATCTTCCGATATCGGAATATATCTTTCTTTATTTCCCTTACCTAAGATTTTTAGTTGTTGAACTTCTAAGTTAACACTTTCAAATATTAAGCCACAAAGTTCTGCCTTACGAATTCCGGTTTGATACAAAACCTCAATAATACATCGATCTAGTATATTATCAGCTTTATCCATTACATCAGTCTGAAGAACCTCCATTTCTTCCTGAGACATGGGAATTTGCTTCTCTGCATAAAATTTAAGGGAAGTAATTGTTTCTAAAGGAGAAACTTCAATTTCACCCAATCTTAAAAGGAAAAGATAAAAACTTCGAAGTGATGAAAGCTTTCGGTTGATACTTCTTTTTGAAATATTATTTTCACTCAGCTCAACAATAAAGTTTCTGATCACTTTTTTGTCAGCTTTTGAAATATTTTCTGATGACTCTGTTTTGAGATAAAAAGAATAAAAATCATCAAGATCTCTACGGTAACTTGTAATGGTATGAGGCGAATACCTCTTTTCTAGTTGTAGATAGTCTAAAAACTTTTCCCGCATAATGTATATATAAAACAAAAATCACTTCTCAAATATAACTATTTAAGAAGTGATTTAGTATGTGTTTAAGAAAATTTCTTAAGCTTGTTCTTCCTTGCTTAATCCTCTTTGCTTATAAGCAGCTTTTAATCTAGCTTGTCTAAGAGTTACAGAAGGCTTAATAAAAGCTTGTCTAGATCTTAATTGACGAACTGTACCAGTTTTGTCAAATTTTCTCTTGTATTTTTTAAGTGCTCTATCGATGGATTCACCATCCTTTACAGGTATTATTAACATAATTTACATCTCATTTTGGATTGCAAAAATAGAACTTTTTTCTTGATTAGCAAATTATTTCAAATTAAAATTGACATTAATTTTCACATTTTTTAAAAGCAATTTTTAATATGAACTAAATTTAAACAAAATATCGTATCTTTGCCTTCACTAAAACATGGGGTTGACTGGTTTCGACAGCAAGACCAATGGGTAAGTAAGCATGCAGAGAACCGTAGTGCGATCTCTTTAATCCCTTGCTACAAACTTTTAACTGGCAACGAAGAGTTCGCTCTTGCAGCTTAATCCGAATAAAGTAAGATTTCAAGCGCTTTCCCGAAGATAGTAAGGAAGCAAGATGTCTCACAAATGCTCTGTTCTGCGGCGTTTGATTCTGAGATATAGTAATGCAGAAATAAGGTTTTGGAAGCTTTGGTCAAGACTCGAAAATTTCAGAAGCTAAGGTTTAAGTTGGGTGTTTGCTCTCTGCTTAAACTCGAAAATCAATAGTAAAATAAGCATGTAGAAATCTTATGTATTGCTTGTTTGGACGAGGGTTCGAATCCCTCCAACTCCACTTCAAGACTTAAGAGAACTTTGTATACTGTTGTAAAACAAGTACTTAAAAGTTCTCTTTTTTATTTTGTATCCGATTTTGTATCCGAAAATCTCAATTATTTCTAATTAAGTATCATTGTGCTTAAATGCCTTATACAAGATATTAAACATTGCAATCTCTAGATTCTTCATATTAAAACTCAAAATCTTTTATAATATGTATCGGCAAACCTTCACTCATATAGAAAAATTCTTTACGTCTTGTCAAGGAATTATTTCTTACAATAAATTTTTCTAATAAATTTTTATCGTCTAATTTACCTTCTATACGTGGATTCATAGCTAAAATTAATCTAGTAGAGCTAGATAACGTGCGAATGATTCTACCAATTAAATATCTAAATTCAGTATCAACAAACTGTTTTAAATCACCCTCGTTTTCAAAAATAAATTCATAAAAATCGAAACCACTATGGTTTTTAAAATATGATATAAAATGTCTCTTAAATTCAGTCTTAAAATAATTTCTTAATTCAATTATGTTAGAGGATGAGAAGTTAGTATAAGCATTTAAAACAAATAAGAAGTTTATTTCATAATAATTAATAAATAATGTATCTCTATCAAACAATCGTTCTTTAAAATGTGCATTTTTTTCCGTCCCTTTGTTAATGTTTTGAGCAAGCCCATGAGTATCGAAATCATTAATATCTTTGATAATACCTTGAATAAAAAAATTTGGAGAAATACTGTATCCTTCAGTAAGCTCGTCTCTATATCGAATATTTTTATTAATTAATGAAGGGATTTTAGCATTTTCGTGTAATAAATCAATATTGTATTGAATCACATTTTTAGCGTATGTAAATTGTTTGTAGACTGAATTTTCACTAATACTGCTATTATGTTTATAATATTTGGAATCACCAATGTAGAAAACACTTTCATCATTGTCAAAAAGACTGTCAAACTCAAATAAGTGATCTAATACTTTACCATCTTGATTATTCTTTAAAATGCTTAATGAAACACCATTTGACGTTTTTCTATCTGAAAATGAATCCGATAGCATCTTATCTATCATATCTTCAAAAACATTATGATATTGCTTTACAACTATAAAGTCATTGTTTTTGTCTCTAGCATTACCTACAGATGTTTTCTCAAAAAACAAAACTAATAAATTGTAAATTGCTTTAAGCTTATCTGAGTAGTAGTTATCTCGAACTTTTTTAATTTTATACAAACCATTTTCCAATAGATTTTTAAAACGTTCGCCTTTTATTAATGTATATGGAGAATCAATAGTAATATCAATCTTATATTCGTGTTTTAAATGATTTAGTACAGAATAAAAATAAGTCATCAATATTTCGTCATTATTAACCTTTTTCGCTTTTGTATTTAGATTATTATAAATTGGTATATTATCAATGAATATAGGTTGCTGCTGTTTTATAGTTTTGCTCCAACTAACTTTTTTATATTTATCTGATTTTTGTTCTTTTATATGAAAAATGAAAAATTCTTTATTTTTTTTGTAAAAATTCAATAAAGTTAAAACTAGATCCAAAAAAGTAAATTCATTGTTTTCAAGATTTGTACTCAACTGCAGAGTTTCGCCAAGCTCTACGATTCTGTTATTAACCCTATTCTTATATTCAGCAAGAGATTTATAGAAAAGAATAAGAAATTTTCGAAACCAATTTAGTAAAGTAATATTTCTCTCCAATAGCTCGTCAATATTATCATAAAAAAGAGTATGGTAATGAATGCCAGTGTTTAAGAAGAAATCATTTTCTGTAATAAAAAGTTTAGGCAAGAAATAATATAGCTTATTATCATTAGAATGATAATAGCCCACTACATCAATATACCCAAAATTCCCGATTTGATGATAGAATTTATCTCCAAAACATTTTTTTAGATTCTCGATATCATATTTACCCCCTTCAAATAAAATTTTCATTAGTTACTATCTAACTCTTGGGATGCAATTTCACTTTCTATTTCTGTATTACCAGTTTCCTGATTATCTACATTTCTTTCAGGTTCATTTTGAACTTTAGATATTTTTAAAACTCTTTCAAATAAATGAATTAAAAGATTATTTTGTTCATCTTTATTGTAGAAGTCGTTGAACGAAATATCTTTATCCTTAGAACCATCCTCTCTTTTTTTTACAAAAATATTGTCTTGATGATATACTTCATCTTTAAAAATATCATTCCATAAGTAAAATAGCACTTTATTTATGAATATATCTTTTTCAATAATTTTTTTAGTTTTTTCAGCATTGATGAACCAATTCCCCAACTGTTTATCCTCTGATTTGGTCACGCTATAAATACTTATATTCACTTTCTCTAAAAATTCTAACCAAGAATACTGATGATTACTATGAATTTCAATTGTAAAATTCGAATTTTGACATTTGGTATTGATAGGGATGTATTCCCAATCCCATCTTCGCTTGAAAGCTGAATCCATCGGATAAAGTGATTGGTCAGAAGTATTCATTGATGCTAAAACTGATAAATTATCGGGCATTTGTAATTTGCCATCAAATAATAGTTTAATATCCTCTGTTCCTTCTTTTTTATTTTTGTTTATTTCCTTCTCTTTTTCAATTAGGTAATTTCTTAATTCAGAAGAGGGCTCAATATTGTATTCAGGATTACGATCTAATAATTGAAAAATATCTCCAAAAATTTCAGCACAATTTCCTCTATTTATTTCCTCAATGACTAAGAAATAGTTTTCGTTATTGAAATTCTCCCAAGATTTAACATATAAATCTGTAAAAACCTGCGAAACAAATTTATATTTTATATTGCCATCGTCTTTATCTGTAAATGGTCTATATCCTCCAACGAATGATGCATAGTCATAATCTGGATGGAAGGTTACCCTTGAATAATTAGAAGCGGGAACATTATTGGATTTTAGGAACTCTTTTATTGCATAAGATTTACCTGTACCAGGGGGACCGAAATAGATTTTGTTTTGCGGCTGAAATTTGCTATCTTTTTTTTCTTCAGAAATAGATGAGAGAATAGGATCTGTAGAGTCTTCTCCATCGGAAGTGGATACTGCTGATTCCAATAGTAAAACTTCATGATTTTTATTTCCTATTAAGCTTACTATAAAATCATGTTTTGGCAAACTACTAGGAATAAATTCAAATTCATATTTATTATCATTTATTTTTCTAAACAATACTTTATCATCTATTACAGCATTTAGTTTATCTATTAGAAATCTTTTTAATTCTCCATCAATTCTAGATTCAGTTCCAGCAGCGTATAATCGGGTAGTAATATTTGTGTTATTAAAAATATAAAACTGACTTTCAGTATTGCTTTCTTTATAGATAAAAACTAGATTTCTATCAGGATCATCATCTTGATAAGAAAAATTAAAAAATTGGTTTGAAACTTCTTTAGGAAATGCTATTTGTTTACCATCTCTTAAATCTTGTCTAAAAATATTTCTAATATATATCATAGCTTAAAATTTTGACCATTGAGCAGCAATTGCTTTCGCAAAGCCCTCAAATGTTTTACTACGTAATGTTCTTCTCTGTTCTGTTGAAATCTTTGTGTTGAACGAATCAGAATACCATTTGGGAAGTGAGCGACCACTCGATAATACAACCCGTTCTCCTTTACCTACTATATTTGTTGATTCCAACGGTGGTAGATTTTTAAGCCACAAACAAGTAGTTTTTGAAGCTTCATCACCAAACATCCAGGGATGAACAGTTTGATCGGGTTTTCTGTATCTTGTACTTACTATGCCAACTGGATTTTCAACAGCTATCATGTCAATTGGCGCTTCTAACAACTTTATAAAAAAATCCAAAGCATCTTCTCTGTCTGATGCCCTATTTGGGAACCTGGGATGCGGTCTTCTTTGTTCTACAGGTAAATCCTTATCATCTGGATGATAAAACCATCTGGCGCCACTTACGGACAGGTATGTGCAAGGAGGATGTGCTATCATCAAATCCCATTTTTTCACTTTGACTTTGTCACAATTTTCGGTTATACCACCTTTCGAATTTATAATTTTAAAAACATCTTCTTTGAAGTGCCATTCAGGATGACCACCACTTGAAGGTAAAATATCACAACTGAATGCATTTATTCCTAATTTTCTAAATTCCTTACATACTGCTTGACTTTCTTCACAAGCTATTAAAACATTCATACTTTAAATTTAAGATTTTTCATCAAGAATTTCACTAATTGATGTTGCAATTATTTTTGCAAAATTTACGGGAACGGCGTTCCCTATCATTTTATAACATTTCGCAGTACTACCAATAAATTTAAAATCGTCTGGAAAAGTCATTAATCTTGCAGCCTCTCTAACTGTTATGCTTCTAGCTTGCTCAGCATCTGGATGGATAAACATTAATCCATCTTTTTCAAGATGAGCAACAACTGTCTGTGATTGTTTTTTCCACTCTAAATTTTTATATTTACTATATAAGGTGGACTTATTAGTCTTCTGGTAGTAATATTCGATCTTTTGATGTTGTGAATAGTTATTCATATTATTCCCAACCCATTCTCGAAAAATTTCTATGTCTCTTGAGTTATGAAATCTTGGTATATGGTTCGGTATAACACTATTATCATACGTATGAGAAAAATTTTTACCATCTATTTTCATTGGTTTCTCTAACGGATAAAGTTTAGGTAAATCTCCAATAGCATCGTACACAGTTAATTTATTAGTTATATCTTCTTTAAACCTTATTTTAGAATAAACTTCCTGCAATTTTATTTTAGAATCACTGGGTAATCCTACTAAAATCACTCTTTTTCTATTCTGTGGAACCTTAAAATTAGATGTATCAAAAACAGCTTGTGACAATTTCTCGGGTTCTAAAATATTATATCCAATATCTCTAAAAGCTTGATAAATTCTTTCTGTAATTTTAACTCCACCAGGTTTAGCACTAAGCATTCCTGGAACATTTTCAAAAACAAATATTTTTGGCTTATAATGATTTACAATTTTAACGAAAGATTCAAATAAATAGTTTCTGTAATCATTATCCATTGAATTTTTATCCGTTGCTCTGCCATGAATAGAATAAGCTTGGCATGGCGGACCTCCAATTATCAAATCAACTTTTTCGTCACCTACAATACCATCCATACCTTTAAAAGATAATTTGACATCATTGGTACTTGAATAACTGTCAAAGGATTCTTTACTCCAATTGCCATTTAATAACTCTTCTGTTTTTTGAAGATCAAAATGAATTACTTTTTTGTAACTATCATTCATAGAATGCTTCCACTTCTCAACGAGACGATGTCGTAATGTACTAATCATTGGCAATTCCCATTCGACGTGAGATAATGCATTAAATTTATTTGTTTGTAAAAATCCTTCGCTTAACCCTCCACAACCTGCAAATAAATCAATAAAATTATATTTCTTCATTAAATCTCTCTTCTAAAATAATACTAAAACTCAACGCATTGGCAAACTTCAATATGTAATCATAACTGCAATTGAATTTCCCACTTTCAATCTTAGAAATGGTAGTTCTATTTACTTCCATTATATCTGCCAACTGCTCTTGCTTTAGATTTCTTTTTTCTCTAATTTCTTTCAAACGACAACCTAACTCTCCTCTTCTCTGTAGAAGAAATTCTTCATCTAGTTTCATATAAATTAATTTCAGAATTTACCAATATCTCTAGTGAAACAAAATTCTTTAATTACACTTTTTAATCCAATCTTATTATAGCATGTACAACATTATGATTCTCCTAATGTGATATCTTTTAATGAAGTTGGTTTAAATTTTATTTTCTCCAATAGCATCTATTTAAATGACTTATTTCTTGTGTTTTTATTCACGGATTTTATAATTAGTAAAGATACAATTTCTCTCTAATAGTGCAATATATTGAACTAATATTATTATTTGTCACAGTTTTTGTACAAAATAAAAAGTATATGGACAGACATACTAAAGAACAACGAAGTTTTAATATGAGTAAAATAAGGAGTGTTAATACAACTCCTGAAATTCTGCTTCGCAAAAAACTTTTTGCTAAAGGATTTAGATATCGTTTAAATGTTAAAACTCTACCAGGTAAACCTGATATAGTTTTAAAAAAATACAAGACTATTATTTTCGTTAATGGATGCTTTTGGCACGGACATAATAACTGCAAATATTATGTTATTCCTAAAACTAGAACTGATTTTTGGATTAGTAAAATAAATAGAAATATTGAAAGAGATATAATTAATAATGAAAAACTGATAACAGCAGGTTGGAAAGTAATAACAGTATGGGAATGCAAACTAAAAAAAGATAAACTAGAGGATACACTAGAAAAGCTAATTGAATGTATAATTAGTACAGAGAGATAAGTTTGATCTCCGATCTATTAATTTTAATCGATATTTAAATATTTAAGAAAATTGAAAACTTCTGAGCAGATATTATCTTATGAAAAATACACAACAAGCATCAAATTTTTCATCAGAATAAAAGTACTATTTTAAACATATAGAATAATAAGGAGATTACCATTTCCAAATGTTAAAAACATTTGTTTTGACGTTGTTTCTTATCTGTCACTATTGAAAAATATAACTTTGTTGAGTGCTTCACCCTTCTCATATCACATGTAGTTTTTCACTTTTTGAACAGTTCCAATACTCACAGAACAAATTTTGGCAGTATCTCTTATCGAGTTTCCCTTTTTAAGACTTTTTATTACTCCTATATACTTGGATAGAAAATCTTCAACACTCTCCAACCTTTCTCACGTCCTTTATAGATTCCTTTCGCTTTCGCAATTGCGATACCCTCACGTTGACGCTCTAAAATAGTTTCCCTCTCCATTTCGGCAATATTAGCCATAACAGAAATAATAAGTTTGAACGCCTGATTTTCTTTACCATTTATAAGACTTTCTAATCCCAGATTCTCTACTTTGGTTATAACGCCCTTTTCTTTGAAAAATTCCAAAGTTGTAAGAATGTCATAAAGATTACGTCCTAACCTATCAATCGAACTTACAGAAATGTAATTTATTTCATTCTTCTCTATTGCTTTTATAAGTTCCTTTCCCTGTTCCCTGTTCTTAAATGGTACAGAACCGCTAACAATATCAATGTACACTTTTTCATCTTTCGATTGTTTTTCTTCCTGTCTTGCTATGTTTTGCGCTCCTGTACTGATTCTAATATATCTTGCCTTCATGCCGAAAATTGTTAAAAAGCACCCTGCAATAAGCAAGGTGCAAAGATTGTTATGTTAATTAATTTCTGAAATAATATCCATTTGAACTCATATAATCATACATCAAGTTTCTTGCAGTAGTTTGCCAATCAATATAAATATATGAAGGAAGATTTTCGGGAATTGAACCATCTTGTTCTAAAGTAGTCTGTGCAAAATCTTCGTCCGAATCAAATTCTCCGTAATAAGAATCTGAAAGGCTCTCTAATAATTGCTCTATGTCCTTATGGTAGTAACTCATACAGTCTGCATAGGCTTCTATGACCTCAAAATCAAAATCAGAATTGTCGATTTGTTCGGCTATTTCATAAATGTCTGACGATAGATGGCATTCACTAATTAGCTTTTGTTTGATAAAAAACTCAGAGCATTCGTAATCCTGAAACATAAATTCTAGGTCGTCTTCATCTTGGTGAAGTTCTCGCATAGCTTGCAAAAGCTCGTCATAATTTGAATAGTCTGATAATTGAAGCCAAGCTCCGTAGATGCTTCCAGAACAATACTTGCTGTACGTTCCGATGTAGACACTAAAAGTATCTAAACATTTTTTTACCTTTGTCATTGTAAGTAAATTTTAATTAGCGTTAAGATTATTTTACGTACCCCATTCAATAGTCTCAATATTGATGGGGTTTTTTGTTGCTTTAAGATTACTGGAACCGTGCCAAACGTTCTAAATTTAGCATACTTTTAAATGAAACAGCTAAAATATTTTGAATGCGTTTGAAATGTTTTGAAATCCGTTCTAAATCTGGATTGTAGTCTAAAAATATTGAGAAAAGTTCACAGGTTTTAAGATGTTGCGAAAACTTTTAACCGAGTTTTCAGAGGTGGGGGGTACTATCGAAAACTTGCCCTAGGAGGGGGTGTCTTTGCTTAGATACCTACTCTATCTTTATATATTGTATATTTGAAAAAACTAACCATAAAAACAAATTAATAACATGAACAAGAAAACTAAGGGAGCATGGCTAATAAACCATACTAAAAAATTGATTGATATCACAGGTGCATATGATTTTGAAGATGTGGAATTAGCAGGAAAGAGTGGTCTTTTCTTATCAAATTTATCTGCTTCTGATATGGAAAGTGAAATTTCTAATGACAAAGTAAATGCAATTGCCAAAGTTTCGAATGTAAAGAAAACTGAAATTGACACGATTAAAAAAGTGCTTGAAAGAGGTAATTATATTGATGTTGCCAAAGATGGCTCTATATCAGTTTTAGGGGTAACGACAGCAGCAGTACTCTCACATACTTCAGATATTTTTGATAATACATCACCCACTAATCTACAGAGAGCGCTAATAGATTTATCAGAACATGTTTCGGAACAACCTAAAAACGATAAAACGTTAAGAGAATATATATCTGATAACTATAGCCTGTCCTCTAATGACACTAACAATCTTTTTAGCCAAGTTGACGAAATAGGATTTATCGACCATGAGAATTTACAGGAAGAAAAACTTTATTTTAATGGAAATTTATTTAAACGTGATGACATTCAAAAAACCCAAATTGTTTTAAGTAGCTTAAAAAGAGAAGATATTGCAAACATATCTGAGGTAGACGAACTGTTGTCAACAACTGGTTGTTTATCAAAGATAAAAGTTGAACAAATTTTAGGTGATACACTAATGTCTAAATTACAATCAATAGGATTTTATGACTTAAATGAAGTTAGTAATGCTTCAGAAACGCAAACATTTGTAACCAAACCGTCAGCTTTTGCTAAATTTGGTAATCCGTTCGAAGAAGATGCATTAGATTTAGCAAAAGCTTTTGTGTCATCTTTGTATTATGGAATGAACTTCAGTTCTTATGGTAGAGGGAAAATAACAATGCTTCAAGCACTTATAAAAAAATTAGTACGAGGTTTTGAAGTAGGACCAGCAACAGCCATTGGTGAAGATTATAAAATTTTAGAATTAAAGAGAGTTATTGAGTTAAGGTCACATTCATCTTCTAGTAATATGTATTATATGACCTTGCTTAAAAAAGATATTGGAGAATTAGCACTTAAAGTATTGGAGTTTGGAGATGCAGCAGAGGATACCTTGCTTAAAACGGACATTTATTCGGGTAATGTTACAAATTACATTGGTCCAGAGGAAAAACGAACTTTGCATAGAAAAAAACAAACTGGACTTGAAAAGAAAAATGTGCAAGATATTTTAAGAACTTTTAGAAAATAATTATGGAGAATAAAATTTCAAAAGGGGAATTGCTTGAAGAATTATTAAGAAATTATTTTCTTAATTTGGGATATTTCGTCTCTAGAGGAATTAAATATAGATACGAGAACAATGATATCACAGATGTAGATTTATTTCTCTACGACAGGTCATCAACTCTTAGTAGAGAACGAATAAATGTTGATATTAAAAACAAAAAGACACCTCAAGCGTTTGAAAGAATTTTATGGGTAAATGGTCTAAAAAAATTATTAGGTTTTGACAAATGTATTGTTGCAACGACAGACAACAAACCTATTGTTCAAAAATTTGGTTTATTACACGAAACAATTGTTCTTGATGGGAATTTCATTTCAAAGTTGAAAAACAATGGCTTAATTGATAGACTTACCGAAGAGGAATTTTCAATTAGATTAGCGAAAAATAAAAGCTATAAAAAATTTCCAAATAAGGATTGGAGGTTTTTATACGAAAATTCAAAGTCGAAACTTTTGAATGAATTAGATTATTCAGGATTTAATTCAAATCTTTTCATGTTACAATATCTATTTGAAACAATTATAACTGATGTGCAAAAAAAAGAAGATGCAACGAGGTTTGCCTATATTATAATTTCGCATTTACTCATTATGATGGATTTTATCCTTAAAGATATAACGTTCCTAGAAACAAATAAAAAAAATGAACATTTAAGAGATGGCTTAAATTATGGAAATTTAGGAAAAGATGGGGTCGATGAAATAATTAATATTGCAGTAGCTCTTTCTGGGAAAAGTCGAAACTATTACAATGACAGTCTTAACTCATCACAATATGCAATTCTGAGTGAATTTTTCTCGAAGAATGAAATATTGAAGGGAGTTTTTAATTGGGCAAAAAGTTTTGAACAGATAGCATTTAAAATTGATTTTATTGCTCCTAACAATTTAGATTCTATTATGAAAGCGATAATATCAGTTTTCTTAGATTATTTCAGTATTGACAGAACACAATTTTTTAGTCCATCTTATCAAGTGCAAGGAAAATTACCTTTACAAGATAAAGATTAGGAACAAAATTTGTAGTTTTGCGCAAGACATTAACGAAAAATAAATAAGTGTAGACTTATTTGCTTTGTATAGGAAAATTTGGCGATTTTAAAAATACATCACAAAAGCAAAAAGTTGAACACCGCACGACTGTGTGGGCGTTCTGCTTTTGTGTTTGTGGGTTACGCCAAATACCTCCTATACGAAGTGTGAATTGCTCACACTTTTTTTATTGCCTAAAATCAAACTAGCATCATATGAACAAGATTGCCAAAATTTTAGTCAGTGTAGGAGCTATATTTATTACCTCATTAATAATAGCTGCTATTTCAAATACAAATTCTAATAATAGACCTGGAGTTTTAGGGGTCATTATTGTATTAGGATTATTAGCAGCTTTAACTGTTATTTGGAAAAAAGACCACTCAACAAATGACAACGTTGAAAAAAAAGTTAATAAAAGCATTATTGGTTTTAAAGATTACTATAATATTTTAGACATTTCAAGCAGTTCGAATCTAAAAGAAATTGAATTTGCTTACAGTAAGTTGTTAAAGTTGAATAATAATAAAGTTATTGATGAAATTCACGAAGCTCATGAAATTTTAAAAGATTCACAGTTAAGGTCAAGATATGATGCCGAATATTTCAGATATCATCTGTTGACCAACCCAAAGAATAACTACAACAATATTAAACCTGCGGATTTTAGTTATAATGACGAATCTTTGACCGCCTTCATCAAAAAAATTAGAAACAAATCAGTACATATACAAAAAGCAGATAAAACAACAATCGTTGATGCAGGAAAATCTGCAGCATTTACAATATTACAGTATTTTCTCATCTGTCTATTTGTTGGAGGAATAATTATTTTATTTGTGAGAGGATGTAATAACAATCATACATCTGCCGAAGCAAATACTATTTATGATACCATTGATTCTACTTCGATTCCCAAAGAAAGAAATTTTATAGTTGACACAACTTCATCGATTGAGAATATTAAGAGTGATTCATCTACTTACTCATCACCGATTACTGAAAATAAAAGTTACTACGGTATTGCTATATTCTATTTAAAATCAAAGCAATCAAAAAGTGTTTACATAGTAGACAAATACTACGAACAGTATGACTATACAAAAACTGCAAGTGAAATTTTTGAACTCACCGATATATCGGAAGATGAAAAATACAAAAAATTAGACCAAATTCAAAAGGAGAAATTTCTTGATTCAAATAGCTTTTACAATATCACCAATAGAGAATTAAAGATTTTTGATTCTTATGCAGAAGCGAGTATTGAACGAGAAAAAATACTAAATATCAATCAAAACAATTAACAATAAAAAATGTCATCATGAAGAAATTATTATTTACGCTTGTATTAGCGTTACCAACACTTTATTTTGCACAGGAGAAACAGAAAGCTAAGAAGTGTGATTTGCCTACAAATTATCAAGAACCGAAGCCTGACAAGAAAATCCAATCTTTTTTGAAAAAAGTAGATGCAACTATAAGTGACCTTAGAAAGCATATCGCAGTTGAAAATGACTGTGATGAAAAAGATGTTGTTTTCTTGCGTATGTCTGAGCAGAAGGGGAATGGGTTGTATTCTGTGTGTATTCTCGGAAAAGAAATGAAATATAAACGCATGGGTTCCGTGTTTTCTAAAAATTATGAAAACTCCTTTGATAGCACAAAATGATAATGCTGTTTCAAACACAAACAAATTGTTTTCCAGCATTAAAATTTAAGCAACACACCCTTTGGGATGACGTATCTTCTATTTTGATACTATTAACATACTTTGCTTTGTATGTCGGTTGCGCTTACTTTCTAATGTATGGTTTAAAACTCGTGACTACCAGATTGAAAAAGTATTTCATTCAACAAAAAAGCTAAAAACTCAAAACCTGTGTTAATACGACAGGTTTTGACGTTTTGAAGAGTACTATTACATTAGAAATAAAAATATCAATCCAAATTAAGGAAAACCGTTTTTTGTTAGATAAAAATATTTGTAAACTTGCAAACTAAAGCATTCGAATTATTATTAATAAATTATTTATATTTTAGATGCAACAAAAAGTAATTAATAATTTTGGCTAAAAAGCTTCAGAATTCCTTCATTAACTTTAACGCTTTAGCGGACAATTAAAAACAATAACCTCAAAATGGAACCAATTACATTAATTACAACAGCATTAACTTTAGCTTCTCCATTCCTGCTTAAAACAGGTGAAAGCATAGCAGAAAAAGTTGGCGAAGATCTTTGGGAGGTCATCAAGCGCCCCTTCGGAAAGAAACATATCGAAATTCCAACAAATATTAATTCAGAAGATGAGAAAACTAAACTGATTAATCTAATCGAAGAAGAGCTTTCTAATAATACACAGTATAAAGAAGAACTAACTGTTGCTATTGAAAATGGAAATCAACAGTTAAATTCATATTCTCAACAAAATATCAATAATAACACCGAAGTTCAAAAACAAATTAACATTCAAAGTAATACAGGTAGCATTCAAATGTAATGGGTCAGAATGTAGAAAATAAAGATAGTCCAATCCAGCAACAATTGAATATTTCGTCAAATGAAGGTTCAATTTACTTAATTAGGCAAACACGATTTTCAAAAAGATTCGAAAAGCTTAACAAAGAAGTTGCTACCGATATAAGATATGATGGAATTATGGAATCGTTAAAATATTATCTTACAAGTCGGGATGGAATTGATATGCCTACAAAATTGAAAGATGGAGGTTTTAGAGATAGTGAGATACTTGAAGCTACTAGAAAAAAAGAAAAATACGCAAAAAAGTTAGAGCTAAACAAATTTTTCGAATCCGCACAGTGGATTGACAGCCAATTATTTGGAAAAATAAAAATGGATTTTGAAACCCATATTCTTCCTCTCATCAACAATCAAACCTGTAAAGATGATATTTTAAAAGAAGTTGTTAAAAAAGTTGTTGAACCTGTCTTAGATGTGATTAATATTGAAGGTGAAAATGATGAAGTTCTTAACTATGATGCTGAAGATATTTTTGGAATGATCTATTATTTAACTGGACAATGTCATTTAAATTGGACAAATTATGATAGTATATAATCAAGCTTTTGATCTTTATCATACAATTTTTAGAATTCTTCATTTTCTTAACAAATTTGAAAATGGAACTAAAATAGAAGTAGAAAGAATTAGAATTTGGGATTTCTACTTATTATTCCCGAGCAAAATACACGAGATCAAACTAAAACAAACAGAATCAGACATTAGAAAACTTCGTAAAGAATTTATAAAGGATTCAAATAACCCTTATGAAAAAGTTTATGAGAACAGAAAAGTTTTTGAAAAAATAAAACCTTATCAACTTGCTGCCTTAAACTGTATTGCTTCTTACGGAATAATTGACAAGTCATCTATTAATCAACAAAGAGTGAAAATATTAAATAAAGATATTTTAGCTGAATTTGTTAATAATTTTGATGAGCTTACTCCAAAAGAAAAAAACGTCATCTCGTTGATGACAGGGCATTTCAATCAAATCTCTTTATTTGGTGAAAATGGACTGAAAAGTAGAACAAGTTTAATGGAAAGTAGATATGATGCGTAATAATCTTTTTTTATTAAGACTTTACATTCTGACAGAACTCGGAGAAGTTGCTTATGATGAAAAATTTCATAAAGGAATAAATATCATTCGAGGAGATAACAGTAGTGGAAAATCAACAATAACACATTTTATTTTTTTTGTTTTAGGAGGCGCTTTCGGTGACTTTGTTCCCGAAGCACGTTTATGTTCTTTTGTCATTGCAGAAGTTGAAATGAATAACGTTGTTTTTACTGTAAAACGGGAACTTGTCAAAGATGAAGATGGAAAGATCAATACACAAACTCCAATGTATTTTTATTGGGGAGCAATGGATGAAAGTTTTTCGCCTCTTGAAGGAAAGACTTGGCAAAAATTCGGATACAGAACAACAGATAATGTAAGAAGTTTTTCAAATATATTATTTGACCTTCTTGATTTACCAACCGTTAAGGGGGATAGTAATATAACATTTCATCAAATTCTTAGGCTTTTGTACATTGATCAAGATTCTCCTACGAGTTCTCTATTCTACTATGAACATTTTGACAGTCAACTTACTAGAGAAACAGTATCAGACTTACTGTTGGGGGTATACAGCGAAGAGCTGTATGAAAACAAGAAGCGTTTAATAATTGCAGAAAAAGAATTTGAATCAACTAAAAGCGAGATAAAAGCAACATCTAATTTCTTTACTGATGCTTTATCACTAAACCCAACACATATTGAAACACAAATACAAAATAAGGAGATAGAGATTTCATCAATCCAAGAAGAAATTATTGCAATTCGCACAAAAGAAAAAGAAGCAAACTATAAAGAAGACACAAAATTAGAATTTCAAAAACTAAATGAAGAATCCATAATCCAGAGAAAAATTGTTTCTGAATTGGAAAGTAATATTAATGTATTAAACAACGAAATACAAGATTCTGAATTTTTTGTAGAAACTTTAAACAAAAAAATAAAAGCATTAAAAAATTCTATTAATACAAGAGAATTTTTAGGACATTTACCCTTAGAATATTGTCCAGAATGTTTATCCAAAATTAAGTCGAGCAACGAATCTGCTTGTAAGCTTTGTAAAGAGCCAATAGATGAATCTTTTGGTGTTGTTCAAGCAAGAAGAATGGAAATTGAAATCGGGTTCCAAATAAACGAGTCAACAAAGCTTTTGGAGCTCAATAAAAGAAGCTTATTAGAACTAAAATCAAAATATATCGCTGAAATTGGAAAATTACAAGATTTACAGAAACAAGTTAATGACGCATTGAAAGACGTTAAATCCTTTAGTGAAGAAACGATAGATCAGCTAAACAGTAATAAAGGTTTTATTGAGGGGGAAATATTACAACTTAGAACCATGTTGGAAAATGCAGAATTCTACAATCAGCTTTTACAAAAAAGAGCCCATCTTCAAAATGAAATAAACTTCTTAAAAAAATATATCTTTCAGACTGAAGCCAAGCAAGAAAAGTTGAAAGAAGAAATTACCAATATAGTAAGAGAAGAAGGCGTTTATTTATTAAACAATGATCTTGACAGACAAGATGAATTTAAAAATGCAAGTGATTTCTTTATCGATTATTCAAACAATTTGGTTTTTCTCTCAAATAAATATTCTAAATATTCTGCAAGTTCTAATTTCTATTTAAAGGTATCTGCTAGATTTGCCATATTCTTAGCATCATTGAGAGTGTCTCAGATGCGCTATCCAAGATTTATTTTTGCTGATAATATGGAAGACAAAGGTATTGAAATGAAAAGAGCACAAAATCTTCAACACTTGCTTATTGAGAGGTTGAAGGATTATGATCCATCGAGTTATCAAATGATATACACAACATCTTATATTACGGAGGAATTAGAAAACAGTGATTTAGTTGTAGGTGAATATTACTCTAAATTAAATCCAAGTTTGAAAAATATCCCAAAATAAACATTGTTTTAAATGTAATATAAGTAGGAAAAATTACTCTACTACTTTATTTCTTAAACTATCATTCTTTAATCTTTTGACCTTATTAAGGACACTACGATAGTATTTTTCAACTGTTTTTTTATTTTTACCCGACACTTCTATGAGTGATTTTTGAGTGATTTTCGGATACTTTTCGTGATTCCAATTTAATACAAAGTCTAGTAGCTCATTAAACGTTTTCTTAGACCTATCTTCTCCCAAAACTTTACCATTGATCTTTAGCTTTTGAGAAAAGGTTTTTATTTCATCACCATAAATGATTCTTCTTTCTGCATTATTCCTAGGTTCAATCTTTCCCCTTGAATTATAAATTTTAGTAACCATACTATTTACCTCTGCCATATCAAGAGGAGGATTACAGTACTTATTATTAAAAAGCTGTATATAGTGTTTAAAAGAGGTAAAATTAGCATTGGGATTTATTGAAATAATACAATAAGCATATGCACTTAATCTGCTGTTCCTTAATCCTTGTGGAACAACTGTATGAGGTGTATAACACTTACAATACTCCACTTTTTCTTTTCCGAAATCATAATAACCCTCTTTATTAAATTTAAAATCTTTTTCATCTAAAACGTCAGACAAGTTATTGAATCTAATTTTACCCCCATCATGGTCGTAACCTAAAAATTTAATTTTATTACTACTATAATGGGGGAGTTTTTTAATTGGATATATAATAGTCTTATTAAACTCCAATAAATCAATTTCATTTGCATTCTCGTTGTAATATGCTTCTGTATCAAAACTTATAATGTTCACACGACTACAATCATTACATGATTTATCATAAGGTATACCCAACAAATCAACTATGTATTCGTAGCTAACTTTAAAATTCTCTTTTATTAAGTTTTTTACTTTGACTAATAATCCAAATCCATTACCACCCACACTTTTCCACAATGCCGTAATATATGTTGTATCATAATCAAAGCTTTCTGTTCCATCAATATCAAAATACAAATACCCTGTAGAATTATCCGCATTTTCCGTATTAATATAATTATTTTTGAATTTATAGTTGAAACAAATTGACGGCAACTCAACTTTTATTGCCTGATATTCTTTGTTCTTACATTTTAAGTTGCGTAATTTCATGATTAATGATACTTCTTCTCTTTTATCATCTTTAAGAAATTCAACGAATTCCGCAATAGAATTTATTTGCCCAATAATATTTCTATTTCTCACATTTTTTATAATTGAAAACATATTGAATAATTTTTGTTATGATAATATTTATTTTAAACTATTAAAATTTTTATCCTGTTTAGTATTTATCTTTTTTAATATTAATTATCAAAATACGTTTTACTAAAAAGCTCAATAGTTTCAAGTTTGTTGTATTGTTTCCGTGTCCACTTATCGTACAAAAAACTCCTGAATTCTTTATCAATTAATTGAAAATTGATATTTGAATATGGGTTAATATCGACTTCAGCATAAATTTTATTTCGATTTTCTTCATTTATATAGATATCAGCAACAACATCTAAATTTTTATAAACCCAAATTTTTGTTTTGCTAACCATTGTAAAATTCAGATTACTATTTTGCTTAAATTGATTTTTCGTCACTTCTACTGGATGGCGAAATATACTCTTTTTTATACTTTTTCGCATTTTATATAGTTTTTCCATATATTTAATTTGTTGATTTATAGACTATTAAACAGTTGTTAACTAAAATTTAAACATGACAATACCTTCCATAATTAAAATTATGGACGTACTAATTCATTAATTGCTTAAATTTTATAAGAATTTACTAATCATATAATATTTTATTAGCAAAGATTCTTGTAATGATTTTATTTTTTTTGAATGTTATCAAAGGTAGCTAAGACATCTGCCTTTGAATAATAAACACGACTACCTATTTTTACCTGCTTTAGAACTTCGTTCTTATTCCAATTACAAAGAGTTCCATAGCTAACGTTTAAAAGCTCTTTCACTTCTTGTCGTGTGTAAACAGCTTTTTCAGTTTGTGGTTGTTTTTCAACTTGAAGTTTTTGCAACTCAGTTTTTAACATGCTTCCAAATTCTTTAATTAGTTCTTCTCTTAAAACATGTAACATAGTAATTGTGCTCATAATATTATATTTATTTATTTTTTACAAATTTATAGTTAGACGAAACTTTGATACAACTGATTTTTTATACTTACCAAAATTTCCTCCTAAAAAAAATACCACCCTCTTGAAGGCAGTAATAACAAACTCAAGGTTTCACGAATCTTTCGTAAAACAAAAAGACCTATACATACTATACTGTAGTATGCTTAGGTCTATTTATACAATTACAAATATCATGCCAAATTGTCGAAATTTTCAAAATACTATCAATATCCTAAATTACTAAAAAACTTTGCAGTGGATTTAGCTTTCTCTACCTCTGATTTATTTATGTAGTTAAGTAGCTGTTTTTCGGTCTTATGCCCAGTAAAATTGAGTAAATAAGTCGTAGGAATAATCTCGTAAAAATTTGAAGCAAAACTCTTACGTCCAATATGGGACGTAACCAACTGCCACTTCGGATATTCAGAGAACACTTTACGAGTGATATTCTTACCATCTTTAACGCTAGTTTTTACAACTCCATTGTAAATCATTTCGTTTATCTCAGCTATTTCACAAACTTCCTTTATATATAGGTTAAGTTTTACATCCGAAATTCGTCTAGGAAATTCACCATCTCGCTTATCTAAAATTTCCTGAACCTTTTTTAATAAAGGAATTTTCATTTTAGCCTTTGTTTTCTGTTGAGTAAAATCAATATATTTCTGACCTCCATCATCAACCACAATCATATTTGAAGTAAATCTTAAATAATCACTGACACGTTGCGCACAATTACAAGCAATAATTAACCAGTCTTTAGCATTCTCTAAATATTCATGAGGCATCTCTGTCTGTTCTATTTTAAGCAAGTCTGCTTGGGTAAGATATATCGATTTTGGTAAATCCTTAGTAGCCTTCTCAATTTCAAACTTCCATCCCCATACATGCCTATTAATTTCAATATCAAAAGATTCCGCCACTTTGCAGACCATCTTTACAAACTTTAAATTTCTGTAGGTTGTTGAAATCTTATAATGTTCATCATTACAATATTTTTCAAAATCAACTCTAAAAGAATTATCTAAATCTTTAAATTTTAAAGTTTTGAATGTCTTACGATTATGTCTTCTGCTTTCGATATATCTAATTAGTAAATTCTTTACAACATTAGCCTTCTTGACTGTTGATTCTGATGTATTCTGAGCTCTTTTTAAAGCTATATAATCGTCAATAAAAACAATGATCTCATCAGAGTAAGCCTCTTCAATTTTAAGAGCCTTAACAGGGTCGATAACATTCTCTAACCACTCTTTAATATAATCATCAGGTTTCTCTGCACTAAATTTTGAAAGTATATCACCTTCCAATTTCAAAAGACGAACATTTAATGTATCTAAATCTTCAGCAGACATTTTTTTTGATGGTATTTTACATTTACCATCCTTCCAATCCTTGGGTTTACATCTCAGGTAAGGAACTGGAACTTTCAAATCTATTCCCTTATCTCTAAAGCGTAGCCAAACCGTACAATCTTTATCTTGTACCTTACTGCGTAAATAGTAACTAACTGATGCCATATATAATCAATGTTTTTACGTAATTGTATCCGAAATTGTATCCGAAATTTTTGAATCTATTTGAACTTCATTTTATTTAACTTTGCTAATATACTAATAATAAATGATTTAACACACTACAGATAAACCAACAAAATCAATACAAACACAAAATTGTAGTCCCTCCAACTCCACTTTAAAACTAAAGGGAATTTATTTTTTTGAATTCCCTTTTTTATTTGTACATACCACAAATTGCACCTCGTCATAAAAAAGGCACGGTATATGCTAATAATAAATCATAACACCCAAAAAATTATTATTATGAGAAGTTTACTATGGTTAGTCGCAGTTATTTGTATCATCGTTTGGCTTTTAGGAATGCTTAATGTCGTTCCGGGAATCGGTACAAGTTCTTTAGTTCATGTATTACTTGTAATTGCTATTATTGTAGTTCTTTACAATATTATCAGCGGAAGAAAACCGCTTGATTAAAAATTTACACTAAACTATTAGAAAGAAAAAAAATACCAACAATACTGTTGGTATTTTTCTTTGAAAGTATAAGTGAAAAATTAAAATTTATTTTAATATCCTTCATTCTGTACAAGATAACCAGGAACACTTGAAGCACCGTCCATTGCCGATTGAGGAATTGGGAACAATCGTTTTCTTACGTCAGTATTGGTTTTAGATGTATAAATATCTTCATAATGTCCAAATCTGATCATATCCGTTCTTCTTGAATATTCCCAATAAAATTCAAAACCTCTTTCACGGTAAAGCAAATCAAGGCTGATTGAAGTCAATGCAGGTGGAGTTACTTGCGGACGTGCCGTTCTTGAAGCCCTTACCAAATTCACATCTGCTAAAGCTGCCCCTGCATTTCCTTTTCTTAATTGAGCTTCAGCTCTCATTAAATAAATATCAGCTAAACGTAAAAGAACAATATCAGCATTCCCTCTGTTTCTTCCGGTATCCGACGTTCTGCTGAACTGGTATTTTGAAACCCTGTAACCATCCGTATAATCTTTGTTATTCGGATTTTCAAGATCAATATCCAGAGTATGATTCACATAATTTACAAATCCATTTCTCTGTTCAATGATCGGATATATTTTATATTGTCCATTAACAGTTTGGAAAGGCTGCCCGTTTGAAGCATTTCTCAGTCCCCATTGAACTCCTCTCTGAATCCCCCTGTTGATTTCATATGTAGAACCATTGACAAGGAAATAATGATTCGCATCATTCGCAGGAGTAACTCCCGTTAAATTCTGCAAATTCTGTGGCACTGTAAAGTTCTCTTTGTAAAACCTAGCATCTGCCTGAGCCGGATCTGTGCTTCCGTAAGCCTGAACCCAAGTATTGTAAAAATCAGATGTAATTGCAGGCCCGTCTGTTCCGTTAGCTTTAGGAAAAGCCGCTAAAGGATATTGACTTCCTGATAATGACCAGTAACCTAATCTGTTGTGTGATGTGTTGAGGTCTTGACGCTGATCAATTGCAAAAATTAATTCTTTATTTGAATGGTTATTATCATCAAAGATTGCAAAGTATTCCGGAGAAAGTGAAAATAAACCTGAATTAATCACCTTATTTGTATATTCTATCACTTTATCCATATCCGTTGCAGAGAAAACCGGTGTTCCGTAAGGATTTCTGTAAACTCCTGCGTTAAGATAAAGCTGCGCCAAGAAACCATTAACAGAAGCCTGAGACATTCTTCCCGGACCTTTTGTATTGTCAAGATTATTTACTACCGCAAGAAATTCGCTTTCGATATAAGAAATTGCTTCCTGCCTTCTTAAGATTTCCGAATTTTGACCGCTGTTATCTTTTTTAAATGCAATTCCCCAATAATCAAGCATCAACATATTATAGTAAGCTCTCAAAGCACGCATTTCAGAAACTCCTCTTGCCGCATTTGCATCTGTTGCCGCTAAAGGCTGAAGTTTTTCAATGGCTGTAACTGTTCTTGAAATCATCAATCTCATGGCATCCCAAGTTTGCGACACCACAACATTTGTAGTTGTGGTTGTATGTTGGTGAAGCTCAATATATTTTCCTCCGTCGTACCAGTCGTTTCCACTTCCTCTTGGCGGAAGAATCGCCTGATCTGAACTGATCAACTGAAGACCATAATTTTTGGTATGGGTAAATGCATCAGGAAGCGGACCGTAAGCAGCAGCAATAAAAGATTCTACAGGCGTAGCAGTTATTGCCTCCAATGATTCATCGATTACCTGTTCATCAAGGTTTGTACATCCTACTGCAGCAAGAGTACTTAAGCTGATTATTGAGATTAAAAATTTATTTTTCATTTTTTCTTTTTTTTAAATAATTAATTAAAATGCTACGTTTACGCCAAAAACAAAGCTTCTTGCTTTAGGATACGTTGCGTAATCAATCCCGAATGACTGAATTCCTCCCTGAGAAAGACCCGTATTGATTTCCGGATCAAAACCTGAATATTTGGTGATGATAAATAGATTCTGAGCTGTTACAGAGAATCTAATGTTTCTGATATGCTCACCAATTCCAAGTAATCGAGGATTTAAATTATAACCTAATGTTGCGTTGTTTAATCTTAAGAAATCTCCTTTTTCCAGATATCTTGTAGAGATTGCATTGGTGTTGTTTAAGCTTTCATTAGGAAACTGAGTTGCCGCATCTGTAGTATTCTGAGAAATTCCCAGTCTCCCTCTTGAAAATAAAGTAGATGCCGTATTGTTATAAATCATATTCCCTGCTACTCCATTGAAATTTAGCCCTAAATCAAAATTTTTGTAAGCTGCTTTTAGATTGATATTGTAAGTGAAATCCGGCAATGCACTTCCAGCCGCTACTCTGTCGTTATCTGTAATGATACCGTCTCCGTTTACATCTCTGAAAATGTTTGTACCATTGGCATTTATACCTAAAAATTCTCTTACGTAGAATGTTCCGATTGGTTCATTATTGACATATCCGTTGATCACAGCATTAGTTGTTCCCGGACCTTGAGCTTCACCCGTAGAAATTACTTTGTAGGGAGAATCTGTTACTTTGTTTTTAATGAAAGACATGTTTCCGCCAACGCTGTAAGTGAAAGCTTTGCTTGTATCACTATTATAATTCAGCGTAAGTTCTAAACCTGTATTTTTGATCTTCATATTTGAGATATTCTTCCACATTGTTGGAGCCGGCTCTACAGGATCTACAGTATTTATTATTGAAATAATATTATCAGAAATTTTGTTGAAGAAATCAACAGTACCCGTTAATCTGTTATTTAAAATTCCAAAATCTAATCCAATATTGGTTTGAGTAGTTACCTCCCATTGAAGCTCTGGATTGTCGGCTCTTACCAGATAAACTCCTACAGGATAATTTCCACTATCGTTCAGAGGGTAAGTTGCTTGTGCAGTTCCGTTGGAATCAGCCTGATAACTTCTTTTTGTTACTTTACCCGGAATTTCCTGATTTCCTGTTTTACCCCAGCTTGCTCTCAATTTTAAGTTATTGATTGTGCTTATATTTTCCATGAAGCTTTCTTTAGAAATATTCCAACCTGCGGCAACTGAAGGAAAAAACCCATACTTGTTATTCGCTCCAAATTTAGAAGATCCGTCTGCTCTTAAGGTAGCTGTTAAGAGATATTTATCTTGATAGCCATAGTTTACTCTACCAAACCAAGACTGTAGCTCATTTTTATTAGCAACAACTGTTGATGTTACCTTAGTTAAATCTGCGGGAAGTAATGAGGGAATTTGATATTGCGGTTCTATTCCATTGTTTGGAAAATTCTGATAATACGATCCTCTTGAAGTAAGCAGTAATTTCTGATAAGAATGTCCTACCATTACATTAAAATCATGACTGTTGATTTTAAACTTATAGGCTAATGTATTTTCTACAAGAGTGTTGTTGTTGGAATAATTGCTTAGATTTAAATTTCCAGCCTCTAAAGGAATAGCATGGGGAATATTTTGAATAATTCTTTCTGCTGCAGAATAATCAATGCCTAAATTTAATTTATACGTTAAACCTTTAATGATTTCTACCGAAGGAGAGATGTTGGCTAAAATTCTGTTATTTGTTGTAAAATCTTTATAAATTTCACGACGAATCAGCGGATTGAAAGCACCATTGTTGAACACCGTCGTTGGCGCACCATTGGTATAAGCCGGATAAGTAGGATTCCAAGTAAGCATGGTGGAAACTACATCCGTTGCATTCGGTCTGTTGTTTTCGGTTCTCGTTCCGTTTAAGTTGAAATCGATGTTTACTCTTCCGTCAAATGCTTTTTGTGAAACATTTACACGTCCGGAATATCTTTTCAGATTACTGTTATATAGAATTCCTTCCTGATCTTCATATCCTAAAGTTGCATAATAATTTGAAGTATCTGTGGCTCCTGATGTTGAAAAATTTACATTTTTAGAAACACCTGTTCTTGTTAATTCATCCTGCCAATCAGTACTTCCTCCCATATCATCCAATTTTCCTCCGGCAGCAATTACCTGTCTTCTGAATTCATCTGCACCGAAAACATTCATTTTGTTGGCAAGATTGGAAATAGTGAGATTGGAAGAAAAATTCATCTGAGTTCTTCCTTTTTTGCCTTTTTTAGTAGTGATGATAATAACTCCATTGGCTCCTCTTGCACCATAGATTGCAGCTGCAGAAGCATCTTTTAAAATATCCATAGATTCAATATCATCAGGATTAATGAAGTTCATCGGGTTATTAGCGGGTCCGGTTGTGCTGTTATCAATTACAAAACCGTCGATTACGTAAAGTGGCGTAGTTCCAGAACGTAAACTCCCAACTCCTCTGATGATAATATTTTGATTGGCTCCCGGTTCACCACTTATATTGGTAACATTTACTCCTGCAATTTTCCCTTGAAGTAACTGGCCAACATTTGCAACCATTCCTTTATTAAAATCTTCGCTTTTTACAGATCCTACGGATCCGGTGACATCAGATCTTTTCTGACTTCCGTATCCTACCATTACCACTTCTTCAATATCTTTCAATTTACCCTCACTGTTGATAGTATCGGATTCTTTTTTTTGCGCAAATGTTAAGCTGACACAACTCATCAAAACAGTTGGCACGAGATAAATACGTTTCATTCTTTTTTTGTGCAAAATTAGCTTTGCAAAACGCCAGAATATGTTAATTAAGCTTTAACAAATGAATATAAAAAAGTTAATACAATGTGAATTTTGTTGCCGAAAATTAAATTTACATAAACTTTTAAACCACCATATTCCATAAGAAACTTTTAATCAGCAAAATACTTGTTAACATTAGCTTTGAAGCTTCTCATCATATTTTTTGCAACATGATTGGTGAGTAATTTTGCACACTGATTTCACATTAAATAAATTATCAAAAATTCAATCATTATGAAATTCATTTACACAATTACTAAATCCAACAAAGTAATATTATTATCTTTGCTTCTTTTTACAGCATTATTTAAAGCTCAAACACAAAAACCTCTTAATATTATTTTCATGATTGGTGACGGAATGGGTGTTTCTCAAGTCACTTCAGCATTCTATTTTGGAAATTCAGAACCTAATTTTCAAAAATTTAAAATTGTAGGACTTTCAGAAACTTCTTCAACCAGTGATTGGGTGACAGATTCTGCTGCAGGAGCAACGGCTTTATCAACAGGGGAAAAAACTTACAAACGTGCAATCGGCGTTAATAAAGATTCAATAGCTCTCCCAACTATATTAGAACAGCTTCAGAAAAAAAATTATCAAACAGGATTGATAAGTCTTACAAGCATCACCCACGCAACTCCTGCTTCCTATTATGCTCATGTAAAAGACCGAGATTTACACGAAGATATCGCACTTGATCTTGTAAAAGCCAACGTCAATTTCTTAGCAGGCGGTGGTTTAAAATTTTTCAACAAAAGAAAAGACGGGAAAAATCTTTTAAATGATTTTGCAAAACTCAACTACAATATTGATACTCTAAAACTTTCCAAACCCGTCAATAACAAAAACAACTTTTATTTATTAGCGCAGGATGAAATGCCCAATAAAGTTCAGGGAAGAGGAGATTTTTTACCCGAAGCTACACAAACTGCTTTAGATTACTTATCTAAAAACAAAAAGCCATTCTTTTTGATGGTGGAGGGTTCATTTATCGATTGGGGAGGTCATGCAAAAGATGGTGAAATGATGGTAAAAGAAGTTCTTGATTTTGATAAAACCATTGGGGTGGTCATGAAATTCATCAAAGAAAACCCAAATACACTTCTTGTAGTTACAGCAGATCACGAAACAGGTGGTGCAAGCATCGGAAAATTCATAGAAAAAGATCCTGCAACCGGAAAAGAGAAAAACACAAAAGATAAAGTACAAATTAATTTCATAGATAATCAACATACTGCAGCTTTAGTTCCCGTTTTTGCGATGGGAAAAGGTGAAGAATTATTTTCAGGCGTTTATCCAAACAATACGATTTATCATAAGCTCATCAGTGCATTGAAAAAATCGGGAGTTAAAATTAAATAGTTTTCAATTTTAAATTAAGCAAATATGTTATTTAAAAATTACAAAGTAGTTTTTCTTCTATTCTTATTAATAGGAATAAACATTTCAGCACAAACTCCAAAAGCGCACTCTCACAATGATTATGAACAGAAAATCCCGTTCTGGTACGCTTTGGGAGCTGGTGCGCAGTCTATAGAAGCAGATGTCATTTTAGAAAACAACGAATTATTCGTGGCGCACGATAAAAAATCAATTTCAAAAGAAAAAACGTTTGAAATTTTATATTTAAAGCCAATCGAACAGACATCAGATATGAATCTGAATTTGCAGCAGCCTGTTCAGATTTTAATTGATATTAAAACCGATGCAAAAACAACGTTGCGAAAAATCATTTCTGAAATTCAGAAGCATCCAAAAATCATCAATCAGAAGATATTTAGTTTTGTCATTTCAGGAAATCAGCCGAAACCAGAAGAATTTATTTCTTATCCTGAATTTATAAAGTTTGATTATCAAAATCTTAAAAACCTTACTCCTCAACAATTGGAAAAGGTAGCATTGATCAGTTTAAATTTCAAACAATATTCAGAGTGGAACGGTAAAGGCGGATTGACAGAAGAAGACCTTCCAAAAGTAACGAACATCATTAAAGAAGCAAAGTCTTTCAAAAAACCGATCCGCTTCTGGGCAATTCCTAACTCTAAAACTTCGTGGAACTTTTTTGTCAACGCAGGTGTTGATTACATTAATACCGACAAACCGAAAGATTGCGTTGAATATATTTCAACTTTAAAAACCAGAACTTTTAAAAACAACATTTTCTCAGAAGTTTACACCCCAAAATTTCTCTACAAAAACAAAAACATTCCTGTAAAAAATGTCATCCTGTTGATCGGCGACGGAAACGGACTTTCGCAAATCTCATCATCAGTTTTAGCCAATAATGGTCAGCTGACTTTGACGCAACTTAAAAATATCGGTTTAATTAAAACTTCTTCTACAGATAATTTTTCAACCGATTCCGCAGCCGGAGCCTCTGCTTTTGCAACAGGAAAGAAAACCAAAAACAGATTCATCGGTATAGATTCTAATGGAAAAGCCATTGAAAATATTACTGAAATTTTATCTAAAAAAGGATTCAACACAGGAGTGATCACCACAGATGAAATCATCGGTGCAACGCCTTCCGCATTCTACGCTCATCAAAAAGACCGTGGAATGGAAAAAGAAATTGCTGAGGATTTATCAAAAAGCAAACTCACCTTTTTTGCCGCAGGCGGAAAATCAAAAGTTTCAGATATTCCACAGTTCACAATCGCAGAAACACCTGAAAGTATAGGAAAAAATAAGGCACAACGTTTAGCATATTACATGTCAGACAATGCTGTTCCGTCAATTTTAAAAGGTAGAGGAAATATTCTCTCTGACCTCGTTGAAAATGGATTACAATATCTAAATTCCAAAAACAAACCTTTCTTTATCATGATTGAGGCTGCACAGATCGACAGCGGAGGTCACAGCAACAATACCGGAACTATCGTCACAGAAGGAATTGATTTTGACAGAGCTATTACAAAAGCAGTACAGTTTGCAGACCAAAATCCGGGAACATTGATCATAATTACTGCAGACCATGAAACCGGAGGATTCAGCATTCCGCACGGAGACTTACAAACCAATACTATTGAAGGAGATTTTACGACAGAGGATCATTCTGCGACACTGATCCCTGTGTTTTCCTACGGACCTCAATCAGAAACGTTCATTGGAGTATACGAGAACAACGAAATTTTTCACAAAATATTAAAAGCTTTAAAGATCAAATAGAAGTCTGATCAAATACAATTTAAAGATAATTTTTTCACTATATTTTCATTGCAAAATATTAATTGAGATAAATAATTAGGTCTTAAAAATTTAGTTTTGACGTAAATTTTAATAAAAATTTAAACTAAAATGTTTTGATATTTAAAAAACTAAAATATCATCACTATGGAGTAGATTTAAATTAAATGATAAACACCTGAAAACTAAAATACTAAAGTGTGATACAATAAAATAAGCGGTATTGCTCGACAAAAAAGACTAAAAAAATGTTTTATCCTAAAGAATTTTATATATTTGCACAATCTAACAATTAAAAAAATAATTTACTATGTCAGACATTGCATCAAGAGTAAAAGCTATCATCGCTGATAAGCTTGACGTTGAAGAAACAGAGGTAACTCCAGAGGCTAGCTTCACAAATGATTTAGGAGCTGACTCACTTGATACCGTTGAGTTAATCATGGAATTTGAAAAAGAATTTAACATTCAGATCCCTGATGACCAAGCAGAAAAAATTACTACTGTAGGGCACGCTATTGCTTATATTGAAGAAGTAGTAAATAAATAATATTCTTCAACAAAGAAATTTACAAAGTTTATGGAATTAAAAAGAGTAGTTGTAACCGGTTTTGGCGCCTTAACACCCATCGGTAATAATGCGAATGAATACTGGGAAAGTCTTGTAAAAGGCGAGAGCGGAGCCGCTCCGATTACTCTTTTTGATGCCACAAACTTTAAAACAAGGTTTGCTTGTGAGGTGAAAAACTTCGATCCGTTAGATCATTTCGATAAGAAAGATGCTAAAAAAATGGATCGTAACACTCAACTTGGTATGGTAGCTGCAAGAGAGGCAGTTGCACATTCAAGGATTATGGAAGACAATGTAGATAAAAACAGAGTCGGAGTAATCTGGGGTTCCGGAATTGGTGGTTTAGAAACTTTTGAAACTGAGGTTTTAGGGTGGGCAAATACAGATATTCCAAGATTCAACCCATTCTTTATTCCTAAGATGATTGCGGACATTACACCGGGACATATTTCAATTGAATATGGTTTCCATGGTCCCAATTACACTACTGTTTCTGCTTGTGCTTCATCTGCAAATGCATTGATTGATTCTAAAATGCTGATCCAGCTAGGAAAGGCAGACGTTATTGTTTGCGGGGGCTCTGAGGCTGCCGTTACAGCAAGTGGTGTTGGTGGTTTCAATGCTATGATGGCACTTTCTACGAGAAATGAAGATCCGAAAACAGCTTCAAGACCTTTTGACAAAGACAGAGATGGTTTTGTTTTGGGTGAAGGTGCAGGAGCAATCATTCTTGAAGAATATGAACACGCTGTAAAGCGCGGTGCAACAATATATGCAGAATTATTGGGTGGTGGAATGAGTGCAGACGCACATCATATGACAGCACCACATCCTGAAGGTTTGGGAGCTTATCTGGTGATGAAAAATTGCTTGGAAGATGCAGAATTAACTGCTGATGAAGTAGACCATATCAATATGCATGGTACCTCTACTCCATTAGGAGATCTTGCAGAATCTAGCGCAATTTCAAAATTATTTGGTGAGCATGCTTATGACATTCAGATTAATTCTACAAAATCAATGACAGGTCACCTTTTGGGTGCAGCCGGAGTTATTGAAGCTATTGCTGCTTTGGGATCTATTATCCACGGTATTGTTCCTCCTACAATCAATCATTTTACTGATGATGAAAAAATCGACAGCAGATTGAATTTTACATTCAATAAAGCTGTAAAAAAAGATGTGAAAGTAGCTATGAGTAACACTTTTGGGTTTGGTGGTCACAACGCTTGCGTTCTTTTCAAGAAAATCTAATTATCAACTGAATGGAGTTACAGAAATACTTTTCTAAATTCCTTCTCAAACAAAGAAAAAAAGTATTATCGGAAAGAGACTATTTCCTGAGCATGGAGCTTAACAAAATTTTAGGCACACCCGTTCAGAATATTAACTTTTACCGCGAAGCTTTTTCTATTAAAAGTTCTTCTAAAAATCAAGACAGTAACTACGAAAGACTTGAATTTTTGGGAGATTCTGTTTTGGGTACAATTGTCTCATGTCATTTGTTTAGCACTTATCCTAAAGGTAACGAAGGATATATGACGCAGATGAAATCTAAGATTGTAAATAGGAAAAATCTCAATAAATTAGGAGAAGATTTAAAACTTACCGGTCTTTTACAAAAAAACAACGCTTCTGTTGCTTTAGGAGAAAATATCGCAGGAAATCTCTTTGAAGCATTAGTGGGAGCTGTTTATCTTGATTTTCAATATGATACATGCAAAAAAATCGTATTGGAAAGACTTCTTACGCCATCAGAAATCAATAAGCTCGAAAACAAGATTGTGAGCTATAAAGGTCTTCTTCTGGAATGGAGTCAAAAGAAAAAGCTCAACATCAAGTATGAAACCTGTGAAGAAATTCAGGTAAGCAAAAGCATTGTTTTCCGCTGCCATGTGTGGCTGGGTGAAGAAAAAATTGCCAACGCAACCGAAACTTCCAAAAAAAAGGCAGAAGAAAAAGCAGCGCAGAGAGCATTTTATATTTTGAATAAAAAAGAAAATATACTTGGAAATCCAAAAACTGTATGATCTTGACGATATAGAATTTGAAGATATTACCATAGGTTTGGTAAGATTAGCCAAAAATATACCCGATCACGAGTTTTTTTTTAAAATAAATCAAAGTAACGATCTTAAATTTTCAAGAATTAAGGATCTCGTTTTTCACGGTGTTTATTATGATTATTTTTTTCCGAGATATGAGGCATACCACAAGTTTACAAAGACTTGCTTCACATTTATTTCAAACAAATCTTCAGAAAGTAATCAAAAAAAATTACAAACTGAACTCTTCTCAGAAGAAGAAAACATTAAGTTTTTATTAAATAATCAGACAGAAGTAGAATATATTCTGCATAGTCCGGAACAATTTACTGATTTTTCCGTAATTTTGCTGCCTGAAAATCTTGTGTTTCCAATTCAGGATTACAATCTGAGTTCTGAAGAAGAACTTTATCAAATAATACAGTATTATGAATAAGTATTTAAAGAAGACAAAAATTATCGCAACACTTGGGCCAGCTTCCTCTTCAAAGGAAGTAATGTTAGGATTAATGAAAGCTGGTGTTGACGTATTTAGAATAAATTTTTCACACGCTGATTACGACTTGGTTCGTACCAATATTCAAACCATCAGAGACCTTAATAAAGAGTACGGATATTCTGTAGGAATTTTAGCCGATTTACAAGGTCCAAAACTAAGAGTTGGTGTAGTAAAAGAAGGTTCATACCTGAATCCGGGAGATGTCTTGACATTTACCAATGAAAAGATCGAAGGAGACTCTACAAAAGTTTACATGACCTATCAGCAGTTTCCTCAGGATGTAAACGTTGGGGAAAGAATTTTGATTGATGATGGTAAACTTGTTTTAGAAGTTCTTGAAACCAACAAAATAGATACCGTAAAGGCGAAAACTATCCAAGGAGGACCATTGAGCTCTAAAAAAGGAGTTAACCTTCCAAATACCAATGTTTCGCTTCCTGCGTTGACCGAAAAAGATATTTTGGATGCCAATTTCATGCTTGACATGGAAGTTGACTGGATTGCTCTATCTTTTGTACGTCATGCTCAGGATATTATTGATTTGAAAGAATTGATCTCTAAGCATCCAAACGGTAAACTAAAAACACCGATCATTGCTAAAATTGAAAAACCTGAAGGAGTAAAAAATATTGATCAGATCTTACTAGAATGCGACGGATTGATGGTTGCACGTGGAGATCTTGGTGTAGAAGTTCCGATGGAAGAAGTTCCTGCTATTCAGAAAACATTGGTTGAGAAAGCAAGATTTTACTCTAAGCCGGTAATCATCGCTACACAGATGATGGAAACGATGATCAACAGTCTGACACCAACAAGAGCTGAAGTAAACGACGTTGCAAATTCTGTATTAGATGGCGCAGATGCAGTGATGCTTTCAGGTGAAACTTCCGTGGGAAGATATCCTATTCAGGTGGTTGAAAACATGGCAAAAATCGTTCAGAATATTGAGCAGACTAATTTTTACCAGCATAAAAATGAACCGATCGAAAAAGACTTCAACTGTATCGACGAGAGATTTATCACCAACAGAGTTTGTCTTGCAGCGGTAAGAATTGCAAAAAGCACAAACGTTTCAGCAATTGTTACTTTAACGAATTCAGGATATACTGCGTTTCAGATTTCTGCGCACAGACCCAATTCTCACATTATCGTTTACAGCGCCAACAAACGTGTAATTACAATGTTGAACCTGCTTTGGGGAGTTCGTGCTTATCATTATGATATGAATAAATCTACAGATGAAACCATAATTCAGGTGAATATGCTGACTCATAACCACGGTTATATTGAAAGCGGAGATTTCGTAATCAATATTAACGCAACTCCATCATACGAAGGAGGAAAAACGAATACATTGAGATTAACGACTATTTAATCTTCTTGATATAAAAAAGCAAAAACTCTCGATATTTTCGAGAGTTTTTTTATGTTGCTATTTTCCTAAAACTGTTTTTGCGGTGACAAATTCTTTTAAAGCCAATAAAGAAAGTTCCGTTCCGTAACCTGAAGATTTTGTTCCACCGAATGGAAATCGCGGATCAGAGCTCGTCATCCTATTGATATTCACAGTTCCGGATTCTAAACCATTGATGAAAAACTGTTGACGATCTGCATTCTTCGTCCAGACTGAGTTTGAAAGTCCAAAAGGAATATTGTTTGCCATTTCTAAAGCTTCATCATCATTTTCCGAAATCATTACCATCCCAAGTGGTCCGAACAATTCTTCCTGCAAAATAGGATTACCTTCTTTTACATTGATTAAACCCGGATTAAATTCGGTGTCAGAAATTCTTTCCAAAGGAATAATAGCTTCTGCACCGTTATCCAAAGCTTTCTGATATTGTTTCTCTAAGTCATCTGCCAAATCTGCTCTTGCCATTCCACTCAATTTTGTTTCCTTCTTCATCGGATCTGCGGGAGCATACTTTTTATATTCTTCAATAAATTTTGGTAAGAAATCAAATTCTATATCTTTTTGAATAATAAATCTTTTTGCAGCCACACAAGTCTGCCCGCAGTTTTGAAGTCTTGCCAATGCGCCAACTTTTGCAGCTTCATCTAAATCTGCATCATCCAAAACAATAAAAGCATCACTTCCGCCAAGCTCAAGTAAAGATTTTTTAATTTTCTGTCCGGCAATCGATGCAACTTCTGCACCTGCTTTTTCACTTCCGGTAAGGCTTACTCCTTTAATAACAGAATGTTCAAGAATTCCTTTTACCTCTTTATGCCCAACTTCTAAATTCTGAAAAACACCTTCAGGAAAACCAGCTTCAATGAATACTTTTTCAATCGCATTGCCACTTCCGAAACAAATAGAGGCATGCTTCAAAACAACAGTATTTCCAGCTAAAATTGCAGGAATTGCAAACCTCAAAACTTGCCAGAACGGAAAATTCCAAGGCATTACCCCCAGAATTACACCTTTCGGAACATAATGGATTTCTGCGATAGAATATTCGGAATCAATTTTTTCAGACTTTAAAACATTTTCAGCTTCGGCATAATAATTCATCATCAAAGCACATTTCTCCACTTCTGAGATGGATTGTGAAATGGGTTTATTCATTTCTCTGGTAATGATTTCGCCAAATTCTTCCGATTTATTTTTAAATAATTCTGCAGCTTTTGCAATCAGCTTTTGTCTGTCTGCAAATGATACGCTTTTCCATTTTTTAAAAGCTTCATCAGCTTTGATCAGTTTATTTTCTATTGATTGTTCCATATTGTAATTACATTTAAATTCAAAAAAATGAATTTTTAAGCCTTTGGAATAGGCATATTGAAGGCAACAAAATATGTACCTTAGTTCTTGTTAAAAAAATGATATTGTCTATTGCAAATATGTCTTTCAAATCATCAGCCACTCATTTACTAAACTTGCAGCCAGTCTTGCCGTTCTGTCCTGGATATCAAACTGGGGGTTCACCTCTGCAACATCTAATGCGGCAAGTTTTTCGCTCTTTAAAATATGTTTGTAAAAATGCATGAATGCTGCATCTGTAAACAATCCGTTGTACGCTGCGGCAGAAACTCCGGGTGCGATTGAAGCATTGAAGACATCCATACAAACCGTGAGATACAAAACATCAACTGATTCTACAAGTTCGTTGATACGTTCGTAAACCGAAGGAAGATTTTCAAAAAAAATTTCATCAGCAAGAATATATTTCATACCGAGTTGATGAGCAGTATCAAACAATTTTAACGTGTTTGAATTCCTCTGAATTCCGATATGCAACGTATGATTATTTTCTTCCTGAGCAATTTGCCAGAATCCTGTACCTGAACTTGCTCCTACCCCATCTTCGGGTTTTCTGTTATCAAAATGAGCATCGATATTGATAATTCCGATTTTCTTATCTGGAAATGCCTTTCTGATTCCTGAATAATGGGCAAAGGTAACTTCATGACCTCCGCCCAAAACAAGAGATTTTGCTCCTTTCGCCAAAACCTGAGCAACATTATCCGCAAGAGCATTTTGAGCTTTTTCTAAATCCCCATCTTCACAGGTAATATTACCAAAATCAAGCATAGAAAAATCAGGCATGATGACAGGAAAATTTGCCATATTTTTTCTGATAATATCCGGTGCATCTTTCGCTCCTGCTCTACCTTTATTTCTTCTTACACCTTCATCCACAGCAAAACCGTGCAAAACGAAATCATTAGTTATAATAAGATCATGATTTTCTGCTTCCTGTACACGCTGAAAAAGTCTGTGAAACAATGGTTCTTCTCCGTCTAATCTTCCTTGCCAGATCATATTTTTTTATCCATTTAATTGATATTATAGCGTTCGAAACTTTGCCAATATTTGTCTTTGTAAATTTCAAGTGACATTTTATATTCAGGATTATCTTTCATTATTTTATGAAAAATTTTGGAAGGCTCTCTGAAATCTTTACTTGCAAAGTAAGTTTCTTTTATATTATCTGCACTTTCCCTGCCAATGTATAAATGTCCGTTTTCATTTTTAAGTTCCTCGATCAATTTTTCTTCGATATCAGTCAATTTTTCATAATCATCTTTCTCCAGAAGTCCGTTATTATTTTCACCGTTGTAATGTGTTTTCAATACCGAAATCCATGGATATGAAGCTTTTGAATCATATTCTAACAATGAAGTATTAATTGCGGCAATGAGCGGAAGTCCGTTTTGCAAACTCGCCTCAAAAATGGAAAACTTATCTTCTTCATCAAAATTTTTTACGTTTTTATATTTTTCTGTAAATTCTCTTTCTCTCCATTGCAAAAAATCTTTCAGCTTAGTCACAGGAACGAGTTGCTCCGATGCTTCATTTTTTCCGATCACATTAAATGTATCAATTTGCGTTGCAAAATTTAACTCACCTAAAAAGTTATCTAAAAAGATACAAACTCCGTTTACAACAGAATTTTTATTTTTCTCAGTCAGATTTTCATACACAAAAGTAATATCGATCTCGTCCGGATAACCTTCCATTTCATTCGCATAGAAGAAAATATTTTCGGTTGTGAATTCATGACCGTCCATGCTGATTCCGCTATCCAGATTCATTTCCGGTTTTAACGCCGTAAATTTCCAGTTTTCTAATTTTGGAGCAGCATCAATGAGTTCTTCAACAAAAACAATATTTTTAATGTCTCCCTCCGCAGTGATGATAAGCTCTGCCGTAGAATCATCACTCATTCCGGTAAGAAAATAATAGCCTTCATTGATATGGCGAAGTTTAGGAGCAATAACCTCGAAAAAATCTTTCTCGATATTTACACGGTCTTTTACTACTTCATAAAACTCCTTCTCTTTAGTTAAAAACCAACGCCAAAAATCCTGATAAGTTGAAATTTCATGATTGGTCTTTTCCTCTTTTTTACCGAAAACTTTATCAAACAATCTCATCTTATTTTACTTTTATCCCATCTATAAAAACATTCTCCGCTTTTAAACTTCCCTGATTGTACAATACGTTCTGGAAATTATCTGTCTTAAAAGTCACAAAATCTGCTTTTAAGCCATTCTCTAATCTTCCTCTATCTTCCAAGCCAAGTGCAAAAGCAGAACGGAAAGTCATTCCTGCCAAAACTTCTGCCGTAGTCAATTTTTCATATGTTGCTAAAATCGAAGCCTGTGTAATTAAGTTTCCCATTGGTGCAGAACCAGGATTCCAATCACTTGCTATTGCTAAAATTGCACCTGCATCTAATAATTTTCTTGCAGGAGTAAATTTTTCACCCAAGCCTAAACTTGCACCAGGCAAAGCAGTAGCTACCGTATCTGACTGTGCTAAAAATTGAATATCTTCATCAATTGTCGCTTCCAAATGGTCTGCCGATTTTGCTCCAACTTCAACGGCAATTCTCGAACTTCCAGGCGTAAACTGATCTGCATGAACCGTAATTTGGAAACCTAAATCTTTAGTTTTTAACAAAAACTCTTTACTCTCCTCTGGTTGAAACGCTGATTTTTCAATGAAAATATCAACACGATCAGATAATTTTTCTTCTTTTACTTTGGGTAAAATTTCATTTAAAATATAATCTAAATACGCTTTGTTATCTCCCTTAAAGTCTCTCGGTTTCAGATGTGCAGAAAGACAGGTCGGAACCAAAGTCGCCTGAGTTTGAGACTGGGCTTCTTTGATGATTCTAAGCATCTTTAATTCATTTTCAACATCTAATCCGTATCCGCTTTTCACTTCAATAGTTGTAATTCCTAAATCAGTCAAAATATTGATCCTTTCCAGTAAAGTTTTTAATAATTCTTCTTCGGAAGCATTTCTTGTATGTTGAACCGAGCTCCAGATTCCACCTCCATTTTCTGCAATTTCCAGATATGTTTTTCCTGCATTTCGCATGGCAAAATCATTGGCACGATTTCCACCAAAACAAATATGGGTGTGCGAATCTACAAATGCAGGTAAAACGATTTGTTCGCCTTCAATGTGTTCAATTTCTATATTTTGATTTTCTGATCTCAAAATTTCAAAGTTTCCGACTTTTTGAATTTTACTGTCATTAACTAAAATTCCTCCATCGACAATAATCTCAAGTTGCACATCAGAAATTTTCCCTCTTAAAGGAAGATCCGCAAGTGTTACAAGCTGCTTGAAAGGTCCAAATAATTTCATTAAATAGGGGTTAAGTTTTAGATAAAAAGCATTATTTTTCATTCATCCCAGATTCACTGAAAGAATGTACAGTTTTCATTCCGCAACAATCTTAATAATGGTAAATACAAATTTTTATCTTAAAAATTTTTCTCTCTCAAAAATACTCAAAATATATCAATTCTTTTTCGTCATATGCTTTGTTGTGGCAATGAGTCTTTATATCAAAAACTTATCTTCAAATAATCTAATCTCATCCTCAATCTTAACCTCATTTTTTCCTATCTTTGAGGTAAATGAAATGAATTAATGCCAGATTTTTTACATCCTGATAAGGAAAATTTTTCCCAAGACGAACTGATACAGGAGGAGAAAATTCGTCCGCAAAGTTTCAAAGATTTTGCCGGACAAAGAAAAACACTTGAAAATCTAGAAGTTTTTGTAGCCGCCGCAAAGAATCGTGGTGGTGCACTCGATCATGTATTACTGCATGGTCCTCCAGGTTTAGGCAAAACTACTTTAGCCAATATTATTGCCAATGAATTGGGCGTAAACTGTAAAATCACTTCGGGACCTGTTTTGGATAAACCCGGAAGTTTGGCAGGTTTGCTTACCAATCTGGAAGAGAACGACGTGCTTTTTATTGATGAAATTCACAGACTTTCTCCCATTGTGGAAGAGTATTTATATTCTGCAATGGAAGACTACAAAATTGATATCATGCTTGAAACAGGTCCGAATGCAAGAAGCGTTCAGATCGGTTTGAATCCTTTTACATTAGTTGGCGCAACCACCAGAAGCGGAATGCTGACAAAACCAATGCTGGCAAGATTCGGAATTCAAAGCAGATTAGAATATTATACGATTGAGCTTCTTTCGATGATTATCATCAGAAGTGCAAGAGTTTTGGGAGTGACCATTTATGAAGATGCAGCCATTGAAATTGCAAGAAGAAGCCGCGGAACACCAAGAATAGCAAACGCTTTATTGAGAAGAGTTCGTGACTTTGCGGAAATTAAAGGAAATGGTGAAATTGAAATTAATATTACCACATATGCCTTAAATTCTTTAAATGTTGACGAATTTGGTTTAGACGAAATGGATAATAAAATTATGCGTGTCATGATTGAAAATTTCAAAGGTAAACCTGTAGGAATTTCAGCTCTTGCAACTTCAATTGCTGAGAATCCGGAGACTTTAGAGGAAGTTTATGAACCTTTTCTGATTCAGGAAGGCTTTATCATCCGAACTCCAAGAGGACGTGAAGTTACCGAAAAAGCATACCGCCATTTGAATATTGCCATTCCCAGAAGTCCGGGAGAATTATTTTAAACTATGTTTGTTCCTAAATTATACAGAAGTGAAGATCATAATCTGATGAAAAAAATCATCAGAGAAAATGCATTTGCATTGCTCATTTCTTCAAAGGATAAAATAAGAGCAACTCATTCTATGATGATGCTTAACGAAAATGATCTGGAACAGATTTATATAGAAACCCATATTTCCAAAGCCAATCCTCAAGCAAAAATATTGAATGATGGTGATGAAGTTCTGTGCGATTTTTTAGGAGCACACACTTACATTTCGAGCAGTTGGTATGATCATCTTGAAAGACTTACAGCTAAATACGAAAAAGCTCAAAAATGTCTGGTTTTAGTAGAAAATATGGGTAAAGATTTTGTAGAAAAAGAAATAAAAGGCGCTTTCGGTATTAAGATTTTCCCTACTGAAATTTTTATTCAGCAAAAACTTTCTCAAAGCAGAAAGGAAGCAGATTTTCAGCACATTATTTCTAATCTGGAAAATTCTGAGGATGAAAACAGCAGAAAAATTGCAAATCAAATGAAATCAATAAAAAATTAAATAACATCTATTATATGAAGCTATATCCTATCCAATGCGGAAAATTCAAGCTCGACGGCGGCGCAATGTTCGGAGTCGTCCCGAAAAGTCTGTGGGAAAAAACCAACCCTGCAGACGAAAGAAATTTAATTGAATTGGGAACCCGCTCTCTATTAATTGAAGACGGAAAAAAACTCATTCTTGTAGACTGCGGTCTTGGAAATAAGCAGGATGATAAATTTTTTGGTCATTATTCTCTTTGGGGCGATGATAATTTAGATAAAAACTTAAAAAAATACGGCTTTGTAAAAGAAGACATTACCGATGTTTTCTTAACCCATTTACATTTTGACCATTGTGGCGGTGCAATCGAATGGAATGATGACAAAACCGGCTACAGACCTGCATTTAAAAACGCTCAGTTCTGGACCAACGAAAATCACTGGCAATGGGCGACTGAGCCAAACGCAAGAGAAAAGGCAAGTTTTTTAAAAGAAAATATATTACCTATTCAGGAAAGCGGTCAGTTAGGTTTCTTACCATTACCAGCCAACGGAAGTTATGGTTTTGCTCCAGATCTTAAAATGGATGTCATCTTTGTAGATGGCCACACCGAAAAGCAGATGCTTCCTGTAATACAGTATCAGGAAAAAACCATTGTTTTTGCAGCTGACCTAATTCCGACAGCAGGACACATTCCTCAAGTTTATGTGATGGGTTATGACACAAGACCCCTATTGACGATTGAAGAGAAAGCTAAATTTTTGAAACAATGTGTAGACAATGATTATCTGCTGTTTTTTGAACATGATGCTCACAATGAATTGGCAAGCCTTAAAATGACTGAGAAGGGTGTACGATTGGATGAAACGTTTAGCTTTAATGAAATTTTTGGTTATTAGGTATGGAAGAATTAAATACTGAAACAAAAAAAGACGAACCTGATTCTGCCTCAAAAATTATAGGTCTTACAGGCGGAATTGGTTCCGGAAAAACTACTGTTGCAAAGTTCATTGAAGATTGCGGCTTTCCTATTTATTACTCAGATGTCAGAGCTAAGACGATCGTTAATGACAATGCTGATTTAAAGCAAAGAATCAAAGATCTTTTGGGTAATGACTCTTATGATGAAAATGACTTATACAACCGCAAATTTGTTGGTGAAAAAGTCTTTAATAATGATGAATTATTACATCAGCTCAATAGTATTATTCATCCTGCAGTACGTATTGACTTTGAACAATGGGTAGCTCAGCAGAAAAAATATCTTGTTTTTAAAGAAACAGCTTTATTATTTGAATTGAAACTTCATCTTCAATGTTACAAATCTCTTTTGGTAACTGCCGAAGACAATATCCGAATTAAAAGAGTGATGGACAGAGACGGAAAAACTTATCGTGAAGTTGAATCTGTAATGAATAATCAGATGCCCGAAAAGGATAAAATAAAAATGGCAGATTTCGTCATTTACAACAATACCAATCTTGATGATCTTCGGGAACAAACTGAGAAAATCATTTTTGAAATTGAATGAAATTCATGATTATTAAACAAAACTCGCTGGCTGATCAGCGAGTTTTTTTGTTGTTAATATTTATAGATATTCATTATCGTAAAAAAAAATAAGCTCTCATTTCTGAGAGCTTATTCTATTATTTAGAAGTTATTAAATTATTCTTTAATAAATTTCTTTTGTACAGTACCTTTCACATCTTCTATGTCGATAACATATAATCCGTTGATCAGTCTGCTAACGTCAATTTTGTTGTTTAAGATCAATCCGCTTGAAACCAATTGTCCTGCTGCACTGTAAATTTTATAATTAGCTTTTTTGCTGATATTTTTTACATTTAAAACAGTGCTTACCGGGTTCGGATAGATTAAAATATCCGTTTGGTTTACTGCGTTTGCAACGCTTTGTTTAGAAATTCTAACTGTATAATCTTCCACTTCACCATTCGCAAAGTTGGTACAATTTACAGGAATTCCATCTTTCTGCATTGCCACTCTCATAACAACATATTTGTAATCTGTCATACTTACAAATGCATCAGCAGGAACATTGAATGTTGCACTTGCTGTAGGATTTGTGTTTGGACCGTCAGCTAAGATTCTTTCGTTAATATCGAAATAACCGTTTCTGTTGAAGTCAATCCAAACTGCTACTCCTGCATTTGCACCATTAGTTAACGTCTTATCAATTGTAATCTGGTTACCTGCTGATCCCTGAATCATTTCAATAAACTTCAAAGGATTTCCTGTAAAGTCTGAATAATTTGAAGCAGGAGTTGTGTTGATCATTTCCGGTTTACCCGTAGGCTTCGCAGTTACTTTCGAAATATATTCTGTTGCAGAATTTGCTGACGTCATAGGACAATAAACAACTGTTGGTGTTGTGAAATAATAAGGAGGAGTAAAGTTACCCGGTGTACCCGAACAAACGTTTGCAACCTGCATCTCATATTTCGTTAATTCCAACAATCCTGTAATTGTGTATGTATTTGTATTGACAGTCACAGTCGTCCAGCTAGGAATACCTACTTTTCTGTATCTCAAAATATAACTACCTGTAGCCCCCGCACCAGTAAATGCAGTCCAAGTTACTTCAGCACTTGTTGGTGTCAATGTAGTGATGGTTAATCCTGGAGGAGGTATTTCACAAATCCTAACCGTAGTAAATACCTGTGGATTTGACCATGGGTTTGGAGTAGTTTCACCTACACACTGATTAGCAACTTGTACTTCATAGGTAACAAATGAGCTTAATCCTGTAAGAGTAACAGAGTTTGCAGGAGGAGCCGGAGCTGTAACAGCGATCCAAGTTCCTGTACCAACAACTCTATATCTTATCAGATATGTTGCACTAGGAACAATTGGGTTCCAGGTAACAACTGCTGATGTTGGAGTAATATTTGTAATAGTGACATTTGGAGGAGTAGGATCACATCTTGTAGTGAAAAGCTTAATTGGAGTATAAGCTCCTAAGCCACCTGTTCCACATTTTGCAGCAATTCTAACCTCATACGTAGTTGCAGGAGTTAACCCTGTAAGTTGTACAGGAGGGTTACCTGCTAAAACAGAAGCATTAATAGGAATCCATGGAGAAACAGGGTTTGTTACTGCTCTATATTCTAATACAAACGCATTATTATTTAGCGCAGATGTCCAGTTAACTGAAGCTGAATTTTGAGTAATTAAATTAACAGTTACATTCGTTGGAGCAACATTACTACAAGGTCTTAATTTAACTGCATAGTCCTCTACTTCACCATTTGCCGGATCAACACACATCACTGATCCGCTATTTCTTTTAAGAATAACTCTCATTGTTGTAGTAAGTGGTCCTGCATAGATAGCTGGTCCTGCTGCCGGAACATCGAATGTAGCCGTTACAGGAGTCGTTGTGCTTGATGCAGAGGTCATGATTTTTTCATTAGCTGCAAAAATCCCGTCTCTGTTATAATCAATATAAGCATCTACAGCATCAGAAAAGGTTGTACCAACCCAAGCCTTAGACACTGATAATTGATTTCCAAAAGATCCAACTTCTAAGTTAATCAATGTTGGTGGCGTATTGTAGCTGATGTAATTGGTCTGTAAAGAAGTATTATCCATCACAGGGAAATTCACAGGAGTAACTTTAACATTTGAAATGTAATCATTAGTACCTGTACCAACCATAGGGCAATACGTCAGCGGTGGCGTTGTGAAATTCACAGAAGAACTAAACGCTCCGGTAACACCTCCACATATTGTAGCAACTTGTACTTGATAAGTGGTCTGCTCAGTAAGACCTGGTATAGTATAAAAACTTTGTCCTGTTGGTGTTCCCGCCGGTAAGGTAAGACCAGCAGCACTTGGAAGCCAAGGACCTGAAGGACTTAATCTATATCTAATAACATATGTTGCGTTGGCTGTAGGCATCCAAGATACATATGCTGTTGTTGCAGTCATATTAGTGACAGTAATATTGGTTGGAGGAGCGGTTGTACATGGCTGTAAGTCTATAAATTTAACAGCATAATCCTCTACCTCACCCCATGAGAAGTTACCACAAGGACTTGGATCGGTATTTTCTCTTATTATAACTCTCATTCTGGTATTTAAGTTTCCACCATATACAGAACCTGGTGTCGTAGGGAATCCAAATGATGCGGTAACTACTGATGTAGTGTTACTCGCTCCAGTTAAAATTCTTTCAGAAGTTTCAAAAATACCGTTTCTGTTAAAATCGATCCAAGCTGCTGCTGCTGCTGCAAACTGAGTACCCGGCCAAACTTTAGTAAGAGAGATGTTATTTCCTACCGTACCTCTAATTAGTGTTACTAATCTAGCAGGATCTGCCGTATAATCTGAATAATACGGCGCAGCCGTAGCCATCACCGAATTGCTTACCATAGCTGGTAAACCAAGAGGGGTAACAGTTACGTTAGCAATATATTCGTCAGCACTTGTAGCTGCTGCTGAACAATAAGTAATTGCAGGAGTAGTGAAATTTGTACTTGGCGAGAATGCACCGGTAACTCCACCACATATTGTAGCTACTTGTACTTCATAAGTGGTTGACTCTGCTAAACCTGATATATTATAGATATTAACCGGAGGTGTACTAAGCGTTACCGTAGTCCACAATCCTGTACCAGTTCTGTATCTAATTACATAAGTAGCACCTGCGGTAGCCAGCCATGAAACGGTAGCAGAAGTAGGTGTAATATTTCCAACTGAAATGTTAGTAGGTGGCGCAGTAGTACAAGGCTGTAAATCAACAAATCTAACAGCATAGTCTTCTACTTCACCCCATGTGAAAGAACCACACGCAGTTGCTGAAGAAGATTCTCTTATTACAACACGCATACGAGTAGTAAGTGGTCCATTATATACTCCTGCCGGAATTGTAAATCCGGGACTTACAACCGGTGAAGTTGTATTACTTGGAGAATTTAGAACCTGTTCGGTTGTTTCAAAAACTCCATTTCTATTGTAATCAATCCAAACTCCTGTACCAAAACTCCACTGAGTTCCTGGCCAAGTTTTCGTCACTGAAACCGTATTACCTGTAGAATTTTTAACAAAGGTAATTAGTCTGGTAGGATCTGTGCTATAATCTGTATAGAAAGATGATCCTGAATTACTACTCATTGTGTAAGAATTGGTAGCATTTGCAGTAACATTCGTTATATAACCATCAGCAACACTTGTAGAAGTACCTGTACAATAAGATATAACAGGAGTTGTAAAAGGTACTGCAGCAGACCAAGCTCCTTGAGTACCTCCACAAATTGTAGCAACTTCTACCTCATAATTGCCAAGTTCTGTCAAACCTGGAATCGTATACGTATTGGTAAGAGCCGGTATAGTAACGGTAGTATATGCTCCGCCAGGCAGCGATCTATATCTTACCTGATATGTTGCGTTTGCATTTGCATTCCATGACACAGTAGCAGTAGTAGATGTAAGGTTGCTTACAGTTATTCCCGTAGGAGGTGCCACTGTACAAGGTGCAGGATCAAATGCTACTAACTGTATTCTTGGTATTGTATTGTGTCTTGAAGTTGCTGTTGGAGGAGTAGCAGGATTCGGATTTGTTGAATCATTTCGGTATAACATTCCCCTATTTGTCCCTGCGGTATAACTTCCCCAACTCTGAGTACAGCTCCAGTTTGCAGAGTTTTCGTCTACCGCTACTACAAGATTACTTATTCCGTCCCAAGTAAATGGAGTTGCAAGCGGTAATTCTACCCAAGTACCATCAGTCATTGCAGGTAATGTACCTGAATAAACCTGAGATAAGTTTGCCAACGGCACCCAGCTCGTCGTCGTTGCGAAATCGTTTTGAGCAGTGTTACCAATGTAAACTACCCACTGATTATAGTTTGCCTGCGTTCCTGTAGGAATTGCAGAAACATGAAATCTGATTTTTGTAATCAGAGTACTGGTTCCGATAGCTCCAGTAACTTCTGCTGCAGTGTAAATCTGCTGAGAATAATTGTAACCCCAGCAGGAATTTATAGGAAGCTCGGTCATTGAAGCTGTACCGGTTCCAATCTGCCCAGTCTGACCTGATACATTAGGCATAAAAGCCAACATAAAGGTTAGAATTAGTAAAATTTTCTTCATCTTATTAATTATTAAAATAGATTAGAATACAAGAATTATACATATGTTAATTAATTAGTGTATTAATGTGTAATTTGAGACCTCCTCTCCCATTAAGAATATCATGTTCTGTTGCCAGAAAAGGAATTAAAAAAGTAAACGATTTTGTCATAGGCATCAATTATTTTTAAATTAACTACAAATCTAAACAATTTTTATTATTTGGTAATATATTTACTCGTTTTTTTTATAGTAACTACATCAAAAACCCAGTTATGATTATAATATAAAAATCCCCAAGTAAACTTGAGGATTTTTAGTTGTTAAAAGCAATTTATTATTTCTTGATGAATTTAGAATTGAAACTTTCTTTTCCTTTATCTTCAATAGAAATTACATATGTACCCTTAACTAAAGAGGTTACATTAATTTTCCCGTCAATAATATTTCCACTATTTGCCAACTGACCTGCTGCACTGTAAATTTTATAAGTTGCTTTGTCAGAAACTTTAGTCACATTCAAAATATCACTTACCGGGTTAGGGTAAATCTGAATTCCATTATGATTAATATTCAAGTCATTAGTGCCAAGCGCACTACTTACCACAACATTATAATCTTCTACTTCGCCATAATTAAATGTTCCGCATCCAGCAAAAGCCGTGCCTAATGAACCTCCTGCATTAGCTGATCCTGCGTAATATAAAATCACTCTCATTCTTAATGGCTGATCTAAAACCGGATTACCAGGAACGGTAAATGAACCTGTAATTGGTGCTGTTGGTACTGCTACAGGATAATTCAAAACTCTTTCTGAATTTTCAAAGACTCCATTTTTATTAAAATCTATGAACACAACAGCTGTATCATAATCAGGATCTGTTACTGTAATTGATAAGTCATATGAAGTGTTTGTAGCCAAATTAGGCTGAAGAGCAACATTTGCAGTATAACTTGTGTAATTGGATGGTCCTGATGTATTTGTAAATAAAGGAACCGAATTTTTAGATAAAGTTACATTAGATATATATTCATATTGCTGCGAATTAACAGCTGAAACAGTACAATATGTTGTAGCCGATGTTGTGAAATTTGTACTTGCAGAGAATGGAGATTGGGTTCCACATACTGAAGCAACTTGCACTTCATAAACTGAACTTGCCGTCAAACTTGCAAGGTTTACCGTGTTTGTAGAAGATGTTGTTTGTTGCCATGCAGTATCAGTAGTTTTTTTATATCTAATTACATAAGATGCCGCCCCCGTTACGGGAGCCCAATTAATAGCAGCTGAATTTGAAGTAACATTAGTAATATTGATACCACTTATTGCTGCCCCACATCCTACACTTGTTGTAACATAAACAGATTTTACTGCATAAAAAACATTTCCTATTGCAGAAATTCTTAATTTAATATTTTGATTATTTAAAGAAGCAGGAAATATAAAATTTTCTGTACCATCATTTGCAGTTGAAGCAAACAACACATTCCAAGTTGTACCATTATCAGTTGTATAATCTACTTTAACATTTGTCACATTATATGGTGCGACAGAAGTATTTGCTACATCCCACAAAATTGGAGAAGACAAATTACTATATCCGTATTGAAACTGATCATTCAATTTAAACGGACCATCAGCTCCTACGTTGATTGTCTGAAGTGCAGACCGAGTCTGCTGTTCCAACGGATTGAGATTATTATCTCTTACTGTAACAGCAAAACTAGATGATCTTTCTACATTTGAAACTGATTCCCATCCATTATTTGCATTATTTAAAACACCATTTAAAACTGATGATAACTTAGGAAAATATCTTGTAGGACTTGCTGTTGGAGAAAATGATCTAAATGATGCTCCATAAGTAGTATTCCCTAAATTCGCTGCTGTAATTGGACCTCCTGTGATTGCTCCATTTACTACAGCTCCTGCATCATCAAACTCTTCCCAAGTATATGTTAATGGATCATTTTCTAAATCAGTTGCTGAAGCTGTAAGTACAAACGCAGTACCTTTCGGAATAGTGTAAGTAGGAAGCGCTGCAATTGTTGGAGGATTATTTGTAATTACTGTTTCTACATCACAAGTTTTAGCCGTTAAATTATTCTGAATCTGTACAATGCTTGCTACATGAAAATATGGATCAGAATTCATCTGCACATTTGCATTTGTAATACCTGCATATCCCATAATTGTTGATCCTGATCCCGGCTCCATATTTACTCCAGATCCCTCAATACTATGAGCAAAAGTGTGATTAGCACCCAATTGATGACCCATTTCGTGAGCTACAAAATCAATATCAAATGTATCCCCTACAGGACTTGTACTTTGAGTAAAACCAGAACCTTTCGCAGTAGTAGTTGATGTAGCAGGATTAATACATACACAACCAATACAACCGGCATTTCCGTTATTACCCGCTGCATTGAAAACATGGCCAATATCATAATTTGCATTACCAACATTAGCTGTTAATGTCTGTTGCAATTGAACATTCAAATTTCCAGTATACGGATCTGTAGCAGCATCTGTATAAATGATATTTGGAAAATTCTGAATATTTAAATGTAAAGCTAAATCCTTTTCAAATACTCCATTTACTCTTGTCATTGTTGCATTGATGGCAGCAAGTGCTAACGCAACCGTTCCACCATGGAAAGCGGTATACTCTCCAGTAGCTGAAATTGCCAATCTCATCGTTCTGTATTTTTTATCAGAACTTTTTGCGAAATCTGTAGGTTGATTGTTAAAAGATTGTCCGGCAAGCTTCAGTTGTCCCAATTGATTTACAGATATAGGATCTTCCGATGTGCTACAAGTAAAACTTTTACCATTAGGCGTTTCAGATTTTGTATGAACTCCATAAATGGTTTTGTCAGCATTTTGGGCATCAATGAATTCATATTTTCCATCTTTGATAATCATCGACTGAAAATCATTAGGAGCAACAGAAAATCTTAAAAATTTTGATGGGTCGTCAATACCCACACCAACATAAGATCCCAGATCATATTGATTAGCAAGGTCTTTGACCATTACAGGGAAACTGTATACTGCAAATCTCTCTATTTTCCCTCTTAATGTTGGTAATAAAATTTCAACAGATTTTGCATTGGGTCCCGTCTCTTGAGCATCCTTAAGCTGATTTTTAATTTTATTAAGATCTAACTTATAATGAGATTGTATCTGTGTAGGGTCAATTTGAGACCCTCTCTTTACTGTAGTGGAAGTCCATTGTCCGAAAGCAGAGACACCAATTACACTACAAAATAAAGTAGTAATGAATTTTTTCATAAAATGAATTATTATTAATTTTCAAATATACTGCTTTTAAATTACTACATATACATAAATATACTAGTAATTATGTTAAAATCACAAAATAAAAATTATAATATTTTTCAAATTATCTTATAATATTGCAATCTCTTACATTATATATTGATCTATATATAGTTTGCAAGAGAAAAACAACTTATTCTTATATATTAACTATCGGACCTAATATAATTGAATATTTTTAAAACTTATACGCAATATTCCAAGAAAATCCCATCAAAAATTTAGAAGAACTTCTTCCAAAACCGGGAACGATCATAGGAACAACTTCATCCTGTTTTGAAGTTACCATCAAATATCTTGGCTGCATATTTACGTCAATGAAAAAATTGGATTCAAAAAGCTGAACTCTTCCACCAATTGTTCCTTCAAGCCAAAAAGATGACTGTGATGATGCCGGCAAAGAAATAGATGAACTACTTCCACCAAAACCACGAATCGGAATTGCAAAATATTCCTGATTATAAAATGAACCTCCTATTTTTGCTCCTCCATAGAAACCATTGAATTCATTTTCGCGGTCTTTTGCCAACATATAAAATGCTCCAATTTTGAAAAAAGGACCGTTCGCAGTTGCATCGTAGCCATTTTTTTGATAAATATTTTTCTCAAATCCTGCTTCCACAATTCCGTGGATGTTGTCTTTTATTTTTGATGAAACAAAACCCTGAAATAACTGTCTGTCTGAGAAAAATGAAACACCCGTATTCAAAACATCAACACCAACCATAAAGTTGGGTTCATATTTCCATTTTTCTTTTACGGCTTCCTTCTTTTCCTGTGCAGAAAACAGCAGTCCCAAAAGACTAAAAAACGAGGTAAAGATTAGTTTTTTCTTCATTTTGAATAAAGTTTTGTCCAGATTCTATTTTTACGACAGGAGTTGCTTTTAATAATTGTCCGCTTACATTTTCGTAATTTAGCTTAGCTCCGCAACCTGGTGAAACGTAAATTGATTTTGTGGTGTAATTTATACGCACTTTTGATGAATCTCCTTTTCTCTGGGTTTTCACAAATAATTCGGTGTAAGGAGAATCATCAACACGAAGCGGAATTAAGATTGAATCTGCATTTCTGCTCCATCCAAGATCAACAGTTCTCACTCCGTAATCAACATATACTTTCACGGAATCTAATGTTGTGATCTTGTCTGCGTTTTTAAACATGATTTTCATTCTCGGCGTGCCTTCTCCGCTTTCACAGATGTCGTCGTCTCCACCACAGGAAATCATTATAAGTGATAATATAAGAAATGACAGTAATCTTTTCATTTTTAAATTATTTTGGATCTAAAGCCTTTTCAATACGGAAAACCAAATCTTCATAATGATATTTATTCACCAAATCTGAAGCTGGTTTTGCTGAAAGTTCTTTTTTGATTGTATTTAAATTTCCTCTTATCAAAGCAGAAACATCAGATTTGTCTGAGGATTTATTATCAACGAGTTTTATTAAAGAATCGATATAATTTCTCTGAAGATTTCTTCCGTAAATATCTGCATTTTCATTTTTAAGAATTGAAGTATTTAAATCTGCAAGCAATTCAATCACAGAATAAGTATTCGGCTCAACGGCTTCCATCTGATACATATTCTGCAAAACCATCGGACTTAAAATTCTTCCCAAAACACCATTCTGAATTTCTTCAATTGTCTTCACAGGAGTTTTTCCTGTTTTCTCAAAAATATCTTTTTTGATTAGCCATTGAGGAGTTGTGAAAATATTTTCATTTAAAAATTTCATAGCTTCTTTCTGATCTTTTTTAGCTACAACTTCATAAACTGCTCCAGATTGCTCAGCAGTTTTCGGAGTTTCCATTTGTCCGCCGATATATTTTGAGACGTGTCCCAAATATCTTCTGAACTGTGTTGTCACCTGATCGTACATCATATCAAGATTTGCGTAATCTTCGTTTGGAGTTTTCGTCCATTTTTCTAAATTATCAACAATTCTTTGCAGATTTTTGATTCCGTATGTACTTGCAATCATTGCATTATCACCCACTTGCTCACTTTGTGATCTTGGATCTAAAGGATTGGATTCTGTACCAAACCAAAGTCTTTCATTCTTAAGATTTTTAATTACCCACTGATTCAGGTATTCTTTTTCTGCATCCGGAGTTTTAAATTGATTAAATCTTTTATAGCCCCACTCAATTGCCCAATCATCGTAGTCTCCGATTCTCGGGAAAATTCCGGCATCACCGATATTGTCTTCCGGTTGTGCAACATAATTAAATCTTGCATAATCCATAATTGAAGGAGTATGACCGTTCTTTTCCAGCCATTTTTTATCTCTCAATTTTTCAACAGGAACCGTCGAACTTGAACCATAGTTATGTCTCAAACCTAAAGTATGTCCAACTTCATGAGAAGACACAAAACGGATCAACTCACCCATTAATTTATCTTCAAATTCAATTTTTCTCGCTCTCGGATCATTTGGCGAAGCCTGTACAAAATACCAGTTTCTCAACAGCAACATCACATTATGATACCAGTTGATATGACTTTCCAGAATTTCACCTGTTCTTGGATCTGCAATTGAAGGACCTGAAGCATTCGGAACATCTGAAGGCTTGTAAACAATCGCCGAAAATCTTGCATCTTCCAAACTCCACTCTGTATCTACTTTCGGATCGGGAACTTTTGCAACAATTGCATTTTTGAAACCGGCTTTTTCAAAAGCTTTCTGCCAATCATTTACTCCCTGTATTAAATAAGGAACCCATTTTTTCGGAGTTGCAGGATCAATGTAAAATACAATCGGTTTTGCAGGTTCTACCAATTCTCCTCTATTGTATTTTTCCAAATCCTGGGGTTTTGGCTCAAGACGCCATCTTTTAACTAAAGAAATTCTTTTTACGCCTTGAGGATCAAGATCAAAATCTGTGTATCCAACCGTAAAATATCCAACTCTCGGATCAAAATATCTCGACTGCATTTTATTTTCCGGAAGAAGAACAAATGAAGAGTTAATTTCTACTGTATAATTTCCACTGATTTTCGGAGCCGGTCGCCCCGGAATAGCCGGAGTCGCAGGAGTTCCTAAAGTTCTTGCAAAAGTTTTAGTGGTATTGATTTCAATATTTGTCGGGAAAGATTTAACAAAATTCACAAATGACATATCTTTCTGAAAAACTCCGACTCTGTAAGAATCTTTAGACCAAACAGAAAAAGAAGTCAGTTCGTTATCAGTATTTAAAACATCAGTTACTTCAATAACAGACGAGTTTTTCTTAATTCCGTAAGCTTTTACATCAAAAGATTTTATAATAGACTGCACATTGTTTCTCGTTACCGAATTGTACATATCTGAAGTAGAATCTTTTGCATAATCAACATGGGAAATTGATCTTAAAAGAATTTTATCTTTTGGACCTTTTTCAAAAGCAATTACTTGCTGCCCGATCTGATCTCCTGCATAACCTGAAGTTCCGGAACGCATTCCCGCAGCAGCTTTCGTTAATCTTGTCACCAATAGAAATTCTTTTTTCAACATAGAATCCGGAATTTCAAAATAATATTTGTCGTCTACTTTATGAACTGTAAAAACCCCTTGATCAGAAACCGCTTTATCGGTAATGATTTCTTTAAAAGGTTTGATCAGGCTTTTCTTTTTATCGTCTTTTTTTACTTTTGCAGTATCTGTTTTTGCAGCAACAGAATCTTTAGGTTTTTCTTGCGAAAATAAGTTTTGTTGGCAGAAAACTAAAGCTGCTAATAAGAAGAATGCTTTACAGTTCTTTATCATATTCAATAATATTTTGATTTTATCTATTCAAATTTAAATAATTATTTTTTCACCAATAACGCAATATTTTCTACATGATGAGTTTGTGGGAACATATCAACAGGTAAAATTTTCACCAAAGTATAGTGATCTTTCATTAAGGCTAAATCTCTTGCCTGAGTTGCCGAATTACAGCTTACATAAACTACTTTTTCAGGGGCTAGTTTTAAAATTTGCTCCACTACTTTTTGGTGCATTCCATCTCTTGGCGGGTCGGTGATTAATACATCTGCTTTCGGATGATTTTCCATAAATTCATCATTGAAGACATTTTTCATATCTCCACAATAGAATGTTGTGTTGGTCAAACCGTTTAATTCAGCATGTTCAATTGCAGCATCGATTGCTTCCTGCACAGATTCAATTCCGATGACGTGTTTTGCGTTTCTCGCAACATATTGTGCAATCGTTCCGGTTCCTGTATATAAATCGTAAACTATTTCATCACCTTTCAAATCAGCAAATTCAAGAGTTTTTCTATATAATTCTAAAGCCTGTTTGTAATTGGTCTGAAAGAAAGATTTTGGACCTATTTTAAATTTAAGACCATCCATTTCTTCCATTAAAAATCCTTCACCGAAATAAGTTTCTACATTCAAATCGTAGATAGAATCATTCTGTTTTGGATTGATTGCGTAAACCAAAGTTTTGATTTGAGGGAATAACTCTAGTAAATAATCAAAAAGTTTCGTTCTGTTTGCTTTTTCTTCCCTGTACAACTGAAATAAAACCATCCACTCTCCTTTCGAGTTTTGTCTCATCATTAAAGTTCTCAGAAAACCTTTCTGCTCTCTAACATCGAAAAAGTCTAAGCCATTTTCAATTCCAAAATTTCGAACTGCCAAACGAATTGCGTTCGAGGGATCTTCCTGCAACCAACATTCTTTTAAGTCAAGAATTTTGCTCCACATTCCCGGAATGTGAAAACCAAGAGCGTCTCTGCTTCCGTAGTTTTCCTCAGAACTAATCTCGTACTGAGTCAGCCATCTTGCATTGGAGAAAGAAAATTCCATCTTGTTTCTGTAGAAATATTGTTCTTCTGCACCTAAAATCGGAACAGTTTCAAAATCATCAATCCCACCGATTCTTTTAATATTATTGTAAACTTCTTCCTGTTTAAAATCAAGTTGTTTCTCGTAGCTCATATTCTGCCACTTACAACCTCCGCAAGTCCCAAAATGAATACATTTCGGTTCTACTCTGAACGGCGATTTCTCAACAATCTCTTTTACATCAGCCTCAAAATATTTTGATTTTGACTTTTTCACTCTTGCATTCACTACATCTCCCGGAATAGCTCCCGAAACCAAAACGGTTTTTCCTTCTTCAGTTTTTCCGATCGCAACACCTTTTGCACCTGCGGCAAACAATTTTATATTTTCAAGAATGACATCTTTCTTCTTTCTCATAACAATTTCTATCGCTACGGAGTCAACTTTCTATTTTCAGCTCCGTAAATTTTCTATTTTTTCTATAAACTGATTCACCATTCGGTTTCACATTGCAAAAATACAATAAAAAAAACCTTATCCGAAGACAAGGTTTTTTTCTATTGTATAAGTTTTATTATTTTGTCTGAGCCGGTTGCTGAGGAGCACCTTCCACTGGAGGAGCGGGCTGCATATTCATTTGTGGCATCATTTGCTGCTGAGGAGCAACTTTAGGAGCAGAAAGACCTGTTTGTTTGTCTAAAACAGTAATCAAGTCTGCATCACCTAAATTAACAAAAGACCTGCTTGCAACTTTACCGTTTTTATCTACTACAATGAAGTTTGGCAATTTGAATCCGTACACTCCGTATTTTTTAGCGATATCAGAATTAAGACCTCCTTCTGCATAAACATTAGTTCCTTGAATTCCCTTCAACATTGCATTGCTGGTTTTCGTAAATTGATCTTTGGTATCATCAAGGTTTACGAAAACGAAATTCATTTTAGATTTATAGAAATTCACCACTTCTTTCAATACAGGAACTGTACCTTCAGCAATGTAAGGATTCCAAGATGCATAAAAAACTAATACATAAGGCTTTCCTTTGTTATCACTTAATTTATAAGCTGAACCATCTGCTTTTACTAATGAAGCTTCTGGAGCGTCATCACCGATCTTAAATCCGTTGATTGTAAACTGCATCTTTTTGATATCAGCTTTGATTCCTGCATCTTTAATATCTTCTTCGATAATTTTTTTGATCTTATCAGTCGTTTTAGCTGGAGTTTGTGGATGAATATCGGATTGCGCCATTACAAATGCCAATAGATAATCTTTCGTAATTTGAGAAACCTCTTTTTGAGACTTCAAGAAATCATTAAACAATTCTGAAGTTGTAATATCTGTTTTTCCTTTGCTTTTTGCTTCAGCAAATTTTTGGAAATCAGGGCTCATTTTTGTTAAAAGATACTGTCTGTAGAAAGGGCTTGTTTTCACCATTTCGTCATTGTTTTCTTTTAATTTGTTCTCATAATCTGTAAATACCTTTCCTGGTTTGAAAGAAGGGTTTCCAGACATTTGCTTTTTCGTCATTTCATAATTAACCATAAGATTAAGAATTGCCGTTTTAGCATCTGTTCTTTTCCACTCTACTACTTCTTTACCCGGATTGTATTTTTTTACATTCTCATCGATATTTTTATTGATATCAGCTTCAATCTTCTGCATTCCTTTTACATACTTCGCTTCGTCACCTGCCATCAATTCCTGAATATTCAACCCCTGACCGTAAGTTGAAAGAAATTTCTGACTAGCCTGGAAGAAATCATTATCATTTTTAGCATCACCTGTTACAACATATTCGTTCGGAAATGTAGCTGCACTTCCTGAGATGTTTACAGACTGACCGCCTTTAAGGAAGATTAGGTTTTGTTTTCCTGCATAGTTGATGACATACATTCCGTTTTTAGGAGCTTCAAAAGTTCCTGCGAAATTTCCGTCCTTATCAAGACCCATGTTAATCAATGGCAAAGTAGCCACACCTGAAGCTTCTACAAATTCTACTCTTTCTAGAGGAGCACTTCCTGCAATTTTTCCTTTTACTTCAACTTTTTTTGAACAAGACATTACAAATATTGCAATGACAAACAACAAAAGATATTTTTTCATTTTTGATTTTCTAATTAGGCAAAAATAAGTTTTTCAATAAACTTACTGCTATTTAATAATTGATTTTATGAAAGATTTAACTAAAAATTTCGCCTTCATTGAAGAAGACGAAATCTTAAATATATTTTTTGAACACATTATCCTCTGTCTGCCATTGCAGCCATGTACTCTCTGTTCATTCTAGCGATGTTCTCAAGAGAAATTCCTTTAGGACATTCTACTTCACAAGCTCCTGTATTTGAACAGTTACCGAAACCTTCTTCATCCATAGCTTTCACCATGTTCAGAACTCTACGTTTTGCTTCTACTCTACCTTGAGGTAAAAGAGCATACTGAGAAACTTTAGCACCAACGAATAACATAGCTGATCCGTTTTTACAAGAAGCAACACAAGCTCCACAACCGATACAAGCTGCAGCATCCATTGCTTTGTCTGCATCTTCTTTAGGAACCGGAATTGCATTGGCATCCAAAGTATTCCCTGAAGTGTTTACCGAAATAAAACCACCTGCAGCCATTACTCTGTCGAATGCGCTTCTGTCTACAATTAAGTCTTTAATAACCGGGAACGCTGCACTTCTCCAAGGTTCAATAACGATGGTTTCACCGTCTTTGAACATTCTCATGTGAAGCTGACACGTCGTAATTCCTGTATCCGGACCGTGAGCTCTACCGTTAATGTAAAGAGAACACATTCCGCAGATTCCTTCACGACAGTCGTGGTCGAAAGCGATAGGCTCTTTTCCTTCGTTGATAATGTTTTCATTCAGAATGTCTAACATCTCCAAGAATGAAGAATCTGTAGAAACATCTGATATTTTGTAGGTCTCAAACTGACCTTTAGTTTTGCTATTTTTTTGTCTCCAAATTTTTAGGGTAAGATGAAGGCCTTTTTTTGCACTCATAATTATTTATTTATAGGTTGGAGATTATTTGTAACTTCTTGCTTTAACTTCAATGTTTTCGTAGATCAAGTCTTCTTTGTGCAGAACTTCTGTTGTGATATCATCTGTTTGATATTCCCAAGCTCCAACATATTTAAAGTTAACATCATCTCTTTCTGCTTCACCTTCAGGAGTAGCATGATCTTCTCTGAAGTGCCCTCCACAAGATTCGTTTCTGTGTAATGCGTCGATAGCCATCAATTGTCCAAGTTCGATGAAGTCTGCCACTCTAAACGCTTTTTCAAGCTCAGTGTTCATCCCATCTGCATCACCAGGAACTTTTACATCGCTCCAGAATTCTTTTTTCACCTGAGCAATTTCAGCAATAGCTTCTCTTAAACCTTCAGGAGTTCTTCCCATTCCCACCTTATTCCACATAATGTGTCCTAATTTTTTGTGGAAATAATCTACTGAATGAGTTCCTTTATTATTTAAGAAGAAATCTACTTTCTCTTTAATTTCTTTTTCAGCTTGGTCAAATTCACCAGAAGTCGTAGGAATTGTTCCTGTTCTGATGTCTGCTGAAAGGTAATCTGCAATCGTGTAAGGAAGTACGAAATATCCGTCTGCCAAACCTTGCATCAAAGCAGAAGCTCCCAATCTGTTCGCCCCGTGATCTGAGAAGTTTGCTTCACCGATTACGAAACATCCAGGAATTGTAGACTGTAAGTTATAATCAACCCAAACACCACCCATTGTGTAGTGAACTGCAGGATAAATCTTCATTGGCGTTTTGTAAGGATCATCAGCTGTAATCTTTTCATACATTACAAATAAGTTACCGTATTTCTCCTCAATCCAAGCTTTTCCTAAATCATAGATTTGCTGATCTGTAGGATTGTGAATATGTTTTTCGATAGCGGCTTCTTTACCTTTTTTGATAATCTCCGTTGAGAAATCTAAATAAACACCTTCTTTAGTATCATTATTTTCGATTCCGAAACCAGCGTCACATCTTTCCTTACCAGCTCTCGACGCAACGTCTCTAGGCACTAAGTTTCCGAATGCAGGATATCTTCTCTCTAAATAATAATCTCTATCTTCTTCTTTAATATTTTCAGGTCTCAATTTGCCTTCTCTGATCGCTACTGAATCTTCAATTTTCTTAGGAACCCAGATTCTTCCTGAGTTTCTTAATGATTCAGACATCAAAGTCAGTTTAGACTGCTGTGTTCCGTGAACCGGAATACAAGTCGGGTGAATCTGTACATAACAAGGATTTGCAAAATACGCTCCTTTCTTATGAATTTTCCAAGCCGCAGAAACGTTTGATCCCATTGCATTGGTAGATAAGAAATATACATTTCCATAACCTCCAGAAGCAATTACAACAGCATGAGCAGAATGTCTTTCGATTTCACCTGTTACAAGATTTCTTGCGATGATTCCTCTCGCTTTTCCGTCTACAATTACCAGTTCCATCATTTCATGACGGTTGTACATTTTGATCCTGCCTTTACCAATCTGACGGCTCATTGCAGAATATGCGCCCAGTAACAACTGTTGACCAGTCTGTCCTTTTGCGTAGAAAGTTCTTTTTACCTGAACCCCACCAAACGAACGGTTATCTAACTGACCGCCGTAATCTCTCCCGAAAGGAACTCCCTGAGAAACACACTGGTCGATAATATTTGCAGAAACTTCAGCCAATCTGTAAACGTTTGCCTCTCTCGCTCTGTAGTCACCACCTTTTATGGTATCATAGAACAATCTGTATGTAGAGTCACCATCACCCTGATAATTTTTAGCTGCATTGATACCTCCCTGAGCCGCAATCGAGTGCGCTCTTCTTGGAGAATCCTGGTAGCAGAATGCTTTTACATTGTATCCCTGCTCAGCCAAAGTAGCTGCTGCAGAACCTCCTGCCAAACCTGTACCTACAACAATAATATCAATTTTATCACGGTTGTTAGGCGCAACAAGGTTCATATGGTCTTTATGATTTTTCCATTTATCCTTAAGAGGACCTGCTGGAATTCTAGAATCTAATTTACTCATATTAGTATATTGATATTATTGAGTTACGTAATGAAAAATTGCAATAAAAATAAAACCAAGCGGAATAAGGATTGAATACCAATTTCCGAAAGCCTTGATAACCGGAGTATATTTTGGATGTCTTGCTCCAATTGACTGGAATGAAGACTGGAAACCATGAGATAAGTGCAAACCAAGCAACCCGAAAGCAACTACATACAATACCACTCTCCAAAGATCATGAAATTTGCGATGAAGCTCAGCCCAATATCTCGTTTCGTCCGGCGTGTTTGCTTCGATGTACTTGAAGTTCATTTCAGGAAACCAAAAGTCATAGAAATGTAAAGCAAGGAAAGCTAAAATAACAGCACCGGAAATAATCATATTTCTAGACATCCAGGTAGAATTAGCAGAACCCTTATTATCAGCGTACTTTATAGGACGCGCCTTGTTGTTTCTTATTTCAAGAATGAATCCCATCACAAAATGGAATATCACAGCAAACATTAAAATAGGTTGCATCAGGAACTGAACCGCCGGATTGTAGCCCATAAAATGAGAAGCCGAATTAAAGACATCTTCACTAAAAACAGATGTCATGTTGGTAGATAAATGCATCAACAAAAAGATCAGCAAAAACATCGCTGAAAGTGCCATAGCATATTTTCTACCTATCGAAGAACTTGTTAAACCTGCCATATTGAGTTTAAATTTGATTTTCCACAAAATTAAGGAATGTCAACAAAACTAAAAAGTGAGAAATCTCACTATTAGACAGTTTGTAATCTTTCTAAATAACAATGAAAAACATAGATAAATCGGGGAAAATTTAAAAATTCAATATTATCTCAAATCATAAATTTTATTATTGAAAACAACCTTTTCAGATGAAGCCGGAAGTTTTTTAATGATAATATTTTTTACTCTACGGGATGAACTGTAAGGGCTAATAATATGTCGTTGAATTTTGTTCCGATCATCAAAATTTTTAATCCAGAAGCAGACAACATTTCCTTTTTTTACCGAAAACACTACATCTTTTTTATATTGGTGAATCAGAACCTCTTCACGATTGTTTTCGAAAATTGAAAAGGAAACTCTCAAGATTAAAAATATTAAGACCACTAAAAAAAATCGAGAGCTATTTTTAAAATCATATTTAATGACAACAAATCTCAAAAGATAAATAACTACAAACAATATCCAGACTTCCCACCAATTCATTGAAATATTCTCAAAAAACAAAGAATCAAAATCAGCAAACCAATGAATAACTTTTAATAAAACATCAATAATGAAGTCATAAATCATATTAACAATACCAAAATCTAATCCTAAAGCCATCAAACCTGTCATTACAAATGAAAAAATAATGATCATCTCCGAAAAAGGAACGATAAAAAAATTGGCAATAACTGAAATAAAAGAAAACTGATGAAAATAACACAAAACTAAAGGAAGCGTCGCCACCTGAGCCGAAATTGAAATAGAAACCGTATTGTAAATTATCTTTTTAATATAATTATCCTGTTTCGGCAGATGTTTCAGAATAGGCTGATTCAGCCAGTAAATTCCCAAAACCGCCAAAAAACTCAACTGAAACCCTACATCAAAAAACTGTTGTGTATCAATAATCAGAATTATAAACGCAGAAAGTGCCAAAGAATGCAGAAGATCAGGCTTCCGTTGTAGCAAAATGTAGATAAAATATACGGTAAGCATTAAACATGAGCGAACTACAGAACTTCCAAACCCGATAAATAATGCAAAAACCCAAATAAAAATCAGGCTCAAAACAATTACAAATTTTCTAAACCTTAATGGTAAAATTTTCATTAAAATAAAATAAAGCATTCCGAAAACAACAACAATGTGCGTTCCCGAAATTGCAAGAAAATGCACCAATCCTGACCTGTTGAAATCTTGCAAAGTCTCAGAATCAATTTCTGTACGGTCTGCCAAAACAATTCCTTTTAAAAACTCCTGACTCTTCGGCGACATCTCAGACTGATTGATCTTCTGTAAAACCTCCAATCTCTTCTGACGGATTTTCTCATCAAACGAAAGATCATTTCTTAATGCAGAACTTATTTCATCATTAATATAGCATTGATGAAAAATATTTTTCCGATGAAGATATTGAGCATAATCAAATTGAAAATCATACTTCGGAGACTCTGGTTTGCTTACCAATACCTTACTCTTGTAATAATACTCAAAGTCAAGCTCTTTACTATCTTTTGGAACTAATATTATAGAATTAAAATTCTCTTTTCCAACCTCAACAATTGCTTCATACTTTTTATTCTTTTCAGTAGAATTTAGTTTTTTAGAAATCTTAAAAATGATCGTTTCATTAGATTTAATAGAAATTTGCGGTTCTTGAGGAAAGTTCAAAAAATGTATACAAATTCCAAAGCAAAAAAAGAAAATCGAAAGTAAAACAGACTGTATTTTTGTTACGAAAAATGACTTAAAAAAGGTTGAGATTGTAATCAGAATACAAACCAACGCAAAAGCGAGAATAAAATTTTGCTTAAAAGAAAAATAATCCTGAAATAAAATTCCAAGGATAAAGCAGCAAACTAAAATCAGAAGTGGCTGTTTGTTCAATTTTCATCATTTTGTACTACTAAAGTAATAAAAAATTGAAATTATTCCTAAAAATTTTATTTAATTTTTAAAATAATATCTGCAGCATTATCGCTTGCTCCTTTTCCACCGAGTTTACTTCTCAAAATTTCATATTCTTCAAGCATCAGATTTCTCTTTTCACCTTCAAGAATAAGCTTCAATTGCCCGACTAGATTTTTAGTATTTAACTCACTTTGAATCAACTCCTTAACAACTTCTTTACCCATAATAAGATTGACAAGCGAAATATATTTAATGTGCTTCACCAACCTTTTAGCAATAGCATAAGAAACCTTGCTTCCACGGTAACAGACTACTTCCGGAATATTTAATAAAGCTGTTTCAAGAGTTGCCGTTCCCGAAGTGACCAAAGCAGCTTTTGAACATCGCAATAGATCGTATGTTTTATTAGAAACAAAATGCACATTTTCATCTACATATTTCTGATAGAAATTTTTATCCAGACTTGGAGCTCCCGCAATAACGAATTGATAATCTTTAAAATAAGGTCTCACTGAGAGCATTATCTCCAGCATCTTTTCAACTTCCTGTTTTCTGGAGCCGGGAAGAAGTGCAATGATTTCTTTTTCGTTTAGATTATTTTCTTTCTTAAAAACCTCATTGTCAATATCTTGAAGAGTATAAATTGCATCAAGCAACGGGTGACCTACAAAATGAGATTTTACATTGTGTTTATGATAGAAATCTTCTTCAAAAGGAAGAATCACCATCATTTCATCCACATATTTTTTGATAATTTCAACTCTGCCTTCTTTCCAGGCCCAAAGTTGCGGCGAAATATAATAGACAACTTTGATTCCAAGCTTTTTAGCAAATTTTGCAATTCTTAAATTAAAGCCAGGATAATCTACCAAAATCAAAACATCAGGTCTGTTGTTTCTGATATCAGCTTTGCAGAACTTAATATTATTTAAAATTGTCTTTAAATTCATTGCGACCTCAAGAAAACCCATGAAAGCAAGATCACGGTAATGTTTCACCAAAGTTCCGCCTTGTTTTCCCATCAAATCACCACCCCAAAATCTGAATTCTGCGTTGGGATCTTTTTGCTTCAAAGATTTCATTAAATTACTTCCGTGTAAATCTCCGGAAGCTTCACCTGCAATGATATAATATTTCATGAATGATAATTGATATACAATGAATGATTTTATCTATTGAAATGACAGTTTCAAACATCAAAATTCAAATTATAATTAAGTAAATTTGCTTCAAAGATAATGATAAAAAATGTCAGACGAATTTGAAATAAAAAATAAAGTTGCATCAAGCGGATTAGTAAATTTTGACCTTACCGATTTGGTTCCGAAGGGAATCAGAAAAGGAATCGATCTGAAAGATTTTCTCTTCATGGAAATGATTCTTAAAGAAAAAGATTTCCGTGAAAAAGTAGCAGCAATCGATCCTGATTATTACGCAGACAATTATGTATACATCTACAATTCTGCAGATGCAATCGTTCCGCTTTGGGCGTATTTCCTGATCACGGCAAAGCTGACCGATGTGACGAGAAAAATAATTTTCGGCACCAAAGAAGATTTGGAAGTAATTCTGATGCATCATGCAATTCAGCAACATGATTTTTCTGATTTAAAAGAAAAAAGAGTTTTGGTAAAAGGATGCTCTGACAAAGAAATCCCTGAAAATGCGTATATTGAACTGGTAGAAAAGCTGAAACCGATCGTAAAATCACTGATGTTTGGTGAAGCATGTTCGAATGTTCCTATTTTTAAAAATTAGAGGCTCAATCTCAATATTTGCAAAATCATTTAGAATTAAGTAAAAAATTCTGCCATAATAATTTGTGGTAGATTTTTTTTTGATAACTTTGGCATTCTAACAAATAAAACAAACACAAACAATGAGTCTAATTGACCTTTTAACAGGAAACACAGGAAATCAGGTAGCAGAACAGGCAGAAAGCAAGTTCGGAATTAGCAAAAATCAAATTATTGCGCTTTTGGCAGTGGCTACTCCACTTGTCATTTCTTATCTTCGAAACAAATCTCAGGATGCAAAAGAAGCTGAAGCTTTGAACAATGCATTAGATAAAGATCACGACGGAAGCATTCTGGACGACACTTCTCTACTTGACAACAGACAGGATGAAGGTGGTTCTATTCTTTCTCACGTTTTTGGAAATCAGAAAAATACTGTAGAAAACCAGTTATCACAAAATACCGGAATTTCTATCGATAAAATCGGTCCGATCTTAGCAATGCTTGCTCCTGTCATTATGGGATACATCGGTAAAGAAAAACAGCAAAACAATGTTGGAGCAGGAGGTCTTGGTGATCTTTTAGGAGGAATTTTGGGTGGTGCTCAAAATCAGGCACAGCAGCAACAGTCAAGTCCCTTGAACGATATTTTGGGAAGCGTTTTAGGAGGCGGGCAATCGCAATCTTCAGGAAATCCCTTGAATGACATTTTAGGAAGTGTACTTGGTGGCGGACAGCAGCAAAAGCAACAACCAGGTGGATTGGGAGATCTTCTTGGCGGGCTTTTCGGAGGAAAATAATTTCAATTTAAATCATAAAAAAAGACCGGAGATTGATCTTCGGTCTTTTTATTTTTGTTTTTAGTCTTTTGCTTTTTCAGCAGGATAAGGTTTTGAAGCTTTTCTCGGTCTTTTCTTTCCGTGGCTTCCCAAGATAATCTTACCTTTTCTAGACTTTCTGTCTCCTTTTCCCATAATTATAAATTTTGATTGACTACGAAGTTAGAAATTAATACTTAGAAGTCAAAAGATCACACCGTTAAATATTTCATAATAAATAAGTTATACTTTCACATTTTTCCATTTGCCTCTTTTAAATAAAATAAAAGCCACGATGGTAATGAATGTTTCTGCAACCGGAATTGAAATAAAAACACCTTTAGGTCCCAATTCAAAATACTTTGAAAGCACATAAGCCAAAGGAATCTGAAACATCCAAAATCCGAAAAAATTTAGCCAGGTCGGTGTCCACGTATCGCCTGCACCATTAAAAGCGTTGATAGTTACCATTCCTATTCCGTAAAATACAAAACCAACACTCATAATGTGCAGTGCATTTTTAGCATAATTCTTTATTTCAATTTGCTCTGTGAAAAATCCAACAAGGAAATCTCCCAAAAGAAAAAATATAAGACTTACAGAAAGCATAAAAATTACGTTGTACTTTACAGTTTTCATGACAGACTGTTCCGCACGCAACATTTCACCGGCACCCATATTTTGTCCGACTAAAGTTGAAGCCGCATTGCTCAATCCCCAAGCGGGAAGCATAAAAAACATCATGAGACGAAGTGCTGTCTGATAACCTGCTGAAGCATCTTCACCGCCGGTTGTTGCAACCAATTGCGCAAGAAAAATCCAACTGCATGATGCGATGACAAACTGAAATATTCCGGGCATCGCAATTTTAACGATGGATGTGATTAATTTGAAATCAGGTTTAAAATAAATTGTTTTAATTCTCACTAAAGAATCTGCAATAAAAATATGATACAACTGATAAAGAACTCCTGTACTTCTGCCAATCGTTGTTGCAATTGCCGCTCCCGTTAAACCCATCGCAGGAATCGGACCCAATCCTCTTATTAAAATCGGACAAAGAATGATATTGGCGATATTGGCTATCCACAAGCTTTTCATGGCGATTGCTGCATTTCCTGCACCTCTGAAAATTCCGTTGATTAAAAACAGAAGCATAATGATCACACTGCTCCCCATCATTATTCTGGTGAAATCTTTTCCGTAAGCTGCAGCATCCGGTTTTGAACCCATCAAAATCAAAATATCTTCTGCATAAATTACTCCTAGCAAACTTAAAATAGAAGTAATGACAAAAGATACCAAAATTACCTGCGCAGCACTTCTGGAAGCCTGTTCAGGATTTTTCTCCCCGATCCTTCTTGCCACGACTGCGGTTGCAGCCATGCTCATCCCGATTGCTATCGAATAGATAATCGTGAGTACAGATTCAGTAAGACCAACAGTTTGAATGGCGAAACCGCTTTCTTTGAGGTGGCCGACAAAATAAAGATCAACCAGAGCAAAAACAGATTCCATTGCCATTTCCAGCATCATCGGAATTGCTAAAAGAAGAACAGCACTTCGGATACTGATTTTAGTATAGTCAGTTTCTTCTTCACTAAATGCTTTTTTCAGAAAATTTAAATATTTTTTCATTTTAAAATTAATCGGTCTTAAAAATACGATTTCAAAAAATTTAATTTAAAATAAAATAATTTTAATAATTAATTATTGTTTTACAATAATTAATTATATATTTGCAATAATAAAATATTAAAACAAATGAAACTCTTAGGACAAAAATCAGTATCTACAATTATCAGTTATTTATTCTTGGTATTATTTATTATTTTTCTCTTTCATCTTATTTACCAAACGCTTGGATTTGGAATTGGATATTATAACTGGACAACTTCACATCATTTTCTTTCAGAAACTTTTTATGTAAATGATGAAATAGATTATGCATCTTATGAAAAAGGAAAATATGTATTTTTCAGATTTAAATATCCTTTTTCAGATCAACAGATGATGACAGGTTTTTTTACGTTGAACAGATTCATATTTCACACATTTCAAAGCATTTTTTTCAGTCTTTTTTTCTTTTACGGTTATAAAACTTTTGGGGATTTAAGTCGGAGAGAGTTATTTAATGAAACAATTATTAAGCATTTAAAAACTTTTTCTATTATCAATTTACTTTATGCACCATTGTATTTTTTGATTTGGATCTTTATTTTCCGAACAGGGCTTGAAGGAGGTATGTTAATGACTTCATTTGCATTTCTATTTTTAGGAATTATCTTACTTTTCATTACAGCATTCTTCAAAAGAGGACATCAACTGCAATCAGAAAACGATTTAACCATATAAATTATGCCAATAATAATCAACGTAGACGTCATGTTGGCGAAAAGGAAAATGCAATCTCAGGAACTTGCCGAGAAAATAGGAATTACTCAGGCGAATCTTTCTATACTTAAAACAGGAAAAGCTAAAGCGGTAAAACTTTCAACTTTGGAAGCGATTTGTAAAATTTTAGATTGTCAACCAGGAGATTTGCTTGAATATGCAAAGTAATTTAAATTCTGTTCCAAAAAAAAAGAACCGCATCATCAAATCGCCAATTAATTCATAAAATATATCAAAAAAAATATTAGATTTGTATATTAATTGATAAAATAAGTTTTTATGAAAAAGATTATATCGGCTACTTTACTTCTTGCGATCTCAATTTTTGCAAACGGATTATTTGCACAGCAGGTCTCTAAAGAACAAATGAAAATCTTCCAGACTGATAATCTTCAGGATTTTAAAAAAGTTTTTAAGAAAGATGACTTTAATAAATGTTTTGCCATCAAAGAAAACTCGTATGATCTTCTTGCGCTAAGTGTAAAATACGAAAGGAAGAATATTTTCAATTTCTTGCTAAACAACACTACCGATGTTAACAGACTTTGTAACAACCAATCACCATTGATGGTAGCTGCGAGATACGGAAAAGCAGATATGGCTCAATCTTTATTAACAAAAGGAGCAGATAAAAATCTGAAAAATGCAAACGGAGAAACAGCCAAAGACTTTTCGGTGAAATATGAAAAAGCCAATCTTACAAGTCTTTTAAAATAAAAACAGTTCAATATTACTGTCTTAAACTTCCTACGGGAAGTTTTTTTTGTTTTTAAACCCCCTAAAAACCTTATCTTTGCCAACGAAAATTAGGCACTTGAAAGCCTAATATCTAAAGTCTAATATCTAACATCTAAAAAAAATGTTTCGATCGCACACAAACGGAGAATTATCTCTTCAACATCTTAATGAAGAAGTTACACTTTCAGGATGGGTACAAACCATTCGTGATAAAGGATTTATGATTTGGATAGATCTTCGGGATCGTTACGGAATTACTCAGTTGGTTTTTGACCAAGACCGTTCTACAGCAGAATTGATGGAAAATGCGAAAAAATTGGGACGTGAATTCGTAATTCAGGTTACAGGACGCGTCATCGAAAGAGTAAGCAAAAACCCCAATATTCCAACAGGAGAAATTGAAATTTTAGTTGAAAAATTAGAAGTTATTAATGAATCTCAACTTCCGCCCTTCACCATTGAAGACGAAACGGACGGAGGGGAAGAATTAAGAATGAAATACCGTTATCTGGATATCAGAAGAGCTCCGGTAAGAGATAAATTGATCTTCCGTCACAAAATGGCGCAGAAAGTGAGAAATTATCTTTCAGACGAAGGATTTATCGAGGTTGAAACTCCGGTTTTAATCAAATCTACTCCGGAAGGAGCGAGAGATTTTGTTGTACCAAGCAGAATGAATCCGGGACAGTTTTATGCATTGCCACAGTCTCCACAAACTTTCAAACAATTGTTAATGGTTGGTGGAATGGATAAATATTTCCAGATCGTGAAATGTTTCCGTGATGAGGATTTGAGAGCTGACAGACAGCCTGAATTTACACAAATCGATTGTGAAATGGCTTTTGTAGAGCAGGAAGACGTGATGAACGTGTTTGAAGGAATGACGAAAACGCTGATTAAAGACATTACCGGTCAGGAATTCGGAACTTTCCCAAGAATGACGTTCGCTGATGCGATGCAGAAATATGGAAATGATAAACCGGATATCCGTTTCGGAATGGAATTCGTGGAGTTGAACGATTTAGTAAAAGGAAAAGATTTCAAAATATTTGATGATGCTGAATTGGTTGTCGGAATCAATGTGGAAGGTTGCGCAGATTACACAAGAAAACAAATCGACGAGCTAGTTGACTGGGTAAAAAGACCACAGATCGGAGCTTCAGGAATGGTTTGGGCTAAATTCCAAAATGACGGAGTGAAAACGTCTTCTGTAAATAAATTCTACAACGAGGAAGATTTAGCAAAAATCATCGAGAAATTCGGAGCGAAAGAAGGAGATTTAATGCTAATTCTTTCAGGAAACGAACATAAAGTAAGAACTCAACTTTCCGCGTTGAGAATGGAGCTTGGAAACCGTTTGGGATTAAGAAAAGGCGACGTATTTGCACCACTTTGGGTTGTTGACTTCCCGTTATTGGAATTTGACGAAGAAAGCGGACGTTATCATGCGATGCATCACCCTTTCACCTCTCCAAAACCGGAAGATATTCATTTACTAGAAACGGATCCGGGAAAAGCAAGAGCCAATGCCTACGATATGGTTTTGAACGGAAACGAGATCGGCGGTGGCTCTATCAGAATTTTTGATAAAGATTTACAGTCAAGAATGTTTGATTTGTTAGGGTTCTCGAAAGAAGAAGCAGAAGCACAGTTCGGATTCCTGATGAATGCCTTCAAATACGGCGCGCCGCCGCACGGTGGTTTGGCTTTCGGATTTGATCGTTTGGTAGCGATTCTTGACGGAAATGAAGTGATCAGAGATTATATCGCTTTCCCAAAAAATAATTCAGGACGAGATGTGATGATCGATGCTCCCGCTGCGATTGCCAACGAACAACTCGATGAATTGGAATTGAAATTAAATTTAAAAGCATAAATTAGAAGCGGAGATTTTTTTCTCCGCTTTTTTAATGATGAAAAATGAAAATCGCAGCAGCACAAATACAACCAATAAAAGGAGATATTCTTAGTAATATTGAGAAACACAAAATATTAATTGACATTGCAATTAATAATGGTACTGATCTAATTATATTTCCGGAACTTTCCATTACAGGTTATGAACCTGGATTAGCCGAACAGCTTTCACTTCATTATGAAGACCCTATTTTAAATAATTTTCAAAATATTTCAGATAAAAACAGTATTTCCATTTGGATTGGAATGCCTACGAAATCAGAAGGTAAATTATTTATAAGTTGCATCATGTTCCATCCTAAAAAAAGAAGGGAGATTTATTCAAAGCGCAATCTTTTCCCAACAGAAGTAGAATTTTTTTCAAAAGGCAATGGCTTTTGCCACTTAGAAATACTACAAAATAAAATTTCACTGGCAATATGTTATGATATATCTGATCCTACGCATTCTTATGAAGCTTATGAGGCAGGATCAAATATTTATATTGCAAGTGTCCTCAATTCTATAAACGGTATAGATGATGACCTGATAAAATTATCAGATATTGCAAAAAAATATACCATGACTGTTTTGATGGCAAATTTCGTAGGTGAATCAGGAGGATATGTCTGTGCAGGAAAAACTAGTGTTTGGAATAATGATGGAAATTTGATAGATCAGCTAGATAATAAAAATGAGGGAATTATAATTTTAAATACTGAAAGTAATCAAGTTGAAAAATTTTATAGAATATAATTTTCTACTTATCCTCTTACTATTTTTTCACTCGGCATAATCATTGTACGTTTTACACAAAATAAACGACAATGAAAGCAATTTGGAACGGTGCCATTGGTTTTGGCTTAGTCAATATTCCTGTAAAGATTTATTCTGCGACAGAAACCAGTAAATTGGATCTCGATATGCTCGATAAATCTGATTTTTCTAATATCAAATTCAAAAGAGTCAACGAAAAAACGGGCAAAGAAGTCAAGTGGGCAAACATTGTAAAAGGCTATCTTATGGACGATAAATACATCGTTTTGGATGAAGAAGATTACGAAGCAGCAAGTCCCGAAAAAAGCAAAATTCTTTCCATAGAACATTTTGTAAAAGAAGCTGAAGTTGACAGTGTTTATTTTGAAAATCCTTATTTTCTTGAGCCTCAAAAAAATGGAGAAAGTGCTTACAGACTTCTGATAAAAGCCTTATCAGAAACCAAAATGGTCGGTATAGGAACATTTGTTCTTCGTGACAGTGAAGCGATTGGAATGATCCGTCCTTACAACGATGAAATTTTGGTTTTAAACAGATTGCGGTTTGCTCAGGAAATCAGAGATTACAAAGATTTAAAAATTCCTGCTAAGAAAGCTCCGAAACCTGCCGAACTTAAAATGGCAAAAAACCTTATTCAACAATTATCCGAAAAATTTGATCCTGCTGTTTATAAAAACACATATTCCGAAGAGTTATTGAAAATTATTAAGAAAAAAGCAAAAGGGAAATCCGTAAAGCTTAAAAAGTCTGAACCTGCCAAACAAGGGAAAGTGATTGATTTGATGGCTCAATTAAAAGCCAGTTTACAAAGTCCAAAATCTAAAAATGCTTCATAATGGCTCTCAAAGATTACAATGAAAAACGTAAGTTCGACGAAACCACCGAACCCAAAGGTAAAGCAAAAAAGAGCAAAGACAAACTTATTTTTGTAATTCAAAGACATGCCGCGTCACGTCTTCACTATGATTTTAGGTTAGAAATGGAAGGCGTCTTGAAAAGTTGGGCAATTCCGAAAGGTCCGTCACTGGATCCTAAAGACAAACGTCTGGCGATGATGGTAGAAGATCACCCTTATGATTACAAAGATTTTGAAGGAAATATTCCCGAAGGAAATTACGGAGCCGGACAAGTGGAAGTCTGGGACAGCGGAACATACGAACCTTTGGACGATACGAGCAAGCTTTCTGACGAAAAAGAATTGTTGAAAGAATTAAAAGCAGGTTCATTGAAATTCGTTCTGCACGGCAAAAAACTGAAAGGTGAATTTGCTTTAGTTAAAATGAAAAATGCCGAAAACAACGCTTGGCTTTTAATTAAACATAAAGACGATTTTGCAGAAGAACATTATGATGCAGAAGAAAACATTTCCAAAAATTCTCAGGTCACCAAATTTTTAGAGGAAAAAAAAAGCCTGAAAAGCAACAAAAAGAAATCATAATTTCAGAAACAAAGCCTAAATTTCAACGATTCAATTCTTTGATTGACGAAAAAAAATTAGAGAATTTTATTAAACCAATGCTTGCCAAATCTTTTGAAAAAGCATTTGATAATGAAGACTGGATTTTTGAAATAAAATGGGACGGTTATCGTGCAGTTGCCGATCTCAGTAAAGACGAACCACTTTTCTATTCCAGAAATGGTATTTCTTTTTTGTCAAACTTCAATAAAGTTTCGCTAGATTTTAAAAATCAAAAGCATACAATGATCCTTGATGGAGAAATTGTAGCTTATGATGAAAACGGAAGACCAAACTTTCAACTACTTCAGCAAGTAGGTGACAATCCTGATTTAGCTTTGACATTTCAGGTTTTCGATTTGCTTTGGCTCAATGGTCATTCTACAGAAGAAATCCCTCTAATTCAGCGAAAAGAACTTTTAAAAGAAGCCTTGATTGAAACCGATGTCATCAAATATTGTGACCATATTCCTGAAAAAGGCATCGAATTTTTTAATCAAATGAAAAAAATGGAGCTGGAAGGAATGATTGCCAAAAAAGCAGACAGTTTATATATTGAAAATAGCAGAAATTCGGATTGGCTGAAAATAAAATTCACCAATACTGAAGAAGTTATTATCTGTGGATTTACAGAACCACGTGGTTCCCGGGAAGGGTTCGGAGCTTTAATTTTAGGGAAATATATTGACGGAAAATTGATTTATTCCGGACACACAGGAACAGGTTTTAATAAAGAATCATTGAATCTGCTTTATGAAAGATTAAAAAAATTAATCCTAAAAACCTCTCCGTTTGAAATAACTCCTAAAACCAATGCGCCTGTAACCTGGATTAAACCTGAATTAGTCTGCGAAATTAAATATTCCGAAATTACCAAAGACGGAATCTTCCGGCATCCTGTCTTTGTTGCGATCCGTGAAGATAAAAATCCCGAAGAAATCGCAGATTCAACGAATAAAATGAGTCAAATTAATGAAAAACCAAAAGAAATGAAAGCCAAGACACCTTCAAAAAAAACTTCAACTTCCGAAAAAGAAAAGGAAATCACACTGAATAAACATAAAGTAAAATTAACCAATCAGGATAAAATTTATTTCTCAAAAGATGACATTACAAAAGGTGATGTGATCGAATATTATCAATCTGTTGCCAATTATATTTTACCGCATTTGAAAAACCGTCCATTGTCATTAAACCGTTTCCCTAATGGAATTGAAGAGCAAAGTTTTTATCAAAAAGATGCAAGTGACAATATTCCCGATTGGATAAAAACAACAGAAGTTTATTCGGAATCTACTGATAAAAACATCGATTATGTTTATTGTAATGACAAAGCCACTTTGGCTTATCTCAATAATTTAGGCTGCATCGATTTCAATCCCTGGAACAGTTCGCTTCCTGATTTGGAGCATCCTGATTTTATGGTTTTAGACCTTGATCCTTCGAAAAAAAATAATTTTGATGATGTAATTGAGACGGCTTTACAGGTGAATGAGGTCTTAAAATCTATTAAAATTAAAGGGTATTGTAAAACTTCCGGAAGTACAGGAATTCACATTTACATTCCGATGGGTGGGAAATATGATTTTGACCAAGTGAAAGATTTTGCCCATATTTTGATGAAACAGGTTAATGAAAAGCTTCCGAAAATCACGACTTTAGAAAGAAGTCTACAGAAAAGAGACAACAAAAAAATCTATCTCGATTATTTGCAAAACAGAACCGGACAAACGTTGGCGAGCGCCTATAGTTTAAGACCAAAAGAAGGAGCTTCTGTATCCATGCCATTGGAATGGGAAGAATTGAAGCCCGGTTTGAAACCGACTGATTTTAATATTCATAATGCCTTGGAAAGAATTAAAGAAAAAGGTGATTTGTTTAAACCTGTTTTGGGTAAGGGAATTGATATGATGAAGGCGTTGGAATTGTTGTAGAATGAGTAATTTTTGATATTTTTGCTCAAATAACTATTAATGGAAAACTCACTAAAAGTTTTAATAAACTTTGATGAAAATATTACGCGAAATCAGCTTAAGAATTACTATTTCTATTCTTGGAAGAAAAAATTGCCAACCATATTAAAATACTTTGTGTTTATTATTTTTTTTCTAATAATTATAGATACTCTCTTTAAACCAGAAAGAAGCAGAGTGGATTTTCTACAGTTTCTTGGAATTTTCATACCTATTATCAGTATTTTATATATTGTCATATACTTTTTTAATAAAGCAAATTATATTTCTAAGATCAATACATATATCGAGGATTTCAAAAAATTTAACACGACAATAGAACTGTATTTTGATGAGGCATCATTCTATATTAAAAGTGAACAGTTTGACCTCAGAAGTATCTGGAAAAATGTTTCTTATGATGTCTCGAATGAAACCATTTATATAAAGATTGAAATTGGTAACCCTTTTACCTATATTGTGGAGAAGAAAGAAACAGATCAGTATCACAATATTTTAGAGTTTTTGAAAAGAAAATCAAAATAGTTACGGAAGTTTCGCCACCAGACTTTCCGGCAGAATTTTCAGAATTAAATAAATAATCTTCCATTTAAAATTCGGGACAATCTTGAAAGAATTTCCGGCATTCACAATATGTTTTGCAACATAATCAGGTTCCATAATTAAAGATTCATTCAATTGTAATCCTTCATTAATTTTTGTTCTGATATAACCGATTACTAAAGCATTAACCTTAATATTTCGTGAAGCTAATTCCTGTCTTAAACCTGCTAAATACGTTGTAAAAGCTGCTTTTGTGCTCCCATAAACAAAGTTGCTCTTTCTACCTCGAACGCCCGAAAGTGAGGATAATCCGATGATTCTTTCTAAATTTTTATTGCTCTCATCCATTGCAATGATATTCAAAATAGAAACGGCTCCCATATAATTGGTAACCATCATTTGTTGAGCTCCTTTGAAATCTCTCAAAGCCTTTTCATTATCAACTAAAAATCCGGCTGCGTAAACTACAATATGAGGTTTTGTTAAAAGTTCGTTATAAAATTTCTGGTGAGAATTAAAGTCTTCTGCATCAAAACTCAAAACCATAATTTTTGATGTGTCTAAATTATTTTTCTGAATAAAAGTCTCTAGAGATTCTGTATTTCTGGAAGCTGCAATAATAGAAAATCCTTTTTCTAAATATTGCAAAATACATTGTTTCGCAACATCTGAATTGGCACCTAAAATGAGAACGGTTTTGTTTGTGTTTTGATTCATCAGGTAAAGATATTTTTTAAACACAAATTTTACAAATATTTTCACGATAACACGAATTCTTAACGATTATAACTGAATGAGATGACATCATAAAAAGCGAAATAATCCTGACTATAATTTAGTTTTATAAAGACACTTTCAAAATTTGTTTTTTCGTTCCTCTTCTTCCAATGAAGAAAATAGAATCTCCTGAAAGAACGCCATTTGAAACCATAAACGGAACTTCATTGTCTTTATCATCTAAAATTTCCTGATAATCAAAATCTCCGTTTTGGTTGACTCTGATCATGTTAAGATTTGATCTCTTGGTGCTGGTTTGCCCAAACTGGATTCTGTCGTTGCTTAGTTTTCTTACTTTTTCACCTGTATTGATGAAAAAATAGGCATCGTTACCAACAGCAGTTGAAGTATAAGAAATATAAGATTCATCTCCGTCGGTTTTTTGTCTTTTGTTGATATTTCTTGCCCAGACAATTTCGCCATTCGGGTTGATTCTTGCACTCACGATATCGTCATAATGATAAATTGTACGTGTATAACCTCCTCCATATGGATTCGAAAAATAATTTGAAGTAATATAAAACTCTTCTGCATTGAAAATAATATCTCCTTTTTGATCTGTAATTATTTTTCTGAATGAAATGTTTTTCAACTCTTTATCTTTGTCTTTTCCGTATTTGTCAACCATAAATTGCTCTGTAAACGGATTGTATTTTACCTTTTTGATTTCTAAAGTTGTGGGATTAAGCTCAAAATAACAAATACCTTTAAATCTGTAATCTCTTCTGTCAGAATAAAAACCAAGGCAAACCAAACGGTCTTCATAAACAATAGTTTTTAAGGATGCCGCAAAATGTTCATCAGAGTCAAAAACTTGTGTTTTTTCGTTTTCACTCGTTATACTTGTTAATTCATATTGATATTTTCCGCCTTCTTTTTTCTTCTTTTTCTCGTCAGTATATACTTTCCCAAGAATGTAAATTGTTTTTCCGTCTTTGGAAACATCTATATTTTCATAAACGAATTTTCTGTCTTTCATTTCTCTTTTAAAAGTATGATCAATATTTTTCTGAAGCGATTTATCAAAAATAAACATACGATGTGTTTCAGCATTTTTATCTTTAATGTCTACCGTCACCGCAAATGCTGTACGATTTTCGTTGACAATCATGCTTGCACCCGAATCACCATCAAAAACTCCTGAATTAAAAAAAACAAATTGCTTTATTTCATCACTATTTACCCGGAATAATTCAGTTTTTTTAAAATTAAAATCGTCTACATTTGATGACATCGCAGAACAGATATAGGCTTTTTGGTCTTTTTCATATATAAAGTCGATGATATTTACCTTATCACCATCCATGATTACACCCAAAACAGAACTCTGTCTTACCGCTTTCGAATATTTTATTTCATATTCAAATTCTTTTATCAGCTTTAGATTAGAATCATAATGTTCAAAATAGTAACCTGATCCAGATGAAAATACTCCACCCACATAAGAGCGGACAATTACTACTCCATCTTTTCCGTCATCTTCCACAAGAACGATTGATGAATGCTTGTATTCATCTTTGAAAACATCGCTTTTTTTAATTTGAAATTGAATTCCCTGCGCAAAAGAAATAATGTTTAGTAAGATAAAAGCAAAGCAGAATAGAGTTTTTTTCATGGTTTTGTTAGTTTTTTTAATTTCAGTCTGTAAAGATATTTTTTTATGTTTAAGTTCAACCATATTTTCACAGATAAAACCAATTTTATTATCATGAAATAAAGCTAAAAAAAGTTTAAAATGTCGATATTTTCAGAATGACATTATCAAAAAAGAATCGGCGCGGTGACCTTTGGTCACCGCGCCGATTCGCAATATGATTTTAAAACTGGAAACTACTTCTTTTCAGTTTCTATTACTTCTTTTTTATCTGTAGTCTTTGTAGCTTTATCTCCGAAACGAGCATCTGTAAATTCTCTTGAGATGGCAGCTTTTTCAAATTTAAGCTTTCCTGAAAGCGTTTCAATTACTACTCCATCCTCCTGGATTTGAGCAATTCTACCATGAAGACCAGAAGTAAGCACTACTCTGCTTCCCACTTTAAGCTCTTCCTGAAATTTTTTCTCCTGCTTCTGTTTTCTCATCTGAGGTCTGATCATCAGGAAATAAAACCCGACAAACATCACACCCATCATGATAAGCATCATTGGAGAAGATCCTCCAGCTGGTGCGGCTTGTAAAAATACTGTTAACATATTATTTAGGTTGAATGTTCGCATTGAACGTTAACTTAATAGGAGATTTTTCAACATTTGCATAAACATCTGCAAATTTCTGAACGGCTCCGTCAAAACTTGATGAATCAAAGCTCAAAGTAATTTTTCCTTTTTTACCCGGCAAAATTGGGTCTTTTGTAAATTCCGGAGCAGTACATCCGCATCCTGGCTTCACTTCAGAAATTACTAAAGGATTTTTCCCTGTGTTGGTTACTTCATATACGTGATTTACTTTATCACCTTTTTTGATCGTGCCAAAATCAAAATTACTTTCTGACAAAGCAACTGTTGTTAGTGGCTGATTAGAAGCTACAGGTGTAGCAGTTTCTCCTGCAACAGAAGTATGTGTCTTGTGAGGTAAAGAATCACCCGACAATGTATTTGCTATTGTTTCTGAGTTTTGAAGTTCTTTGTTTTCTTCTTTTTTACAAGAAACCAAACCAAAGCCTATGATAGACAAAGCGATAATTGATAACGACTTTTTCATTTTTATTTTGTTTATATTCTGTTTAAATCTTTACAATATTTATCTAAAATCCCGTTAATGAATATATTTGAACGATCTGTAGCAAATACTTTTGCAATCTCAATATATTCATTGATAATGACTCTTGAAGGTGTAAAAGGAAAATTATCTAGTTCAGAAATAGCTGTTGTCAGGATGACTTTATCCATCAATGCCACTCTTTCCAAATCCCAGTTTTCTAATCTCTCAGAAAGCTTTTTCTCATTTACTTCCCAATTATTTAACGTATCCCTCAACAGTTTGCCGGCAAAGCTTTTATCTTCTTCATCTTTAATCATTTTAATTAAAGTTCGGCTTTCTTCATTTTCTTTGATGAAACCAATAGTTTTCTGAACCATCGAGTTTGCAATGTGAATATCATCTGCCCAAGTCAACTCTCTGTCGCTTACATAATCATGAAAGTCTTCATTCTCTGCAACATATCTCAAAAATAATTTCCCAATAAATTTCTGATCATCATCAAAAGAATATCCATCTTCTTTCATAAAATCCTGATAACGTTTCCCTGAAGTCATTCTTTGGAATGTTCTTACCAAGAAATCATCATGCAAATCCCATTTCAAATCAGCATGCTGCCCGGAGAAGAAAAGTCTTTCAGGGTTTTCTTCTAATTTTATTAATACTTGATTATTAATAAATTTTTGATTGGGGTTGATTTCAGAATCAGTTTTAATGTATTTATTCTTACCAATTTCCATCTGGTTTTCTGCTAAATTTTTCAGCGATACCAAAAAGTTGATTTCAAGAATATAGAGATTATAGATTTTCTCTATTCCATAGAACATGTTTTTCTCTAAAACATCAAATTTTATTGGATTTTGGTAGTAAGAATACACACTTTCTACTACTTTTTCACGGATTTGTCTTCTTCCTAACATTCAAAGAGCTTTTTATGGGTGCAAAGATACAAAATTTAAAATTTATGAAATTCCTAGTCTGACTCTATTTTTGTAAATTTGCAAAAGTTTATGAAAGCTTTAAAAACTCTGAACCCTTACTTTTGGAAGCACAAAATATTATTGTTTTGGGGGTTACTCTTCATCATTGCCAGCAATTTTTTCAATATATATAAAGTACAGTTTGTAGGAAAATCTGTAGATGAACTTACAAAAACAGGAAGTCTAGGCTTCAACAAACAAGTGCTTATTTATGTAGCTATTATTGTAGGCTGCTCGCTTCTTACAGGATTTTTCACCTTTATGATGAGACAAACCATTATTGTGGCATCAAGAAGGATAGAATATGAACTTAAAAATAAAATCTACAGACATTACCAGGATTTATCTTTAACAGATTATAAAACGACTACAACGGGAGATTTAATGAATCGTCTGAGTGAGGACGTTGTAGCAGTAAGAATGTATCTTGGTCCCGGTGTGATGTATGTGGTGAACTTATTAGTTTTATTGACAATCACCTGTATTTATATGTTGAAAACAGATGTATCGATGACTGTCTGGACTTTATTTCCATTACCTATTCTTTCGTACATCATTTTCAAAGTCAGTTCGATCATCAATAAAAAGTCAAAAATCATGCAGAAAAGTCAGTCTGCAATTTCCACTTTTGTACAGGACAGCTTTTCCGGAATTCGTGTCGTTAAATTTTTTGCTAAAGAAAATTATATTAAAAAAAACTATGGCGCAAAGGTCACAGATTATCAGGACAAAGCTTTAGACTTGGCAAAAACTGAAGCCTATTTTTTTACTATTATTTTATTTGTAATCGGATTATTGAATGTTGCCATTATTTTAATCGGCGGACAAAAATATATTGCAGGAGAATTAACGGTAGGCAAAATTGCAGATTTCTTTATGTATATTAATATTCTGATCTGGCCTTTTTCTATGGTTGGTTGGGTAACTTCGGTTAATCAGAGGGCGGAAGCTTCTATGCAGAGAATCAATGAATTCATGGATAAAAAATCTGAAGTGGTTAACAAAAACTTTGAAAATTATCCGATCAAAGGAGATATCGAATTTAGAAATGTATCGTATGTTTACCCTAATACAGGAATTAAGGCTTTAGAAAATTTAAGTTTTAAAATTGATGCAGGACAATCTTTAGCCATAATGGGTAAAACCGGAAGCGGAAAATCGACCATAGCCCTACTTTTATGCAGATTGATTGATCCGACAGAAGGAGAAATTTTAATTGATGGGAAAAATCTGAAAGATCATAATCTCGATAATTACAGAAATTTTATCGGTTATATTCCACAGGAAAGTTACCTGTTTTCAGATTCTATTGAGCATAATATTGGCTTTTCAATCGACAATCCTTCCCACGAAAAAGTGGTAGAATATTCTAAAATAGCAGACGTTCACAAAAACATTGTAGAATTCAAAGAAGGCTATAAAACAATGGTCGGAGAACGTGGAGTAATGCTTTCAGGAGGACAGAAACAGCGAATTTGTATTGCAAGAGCATTAATAAAAGATCCTAATATTATCATTTTTGACGATTCTCTATCAGCTTTAGATACGGAAACCGAACAGAATATTCTGAAAAATATAGATACAAAAATTCATAACGCAACTTCCATAATTATCACTCATAGAGAGTCTAGTGCTCAACGTGCAGATAAAATCATTAATCTTACTGAAATTACCAATTTTATACCCGCTTAGCTGTTTCTTTCGTAATTGTTAAATAAATCATAAAAAAAATTTTGTGATTAAAAGAAATATTTTATATTTGTTCTTAACAAGATTAAAAAATATCTAATAATGAGTGAATACAAGGAACGCCATGAGAATGAAATTTTCACGAAGGTGTTAAAAGCAGGAAGAAGAACGTATTTCTTTGATGTGCGCGAGACGAAAGCAGGAGATTATTATCTTACAATTACCGAAAGCAAAAAGAATTTCGGGGAGAATGGGGAGGCTACATTCGAAAAGCATAAAATTTACCTTTATAAAGAAGATTTTAAAAGCTTTCAGGAAATGTTTAATGAATCTACAGATTTTATCATTAATGAAAAAGGTGAAGATGTAATATCTGAAAAACATGATAAAGATTTCAAAAGCAGAACTTACACTATTGATTCTGACGACGAAGTTTAAATCAAAAAAACTAACCTATTATATAAAAAAATCAAGCATCTTTTCAGATGCTTTTTTAGAATAAAAAAACACATTTTCAAAAGAAAATGTGTTTTTTATGGGGTGAATGAGGGGTCTCGAACCCCCGACCTCCGGAACCACAATCCGGCGCTCTAACCAACTGAGCTACAATCACCGTTTTTGGTGGTGCAAATATAGGATATATTTTTTAATTACAAAACAATTCCGTCAAAATTTTTCATTGCAATCAGCTTCTCAGTCGTAAATCCCTCAGCATAAATGACTCCTGATAACCTACCTAAATCCTGAGCACGATAAGTCAGGCTTTCATAAAAGTCTTTTGAAGTGATTGGAGTTTCCGGCTCTGTAGATTTCGGATCGTAAAATTGTGTTTTAAAAGCCATACAAGCTTCCAATTTCTTATTAAGATGTTCTGATATATCAATTACAAATTCCGGCTTAATATCTTTCCACTGTATATAATGGAAAATTTGCTTTGGTCTCCACACTTCCTGATTTTCTCCATCAACAATTGTTTCTATCTTTCTTAAACCAGCTAAAAAGCACGCATCTGAAACTAATTTCGCTGCTTTTGCGTGATCCGGATGCCTGTCATCAATTGCATTCGCTAACACGATTTCCGGACGGTATTTACGGATCATTTTTACTATTTCCAATTGATACGCTTCAGAATTAACAAGAAAACCATCTTTCATTCCCAAATTTTCTCTGGCAGAAACTCCTAAAATCTTTGCAGATTCGGTTGCCTCTTTATGTCTTATCTCATCAGTTCCGCGAGTTCCAAGTTCACCTCTAGTAAGATCAATAATTACACAGGTTTTACCCTCTGAAATTAATTTGGCAATTGTTCCGCCACAACCTAATTCAACATCATCCGGATGTGCACCAAAAGCAAGTATGTCTGTTTTCATAGTTTCAAATATAAGATTTAAAATAAAAACTTCCCAAACATTGAGAATGGGAAGTTTTAATATGTATAATTTAAAAATTAAATTATTTGTTGATCTCTGTATTTAATTTTACAGCATCCTGATAAGTAGGATCTAACTGTAAAGATTTAGCAACATAATCTTTTGCTTTTGCTACATCAGAATCTTTAGATAAATATGCAACCGCAAAGTAAGCATAAGCTAAAGTCTGCTTGTTAGCTTCTACTTCTGCAGGTTTTACTGTAGTGATATATTTTTCATAAGCAATCTTTGCAGCATCGTTATTTGTAGCCTGCTGGTATGCATATCCTAAACTGTAGTACGCAGGAGCCCAGTCCGGTAAAAGCGTACTCATTTTCTGCCACGTTAAGATGGCACCGTTCCAGTTTTTAACATCCTGATAAGCTGTTGCCAATTTGTACAAAGCATCAGAATCCTGAGCATTTGCAGCAACCTGTTTTTTCAATGCTTCAATTTGAGGATTAGTTGGTCCTGCATCTACAGCTGATTGAGAAGCTCCACCGCCAGCAATTTTTACAAGTTCCATATCCCACTTCATCGTTTCATCTTTTGCCGCTTTAGCAATTGCTACTTTTTGCTGAGCTTCAGTCATTAAAGCTGTTTTTTTCGCAGCATCAGTTTCTGTTTTTGCCAAACCTGCAGCAATAAGACCTTGCAAACCTTGATCTGCAGGCTGCACTCTCGATTTCTCGGCTTGAGAAACAAAAGTGTCCATGTTTTGTTTTGCTTCTGCATATTGTCCGTCTGCATAGTTTACATATGCTCTCAATTTGAATTTAATAGGATCATTAATTTTATCAAAAATCTTATCTAAAATCAATTTTGAGTTGGCATAATCTTCATTGGTAAAATACAATTTAGCAATCTCCAACTGAGTATAAGGATCTTCATCAGCATATTTTGTATAATTAATCAAATCCTGAGTTGCTTTTGCATTTTCCTGGTATTTGATGTTATAAGCCGCTAACGCTTTGTACGCAGGCGCATATGTTGGATCTGTAGAAATTGCCTTCTCAATACTTGTTTTAGCTTGTTGCCATTGTTGAGCTGCCATCCAAAGTGTTCCGATTCTTGTATAAACCGAAGCTTTGTTTTTGGCTAAAGGTAAAGCTTTGTCGTACGCAGACATTGCATCACCAGGAATCCTCTTTAATCTGTAAGCATCTCCTAAAGTATAGTAATAATTTGCAGGAACTTCTTTCTTAGCTGCCCTTTCGATTGCTTTATTCAAAAACTGAATTGCTAAATCAGGAGAGTTATTTTTTTCAAACAATGTCAAAGCTTCTGCTGCTCTGAAAAGAACTTCAGCATCTTTTTCTCTTGAATCTGTAACTATTTTCTGAATTTCAGCAATAGCACTTTTATCACCTTTACCTAATTTAACCGTAGCTAAACCAAGTTTATTTAAATAACTTTTGTTGTCTGCAGCAAGACCTTTATTAAAATTTTCAGTTGCCTGAGCAAAGTCCGGCTCAGATTGTCTTAAATAAGTATTTCCTAAATAGAAATAATTTTCTGCTTTTGGCTCTTTAGCAATCATCTGAGTGAAATTGTTTTTTGCCTGAGCAAATTTATCACTGTCGATGCTGTTGATACCGTCTTGTAATGTTTGTGCAATCGTAAAATTGCTAAAAAATACAACCGCTGCTCCAAAAGCAATCTTCTTTACATTCATAATCATTATATCTTTCATTATATATTTTCTAAATTGAACTATTATCAACCCACAATTTTCAGACCAAAATAAACGAATTAAATTGGTAATCAGATGAATTTAATATTATTTAACGCATCTGAACTTCTCGTCTGTAAATATTATACGGCTGTAAGCCCTCTTTTTGCACAATTATTTGTCCTAACTGTGTGCATGAGTATCTTATAAAACCGCTGGCAATGTTAAAATTCCCTTCATTTGTTAAAAAGTATAACACTCTGGTAAAAGGATATTTCATTTCGCGTAAACCTTCAAAATCTGGAGAATACAATTTTCCACCAGTCTCAACCGGAAGGATCTTGATGAACTCTCTCAATTTTTCCGCATTTTTATCATAAGGTCTGCTGATTGTATTTAGGCCCACTACCCCTATTTTGTCCGGATATTTATTTAATTCCTCAATAACATTTGTACTTCCGGGAATAATAGAATATTTTAAATCCTTTGGAAGTTTTTTAAGTTTTTGTGCCACAAAATTTAAATTACTTGAATTTGCACCGTCATAGATAAAGTTTTTATCATCCGATTGCATTCCCTGAGCAATTTCCTCCATCGTAATACTTGTTTTCGGAGAATTTTTAGGAACAACAAAAACTACAGCATCCGCTGCAAATTTTGCGGGTAAGAATTTAAGATCTGCCTGCTCCTCATAAGCTTTTACTTCTTCAGCAGAAAGTTCTTTTGACATTACAACAATTCTAGCCTTATCATTCAAAAGATCTAAGAAACCTAAATCTTCTTTTTTAGTAACTACTTTAATTTTAGTTTCAGGATAATTAATCATATATCCATCAGCCAATGCTTCAGTAACACTTTTGAAAGATTCATCCGTTAATATGGTCATATCTCCTTTGTGATAAGACGGGGATTTATCTTCTTTTTTTGAACAACTTACCGTGAGAACCAATAGTAAAAATATCAGTGATTTCAGATTATTCATGATCATCGGTATTTCTAATTTTTGAAACGGCTCTCCATATTCTGAAAACACCATACAGCATTACCAATCCGCCAAGCGGATAAGCTACAGCAGGCTCTAAAAGTGTAAAGAAGAATTTGTAAATAATTATTACAATTCCGAGAACTATATAAAACAATCCTGTGACTAAGGATAACCAATTGAACATCATATAACAAAAGTATTAAAAAAAATAAAAAGAGAAGCAATTGCTTCTCTTTTTTAATAGTATTTAAGATAAATATTAACCTTCAAAATTCATTGATACCGGGAATCTGAATCTGTAACGAACAGATTGACCGTTGATTTTTGCAGGAGTCCATTTATTTTTAATTGACTTAATGGTTCTAACCGCTTCAGAATTAAAGTCTGAATTTTTACCATTAGCTTTTACATCGGTAATAGTTCCGTCTCTTTCAACCACGAAAGTAATTTCAGTTTTAACAGCTCCTTCATCACCGTTCATCGCTGAACCGTCAAAGCTATTTTGAAATTTATTTCTGAAAGCATTGATTCCTCCAGGGAATTCTGCGGTCTGCTCAACCTCACTATACACCTGAGTGTCACTCACCTGAGGTTTAACTTCAGCTGTTGAAGCCTTAGTCCCTGTAGATGGTGGCGGTGGCGGTGGTGTGTAAGCAGGAGCTTTTACCCCTTCTTGAGCAACTAATCCAGTCTGAGTTTCTAATTGCTTAGAAATCGGCGGTGGTGGAGTCTCAATTTTAGGAGCTTTCACCGGTTCCGGAACTACGTTTTGAATTACCTCAATTTTTTCTTCCTCTTTTGGAGGAGGTGGTGGAGGTGGTTCTTCTTCTTTTGGCTCTTCTATAATTTTATCTTCCTGTAAAATCTCTACTAAATCTGCTTTCACCTGAACTTCGTCAGCCGCATTCATATTTTTAATAGTAAGATAGATAAAAGGAGATAAAGCAGCCACCAGGAATAATGATGTACCGATGATAAAAGACTTCGTCAGTAATCTAGGATACTGAGTTCTGATATCATACGCACCATAACTTTTATTTCTATTTTCAAATACAATCTCGTCTAACGAAAGATTTTGACTGTATACATTTTCATCTGCCATTGTAATTCAAATTTAATGGTTAAATTACTTTGTTGCAGGAGCAGCACCAGCTGGATTTCCTACTTTTCTATCATAAATAGCTTTTTCCCAAGGCTTAAGATCAGTAACACCATACTGCTCACTTTTGGTAATAGCCATTTCGTCAAGAATATCTACAAAGTTCTTATACACTGCATCGTCAGTCGGTTTGATAATCACTGTAAATTTAGTTCTATCAGCCGCACTATTCTTTGCTTGCTCTATGATCTTTCTGATTCCTTCTCTATCAAAAGTAGTTTCGTTAAGATTTTGATCAGTTAAAGATGTATTATCTTGCTGATGCCAAAAAATCTTATTGTCTTTACCTAATAATAATGAAATTGAATTTGAAAGTTTAATCTCAGTTGGAGGTGGTTTCGGAGTATTTTCTTTCGGTTTTGCCGGAAGACCCAAATCCATAACATTCGGTTTAGAGAATGTGGTTGTGAACATAAAGAAGGTAATCAATAGAAAACCCAAGTCCACCATTGGAGTCATATCAACTCTGGTACTCTGTTTCTTGGAACGTACCTTGCCGCCTTTGGCGCCTTTTTCCTGTACTTGTACTTCTGCCATTTCTAAATGATATTATTCATTAGGTTTACCTTCTTGTGACGTTATCAACCAAAATTTAAGAAAATCGATATCTCTTAAACCCTCAAATAAACTTTTAACTTTAGGATACTCCGTCGTAACGTCACCTTTGATTGCTAACTTGTAATCAGGATTAACGCTTAAACTTTGCTCTACCCAGTCAACTAATTGTTTATTAGTACTATCCATAGGAATCCCTGTAGGACTCTTAAAACTTTTCTGCGCATCTTCCGGCAAATCCAAATAGCTTTTCAGCTGGTTCATAGGAACCCCAATTGCCTGAACTCTTTGAAATGCAGCTTTTTGCTTATTATCAAAAGCAACACCGTACTTTTGTCCCATTTTATCTAAAAGCTGTACTCTTTCTGATGCATTATCCACAGGTTGGAAATAAAATTTTCCGTCCGGAGTGGCATTGATAGTCATTAAACTAGCATCAGGAAGTAATTTTTCTGAGATTGAAGATGGCGGTTTGATCTGCTCCACGTCAGGTTTCTTAAACTGAGTGGTCAATATAAAGAACGTAAGTAGAAGGAATGCAACGTCACACATTGCCGTCATATCCGTAACTACCCCATGTCTTTTTGGTTTGACTCTCGCCATTATATTATTTATTTTTAATTAAACTTCTTTTTACAATGCAAATATCTTGCTACAAAATTCTTAGTTGAATTCTGCGAAAGACTGCTGGATGCTCATTGCGATCTCGTCGATCTTGTAAGTCAATCCATCAATTTTTGATGTAAAGAAGTTATAAAGCATAATCGCAATTGCAGAAGTACCAATACCTAAAGCTGTATTGATCAATGCTTCAGAGATACCTGTAGAAAGTGCAGCAGCATCAGGAGTACCACCTCCAGAACCTAATGCGAAGAACGCCTTGATCATCCCGATTACTGTTCCAAGTAGTGCGATCAATGTTGCAACTGTACCTAGAGTAGAAAGAATCATCATGTTTTTCTCAAGCATTGGCATCTCAAGAGTAGTAGCCTCTTCGATAGCTTTATTAAGAGCAACCATTTTTTGTTCTTTATTTAATGTAGTATCATTTGATAAAGCCTTGTAAGTTGTAAGACCTTCTTTTACTACATTACCTACAGAACCTTCCTGTCTGTCACACTCTTCTAAAGCTTCATCAACTCTGTTTTGGTTTAGTAAGCTTCTTACTTTTACTACGAAATTATCTAAGTTACCTTTTCCAGCAGCTTTGCTAAGAATAAAATATCTTTCGAAAGAGAAAACGATTACAGTGATCATGAAAGTAATCAAGATCGGTACGATAACCCCTCCTTTGTAGATAATTCCCAAAAACGACTCTGGGTGAATGTCTTTCCCTTCAACACTTGAAAAAGCAACAGAACCACTTCCTAGTTTATCTGCATCTTTAAAATTTCCTGGGCTACCAAGAACGAATAAATAAATACAAATTCCTATAACTAATAGAATAGGAATAATTACAGCCGGATTAAGACCCCCTGCTTTTTTAGCAACTACTTGCTCATCATTTTTTGAAACATTCATTTCCATATTTAACTAAATTATATTGTTTAAAAATTTTAAAGTTGTAAAATAAAGGCAAAATTACTTAAAATGCAATAGTCTTAAATAAACATTTTGTCTTTTTTTGATAACGAAAATTTAATACGATTCCGATATTGTAATTATATCTAAAAATATTACTGATTTTTATCATTAATTGAAAATACATTAAAAAATCAAAAACATTAAGGGCTTAATTTTTTGAAATTACCAATGTTAAATTTGTTTTAAATTACAATGTTTACTATTTTTTTCGGCACTACAATAATCTTTTTAGGGGTTTTACCTTCCAAAATTTCCTTCATTTTTTCATTTTGAAGCACTAAAACTTCAACCTCTTGTGCCGAAAGTTGAGCAGAAAGAGAAATTTTAAACTTCATCTTACCATTTACACTTACCGGATAATTAATTTCGTCCTCAATTAAATATTCTTCGTTCAGTTCCGGGAACTTTTCAAATTCAATCGACCCGCTGTGACCAAGCAAATTCCATACCTCTTCACAGATGTGCGGAGCATACGGGGAAATAATAACGGCTAAAGGTTCTAAAATATTGCGTTTGTTGCATTTTATTTTCTGTAACTCGTTGACAGCGATCATAAATGAAGAAACTGACGTATTGAAAGAAAAATTTTCAATATCATAAACAACCTTCTTTATTAAAGTATGTAAAATTTTATATTCAGCTTTTGTCGGCTCTTCTTCTGAAACTTCAAAAGCATCTTCGTTGAAGTATAAATTCCAGAATTTTTTCAGGAAGCCATAAACTCCGCTTAGTCCTTGCGTGTTCCAAGGTTTAGATTGCTCCAACGGACCTAAGAACATTTCGTATAATCTTAAACCGTCTGCGCCGTATTCTTCACAGATATCGTCAGGATTTACAACATTGTATTTAGACTTAGACATTTTTTCCACTTCACGACCTGTGATGTACTTTCCGTCTTCTAAAATAAATTCTGCGTCAGCGTAATCTGGTCTCCATGCTTTGAAAGCTTCAGTATCTAATTCATCAGATGTTCCTTTTAATAGAGATACATCAACATGGATTGACTGAGTCTGATAATCTTTTGCTAAATTTTTAGAAACATATTGATTAGTCCCCCCGATTCTATACACAAACGCACTCATCCCCAAAATCATCCCCTGATTGATCAACTTCTGGAAAGGCTCATCCTGATTAATATAACCTCTGTCTTTTAAGAACATATTCCAAAAACGAGAATATAATAAGTGACCGGTTGCGTGTTCGCTTCCACCAATATACAAATCTACCTGTCCCCAATAATCCGAAAGCTCTTTATTAGCAAAGACCTCATGATTTTTCGGATCCATATATCTTAAGAAGTACCATGAGCTTCCAGCCCAACCTGGCATTGTAGATAATTCTAAAGGAAAAACAGTTTTATCATCAATTAAATCTGTAGCAACCACTTTTTGGTTTGCTTCGTCCCAAGCAAAAGTTTTTGAATTTCCTAATGGCGGATCTCCGTCTTCTGTCGGTAAATATTTTTCAACTTCAGGAAGTTCTAACGGCAATGCAGAAGTCGGCAACGTGTAAGGCATTCCATCCTTATAATAGATTGGAACTGGCTCTCCCCAATAACGCTGTCTTGAGAAAATCGCATCACGCTGTCTGTAATTTGTCGTTCCGTGACCGATTCCTTTTTTCTCAATCGCGTCTATAATTAATGCCTTTGCATTATTATAATTTAAGCCATTCAAGAAATCAGAATTTACACACACAGAATCTTTAGAATCAAAAGATTTTTCCTGAATATCTTCGTCAGTTTCTACAACTTTTTTAATTTCTAAATTAAATTTCTTTGCAAATCTGTGATCACGCTCGTCATGTGCAGGAACAGCCATTACAGCTCCTGTTCCGTAACCCATCAAAACATAATCTGAAATATAGATCGGCATTTTTTCTCCGCTAAACGGATTGATCGCATAACTTCCCGTGAAAGCACCTGAAACGTTTTTCACGTCTGCCATTCTATCACGCTCAGTTTTCTTTGAAGTTTCTTCGATATAAGTATCAACCTCAACTTTTTGCTCAGCTGTAGTAATTGTTTCCACTAAAGGATTTTCGGGAGCTAAAACCATAAAAGTCGCTCCGAAAATTGTATCAGGTCTAGTTGTGAAAACCTCAACGATCTCATCATGATTTTCAACATTAAATCTAACCTGAGCTCCCTGAGATTTTCCGATCCAGTATTCCTGTGAATCTTTCAATGGTTGAGGCCAGTCTAAAGTTTTTAAACCTTGTAATAATCTTTCAGAATATGCAGAAATACGCATGCTCCACTGCATCATTTTTTTCTGATAAACAGGAAACCCCCCTCTTTCGGATTTTCCGTCTTTTACCTCATCATTCGCAAGAACTGTTCCTAAAGCCGGACACCAGTTTACAGTCGTTTCAGCTCTGTAGGCTAAACGATAATTTAATAAAATATCTTCTTTATCAATCTCAGAAGCATTTTTCCATTCTTCTGCAGTGAAATTTAATTCATCGTTTTGATTGGCACTTAACTCTCCTGTTCCTTTTTCTTCAAAATGTCTGATCAAAGTTGAGATCGATTCTGCCTTGTCTGTATTTTTATTATACCAGGAATGGAACAATTCAATGAAAATCCATTGCGTCCATTTATAATAAGAAGCATCAGAAGTTCTCACTTCCCTGCTCCAGTCAAATGAAAAACCTATTTTTCTTAATTGTTCTTCGTATCTCGTAATGTTTTGCTCCGTTGTAATTGCCGGATGTTGCCCAGTCTGAATTGCATACTGTTCAGCAGGAAGTCCGAAGCTGTCGTAACCAACAGGATGGAGAACATTGAAACCCTGATGTCTTTTATATCTCGCATAAATATCTGACGCAATATATCCAAGAGGATGACCTACGTGAAGCCCCGCTCCTGAAGGATATGGAAACATATCGAGAACATAAAATTTCGGTTTATCTGTTTTATCGGAAGTTTTGTAGGTTTGATTGTCTTCCCAATATTTCTGCCACTTTTTTTCTATCTGCTGATGATCGTAAAACACTTTTTTATAAGATATTAGATGTTAGATTTTAGACTTTAGATTTTTTAATTCTAAATCAAGATTCACAAATTTAATGATTTTAAAAGAATTGGAAATTTAATTTTAATTAATTACAGCAATAATTCATAAAAAAATCTCATCCGAAGATGAGATTGATTGACTGTAATAAAAATTCTTAAATATTATTGAGCAATTCTCTTAAAAGTACGTGTTGTGGTTTTGTACACAGTAGGATCGGTATCATCCACAAATTTGATATTCATCGTTTCAGCATTAAGATCAACAACCTGACCTTTTTCAGAAACTACAGTTCCCTGATATTTTATTTCGAAATTCTTATCAGATTTGGTATAAACGTAAGTGAAGTTACGTTGATTGATTGTTGTACAAGCCAAAGAACTACCCACTTCGTCTTTATCTGTTCTTTTCCCGGAAGCATTTTCATTAAAAACCCATGTAGATTGCTGTTGACAGGTAGTATAAGTAATTTCATCAGAAACCCCGACACCGTCAAGATCAACCTCAGTTCTCACTTCTGCTACCGGTTTCCAGGTTCCCACGATTGGAAACTCCTGCACAGTTTCGTCGTCATCGTTACATGCGGTAGTAGCTACCATTAATGATAAACCTGCAAACAATAATGCTAATTTCTTCATAGATCAAATTTTTCAAGGCATAAAATTATGATTTTTTATTAAAACTCCATCATTTTTTTTGAATTTTGGAATCATAATTTACATTTTTTCAAAAACAGCTCTTTTAAAGACCATTTTCAAAGCCTTATATTTGCAAAAAATACTGAATGCCTGAAGTTTCGATCATAACACCCTGCTACAATTCTTCAAAATTTTTGGAAGAAACGATCAGCTCTGTACAGAATCAGACTTTTACAGATTGGGAATGGCTGATTACGGATGACAGATCGGCTGACAATTCTGTAGAAATTATTCAGAAAATCAACGATCCCAGGATAAAACTGACAATAGCAAAAAAAAATGGTGGTGCAGGACACGCAAGAAATATTTCGTTAAAAAACGCAACCGGAAGATTTATCACTTTTTTGGATGCCGACGATTTTTGGGAACCTGAATTTCTTGAAGAAATGATAGCTTTTATGAAAAAAGAAAATGCTGAGATTGCCTACTCTACTTATGCAAGATGTGATGAGAATTTAGAACCTAAAATTGAGGACTTCAAAGCAGATAAAGTTGTTACGTTTGATAATTTGTTAAAAACCTGTCGTCTTTCTTTACTTTCATCAATGTATGATTCTAAAAGAGTCGGTGTAGAATTTTTCCCAGAAGGAAGCAAACGCGAAGATCATGTAATGTGGCTCAATCTGCTTAAAAAAATTCCTGAAGGAAAACCACTTCCGAAAACTATGGCAAAATATAGAATGCATCCCACAAGTGTTTCAAGGAAAAAACAGAATATTATAAAAGATCAATATTTGGTTTATAAAGATTTCATGAAATTCTCTACAGTAAAATCTTTGTATTATACTGCAAATTGGGCTTTTAACGGATTTTTGAAATACTCTAAAATTTTTAACTAATGGAATATTCGAAAGAATTTAAAGCTGCACTGAGCAATTTCTCATCAATAGAAAAAGACCGTTTGATTTTCCGTTTGTTGAAAAAGGATAAACTTTTGTCAAAAAAACTTTATTTTGAACTGATTGATACTGAAACAACAGATCAGAAAAGATCCCAAATGGAAGAACAGATTGAAGAGAGAATTCTTCTGGCCTCAAAATACATTGGAAATCCTAAATATTTTTTGGTTCTGATCAGAAAAATAAGCGCAGAAATTACCGAGCACGTAAAAATTACAACTGATAAGTTCGGAGACATCTATCTGCAACTATTTCTTGTCAATCAAATCTTAGAAAGTAATGACAAACTTAATCACCAAAGATTTGATAATATTTACAAACTTTATATTTATCTGATCAATAAACTTCTGAAAGCCATTATTTCGATTAAAAAACTTGACGAAGATTACTGGATGGAGCTTAACGAAATATTAGAAAGCATAGAATCAAAAATTCATGAGAACAGATATCTGGAAAAACTCTGCATCAATAATAGTTTTGATTTTAATTGGTTAACGATTGATAAAATTCCTGACCATTTGGATTTGCTCGTGAAAGATATTAAAAGCCAGGGATTTCTAAAGTGATAGAATTTTATGTATAATAAGCTCTGAAGAATTCGGTTGTTCAGCCACAAACTTTCCGGCATTTTCTGACATATTTTTTAATTCTTCATCATTATTTAAAAGGTAAAGCGCAAATTCTGCAGCTTCATTTTCATGTTCAAAAGATTTTCCGCCATCAAATTTGATTAAATCATCCGCTTCCGGATTTTTCATGTAATGATTTCCGAAAATTACAGGAACGCCAAAAGCTGCTGCCTCAAGAATATTATGCAACCCGGAATCGTGAAACCCACCCCCAACAATTGCAATATCTGCATAAGAATACAGTTTTGAAAGCAAACCGATGCTGTCAATGATAAGTATTTGAGAATTCGGGAATTGAAGGGCTTGAGAATTCTTTAAATTACTATAAAGGATTGCATCTGGAAAGATTTCTTTTAAATTTTCTACTCTTTTTAAATCGTGGGGAGCAATAATTAATTTTACATCCTGATTTTTCCCAAAAATCATTTTCGCTATTTTCTCTTCAGCCTGCCACGAACTTCCAAAGACAATTGCTTTTTCATCACCTATAAACTCTTTAATAAAATCAATATGATTATCCCGGGTTTTCAGATGTTTCACCCTGTCAAATCTTGTATCACCCGTAACCGAAGCATTTGTCAAACCAATACTTTTAGCTAAAAGATAAGAATGTTGGGTCTGATGAAAAAACCAGTCAACATTTTTTTGCAACTGTTTTACAAACCATCTTCCATATGAAGTGAAGAATGATTGACTTTCATAAAATAATGCTGAAATCACAAATATTTTTACATCATTATTTTTAAGTTCGGCAAGAAGATTATACCAATAATCATACTTCACCGTAAAAAATAGTTCAATATTAATGTGAGAAATAAATTCTCTTATATTTTTCTTTGTATCAAAGGGTAAATAACAGATTGCATCGGCAATACTTTTCTTTTTAACAACATTTTCATAACCTGAAGGCGAAAAAAATGTGATCAAAATTTTATGACTTGGAAACTCATCCTTAAGCCTTTCTAAAACCGGTAAACCCTGCTCATATTCGCCTAAACTTGCCGCATGCATCCAAATAACTTTATCTGAGGCTGAAAAAGCAGATTTTATGCGATTTACAGATTCTTTTCTTCCTTCAACGCCTCTTTTAGTTTTATCATTAAACAACGAAAAAACTTTCATTCCGAAGATGAGAAGATAAATGAATATGTTGTAAAGAAAATTCAATTTTAAATTTTAGATTTTTCTGATTGACTTTCTTTTATCATTTTGAAAATATGTATGCCTACTACAATCAATAAAAGAGTTAACAAAACAAAAACTGCATTGCTCATTTCCTGCAATTTGCCTTGTGCAATAAGAATACTTTCCACAACTGTATCTGCTAATAAAAACAATATCGGAAGTAATATGCTGTATGCGAAAAGTTTCAAACTTTCTTTATTCCGGTAAGAACCGGGAACATTCAACATTGGTGAATCGGGATTTCTTGGAATACCGACAAGCAGTAAAAAGAGAAATGTTGCAATCCCCGGTAAAAACCAGATTGCCCGTTTTTCACTTTCTCCGTCTACATTTCCGTTAACCGCAAAATGAGAAGGAACCGTTTCCGGTAAACCTGCATAATTAACTCCTACGAAAACCCATATAAAAACAAGCAGGATTATATTTATTGATAAAAGTAAACTTGAAGTCTTCATTATTAGATTACATTTTTAATGACCCTTAATTTGTGTGTATGCTTATTCAATTCTTTATTGAAAATCCCTGTAGAATCCAACGTATCGATTCTCACTTTTCCTGAAGCATGAATAATCTTTTGGTTTTCAAGCATAATTCCGACGTGAATAATTTTGCCTTCAGAATTTTCAAAAAAAGCAAGATCTCCCGGTTGACTTTCTTCTACAAAACTCAAAACCTCTCCGACTTCAGCCTGTTGGTAAGTATCTCTCGGAAGCTTAATATTGTGAATTTTAAAAACCAACTGTACAAAACCAGAGCAATCGACTGCAAAAAAGCTTTTCCCACCCCATAAATAAGGAACATTCAGAAATTCTCTTGCAGTTAAGGCAATACTTTCTCTTACGTCATGGCTCCGTCTTGACGCAACAGCAGGATATTCAACTTCAGAGCCCATAGAAAGCAAAGTACGCCCATCATTGGTCATTATAGAAGCAAAATCTTCTGTAATCAAAGTAATTTTACGGCTCGTAAGATATTCATCGGCAACAGGTTTTATTTGCTTGGTGTCCATCCAACCTTCATACCCGTCGTAATGCATCTTTATTTTAGTCCAGTTTTTATTGACTTCCAAGATATCTGCACTTTCGCCAAACAATATTTCTGTAACGATTTCTGCTTTGTCAGAATTTTCTGCACGTATCGGCGCTACTGTCACAACACAAATTCCTTTATCCATTTTTTTATATTAAAAGATTGAATGATTTAAAGATTAAAAAATTAGAGGGGTGAATATTTTAATTATTTAATATTTAAATCTTTTAATTATTTCCTGCGAAGCAGATTTACTCCGTCACGCAAAGGTAAAATAAGATTTTCAAAATCGTCATCTTTCGCTGCCAAATCATTAAGTTCTTTGATGACCTGTGTAGATTTCTGTTTTGGATTTTCTTCTAAAACTTTTCCGTACCAAAGCACGTTGTCAAACATCACAACCGATCCTGATTTTGTTTTGGATTTAATTAATCTGAAATATTCTGCATAATTTTCTTTATCGGCATCAATAAAAACAAGATCAAAAACTTCGTTCGTTTCTTTCAAAAATTCTTTTGCATCCTGAATTTTAAAATGAATCTGCTCAGAAAAATTGCTTTCCGCAAAATATTTTTCCGGTAAATATGCCAAATCTTTGTTTACGTCCAAAGTTGTCAGCTTACCGTCTTTAGACAATCCTTCAGCTAAACAAAGTGCTGCATAACCTGTAAAAGTGCCAATTTCTAAAATATTCTTCGGCTGTAAAATTTTTGAAATGATAGTAAGTAATCTTCCCTGCTGATAACCGGAAATCATGTGCGGTTGTGTTGTCTTCAGGAACGTTTCTCTTCTCAGTTTCCTGAGAATTTCCGGCTCTGCAGAAGCATGATTTTCCAAATACCTGTCCATTTCAGGGTTTTCTTCTTCAAAAAAGCTCATTCTGATAATTTTAAGATTCAAATTTACTTAAATATTAATAATTTTTGAAGAAATATAATCCCCAATATTTAATCTAAAATACCGTAAAAACACGGATGTTTTGTAATCGTTTTTAGCGGTAGATTTGCCATACGAAGAAGCCAATGATGAAAAAAGATTTATTAAAAAAACTTGGTTAAAGATTAAGTGATGAAACAAATTGATCCTTCAGAAAAAAATTCCCTTTAAAAAGAGAGCGTCATCTGCTTTTGAAGGCAATCTTAAAAAGTAAAAAAGAAGACGTGATCAAAAAAAAAGAATCCCGATAAAATTTATCGGGATTCTTTTTTGTTATTTTTCTGACAATTATTTCTTTGGAGCAATATCCATCAATTTCATAAACTCATCGAGTTTAGGCATAATGATAATTTCTGTTCTTCTGTTTTCCGCTCTTCCGGAAACACTCATGTTGGTCGCTTTAGGATTGTACTCTGAACGTCCACCTGCAGTAATTCTCGCCGGATCAACACCGAACTGACCTTGCAATACTTTTGCAATCGCCGTACCTCTTAATGCAGAAAGATCCCAGTTGTCTCTTGGTAGATTTGCAGAGCTTAACGGAGCGTTATCTGTGTTACCTTCGATCAATACGGAGTATTTGTCGTAATCGTTGATCACTTTAGCTACTTTACCCAAAACTTCCTGAGCTGCCGGCAAAACATTGTAATCTCCTGTTTTATACAATAATTTGTCTGACAAAGAAATCATTACCACACCTTTTAATACTTTCACCTGAACATCATCATCAGTTACGTTATCCAATGATCTCTTCAGCTTGTTTGATAAAGCTAAATTTAAACTGTCATTCTTCGCATTGGAAGAAATCAACTGTTTGATATACATATTTGAAGAATTGATCTCTCCGACCAATTTATCAATGTTTGCAGAGCTTTTTCCTGTATTTGAAAGACATGCATCCAGAGATGATTTCAAAGCATCATGTTGACTTTTCAATAAATTATTTTCACCGGTCAAACTTGAGTTCTGAGACTTCAATTCCTGAATTTCTCTTTGTCTTTCACCGATATTTTCGATACACTGTTTGTAGTTGCCGCTAAGAGCGTCATACTGCTTTTTACTTACACAAGATGTTACACCCAACACCATTGCAGAAACTGCTAAAATTTTAATAATCTTCATAAATAATCTTTTTTTAGACGATCCAAATTTAGGAAAATTCATTTTAATTATATGGTTTATCTTTGTACAAAAGAAATTCTGAGCCTCATGCTGGAAAAATCAACCTTCAAAAAACAACTCGAAAATCTTATTGCATTTCCGGAAAACCAGCACTATCTTTTAGCAGTTAGCGGAGGTGCGGATTCAATGGTTTTAGCTTTCATTTTCAAAGCTTTAGGTTTAAATTTCCAGGTTGCGCATGTCAATTACAAACTACGTGGCGAAGATTCTGATTCTGATCAGAAAGTTGTCGAAGATTTCTGTTTTAAAAATGAGATTAAATTTCATTTATATGAAGTTTCAGAACAAGATAAAAAACCCGACAATTCTATTCAACTTTGGGCGAGAGAACTTCGATATGATTTTTTTAAGCAAATTCAGGAAAAAGAAAATTTAGAATTTTTAGTAACTGCACACCATCTCAATGATCAGCTTGAAACTTTTATTATTAATTTATCTAAAGCTTCAGGAATTAAAGGCTTGAGTGGAATTCCTGCAAACGACAATAAAATTTTGCGTCCGCTTTTGCATTTTTCTAAAGATGAAATTTATGATTTTGCCAAAGAAAATAATATTGCGTACCGCGAAGATCTTTCGAACAAAAAAAGTGATTACTTAAGGAATAAGATCAGAAATGAATTGGTTCCTAAACTTCTGGAAACGAATGATCATTTTCTGGAGAATTTTAAGAAGTCTTTATCATATTTAAATCAGACCAAAGATTTTGTTCAGCAACAGATTGTAGAAATTGAAAAAAAAGTTACAATTTCAAACAAGGAAAATAAAATTTTAGATAAAGAAAAACTCAATCTTGAAAGCGATTTTGTGAAATTTGAAATCCTGAAAAAATGTGGTTTTAATAAAGTGGAGGAGATTAAAAAAATCTTCACCGCAGAGACCGGAAGCCGTTTCTTTTCTGCTCATTATCAATTAATTATCAATAGAAATGAATTAATTTTCAACGAATTAAAAAAGAAAACAGAAATTACGGAAGATCTTATCTTAATTCAATCATTTGATTTTAATGAAAGCACCATTGAAATTGATCTAACTGATATAATTGACAGAGTTCAGGAAATACCGGAAACATTTCGATGGGAATTTGATGCTAAAAAACTGATTTTTCCATTAAAGCTTCGCAAAAAGAAAAATGGAGATTATTTTTATCCTATCGGAATGAAAGGTAGAAAAAAAATCGCTAAATTTTTTAGAGACGAAAAAATATCTATTTTAGCTAAAGAAAAAATATGGATTTTGACTGATGGAAATGACAGCGTTTTAGGTGTAATTCCATTTAGACAAGATAAAAGATATACCCTGACAGAAAAAACACAAAAAGTTCTTAGAATTGTATGAATAAAAGAGCAACCAATTCCTTAGCAATAGAAGATTTCCAGAAAGATAATAATGTTGCTTTTGGGGTTTTGTATAAAAAATATTTCGGCTATACTCGCAAATTTGTTCTTGCCAACAAAGGAAGTATGGAAGACGCAGAAGATGTTTTTCAGGATGCATTGATCATCTTGTATGAAAAATTGTACGAGGATGATTTCAAAGCTTATACTTGTCTTGCCAATTACGTTACCGGAATTTCTAAAAATCTATGGCTGAAAAAACTTCGCAACCGAAACTTTTTCGTGGAAATGCACGAAATTTATTATTTTGAAAACAAAGAAGAAATCAACCAGGCCATAGAAAACGAAAGAGATTATTGGGATAAACTTAACGATTATATAAATGGAATTTCAGCGCATTGTCAAAACCTCATCCACGATATTTTTATGAAAAATAAAGATATCGAAGAGATAAGGGAAAAATATAAGTATACCAGCAAACACAACGCACAAAATCAAAAGCACAAATGTGTAGAACAAATTAGAAAAATAAAAAAAAGAAGATAATTTTAATATCTGATTATCAACAATTTAAATAAAATTTAAAAAAATCACCTTTTGATCGGGTGATTTTTTTTGTTTTTGGGAACTTCTAGGTAAATACTTTATCTTATGTTCACAAAAATAATTTATACATTCTTCTTTTTGGCAGTCATTTCGTTTAATGCACAAATTAAAACCGGAATCAATTTTCAGGCAAAAAATTTAGAAGAAGCAAAAAAACTAGCAAAACAGGAAAACAAACTCATCTTCATCGATTTGTACACCGCTTGGTGCGGTCCTTGTAAACTAATGAAAAAAAATACATTTCCTGATGCAGAATTGGGAGAGTTTTTCAATAAAAATTTCATCAGCCTTTACATTGATGCCGAAAAAGAAGGAACAGAACTAGCCAAAAAATTCAAAATCGTAAATTATCCGTCTTTCCTATTTTTGGATGAAAATGGAGAATTGGTTCAATATGACTACGGATATTACAACGCCACACAATTTCTGAATGTAGGACAATCGGTTATCAATAAAAAATCTACCAACAAGGAAACACCAACATTAGACGAAGTGAAGGGCAAAATGGTAGGCGAAACCATTCCTGATTTTTCTGCAAAAGATCAGTTTGAGAAAACATTTTCATTGTCTCTGGAAAAAAAGAAAACAGTTTTGGTTTTTATTCGTGGGCAATGGTGTCCCTATTGTAACAAATACATCGAGAGCCTTCAAAATCTTGCGCCCGAATTACAGTTGAACAACACAAGACTGGTTATCATTTCTCCTGAAAAACCAGAATTTATAGCAAAAACCGTCAACAAAACCAAAACTGCATATTCCGTTTTATATGATGAAAATTATAAAATCGCAGAACTTTTTGATGTGCTTTACACACCTGAGAAAAAAACACTGGATTTCTACGAAAAACAATTGGGAGATGATTTTAAGAAAAGCCGTTCGGATGATTCTGGCAGATTGCCCGTTTCTGCAACCTTTATTTTAGATGAAAATCAAAAAATCATTTGGCGACATTTCAATCCCGACTACAAAGAAAGAGCTTCTTTGAAAGATATCTTAGATCAACTCTAACTTTTTTTTGGCTGCTTGAACTTCATTATGGTCACACTACAAACATTCAACAATAAAAACAATCAATAAAAATAAAACATCTATTTATGAAAAATTACATCACACTCATTCTCGTTTTCTTACTTCCTTTTTTAGCATTTGCACAAAAAACAGAACATAGAAATTTGGAAAACAAGCTAGCAATTCAGGGCTATGATCCTGTTTCTTATATCGAACAGAAAAAAGGCGTAAAAGGAAAAAAAGAATTTGCCGTTAATGTAAACGGAGCTATTTATTACACGTCGTCTGCAAAAAACAAAGAACTCCTGAAAAAAGATCCTTCCAAATACGAACCTGTTTATGGTGGTTGGTGTGCTTTTGCGATGGGAGATTATGGCGAAAAAGTAGAAATTAATCCTACCACTTTTAAAATAATTGATGGAAAAACCCACCTGTTCTACAATCAGTTATTCAACAATACCCTCACTTCCTGGAATAAAAACGAAGCCAAGCTGAAAAAAAACGCTGACCAAAACTGGAAAAAAATAACCAATTAATATTCATTAAAAGACACTATTATGAAAACAATGATCACCTTAATATTCGCATCATTCCTTCTGGTTTCCTGCATCCGAGAAAATACCGCAACAGAAGATTTATGGAAATAGCTCCCGAAAATGCAGTCTTAAAATATTCAGGTAATTTTATGCAGGGATCTTACGGAAATAACGTGAAGGGAAAAGCCAAAATTTATGAAAAAGACAGCGTTTTTACTTTAGCTTTTGATGAGGCTTTTTTGGTAAACAACGGACCCGATTTGTACGTTTATGTAAGCAAAGAACAACAACCATCACAGTTCGTTTCTCTCGGAAAGCTAAAATCGGTAAACGGCGCACAAACTTATACGTTTACAAGCGTAGTGAATTTTGACGAATACAAATACGTCGTTGTTCATTGCCAACAATACAACCATTTATTTTCTTACGCATTACTACAAAAATAACAATACACAACTATGAAAAATTACATCAATTGGGCGTTCCGATTAATTCCCGCTATTATTTTACTACAGACTTTGTTCTTCAAATTTACAGCACATCCGGATTCTGTTGCCATTTTTTCAAAGCTTAATGCAGAACCTTTTGGAAGACTGTTTTCCGGAGTTTTAGAGCTCATCACAGCAATTTTAATTCTCAATCCAAGAACCACATTTTGGGGCGCATTATTAGGGTTTTTCACGATGATCGGAGCAATAGCATCACACATTTTCATTATAGGAATTGAGACGAATAATGATGGCGGAAAACTTTTTTTCTTGGCGTTAACCGTTTTTATCTTTTGCATTGTATTACTGTTTAAATTCAAAAAAACAAAAAATGCATAGCAACGACACTTCGATTTTCCTGCTTCTGCTCGATATTCTTACCGAACAGCAAAATGCATTGCGGAAAATATCACAGGAAATTTACACTCTTGCCATCCCAAGTTTGGATGGCGCAACGATTGGCGCACACACCCGTCACAGCATAGAGTTTTTAGAAATATTACTCAATTCTTATTCTACGAAAGTGATTAATTATGATGAGAGAAAGCGGAAATTAGAATTAGAACAAAATCCGGAAAAAGCCATTGAAGCTATTTCAAAAATTATTTCTAAGATCAACTTGCCAAATAAAAATCTTATTTTACAACAAACAATAGGTGAAACTCATATCGAAATTCCTACCAACTTTTACAGAGAGATGGTGTACAATATTGAGCATTGCATTCATCATCAGGCGTTGATAAAAGTAGCTTTTAACGAGATTAAAATGAGTCATCTGCTCAACAAAAATTTCGGAATTGCACCTTCAACGATTCAATACAGAGAAACTCAAAATCTGAATTAAATGTGTACTGTAACGTATTTTTCGCTTAAAAATAAGATTGTTCTGACATCCAACCGGGACGAAAAACCCAATCGTTCCGCACAGGAAATCCATCATGAAAAAGGTGTTTTTTATCCGAAAGATGCCACCAAAAACGGAACGTGGTTTGTGGTTTCCGAAAACGGAAATGCCATCGTTTTATTAAACGGAGCTTTTGAAAATCATCAAAGACAGGCAGAATACCGAAAAAGCCGAGGACTGATTGTTTTGGATTTGATAGAGGAAAAAAACATTTTCAACTCAATAGAATTAATTGATTTAGAAAACATTGAACCTTTTACATTAGCCATTTTTCAGCAAAAACAATTGGCAGAATTTCGCTGGAATGGTTCGGAAAGACATTTTAAAATGTTAGATAGTAATCGTCCACAAATTTGGTCTTCCGCTACTTTGTATGATGAATCGGCAAGAGAAAAAAGGAAGCAAATTTTTCAGAAATTTCTTCTAAAAAAAACAATTTCCGAAGAAACAATTTGGGATTTTCATCATCAAAAAACCGATGATCTCGAAAACGGCATTACCATTAAAAGGCAAAATACAATACAAACTATCAGTACAACGCAACTCGTTATTTCCGCTGAAATGACTATTAAACATTACGACCGACTCAACCCAGATTCACAACCCGAAAAAATTTCCCTTAAAAATGAATCTCAAACATCGCCTTCATAAAATTGCACATTGGGAATACTGGTCTACTTTTTCCATTTACCTGCCGCTTTTTCCGGTTTGGCTGTATTGTGCGTATAGAGCAAGAACATTGTTGTTCTTCCACGGAGCCAATCCTTCTATAAAATATGGCGGAATGGCAATGGAAAGCAAAAAAGAAATCTACGATCTGATTCCCAAAAACTGGATCCCAAAAACTGTTTTCACATCTTCAGAAACTCAATTTCGAAGAATTTTGCTTGAATTGCAATCAAAAAAAATTGATTTTCCCATTATTGTAAAACCAAATATCGGGTTGAAAGGCTTGGGTGTTGCCGAAATCAAAAATTTTGATGAATTAAAAATTTATCAGAACAGTAGTGACTGCGATTTTTTGATTCAGGAAAAAATAAATTATCAGAATGAAGTCGGCATTTTCTATCACCGTTTTCCAGATCAAAAATCGGGAAAAATCACAGGAATGGTGAAAAAAGAATTTTTATCGGTAAAAGGAAACGGTGAAAAAACATTGAAAGAACTGGTAATGGATAATCCTAGAAGCGCATTCCAAATCAAAGCCATAGAACAAAAAATGGGAAGCGAAATGCAGAAAACAGTTCCTGAAAACGAAGAAATTATTTTAATTCCTTTTGGAAGTCATACCAGAGGTGCAAAATTTATAGATATTTCAACCGAGGTTACAGAAACATTAGTGCAAAAAATAGATGAAATTTGCACCAAAGTAAATGGTTTTTATTTCGGAAGATTGGATGTAATGTATGAAAATCTAGAACTTTTGCAAGAAGGCAAAAGCTTTAAAATCATAGAAATAAATGGAGCTAAAAGCGAACCAACACATATGTACGACCCAAAACATTCCTTATTTTTTGCCTGGAGAGAAATTACCAAACATTGGAAAATAATGGCGGAAATCAGCAGAAAAAATCACGAAAAAGGGTTTCCTTACTTGGATATTAAAGAAGGTTTTTCAGCTCTGAGAAATAATCTGGCGATAGAAAAAAAGCTGAGGAAGCTTTCTTCAGTTGATTAATCTGCAAAAAACAACTACTTTTGTATAATAGTATTTACATAAAATAAAAATATGAGATTCTCTTCGATTCATAAAATTTCGTTTCTCCTTTTCTTCTTTATTACTTTTACTTTTTCGGCACAAATTAAAAACCCCGTAAAATTTAAGTTTACTATTAATGTAATCGGCAACAATCAATATGAAGCTGTTTTAAATGCAACTTTGGAAAGTGGATGGCATATTTATTCAAGAGACATTCCTGAAGATACGGGAATTCCAACAGAATATATCGTTTCGGGTAAAAATATAGAACTGATCGGGAAATTCCAGGAAGTTGGAAAAAAGCACGAAGAATTTTCTGAGGCTTTTGGCGGAACGATCATTTTTTACTCTAATGCTGCAAGTTTTAAACAGAAATTTAAATTAAAAGACGGAACAAAACCGGGAGAAGTTGTTGCTGAAATTACTTACCAAACGTGTGATGACAGAGTTTGTCTGGCTCCGAACACTTTAGAATTCACTCAGAAAATTACGCCAAAAGGAGTTTCAGAAGATACTGTTGCGCCAACTGAAGCGATAAAAGATACTGTAAAAACTACGGAAACTGTCGTTGAAAATCCAACAAAAAGTGAAATTACTGTAACAGAAACTTCAAAACTTGATCCTAAACAATTAAAAATAGCGTCAATAGATTTCAAAAAACCTTTGACAGATTGTGGAAATGAAGCGGTTGTAGCATCTGAAAATTACTGGATGTATTTATTCTTAGGATTCATTGGCGGATTGATCGCTTTATTGACGCCATGCGTTTTCCCTATGATTCCTTTGACGGTTTCATTCTTTACAAAAGGAAGCCAAAACAAAGCAAAAGGAAAAAGAGATGCATTGATCTACGGATTTTTCATTTTGATGATTTTTGTTTTATTAAGTGTCCCTTTCCATTTAATTGACGGGATTGCAGGAAATATCTTCAACGAAATTTCTACAAGCGTTTGGCTGAATGTAGTGTTCTTTATCATCTTTATTTTCTTTGCAGGAAGTTTCTTTGGATATTACGACATTTCGTTACCAAGTTCAATTGCAAACAAATCTTCAAAAGCAGAAGAAGCGGGAGGAATTATCGGTATTTTCTTCATGGCTCTGACTTTGGTGATTGTATCTTTCTCTTGTACAGGTCCTATTTTGGGAAGTTTATTAGGAGGATCTTTATCCGGGTCATCACACATTCCAACGCTTTTAACTTTAGCTTTGACAGGTTTTGGTTTGGCTTGGGCGATTATTTTCGGACTTTTAGCATTATTTCCACAGGCTTTACAAAGTCTTCCGAAATCGGGAGGTTGGATGAATACCGTGAAAGTTGTTTTAGGTTTTATCGAATTAGCTTTAGCTTTAAAATTCCTATCAAAGGCAGATTTAGTTTCAAAAACTTTCTTAATTAAACGAGAACTTTTTATTGGAATTTGGATCGTTGTCGGGATCGGTTTAGCATTATATTTATTCGGATTAATCAGATTTCCGCACGATGATAAAAAACCGAAAATTTCTTTAACAAGAAAGATTTTAGGAGTTTTAGGAATTGGTTTTGTGATTTATCTAATTCAGGGTTTAATTCCTTCAGAAAGACCAAAAATGCAATTATTAAGTGGAATTTTACCTCCATTGAACGTAAGTTATTTCCATGATGAAAAAGACGGAATTCTTGGAATGAAACCTGAACATGATTTCTTTAACGCCATCGAATTAGCTAAAAAAGAAAACAAACCAATTTTGATTGACTTCACAGGTTACGGTTGCGAAAACTGTAGAAAAATGGAAGAATTCGTGTGGAGCGAGCCTGATATTTTACCGATTTTGCAGAACGATGTTGTTCTTGCTTCTCTTTATGTAGACGACAAAGAAGAACTTCCTGAAGATCAGAAAACCAAAATTGATTTGGGTGAAGGACAAGTGAAAAGAGTAAAAACAATCGGTGACAGATGGAGCCTATTCCAACAGGTAAATTTTAATAATAATTCTCAACCGCATTATGTTTTGATAACTCCAGACGGAAAAGTAATCAACACTCCGGTTTCCGGATATATGCCGAAAGAGGATTTCAAAAAATTCCTTGAATGCGGGGTCAATTTTTATAAAAAAAATAAATAATTTCAGATTTAAAATAACAGAAACTCACATCGAAAGGTGTGAGTTTTTTTATAACGCAAAGTTTTTTTATTCACAATTATGCAAAACATTTCATTTAAATAAAAAATAGTTAACAATTCATAAATTTAGGTATAAACTTTGCATAGATTTTTAAAAATAGAGAACAATATATCAATCTTTATTAAAATCTGTTTAACATTAAAAATACTACTATGGCTGAAGTGATTGCACAAGAAAAACAAGGAGGAAAACAAAAAAAGAAACCAATCAGAGTTGATATGACTCCAATGGTGGATTTAGGGTTTTTATTGATTACCTTCTTTATGTTTACCACCAACTTTACAAAACCCAACGTGATGGATCTTGGTTTACCCGCAAAAGATCCGAACCCAATTCCAATTAATGATAAAGTTATTGGCGATAAAAATCAAGTTACATTTATTCTTGGAAAAGACAATAGAGTTTTCTATCATCAAAGTAATGAGAAAGATTTAACCACAAATAATTTGAAAGAAACTGATTTCAGTGGAGTACAGATTTCAAAAATTATTTCCGAAGCATATAGCAAAGCTCCTAAGAAAGAAATTTTCACGATCATCATCAAACCAACTGACGATGCAAACTACAAAAATTTCGTTGATGTATTAGATAACATTGCAATCTCCAAAAAAGAACGATACGGAATCACCGACATCAAACCCTGGGAAAAGAAAGTTTACGAAAACGTAACAAAATAAACCGAGGAGCATTTTTATAATGCTCTTTTTTTATTTAAATTTGAGAATATAATTTATTCATTGATGAAAAAAACTTTAATCATAGCCATTGCAGGAATTCTCACATTCTCGTGTTCTAAAAAAGAATCTCAAAAAACAGGTCAACTTTCCGACAGTACAAAAACTGTAGATTCTATCAACGAAGCCAGAACGAAAATCAACGACAGCATAAAAGCTTTAAACAGCAAAAACCGTTTCAGAGATTTCAGCGGCAGTCACAAATTCGTTTATCAGAATGACAGTTCGCCTAAATATTCAGGATCAGTAAATTTCACTAAAATCGATGGCGAAAGAGACAATTATACTCTTTCAGGAGACATTAAATCGGGCAAAAATTCCGTTACTTTAAAAGGATTCGCACAGGTTCTTTCACCTAAAAGCATGAATTTCACAGGAGAAATTACTCAAAGTATTTCTGACAACGACAACGGAAAACCATACACAAGAAAAGGGACAAAAACTTTCATGTCAAAAGATGGCGGAAAAACTTACAGACTTCAGGATATGGTCAATGGCTCGGGTTTTGTTGATTATATTGACATTCATTTTTAACTTTACGTTATGCTCAACTTCGAAAAAAAAGGAAACGGAAAAGAAACTTTGGTTTTGCTTCACGGTTTTATGGAAAACCTCAGCATCTGGAGTGATATGGAAAACCATCTTTCCAAAGATTTTACTCTATTAAAAATTGATCTTCCGGGTCACGGAAAATCTGATATTTTAGCTGAAGTTCACACGATGGAACTCATGGCTGAAGAAGTAAAAAAAGTAGTTGATCATGAAAATTTAGATAAAATCCACCTTCTCGGTCATTCTATGGGAGGTTACACGTCTTTAGCTTTTGCCGAAAAATTCCCTGAAAATCTAAAAAGTCTTACTTTATTCTTTTCAACCTATTTTGCAGATGACGAAGAGAAAAAAGAGCAAAGAATAAAAAGTTACAGAATTATTAAAGATGCCTTTGCACATTATGCAAGAGCGGGAATTCCAAATTTATTTAATCAGAACGAAAGAGATGTTCTTGAAGGAAAAATAGAAACCGCCTTAGAAATTGCACTTTCTACCAATAATCTCGGAGCTTTAGCCTGTGTAAAAGGTATGGTTGCAAGAACAGACAAAAAGCATGTTCTCGAAAATCTGGAAGCAAAAATTTTAATTCTCGCCGGAAAACACGACAACGCAGTGAAAACTGAAAACACCATTAAAAATCTTCCGGATAGGACAAACATTAAATCTTACCTTCTCGATTGCGGACATAACGGACATTGGGAAAAACCCAGCATTTGTGCAGAAATCATCAACACAGAATTGCTTCACCATCTTCCGAAAAAATTTCTTTTATAAAAATCCTTTATGAGAATTTGGATATTTTCATTGCTTTTCATTTCGTTTTTAAGTTGCAAAAAAGAAGCGAAATCTTCTGTCAATCAGAAAAAAGATACAGTTTCTGTTGCACAAAAAACAACCGAAGATTCTTTAACTCCGAAAACAACTCAGCCTGAAGTTTTTGCTTTCGTCACAGATCTTTGCGACAGTAAAGGTTATTTTGATCCTACAAAATATTCCCGTGAAGAAATAGAAGGAACTTACAAATTGTGGTTTCAAATGAGCGGAATTTCGTTAAATACACCTTCCGTTTTTAATCTGAATGATTTAGAAGAAATCCGACGTGATAAAGATTTGATTTTAGCCAAACTCGACAAAGATTTTGCCGGAAATAAAAAAATGATCGAAAATCTCAAAATTGTCAATGTTCCCTATTGGCAAAACATTAAAAAATTAAGCTACACAGAACTTCATCAAGATTATGAAAAGAAAAAAATTCAGATTGTGAGTTATTCTGACCCATCTGTTTTGATTAATAATAAATTTACAGGAAATTGTATAAATTTCGCTAAAGCTGTAAACTCAAACGATGAAGAACTGATTACTGAATGGCGAAAACTTCGTGAGGAAATGAGTAAAAGAAACGGCAATCCGCAAAGAATTATCACAGAATTTGAAAATCATCTCACTTCCTCAAACTGGAAAGATTATGCAATGATCGATCTAATCACTTTTGGTTGGGGAAACTGTGCAAATAATTACATTGAGAGACCTCTGCATGATGAAAAAATGTATAACGAGTTTAATGCCCTGTTCATTAAAATTGATTCGGAATGCGATGAACCTTAATCTTCTTTTATAAAAAATCTGTACATTAGTAACGTTTAAAATTCTCAATGGGATTATTCTCTTTCAACAAAAAAAAACCGGTAATCGGTCTTACTTTATCCGGCGGCGGAATGCGCGGAATTGCACATATTGCCGTTCTCAAAGCTTTGGAAGAATATGATCTGAAGCCTCAAATTATTTCAGGAACGAGTGCAGGTTCTATCATTGCAGCATTCTACTCCATCGGAACGTCTCCTGATGAAATGATGGAAATTGTCAAAAAAACAACTTTTTTCTCACGTTCTTATTTAAAGCTTTCGAAAAACGGAATTTTCAGTTCAAAATTTATCATGAAATTATTGATGGATTATTTTCCGGAAGATGATTTTAAGGTTTTAAAAATTCCCGTTTATGTTGCAGCTACAGAAATGACGCACGGCATCGTTGATTTCTTTTCAGAAGGCGAATTATTCGGTCCGCTTTTGGCTTCGTCGAGTGTTCCTTTTGTGCTACCACCCGTAAGAATGGGCGAAAAAATTTACGTAGATGGTGGAGTTTTAGACAATTTGCCGATAGAACCTATTATTGATAAATGTGATTTCCTGATTGGCTCCCACGTAAATTCCATCAGCTATGACAGCCTTGAAAATATGAGTTTGATGAAAGAATTTGACCGTATTTTACATTTAGCCATTGCCAAATCTGTTTATTCTAAAGCTCAGTCTTGCGATATATTTTTAGATCCGCCGAAAATGACCAAGTTCAGCTTATTCAATAAAAGATTTCTTGATGATATGTTTTCAGAAGTTTATGATTACACTTGTAAAGAACTTGAAGAAAAAGGGTATAAGAGAATTTAAGTGAATTCTATTATTTAAAAATAGTTTGTCATTCCGCAGGAATCTCAACAATACTTTAATATTATTTAGATGCTTTCAGCATGACAAACGTGGCGATTAAATTATCTACAAATTCTCTTCAGCTACTCTCGCTTTGAAAGTCTCAATCGTGTCTGGCAAAGATTCCATAGATTTTCCTCCGGCTGCATTAATGTGACCACCACCGCTGAAATATTTTCTCGAAAACTGATTAACATCCATATCGTCTTTACTTCTGAAAGAGATTTTAATAAAATCTTCATACAGATCTTCCATGAAGAACGCCGACATTTTTACGCCGACAATGCTTAATCCGTAATTGACAAAACCCTCTGTATCACCTTTCTGGAAACCGTATTCCTGAAGTTCTTTTCTCGTTAAAGATAAAACTGCTACTGTACCATTATTTACAACCTCAATTCTACCTAAAACTAAAGCCAACAAATGTAAACGTGAAACTGTGTTTGTGTCCCAGGTATTTGAAGTAATCACAGAAGGATCCGCTCCTTTTTCAATTAAACTTGCCACAATTCTATGGGTCGCTGCACTCGTCGAACGGAAACGAAAACCTCCGGTATCGGTCATAATTCCTGTATAAAGACATTCGGCAATTTCTTTATTGACCAAATCTTCATCATCCATCGCCTCAATAAAATGATAAATCATTTGACACGTTGCAGGAATTACTGTATCAGAGTACACAAAATCAAAATCTTCAGGTTGCTGATGATGATCGATAAGAATTTTTTTCGCCTTTGCTTTCATCAACCAATCTCCTAAAATTCCGATTCTTGCGGGAGAGTTAAAATCTAAACAGAAAATCACATCTGCCTCGTTAATGAGATCAAAAGCTACTTTTCTTTTATATTCTCCAATGATGTTTTTCTTTGCTTCGGGCATCCATTTCAGAAATTTCGGAAAATCGTTTGGAGTAACGACTTCTGCTTCAATTCCCTTTGCACGTAAGTAATGTTTTAGACCTAAACTTGAACCAATAGCATCACCATCCGGATTGTAATGGGTAAGAATCACGATTTTATTTTCCGGAATAAGAAGCTGATTGATTTCTAAAAGTTCGGCAGGTGTAAACATCTTTTTTAAATTTGAGTTTTCAAAGATAAAGTTTTTATGCGGATGAATCTTTAAAAAGTATAAATCCGTTTTCGAAGATTGTATTCACGAAACATCATAGTTCATTAAAATAATTTAAGATTATATTTGCACTTAATAAAAATATACATATATTTGCAACCTGAAAATTAATAGATAATTACGACTAAAATATATAGTAATGAGTAAAAGAACGTTCCAGCCATCAGAAAGAAAGAAAAGAAACAAACACGGTTTCAGAGAAAGAATGTCTACGCCAAACGGAAGAAGAGTATTGGCAGCGAGAAGAGCTAAAGGTAGAAAAAGCCTTACTGTTAGTTCTGCAAGAGCTAAGAGATAATTCTTAACTTACAATATACAGATTATGCTTGAAAATAAGTTTTTTCAAGCATTTTTTGTTGTTAAATTTTCCTAAATTTTAGGTTTATAAAGCTTCTTTTTTCTATTTTTAAAATCTGAAAAAATATTTTAGAAAAAGCCTCTAAAAATTGAATTTATGCCACATACAAATATCTCCGGAGACAATATCATCAATCTGCAGCACGCAAAAATTACACAGAAAAATTTTACCGTGCTTACTGATGTTAATCTGAACATCAAGAAAGGCAGATTCTGCTATCTTATCGGGAAAACAGGTTCCGGAAAAAGCTCGCTTCTGAAAACTTTATACGGACACATTCCGTTGGTTGCAGGACACGGCGAAGTGGTAGGATTTGATTTAGCCAAATTAAAAGCTTCAGAAGTTCCCAATCTGAGAAGAAAACTGGGAATTGTATTTCAGGATTTTCAACTGCTGTCTGACAGAACCGTTGAAAAAAACCTGAAATTTGTTTTGGAAGCTACCGGATGGAAAGACAAAGCAAAGATGGACGAACGTATCAATGAAGTGCTTTCAAGTGTAAATATGAAAGGCAAGAAGCACAAAATGCCGCACGAACTTTCCGGAGGTGAGCAACAACGTATTGCGATCGCAAGAGCATTATTGAATCATCCTGATCTGATTTTAGCCGATGAGCCGACAGGAAATTTAGATCCTGAAACTTCTAACGAAATCATGACTTTATTAAAGCAGGTTGCTGCCGATAACGGAGCGGCTGTTGTAATGGCAACACATGATTATCACATGATTCAGAACTTTCCGGGAGAAGCAATCAGATGTGAAGACGGAAAAGTTTCTGTGCTTGATACAGCAGAATTATTCGAATAAAAAGTGGTCAGAGATTTAAATTAAACTAATTTCTATCCTCTAAAATCTAACTTCTATTTTTAAAAACATGAAACTCTTTGGTGAGTTCAAGATATTGGTCCGAGTATTCTCTCGGACTTTTTTCTATGATAAAATCAGATTCATGGAGTTCACTTTCATTTAAAGAAAACTCAAGAATCAATCTTTTTATTTTTGAATTTTCAATTCCGTAAACATTAACTTTTCGGTTGAGAAACAATTGACTTTCTTTTGATATTTCTATAAAATCCTCTCCTGCCTCAAAAGGAATAACCACAGAAAAAATCCCATTTTCTGAAAGTAAATTGGCTGATTTTGAGATCAATTGTCGAAAATTTAGCTCAACAGTTTGTCTTGCAATTTTATCTTTTACAGAATCTGAAGTTTCAAAATAAGGTGGATTTGAAATAATAAGATCAAATTTTTCGTCAGTTTCAAAAGTTTTAAAATCCTGAAGAATATTTTTTAATCTTACATTAAATGGAGAATTTTCAAAATTAAGTTTTGTAAGATGTACCGCTTCTTGATTGATGTCAATTCCTAAAAAGTCAGCCGATACATTTCTTTGGGAAAGCATTAAAGAAATCAAACCCGTTCCCGTTCCGATTTCTAGCACATTTTCAGCAACATCAATATTAGCCAAAGCACCCAACAAAACACCATCTGTTCCCACCCGGAAAACGTCGGCAGATTGTTGAATTTCAAATCGTTTAAATTTAAAAGATTTCACTAAAGATTTGTAGGTAGTGTAATGATAAATGTAGAGCCTTTTCCAAGTTCAGATTTTACGGTGATCTGACCTTTGTAGTCTTCCACCATTTTCCTGACCATTGACAAACCTAAGCCCATTCCGCTATTTTTTGAAGTAAAATTGGGCTCGAAAATCCTTTCAAACATATTTTCAGCAATCCCGATTCCATTATCCTGAACTGAAATAATTACTTTTCTTTGGTGTTGCTCAATATCTACATTTACCAGGAGATTTCTGTCGTCACTTTGTGCCTGTTGTGCATTTGTAACCAGATTGGTAATGATTCTGGACAGATAAATCCTATCCATATTAATCATAATATTGCTCTTATTAGAATGCACAAAAATCAGATCATCGTTGAAAACTCTTAGAATATCTTCAATTTCAGTATTAAGATTGATGATCTCGTTATTTTTTTCTGGAAGTTTGGCAAATTCAGAGAATGCTGAAGCTACAGTTGCAATCAAATCGATCTGATCAACCATTGTTTTGCTTAATTGCTTTACTTTTTCATTGACATTCGGATCTTGCGGATCAAATTTTCTTTCAAAATTCTGGATGGTCAGTTTCATAGGTGTCAAAGGGTTTTTCACCTCATGGGCAACCTGTTTTGCCATTTCGCGCCAAGCTTCTTCAGATGCCTTAAACCGAAGTCTTTCTTTCTGATCCTGAATCTGAAGAATCATCCTGTTATAAGCCCTTGCCAGCGCATTCAGCTCATCATTTTTATAATATTTAATAGGACGCATTTCATTTTCAAAAAGCGTTATTCGAGTGATCATATCAGAAAACTTGGTAATATTTTTTGCAAGATTTGCAGAAGTTACCCAACTCAGCCAAATACTGAAAACAATCAGTAAAATATCTACAATTAAAATATAAACCACATATTTGTGAAGCACATCAAGATAAGCCGACTCATTATGATACAAAGGAATATAAATAATCCCTACAGGCTCCAACATATTGTTTTTCAACAACAAATACGAAGATGTAAAAACAGCATCTTTCGACTCATCAACTTCCCTAAAATCATATCTGGATTCGGTAGAAAGCAGTTTATTAACAATTTTAAGAGGAATTTTCTTCTGTTTAACTAATGCTTCATCCCTGTTGGAAAGTAAATAATTTCCTTTAAGATCATAAATAATAATATCGTGCTGGTTGATATCTGCGATTTCGAAAATTCTGTTTTTCAAAACTGCCGGAAGATCTTCCGTATGCACCGTCGACAGACTGACTGCATAATCCAAAAATCTCATCACTGCATTGGTTTTCTCCTGCATATCAATCTTACTCTGCTGCAGAGAATTATTTCTCAAAACAAAGTAAGGAACCAATGAGGAAGCAGCAACACTCAAAAGACATACGAGTAAGAAACCAAAAAAAACCCGGTTTCTTAAACTATATCCTTTATATTTATTAAACGACATTCTGCTTGTTAATTAATTTAGCGATGTATTTACCAACGATATCAAATTCAAGGTTGACTTTATCTCCGATTTTAACATTTTTCATATTGGTAAATTCCCAGGTGTAAGGGATAATAGCAACAGAAAACTGAAAATCACCACTTTTGGCAACAGTAAGACTGATTCCGTTTACTGTGATTGAACCTTGCGGAACCGTTACGAAGCCTCCTTCTGAATTATACTGTACAGTAACAAAATAGCTGCCATCTTTGTTTTCGATATCAATTATTTCACCGGTTTGATCTACATGCCCCTGAACAATATGACCATCGAGCCTGCCGTTCATCATCATGCAACGCTCAAGATTCACCACACTTCCCACTTCCCATTTTCCTAAATTGGTTTTTTCTAAAGTCTCATTGATCGCAGTAACAACGTATTGACTCCCGGTAATTTCAACTACCGTAAGACAACAACCGTTATGAGCCAAACTCTGATCAATTTTTAATTCATGGGTAAATGGACAGCTTAGAGTAAAATTAATATTGCTGCCGTTTTCTTCAATTTTTTCAATAACTCCTATCGCTTCAATAATTCCTGTGAACATATTATTTTTTGCTAAATTTGTAAAATTATAATCTTCAAATATAATCAAAATGAGCCCAAAAAACCATAAAGTACGAGTAGGAATTTCAATTGGTGACTTCAACGGCATCGGTCCGGAAATCATCATGAAATCTCTAAAAGACAAAACCATCACCGACTTTTTTACCCCAATTATTTTTGGCTCAGGGAAATTATTCACTTACCAGAAGAACATTTTCAAACTTAATCTGAATTTCAACTACATCACAGAAACTTCGCAGGCTCAAAACGGAAAACTGAATATGCTTAATTTGGTGAAAGATAATTCTAATGTGGAATTGGGCAAACCGTCAGAAGAATCTACCAAAATGGCAATTGACTCATTAGAAGCTGCAACAGAAGCTTTGATGAAAGGTGAAATTGACGTTTTGGTTACCGCACCGATCAATAAAGACGAAATGGTAAAAATGGGTTTCAAACACGCAGGACACACTGGTTATTTTGAAGAAAAATTCAACAAAAAAGGATTGATGTTTTTGGTAACTGACGGTTTGAAAGTTGCCGTTTCTACTCATCATATTCCGATTTCTCAGGTTGCTGAAAATATTTCAAAAGAAAAAATAAAGAAACAAATCAAGGCTTTAAACCAAACTTTGATTGAAGATTTTTCTATTTCTAAACCGAAAATTGCAGTTTTAGGTTTAAATCCACATTCCGGAGATGGCGGCGTGATCGGAAATGAAGAGATCGAAATTATTTCGCCTGCTATTAAAGAACTTTCAGACCAGGGAATTCTGGCTTTCGGACCATTTCCTGCTGACAGTTTTTTCCAGCCGAGCAAATATCAAAACTTTGATGCTGTTTTAGCAATGTATCATGACCAAGGTTTGGCTCCATTCAAAACTTTAGCTTATGAAGAAGGTGTAAATTATACTGCAGGACTTCCTTTTATAAGAACTTCGCCCGATCACGGTGTTGCATATGATATTGCAGGGAAAAATATTGCCGATGAACAGAGTTTTATGGAAGCAATTTTCATGGCGATTAAGATTTTTAAAAACAGAAGCGATTATAAAGCAATGATGAGCAACAGACTTCAGCCAAGAAGAATGCCTTCAGACAACGGAATAGACGAAGATCTTCCTGTAGAAAGCGAAATGTAAATCGTTGACTCAATTAAAATTAATTTTGTTACCTATTTTATTTGTAATATTAAAATAAATGCATATTTTTGCACACTCATTTTATGGACAAGTTAAGAAACTACGATATAAGCTTTTCCGGACTGAAAATCGGTAAGCACGAGTTCAGGTTTGAGATAGATAAAGAGTTCTTTCAATTATTCGACACTGAACAGGAATTTACAAATCCTAAAATCGATGTAGAAGTATTTTTAAACAAACACACTACATTTTTAGAATTTGAAGTAAAAGTAAATGGAACAGTAGAATTGGTTTGTGACATTACAAACGATAATTTTGACTACCCCATTGAAAACCAGATCGGTATTTTAGTAAAATTCGGAGAAGAATATGACGACAGCGAGGAAGATGTAGTAACAATCCTTGCAAACGATCACGCATTCAACGTAGCACATTTGATTTATGAGAATGTAGCACTTTCAATACCTATGAAAAAAATATCACCGAATATCAGTGATGAAGATTTGGCAATTCTTGAAAAATTCAGCCCGAAAGAAGTTGAAGAAGAAGAACAGGAAGTTGACCCGAGATGGGAAGCTTTGAAGAAATTAAAAGATAAAAATTAAAAATAATAATAATATGATGAGATGATGCAAAGATCTCATCGCTCATCAAATTAAAAAAGTTATTACAAAATGGCACATCCAAAGAGAAGACAGTCGTCTACAAGAAGAGATAAGAGAAGAACTCATTACAAAGCAGTAGTTCCTCAATTGGCAAAAGATGCAACTACAGGAGAAATGCATTTATACCACAGAGCTCACTGGCATGAAGGAAAATTATACTATAGAGGAAAAGTAGTATTGGAAAAAACAGTAGAAACTACTACAGAAGAAAACTAAGAGCTTTTTACCTTAAAAACCTCTATTTAATACAAAAACCACTCAATTTTAATAAAAATGAGTGGTTTTTTGTTGCTTTTTGTCTTTTTTTGGTATCTTTGACGACAAATCAAATATCAATTTTATGGACATTAAAGACATACAGAATCTTATCAAGTTTGTATCTAAAGCTGAGGTTTCAGAAGTAAAATACAAGACTAAAGATTTCGAAATTACTATTAAAACACCGCTTGGAGGGAACGAAGTAAGCTATGTTGCTCAACCGGCAATGTATCAGCAAGCTCCTCAGCAAACAGCTCCAGGTCACGCTCCTGCTGCTGTTTCTCCATCTACGGAAAAAACTGAAGCGGCTTCTGACGATAGTAAATATGTAACTATTAAATCTCCAATGATCGGAACTTTCTACAGAAAACCATCTCCGGATAAAGATGTTTTCATCAACGTAGGTGATGAGGTATCAAACGGAAAAGTTGTTTGTGTAATTGAAGCAATGAAGTTATTCAACCAAATCGAGTCTGAAGTAAGCGGTAAAATCGTTAAAATTTTAGTTGACGATGCTACTCCGGTTGAATACGATCAACCTTTATTTTTAGTAGATCCATCTTAAGGAATTTTAGATGAAAGATTATAATTTTAGATGAAAATTGTTTCATTTAAAATAATTTAAAATTCAAAATTTAAAATTTAAAATTTCAGAGGAGATGTTCAAAAAAATATTAATTGCCAATCGTGGCGAAATCGCAATGCGTATTTTACGTACTTGTAAAGAAATGGGAATCAAAACTGTTGCGGTATATTCCACTGCTGATAAAGACAGTCTTCATGTAAGATTTGCTGACGAAGCCGTTTGTATCGGTCCGCCAATGAGCAAAGATTCTTACCTGAGAATCCCAAACATTATTGCAGCAGCAGAAATCACTAATGCAGACGCAATTCACCCAGGTTACGGTTTTTTATCTGAAAACGCTAACTTCTCAAGAATCTGTCAGAAAAACGGCATCAAATTTATTGGTGCAAGTCCTGAGCAAATTGAGAGAATGGGAGATAAAGCAAATGCTAAAGCTACCATGAAAGCTGCAAACGTACCTTGTGTACCGGGTTCCGAAGGTTTGATCGAATCTTACGAGCACGCAGTAAAAACAGCAGAAGAAACAGGATATCCCGTAATGATCAAAGCTACTGCCGGTGGTGGCGGTAAAGGTATGAGAGCTGTATGGAAAGCAGAAGATCTTAAAGAACACTGGGAATCTGCAATTCAGGAAGCAGTGGCAGCCTTCGGAAACGGAGGAATGTACATGGAAAAACTGATTGAAGAGCCAAGACATATCGAGATTCAGGTTGCAGGTGACCAATTTGGTAAAGCTTGCCACCTTTCTGAAAGAGACTGCTCTGTACAAAGAAGAAACCAAAAATTAACTGAAGAAACTCCTTCCCCATTCATGACTGACGAACTTCGTGAGAAAATGGGTGAAGCAGCAGTGAAAGCAGCAGAATTTATCGGTTATGAAGGTGTTGGCACAATCGAATTCCTTGTTGACAAGCACAGAAATTTCTATTTCATGGAAATGAACACCAGAATTCAGGTTGAGCACCCAATTACTGAACAGGTTATTGATTACGACTTGATCAGAGAGCAAATTCTTTTGGCAGCAGGGACTCCTATTTCAGGAATCAACCATTATCCGAAATTACATTCTATCGAATGCAGAATCAATGCAGAAGATCCTTATGCAGATTTCAGACCTTCTCCGGGGAAAATCACAGGATTAAACATTCCTGGTGGACATGGTATCAGAGTTGACACTCATGTTTACTCTGGTTACACAATTCCTTCTAACTACGATTCTATGATTGCAAAATTGATCACAACGGCTCAAACCCGTGAAGAAGCGATTGCAAAAATGAAACGTGCTTTGGAAGAATTCTATGTAGAAGGAGTAAAAACTACCATTCCTTTCCACAGACAATTGATGGAAGATGAAGCTTATCTTTCAGGAAACTACACGACAAAATTCATGGAGAGTTTTGTAATGGATAAGAAATATGATAATCATTAAGATTATTCTAAAATAAATTTGAACCGTCTCAGTTTTGAGGCGGTTTTTTTATGCATTCGACTTCAAACAAAAAACTCACAATACTTTATCGAACTCGAAGAAAAATATGGCGCACACAATTACCATCCGCTTCCTGTGGTTTTAGATAAAGGTGAAGGTGTTTTCGTTTGGGATGTTGAAGGTAAAAAATATTACGATTTCCTTTCAGCTTATTCTGCTGTAAACCAAGGACATTCACACCCTAAAATTGTGGACGCTTTAGTAAATCAGGCTAAAAAATTAGCTTTGACTTCAAGAGCATTTTACAATTCGAGTTTGGGAGAATACGAGAAAAAAATCACTACTCTTTTTGGTTTTGATAAGGTTTTACCAATGAATTCCGGTGCTGAAGCTGTAGAAACTGCAGTAAAATTAGCCAGAAAATGGAGTTATGAAGTAAAAGGAATTTCAGAGAACGCAGCAAAAATTGTAGTTTGTGAAAACAACTTCCACGGAAGAACGACAACGATCGTATCTTTCTCAAACGATCCTGACGCCAACAAAAACTACGGACCTTTTACTCCGGGATTTGTAAAAATTCCATATAATGATCTTACAGCTTTAGAAGAAGTTTTAAAAAATGATGCTCAAAACATTGCAGCATTTTTGGTTGAACCTATTCAGGGTGAGGCCGGAGTTTACGTTCCGGACGAAAATTTCCTTAAAAACGCTTCCGAATTATGTAAAAAGCACAACGTTCTTTTTATTGCAGACGAAGTACAAACAGGAATTGCAAGAACAGGAAAACTAATAGCTTGTCATCACGAAAACGTGCAACCTGATATTTTAATCCTTGGAAAAGCAATTTCCGGCGGAATGTATCCCGTATCGGCAGTTTTGGCAAATGATGAGATCATGAATGTAATCAAACCCGGACAACACGGCTCTACTTTTGGTGGAAATCCGATTGCCTGTGCAGTTGCAATTGCGGCTTTGGATGTGGTGGAAGATGAAAAATTATCTGAAAGAGCAGAAGAATTGGGGCAGCTTTTCAGATCCGAAATTGAAAAGTTAATTGAAAAGTCTGATTTGATTACCAAAGTACGAGGGAAAGGATTACTAAACGCAATTCTGATCAACGATACTCCGGAAAGTTCAACAGCCTGGAATCTTTGTTTACAATTAAAAGAAAACGGACTTCTTGCAAAACCAACCCACGGAAATATTATCAGATTGGCACCACCTTTGGTTATCACAGAAGAACAGTTACTGGACTGTGTAAAAATAATCGAAAAAACGGTTTTGGAATTTGGCGGATAATATGAAGATTTTAATCATTCAGAAAAAATTCATGGGCGATGTGCTCGTGACAAGCACAATTCTGCCTTTACTGAAAAAAAAATATCCCAACTCTGAAATCAGCTTTCTTTTGGAAGAAAAGCACGCTCAGATCTTGATCGGGAATCCTTACATTGATCATTTTCTGTTTTTCAGCAGCGATGGGCCCAGCAAAACTTTGTCTGAATTGAATCAGCATAAATTTGATTTGGTGATTGATTTGTATTCCAAAATAGAGACGGCTATCATTACTTTTTTTTCCGGAGCGAAAACAAGAATCGGTTTTTTCAAAAAATACACGCAGTTTTTTTATAATCACGCTGTAAAAAGATCAACGAAAGTAAAATCAAAAAATACGACTTTAGGAATTGAACATCGTTTGCAGATGTTGGAGCCGCTGGGAATTCCGTTCCAGGAAATTTTTCCAAAAGTCTATATACAGGAAGATGAGCTTAAAAATGCACATCAAATTCTGAGTGAAAAAGGATTATCATCAACAGACAATCTGATCATGATAAGCACTTTTGGAAGCTCAGACGAGAAAACATATCCTGTCGAATATATGGCAGAATTACTTGAATATATTGCTCATTATAAACCTGCTGCAAAAATACTGTGCAATTATTTGCCTTCTCAGAAAGAACTTTTTGAAACTTTATATTCTAAGCTTTCTGAAGAGGCAAAAACCTCAATTGTAAAGAATTTTGACACTAAAAATCTTCGTGAGTTTGCTGCTGTCACAAGCTTGTGCAAATGTCTAATCGGCAATGAAGGCGGAGCAACAAATGTGAGCAAATCTCTTGGTATTCCTACATTTACTATTTTTTCGCCACATATCCGTAAATCAGACTGGGCATGGACCAGCAAACCGGAATTGGATAAATTTTTGCATATAACAGACTTTGTACCGGATTCTAAAAAATATACCGATTTTAAACCTACTTTTTTAAAAAACGATTTGGAAGACTTTTTGGATCACACTATTGGGTAACAACTGAAATAAAGAATGCAAAGAGACAAAAAAATCATATTACTGATCACATACGATAATTGGGGATTTAATCAATACATTGCCGATGCTTTGGAGAAGAAAAATTATGAAGTTAATCATATTAATTTCTACAGTTTCAGGTATAGGTACCCGAGTTTTTATCATAAAGCACTCAATTTTTTCACAAAAAACTTAGGGATATCAAATCTTAAGCATATTCATTATAACCAAGTTATCTTGGATCAAATTAAAAATATAAAATTAATTGACACCAGCATTTATATAAAAGCTGATTTCTTATCTAAAAAAACGATACAAGCCGTTAACAAAAAATCCCGTCAATCTGTATTGATTATCAGTGATTCTATCAACAGATATCCGAAAACCAAAAATATTCTCTCCCTTTTTGATAAAGTTTTTTCTTTTGAAAAAAAGGACTGCCAAAAGTACAATCTTAGATTTAAGACCAATTTTATTTACAAAACCATTGACAGCGTACCTGAAAAATACACGTATAAAGTCTTCAATATCAGCTCGTTTGATAATAGGTATCCAATTATAAAAAAAATAGCCGAAGTGTTGTATGATATGAATATAAAAAGTAAAATTATTATTTTCACATCAAAAGAAAACGGAGAACCATATATTGAATTTTCAAAAAAGCCTCTGTCAATCGAGGAAAACAATCAGCTTTTGGAAGAATCAGAAATAATGCTCGATGTAAGCAGAAACGGTCAGGAAGGATTGAGTTTCAGGGTATTTGAAAGTCTTGGTTTAAAGAAAAAACTGATTACCACAAATAAAGATATTGTCAATTATGATTTTTACAATCCTGACAATATATTTGTAATCGAAAATACAGACGATATTAAAATTCCTGCTGCTTTTTTTGAAACGTCTTACGTTGATATTCCACCAAATATTTTAAATAAATATCTTATCAAAAACTGGGTTGACGAACTGGTTGAGTAATATGTCGTAATTTTACAAAATTAATGGTATCGAAACAGGCATAAATTGCTTGTGATACTGCAAAATTATTAACTGATTTTCTTTATGATTTCTTATAAAAGCACTTCCAAAATCATCATATTCTGCCCTCCGAGAAAAGTTACAGGTGGTCCGGAAGCTCTGCATCAGCTTTCCAATAAGTTGTATGAGTTAAACTATGACAACGTTTTTATGCATTATATTCCTCAAAGAAAAAATGCAAAAGCGAAAAATTATGACATTTATAAAACTCAGGAAATACATAAATTCGAAGACAGTCCCGAAAATATTCTGATCATTCCGGAATCGATGACGTTTTTAATAAAGAAATACCCGAAAAGTCAAAAAGTAATTTGGTGGTTAAGTGTTGACTTTTACAAGATCCTGATGGATTACAGAATAAGAAAACAGAGTTTTTTTACAAAATTATTTTACAAACAGGATGATAAAGAATATCATTTTGAAAATATTCCGAATGTTTTTCAGTGGGCGCAGTCATACAGATCAAGCGTTTATCTGAAAGATCACAATATTCCGGAAAATCAGATCGATTATGTGTGTGATTACATCAATCCGATATTTTTAAATAAAGATCAAGTTATAAATAAAGATCTTTCCAATAAAACCATACTGTACAATCCTAAAAAAGGAAAAAACGAGATTTCAGAACTGATTAAAAATTCCCTTGAATTGACGTGGATTCCCATTCAGAATATGAATGCCAATCAAATAAAAGATTTGATGGCAAAGTCACTTTTATATGTAGATTTCGGCGAGAATCCGGGTCGCGATAAAATGCTTCGCGAGTCCGTTTCTCAGGACTGTTGCATTATTTCGGGAAGAAATGGTTCTTCAGCTTATTATGAAGACCTGATGATTCCGGATGAGTATAAATTTGATTTTAGTTCAGAAAAAATTCCGGCTATTCTGAATAAGATACAATGTATTTTTGACAATTATTCTCGTCATATTCTTAATTTTAAAACATATAAAAACGTGGTGCTGAATGAAGAAGCTGTATTTGAGGAGAAGCTGAAAGAAATTTTTAGATAATGTCAAAGAAAATCACCTTAATATATCCTTTTGCTTACGGATACATCGATTTTGTAGTCAAAGAACTGCAAAGTTATCCGGAAGTGATTGTTACTGATATTAAAACAGATACGATCAAATTTAAGTATCCAAATCTTGCCGTTAAAATAAGAAATGGGATCACTAAAATTTTTGGCAAAAACATTAAAAAAGATTTTTTCAAGAATCAAATTCTTCAGCAGATCACTGAAAAACAAGATATTATTTTCATAATTCGCCCTGATCTTTTGGATGTTTCGTTGCTGAAAGACTTAAAAAATAAAACAGAAAATTTCATTGCGTATTACTATGATAGTTGTACAAAATATCCTAAACAATTGGAAATTGTCCATTTTTTTGATGAAATCTATTCCTACGAAAAAGAAGATATTGAAAAGTATAATTTTATAGAAACCTCAAATTTTATTTATGATAAAACAATTGAGCAACAAAAACTGAAATATGATATTTTCAATATTTCATCATATGATTCAAGAATCAATGAGATAGACAAAATTTCAAAATTGTTGCATGATGCAGGTTTGAAAATCTATTTTGTGTTATTTTGGTTTGAAAAGCTGAATTATCCCCATTTGATTTCAACTACAGAATACATTTCGCTGTCTGAAACAAAAGAATTAATTTCGCAGTCGAAAGCAATGATAGACTTCCAGAGAGCTGACCAGAAAGGACTTTCTTTCAGAACTTTTGAAAGTTTAGGCTATCGCAAAAAGCTTATTACAACAAACGAAACGGTAAAGAATTTTGATTTTTATCATCCGAATAATATACTCGTTATTGACAGTAATAACATTGACATTGATGAAATTAAAACATTTCTCGACCTTTCTTATATAGAAATTCATGAAGATATCCTTGCCAAGTACAGTCTGAAGAATTTCACTAAAAAAATATTTAAACTATAAAACAATGGGAATCAAAAGAAAGATAAAAAATTACATTCACGTCAAAAAGTATTATCCTTTAGCTGAAAAGATAATTCCTCATGATGACAGTAAAAAAACGATTCTTATTGTTGACAGCCAAATCCCTACGTTTGACAAAGATTCTGCATCAAACAGAATCACAGAAATTGCAAAATTTCTGGCAAAACATTACAATGTCTATCTTGTCGACTGGAGAAAAGCCATCCCGAATGTTGACTCAAAAAAATACATCAAAAATCTAAATAATCATAATGTAACGGTTTATACGCCCTTCATTAATAAGTATGGAATTTTGAAAGGTAAAAAATATTTCATCAACAATCTTCTTCCCAAAATCGATTTTGTCTGGTGTCACAGACCTGAACTATTTGAATATTATTTAGATTTTTTCAGAAATAAAGCTCCGCAGGCAAAGATTATTTATGATATGGTGGATATTCATTACCTGAGAATGGAAAGAGGTCTTGAGATAAAGTACGATAAAAACAGGGCAAAAGAAGTAGTACGTTACAAATATATTGAAACCGAGCTCAGTAAAAAAGCAGACAAAATCGCCGTCATCAGTGATAAGGAGAAAGAATTTATGCAAGCTTTTGTAGATAAATCTAAACTGTTTACAGTAAGCAACGTACACAATCTGAAAGTACAGCCGGAAGATATGCCTCCTTTCGAAAAACGAAACGGGATTTTCTTTATCGGCACCTTTCTTCATGATCCTAATGTAGATGCTGTAGAAGTTTTGTACAACCAAATTATGCCTTTGGTATGGAAAGTTTTACCTGATTTAAAGATTACAATTATTGGCTCTGAGGCTCCGGAATCTATCCAGAAAATGAACTCTGAAAAATTTGAAGTTACCGGTTATGTGGAAGATATTATTCCATATTATGAAAAATGTTTTGCATCTGTTTCCCCACTTAGATTTGGTGCAGGTGTAAAAGGAAAAATCGGTCAGGCTCTGGAATATACACTTCCTGTTTTAACGACCGAAATCGGTGCCGAAGGAATGTTTTTGGAGAATGGAATTACCGCATTGATCGCAGGTAATGAAGATTACCAGAAATTTGCAGATAACATTGTAGCGATTTGCACCGATAAAGAATTGTGGAATACTCTTCATTTTAATTCTGAAAAAGGTATCTATCCGTTTTCTATTGATGCTCAGAAAGAGGAAATTTTTAAGATGCTTGATTAAGGGCTTATTAAGCTTCTGCTATTTTTTTATAAATTTCGACATGCTCATCTGCACATTTTTCCCAGGAAAACATTTGGGACCTTTCTAACCCTTTTTGAGAATAAAAAGCTCGCAAATTATCATCTTTATACAAATTAAGCATAGTCTCACTAAGTGATTCTACATCATTGGGGTTCAGCACAATTCCGGCATTTCCTACAACTTCCGGTAACGATGAAGTGTCGGAAGTAACGGTTGCAACACCACATTGCATTGCTTCCAAAGGTGGCAAACCAAAACCTTCATAGAGAGACATATAATAAAAGGAATGAGCATGACTGTATAAACTTGCAAGATCTTCATCCGGAACTCTACCGGTAATAATGATTTTATCTTTCAAATCTTCGGCGTTATCATATTCCTTAAAAATTTTATCGTAATCCCAACCTTTTGCTCCTACCAAAACCAATCCGAGATCATCAATGTTATTTTCTTTTACCACTTTGAGGAATGTACGGATAACATGATCTACATTTTTACGGGGTTCTAAAGTACCTACACTCAAAAAATATTTTTCAGGAAGTTTATATTTTTCTGCAATTACATTAAACTTTTCGTCATCATTACAAACATAAAAAAGCTCTTCTGACGCCGCTAATAAGCTCACGAAAACATGTTCCGGATTGAGATATGGAGCATATTCAAGTAAATCTTTTTTAGTATTTTCTGAGACACAAACAGCATAACCATCTTCTCCGATACTTGCGATAATATCTTTGATGAGACTTGAAGTAAAGTGTAATTCGGGAAAAAGTATGGGTATCAAATCATGAACAGTAACAATCTTCTTTAAATTTGTATACTTTCTAATTCCGTCATTAATAGGATAATAAAAAGAGTGAAAGATTTGGGCATTTCTGAAAACATCTTCGAAATGCTTGTTTTCAAAATTATAAATTCCCAATTTCTTATAAAGATATCTGAAGAGTTTTTCTTTTCTGAGTGGCAAAAACTTTCTTTTGCTCCTAATATTTGCGGCTGTTATTTTGATAGAATTTTCTTCAAAAAATCGGTCAAGTTCTTTTGTTGATGTATTATTATGGAATAAACTTAGATGGGAATAAAATGTTTTAATCTTTTTTTCCTTGGATAATTTTGTGAAGAGTTCTAATGCAACCCGAAAAATTCCAGTACGGTTATCTTTGTAGAAATCTGCAATGACATCGGCATCTAAAATTACTTTTATGCTCATAAGAATATTTATACAATGGTATCGTAAAAAGCATTTTGCTGCTCCTGCCTTTTTATTTCTTTAATATGAAAAAGGCACATAGAGTAATCAGCAGCCGGCAAACCTATAATCTTTTCATAATTGCAAAGCTTTTCATGTACTTTATTTTCCCACTTAATTCCTTTATTAAGCTTAAAAATACGGTGTTGATAATCCGGATAGTTGATGTATCCTTGATCATTCACCTGCCAGTTCCATTGCTTAACGTGCTCATCTGTAATTCCGTTGACGATATTTATTCTTGGAACCATAAAAACATCTTTCTTCCTTTTTCTAAACAGATAATATTTTATTTCTTTTATCAAAGATTCTTTTGGAATTTCATCGGCATCTATCTGAAATAAATAATCTTTTGTTGCAGTGCTGATCAAATTATTTTTAAATGTTGCAAAATCACCATCGAGACGTGCCTCAATTCTGATAATTCTTTCTCCATAGGTATCTAAAATATCTGCGACTTTCTGATCTTTTTTAGTAATATCCTGCAAAACAATTACCTCATCATTTTTATCAATGAGAGGAAGTAAAACATCCAAAAGCTTCGTAATCTCCTCGGCTTCATTATTAACAGTAATTGCATAGGATATTTTTGGCAGCGGCAATATTTTTCTTAGCAGTTTCATTAAATTTCCATGTTTTTAAAGATGAGTGATTTTTCTATTCTTTCCGGTTGGTTAAAAAATATTAACGGACGGTAAGGTTTTACGATTTTCAAAAACGATTTAATGAAAATATTTGGATTAAGATAACTCTTTTTATTTTCTTTAATAAGAAGAGAAAGATTTAAAATTGAATTCAGTGTTTTTCCGTTAAAAGCTTTGCCGTCAACAAATATCATTACATCATGATTTTGAATTTTGGTGAGTGGCTTTATTCTTTCTTTTAAATCAAACTTTGTCTGAGTTTGTTCATTCTTGATGTAATCATCATATAGAAAATCAACGTAAACAGTTTTTGCCAGAGGTTCTAATTGATATAGTTGATCAATATTTCCTTTTCTCAAAACGATCCCTACATCATATTTTATAGGAATTGTCGCATTGTTTTTACTTCCCCACTTTCTGATAAAATTTCTTTGGGATTTGTGTTCAATTGCTTCTGTTTTGCTTTTGTATTCATCCGAAAATCTTGAAGTTTTACTTACAAAATGGTAAATCAAAGCAGTATGTAGCTGAACGGTTTTCAGACCTAATAATTTTAACCGGATAATCAGATCATCATCTTCACAAAACATCGGGTTAAACAGATTGTCTAATCCACCGATTTCTAATAATACAGATCTTTTAACACATAAAAAAAACGAAGTGTGTTCTGTAGGAGTATTAGAGCTGTTTATTCCTGAGATATATTCATTTTCAAAATCAAAAAACTTCTGAAAATCGAATGTATGAATATCATCACCAAAATCCTTTGTCAACTTCCAATCACGAAAATCTCCTGTGAATATTGGCGGTTCTATTACTTTATAAAAATTAATATCATTCTCTGAAAGGTTTTCAGATAGATTATTGAGGAATTTTTCACCGACAACCATGTCGTTGTGAAGGAAACATACAAACTTTTTTGTCGATATTTCTGTCGCTTTGTTGTAGGTATCTGATAATGTTTTGCTCTCGTTGTGATGATAATATTTCAAGAAGGGATCTTGTAAACTATCTAACCATTCATTGGTCCCGTCTGTACTTCCATAGCTCACAAAAACAACTTCTACAAACGGGTATAATTTTCTCACATTTTCGTAAAAAAATTTAGAATATTCTAAATTATTCTTCAGTCCAACTAAGAAAGAAATATCATGTTCCATTAAATTTTTTGCTTACTTCCTGTCATACTCATCCTCCAGTCTCACAATATCATCCTCTCCAAAATAAGTTCCGGTTTGCACTTCTATAAATACAACAGGTTTGTCAGAGAGATTCATCATTCTATGCTTTGCACCCAAAGGAATAAAAATGCTTTCTCCGTAAGACAAAGAAATCTCCTTATCATCAAGCACAACTGTAGCATCACCTTCGATAATCGTCCATTGTTCCTGTCTTTTATGATGATACTGATATGATAATTTCTGACCCGGATTAACTTCTATTCTTTTTAATTTATAATGAGGTTCATCTGCCAAAACAAAATATTTCCCCCAAGGTCTTTCACCAATTTCTAACATTATCTCTAATCTTTAAATACAAAAGTAAAAACTTAAATTATAAATCTCGTATTATTTAAAAAAAAATAAGAATTTTGCATAAAATTAATAAAATGAAAATTAGCGGCTACGGATATGTACGAAATGGCTTCCAGTATGGTGTTCCTTTTTTAGAATCCATTCAATCGGTTTTACCTGTTTGTGATGAATTTATCGCAGTTGTAGGAGATTCCACAGACGGAACCCGAGAAGCTATTGAAAATTTAAACAGTCCTAAAATTAGAATCGTTGATACCATTTGGGATGACAATCTGAAGCAGCACGGTAAAATTTTTGCCCAACAATCCAATATTGGCTTAGAGCATGTAACTGGTGACTGGGTTTTTCATATTCAGGCAGACGAAGTTATTCATGAAAATGATTTGCCCAAAATTCTTGAAAATATTAAAAAATACAATGACAATCCTGTTGTCGAAGGCTTTTTACAGCCATTTCTTCACTTTTGGGGAGATTACAATCACATCAGAAACAGTAGAGCAGTACATAAAAACGAGATCAGAATTTTTAAAAATAATCCTGAGATCAGATCTTACATCGATTCACAAGGTTTTAGAAAGTTTAAATCTAATGAAGGCTATTTAAATGGCAGTGAAAGAGGAGAAAAATTAAAAGTTTTGCGTCTTGACGCTCCGATTTACCACTATAATTCTGTGAGATCAAGAAAAAAAATGATGCTCAAAGCCAATAATTTTGAATATTACTACGGTCATAAAGATGAAAAATTGGTTGAAACACCGAAAGAAGAATACAATTATCATACAGTCGACAGAGTTGGAAAATTTTTAGGAACACATCCAAAAGTAATGACGCAGGCAATTGCCAATCACGATTTTGTTTTCGAGCACGATAAATCTCAGGCAGTTTGGGACAAAAAAGATAAATTGGTACAACCTTTAGAAGATTTACTTAAAATAAGAATCGGCGAATACAAAAATTATATTTTACTAAAAAACATCAAATAGTTTTTTATAAAAAAGGCTTTCTTTTACTGATAAACTTTTTTGAAATGCTTAAATTTGCACCTTAATTTCAAAGAAATGAATAAAGTAAGAGTCCGTTTTGCACCAAGTCCTACAGGACCTTTGCATTTGGGAGGTGTAAGAACTGCATTGTATGATTATCTTTTTGCAAAAAATCAGGGCGGTGAATTTGTATTGAGAATTGAAGATACCGATACCGCAAGATACGTAGAAGGAGCCGAAGATTATATTGAAGAAGCTCTTGAATGGTGCGGAATTATCCCCGATGAAAGCCCCAAAAAAGGCGGAAAATTTGCACCTTACAGACAATCAGAAAGAAGAGACATTTACGACAGATACACCGAGCAGATCTTAAAAACAGATTATGCTTACATTGCTTTTGATACTGCTGAAGAACTGGACGCCATTCGTGCTGAATTTGAAGCCAATGGAGAAGTTTTCTCTTACGACAACAAGACCAGAAACCGTTTAAAAAACAGCATTGCACTTTCTGAAGAAGAAGTTCAAAAGCTTTTGGATGCAAAAACCCCCTATGTTGTACGATTCAAAATGCCTGTTGACAGAACTTTAGGTTTAGTAGACATTATCCGCGGAAATTCTGCAGTGAATACCAATACTTTAGACGATAAAGTTTTAGTGAAAAATGACGGAATGCCAACCTATCATTTCGCCAACATCATCGATGATCACGAAATGGAAATTTCCCACGTCATTCGCGGTGAAGAATGGTTGCCTTCTTTAGGTTTACATACTTTATTATATGAAGCAATGGGTTGGAAAGCTCCTGAGTTTGCTCACCTTTCTTTGATTTTAAAACCTGACGTTTCAACGTTAATCAATAAAGATAATATTGACAGCATCACAAAATCTTTTACAGAAGAATTTGTAACAAAAAACAGCCAGTTTTCTTTTGACGAATCAGCTGCAATTATCAAATCATTCTTTTCAGAAGTGAAAAGTCCGAGATTTAAATCTATGTTGAATGAAAATGAGAAAGACAATGAAGTAACTGCCTCTTTAAAACAATTTTTGAAGAAGGGTCTTTCGGGAAAATTAAGCAAAAGAGACGGCGACAAATTCGGATTTCCTGTATTTCCTTTAAATTTTACAGATCCCGCAACTGGAAATGTTTCTCAAGGTTACAGAGAAAACGGCTATCTTCCTGAAGCATTTATCAACATGGTTGCACTTTTAGGCTGGTCTCCTGCTGATGATAAAGAAATTTTGACCTTGGAAGAAATGGCAAAAGAATTTGATTTAAATAAAGTTCACAAAGCCGGTGCAAGATTCAGTAAAGAAAAATCTGAGTGGTTTAATCATCAGTATATTCAATTGAAATCGGATGAAGAATTGCTTGAAATTTTAAAAAATTCAGATTTAAATTTAAATACTTCGGACGAAAAATTATTGAAGATCATTCATCTGATGAAAGAAAGAGCCACTTTCCCGAAAGACATCTACGAAAACGGAAAATTCTTTTTTGAAGCTCCGACTTCTTACGATGAAAAAGCGTCTAAAAAGGCATGGAACGATGAAACCTCAGACCTTTTAACTGAATTTTCTGTCATGCTGAGCGGACTCGAAGCATTCACATCAGAAAATATCAAGCAAAACTTACACGATTTTGCAGAAAACAAAGGTGTAGGAATGGGAAAAGTGATGATGCCGTTGCGTTTAGCCTTAGTTGGGGAATTGAAAGGTCCGGACGTTCCGGATATTTTGGAACTCGTTGGTAAAGAAGAAAGTACAGCCAGAATAAACAATGCTGTAAATAATTTTAAATAGAGTTGCATAATTTTTCATAAATTTGAAAGATTTAATTTACTTCAAGAATGGAATATTTAAGTTTCGAACTTCCTATAAAAGAACTGATGGATCAGTATCAAACCTGTTCATTGGTAGGAGAAGAAAGTGGTGTTGATGTAAAATTAGCATGCAGTCAGATCGAGGATAAGATTATAGATAAGAAAAAAGAAATCTATGGAAATCTTACACCTTGGCAAAGAGTACAGTTATCGCGTCATCCGGATCGCCCTTATACTATCGACTATATCAAAGGAATGGTAGACAAAGGAAGCTTTCTGGAACTTCACGGTGACAGAAACTTTGCAGATGATCCTGCGATGATCGGAGGTTTAGCTACTTTAGACGGTCAGAAAATCATGATTATCGGCACCCAGAAAGGGAGAACGACCAAAGAAAGACAGCACAGAAGATTCGGAATGCCGAATCCTGAAGGATACAGAAAAGCTTTAAGGCTAATGAAATTAGCCGAAAAGTTCAAAATTCCTGTGATCACTTTAGTAGACACACCGGGAGCTTACCCTGGATTGGAAGCTGAAGAAAGAGGACAAGGTGAAGCCATTGCAAGAAATATTTTTGAAATGACGATGCTTAAAACTCCTATTTTCACTTACATTATCGGTGAAGGAGCGAGTGGCGGAGCTTTAGGAATTGGTGTTGGTAACAAAGTATATATGCTAGAAAACACTTGGTACACTGTAATTGCACCGGAAAGCTGTTCTTCAATCTTATGGAGAAACTGGGATCACAAAGAAGATGCTGCCAATGCATTGAATCTGACCCCAAAAGATGCTTTAAGAGAAAAGTTCATCGACGGAATCATTGAAGAACCACTTGGTGGAGCTCATTACGATCCAGAAACTACTTACTTGAATTTAAAGACTTCGATTTTGCAAAACATCAAAGCCTTCTCAAAATTCACAGGCAAAGAACTGGAAACCCAAAGACAAGATAAATTTATTGCGATGGGGCAATTTAAAGGATAAAATAATAATTTTTAATAAATTAATTTTTAAAGTTAATAATAGGAGAAGCCTTGCAAATTTGCAAGGCTTCTCCTATTAAATCTATGTTTCTATGTTTTATTTATTTTTTATTATTACCCACTTAGTTTGTCATTCCGGAGGAATCTAAGCAAATTTTGTAGAGATTCCTCCGGAATGACAAACTTTGCGAGTGAATCGAATATTAAATATTGGAAATCATTTATATTTTTACTCTGCCACATCCAGCTGGATCTCAATATCTCTGTGAATTTTTTTCAGCGAAGAATATTTGGCATCACATACCATTGTGGTCAAAACATACTCTCCCTTTTCTATGAGAATAAAATTCTGCCCTTTGGCAGGAACATCAATGTTATAGTATTTTTTGCCGCTTATTTTTACAATCAACCGGCAGTTTGATTTATTTTTGATACTAATGTAGGCTTCTTTATCACTGGGATCATGATTGAAAATATGAGTAAGCATATTAGCTGTTTTCTTTGCTTTATCACTTGGCTCGGCTTTCTTGCTTGTGCTTCCCAAGCTTGCATAGCTCACATTTCTTTCGGGTTTGGCAGCACTTCCTGTATTGGCTGCCATCTCTTTTCCTTTATTAAGCTCACTGTTGCTAACAATCTTTTCAATTTTATCTTTACTTAATGGCTTGATTGTTGGTTTGGCTTCAGGAGAATTATCTGCCATAATAATGGTGATCAGTCTTTTCTTAAAAAAATCTGTGCGTGCATGACCCGGATTCTGTTTCAGAAATCCTGCGATGATTCTTGGCTCGTTAGAAGTTTCAGCTTCAGTTTCTGTATATATAATGACCGTTTCTTTCTCGGCAACCACTTTGGTTTTGGCTTTTTTCTTTTTTTGAGAGAAGCCCAGACAGAATATAGAGAGGAATAAGATTAGAAATAATTTCTTCATGTAGTAAAAACCTTTAAAAATTTATTAAATAATACTATAACGTGAAAAGTCATTTTTTAGTTTATCATTAAAATCATTATCTTTGCACATCTTTAAAATAAACTATTAAAGTTAATCATAATTTTAAATAAAAAAATAATAAATATTATGTCTTATTCACCAGCTGCTGCAGACGTAGCAAAATTGAGAAACCAAACAGGTGCAGGTATGATGGACTGCAAGAAAGCTTTAGTTGAAGCAGAAGGAGACTTCGAAAAAGCAGTAGATATCCTTAGAAAAAAAGGACAGAAAGTAGCTGCAAACAGAGCTGACAGAGAATCTTCTGAAGGTGCTGTAATCGCTAGAGTAAATGAAGATAACACTTTAGGTACTATCATTTCTTTAAACTGTGAGACTGACTTTGTTGCTAAAAACGAAGCGTTCATCGAGTTAGCTTACGAAATTGCTGAAATGGCTATTTTCGCTGCTACTAAAGAAGAATTATTGGCTACAGATTTCCACGGAATGACTGTTGCTGAGAAATTAATCGAGCAAACTGGAGTTATCGGTGAGAAAATCGAGATCGGTGCATTCGAAAGAATCACAGGACCTTTCCTGGGAGCTTACATCCACGCTGGAAACAAAATTGCTGCAATCACTTCACTTTCTGCAAAAGTAGACGGTGCTGACGAAGTTGCTAAAGCTGTTTCTATGCAGGCTGCTGCAATGAACCCTATCGCTCTTGACGAAACTAAAGTTTCTCAGGAAACTATCGATAAAGAATTGGAAATCGAAAGACACAAACTTACTGAAGAAGGTAAGCCTGCAAATATTATCGACAATATCCTGAAAGGTAAAATGCAGAGATTCTACAAAGACAATACTTTGGTACACCAGGATTTCATCAAAGACAGTTCTATTTCTGTTGCTGATTACGTAAAATCTGTAAACGCAGACTTGAAAGTTACAGGATTTGTAAGAGTAAGCTTAGCTTAATCATCCTTTCAAACAAATATACAATCCCGGTGAATTTTTCATCGGGATTTTTGCTTCATGCAAATTGTAAACATTAACAAATTATGAAGTTTACTTTAAAAAATTCACATTTTGAAAAAACATTAAAATATGTTAAAAAATTAATATAATATTTTGATTATTAATACTTAAATTTGTCGCCCTTTTAAATCCGGCATGAAAAAATTTTTACTAAGTATTTGTACATTTCTTTGTTTATTGGTAAATGCTCAATTGGATACTGATCATTGGTTTGCCCCAATGTCGGCAAGAGCAGGAACTTCAGGTCTTCAGAGTTTTCTTTATCTGTCGACGAACGAAACCACTCCATTCTCTGTCCAGATTTACAACAACAATACACTTTACAACACAGTAACGGTAAGCAAAGGAAATCCTGTACAGGTAAGTATTCCGCAAAATTTTTTATTGGCAACCAATTCGGGAGATCTCTTTACCCCGGTTCCGATGGGAATGTATGTGAAAGGTCCTAAAAAATTCTTTGCAAACTATAGATTTTCAGTAACCAATCATGCCGAAATTATAACCTCAAAAGGTTTAGCCGGATTAGGAACCACTTTTTATGCAGCAATGGCTCCTCTTACTGCCGGAGAATATTATATCAACTCTACAATAGGAGTTACCGCAACAGAAGACAATACAACGGTGGTTGTTTCTGGCTATAATCCTGCTGTCGTTTTCGCAGACGGAATTTCATCTCCTACAAGAACGTTTACACTTAATAGAGGACAATCTTATATTTTAGATGCTGTAAGTATCGATGGTCCTGAAAATTTCACCGGATTGGTGGGAGCAAAAATTGTTGCGACAAAACCTATTTCGGTAACCAACGGAAATTTTAATGCAATTTATACCAATCAGAATTTCACCAACAATGATATTCTGATGGATCAGGCAGTTCCTGTCGACAGATTGGGTAAAGATTTTGTTGTAGTAAAAGGAAATGGTCCCGCAACTTCGGGCATGGAGACAATTCTGGTAATTGCCACAGAAAACAATACGACTTTTAATATAAATGGTGCACCAGCCGGAGTCACCCTTAATGCAGGGCAATATTTCATGATTCCGGGGAGTTATTATGTCAATCAGGGAAATAATAATTTCAATATGGGAATTTCCTCTACGAAAAACATGTATGTTTATCAATTGTTGGCGGGTGTATCAACCGGAACAATCTACGCAACAGGAGGATTTAATTACATACCGCCTTTAAGCTGTTTTTTACCTAATAAAGTTGATGAGATTGGCTTTATCAACAATATAGGATCTCAGGCTTACAACACAAAACTAAATATCATCACTCAAACCGGAGCAACTGTTACCATTAATGGAAACCCTATCGCAGCAGGAAACGGACCTTATGCTGTTACAGGAAATGCAAACTGGGTATCATATTCTGTTCCGAATATCACAGGGAATATTACCGTAAACTCCACAAAATCTGTAACCGCAGGAATCATCGGAGGAAGTGGCGCAGTTGGTTATGGCGGATATTTTGCAGGATTTTCATCGGTTCCTGTAATTTCAAAGACCGGAGATTGTTTGACCGGAATTATCCTTCAGGTAGATAATACCTACGACGGTTATCAATGGTTCCTTAACGGGAATCCTATCCCCGGAGCTACTACTTATTTTATCAATCCTGAAACTTACGGTGCAGGAAATTACACTTGTCTGGTCACAAAAAACAACTGCGAGTCTAAACTCACTAATGTTTACAACTACACATTGTGTCCACCAATCTCCACGACAACTTACAACATAGGATCTTGTAATACGAAAACAATTGTTCCGGCATTTACAAATTCTACACAGGTAATTGCACCAATTCATACAAATGTTGTTGTACAGCCAACATCAGGAACTGCAACTGTAAATCCTGCAAACGGTCAGATTACTTATACTCCAAACCCGGGTTTGACTAATGATACAACCGATTCATTCACTTATTACATTGAAGGTAACGGAACTCCTGCTGCTTTTGAATATTTTAAAGTCATTCTCAATATTGACGTTCTACAGGTAAACAACACTTCATTGAGCGTATGTACAAACAGCGGAACCAACGGAACTTTTAATTTAACCACAGCGGTAGTGACGCCTGATTCCGGAACTACGGCAACTTATTTTTCGGATGCAGCTTTAACCACACAAATTACTCCTGCTTCTTATGTTTCAAACGGGGGAATTGTTTATGTTAAGGTAACTTCATCTTTCGGATGTTCAAAAACTGCACAGATCAATTTAACAGTAAATTCTGCTCCAAACATTAACACAACCACCTATAATGCAGATATTTGTGATGATGACAATGATGGAATTATCAATATAAATTTTGCTGCCGTTACACCACAAATCGTTGCTAACCCGGCAAGTTTCACAGTTAAATATTATTTAAGTCAAGCGGATGCAAACGCAGGAAACAATAATACTTTACCCGTCAACTGGAGCTATACTTCCAACACCACTGTTTATGTAAGAGTCGAAAGTACAAACGGGTGTCCTCCGGCTTTCGGACAAATTGATTTTAAACTTAAAAACAAAGTTCCTTTACTTATATCTACCTACACAACAGAAATTTGCGATACAGATATGACCGGATCTGAAACCGTGAATTTAAATACCTATAAAAATCTATTTACAACAGATCCTGCAACAACTGTAACCTTCCACAATACATTGGCTGATGCACAGGCAGGAACAAACGCTATTGCAGTAACGCAAACAATAAATAATGGTATAACAGGAACTTATTATTTAAGATTTGTCAATAGCACTCAATGTTTTAACACAGGAACTTTGGCTATAAAAGTAAATGCAGTTCCTAATATCAATACTGCTAATTTTAATGCAAATATCTGTGATGATAATTTTGATGGAATTATATCTGTCAATTTCAGTACTGTAACGCCTCAGATTGTAACAAACTCTGCCAATTTCACAGTTAAATATTATTTAAATCAAACCGATGCAAACGCCGGGAACAACAATACTTTACCCGTAAACTGGACTTATACTGCCAATACGACAGTTTACGTAAGAGTAGAAAACAACACCAATTGTCCTCCTGCTTTCGGACAGATCAACTTTACAATCGGCAATAAAGTGACTCTGATCACAAATACAGTAAACACACAAGTTTGCGATAATGATCTCAATGGTTCTGAAAATGTGAATCTTAATGACTATAAAAATCAGTTTACAACAGATCCTGCAGTTACTTTAACCTTTCATACGACTTTAGCCAATGCACAAGCCGGAACAAATGCAATTCCCGCACAACAGGTAATTACAAATACCGGAACATTTTTCATAAGATTCACAAGCAGTAACGCCTGTCCGAATACCGGAACGCTCACTATCACCTTAAAATCAGGAAAAAAATCAGATACTTTAAGAGATCAGGTTGTATGTTCTGATGAAAAGGCAACCTTGAATGCAGGAGCCGGATTTACTTCTTATCTGTGGAGCACCGGTGCCACAACACCTTCAATCACAGTTGGTGCAGGAATATATTTTGTTGATTTAGGGTTTAACGGTTGTATTTACAGACAACAGGTAACCGTGACAACTGCTCAATCACCCGTCATTACAAGCATTCAGGTAACAGGATCAAATGCTACGATAAATGTTACAGGAGGAACAGCTCCCTACCAATATTCTTTAAACGGAATTGATTACCAGTCATCAAACATATTCAGCGGGCTTACAAGAGGACCACATACGGCTTATGTTTTGGGAGCAGATGGTTGTCGACCAGTAATAAAAGAATTCCTGATTCTCAATCTTGTGAATGCAATCACTCCAAATGGTGATGGGCATAATGATGCTTTAAACTATTCTGAGCTCAGATTAAAACAAAATGTAAGCATTGAAGTTGTAGACCGCTATGGATCACCTGTTTATAAATCTTCAGATAAAAATTATATCTGGGACGGAAAAGTCAGCGGAAGAACCCTCTCAACCGGAACTTATTGGTATATTTTGAAATGGACAGAACCAGACACAAAATTACCAGTTTCGTATTCCGGATGGCTATTAATTAAGAATAGAGAATAAATTTTAAATTTTCTTTAGCATTTATTAACAATATATTAAATATTATTCTAATTTTGTAGAAATCCTAATTCCATAATTATGAAAAGATTTCTACTAAGTTTTATATTAGTTTTTACGACGTTCAGTTCCCTCTTTGCACAAAGAGATACAGAACACTGGATTGCCCCCATGATGGACAGAGCTTCATCAACCGGTCAACAAGTGCTTTACTTTTCTACAGATTCTGTAACACCTTTTCCTGTTGATATTTACAATAATAATATTGTAATTGGAACTGTAAACGTAAGTAAAGGTAGTCCGCAAACTTTTCCTATTACAGAAAGATCTCAGATTATCACTACTTCAGCATCTGACTGTTTTACCGCTAAACCCATGGGTTTGTACATGAAAGGTACTAAACCATTTTATGTAACTTTAAGATTTTCAGTAGCAAGTCATGCCGAAATCATTACTTCTAAAGGAAAAGCTGGTATTGGTACATTATTTTATGCAGCTAATGTGCCATTAACACAAACCAGCAGCATATATAATTTTACAACCGGCATTATGGCTACAGAAAACGCTACGACTGTTACCGTTTCGGGCTATAGCCCAACTGTTGTTTTTTCCGGACCAACACCAACACCAGCAACATTAACGTTTACCTTAAATAAAGGTCAATCTTACATCATTGAAGGTTCGGGAAGTAATGCAACAAATAGTACAGGCTTTATAGGAGCTAAAATAGTTTCGAATAAGCCGATTTCAGTAACGAACGGAAATATGAACGGTCAGTTTGCCATTGCAACAAGCTTTGGTGGTTCAGATATAGTTATGGATCAGTCAGTTCCTGTTAACAGACTTGGAGATGAATTCGTTTTAGTAAAAGGAAATGGAAATATAGGACAAGGGATGGAAGGAGCGTTAATCATTGCAACGCAGGATAACACTCAGATTTTCATTAATGGTTCCGGAACAGCAGCTGCCACTATTAATGAAGGACAGAGCTATCGTATTAATGATGATATGTGGATCAACCAGCTTGCAAGTGGTCATTACAATATGCATATAAAAACAAGTAAAAATGTGTATGTATATCAATTACTTGCCGGTGTTCCTACAAATAGCGCAACGCTTGGTTATAATTATGTACCTCCGTTAAACTGCTTCTTACCCAGAAAAATTGACGAAATAGGAAAGATTGGAGAAATGCCTGGAATTACTCCTGACGTAAAATTAAATATATTAACTGAAGCAGGCGCAACTGTTCTTGTAAACACGCTTCCTCTTCCAGCTTCACAAGGACCATTCCCAGTAACAGGTACTACAAACTGGGTTTCATATACCGTACCTGCAGTAACCGGAAACCTAACAATTCAATCTACTAAAGCTGTTACAGCTGGAATTATTGGAGGTAGCGGAGTTTATGGCTATGGCGGATATTTTGCAGGTTTCTCATCAATTCCTGTAATTGCTAAACAGTCTGGTGACTGTGTTCCCGGCATTGTTCTTGAGGTTGATGACAGTTATGAAACTTATCAATGGTATTTGAACGGAGTAGCAATTCCTGGTGCAACATCAAATATCTATACGCCGGTGGCAGCTGGCGATTATACCGTAATAGTCGGAGTTGGAAGTTGTATCCCTCTTACAACGCCTGTATTTAAAGTTTTCACTTGTTTAACGCAAACTACTCAATCAGTCTATATTTGTGGAACCAAAGTAATCACACCTACTTTCACAAATTCTACCCAGTCACCTTTAGGAAGTACTGTTACAATCATTACTCAGCCGACACACGGTACAGCAACTATAAATCCTTCAACTGGAGTGATCACCTACATTCCTCAACCAGGATATTTGGGACCAGATGTAATTGTTTATAAATTTTGTGGTAACGCTCCAGAATTTATTGATTGCGAGCAAATTACTTTAAATTTAAACTTAGTACCATTTGTATTGACAGACAGAACGATCAAGGCATGTCAATATGCAGGAAATGGATATTTTGATCTTACGACTGCTAATGTCACAGATAATTCAGTACCGACAACTAAAAAATTCTATCCGACTTTAGCTGATCTTAATGCAAATACAAATCAAATCAGCAACCCTACAAATTACTTCTCTGGAGCAGGATCTGTATATGTAAGAGTTACCACTTCTGAAGGTTGTGTAGGTACTGCAAAAATCACCTTAGACTTCTACCCTACTCCTGTAGTGAACGAGGCAACATTGACAGTTTGTTTTATCGAAAACAATGAAACTAAGGGAGCTTTTGATCTTACTACAGCAGTAATTACGAATGAAACTCCGGTTACTAAAAAATACTATCCAACTTTCACAGATGCAAGTAACGGAACTAACGAAATTATGAGCCCTACTCCTACGGTATATATCTCAAGTAACGGTTTTGTTTATGCTAGAGTGTTTAACTCAAACGGATGTTATGCAATTGCTAAAATCAATCTGAAAGTAACTCCTCCAAAGAGGTCAACAGTTTTAAAAGATAAATTGATCTGTATTGATGACAGAACGACTTTAGATGCAGGACCAGGATATCAGTCTTATGAATGGAGCAATGGCGCAACGACTCAGTCTATTCAGGGAGTTCCTGTAGGTAACTATTGGGTAATTCTTCAGAATGAAGGATGTTTTATCAAACAGTCTGTAAGTGTCAAAAAAGCAAATGAACCTGTTATAACATCTATTGAAATATCAAATAATACTGCAACAGTAATTGTAGAAGGCGGAACTGCACCGTACAAATATGCAATTGATGCACCTACAACATGGCAGGATTCTAATGTATTTACCAATCTTTCAAGAGGTCAACACACATTCTACGTGAAAGATGCTCTTGATTGTACTCCTATATCTGTAGAAATGACAGTGCCTAACCTGGTCAATGCAATTACCCCTAACGGAGATAATGTAAATGATGTATTGGATTACAGCGAATTAGCCTATAAAGGAAACCTTACATTTGTAATCTATGACAGATACGGAAACAAATTATTTACCGGTGATAAGCTAAATAACTACAAATGGGACGGAAAATTTGCAGGAAAAGGAATTCTTACCGGAACTTATTGGTATCACATCAACTGGACTGAACCAAATTCGCAAAAAACCCCTGTAAAATATACAGGATGGATCCTCGTAAAAAACCGAGAATAAAATACATTTAATTATTATAAAAAATAAGCCGCAACTCTTCGTTGTGGCTTATTTTTTAAACATTAATAAGAATATTTAGAAAAAATTCTGAAAACATATCGTTTTTTACATTATTTTTGTAAAAATCCTAATTCTAAGCTTATGAAACAATTTCTACTCATTTTTCTACTAATGATTACGGGCATCAATGTTTCTGCTCAAAGAGACACAGAGCATTGGATAGCTCCTTTTTACGCTTCCTCCAGTGTCACACAATCCCTTTACTTATCTACAGATTCGGTAACTCCTTTTGTAGTAACCGTTTACAGCAATAACATTGCATTGGGAACAGTGACGATCAGTAAAGGTAGCCCGCAAACTTACATTGTATCTGCTGCAAATATTTCTGCAACAAGTACTTCAGAAGGCTTCACCGTTATTAACAAAGGATTATACCTGAATGGTGAAAAACCTTTTTACTGTACTCTAAGAATTGTAAGCAGTACAACGCACGCCGAAATCCTCACGAGTAAAGGTAAGGCCGGAATTGGTAAAGAATTTTTCGTTGCCAACACTCCATCTCCTTTTACAAGTACAGGAAACAACTTTACAGCAGGAGTTTTAGCGACAGAAAACAACACGACCGTAACCGCTACATGGAGCAATACTATTTCCGTAGCTTTTTACGGAGCAACACCAACAACCAATACGCATACTTTTACTCTAAACAAGGGTCAATCTTTCATATTTGCAGGGTCGGGAAGTCCGGCTGCAAACATGCAGAGTTTTATAGGAGCTAAAATTGTTGCAGATAAACCAATAACTTTAACCAATGGCAATGTACTTGGGAATTTTGGAGCCGCAAGCAGCCAGGGTGCTGATATTATTTTAGATCAGTCTGTTCCTGTAGAAAGACTCGGCAATACCTTTGCAATGGTTAAGAGCAGATCTCCTAATGCTTCTGATATTGAAGGAGGAATTGTCGTTGCAACAGAAAACAACACACAGGTTTTCCTGAATGGTTCTGCTACACCTGCAGCAACTCTTAACGCAGGACAATGGTATAGAATTTCAGGGAGCGATTACATCTTACAGGGAGGCACTCACAGAAATATGTTTGTAAGTACTTCCAAAAACGTGTATTTATATCAATTGGTGTCTGTAAATGGAAGTAATGCAACATGCGGATTCAATTATATACCTCCACTAAACTGTTTCTTGCCAAGAAAAATTGATGAGATAGGGAAAATCAACGAAATGCCTACTGGTACCGGTGGAGCTAGTGTAATGCCTTCTGGTACAATCATTAAATTAAATATTTTAACAGAAGCGGGAGCTACCGTTACAGTTAACAACGTCGCTCCTACTGCGGCACAAGGACCCTATCCGGTAACAGGAAATACCAACTGGGTAACTTATGCATTAGAAGGCGTTACGGGTAATTTAACAATAGTTTCAAATAAAGCTGTTACCGCAGGTATCAATGGTGGATACAGTACTTCAGGATATGGAGGATACTTTGCAGGCTTCTCTTCTATTCCGCTTATTGCAAAACAAACAGGAGACTGTATTCCGGGATTGGTTTTGGAAGTTGATGACAGCTATGATACTTATCAATGGTTTAGAAATGACATTCCGATTCCGGGAGCCAATAGCAACTCATTTACGCCGGTAATATCAGGAAATTACACGGTAAGAATCACAGTAGGTTCTTGTCCGCCAGCAATTACTCCTGTATATAAAGTATTTACTTGTCTACAGCAGACAACTGCTGCTAAAACAGTATGTGAAGGATATTTAAACATTGTTCCTGCATTTACTTCATCTACACAGACTTTTGTTCCAAGTACCGTACAGATTATTACTCCGCCTACCAATGGTACTGCAATCATTAATCCTACGACAGGTGTAATCGGATATGTTCCGAATTTCGGATTTGCAGGTACAGATACCATCACCTACAAATTCTGCGGAAATGATCCTGAGTTTGTAGATTGCGAGCAGATCACATTAACGCTTACCATCTCTGAGAGCCCTATTGTAAATGATGCAACCTTAAGAACCTGTTACCTTGAAAGCAATATTGCAACAGGAGAATTTAATCTTACCAATGCAAGCGTTACCACTCAGCTTGGGGTTACAAAAAAATATTATCCTTCATTGACGGATGCGAATAATCAGACGAATGAGATTTTAACTCCAGCCAACTATATTGCACCAAATGGTGTTGTATACGTCAGAGTAAGCAATGCCAATGGCTGCTACAGAGTTGCAATGATTACGTTAGTTGTATTGCCTCCAGTGAAATCTGCGGTTCTAGTTGATAAAGAAATCTGTATAGAAAACAGAACAACATTAGACGCAGGTCCTGGATTTAGCGGTTATACCTGGAGCACAGGTGCAACTACTCAAACAATTTCTGATGTAAGTGTTGGCACATATTGGGTAGACCTAAAAACAGGAGACTGTATCACAAGACAAACTGTAAAAGTATATCCTACGCAGCAGCCTGTGATTTCTAATATTGATATTACCAACAATGACATTACCGTATTTGTTGTAGGAGGTACCGCACCTTACAGATATTCAACAGACAATATCAACTGGCAGGATTCTAATGTCTTTACTGATCTTCCGAGAGGTGACACAACGGTTTATGTAAAAGACAGTTTTGACTGTACACCGATAGAGGTTACGATTACCGTTCCGAATATTGTGAATGTAATTACACCAAACGGTGACGGAGTAAATGATATCTTAGATTATTCTGCTCTTGCCAATAAACCTAATTTAGTTTTAGGAATCTTTGACAGATATGGAATTAAGATTTTTGAAGGAAACAAAGACACTGGATATAAATGGGATGGAACCATCAATAAAACCAAAAAAGTTTCTACAGGAAATTACTGGTTCAATATCAGCTGGAATGAATCTAAAAACAAAACTCCGATCAAATTCTCAGGTTGGATCTTAGTTAAAAACAGAGAATAATCAATTTTTTCAAAATATTATTAAAACCACGATGCAGAATCGTGGTTTTTTTATGTATTTTTAAATGGTTCAACACATATTATTATTAAATTTGTGATAAAATCAAATACAGAATGAAGAAAATTCTATCTTTTTTTCTTATTTTTTATATATTCTCTATTTCTTTCGCACAATTGGATAGGGAACATTGGTTTGCACCAATGGTAGACAGAACGGGAAACCCGAATCCGTATCAAAACTTATATCTTTCCACAAATCGCACAACGCCGTTTGCAGTAACTATTTATAACAATAACGTTGTGATAGGAACCGTTACTATTAGTAAAAACAATCCTCAGAAATTTGATGTTTTAAGAAGTTATATCATCACCACCTTACAGACAGATCTTTTTACTCCGGGTACGAAAGGTTTATATCTGAAAGCAGATTTTCCGTTTTATGCAAACCTGAGATTTTCTGTTTTTAATCATGCTGAAATTATCACTTCGAAAGGAATTCCTTCCACCGGAAAAAATTTCTATGTTGCCAATGCTCCTATAACGGTAAGCAATGTTATTCTGAATTTTATGACCAGCGTTTTAGCAACAGAAGACAATACTACAGTTACAGTTTCCGGATATAAACCAACCGTACAGTTTTCTAACGGAACAACCGGAGCCACAAATCCTACAATGACTTTTATTCTCAATAAAGGACAATCTTATATCATCGACGGTATCGGAGATATTGCAGGAAATTTTGACGGTTTTATCGGTGCAAAAATCACAGCAGATAAACCCGTTAATATTACCAATGGAAACTTCAACGGTCAATATTCGGGTAATGCACCTTTAAGTTCAGATATTTTAATGGATCAGTCTGTACCTGTTGAGCAATTGGGAACTCAGTTTGCCTTAGTAAAAGGGAATGGAAGCATTGGAAGCAATATGGAAGGTGCTTTGGTGATTGCAACTCAGGATAATACTCAAATTTTCCTTAATAATGAAGGATTACCGATTACTACATTAAATACCGGACAGTATTATGTAGTTCCTGACACGAAATATCAGCTGCAAGGAACCACTCACTACAATATGTACATCAGAACAACCAAAAATGCATATGTATATCAGCTTTTGGCGGGAGATTCTGTGAGCGGAACCGAAATTGCAACCGGTGGATTCAACTTTATACCAGCTTTAAGCTGTTATCTTCCTAAACAGATCAACGAGATCGGATTTATTAATGAAAATTTTGTACATTCTAATGTCAACCCAACAGGAATACTCAATATCCCGACAAAATTAAATTTAGTCACAGAACGAGGTGCAACTGTTACTGTTAATGGGGTAACTCCTCCTGCCACGACAGGACCTTTTGATATGACAGGTTTAAATGCATGGGTAACTTACGGGATTCCAAATACGACAGGAACGATTACCGTCATTTCTACGAAAGCAATTACGGCAGGAATTACGGCAGGAAGTGACGCCGTAGGATATGGAGGTTTCTTTGCAGGGTTTTCCACACAACCTGTTATTATCAAATCAGGAGGAGACTGCGTTCCGGGAATTGTTTTAACAGTCGACCCTATTATTTACGAAACTTATCAATGGTACAGAAACGGAATATTGATTGTGGGTGCAACCGGAACATCTTATACTCCGATACAATCTGGATATTACACTTGTTCTGTAACGATGGGAAGTTGTGCACCACTTGTAACGGCTCAATATAAAGTTTTAAACTGTTTAAAACTAACCACTGCAAACTATAACATTTGTGATGTTAAAACCATTGTACCAACCTTTACTACTTCTACACAAACTCCGGTAGTATCAACTGTAGCTATTACTACAGCACCAACTTTGGGAACTGCTGTTATCAATACTACAACGGGAGTTATTACGTACACAGCGACCAATCCTTCAGCAGGCGGAACAGATACATTTACTTACACTTTCTGCGGAAACGATCTTGAATTTCCAGATTGCGAATCGGTAACTGTAACGATAAACATTCAGCCTGTAACTGTTACCAATACAACATTAACAGTATGTAATGTAAATGGCGTCGGAATATTTGATTTAACAACAGCAAATGTCACTACAAATAATCCTGTCATAAAAACTTATTACACAAGTTTATTGGCTGCACAAACAGAAAATGCAACAGGACAAATTCTTGTGCCGACAACCTATTCTGCTCCAAATGGAACAATTGTTTATGTTGTAGTTAAAAATCCAACAGGCTGTAAAAATATTGCGCAGATTACGCTTAATCTATTCCCTCTTGCTGTAGTTACAGTTGGAAATTTTGGAGCTCAATGTGATGAAAATCTTGATGGAACAGTGAATGTAGTATTATCAGACATTACCCTTTTGATTCTGAATAATCCAACATATTTTACCAATGTAAGATATTATGCATTACTTACAGATGCGAATCTCGGAAATAACAATATTCTTCCCAATAACTGGAGCTACACTGCAAACACAACGATTTATATTCGTGTAGATTCTCCGGATGGCTGTGCACCCGTTATACAGCCGATCAATTTTACAGTCGGAACAAGACTTCCTTTACTGACGACTTCTGTAGTCACTAACTTCTGTGACGATGATTTAGATGGAATTAAACCTGTCAATCTTGCGCAGTTTTTACCACAGTTTACAGCAGACCCTTTAGTAACAGTAAGCTATCATTCAACTTTAGCCGATGCCCAGAATGATACAGCTGCGATCAGTGGTGCGGTAACACTTACAGGAACACAGACTTATTACATAAGATTTGAAAAAGCAGGATTCTGTCCGAATGTTGCAACTTTAAGAATCACTCTTAAAACTCCTAAAAAATCTGATATTTTAGTTGATAAATTAATCTGTCCCAAAACTACAACCACATTAGATGCAGGTTCCGGATTTACAGCATATCTCTGGAGCACAGGAGCTACTACTCCATCAATTACGAATGTTGCTGCAGGAAATTATTGGGTAGAGCTTACTTTTGACGGCTGTGTTTACAAACAGTTTGTGAATGTTTCAGAATCTGTTTTACCGGTTATTACATCTATCGACATTAACGGATCGACAGTAACTATCGGCGTAAGCGGTGGAGTTCCACCTTACGAATATTCTTTGGATAACAATACCTGGCAAAGTTCAAATGTTTTTTATAATGTGACAACCGGCAATCATAAAATCTATATCAGAGATTCCCAAAGATGTGACGTTGTAGAAAAAACTTTTGTTATTATTAATTTGATCAACACCATTACACCAAACGGAGACGGTCACAATGATGATATTGATTATTCAGCACTGATGAGCAAAGACAATCTTGAATTCAGAATTTTTGACCGATACGGAGCAGAAGTTTTCAGAGGTGCACCTTCAAACAATTTTACATGGGACGGAAAGATGAAAGGAAGACCTGTGTCTACAGCTACTTATTGGTATTTTATAAGCTGGACAGAATCTGGAAATGTAACTAATGTAAAATATAGCAGTTGGCTCTTGGTGAAAAACAGAAATGACAGTCTGTGGGACAAATAAACTAAGTTTTTAAATGATAATCACCGTTTTATAACATTCATTAACAGTTTAAATAAAAGTTTAATATAATTTTAACCTGTTTCAAAGGGAGTAATATTAAATAATGATGCTTTTGTTGTGTAATTTTGCACATTATATGAATAAAGTAATTACCCTTTTGTTATTGATTTTTATTGCTAAAATTAATGCACAGATTTTTTCGGGTCAGGTTTTTTTAAGAGACAACTCTGTATTGTATCTTAATCAGGTTTATGTGACCAATCTTACTACTTACAAAACCGTACTTACCAATTATAACGGAGATTTTACCATTCAGGCGAATCCTGAAGATGTGATCCGTTTTACATCAATTGTTACCGAGAGGAAAGATATAAAGCTTTCGCCACAAAGTTTCAGCAACCGTAATTTAGTTGAGCTAAAAGTTGCTTACCATGACATCCAGGAAGTAGTGATCAACCGTTTCCGACCAACCGGAAATCTGAGGTATGATGTCAATTCATTGAGAAAAGAAGACAAAGCTTACGCATTGAAGAAAGTGATCGGTCTTCCCGAGCCGAAAGGTGATGGCACCCCACCACAGCTTCCTGTTGCCGGTTTAAGGGATGGAGGTCTTACTTTCAGTTTAGAAAGTATTTTTGATATTTTATCGGGTGAAAGAAAGAAAAAACAGCGTTATGTAGCTTACGAAAGAATGACCAATTCTGTAACGCAGATCAAAAATTACTTAGGAAAAGACTACTTCACAAGATTTAAAATTCCTGAAAATCTGATTGACAATTTTCTTCAGTTCGTCTATACCTCAGAAAATGTAGAAGTTTACGTACAAACCGGAAATTTTGAAGCTGTGAAACTTCCAATCGAAAAATACATGCCCATCTATCAGAGAAGGTTAAGAAATTCACACTTACAGGAGGTCGTTAAGTAAAATATCTCCGGAATTTGAAGTTTAAACATTTTTTTCTTAAAAATTTAGCCTTCTTTTTTTTCAATCTTTAAAAATATGTCTAATTTTATGGTGTTAAGAACCAATCACATCACCTCTTTACAAATATTTGAAGAAAACATAACTTCAATCGCCTTAATGTAATATTAAATGAAAAAGTTACTTTTAGTTTTTACAACACTCCTATTTATCTGCTTATCTGCCCAAAAACAGGGTAAGGATTACAGCAACATTCTGAAAAGTAAAAATATATACGAAATCAATGCTTTCCTGAGAGACGCTCATCCCGATGATCCTAGAAGATCGGTTATGAAACCAAAAGTAATGGATCTTATGAAAGAATACATCAAAAATGCGGCTCCGGGTGATCAGAAAGTAAGACAAATGCAGGATTGGCTGGCTATGCTCAAAAGAAAACCATCTACAAAAATTACTTTTGATGAGATGAATGCCATCATCAAGCAAAAACAGATCGCAAAATATCAGCGAGAGCTACAGGTTGGTCAGTCAGCTATTGTTTACACACCAAGCTCACCCAAAAACGTTTTTGTAGCATCTCCTACAGTTGCAAAAACTACCGCAGTCATTGCCGATACAGAAGCAACAGAATTTAATATGCTTATGGCAGATAACCCGATAGAACACAAAAACAAAACTGTTAAAATACTAAACTCTTTATTCGATAATGATCCCAACGCAAAAGAATGTATCATCATGATCGAAAATAAATCTGACTGTAACATCATTGTCAGAATTGAAGGTGTCGGAACTACAAAATACCGACTTCCGGTTCCTGCAGGCGGTGATAATTCTCTCGTAATACAAAAAGGTGATTACCTATTGACAAGTATTGTTTGCGGTGCTCAATATGCATCGCAGAAAACCATTCAAAAACCATTGATGGTTGCTTTGGGAAGTTCTTCAAAAAAGTAGTTTCTGAAAACAAATTCAGCTTTTTTCTTTTAGCGTTAAATATCAATGAATTCTATATTATTTTTGCTAATTTTGCGGGATTTCATATTTAAACATGGGTAAGAACAAATTAGCAAGATTCGCAGAAAATAAAATATTACCAAACGTCATTCAGCCGACAAGAGAAGAAGCCATTAACGGTTTTGAACTCAAAGGGAATTGGAGAAAAGATTTCTTTAAAAACGACAGACCTATCGTTTTAGAATTAGGCTGTGGAAAAGGCGAATATACAGTAGGACTTGCCAAAACATTTACCGAAAAAAACTTTATCGGAATTGACATCAAAGGTGCCAGATTTTGGTTTGGAGCAAAAGAAGCTGTCGATAATGGCATGGACAATGTTGCTTTTTTGAGATCTCAAATCGAGTTGGTAGATCATTTTTTTGCTGAAAATGAAGTTGACGAAATCTGGATCACTTTTCCGGATCCGCAGATTAAATACAAACGTACAAAACACAGACTGACTCACCCTGATTTTCTTGAACGATATAAAAAATTCCTGAAACCAGGCGGAATCATCCATCTCAAAACCGATTCAGAATTTCTGCATGGGTATACTTTGGGCTATCTGCAAGGTGCCGGTTATGAAATTATCTCGGCTCACCACGATATTTACGGAGCATTGGAATATGATCCGAATACGCCTCATTTAAGAGACATCAGAACCTATTACGAAGAACTTTTTTCTGCTAAAGGAAAAACAATTACATACATAAAATTCAGAATTAATTAATGAAAAAATAACTTGATGAAAAAAAATCCCCTCATCATTTTATTCTTCTCTCTCACACTATCATGTTCAACACAAAGCGCAAATAGTGACGATATTTTAAAAAACACAAACATTACCGAGATTGAAGAATATTTGAAAAAAGCACATCCCGAAGATCCCAAAAAACATATTTTGCAATCTAAGCTGATTGCGCTTAGAAATAAAGAATGGACGAAAGGTGCACTTACTGCAAAACCAATGGAAGTACGGCCCATTATCACAGAGTTTCCGCAAAGCCTGAAAGGGAAAAGCATTTCTGATGATTCTGAAGAGTTTAAAAAGCTAATCGCCGAAACTACTTCCGAGCATAAGGAGAAAACCATAAAACTGCTCAATACGATGTTTAATGAAAACATCAACAGCAATGAAGCAATTCTGCTTTTCAGAAATAATTCTGAATGCAATATGGTTTTAAAAATCAATGGTAAAAAGTTTTATAATCTGGCTGTTCCTTCTCACAACGAAAATTTTATTGTTTTAGATAAAGACAACTACTCTATTTCCGGAAATGTCTGCGATGTAAAATATACCTCACAAAAACAGATCAGGAAAAATATTCAGGTAGTGATTAATAATCCTGAGTATAAACAATTTAATGAAAATAAAAATTTAGCTTTAAACAGTAATCTAAGAAAGGATTCAGACGAAAAATATCCAATAAAAAAAACTAATTTAGCCAAACAAAAAAAGAAGAAAAAGTAAACATGAAAAGATTGTTTGTATGCTCAGCAATTGTATTTATTTTAAACAGTTGTGCTCCCACATACAATAATTATCCCGGCTCAAATTCTTCGTCAAACACAGAACGGGAATATCAGGAAGTTTTAAAAACCTATAAATCTGAAACTGCGGAAGTTCTCACCTATCTTCTTAACGGCGCATCTTCCGAAGAAGCTAAAACAGCATTAACTGTCGAAAATACTTCACGTTGCAATATGGTTTTGACTGTAAGCGGAAATAATTATTTTAAAAGAATCCCGATTGGAAAAGGAAAAATCGGTTCAGTGATGATTCCTAAAAATCAAACGTATAAATTATCTGGAATGGTTTGTAAATCTTCTTATCAGACTTCAAAATTCATTTCAGATTCTTATTCTGTAAAGCTTTTAGATTAAAAATTTTAAATAAAAACATAAAAAATCCGCTAAACTTAGTTTAGCGGATTTTATTATTTTAAAGATAAAACCTTTAATTATTCAGCAGCAGCGTCGAAATCTGCATCTTTATCAGCAGATACTACTTCTCCTTCTTCTTTAGATTTTTCTTTATCAGCTTTTCTCTGAGACTGACCTTCTTTGATAGAATCTGAAACTACGTTTAAGATCATATCGATAGATTTTGAAGCATCATCGTTTCCTGGGATAACGAAGTCAACTTTTCTTGGGTCAGAGTTTGTATCAACAATACCGAAAACTGGAATACCTAATTTCTTAGCTTCAGTTACAGCGATGTGTTCTCTCATGATATCTACAACGAAGATTGCAGAAGGAAGACGTACCATGTCAGAGATAGAACCTAAGTTTTTCTCTAAGTTAGCTCTTTGTCTGTCAACTTGTAATCTTTCTTTTTTAGATAAAGTTTCGAACGTACCGTCTTTTTTCATTTTGTCGATAGAGTTCATTTTCTTTACAGCTTTTCTGATTGTAACGAAATTCGTTAACATACCTCCCGGCCATCTTTCTGTAATATAAGGCATATTAAGTTCAGCAGCGTGCTTAGCAACTACTTCTTTCGCTTGCTTTTTGGTAGCTACGAAAAGAACTTTTTTACCTGCAGAAGTTAATTTTTCTAAAGCGCTGCACGCTTCATCTAATTTAACAGCTGTTTTATGTAAGTCTACAATGTGAATACCATTTTTCTCCATAAAAATGTATGGAGCCATATTTGGATTCCACTTTCTAGTCATGTGACCGAAGTGTACACCAGCCTCTAGAAGGTCTTTTACATTTGCTTTTGCCATGTTTTCTGTTTTTGTTAGTTTACTTTCCGTTTCTTAAACAATCAACGACTTCTTTAGATGGGAGAAGTGTTTGGATGCTAAACGTAACGGGCAATTTTTTTGTTTTGATAAATAGCTTTCAGATATAAGACAACAGACAGAAAAAATTCTGAAATCTGATATCCTGAATCTGAAGTCTGAAAATTAACGTTTTGAGAACTGGAATCTCTTTCTTGCTTTTTTCTGACCTGGTTTCTTTCTTTCTACCATTCTTGCATCTCTTGTAAGTAAACCTGCAGGCTTCAATAACAATCTGTACTCAGCATTGATTTCGCAAAGCGCTCTAGAAATACCTAATCTGATAGCTTCTGCCTGACCTGTATTACCACCACCGAAAACATTTACGGTAACATCATACTGACCTGCAGTCTCAGAAAGGATAAACGGCTGATTTAATTTATAAACCATTACGTCTGTAGAGAAATAAGTTGCAGCATCTTTACCGTTTACTGTAATCACACCAGAACCTGGTTTTACATAAACTCTTGCTACAGAAGTCTTTCTTCTTCCGATTTTGTGAACTATAGACATATTAATTATTTAAATTCGTTAATATTAAGTGTTTTAGGCTGTTGAGCTTCATGCTTGTGCTCAGTTCCTTCATATAAATAAAGGTTTTTGAACAAAGCAGATCCTAATTTAGTTTTTGGAAGCATACCTTTTACAGATTTTTCCAATACTTTTAAAGAATCTTTCTTTAGAAGTTCAGTAGCCGTCATAGACTTTTGACCTCCAGGATAACCTGTATGCCAAATGTAAGTCTTGTCTTCCCACTTGGTTCCGGAAAGTGTAACTTTCCCAGCATTCAAAACAATAACATTATCACCACAATCTACGTGAGGTGTAAAGTTTGCTTTGTGCTTACCTCTCAAAATCTTTGCAACCTTAGAAGCTAGTCTTCCTAACGGTTGTCCTTCAGCGTCTACTACAACCCATTCTTTATTTGCAGTAGCTTTGTTCGCTGAAACAGTTTTGTAACTTAATGTATTCACACGTTTTAGTTAAAGATTAAACATAATTTTCCCCATAAGGGTGTGCAAAGGTACAAATTATTTTTAGATTGTGAAAACATATTTAAACTTAATAAATCCGCATCTATAATATATGATCAGATCAAATATTGTAAAGACCATTTTTCACAAAAGAATTTTTGAAGCAATATTAATTACGCAAAGACTTATTGGCTCTGAAACTCGCAATTAAATAATACGCCACAAAAACCGTAGAGAATTTCAGAATAGCAGGAATTGCCAATTCTAGATTGAATATCAACGAACCAATTAAAACCAATAGTCCCATTGCCGCAAAAGAACTGAGTAATTTTTGAACTAAAGTAAATTTCGGAGTATCAAGATAGTAAGACAATCCCCAAGCCAAGCCGAAAGCAATCGCATAAAAAATATCTAAACCAATATTTTCACTGCTGATGAAAAAATAATTGATCACAAAACTGAGAACCGTTCCCAAAGCGAAATACATCAGTGCTTTCTGCATGCCATTTTAATATGATGCAAAAATAACGAATTTTATTTTGAGAAGAAACTCTTACAATTAAATAAGTCCTTTTCCGCTGTACATTTTAAAAACTTTGTATTTCGAAAATAAGTGAAACGGCCTTGTTTATCTTGACTGCGGCATTACATTTAATTTTCTTTGTCTTCCATTGCGTTTTAATCTCAATGAAAGACAAAGTTTTTTTTAAAACTTAAAACAGGAAACTTGCATTTCTAAAATTTTATTTAACTATTTAAAAATCAATATCTTGAATAATTAAAATAAGTTTTTATTAAATTGTTATATTTGGAAACTTAGAAATTTTCTACAATCAATATGGAAACCCAAAAATATACTCCAACAAACAAAGTAAGAATCGTGACTGCCGCATCGTTATTCGACGGACATGATGCGGCCATCAATATTATGCGCCGTGTCATTCAGGGAACGGGATGCGAAGTCATTCACCTTGGTCACGATAAATCGGCTGAAGAGGTTGTAAACACAGCGATCCAGGAAGATGCAAATGCAATTGCACTAACTTCATATCAGGGAGGTCACAACGAATATTTCAAATATATTTATGACCTTTTAAGAGAAAAAAACTCTCCGCAAATCAAAATTTTCGGCGGCGGCGGCGGTGTAATTTTGCCAGAAGAGATCGAGGATATTATGGCTTATGGAATCGACAGAATTTATTCTCCGGATGACGGTCGTGAACTTGGTTTACAAGGAATGATCGATGATTTGGTTAAAAGATCAGATTTCGCAACAGGAAAAGATGTGACAGCAAATGATTTAGATTCAATCAGTTTTGAAAATTCTACAAGTATTGCAAAAATCATTTCTGCTGTTGAAAACTTCTCAGAAGAAAAACCGGATTTAGTAAAAGCAATTGACGAAAAATCAAAAGATTTAAATATCCCAATTATCGGGATCACAGGTACAGGTGGAGCCGGAAAATCTTCATTGACAGATGAATTGGTAAGACGTTTCTTACGTTCCAATACAGATAAAAAAATTGCGATCATCTCGATTGACCCTTCGAAAAAGAAAACCGGAGGTGCGCTTTTGGGAGACAGAATTCGTATGAACGCAATCAATGATCCTAGAGTTTATATGCGTTCGATGGCAACAAGAGAAAACAACGTTTCTGTTTCTCCGTTCATTCATTCAGCATTAAATGTATTGAAATTGGCTCATCCAGACGTAATTATTCTGGAAACTTCAGGTATTGGTCAATCAGGTTCGGAAGTTTCTGATTTTGCGGATGTTTCAATGTATGTAATGACTCCTGAATACGGTGCTTCCACGCAGTTGGAAAAAATCGACATGTTAGATTACGCAGATTTAGTTGCTTTAAATAAATCTGACAAACGTGGCGCGCTTGACGCACTTCAGGCGGTAAGAAAACAATTCCAGAGAAACCATTTGTTGTGGGAAAGTCCGTTGGATGACATGCCGGTTTATTCGACAAAAGCATCACAGTTCAACGATCACGGAACGACTGATTTATACAATAGATTAGTTGAAAAAGTTAACGAGAAATATTCAGGTTTAAACCTGCAAGGTTTTGTTGAACAGGAAGTTTCTGAAGACATCACGATCATTCCTCCGAAAAGAGTTCGTTATTTATCTGAAATTGTTGAAAATAATAGAATTTACGATGCTAATGTTGAAAAACAGGCAGAATTAGCAAGAAAAATGTATCACATTGAAGGGGTGAAAAAATTCCTTTCTAACGAAACTTTAGATGCCGAATATCAAAAAGCTGAAAAAGACCTTCAACAGGAAAATATCGACTTCCTAAAAAATTGGGACGATACGAAAGAGGCTTTCAAAGCTGAATTTTATTCATACTTCGTACGTGGAAAAGAAATTAAAGTTGAAACCTCAACAGAATCTCTATCTCATTTAAAAATTCCTAAAATTTCATTACCAAAATACACCGATTGGGGAGATTTAATTAAATGGAAAGGTCAGGAAAATCTTCCGGGAGGATTCCCTTATACAGCCGGAATTTATCCTTTCAAAAGAACAGGAGAAGATCCAACGAGAATGTTTGCGGGAGAAGGCGGACCTGAAAGAACCAACAGAAGATTCCATTATGTTTCTGCAGAAATGGATGCTAAACGTTTGTCAACAGCATTTGACTCTGTGACACTTTACGGACAAGATCCTGCTCTTCCACCAGATATTTACGGTAAAATCGGAAATGCGGGAGTTTCTATCGCAACGTTGGATGATGCGAAAAAATTGTATTCCGGATTTGATTTGGTAAATGCAATGACTTCTGTTTCAATGACGATCAACGGACCGGCTCCGATGTTGTTGGCTTTCTTTATGAACGCTGCCATCGACCAAAATGTTGAAAAATATATTGCTGAACATAAATTGGAAGCGAATGTTGAAAAAGCTTTAAAAGCAAAATTCGACGATAAAGGTTTAGAAAGACCAAAATATAACGGAGAATTACCTCCTTCCAATAATGGTTTAGGTTTAAAATTACTAGGAATCACGGGAGATGAAGTTATTCCTGCTGAAGCTTACGCCGAAATTAAAGCTAAAACAATCGCGACCGTTCGTGGTACCGTTCAGGCTGATATTTTAAAAGAAGACCAAGCTCAAAACACGTGTATTTTCTCTACTGAATTTGCCTTGAGACTGATGGGTGACGTTCAGGAATATTTTATCACAGAAAAGGTAAGAAATTTCTACTCGGTTTCAATTTCCGGTTATCACATTGCAGAAGCGGGTGCGAATCCGGTTTCTCAGTTGGCATTTACATTGGCAAATGGTTTCACTTATGTTGAATATTATTTGTCAAGAGGAATGGATATCAATGATTTTGCACCAAACTTATCATTCTTCTTCTCCAATGGTATCGACCCTGAATATTCAGTGATCGGACGTGTAGCAAGAAGAATCTGGGCAAAAGCAATGAAACTGAAATATGGCGCAGACGAAAGAAGCCAGATGCTGAAATATCATATTCAAACTTCGGGGCGTTCACTTCACGCTCAGGAAATTGATTTCAACGATATCAGAACGACGCTTCAAGCACTTTACGCAATCTATGACAATTGTAATTCACTTCACACCAATGCTTACGACGAGGCGATTACAACGCCGACTGAGCAGTCTGTAAGAAGAGCAATGGCGATTCAGTTGATTATTAATAAAGAATTAGGATTAGCGAAAAACGAAAATCCGCTTCAAGGTTCATTTATTATTGAAGAATTAACGGATCTTGTTGAAGAAGCGGTTTATGCAGAATTCGACAGAATCACAGAAAGAGGCGGTGTTCTTGGTGCAATGGAAACGATGTACCAACGTTCGAAAATTCAGGAAGAATCGATGCATTACGAATGGTTGAAACATACAGGAGAGTATCCAATCATTGGAGTAAATACTTTCTTAGGAAAAGATGGTTCGCCAACGGTTCGTCCCGGAGAAGTTATCCGTTCAACTGAGGAAGAAAAGCAGGTTCAGATTGAAACGCTTCACAACTTCCAACAATCTAATGAAGATAAATCCGAAGCCGCTCTGAAAACTTTACAACACGCTGCCATCAATCAGCAGAATTTATTTAACGTCATGATGGATGCCGTGAAATACTGTTCGCTTGGGCAGATTACCAATGCTTTGTTTGAAGTAGGCGGTAAATATCGTAGAAATATGTAGGCCCGTGTCAGGCAGATTGCTTTAACTGCTAACTGTTTTAAATATAAATTAAACCTCAAGGAAGTTTCTTTGAGGTTTTTTGTACTTTTACTTTAAGAAATATTAAAAATGAAAAGTTTTATCAGAACAATTTCAGCAATTTACTTAATGGGATCTGCTGTCTCGTGTAAATCTTATCCGATGGAAGTTCCTCAAAAAAGCGATGTCGATAGAAATTCTGAAGAACTGCAAAAAAGACAGGCTGCGGAACGTGAAAAAACAGAGATTAGTAATCTAAATAATTTTGGAAAACCACCAAGCAAATAGCTTAATTTAAACTTTGTCACTACAGAAAACCTTCAAGAAATTTCTTTGATGTTTTTTCTTACTTTTACTCTCATAAATTTTCAAATGACAAAATATATTTTATTACTGATGGGAATAATTTCCAGCGTACTATTGAATGCACAAGAAGCTGACAACAATCTTCAAGGTTATTTTATGACCCAATCTAAAGAATCTTTATATTCTTATTTTGCTTTTGATGGCAATGGGAAAGTGGATATCGCAGGATACGGAAAAGGTGATTATTTTGTAAAAGGCGATTCTGTGGTAGTATTTCCGGATAAGGATATTTTTATATTTAAAATTGCTAAAAACCGTTTGAGCGGTAATTCAAGTTGGGTAAAAAACACAAAATGGGACTTGAAGAAAGACAGCATTGCAGAAAATAACAGAAAAGACGATGCTTCAGCTAAAAGAAATGCGCAACTTCTGTATGAATATTACAAGAAGACCAGAGCTAAAAGCAATGATCTGGAAAAACTATTTGACGAAAGTGCAATGGGGAATTATACCAAAACCATTGACGATTTATGCAATAGAGGTTTAGCAAAAGCCTGTATGGAGAAATTTGGACTGATGGTGATGGAAGATATTGGCGGAATGGGTGCAGTCTTGACGAGCAAAACAAAAAAGCCAAAACAAAATCCTGAAATCATCAAATTGGGACAGAAAATCATCAGTATGGGCGAAGTGGAAGGCCATACAGCTTTAGGAAGTTATTACTACAGCTTGGGTGATAAAGTAAAAGCAGAGAAAGAATGGCAAAAAGGTACTGACAAAGGAAGTACGAAAGCTGGATTAGCACAGTTCGAGGCAGAAATGAATGATGCAAAATAAAACACAATGGATTTATGAAGCCCAAAGCCATCTTCAACTGGAGCAGCGGAAAAGATTCTGCGCTTGCATTATATAAAATTTTAAAGGAAGACCAATTTGAAGTCATTTCTTTGCTGACAAGCATTAATAAGGAATTCGAGCGGATTTCTATGCACGGTGTTTGTGCTTCTCTTTTAGAAAGACAAGCTGAAAGTTTAGGTTTAAATTTAATTAAAATGGAACTGCCGAAAGACCCTTCCATGGAAGAATACCGTGAAATTATGAGTAAAACAATGGAAGAAATACAATCCATAGGTGTAAGTCATTCTATTTTCGGAGATATCTTTCTCGAAGATTTAAGAAAATATCGTGAAGATCAATTACAATCCATCGGAATAAAAGCCGTTTTCCCCCTTTGGAAAAGTGATACCACCAACCTTATCAACGAGTTTTTAGATCTTGGCTTTAAAACAATTGTCACTTGTGTCAACGAAACATATCTTGATAAAAGTTTTGCCGGAAGAATTATTGATAAAAATTTCATTAAAGATTTACCAAAAAATGTTGATCCTTGCGGAGAAAACGGAGAATTTCATACCTTCACTTTTGACGGACCGATTTTTAAAAATCCAATTCTGTTTGAAATTGGAGAAGTCGTTAAAAAAACATACCCGAAACCAAAATCAAATCTTCAAGATCATAACGAAGAATATGTATTCTGGTTTTGTGATTTGATTTCAAAATAAAAAAGATTTACTTTTTATACTTAATCAGTTTCCGAAATTTTAATGAAACTCTGAATTTTTTCTAAAGTTTTGTTATGCTCAAATAAATTAATTGCTCCAAAAATCAAAATAGTATGTGCTAAAAAAGGAATTAAAAGAGTTAATGAAACAGAAACAATGTCTACCGGAAGATCAGTTTTAAAAAATTGGAACGCAGATCCTCCTTTATGCATAACAATCTGTCCCATTGAAGAAAGACAAACTATAAGCAGTGTAATATTTTGCTGATATATTGTATAAAATAATTTCCCTTTATATTTGTAATCAGTTCTGAAAAATTTTCTGCTCTTATAGTTTAGAAGCCAAAGTGCAATTGGAACAAAAAAGATCAATCCGTTTTGTATTTTAAATAGAATACCATAAAAATCCTGTGTTTTAGAAAAAAGATCGTAAGTAAATTGATCACAAAAAACAAAGATGCAATAGCAAAAGATTTCCTTAAAATATAATTATATCTAGTTTTTACAATTTTCTTCTCGAGGACAGAAATTTCTTCTGTATAAAAAAAGAAATACTTCGTCATTTTAAATTCCGGCTCCCAGGCAATTTTAGTTTTTAAAAAAGCCTTCTCGAAATCGAGATTTTCTCTGACCTGAAGATCTGAAACCTGTGAAATCATATGGTCACGCACTTCCAGCAAAATATCAAGTGGAAGTCTGTTTAGAATCAGGTAATCATCAATTTCTCTTTCTTCTGCAGAGTTCATTATTGTAAATTTTATAATAAAACATTTACTTTTTTAGTTCTGAAATACAATAATTGAATTTGTACTGCTATTGCATAAATCAGAAATATTTTGTTGATCCCCACTTCCCAAAAATTCATACTTTGAGTAAAATAGCCTACTCCAAAAAACAAAACAGATCCTAAAATAAGGTTTCGTAAAATTAACGGATGAAAGCTCAACTCATAATACTCTCTAAATTTCATTTTTTTGAAAATAAAATTATAAAGAAGAAGGCAAACCAGTGTAACCAGCAGACCAATCTGCATCAGATAAAAATAATCATTCAAAAAAAATAATACCGCAAATCCAAACATCGTAAAAACTGTTGATGAAAGAATAATATTTCTGAATCTTGACTGTAAAACGGTTTTCTCAATTTTCGCAATTTTTTTGAACGAAAAAAGATCTGCTTTTACCATCTCCAGTTCAGATTGCCAATCGAGTTTTGTTTTGAGAAATGCTTCCTGAAAACTCAGATTATTTTTCATAAGTTCTGAAATCTGAACAATAAAATGGTCGTAAATTTCATTAGAAATAACGGGACTCAGATTCCTTTTCTGAAGAAAAGATTTGATTTCCTGCTGTTGAATAATGCTGATCATATATTGAAAATAGTATTAAGGTTAAAAAGATAGGTTTTCATTTCGGCTTCCTGAGTAGCCTGCTGTTTTTTTCCTTTATCTGTTAAAAGATAATATTTCCGGTCTCTTCCGTTGATTTTCTGAATTTCAGAAGTAATCAAACCGTCACCTTCCAACTTATGCAGCAAAGGATAAAGTGCGCCTTCTGTCATTTCAAGTTCACCCTTTGTCAGTTCTTTTGCACGTTGAGTCATTTGGTAACCATACATTTTTACCTCTTTTGAAAGTAATTTCAAAATGATGTTTTGTAATGTTCCCTTGTAAAGACTGTTCTTTTTCAATTTTCGAGTTTATACATAACAAATTTATGTATAATTTTCTTATGTATGAAATTTTAATCAATAATTTTAAAAAGTTTATTTTTATAGTATGAAAAAAATGTATTTCATCGCTATTTATCCGCATCAGGAAATTATTGATGAGGTAAAGGTTTTTAAAGAAGATTTAGCTTTAAATTTTAGTAATTCCAAAGCATTGAAAAATGATGCACATATCACTTTATTTCCGCCTTTCGAAAGAGAATTGGATTTAGAAAATGATATTCATGAAGCTTTTCAAAAAATTGACACCAATATTTCGCCTTTTGAAATTACATTAAATGGCTTCGGTAGTTTTCCGAATCCCAAAAACCCTGTTTTATTTGTAAAACCGGAAGAAAATCAAAGTCTAAAGGATTTATATTTAAAGGTAAAAGAAAGATTTAATTTTAAAAATTATTCTTTTAACCCTCACGTTACAGTTGGTTACAGAGATCTGACCTGGGAAAATTATCTGAAAGCCTGGGAAATTTATAAAGAAAAAGAATTTAAAACTAAATTCTTCGTTGATAAAATCACACTTCTTCGTCACGACGGAAAATGGGTTCCAATTGCAGAAAAGAAATTTTCTTAGCATTGAAAAAACCGACCTGAAAAGTCGGTTTTAGTTTTAATTATATCTAAAAATTTTATTCTTTGATAATTTTCTGAGAAATAATTAAATTTTTATTTTCAGTTGCTGTCATTGTATAAACTCCTAAAGGAAGATTTTGGATATTTACATAAACTGTTGTTGCGTCTTTCAACTCAAATTTTGCGGGAATCATTTTTCCGGATGCATCATATAGATTAATTTTTAAATCTTTAGAAAAATCTGATTTTCCTCTGATGAAAAATTCTGTATTTGCGGGATTTGGATAAATTGTAAATCTTCTTTCTTCCGCTTTTATTTCTGCGGTACCTAAAGTTGTTTTGTTTAAAATCCAGGAAACGTTGGTAAAATGTACAGTACTGTGATTGTCGGTTTTCACCAATGCAGTATTATCTGTAACTGAAAAAAGCAAGGTATTGTTTCCGTTATTAAGCTGAGCAGGAGTAATTGTTAAAGTATTCGTTGTTGCAGCTAGAATGGTTCCGTTCAAAGTCCATGTGTTGACCAATGTATTTGGAATCGGAAGGATTTCATTCACAGTAAAAGTAACGTTCGCATTTGCATTGACTGTACTCGTATTCGCAGGAGTGTAAGAATCTACAGGAGAAACCAATGTATGAATTTTTTCAATGATTCTTTCTTTACAAACTGAGCAAAACTGCTGATTAAGATACCTCATCTCACAACTTTGGTGCGGTCTGAACCATGTCGGGCTTTCAGCATGAGCAAAAACACCTACCGAATTTAAACCCACCCAATTTTTCCATTTGATGGTGGCAGGATTTGAATTCTGAGTTTTATTGGGAGATTCTCCGGTACCGGAAAACCAATATTCTCTGCTAAATTTCCAAAAGAATGACCTAATTCGTGCACTACAATTTCGTTTGCAGCTGAAGCTAACGATGCAAAAGCATAAGTTCCGCCACAACCACCGTATTCAGTAGAATTTCCAAGAACGTAAGTAATGTCATAATCCGGAACATTCGCTGCCAAAACCTGAGCAACTTTGTTTGTGGTATTACTGTAAATACATCTGTGAACATTCACATCAAACGTAGATCCTAAATAATTATTAGGATTTGATACCGGAATTACCGGTTCATTAACATCCGTTGCTGTTCCGGGATGTTTCACACCACTTTCAGCAGAAATCACCTTTACAGCATAAGCATTAAAATAATTTTTATATTCCGTATAAGGACTTTTTGTAAACAGATAATCAACAGTACTTTGGGCTGAAGTCACGAAAGCAGGAAGTTGAGCCAAGGTAAAACCATCTCCTAAAACCGCTATATTAATTCGTTTATCATTTGATCCGTTTTGTAATAATGGTACAGTGTCAAATGTCTGCGAAAAACAAAATGAGCTGCTCATCAACAGAATCGATAAATATTTTTTCATGATTAAAAGTTTTGAGTGAAAAGTAATTGTTTCGTAGAATCGGTGATTTTTTCAATTTTCACAGACTTTATCTCTTCGGAATATGGAAATCGTATGCTAAATTCACTTTCGTTCAGTTTCAATTTGTGTCGTTCCATCTTATCACCAAAGCTTTCCAATTCAGGATTCAAAGGATCTTCAATATTTTGTCTTATGATTTCTTTTCCTCTTGAATCAGTCAAGGTGACCAATAAATCTCCGTGCTTTACTTCATCAGCATTAAAAAAAGGTATTGATTTCATTTTCCCCTGAACGGTTTTTCTTTCCACTAAAGAAATTTTTTCTAAACCGGAACTGTCTTTATAGATCTTAAAAAAGAAATAAGAAATCTGATTTTCCCTTTTAGTACCTGTTTTTTGTACAGTCTGAGACTGGCTTTTAACATAACCTGTTCCGCATAAAAACAAAACACTGACAGTCAATAAACTAATCAATTTTATCATGGTAGTTTTTTTACTAATTTATAAAAAGTATGGATATGTTGATTGAAATAATTAATAAAAATGAAGAATGTTATATCTTTGACCCAATGATTCCAACAGAGAAAATAATTTTAGGTATTGACCCGGGAACAGCCATTATGGGTTTTGGTCTGATTTCGGTAAAAAAAGGGAAGATGGAAATGATTTCTATTCACGAGCTTATTTTGAAAAAATATCCGAACCACGAAACAAAACTTAAATATATTTTCGACAAAACATTGGCTCTTATTGACGAGTTTCATCCGGACGAAGTAGCACTGGAAGCTCCTTTCTTTGGCAAAAACGTACAGTCGATGTTGAAATTAGGTCGTGCTCAAGGTGTTGCGATGGCGGCAAGTCTGCATAGAAATATTCCTATTACTGAATATTCTCCAAAAAAAATAAAAATGGCAATCACCGGAAATGGGAATGCAAGTAAAGAACAGGTTGCAGGAATGCTTCAAAGCCTTTTAAATTTAAAAGAATTTCCCACCAAATATCTTGATGCTTCCGACGGATTGGCAGTTGCCGTCTGTCATCATTTCAACTCGGGAACCATTGCCGATATAAAATCTTACACGGGTTGGGATAGCTTTTTGAAGCAAAACCCTGATCGGTTGAAGTAAATTATTTTCTTTGATAAACGTCTTCAATTTCTGTCACTTTGCCATTAATAATATCATTGTAAATAACTGAAAACTTATCCTGTGAGTAGATCTTATACTGTTCGTTTTTCTTAAGATCATATTCTGCATACGAAAAATTACTTTCGCTTATGCTTACTAAAACGGTATCAGATTGGCTTTTTATTTTACAATCTTTACCTGTCGCAAATATTTTAGTCATCAGTGTTTTTTGATTTTCATTTTTAAAAACCAGTTCATATTTTTTCATACATTCATGAAGAGGATAAATTTTTGTTTCATTTCCCTCTTTATAGTTTTTCTGTACAAACTTCCAGGAACCTAAGAAAAATTTTGCTTTATTTTCATCTGTTGTATTAATTGCAATCTTCTGCGATTGACAGCTAATCATAAGTAAGCTAAAAAATAATATGCTCAACAATTTTTTCATATTGCTAATTTAGATATAAAAAAGAAACCCTTTAAAAAAAGGGCTTCTTGTAAATTAATTATTAAGGAATTTCTTTGATCCTTTTTGATCGCCGTCAGCATAACTGACAATGTATGTTCCTTTAGCTAACTGTTGGTTGATCTGAATTTCATTTGTTTTAGAATTTCCTTTCTGTATCAGTTTTCCGCTCATATCATAGATTTGATAATCACGAAACTTAGCATTGCTGTTACCAAAAAGCTGAAGTTTGTTATCTGCTTTTACATAAACAATCTTAGTTTCTGATTGATTTTTAATCTCAGAAGTTGATAAGGATCCTAATACTTTAACCGCATAATCTTCGACCTGACCATACTGTAATTGAGAACAAGATGTAAACTCAGGAAGAACTACAGAATTTAATGTAGCTGCATCAACCCCAACTCTCATTCTTAAATATGTATTTTGTACTGCAGTTGCTGATGGAATTACATTCACAGTAAGCGTACTTGCCGCACCTGCTGTCATAACACCAGACAAAGTGTTGGTAACCAATTCCGCATCTTCAAAGGATCCATTATTGTTATAATCAATCCAGACTTTAATTCTAAATTTATCTGCCTGATTAAAACCATTCATAAAAGTAATCTTTAAAGGAGTTGCAGTTGTAGCAGGAATTTCTGTAGCATAAGCTGGTCTTATACAAGTTGCATTTGCATAATCTGCATAATAAACAGGATTTGCTTCATCAGAATCATAGCCGTTTGTAAGGCTGTTGATATTTCCGAAAACCACTCTGTACGGTCCGATCGCAAAATTATTATTAGCGGCATTCACAATACCTACAGGATTACATTGCGCATTTACTACCGAAACTGGTGATGGAATAACTGTCGCCGGATCTTTGGCTCCTAGTGAATTAAGAAGATTTTTTCTGTATTCCATCATCATCAAAACTGCTCTGTCACGTTGCCCATCGGTAAATTTTCGCTCAACATTCGTATAATTCATAATATTATACTGTGTTCCGTCATAATTCTGGCTTGTACAAGGATCGATGGCATTATTATTTGGAACATTCACGCCATACATACTTCTTGATGGAGAGGTATCACACACTCTGTCACCATCTGTTGCACAATTATTGTTTACAGGACAGCTGGTTTGGTTGGTGTAAGCAACCCCCTGAAAGGTATGATACAAACCAAAAGCATGACCCAGCTCGTGAGTAAGCGTTGTATCATTAGTATTCTTGATTGTTGCAACTTTCATGAAACTTTCGTAACTATAATCATAAGAATCCGGGAACATTGCATATCCCATTAATCCGTATGATAATTGCTGCTGCCCATCAAAACCGATTACTACATAAATATTAAAATAAGAATTTTCCGGCCAATGTGGAGCCAACTGATTTTTGATAGCATAATCACTCGCACCACTGTTACTTGACATTTTCACACCTCTCGTATCATACAAAGGAATTGTGCTTCCATTATATCTTATGATTCCCGTAGTTGGCATACAGCTCGGTGATCTTTTTGCCAGTACAAGTCTGAAAGGCATTACTGCTCCTCCTGTAGGACCATTCCCTTCCGGATAGAACCCATTACCAAAAGTTGTGGCATACATACTGTTTGCTCTGCCAATCCAATCAATAATTTCCTGATCAGTAACTGCAAGGTTAGTATTTGCCGCAGCTTGAGATTCTATAACGTGTACTACGACAGGAATTTCATAAACCTGCCCGGTGTAAAGCCCGTTCCATGATGTGGTAGCGCCAGATTTTGCAAGCAGAGATTGTTTATCATCGTAAAATTTTTGGTCAGCTTCTATTCTTTTCCTTTTTAAATCAGGATATCTTTCATCATTTTTTTTCATTACCACATCAAAGCCACAGTCTTTATGTAAATCCTGTGAAAATGAATTAATAAAAAACATAAGTACTAAAATGGTACTGATTCTTTTCATTTTTCTTATTATTTTTAAATATTTGGCTGCAAACCTATCATTTTTTTACCAATTATTAATTATATAAAGTGATAAAATTTAAAGATATCTTAATATTTAACATTAATTAATAGATATTAAATTAAAATTTAATCGTTTAAATAGCAATTTCTCTATACTTGGTAAAACATATTACTATTTGTAACAATGGTATGATTTTTAATACTAATTTTGTATAAATTTTCAATAATGAAAAACATTCAACAAACTATAAATCAGAACAGTCATCAAATTAATTGGTTTCAAAAATTTCTGATGATCTGCTCAGGAGGAAACATACATATCCTCAGAAAAACGCCCAGCGAATGGAATAAATTCTCCGGTATCGGCGGTATCGTATTATTTACTGCAATTTTTGCAACATTGTCTGCAGGTTATGCAATGTATACGATATTCGATGATATCTGGATTTCTGTTGGATTCGCAGTTTTGTGGGGTCTAATGATTTTTAATCTTGACCGGTATATTGTTTCATCTATTAAAAAAACCGGTACGTGGTGGAATCAGATCTTAATGTCAATTCCGAGATTGATTTTGGCGACATTTTTAGGAATTATTATTTCGAAACCTTTAGAGCTTAAAATTTTCGAAAAAGAAGTGAATAAGCAACTGAATACCATTATTCAGAGAAACAAAAAGCAACTTCAGGGCGAGATGAGCGGAAGAATTCTTCAGCAAAGCGGACCATTTGATACAGAGAAAAAACAAATTACAGAAAAAATCGCTCAATATCAGAAGTCATACGATTCTGCAGCAGTAGAACTTGAAAAAGAAATTTTAGGAAAACAGTCAGGTTTGACGAGCGGGAAAGAAGGCTTCGGACCCAATGCCAAACGAAAACAGGAACTGAAAGAACAACGCAGGGTTGATCTTGAAAATTACCAGAAACAGGCAGCTCCAAGATTAGACTATTTAGACAAAGAAATCTCAAAAGTCTATACTAATTTGGAAACCGAAAGAAAATCAACAGAAACTATTGAGGATAAATTTAATGGTTTTGCAGCGAGACTTCAGGCTTTGGATGAATTAGGAAAAAATTCAGCCATTATTGCAACAGCCGCCGCATTTATTATGGGTCTTTTTATCTGTCTTGAGATTTCTCCGGTTTTAGTTAAATTAATTTCCCAGGTCGGACCTTATGATTACCTTTTAGAAAAAACTGAAAATGATTTCAGATTGTATTCAAAAGAAAAAATTGAAAAAGGTAATTTCCTAACCGATTTCCGGATCGATGATTTTAAAGATAATCTCAAAAAATAATTTTAATACAAGCCTTTCAATAATTGAAAGGCTTTTTTGTTTCAATCAATGAAACTTCAACATTAAATTTATTCTAAATCTTGTGAAAGGAATATTATTTGCAGACAACAAATTATGCCTTCAAGTGTCGTCAATCATTATTTCTATTTTCCCGAAACTGAAATATTACGAATTATATATCAGTCAGGCTCGATTTATGATTACTTAAAAGTTCCGCAGGAGATTTTCGAGAAATTCAGAGCGGCAAAATCAAAAGGACAGTTTCTGAATGCAGTTATCAAACGAAAATTCAGATTCAGAAAAATATCCTGAATTAAATTTAAACCAATTACAAAATATTATGATACTAGAAAAAGGAACCTCAGCACCTGAATTTGAATTAAACGCAACTCCGGATCAGAAACTTAAACGTTCTGATTTTTTAGGCAAAAATTTAATCTTAGTTTTTTATCCTGCTGATTGGAGCCCTGTTTGTGGAGATCAGGTTGTGCTATATAACGAAATGCTCAGTATTTTCCATAAATACAATGCAGATATTGTAGGAATCTCGGTTGACAGCTCTTGGTGTCACGATGCTTTCAGCTCAGACAGAAAACTGCATTATCCTCTTTTAGCAGATTTCAACCCGAAAGGCGAAGTTTCCAAAGCTTACGGAGTTTATAATGAAGAAAACGGAACCTCCCAAAGAGGTTTATTTGTAATCGACAGTGAAGGAATCATTCAATGGAGTTACTTGTCTCCGGATGGAATAAATCCCGGTGCGGACGGCATTATCGAAGCATTAGAAACATTAACCAAAAAATAGAAAATATGTCTTTAACTATTCCAGTAAATGAAAATGATCATATCGTCGGAGATCCTAATACCGCAAAAATAGTTTTGGTAGAATATGGAGATTATGAGTGTGCTCATTGCGGAGATGCCTTTCCAATCGTTAAAAAATTTGTTGATGAAAATATAAAGGAAGTCGCTTTTGTTTTCAGAAATTTCCCCTTGAAAGATGCTCATCCAAACGCAATGGCTGCCGCTGTGACAGCCGAAGCTGCGTCAAAACAAGGGAAATTTTGGGAAATGCATGATCTAATTTTTCAAAATCACGGTAGTGTTGACAAAGAATCTTTAGAAGAACTGGTAAAAACTGTTGGACTTGACGATGATATATTGAATGAAGACATCAAAAGTGACGAATTACAAAAGAAAATCGAAGAAGATTTCGAAAGCGGTGTAAGAAGCGGAGTCAACGGAACACCTTCATTTTTCGTGAATGGCGAAAAATGGGAAGGGTATGACGGAACCGAGGCTTCTCTTTCTTCTTTACTTTCAAATTAAAAATTCCAGTTTCAGCAAAATATAAAAACTCACAGAATTCTGTGAGTTTTTATTTATCTTAAAATTTAGTTTTATAAAGAATAATTCGGAGCTTCCTGAGTGATAATAACATCATGTGGATGAGATTCTTTCAATCCGCTTCCTGTGATCATCACCATTTTGGTGTCTTTCTGTAAAGCTTCAATATCTTTTGCGCCACAATATCCCATTCCGGCTCTAAGACCTCCTGTCAACTGGAAAATCACATCTTCCAACTTCCCTTTGTGCGGAACTCTTCCTTCTATACCTTCCGGAACAAATTTCTTAGCTTCACTCTGGAAATATCTTTCTTTTCCGCCTCTTTTCATTGCAGAAAGACTTCCCATTCCCTGATAAGCTTTGAATTTTCTTCCCTGGTAAATAATTTCTTCACCCGGAGATTCATCAGTTCCAGCTAAAAGAGAACCAACCATTACGGCTCCTGCTCCACTTGCAATTGCTTTTACAATATCACCCGAAAGTTTAACACCTCCATCTGCAATTACCGTTACGTTTTTAGATTTAGCATATTCGTAAACGTTATAAATAGCTGATAATTGAGGAACTCCAACACCCGCAACAACTCTTGTTGTACAGATAGAACCTGGACCAACTCCTACTTTAAGAACGTTTGCACCGGCCTTGATCAAATCTTTTGCAGCTTCAGCTGTTACAATATTTCCTCCTACCAAATCTAGATCCGGATATGCCTTTCTGATTTCTGAAATTTTATCTAAAACTCCTTTAGAATGACCGTGTGCAGAATCAATGGCAATAATATCAACTCCGGCTTTTACCAAAGCAGCGATCCTGTCCATTGTATCTTCACCTACTCCAACTCCTGCTCCCACGATCAGACGGCCATTTTCGTCTTTGTTTGCGTTTGGATATTCTAACTGGTTATCAATATCTTTAATGGTAATCAAACCAACTAACTTATTCTCTTTGTCAACGATAGGAAGTTTTTCCACTCTGTTTTTAAGAAGAATCTCTTTAGCTTTCTCAAGATTCGTATTTTTATCAGAAGTGATCAGATTATTTTTCGTCATAATCTCTTCCACTTTCATATCTAGATTTTCCTGATATTTCACGTCTCTGTTGGTAATAATTCCTATTAAAACATTATCTGCATTTACAACAGGAAGACCAGAAATTTTATATTTAGCCATTGTTTCTTTAGCCTGAGCCAAAGTATGGTCTTTTGTAAGAGTTACAGGATCAGAGATCATTCCGTTCTCCGAGCGCTTTACACGGTTTACCTGTGCAGCCTGCTCAGCAATCGTCATGTTCTTGTGTATGAAACCTAAACCTCCAACTCTTGCCAGTGCAATAGCCAGTTCGCCTTCTGTAACAGTATCCATCGCAGCAGAAACTATAGGAACATTAAGCGTGATTTTATCGGTAAGTCTTGATTTTAAAGAAACCTGGTTAGGTAAAACTTCTGAATAAGAAGGTACGAGAAGAACGTCATCGAAAGTGATGGCTGTCTCTACAATTTTGTTATGAATAGACATCTTTACTTTCTTGCAAAATTAAGATTTTTTAGTGAGATACGAAAATGCTTTTTAATAGTTTAAATAAAACTTAACAATTAGTAAATTATATTAAAAAAGTTGCAATCTTAATGACTGCAACTTTTTTAATATAAAATAAGTTAATATGAAATTATTTATCTGAAACATGACTGATCATTTGAGAAATATCATCTGGAGTGAAACTTCCTTTGACATCCACAAAAACCAAATCTTTATCTGAATTTACGGTAATCAACATATTCTTGATAGATTCACCATTTTGTTTTACTCTGATATTGACGTTATTACCATCATGCTTTATGGTTGCCCACTCTTCGTAATTGTTATCGTTTAAATAACTGGCGTAATCTTTCAGCATTTTTTTGTTTCCGTTTTCTACGGTGAGCACTTTTATTTTAGAGACTTTTTTCACCAATGCAATGACGGCTTCATTGTCACCTTCTTCCCTCAAAGCTTTTTTGATATATGGTTTAGCTAAAAATAGAGGTACATTGATGCTTACGAATTTTGCTCCTTTATAATCATATTCTGACTTTGAGAAAAATGCCATATTCGGTTTTTCTGAAACGATGCACGATTGCATCAGAAACATTGTACAAATGGCAACGAAGATTGATTTTAAGATTTTCATGGCTTTAGAATTATTTAGTTGATTGATGAAAGACTTCCGCCAGATACTTTACTGACATCAGAATCAATTTTTGGGTTTCCTTTATATCTTACCGATCCACCAGAAGACGCTTTTACTCTCATTTTAACCTGTACATTTACCGAAGCACTGCTCCCTGATGTAGATTCTACCTCTGCTACATTTACACGAAGATTTTCTGCTTTACAAACCGCTCCGCTGCTCACATCAAACATCCCGAAATCTGCATTTCCTTCAACATTTGCACTTGCACCGCTTGAGCTTTTTAACATAATCTTTCCGGAAGTAATATTGGCTTTCACATTAGAACCCGAACTTGCGGTAAGATCTGTTGTGTTGTTGACCGTAAATTTTCCCACAACACTAGACCCTGATGAAGCATCAATTCTCAGATTGTTTTCTTTAATAGAATTCACAACCGTAAAAGTAGAGCCTGAAGATGTTTTTATACCATCCATTTTTGGAGAAGAAATATTAACGCTCAGGTTTTTAAATTTCATTTTTTTTGCACCTTTGTTATCGATATAGACTTTCAAAACACCGTTCTCAACTTTTGTAATGATATTCTGAAGCTTATCCGAATCTGCATAAACCTTTACGTTGGTTGCGTTTTCCTGTTTGAAAACCACATTTACTCCTGTGCTTACGTCGATTCCTGAAAAATCACCCACATTTCTGTTTTCTCCGTTAAGATAAGACGACGTACTTTCTGAATTAAAGTTGCTTCTTGTTGTAGAAGTTGTAGATGAAGTTGTATGGGTTTCACTTGAATTGATGATTTTATTGACATCATCCATCGAAAGTTTACCATCCAGCATTACCAGAATATTTTCGCCTCCACCACTGTCAATTCTCAACAGAATATCTTCAAGAATTCCGTCTTTAGCTTCAGAAGAAAGAAATTTGATTTTGCTTTCGCCATTATTCACCGACATGATTTCGTTGTAATTCATGTTTTTGAGGTAAGACGTGATTTCTTTATTTAACTGAGAAATATTGATAAGATTTTTTGCATTGTCCGAATCTTCGGTAATTAAAACTTTCAAGCCATTGATTTTGGCAAGCAAAGGTTTAATCTGATCCAGTTCAGAATCTGCAATATTGAGATTGCTGAGCATCCCAAACATTGGTTTTGCAATTTTGATTGAAGTGACACCTTCTACTTCCTGGTATTTATCAAAAAGCTGATCCAGTTTTTCCTTTTGCCCATACACATTGAAAAAATGTGAAAAAGCGAGTGCGAATATGATGAATATTTTTTTCATGACTTTAATTTAAATTTTAGTTGATTACCATCCGCCTGATCAGTTGCGTAATCTATATTGATTGTTCTATTAGTATTCTACATTATCCATTACTTTCGGCTGTGCCAATGCCTGATTGACATTGTTTGCAACAACCTGAAACGAATATTTTGTAACATTAATGGCTTCTTCCATATTATCGATTCTTTTACCGTTGACGATAACATAAGAATCTCTGTATCCTGTGGAATCTTTTATACTTTTAACAGCCGTATTGCTGACATATCTTGGCTTTGTTTCCTTTTTAATTCTGCTTTTTTTAGAAAGAATTTTATCTAAAACATCTACTTCAGCCAGAGAACTTTCCTGAAAAATGGAATCTTTTTTGGCTCCTGAAATTGAGTCACTGCTAAGGACTGCAACCTGAGTCTGATGTTCATGATTTTCTTTAATAAAATCAGATTTCTGCTTTTGAATTTCATTTGCAACCAATTGCGCCTGATTTTCTACTTCTGCATTTTGGTTATTATTAAAAATAAAACCGACAGAAAAAATCAAAACTACGCTTGCTGCCATCCAAAACCATTTTGGAAATGAAGGCTTGGCTTTGCTGATGGGAATAATTTCTGCCTCATTATGTGTATTACCTTCTGCTTTTTGAAGAAAATCTTCAAAATCCCAATTCATTTTTTCCTCTTTTAAGTCGTTTAAGACTTCTTTATATTTATCCTGATATTGTTCGTTGCTCATAGCTCATCAGTTGTGAGATTTGTTCTTTTACTTTTTGTCTTGCCCGCATAAGATTGACTCTTACTGCATTTTCTTCCATTTCCAGCATTTCAGAAATTTCAGACACATCATACTCTTCTACATCTTTCAAATGAATGACCATTTTCTGTTTCTCAGGAAGCTGATTGATAAAACCAATAATATGCTCCTTCAGATTATTCACATCCATACTGTAGAGTTCCGACCGGTGAAGCTGCAAATCTGCAAAGCCTAACTTCACATCGTGGTGTTTCAATCGGTTGAGGCATTCGTTTTTGACAGATTTTAATGCATAGGATTTTAAATTTCCAAACTGTTCCAACTCCTCTTTTTTCTGCCAAAACCTGATCATTAAATCCTGCACTACATCTTCAGCCTCATCGCTGCTCATGACAAACCTTTTCGCAAAACGATACATCTCATCTTTGAGAGTGAAAACCGTATTCTTGAAAGTCTCTTGGGTCATAAGTTTGTTTCTATAAGTAAGACATCTAAAAACTGAAATATATTACATCTAAAACAAAAAAACTTCAAAAAAGTTTGAAGTTTCATTATTATATGGTCTAATATTCATTAAAAATATGTTTCAAAATTGCCTTGTCATCGTCTGTTAGAGGCAGTTTTCTTCTTGCCATTACTTTCTCGGCAACTTCGTAGGCTTTGTCTAATTTAAATCTTTCATCATCTTTAAATCCGCCCCAAGAAAAGTTTTCTATTAAATTTGGCGGAAATCCTTCTCTGAAAATATTGGAAGCGACGCCAATCACCGTTCCCGTATTTAATTGGGTATTGATAGCAGTTTTAGAATGATCTCCCATAATTAAACCAGCAAACTGCAAACCAGTATCTTCAAAATGTTTGGTTCTGTAATTCCAAAGTTTTACGTTAGCATAATTATTTTTCAGATTTGAAGAATTCGTATCTGCACCAAGATTACACCATTCTCCGATTACAGAATTCCCTACAAAACCATCGTGACCTTTGTTAGAATATCCGAAAATAATGATGTTATTAACCTCGCCACCCACTTTAGAATGCGGACCAATCGTAGTTGCTCCGTAAATTTTTGCTCCTAAATTAAATTTGGATTCTTCACACAACGCAATCGGACCGCGAAGATTGCAACCTTCCATCACTTCTGCATTTTTGCCTATATAAATTTTTCCGGTTTTTGTATTGATTGTTGAAAATTCAATTTGTGCACCTTCTTCTATGAACAAATCTTTTTTGTCGCCCAAAAATCCGTTAGTGGAAGACAATTCCTGAGAAGTTTTTCCTTTCGTTAATAATTCAAAATCAAAATCAATTGCTTTATCATTATAAGTAAAAAGGTCGGTTGGCTTTTTAAAGAAAATCAATTCTTCTTTGATGTCAGTCATTTTCTCTATTTGATTCAGAGAAAAACCCTTCATATTGATTTTTGCAGCAATCAATTCATCTTCATAAACCAAAGCTTCACCCAATTTCAAATCTTTAATTTGCTGAATCACTGTTTCATTCGGTAAAAAATTCGTTACCAAAAACAAACTTTCAACATCTTCCGGATTTTTAAATTTACCCTGAAGATAATTTTCGGTAAAGTAAGAAACTTCTGATTTTTCTAAGATTTTCTGCCATCTTTCGGAGAACGTAAGAATTCCGCATCGCATTTCTGCAACAGGACGGGTGAAAGTAAGCGGAAGAAAATCTTCCCAATATTGTGCATCTGAAAATACTAATTGCATCGTTCAGTTTTAAATTTAAAGTTTATAATTTGAGATATTCAATGTTCAACAAAAATACAAATACTAAAAATAGTAAAAGGGAAAACTTCAGTTATTCTTATGATTTAAGCATTAAATAATTTACAGAATTTAGATTCCTCCGGAATGACAAACATTACTTTAAAAATTAAAAAAAGCGTTAATTTAAAGAATTCATCAATAAAAAGATAATAAAAAAAGTCTCCCAAAATTTGGGAGACTTTAAATATTTTTAAAACAAAAAATTACTTAGAGAATTTTTTGTATTTATTCATGAACTTATCTACTCTACCTGCAGTATCAACTAATTTAGTCTTTCCTGTGTAGAAAGGGTGAGAGCTAGAAGAGATTTCCATTTTGATCAATGGGTATTCTACACCTTCGTGCTCGATAGTGTCTTTTGTTTCAGCAGTAGATTTTCCTACAAATACCTCGTCGTTACTCATATCTTTGAAAACAACAAGTCTATAATTTTCTGGGTGAATTCCTTTTTTCATAATACAATTTTTTTAAAAAATTAAAGTTTTGCTTTCGAAATAGTAATGGTATTTCTCTGCTAAATTTTAGGTTGCAAAAATACAATATTTTTTATAATATACAAATACTTGAGCAATAATTTTTTAAGGATATGAAAATTGAAGTATTTTCGTTAAATTTGAAATCTATATTAAACTTTACTTTCGATGAAATTCAAATTACTTCTGTTTTGTTCTTTCTGGATGCTTGTTTTTGCAGTTTCTTGTAATAAAGATGAGATTTCTTTTGATGCGCCGTCTCAGGAACTTAGCTTTTCAAGAGATACCGTATTTTGTGATACGGTTTATCACCAGGTGAGATCTGAAACCTATGCTGTGAAAGTTTATAATAACGAAGACAAAGACATCATGATCCCGAAAATCAATCTTGAAAAAGGTGCTGCTTCTTTATATAAGATCAATGTTGACGGAAAAACAGGACATGAATTTACCAATGTGCCTTTGAGAAAGAAAGACAGTCTGTATATTTTCGTTGAAATTGCACCACAAGCGACAGGTCCGGAAGCAATTGCTGAGGACCGCGTGATTTTTACAAGTCCGGTTGGTCAGCAACACGTTACTTTATTTTCTGTGGTTCAGGATGCTGAGTTTTTTATTCAGACACCTTCGAATCCTAATATCTTAAGCAGTAATACAACCTGGACAAATAATAAAGCTAAAATAATATATGGTGATCTTACAATAGATCAAAACATTACCTTAGATATTCAGGCAGGAACAAAAGTTTATTTTCATAAAAACAGTGGAATGAAAGTTGCCGCAGGTGGTATTCTAAATATTAATGGAACTCAGAGTGAGCAGGTAATCATGCGGGGAGACAGAAATGATCCCTATTACGATACAATTCCAAAAAACTGGAACTCTATCAGAATGGCAGCCGGTTCTCTTTTAAATATGAATCACACCAGACTTTTCGGAGGAACAAATGGTTTGGATTTAAGAGAAAGCACCGCAACGATTAAAAATTCATTCATCCATACATTCCAGGAATACGGAATTTATGCAGTTGCATCGACGGTCAATGCAAGTAATTTAGTCATGAATAACTGTGGAGAATCTGCTATCGGAATTTTCAAAGGAGGAAATCATTCTTACACCCACGCAACGATTGCCAATTATTCCGGAACAATGGGCTCTCTTAACAGATTGGGAATTTTTGCCACCAATGAATTTAAAGAAGAAAACGGGCAAACTGTTTACGGAGCATTGCAAAATTTAAATATTCTCAACAGTATTGTTTATTCGGACAGAGATAATTCAATAGTTCTGGAAAAAGTTGGTATGAACCAGTTTCAGTACTTAATTCAAAACTCATCCATAAAATACAGTGGAGTTTCCGGTGCCGGATATATGTTTGAAAACAACCCTACAAATAGCGTTATTCAAAGCGTTAAGAATGAAGATCCTAAATTTGTTAATTATTTCGTAGCACAAATGAACTTACGTGTAAAAGCAGATTCCCCTGCTAGAAATAAGGGTTCGGTTTTAATCGCTGCAACAGTTCCGACAGATATTGTAGGTGTTACGAGAACTACTAATCCAACATTAGGAGCTTATCAGTAAGATAATTGAAATTAACTTGTTCCTTTAAACTTTTAGCCTGGTTTTTAAAAAAATGGAAATTACAAATCTGCAACAGCAAGTCGACGAATGGATTAAAACTATTGGTGTCCGTTATTTTAACGAGCTGACCAATATGGCAATGCTGACGGAAGAAGTAGGCGAAGTTGCAAGAATTATATCCAGAAGATATGGAGAACAAAGCGAAAAGGAAAGCGACAAAACCAAAGATCTGGGCGAAGAGTTGGCTGATGTTTTATTTGTCACCTTATGTTTAGCCAATCAAACCGGAACCAATCTGCAGGAAGCTTTCGATAAAAAAATGAAAGTAAAAACTGACCGCGATAAAGAACGCCATCAGAATAATGAGAAATTGAAATAGAAATTAGATGTTAGAATTTAGATATTAGTCTAAGATCTGATATTTAAGTCTAAAAAGAAGAAATAATGAAGAAGCTTGAAAAATCAAAATTAACAGGAAATAAAACCATTCAAATCAGCGGTTCGAAAAGTATTTCGAATCGTTTGTTGATTTTGGAAAGTTTATTTTCAAATATAAAAATCGGGAATTTATCCAATTCTCAGGATACACAATTGCTTAATAAAGCATTAAGCCAAAACTTAGAGACCGTTGATATTCATCACGCAGGAACGGCGATGCGTTTTTTGACCTCTTATTATTCGATTCAGGAAGGAAAAACCACTATCCTCACAGGTTCCGGAAGAATGAAAGAACGACCGATCAAAAATCTTGTTTCAGCTTTGCAAAATTTGGGAGCAGACATTGAATATTTAGAAAATGAAGGTTTCCCACCTCTGAAAATTACAGGAAAGAACATTATTCAGTCGAAAGTAGATATTCCGGCAAATATTTCGAGTCAGTTTATCACTTCTCTTCTATTGATTGCCGGGAAATTAGAAAACGGTTTAGTAATCAATCTGGTTGGGGAAATTACTTCAAGGTCTTATATTGAAATGACTTTGGATATTTTAACCCGATTCGGAATTAAAAATACTTTTGAAGGTAACACAATCAAAGTAGAATCATTTACCAATAATCATTCAACAATAATCAATTATGAAGTGGAAAGTGACTGGAGTTCTGCGTCTTATTTCTACTCTTTTGCTGCGATTGGAAGAGAAACAATTCATCTTAAAAGCTTTTACAAAGAATCTACACAAGGGGATTCTGCGATTGCTGATATCTATGAACGCTTTTTTGGAATTAAAACCATTTTTTCTGAAAACACCCATCAACTTACGCTTCAGCCATACCCGGATTTTTCTTTTCCGGAAAAAATTGTTTTGGACATGAATAATTGCCCGGACATCGCACAAACACTTTGTGTAACAGCAGCAGCATTAAAAATACCTTTTGAAATTTCAGGACTGGGAACTTTGAAAGTAAAAGAAACTGACCGACTTTTAGCTTTACATAACGAATTAAAAAAATTAGGAACAGAAACTGAAATTACAGATTCAACGATAAAATCATTAGCGTTTAAGGATGCGGAAAAAAATATTTCAATTAAAACGTATCAGGATCACAGAATGGCGATGAGTTTTGCGCCGTTTTGTTTAGTCAAAGAAATACATATTGAAGATGGAAATGTAGTAGAAAAATCTTACCCAATGTTTTGGGAAGATTTAGCAGAGATTTTAAATTCAAATTAAATGAAGAATTTATTTTCGTTAATTACAATTTTTCTCTTCACAATTTCTTACTCTCAGGAATTGAAAAACTTTGTCATTCCGAAAGGTTATAAAAAAATGCTCGAGATCAAAGGAGATCTCGATAAAGATGGAAAAGATGAAATCGTCATTGTTTCTAATACTGATAAAAAAATTGATCTCAATTTTAGTAAAGGTGATCAAAGAGAACTTTTCATTTTAAAAAAAATCAATGGGAAACTGAAAATATGGAAAAAAAATTCAACAGTCCTTTTTGCTTCCGAAACTGGTTTTGATCCAAAATACAATGTGCTTACTCTCTCAGTGAAAAATAATCGTTTAGTTATTGATCAGGAATTTATGACAAATTCTAGACATACGCAGAGATATAAACATACATTCCGTTTTCAAAATAATGATTTTCATCTGATTGGTTCTATAAACAGATTTGATGACACTTGTAAATTTTACATTTTAAATGAAATTAATTTTTCAACTGGAAAAACAATTATTGATGAACAATATTCTTCTTGTGGAGAAAATGAAACTGAGCCCAATGATTATCACAAAGAATTCATTCATAAACTCGGTTCTCTTGTAAAAATGAATAATTTTACACCAGGAGAAAATAAATTCAAAATTCCTAATTCAAATAAATATTTCTATTATTAAATGTCACAAACAATCATCATTACCGGAACTTCCTCAGGAATCGGTTTCGTTTTAGCAGAATATTTCGGGAAGAAAGGTCACCAAGTTTACGGTTTGAGCCGAAAATTTACCGAAAGTCAACATTTTAAATCAATCCCAACCGATATTACAGATAACGATGCCGTTCAGAATGCAATTGCTGAAGTTCTGAAAACGGAAACTAGAATCGATGTTCTTATCAACAATGCTGGAATGGGAATGGTAGGTGCTGTAGAAGATTCTACGAAAGAAGATATTCTTAAATTATTTAATCTGAATCTTGTCGGAGCTGTTCAAATGATGAGCGCTGTTTTACCTAAAATGAGAGAGAATAAATTTGGAAAAATCATAAATATTTCCAGCATTGGAAGTGAGATGGGATTACCTTTCCGTGGATTTTATTCTGCTTCAAAATCTGCTTTAGACAAAGTAACCGAAGCAATGAGATATGAAGTTTATCCTTGGAATATTGAGGTGTGTTCCCTTCATTTAGGAGATATTAAAACCAATATTGCAGAGAACAGAGTGAAAACAGAAGTTTCCGAACCTTATGCAACTGTTTTTAATAAAGTTTACGCTTTGATGAATTCTCATGTCGGTGACGGAACAGAACCTTCGGAAGTTGCAGAATATGTTGATACACTTTTAACTAAAAATAAGTGGAAAGCTCATTATTATTTCGGTAAATTCGGTCAGAAAATCGGAGTTCCTTTGAAATGGATTCTTCCGCAGGGAACTTATGAGAATTTAATGAAGAAATATAATAAACTGTCATAGATTCAGTTATTAAACAAGTTTTAAAATAAAAATTCCCAAATTAAAACAGCATTTTTGTCATTCCTTAGGAATCTAAACTTTTTATTTTAAAAACCGTTGCTTAGATTCCTACGGAATGACAAACAAAAATTATATTTTCTATTCGTTGAAGTTATTTCTAAACATATTTTTTGTGTTGTTCTGCGTTTTTGTACAAGCGCAGAAGAAGCATTATTTCCTGATCGATTCTGACACAAAAGTCAAAAAAAAGGTCAAAGATTCGCTTTCAGCCGCCAAATTTCTCGATTCTTTGGCGCAAAGCAATTATTTTTTCACAGAACTGAAAGAAGTAAAAATAAAAGGAGACAGCACAGAAATCTTTTACAACAAAGGAAAAAACTTCAACGAAACATTTGTCACACTTTCTGATTCTATTGTGAACAGACACAAAATCGAGAAAGAATTTTTTACTAAAAATTTAGATTCAACCAAAAAAGTCATCAACAAAAAATATATTGATGAAGGTTTTGCATTCAGCAGGATCAAATCAAAATACAAAGGTCAAAAAGATGGCTATCCAATTGTAGAACTTGACATCAATAAAAATGACAAACGAACGATTGATGGTTTTGTAGTAAAAGGCTACTCAAGAGTTCCCAAAAGGTTTATGAAAAATCTTGAGAAAGAATTTAAAGGAAAAACTTACGATGATAAAAATTTAATTGCCATTAATAAAAATTTCCAAAGTCATGCATTTGTAAGTCTTGAACGACCACCACAAACACTTTTTACGAAAGATTCTACCCAGATTTATCTCTTTATGGAAAAGAAGAAGACCAACAGTTTTGATGGTGTCATTGGTTTTGGGAACGATAAAACAGAAAAATTCACTTTAAACGGAACGCTGAATGTCAATTTCAGAAATATGTTCAACGGTTTTGAAACCGTCAATTTATATTGGCAACGAAATCCGGATAAAGGTCAAAATTTTGATCTTCAGACGGATATTCCTTATCTTTTTAAATCTAATGTTGGCTTGAATATGAAAGTAAATATATTCAGACAAGATTCAACTTTTGCCAACGTAAAGGCACTTCCAGCATTATATTACCACCTGAACAGCCGAAACAAAATCGGTCTGCGAGGAACTTTTGAAAGCTCAACAATCATCGACTCTCTTTACGTTCAGGGAAAAGATTATAACAAAAAAGGAATCGGAATCTGGTTTGAAATGGTGGAACCTACTGACATTGATTTATTTCTTTACAAGACAAAAATAAACGGTGGTTACGATTATCTTACGACCGTTTATACCAAAGATAATATCACAGCTCCACAAAATCAGTTCTATTTTTTTGGTGAACATAATTATCATATCAACGGAAATCACTTTCTCAACATCAAAGCAGAAGGCGCAATGATGGATTCTAAAATTGACTTTTCTGCTAACGAACTCTACCGTTTTGGTGGCTGGAATTCTCTTCGGGGTTTCAATGAAAGTTCTCTTGCTGCAGATTTTTACTATTACGGAAGCTTAGAATATCGCTATCTCATCGGAAATCAGGCATTTTTTGATGTTTTTGGGCAATATGGACAGCTTAACAACAAATCACTCAATGTGAAGCCAAAATTGTATAGCGTCGGGCTTGGTTTTAACTTCTTTATCCCAATTGGTTTGATGAGTTTCCAGTTGTCAAACGGTAATGAATTCGGAAATCCTTTTAAGTTCAATGATATTAAGATCCATTGGGGGATTCTGAGTAGATTTTAGTCATCTTTGATTCTGACAACCTTAATATTTTGTCGATTTTGTTAGAAATATATGAGTTTGTTACGGCTCAAAAAAATGATAAAAAAAATTTGTTAGAAGAAATTTTAAAGAAGATTATTTGAAGACAATATTCGCAAGTTAAGCCGTAAAGCCCTAAATTTACTATAATATTATTTTGTTTTGTATCAAATAAACTGGTCTCAATTTATCTCATCACGAGGTTACAGATTATAAATTCTCTGTTGAAAGACAGAAATATATTTATTAAAATATTAAAACTTCATCAGAAAATCTAAAAACATTTACTTTACAAGAACTTTCTTCCAATCTCATGCTGGGGTAGTCATTTAGAGTTGATAAAACATTTCTGAAAGTTTAATCTTTACTATAAATGAAAAATAACAGAAATTATTCTAATGAACATAATTACATCAGAATAGGATATAGTGTATGAACTTATCCGCCTAAACTTCTTCTGACACCAGTAACCGCTTTCAAATACATATCGCTTTAGAAACTTGTAATAAAGATTATTAAAAGATTTAGTAAAATCTATTCTGAAAGAGATTTAACCAAATCTAATTTTCTGACAAAATTGGATAACAGCATCTATCATACAATTTCATGTATTTTTCATTTTAAATATGGAATGATGAATTATTAATTACTACTTGATTTTAAAAAAAGGTTTAGATCAATTTATAGGTCTATCCTACATCTTCAATCTATTAAATTATATTGTCAATTAAGTTGATACCAAAAAAAAGTCTCATACAATACAGTATGAGACTTAAAA
>NZ_JARBTK010000012.1 GCF_029240215.1 Chryseobacterium sp.
AGTGGAGAGCGGGATGAAGCTCCCATGAAAATTAAGAGTAATAAGGTTATAGGTTAGAAAGTGATACTTATTCTGTACATAAAAAAACCTCTGAAGTTGTCAGAGGCTTAATATTTATATATGCAGCTTAAAATTCTGCATTTTTCGGAGTTCTCGGGAAAGGAATCACATCACGAATGTTGGTCATTCCGGTTACGAATAAAACCAATCGCTCTAAACCTAATCCAAAACCGGCATGAGGAACCGATCCGAATTTTCTTGTATCAAGATACCACCAAAGTTCGTGTTCGTCTACGTGCATTTCTGACATTTTCTGTTTCAAAACATCTAATCTCGCTTCTCTTTCTGATCCTCCGATGATTTCACCAATTCCAGGGAAAAGCACATCCATTGCCGCAACGGTTTTATTGTCGTCATTCAACTTCATATAAAATGCTTTGATTTCTTTTGGATAATCAAAGAGAACAACCGGGCATTCAAAATGTTTCTCTACCAAGAATCTTTCGTGCTCAGACTGAAGATCTGCACCCCACTCTTCAATAGGATAAGCGAATTTTCCTTTCTTATTCTCTTTTGAGTTTAATAAAATCTCAATCGCTTCTGTATAGCTAACTCTTTTGAAACGTTTAGAGATAACATTTTCAAGCTTTTCGATCAAACCTTCTTTGGCTCTTTCTTTTTCAGGTTTTGATTTTTGCTCTTCTTCAAAACGTTTATCTAAGAATTCAAGATCGTCTTTACAATTGTCTAGAACATACTGAATCACATATTTCAGGAAATCTTCTGCCAAATCGATGTTATCTTCAAGATTGTTGAAGGCAACTTCCGGCTCGATCATCCAGAATTCAGCTAAGTGACGGGTTGTATTTGAATTTTCTGCACGGAAAGTTGGTCCAAAAGTGTAGATTCTTCCCAATCCCATTGCTGCAGTTTCTCCTTCAAGTTGTCCCGAAACCGTTAAGTTGGTTTTTTTTCCAAAGAAATCCTGAGCAAAATCGATATCACCCTGCTCGTCTCTTGGAATATTATTTAAATCAAAGTTGGTTACGCCAAACATTTCACCTGCTCCTTCTGCATCAGCTCCTGTTACAATAGGAGTATTAATGTAAAAGAATTGGTTTTGGTTGAAGAAAGAGTGAATTGCAAAACTCACTGCATGACGTACTCTGAAAACCGCCCCAAACAAATTGGTTCTGAATCTTAAATGCGCCTGATCTCTTAACACTTCTAATGAGTGTTTTTTTGGTTGGAGAATCGTTTTATCTCTTTCTTCGGTAAAGTTATCACCCAAAATGATGATTTTTTTAGCAATAATTTCTACAGCTTGTCCGGCTCCCTGGCTTTCTACCACTTCACCCACAACTTTTAGAGAAGAAGCTGTGCTTATTTTACTGATAATCTCTCCGTCGAAATTTTCGAAATCAACAACAACCTGCAAATTATTAATCGTAGAACCATCATTAAGCGCAATGAAGCGGTTTGCACGGAAAGTTCTTACCCAACCGTAAACTGTAATGTCATGATGTAATACTTTTTTGTAATCCTGTAGGACTTCTTTAATCGTCTGCTTTTTCATTTGTTGATTTATAAATTCTTATATAAAAATTAATGTGTGCAAATTTACAAAAAACAGCGTAACTTTTAGTGATTACACTGTTTGATTTAAAAATGATTATTTCATTGATGCTTTTCTTCTTATTTAATTAAAAAAAGTAGTTTTTTTTCGTTGCTTTCCATTTTTAATTTCGCAGGCATGATAGAAACTTGGTACATCATACTGCCATTTTGGAAGAATTAAAATAATAAGGATCACATCTACATGAGAAATTATTCCTAAAATTATAGCCAAATAAAATGCCCAACCTGCCTGCTGAAATCCTATTAAATAAGTAAAAGAAATAAGTAAACTCAATCCCCACATTTTTGATAAAAATGCATGAGTACAGGTTTCTTTCCCGAATTTCAAGATACTTATTAAATAACAGAGAGCTTCCATGACAAAAATTAAGGTAATACTTTTCCATTCGTTTTTTATTAATTCAGGATTGAGAAAATACGCAGCAAATCCTAAAGAAAGCCAAAACACTAAATCAACCTGACTGTCGAGTCGTCTTAATTTTTCTGTGGAAACTCCAACTTTCCTCGCAATAATTCCATCAAAAATATCTGTCAGCAATCCGATGAACATTAAAGCTAAAATTACAAATCTTGATTCTTCGTCTTTTAAATAAGCTAAAAAGAAAATTACCGGTGCTAAAAGAAAGCGTATTGCTATTAATATATATGGTATATTTTTCATGATTTATTTTTTTCAGATTTAAAATTCCAGTTGATGATCGGAAATTTTCTTTTCTCGTTCACATTCCATAATCCAAACTGTAAACCTCGTAGATTTTTAGTTTTATTGACAATTCCTATTTGAACTCCTCTTAATTTTCCCGATTGATTAAACATTGAAATCTGCATTCCTTTAAAATCATTAGAATTATTGCCTAAAAAAGCCATGTTTAAACCAATTCCTTTCTCCGAACTATTAGCAAAACCTGAAATATGAACTCCATTTAAAATCCCTGAAGTATTGTTAAAAAAATTCACTGACAAACCGTTTGTCGTGCGTGAATGATGATACATTGAAATTCCAACACCGTTCAGTTTTTTACCATCCATCATTCCGCCTGTCGAAAGATGCAATCCATTCACCGTAATGGTTGATTTCTCTTCTGTAGGTACTGATATTGCTTGCGGAATTAAAGGATATAACAAACTAATAGGATTTACCTGAAAATTCACTCCATTAATTCTTTGTTTTTTATAATCATCCAGAATTCCAACGTTAAGACCGTCCGTATTTCTAATCTTTTTATTTTGCGGATTTACAGTAATAAATGAAGATTTTATTTTCAAACTGTCTTGTCCGAAAAACATTAAACTAATAAATAGTGCGATGATTGATAATTTCGTTTTCATAACATTTAATTTTAAATTATACTTCAAAGCTAATTTTGAAAACCAAAATTATGAATGCGATAAAAAATTAAAATAAATCTCTACATTTGTGAAAATCGCAAAAAACATGAATCAGGAAATTCTACTCAAACAAATCAGAAAGAAAATCGGGGATAAATCTTTGAATGACGAGATCGCCAATATTCTCAATATCAGTTACGATGCGGCACACCGAAGAACTTCGATGAAGGCAAAATTCAGTTTTGAAGAAGCGATAGAATTAGCAAAATATTATCAGATTTCTATTGATCAGTTTTTGGGATCGGAAAATCAGTTGGTAGTTAAAAGAACCAGACCTGTAAAAACACAGGAAGATTTACTGCATTTTTTTGAAAGTTCGTTGAAGATTCTGAATGTTTTCCAGAATATCAATCAGTCGAAAGTGTATTATTCTGCGAAAGACATTCCGTTTTTTTATACTATTTCAGATACCATTCTTTCCCGTTTTAAATTTTATGTCTGGATGAATTTGCTGAATGAAGACAAATTTTTGTGTTCTTTTGAAGATTTTGATCTTCCTTACCATTCACCAAAAAATGAAATGCTGAAAGATTTATATGAAAATCAGAACGTAACAGAAGTATGGAACGATACAACTATCATGAGTATTCTGATGCAGATTTCATTTTATTCTGAAATGGGACTTTTAAAATTCAAAGATATTGTCTTGATTTTGGAGGAAGTGAGAATTGTCCTGAGAAATATTGAATATAAAATTCAGCACAATCCTGAATTTAATTTTTATGTAAACGATTTAGTGATTTTAAGCAATAACATTTTATTTAAAAATGAATATCAGTCTTCGTTTTTCATTCCCTTTAATATGTTCGGTTATATGATGACGAATGATGAAAACACCTGTAATGACACATTGATTTATTTTGAACATGAAATCAAGAATTCAAAATCACTGAATACATCAGGAAACAGGGAAAGGAAAATGTTTTTTAATAAAATGTATGAGCAGATTGACGATCTGCAGGAGAAGTTGAAGAGGTAAGTGAATTTAGAGCTAGAGTTTAGAGTTTAGAGTTTAGAGTTTAGAGTTTAGAGTTTAGAGTTTAGAGCAAAATTACATTAAACTTGAACTGCTAAACTTAAAAATTTACTCATCCTTTTTGGAAGGAACCAGAAAAACATCAATCAAACCTTCAGGAAGTTCTATTTTGATATATCTTTCTTCTCGATTTACCTCAAGAATCCAGTCTTTGATCATTGGGATTACTACTTCTTTACCATATAAATTGGTAATAAAATAGTTTTGTGCAGTCTGATCATTTACAGATCTGATGACCCCGCAATCTTTATTATCCTGATCCATAATTTCAAAACCAATTACTTCGTGGTAATAAAATTGGTTTCCGGTAAGTTTTGGCAAAGTATTCAATGGAAGATAGACATTTTTACCTAAAGATTGATCTACTAAAGCCTCGGAGGAATTTTTAAATGCAATATTAAGAGCATCAAGTTTGCTCCATGATGATTTTTCAATAAAAAAAGGAACCAATAATCCGTTGATTTCAACGAATATTGATTCCAATTTATTGTAAAGCTCGGGTTGGTCTGTATCCAATTTAAGGATAACGTTTCCCGCAAGGCCGTGTCTGCGCGTGATTTTTCCTAAAAAATAGCAATCTTCTTTACGCATACCGGTTTGTTGTTAAGCTTCAGTGTTTTCTTCAGTTTCAGCAGCAGGAGCTTCTCCTTCTGTAGCTTCAGTAGCAACTTCTTCAGCAGGTGCGTTTGCAGCCTCTTCAGCAGCTTTAGCGTCAGCTTCTACTTGTGCAGCAGCAGCAATTCTAGCTTCATTTACTTTAGTTTCAGCCTCGAAAGCAGCTTTCTTAGCATCAGCCTGAGCTTTAGATAAACCTTCTACTTTACCTTGTACTTTTTGTTCTTTTGATTCTAACCAAGCAGCAAATCTTTTTTCAGCTTCAGCCTCATCAAAAGCTCCTTTAGCAACACCACCTTGTAAGTGTTTTTTGTAAAGAACTCCTTTATAAGAAAGAATAGCTCTTGCAGTATCAGTTGGCTGAGCACCGTTGTTTAACCACTTTACAGCAGAATCAACGTTCAAATCAATAGTAGCAGGGTTAGTAATTGGGTTGTAAGTACCTAGTTTCTCGATGAATCTACCATCTCTTCTAGCTCTTGCATCTGCAACCACGATGTGGAAAAAAGGTCTCCCTTTTGATCCGTGTCTTTGTAATCTAATTTTTACTGACATAATGTTTGAATTTTAAGGGAACTCGTCCCAGTTAAATATTTAAGTGTGCAAAGATAAGTAAAAAATCTAATTTAACAATTAATAAATGTAACAATTTATCAATTGGACAATGTAGCAACCCGTCAAGAATTTTTCACTGTTCAACTGGTAAATTTTCACACCTGTTAGATTAATCAAGTTTCCCCATATAGAAAAGTCCCAGACATTTTTGATTTTCTTCAATAGTCAAAGACTCTTTCAAATAGTCTACAATTTTTGGCGAACTCCAGTAGCACCCTACTCCATTTGCGGTACAGGTAAGATACATATTCTGAACGGCCATAGAAACAGCGGCGATTTCTTCCCACTCCGGAACCATTCCGCTGAAATTGACAATAATAGAAACTACAGCATCAGCTTTGTTGATTTTAAAGCCAATATCATTATATTTTTTTTCTAAAAAAACTTGCGGAGCTTGTGTAGACTTGTAGATTTCCTGCATTTCCAAAGCTAATTTTGCTTTTTCTTCGCCTTTGAAAATTTTAAAACGCCAAGGTTTTGTACGTTTATGATTGGGAGCAAATTTTGCCGAATTTAAAATCTCTTCAATGATTTCCTTTGAGATTTCTGTTTCAGAATAATCTTTTGGAAAGATACTTTTTCTTTGCTCTATGATTTCTTTTAAAACTTCTGCTTTATTCATAGACACAAAATTACGGAAAAAGTTAGAAGTTAGAAGTTAGAATCAAAATTAGAGAACCTCAATAATTTCCTGATGAATATTGTTTAAGGTAAATGCGTTTCCAGACTGCATCCCCATCATTTTTTTCGCCATCGGACTTTCAGAGGAGATTGCGTAGAAACGGTCGCCTTCAAAAAAGAATTCGCCCAAAGAAACAGAAATGTAAAAACGGGCTTTGTTGGTAATCACCAGTGAACCCAATTGTACTCTTTTAGTAGCTGCAGGAAGCACTCTTGCCATATTGGTTTTCAAATCATTCAACGCTGCGAGTTGTCTTTGCATCTGGTAAATTTCTTCCTGCATTTCTTCACGCATACTGTCATATTTCGGAGTTTTCTTGATATCCCGACTGGCTTCTAAAGTAAATTCTATAAAGTTTTTTAGTTTTTCTATTTTTTCTGAAATCACGCTTTTCACATAATTTCTTATGTTGTTTTTCTCAAATACTGTCTTCTCCATGTATCGTAATCTTTACATAAAGATAATATTTTTTTATTAAAAAAGCCTTTCAATAATTTTGAAAGGCTTCTATTCTATTTTTCTGAAATCTGCTTCAAACTTTGCAGACCTTCATCATAAGATTTTTTCATTTGCCCATCCATGAAAGGTTTCATCGGAAGCATAAAAGTTGCCATTTCCGTTTTCATTCTCCAGATAACTTTTGTAACGTTGCTTTTTTTCTCAATTTTTATATCCGAAAAAGCCAAACCTTCAAACGGTCTTTCGAATTTGATAATACTTGATACAAAACCATTACTATTGCCGTAATATCCTAGGTTTGTAATTTCCTGACATCCTTTACCGGCATCATCAGATGTACTGTCCCAACAGAATTTATCTCCAATACTTCCGCTGTTTCCTGTGTACGTACGCTTCATTGCAGGGTCTAATTTCATCCACGGATTCCATTCGTTGATCTTTTCCATAGAATTGATATGACTCCACACCTGATCAGGAGATGCATTGATCTCAATTGATCTTTCACAAGAATACTCTTTGCTGAAAGCCAACATTGCAATTACAACGTAGGCTACTAATAAAAGGACAATAATTCCTAAAATTTTAAAAAATCTTTTCATCGTTTATATAATTTAAGTTATTTTTTTTGCATTAAATAAGACACCAACTTTTTGATCAGCCCGTTTTCCATTTCAAAAACATCACAGAAATCGGCATTCAGAATATCTCCGTTTTTAAAACTGGCGAGACTACATTTCCTTCTGCAATCACCACATTATTTTCTTCCGTCATTCTAAAAACCGTTATTTTTGGCTTTCCGGTGAAGTTTTCGTTTTCTATTTCTTTGTCAAATTCCTCTTTGCCGTGATGCAGATAAACTCCGGGCATTTCCCAGATCACATCTTCGGTGAGACAACTTAAAATTTGTTCGTGATTGGTTTCCTGAAAAGAATCCATGTATTTCCGGACAGTTTCTTTGTTTTGAGACCTCATTTTAGTTTTCTATTAATTTTTAAAATCAAAATTACACTTTCAGACGAAATTACAACTTTCCTTATGACAAGAAAATCAGCAAAAGGCATTTTTGTCATATCTTTTTGTCGGGGCATTGTTTTTGAGCAACCAGAAGCTGAATCAAATTCATTTCATTAAATTTACAACCATTATAAAAATACATCAATGAATATTTTAACCGAAAATTTTAATACACCATATCATTCAGCACCATTTGATCAGATTAAAAATGAAGATTTCCTTCCTGCTTTTAAAGAATTAATTCAGAAATCTGAAGCAGAAATCGATGCCATCATCAATAATAATGAAGAGCCTACTTTTGAAAATACGATCGAAGCTTTGGCTTTTTCCGGAGAAAAACTGGATATAGCTTCCAATATTTTTTTCAATTTAAATTCTGCAGAAACGAGTGATGAGTTGCAACAAATTGCACAGGAAGTTTCACCAATTTTAACTGAATATTCGTCAAAAATCTCTCAAAACGAAGCTTTATTTAACAGAATTAAAAAAGTTTATGATGAGAAGGAGAAATACAATCTAAACGAAGAACAGCAAATGCTTTTGAATGAAACTTATAAAGGTTTTGTAAGAAGTGGTGCTCTTTTAAACGAAGAAGACAAGGAAAAATTAAAGAAAATCAGTATGGATTTGTCTTTGAAATCTCTAAAATTTGGACAAAACGTTTTGGCATCCACAAATGCTTATTTCAAACATATTACCGATAAAAAAGATTTAGCAGGAATTCCTGAAGCAATCACTGACCAATATGCAGAAGAGGCTAAAGAGAGAAATCTTGAAGGCTGGGTTGTCACTTTACAATATCCAAGCTATATTCCTTTTATGACATATGCTGAAAACCGTGAACTGAGAAAAGAACTGGCTTTGGCAAACGGTAAAAAATCTTTCGATGGTGGAGAATTTGACAATCAGAACCTCATCAAAGAACTTTTGAATTTAAAACAGCAAAAAGCTGAACTTTTAGGATATGCAAACTATGCAGATTATGTTTTGGAAGAAAGAATGGCAAAATCTCCGACCAAAGTTTTAGATTTTTTAAATGAACTTTTGATAAAAGCAAAACCTTACGCAGAAAAAGAAATTGAAGAATTAAAATCCTTAGCAAAAGCTGACGGAATTGAAGAAATGCAAGGTTATGACCATGCTTTTTATGCCGAAAAACTCCGTAAAGCAAAATACGATCTGAATGATGAGGAACTGAAACCTTATTTTCCACTTGAGCAAGTTCAGGAAGCAGTTTTTGGATTATCAAATCAACTTTTCGGATTGACTTTTGTGGAAAGAAATGACGTTCCTAAATATCATGAAGATGTAAAAATATATGAAGTAAAAGAGGATGGTGAGTATAAATCTCTTCTTTACGTTGATTATTTCCCGAGAAAAGGCAAAAGAGCCGGAGCCTGGATGACGAGTTATAAAAATCAATACAAAAAATACGGTGAAAATTCACGTCCGCATATTTCTATCGTTTGTAATTTCAGCAAACCGACAAAAGATACACCGAGTTTATTGACTTTTCAGGAAGTAACGACTTTATTCCACGAGTTTGGTCATGCACTTCACGGAATGTTGGCAAATACACAATATCCGAACTTGTCTGGAACTTCTGTGAAATGGGATTTTGTAGAATTACCATCTCAATTTCTCGAAAACTTCTGCTACGAACCTGAATTTTTGAAAACTTTTGCCAAACATTACAAAACAGGTGAAGTTTTACCTGACGAAAAAATCGAAAAAATTGCACAGTCTAAAAATTTCATGGAAGGTTACCAGACCATGAGACAGCTTGGTTTTGGAATTTTGGATATGAATTATCATACGAAGGTTGCAGAGCTGGAGAATAAAAGTGTAAAAGAGTTTGAGGATGATTACACAAAAGCGACCCAATTGTATCCTTCAAATTCTGAAACAGCGATGAGTCCTAGTTTTTCGCATATTTTTCAGGGTGGATATTCTGCAGGATATTATTCTTACAAATGGGCAGAAGTTCTGGATGCCGATGCATTCCAGTATTTTAAAGAAAACGGAATTTTCAATCCTGAAATTGCTACAAAATATAAAATTCTTCTTTCTTCAGGCGGAACAAAAGACCCCATGGAACTCTATAAAAATTTCAGAGGAAGTGAGCCGAAAGTGGAAAGTTTGCTGAAGAGAGCATTTGGATAACATTCAATCCAAAGTCCAAAAGATTTAAGTATCAAGCGGACTTTGGATTTTTCGTTTTTTTAAATCAGTAATATGTGTATAAATCTGAGTGGTCAGAAGACTGCTATGCCCCAAAAGCTCTTGAACATATCTGATATCTGTTCCATTTTCAATAAGATGCGTTGCAAAACTATGTCTTAAAATGTGGGGAGTTACAGGCTTAGGTATTTTTGCTTTCAAAGCAGCTTGTTTTACAATCTGCTGTACACTTCTTGCTGAATACTGTTCGCCTACGCTTCCTTCAAAAAGGTAAATTTTAGGTGAATTATTCTTAAAATATTCTCTAAGCAATGGCAAAACAGACTGAGGAAGCATTACATAACGGTCTTTTTTACCTTTTGACTGAATAATTGAAATGATTCCTGCGTTAGAATCTATATCTGTAATTTTGAGATTCACCAACTCACTGACTCTCAACCCGCAACCATACAAAAGGCTTATTATAGATTTGTGTTTTAAATTTTCTGTAAGATTGAGCATTTTTAAAATATCTTCTTTGTTGAGATATTTGGGCAATGAGCGCTCTACCCTTTTCGGGTAAAGATGAGAAAGAGAAAATTTTCTGTTGAACACCACTTCATAAAACAGTTTGATGCTTCCTAAAATATGTTTCTGATATGATTGTGAAATGTTCTTTTCTTTAATTTCTCTGTAAATATATTTCTCAACAATATTCTCATCAACTTCTTCTACGGAAACATTATGGATGGCTTTAAAAAAAGAAGCTAAGGTCGAAATATAAGTTTTAATAGTATACGGGCTGTATCTTGCTATTTCAAGCTTTTGTCTGAATATTTTTGAATATTTCATCTGGTTGTGTTTGTATCAAAAATACAAAAATATTCGCCAATCCAAAAAAATACAAAAAAATTTTAATTGATATAAATTAATAATAGCCAACACTTTAAAGCAATTTTCAAAAACTACAGGAAAGCAGCTTTGCGAATATTATATAAATTAGATTGACGCAATGCGTAAATTTGGGAGTTAGCGGCTACTTTACGGACGACACTACAACGACTAACAAATGCTAGAATAGAAAAATGAGCGACAATTTATTTCAAGTTACAAAAGACGGTAAGTCAGGTTTTATTAACGACAAGGGACAGGTAGTAATTGACTTGGTGTTTGACGGTGTGTCTTCTTTCTCTGAGGGACTTGCTAGGATTTTCGTTGGTGACAAAGTTGGTTTCATTGACACTAAAGGTAACATCAAGATTCCACCGAAGTTTGACACAGTATCAGGATTTTCTGAAGGAATGGCATCTGCCACATTAGGTGACAAATATGGTTACATTGACACATCTGGCAATTTCATTATGGAACCAAATTTTTATCGTTGCTGGGACTTTGAAAATGGGTTTGCTCTTGTCATGCAGGAAGTAGTTTCAACAGGTTGCTTTATTGACAAGTTTGGTGCTATCAAACTAAACGGGAGAAATTTTTTGGTTTCAAAATATAGTGAAGGACTAATAAACTGTTCTGAAAATGGAGATTGGGGTTTCATTGACATCAACGGCAATTTCATTATTCCACCAACTTACAAATACGCAAGAGAATTTTCCGAAGGTAAAGCAGCTGTTTCTCCGAAAAAGATAAACGGCAAAGCAAACAAGAAGGAACTCTACGCTTTTATCAACAAGGAAAATGAAATTATAATTCCACCATTATTTACTGGTGCTGACATTCGTTTTTCAGATGGTATGTGTGCAGTATGGGACAAGGGTTACGGCTACATCAACAATGCAGGACAACTTGTAATTCCTTGCGACCTTTACTTGGGTCAGCATTTTTCAGAAGGACTTGCCGTTGTTAAACCAAATGGAAAAGGCAAAGAGTATGGTTACATTGACAAGACAGGAGCAATGATAATAAAGCCAACTTTTACTCTTGCGGAAAGTTTTGAAAATGGACTTGCATCAGTTACAATCGGTAAAAAATATGAAGAGTTCAAATATGGCTATATTGACAAAAGTGGAAAATATGTTTGGGAACCGACAAGATAAAAAAGCAGCCACTAACATTGTATTGGCAATAGTGGGGCTGACAGATGTAAATTCAACATTTGTAATTCTATTGGGCATTTGTGCAAATGTTGGGCTGGCATTTTTCAAATGCCCCACCATCGCCAATACGTAAACCGTTAGTGGCAATTTTAAAATAATACACTACCAAAAATGAAAATCATTCCAATAGAAGAAATAAGAACGATGCTTTTAGTTGAGAATTCTAGTAAACATAATTTTCCTAAAACTGTAAATTATAAATTTGACACGCTCTATTCAGAAATTGTAACTCAAATCAAAACAATTGAAATTTCATCTGAGTGCATTTTATTCAACAGCGTTGAAGCTCATAATACGACAAAAGAATTTTCAGACAAAAGCTATTGGACAGAAAACATAACTTCTGCTGAAATAGAAATTTTTTGGTTCTTCGGTCAAAACGGACAAGGAGATTTTTGGCTATTTGACAAGAATAATAAAGTCCTATTTTACGACCATAACCAGGAAGAATTAAGCCCAATAAATTTTATAAACCTTGGCATTAATTTTCAACAATGGTTGCAATTTTCGTTTTTAAACAAACAACTTGATGAAATTTATGATACAATTGGGGAACTAGACAACCAAACAAAAATTGAGTTTAAAAAACAACTTCACTCAATAAACGAAAATTTATTAGAAAATTATCCCTTTGAAATATAAGCAAATGACAAGTGAGTTTAAAAATGCAATAGATAAATATTTTTCATCAGAAGAAACCAAAATTTTTCTGAAAGAGAGAAACGAAGAAAAAGATATTCAACAAACAGAAAAAGAGTTAAACATAACGTTTGACAATTCTTATAAATATTTACTTTTAAATTATGGAGATGCTTATGTAGGAATTGATTTGCTTCCTTGCACAAAAAGAGGTTCAAAAAAAGCAGAACAAACCATTCTTGAAATTACAAAATCATTTAGAAGTACTTATTTAGAATTTCAGGTTTGTAATGAAATCCAATCAAGCTATGTAATTTCTATTGACGGTTCAGGAGACCCAATATTTATTACACAAAATGGAAATGTAAAAATATATTATCACGACAACAACGAAATTGAAAAACTTGCTGAAAATTTAGAAGAATTAATATTGAATAACATATAAAAAACTGCACATAACAAGGGTTTTGCGTCAGGCGGGCTGAAGTGCAAAATTCAACGGTAGTTTTTCAATTGAACTTTAGTAATAACATCGGCTTTTATGCTTCGATTTCCCGCCCGAACGCAAAGCCCCGAAACGTTGTAGGCAATTTTACAAAACCCGTTCCCAACAGAAAGACCAATGAAATTTGACAAACATTTTCCGACTGAACAATTAAAACCCTACATCAAATATTTTGTAGTGTCGGAGAATGAATTGGAAAATGAATACAAAGTTTTTCCGTCATCGGGACTTGTTATCGGGTTTCAGTATAAAGGACAACTTGCAACTGTGAAAGACAATACCGAAAGCAAACTGACAACGGCAGGAATTACAGGAATTACCGATGGCTACAAAATCTTCAAAAATTCGGCTAACATTGGAACCATTTTGGTTTACTTTACTGAAATTGGCTTTACGCATTTCGTTTCCCATCCTGCAAATGAACTCTTTAATTTAAGTCTTTCACTTGACGACATTTTTGACAAAAACAATGTAATCGAAGTTGAAGAAAAATTAACAATTGCCACCACAGACAAACAACGCATAAAAATAGTTGAGCAGTTTTTACTATCTCAACTCAAAGACATTGAAACCGACAAATTAATTGTTGAAGCGGTTAAACTTATTTACCAAAGTAACGGGACAATCCGAATAAAAGAATTGAACGAAAAACTATTTATTAGCCAAAGTCCGTTTGAAAAGCGATTTAGAAAAGTGGTAGGAACAACAGCCAAAAAATTTGCTTCTATTGTTCGTTTCAACACAGTTCTTGACAATCTAAATGATAGTAAATCGCTGACCGAAATCTGCTACGAAAACAATTTTTTTGACCAAGCTCATTTCATAAAAGACTTTAAACAATTTACAGGCGACACACCCGAAAATTTTAAACGATTTTTGTAGAAAAACGATTTTTTACAATGGCAACGATTTTAAGAATTACAACTTTGCATCGTAATCATAACGCAAAAAGCAATGAAGAAAATAATTATAAAATCAACAATCATTTTCGCAAGTATGAGTATTATGGTTGCGTGTAATTCAACAAATCGCTTAACAATTAAAAACAAAGAAGAAATGTTTACAGTAGAACAAATCAAAGCGGCTCACAGCAAAGTGAAATCAGGTGCAGACTTTCCTGCTTACATCCAAGACATTAAAAAATTGGGTGTTACTTATTATGAAACTTTTGTTTCAGATGGACACACCGACTATTATGGGGCAAATGATTACAAAACTTCATCATCTGCAAAGTATGACACGTTACAGGTTGCCGACATTTCAAACATTGAGCAGTTTAAAATAGACATTAAAGCTCATCAACAAGGGAAGACAGATTATCAAACTTTCTGTAATGATTGTGCCAAAGCAGGACTTGAAAAATGGGCAGTTTGTATGGAAAAAATGACTTGTACCTATTTTGATAAAGCAGGAAATGAAATGTTGGTGGAACAGATACCACAATAAAAACTGCCTACAACATCGGTTTGGCAAAAGCAGGGCTGAAGTGCAGACTTCAGCTTTTGTGCTTCTATAAAACTTTTATACATTAGCCGAACGGAAGTGCTTCGATTGCCACACCATTGCAAAGCCTTAATCCGTTAGCTGCAATGGCAACAACCAACAACCAACAACCACAACATCCCGACAGGAAGCAATAAAGAAAAACGTCATTTCAACTACAACAATACTCATTCAAGACACAACCAATCGTAACCATTTGCTGAATTTTGTTCCATTAAAATTATTATAGAATGGACAAGACAACGATTCAAATCCCTGCTAAAAATGCCCAAAGTATTTTCAGTAGTATTCGAGGTGCACACGTCGCCCTTAGAGTTCCCGATTTTGAAGCCAGCAAAAAATGGTATGTAGAAAAACTTGATTTCCGGGTTATTCACGAATGGCCTTTTGGCGACCTTCAATTGGCTTATTTGGCCCCTCCCAACGATGACAATTTTTGGATAGAACTATTGGCAGGAGCTAACCCAAAACCACAAACCACTTTTACAGACCTGAACGAAAGCCTTCACCCTGCTGGTTATCATCATTTTTGTTTGAATGTAACGAGCGTGGATGAAACACTTGCCGAATTAAAAAGAAGAAATGTTTCCACTATTGGCGAACCTTTCGACCTAGCTGTTATCGGCAAAAGACTTGCATTTTTTGCTGACTTAGATGGCAACCTTATTGAGTTGGCAGAAACAATTGGTTAATAATCATTAGAATAAATTGAAATGGAAAAGACAATATTTATTACAGGAGCATCGGCAGGCTTAGGCAAGGCAACAGCTAAATTATTTCAATCAAAAGGTTGGCATGTAATTGCTGCCATGCGAAACCCTGCAAAAGAGACAGAACTCAATCAATTAGAAAATATAAATTTGGTGTCGCTGGACGTTACCAATGTTTCACAGATCAATGAAACAATTAAGAGTATCATTGAAAACCAGAACGTTGATGTTGTGTTCAACAATGCAGGTTATGGTTTGGGAGGAGCTTTGGAGTATGCAACTGACGAACAAATTCTACAACAAATAGAGACCAACCTTACAGGTGTTATCAGAGTTACTAAAGCTTTTATTCCCTATTTCAAACAAAAAGAAGCAGGGCTTTTTATTACAACCACTTCTATTTTTGGATTTTCGTCTTGTCCTTTGTCCAGCGTTTACAACGCTACCAAATGGGCATTGGAAGGATTTAGCGAAAGCATTTCATACGACCTTGCTTTATTTAATGTCGGAATTAAAACCGTGGCATCAGGAGGCATAAAAAGTAATTTTGTAAATGCAATGCAATTTGCCGGAGGTAATGAATATGAAGTTCTAAACGAAAGCATGGGCAAACTCATCAGCAATGGGCAGCTTTTTCAGTTTAATGAAGTTGAAGAAATAGCAGCAGTGGTATATGAAGCAGCAACAGATGGCAAAGACCAATTAAGATATTTAGCGGGTACGGATGCTGAACAAACAGATCAACAGCGGTTGCAGGAAGGTGCAGAAAATTTTAGAAAAAAATTGAGGCAATCTCTGCATATTAAGTCCCCCTTTGAAATGATAGTATAATCCTATTGTATAAATTTGTAGTAATGGGAAAACAGGAAAGACTACCGCAATCATTTAATTCTATTTCAGAATTGCATAAAGCATTGGGTTTGCCTAAGCCCTTACATCCATTGGTAAGTTTAGTAAACTATGCCGATATAAAACTGCCCGATGAAGAGATACCCAAATTGCTGTTACTTAATTTCTATAAAGTTTCTTTCAAATTTAACTTTACGGGAAAAATCAGGTACGGACAAGGCTATTACGATTTTAATGAAGGTGGTTTGTGTTTTTATTCGCCCAACCAAATTATAGCAAGTGCTGAAGAGGACAATGATTATTCAGGTTATACACTACTAATTCATCCTGATTTCATCCGCAATTATTCAATCTCAACACGGATTAAAACTTTTGGCTTTTTTTCATATGCTGCCAATGAGGGTCTTTTCGTTTCCGACAAAGAACGTCAAACACTTTTATCTGTTTTTGGAAATATACAAGAGGAGCTGAATACATCTATTGACGAATTTAGCCAGGATGTAATGGTTTCGCATATTGAGGTTTTACTCAATTACAGCAACCGTTTTTACAGACGCCAATTCATTACACGAAAAGCGGTCAACCACCATTTGCTTGCCCAAATGGAACAAATTTTAAATGACTATTTCGACAAACATGAAAGTTTACAAAACGGACTTCCAACGGTAGAATATTTGGCAGGGGGATTAAATGTTTCACCAAGATATTTAAGCGATATGCTTCGTTCCTTAACCGGACAAAATGCACAACACCACATTCACGAAAAGCTCATTGAAAAGGCAAAAGAATATTTAGCATCCACGCAATTATCGGTATCAGAAATCGCCTATCAATTAGGGTTTGAACATTCACAATCCTTCAACAAATTATTTAAAAAGAAAACTAACCTGACACCAATAGAATATAAACAGTCATTCAACATAAAAGAATAAAAATTGCCACTAATACACGAAATAAATATGCAACAATTCTTACTAAAACCCATTTGTGTATTTGTGAAAAAAACGTTTTTTACAATTACGAAGATTTTAAGTATTGCAACTCTGCATCGTAATCTTAAAGCGAAAAACAATGAAAAAATCATCTTAAAATCAATCATCATTTTAAACCGCACAAACTAACATTAAAAGATTTTTTGGACACCAAAGAAAAAAACTTTACCATACCTGACATACAGTTGTCATAATGCCATTCTACTTTTGTGTTATTATTAATTTAAAAACAAAAAGAAAAATGGGTAAAGCAAATTTAGTATCAGTAAGAATAATTACCGCTGACATAAAGCGATTGGTTCAGTTTTTTGAGGATGCAACAGGTACAAAAGCTAAATGGGCAACAGATGACTTTGCAGAGCTTATATCTGAGGCTTTTACCCTGGCAATTGGAAGTACACGAACATTGGCTTTCTTCGGAGAAGGCGTTGCTGAACCTGCGACTAACAAAAGTATTATTATAGAGTTCCTTGTTGAGAATGTAGATGATAATTACGAAATGATTAAAGGTTTAACAAATGAAATTGTTCAGAAACCGACAACAATGCCTTGGGGTAATCGTTCACTATTATTTCGTGATCCGGACGGGAATTTAATTAATTTTTTCACCCCTGTAAGTGACGAAGCAAAAAAGAAATTCGCATAAAGAATAAGCACAACCGATAACACGGGGTTTTTACAATATTTGAGCAAAAGGAAGTAATTAAACATTAATAATTTTAATGAAACTTTTGGACTAAATTTGGACTAAAGGAATCCTAATCCCAACATCGAAAACCACGAAATGTTGGTGGTAACCAAACAAAGCAATCGTACAAACAATTAGCAGAAAATGAACGGCACAAATAGAAAAAACCATTGAGAGACAGTTTATGAAACTAAAGACCCAGACCAAGTAAGCTGGACACAAGAAATCCCAAAAATTTCGCTTGACTTTATTTCTTCTTTTGGTGTCACAAAAGATGCTAAAATCATTGATATTGGTGGTGGCGACAGCAAACTTGTGGACTATTTGCTTGGCAAAGGTTTTGAAAACATAACTGTTTTAGATATTTCTGAAAAAGCACTTGAAAAAGCCAAAAATCGTTTGGGTGAAAAAGCCGAAAAAATAAATTGGATTGTTAGCAACATAACAGAATTTGAGCCCAACACGACTTTTGACATTTGGCACGACAGAGCAACTTTTCATTTTTTGACAACGACTGAGCAGGTTGAAAAATATATGGAAACCGCAAGAAAATCTGTAACAGGTTTTATGACAATCGGAACTTTTTCAGAAAACGGATCGACAAAATGTAGCGGACTTGAAATTAAACAATACACAGAAAAAACTTTGACTGACGAATTTAAAAACAGTTTTGACAAAATTCGTTGCGTAACAGAAGACCATATAACGCCATTTAATACAACACAATTTTTTTTGTTTTGCAGTTTCAAAAAACAAGAAAATTAGGCTGAAAAGCAACATCAACAAGTGAACTTTTAAACAAAGCGTATTCGGACTTCTGAACAAAGTCATCTGAAACAATCCCATCTACCTTTGTCTCAATAAAAATTTTAAAATAATGGGACAAACAAATTACAACGGAGCATTACAGCATCCGATCGATTCGGACTTCAACGCAAAATCAACTTCAGCAGAAGTAATCAAAGGAATTGACCTTACAGGTAAAACTGCCGTTGTAACAGGCGGAAACACAGGCATTGGATTGGAAACAGTCAAAACGCTTGCAAAAGCTGGTGCAACAGTCGTTGTTCCGGCAAGAGACATTGAAAAAGCACAAAAAAATCTGCAAGGAATTGCCAACGTTGAAATAGTAGAAATGGACTTAATGAACCCTAAATCTATAGACATATTTGCTGGAAATTTTCTGGCTTCGGAAAGACCATTGCATTTGCTTATTAACAATGCAGGAATTATGTGGGTTCCCTTACGTAGAGACAATCGTGGAATTGAGTCTCAATTAGCCGTCAATTATTTGGCACAATTCCAACTTACAGCTAAATTATGGACTGCATTAAAAAAAGCCAATGGAGCAAGAGTGATAAATGTTTCTTCACAAGGACACCAATTTGCACCTTTCAATTTTGAAGACCCGAATTTTGAACATCGGGAATACGAAACCCTGCAAGCTTACGGGCAATCAAAAACCGCTGTTAATTTATTTTCTCTTGAATTAGACGGCCGGGCAAAAGAGTTTGGTGTAAGAGCATATTCTTTGCATCCAGGTTCTATTGCAGGAACAGAATTAGGAAGAGAAGCACCATTAGAGCTGTTTATAAAAATGGGATTTTGTGATGAAAAAGGAAATATGCTCCCCGAAGTGACCGCTTCACTCAAAACAATTCCGCAGGGTGCATCTACAACAATCTGGTGTGCAACAAGTCCGCAATTAAACAACATTGGCGGTGTGTATTGTGAAGACACTAACATTGCTGAATTAGCTTTGAGCCCAGACGTTTCAGCAGGAGTAAAACCGTACTCATTAGATGAAACCAATGCAAAACGTTTATGGCTATTAAGCGAAACATTGACAGGCATTACATTTAACGTTATATGATTGCCTAAAAAAGCGGACGAATTATTATTTTTTGCCACGAATAAACGAGTTTTTTTACCTAAAATCAGGTGAATTTTCATTCAAAAGAAAAATTAAAGATTGAATTCGAGCATTCGTGGTTACTCTTTATCATTGGTCCAAATAAAGAATAGTTATTTAGCATTAATTGATAATTGTACCTTTGCAACTACACAAACAATATGGAATTTCATCTAAAATATATAACAGACGATATTAAACTTTCTTCTTACGAAGACAAGTTATTTAAAACGGAGGTCGTTTTTGATCACCATATGCTTGTGTGGTTCATTTCGGGTGAAACAAAGATCATTCAGGCAGACCAAAGTTATTTGTTTACACCAGGTGATATTTTTCTTATTCCGAGAAATCAGTTGGCGACAATTATCAATTATCCAAAAGACGGGCTCCCACACAAGTCTGTAGTAATGCACTTGTCTATTGACCGACTTAGAGCATTCTATGCTAATGAGACCTTAAAAACAAAAATTACCGCTACACAAAAAATTCTAAGTTTTGATAAACATCCATTATTAGAAAGTTGCCTTGCTTCGCTGATACCTTACTTTGATGTGCAGGAAAAATTTCCCGAAAATATTGCTTCATTAAAAATCACAGAAGCAATCTCTATCCTCAGAACGATTGACAAAAGCATTGACAACATATTGGCAAACTTTGAAGAACCCTATAAAATTGAGTTAGCAGATTTTATGGAAAAGAACTTTATGTTTAATATGCCTTTGGAAAAGTTTAGTTACCTGACAGGACGCAGTTTATCAACTTTTAAGCGAGATTTTAAGACCATTTACGGCACAACCCCACAACGTTGGCTGACACAAAAGCGTTTAAAATTGGCACATTACCAACTTACCGAAAAAAATAGAAAACCTGTTGAAGTGTATTTAGAAACAGGATTTGAAAACTTATCGCATTTTTCATACGCTTTCAAAAAACATTTCGGAGTAACACCCACAGAACTTGCCGACAGACGCTAATAACTGTTGGCTTTTATTTGAAACCGACCGACATTGAAAAATAAATGGCAGATTAAAAGATTGTATTTTGTATAAAGTCAAATATAGACCTTCGGATAACAAGATTAATTTTTAAATAATTACTTTTATAAAAAATAATCATCATGCTACTTGCAATTCTTTTACCATTTTTATCATTCATCGTTCGTGGAAAAATTTTCACCGGAATTATTTGTTTCATTTTACAGATCACTATCCTCGGCTGGATTCCCGCTGCAATCTGGGCAGCGTTATCTTTACAAAATGCAAGAGCTGAGAAGAGAAATGAAAAATTGATTCGGGCGGTGAGAAAAAGCTAAGGATTTATTCCATCTAAGAAATAGGTAGATTTAGAATTTTCAAAATTAATTAGATAAACACCTATCACTGAATGATTGCATCGTTAGTTTATTTTCCTCTGGTTTTGGTTATTAAAAAGTTACAGAAGATTCGCAATTGATATTTTATTTATTGTTGCAGAAATTCAGTTCTCGTCAATTTTATGTAAAAACAATACACCTGTCATTGAAAAAATTGATAATTAAGTTATGGTCGATTCATATTCTCATTATTATTACGCTTTTTGTGGTGTATAGAATTGTCATTGCTTCAAAAGTATCGACTGACACAAATTTATTCGAAGCTTTCTTACATATTTTGGAAATCCTGTTAGATCTGGGATTCTCAATCATGTACCTTTTTGGAATGATCGCTTTTTCACTACTCTTTTTTCTTAATCTATTTGAGCAAATCAGGAATAATTACTTTTTATCACTTCTTACTTTTTTGGGACTGCCATCTGCTTTTCTCATTTATTGATTTATCAATTGATTATCATTCATACAGTGTTCTGACGACCTTTGTTATTTTCTCAATAGTTTATCTATTAATTACAACTATAGAATTTTTAATTTTTAGGAAAAAGAATTGTAAAACTGTAGTTAAAAGATAAACAATCGTACTTAAAATCAAATACTTAAAAATTATCTCCCACTGTGTTGTAATATTTTACCATTTACGGTTGTCTTAATAGTAAAATAATATACATGAATAAAAAAATAGTTCTTCTTTTTGCGATTGCCTCATCAGCATTTATATCTGCACAAAGTATTGAAGGAACCATTACCGATAAATCTCATCAGCCTGCTATCGATACCGAAATTCTTTTAACCAAAGAAAATTCAAAATTCTCTGCCATCACAGACGAAAAAGGAAAATTTAAAATCCCATTGAAAGAAGATGGAAATTATATTTTACAGATCATCAAAGACGGTATTACCACAAACACAGAAAACATTACCGTAAAAGGAAATCTCCTTAAGAACGTTGAAATAAAAGAAGAAAACGCACCTGCCGAACAAAAAATAGAAGGGGTAACCATGACGGCGAAGAAAAAACTTTTTGAAAGAAAAGTAGATCGATTGGTTTTTAATGTTGAAAATTCTGTTGCCTCCCAAGGAATTGATGCAGTGGAAGCTTTGGCGAAAACCCCAATGGTTCGTGCAACCGATGACGCAATTTCCATTGCAGGAAAAAGCAATGTCGCAATTATGGTCAATGATCGATTACTTAATCTTTCCGGGCAGGAAATGATCAATTATCTTAAAACTTTGCGTTCAGATGATATTGCAAAGATCGAGGTAATCACTACTCCACCCGCAAAATATGAAGCGGAGGGAAAAAGCGGATTAATCAATATTGTTTTAAAAAAGAACACAAGTCTCGGCTGGAACGGCTCTTTGCAGACATCCGGGAGTTATTACTGGAACAGACCGGCAGTTTCTACGAGAAGCGGAGCAAGCTTTAATTATCAGGGTAAAAAACTTTCCATCACAACCAACTTATCTTTGGGTGACAACTATTGGGAACAGAAATCATACAATTACCTTACAGGAAAAGGAAATACAGATTATTGGAATACCGACAGCAGAGGTTCAAATAACTACCGCTACAAAGGCGGAAATATAAAAAGTGAATACAAAATCAACGATAAAAACCTGGTCGGGGTCAATTACAATTATTCGTATAGCAATCCGATAGAACAGGCAAAAAACTATACTCAAAGACAGACTGATAATGTTCAACAGAATTTTTATTCGGATTCGGATAACAGAAATATCAGAAAAGTACACAATGCCACAGCTTTTTATGATCTAAAATTAGATACACTGGGAAGCAAACTGAGTCTTTCAGCGAATGTAATGCTAAACGATGCCAATGCAAAAAACCTTTACAATACAGTTACAGATGTTACAACCTCATCATTTGTAAATCCTATAAGTCAATATAAAATCTACTCCGGACAGGCAGATCTTGAAAAGAATTTTGCAAAAATAAAAACAGAAGCCGGATTAAAATATACAACCATTAAAAATGATTCCTACTTCAATTTTTTTGATATTGAAAACGGGCAGAATATCAGAAATACCGCTCGAAGCAATGACTTCTTTTATAACGAGCAAAACTACGCTGCATACGCTTCCACAAGTTTTAAAATCAATGAAAAATGGGATGCCAAAGCTGGATTGAGGTATGAATACACCAACCTCGAAGGAATCTCTGTCAACGACAACATCACCACAAACATCAAATACGGCAAATTTTTTCCTACCGCATATCTGAGCTATAAAGCAAATGACAACAATACGTTCTCTGTAAATTATTCGCGAAGAATCAGTAGACCGTATTTTGGAAATCTGAATCCTTTTAAATACATTATTTCAGAGTTTGAGTACAGAACCGGAAACCCGTATTTATTGCCGTCTTTCTCAGATAACCTGGAATTCGGATATGTTTTAAAAAATAATTTCAACATTACCGCTTATTATAATTACAACAAAAACAATTCAGACAGAATTCAGGTTGTTGAAGGAAACCAGAAATACAGCATTGTAAAGAATTTTTATAATGAAGATCAGGCAGGAATCAATATTTCATACAATTATAACAAACTGAAATGGCTTGAATCTAATATTTTTGTCAACGGTTTTTATGCCAAATCAAAATCTTATGACCCACAAGCAGTTGCTGCGGCTGCAGGATATGGAGCCAATTTTAATTTTGATAACAATTTCTTTTTAAACAAAGAAAAGACCGTCACCATCATGCTTGGATTATGGAGTAACATCCCCAACAGAAGCGGAAATACCTATTTTAATGGTAATTTCTCAGCTTATTCCGGAGTAAAATTAAATCTGATGCAGAAAAACTTAATGATCAATCTTTACGTAAATGATTTACTGAATACCAACCGTGAAAAAGGAACAGAATATTATCCAAACTATGATGTCGAATATTATAATAAAGTAATTACAAGAAACATTTATCTTTCCGTAACCTACAAATTCGGAAACAACAATGTAAAAGGAGCAACCAAACAGGTGAAGTTTGAGGAATCAAGCAGAGCCGGTGGCGGAAGTTAGTTTTTTTTGAAGCGATAACTGTGGTTATCGCTTTTCTTTTTGAAAATTGATTGATAATTTAAACAAGATTAAAATACTGAATCCTAAACTAAAAAAGTATGCTTCAACATACTTTTTTAGTTATTTAATAATCTCTCCTTTATAATATTTCTCTAAAAAGAAACCCAAATCAGCACGATAGCCAATTCCCGAAGCTTCAAATTTCCAATTGCTGTTCTTTTTGTATAATCTTCCGAATTCAATTCCTGTTTCTATAGAAAAATCTTCGTCAAGTTCATATTTTGCAATCTCCTGATTATTATTCTGATCAACAATTCTGATGTATGAATTTCTCACCTGTCCAAAATTTTGTCTTCTTCGTTCAAAATCTTCAATCGTTACGACGAAAAGAATTTCCTCAACTCTGGAATCCACTTTTTCAAGATCAATCATGATCGCTTCATCATCATCTCCGTCGCTGTTTTTACCGCTCGGATCATCGCCTGTATGTGTTAAAGCGCCTTCAGGAGAACTCAGATTGTTATAAAAGACAAAATAATCTTCGCTTACAAGCTTTCTATGAGCATCAATCATAATCGCAGAAGCATCGAGATCAAAATCGTAACCCGTTCCTTCATTGGGATCCCAACCAAGACCTATCGTCATTTTTGTAAGCCCGATATCGATTCGCTGTCCTTTCTGTAAGTTAATTGCCATATTTTTGTACTTTAAGTCTAAGATAGTTTTGATTTGCCAAATTTCCAAATAATCAGATTAAAAAACATTAAAAAGCCCGATCAAAAAAGACCAGGCCGTGTATTTTGTTGAAATTTATTTTAAACAGATTTAAAATCAGTCTCTGCAGCAAGTTTGTTTCTTGCCTTTGCCAACATCGGAATTGACAATAATCCTGTTGTCAGCATAATCACAATTTGTAAAGGAAGAGAGATAAATGAATACGTTAATCCCATTTCACCCCCAAATTCTGCACTTTTTCCCATTGAGATAAACAATGCCATAAAACCATATTTCATTGCCAGATTAAAAGCTCCGATGCCTCCACTTGCAGGAACGATCATTCCTAAAGTACCGACAACGATAATGAAAAATCCGTCAGCAATAGTAAAATCTGAAGTTTCAGGTAATGCAAAACACACAAGATAAGCAGCCATGTAATAGCAAATCCAGATTCCTAGTGTGTACAGAATGAACTTTACTTTTTTTTCCAGTTTTGAAATTGAAGCGATTCCCTCCCAAATTCCTTTTCCGAATTGAATAAGCTGAACCCTTTTAAATTTAATCAAATAGAAAATTACACCGACAATCAAAAGTAAGACTAAAACTTTCACTATCAAATAAAAAGAATCAAAATCGCTAATTCCTAGTGACATTAAAAATTCCTCAAATCCATTTGGAATATGTTCTTCCTTACTTATTTTCTTTTTAGTAGTAACGTAATCGTAAAATGACACAATAGCATCAAATTTAAAAATAACCGTCAGTACAAGAAACCCCATCATACAGATAAGATCAATGACTCGTTCTAAAATAATCGTTCCAACCGACTTACTAACTGGCACTTTTTCAACACCATACAAAGCTGTTGCCCGTGCAACCTCGCCACTTCGGGGAATCGTTAAATTCATCAAATACCCGAAAGAGATTGTCCAGAATGCATTGGAGGTTGAAATACTGTGTCCCATCGGTTCCAGCAATAAATTCCAGCGAACTGCTCTGAACCAATATGCTAAAACACCAAATACAGCGGCAAACAAAACCCACATATAATTGGCTTTTGATAAGGATTTTTGCACCACGTCAAAATCAAAACCTCTGAGAGCGAGCCACAGAAAAAATCCTGCAAACGCCAGTGAAATGACAATGGTAAGAACAGATTTTAAAGGATTGGTCGATTTTTTTTCCATGAATCAGGTAAGAAGGTTAGTTTTCTCGTCCGGGAAAACGATTTTCGGCTGAAAATCTTTGGCTTCTTCAGGAGTCATTTGTGCATAAGCAATGATGATAATGATGTCATCTCTCTGCACTTTTCTTGCAGCGGGACCATTCAGACATACTTCTCCTGATTTTCTTTTACCTTTGATTACATAAGTATCAAAGCGCTCTCCGTTGTTTACATTAACGATATAAACTCTCTCTCCTACAACCAAACCTGCTGCTTCGATAAGTTCTTCGTCAATGGTTATACTTCCTATATAATTAAGGTCAGAAGCGGTCACTCTTACCCTGTGAATCTTAGATTTAAATACTTCTATTAACATAATGCAAATTTATTAATAATATTTAATAAAATGATGGTAAAGTGAATTTTAGAACTTCCACAAAAACAAGCGTTTAATTCTGAACAAAATAATATATTTTGTATCCGATTACATATTTTACAAAGAAATCTATAAAACACTCAAAACTAAGCATGGAATTTAGGATTTAATAAATATAAAAATTAATATCTTTTTTTTTGGAAAGCCAATAAGCATAAGCAGTTGGCATGATTTTAGTATCTCGAAACGTGGATTTTTAGTGAAATCTTAAATTATGATATTTTGATTTTTTTCAAGTTAAAACAAAAAATAATCACAAGTTTTTAGAAAAAATTTGCACAATTTGAAAATTGTTTTATATTTGCTACAATTACTAACTAACTTTTAATATAAAAATTATGAACAAGTCTGAATTAATCGACGCAATTGCGAAAGATGCAGGAATTACTAAAGTTGCAGCAAAAGCTGCTTTGGAATCTTTCATTTCTAACGTTTCTACAACTCTAAAACAAAAAGACGGAAAAGTGTCTTTAGTAGGATTCGGTACATTTTCTGTATCTGAGAGAGCTGCAAGACAAGGAATCAACCCTGCAACTAAGAAGCCAATCAAAATTGCTGCTAAGAAAGTAGCTAAATTTAAAGCTGGTGCTGATTTAGCAACTGCAGTTTCAGGTGTTAAGAAAAAATAATCAACCTGATCATAAAAATGCAAACCTCATCTTTCGATGAGGTTTTTTTATTGTTGTTTTGGGTGGTCAGCCACCAAATATAATATTACGGTGCCAATCTGGAAATTTCCCAGTCGATATCTTTCAGTGAATAAATAATCCTGTCGTGCAATCTATTGGGTCTTCCCTGCCAAAACTCTATTTCGTAAGGTTTTGCAATATATCCTCCCCAATTTTCGGGTCTCGGAACTTCAGAATTTTCAAACTGAGTTTCCAGTTCTTTTAATTTCACTTCCAAGAATTCTCTGTTCGGAATAACCTTACTTTGTGGCGAAACAGCTGCTCCAAGCTGACTTCCTTTCGGTCTGGAATGAAAATATCCGTCACTTAAATTTTTAGCAATTTTTTCTAAATCTGCTTTAATAATAATCTGTCTTTCTAAACCTAGCCAGAAAAAATGAAGACAGGCTTTATGCGTTTTTTCAATAGCTTTTCCTTTTCTGCTGTCGTAATTAGTATAAAAAATAAAACCTTCGTATGTGTATTCTTTAAGCAAAACCATTCTTGTTCTCGGGCAGCCGTCATCTTCCAGAGTAGAAATTGCCATCGCATTTGCCTCAGAAACCGTCGGATTTGATGACGCATCCAAAAACCAATCTCTAAACTGCTCGATCGGATTCTCTTTAATCTCACTTTCAATAAGTTGAGATTTTCCGTAGACTTTTCTTTTATCATGAAGGTTTTCCATAAATAATTTTTATTAAATTTGAGTATGAATTACTCATACAAAGGTAAAATATTAATTTCCACGCCTGATATTTCCGGAGATATTTTTTCCAGATCAGTAGTCCTTATCATAGAACATGACGAGAATGGCGCTTTTGGTTTGATCCTGAATAAGAAAAATTCTAAGATGAGTGGCAGATTCAAAAACTTCTTTGATTTTAAAATAGAAGTTTATGATGGAGGACCTGTAGAAAACGAAAAAGTCTTTTTTATCATTAAAGGAAAGAAAGTTTCAGAAATATACACGGAGATTAACCCTGAATTTTATGTAACTGAAGATATCGAAACAGTGATCAACTCGGTTCTGAGTAAAGAAATCGGCATTGATGATGTTAAGATATTCTCCGGATATTCCGGGTGGGGAGCGTTGCAGCTAGATAATGAGATCAACCGCAAAATGTGGACGGTTGTGGATGTTTACAATCTCGATTACACCCTCCCAAATGACCAGACTTTATGGAAATCTATCATGCAAAACCTTGGAGGAGAATATCTTTTATGGGCAAACGCACCGGAAGATATTTCATTAAACTAGTCATTACTTCACAAAGAAGCGATTTACATTTAACAAACTTTAAGTATCCATTACATAATTTTTAACATACTTTTCACGTTCTTTGATAAATTAAAAAAACAAAACTATGAACGTTAAAAAATTACTTATTGTCCCTCTTTTTGCCGTTGCATTTTTATCTTTTAAACCAATCGATAAAAAAATCATAGTCATTGATGCCGGACATGGAGGAAATGATATGGGAGCAATCTATGACGGTGTTTCTGAAAAGCAAATTGTTCTTGATATTGCTTCAAAAATAAAACAACACAATCAAGATCTGGATGATTATGAAATAGTTCTCACAAGAGATTCTGATGCCTACGCAACCTTAGCCGACAGAACTGCAATGATAAATAAGCTGAATCCTGAAATGGTGATTTCTCTTCATATCAATAGAAGTCCTGCAAAAGAATCAGCAATAAAAGGTCATGAGATCTTTACTCAAAATACTGAAGCTTCTAAATCTTTGGCTGAGAAAATTTCAAAAAAATTCGGTGAATGTAAGATCGAAGAGAAAAACCTTCATATATTAAGAGAGTCAAAATCTCCTGCCGTGTTGGTAGAATTAGGATTTATCAATAATACAGAAGATAGAAAATATCTGATTAGTGAAACAGGGCAAAAAGAAGTTGCTAAAAAATTTATCGAGATTATTACCGAAAAATAAAGTGAAAATACACTTTTCTGATTGTATCAGAATAAAACCCGGTAAAGGACGTGAATGTTGTTTACCGGGTTTGTCAATTTAGTTTGAAAAACTATTCTTCCATCCTTCTACCAATTCTAAAAATCTGGAGTTTTCAAATGTTTTATTTCTAATTTTTTTCACAGAAAAAATTCCTTTTTCGTCAGAGATCATTAATATTTCTTCGGCTTTTTGAGATTCAAAAGCAATAATCTCATGTTCCTGAATATCAGCAAGATTATTTTTATGAAGGAATGTTACAAAGTTTTCGAGCAGCGGAGAAATGTAAGCTCCTTCCGAATGCTTGGGAACTTTAATTACTTTTCCTTCCAGAAACAATAGATTTCCTGAAGTAGAACGTGCAATTCTTTTATTTGGATTTAAAAGAATAACATCATCCAGATCGTTTTCCTCCGCATAAATTCCTGCATAAATATTTTCGGGACAATGTACTCTGATATTACTTAAAAGATTATTGTTGACGTTGATTTCTTTAATTAAATCAAGCTCCAAAAGCCTATCATTAACTGCCAAAACATCATCCATCTCATTTACTTCAAAGAAATAGGAAATAGTAGATTTTGACAATATCGCACCGTCAGAATTTCTGTACACCAGAAAATTAATGATTCCGTTTTTTATTTCTTTTTCCTGAATTACTTTTTCATTAAAAAGATTCTGAAAAAATTCTAAAGTATAGGTCAAAGGAATATTCATCCTCATTTTTCTCATAGATGCCATCAGGAAGAAATAGCATTCTTCATCCATGATGAGATGAGAATTTCTTACAAAAAATGAAACTTTCACAGCATCTCCCAAAAGAAACGCTCTGTTTTTCAACTCGAGCTCTTCTGAAGTAAAATATGTATTATCCAAAGTATGATTGTTTATAAAAAAATAATGAACGATAAATCGTTCATCAGTTTTACCATTAAGTCGGTCTGCTTATAAATTATTAAGCAGCACCTAATTTTATTCTAAGGTTTTCGATCAGATTTTCCCAGTACAAAGCATTTTCTTCTTCGTCACCTTCTTCACAAAAATCTGTAATATTAAGAGCAAGATCTTCTGTAATATCATCGATTGTGATGGTCATTTCAAAGAAGTTTTTGGTACCTTCATCTTCTTCCCATCTGAAACGCACGAAACTTTCAGGCTTATATCTGATCAAAGTCGCTTTTTCTTCAGAACCTCCACCCCAACTAAAATAGAAATCGTCACCTTTCTCTATTACATCATCTGCAAACCATTCGGATAATCCCTCAGCACTAGCCAAATATTCATACAAAATCTCTGAAAGACAGTGCATTGGGAATTCGTAATGGACTTTATGTTTCGCCATATAACTTATTTTTAACGTCACGCAATATATAAATTAATTTTTTTATTACACAAAAAAGTAAATAGATTTTTATGCATTATGAATGATATTTATCAGAAAAATAAATTTAAATTTTTCCGTTTGGGTTTTTGTTTTTAATTTTATGGTATATCATAAAAAAACCTCTTCGATAAAGAGGTTTTTCAGTTTACTTTAGTTTTCATTCAATACATCAAGAATGATTTTACATCCTTCTTCAATTTCATCTTTAGAAATAGTGAGTGGTGGTGAAATTCTCAGATATTCATTTCTGTATAATTGCCAGAAGACAACCAAACCCTTCTCCATGCATCTTTTTGCAACATCCAGTGTATAATCCGGGGTTCCAAGATTTACAGCAAGCATTAAACCTTTTCCGTTGATATTTTTAATTTTCGGGTGGATTAAAATTTTTCTGAACAGTTCTTCTTTTTCAGACACTTCATTCATCAATCCGCTTTCCAAAACTTCTTTTAAAGTAGCGTGAGATGCGGCTGCAATCAAAGGATTTCCTCCGAAAGTCGTTATATGTCCCAACTTTGGTGAATGCGAAAGAGTTTCCATGATTTTCTTTGAACTCATAAAAGCCCCCACAGGAACTCCGCCACCCATTCCTTTGCCCATTACTAAAATATCAGGAACGATTCCGAAGTGTTCGAAAGAAAACAATTTCCCTGTTCTTCCAAAGCCTGGCTGGATTTCATCTAAAATTAAAAGAGCACCAACTTCTTCACATCTCTTTTTAAGTTTAATCAGATAATCATCATCAGGAACTAAAAACCCTGCTGCCCCCTGAATGGTCTCAAGAATAACACAGGCAGTTCTTTCTGTTATTTTCTCGAAATCATTTTCATTATTAAGTTCAATAAAGGAAACCATCGGCAACAACGGACGAAATTCTCTTTTGTGATATTCATTTCCTGAGACACTCAACGCTCCGTGTGTGTTCCCATGATAAGAATTTTTAAAAGAAACGATTTCTTCTCTTCCGGTGTATCTTTTGGCTAATTTTAAACTTCCGTCGATAGCTTCTGCTCCACTGTTTACCAAATAGGTAATTTCTAAAGGATCAGGAGTCGCTTCAGCTAATAATCTACATAGCTCAACTGGTTTCTCCTGAGCATATTCTCCGTAAACCATCACATGAAGATATTTATCTGCCTGTTCTTTGATGGCATTAATAATTTTGGGATGAGAATGACCTAAAGTATTGGCAGAAACTCCCGCAACAAAATCAAGATATTTTCTACCGCCTTTCCCGAAAATATAACTTCCCTCTGCTTTCTCTACTTCAAAACCTGCGGCAAACTGCGTAGTTTGTGCCTGATATTTAAAAAAATCTTTTTGCATTTTTATGGATGAAAAATTTATGGCAAAGCTAAAAAAGATAAGTCAGATGGTGAAATTTAATTATAATGAATAGCAAGACTCCCTTCGTTGTACATGGAACTTTGTTGATATTTTTTGCCTGGTATTTGCCAAAAAACTATGTCGAGAATATAAATATTATTATATAAAATATTATTGTATCTTTATGATAATCAAAAACATACCACATGAAAGCAAATCTATTTTTTACAGAATTCAAAAAAGAGAAAATTCAAATCTTTTTCGAAACAAAGAAGAGAAGCACGGTTGCTGTGTTTTTATTCAGCTTAATTTTGATGTTTATCAATCCTGTTGTATTAAGAGCGCAGACCTCAAAGGTAGTACCCGAAAACAATACGAGCGGAACTTTTTTAGGTCCACTTGTGAATTCTGCAAGGACGTATCAAATGATCATTGATGATTCTCAGCTCACCACATTAGCAGGAAAATATCTTACTTCTATTTCGTTCAGACTTTCGAGTACTGCAACTGTTGTGTGGCCTTCTGCGGATACAACTTATCCAAGCTATCAGGTTTTCCTGAGTAATGGGGTAAACCCGGCAGACAGGCAACTCAATTTTGCTGCAAACATCGTGGGTACACAAACGCAGGTAAGATCAGGCAGTATGATGATTCCTACCGGCGCATTTACGATAGGAGGTGATCCCAATGCTTTCACTTATAATATAACATTTGACACACCTTATTTATATACAGGAGGAAATAATCTTGTAATAGAAATACGCCACACAGGCAGTAATGGCTCGAGTACGGGTACCCATTCTATGACAACCACTACCACAGGATATGGAACTTTAGTAAGTGGATGCTGGCAAAGTACAGGAAACGTATTACAGGCAAATTTCTCTTATGTAAAGATCAGTTCTCTTGATAATCTGGGCGTAAAATCTGTAGAAATAGACGGAGGATTGTCTGTTTATCCTAACCCTGTAAAAGACTACCTATATATAAAATTAGCAAAAGATGTATCAGAATTCCATATTTTTAATATGGTAGGTCAAAAGGTATATTCTGAAAAGAATAATTCAAAAACACCACAGCTGAACGTATCAAACTTATCAAAAGGAAGTTACATTTTACAGATGATCGATAAAAACGGAAATGCAGGTACAGCAAGATTTTTCAAAGAATAGCAAAATTCATAATCATAAAGTACAGGAGTTTTTTTATATAATGTAAAACAGGATAATTCCATATTACACAATATCCTTATATTTACATCTTAAAAAGATATTTACATATGAAAAAGATAATTCTTCCGTTTTTCTGCGCAATAGTTTTTTCTACACCGGCAATGGCGCAAAAAACATCTACGGCTACCATAAAATCTGAAGCTGCTACATCTCAGATCACTCCAAAACAGGTGATTGACAACTATCTTACCGCTCTTGGAGGTAAGGCAAAGCTGGAATCTGTAAAGTCTGCCATCATTGAAAACGTGATCAATGCTCAAGGAATGGATATTAATTCCACCACCAAAAAAATGGGAAACAAATTCAAATCTGTGCAGACTGTAATGGGACAGGAAATGACTCAGGTTTTCGATGGTGAAAAAGGATACAGGAGCCAGATGGGGAACAAAAGTGATATCCCTGCAGAGCAGATTGCTGAGCTTAAAAACAGCAAAACAATTGATGCATTAGGATATGATGCTTCAAAGTTTCAGGCTGTAACAGTTGAGAAAATAGACGGTAAAGATTACAATGTATTGTCTTCAGAAAAAGGAAAATTTTATTTTGATGCAGCCACAGGATTGCTTTACAAAGCAGGATCTCCTCAAGGTGATGCTATCATGAAAAGCTATATGACTGTAGACGGAATCAAATTCCCTGAGTTGATTGAAGCTGAAGGCGGCGGACAAAAAGTGAGCATCAGAACCACAAAAGTCACTTTGAACTCTGGAGTAAGTGACGCTGATTTCAAATAAAATATAAAAATTTCAACACACATAAGACCAGGAAAATTCCTGGTCTTTTTTAATATCAAAATTTTAACGCAATTTTAACTAAAATATGACAACTGAAATTTCTTGCAATTGTGAATAATGCATATTTTTATCCGCAAAATTTAAATTTCAACTGTATGAAAAAAATTCTATTGTCATTAGGTGTTGTCTTTTTGACCTCAGCCAGTGGATTCGCACAGAATATCCCGATGGATGCTTCTGTAAAAACAGGTACTCTTCCTAATGGCATGAAGTACTACATCAAAAAAAACACTCTACCGGAAAAAAAGGTAGATTTCCGTCTGGCAATCAACGCAGGATCTATTCTTGAAGATGAAAACCAAAGAGGTCTTGCCCACTTTATGGAGCACATGAACTTCAACGGAACCAAAAATTTTCCGGATAACAAGCTGGTAGACTTTCTACAATCAATCGGGGTAAAATTCGGGCAGCACCTTAACGCTTACACAAGCTTTGACGAAACGGTTTACATGCTTCCGGTTCCTTTGGATAAGCCTGGTAACCTTGATGCAGGTCTTAAAGTAATGGAAGACTGGGCGTTTAATGCAACTCTTACCGATGAACAGATCAATAAAGAAAGAGGCGTTGTTTTAGAAGAATTAAGATTGGGATTAGGTGCAGACAAAAGAATGTCTGATAAATATTTACCTAAACTTTTACACAAATCTCAATATGCTAACAGACTTCCTATCGGTAAAAAAGAAGTTCTTGAAAACTTCAAGCCTGACGTAATCAGACAATTCCACAAAGACTGGTACAGACCCGATCTGATGGCAATTGTGGTGGTGGGAGACATCAACGTCGATGAGGTTGAGAAAAAAATTAAAGATAATTTTAGCAAATATAAAAACCCTTCTAAGCCAAGAGAAAGAAAAACTTTTGATTTACCCAATCACCAGGAAACTCTTGTAGCAATAGAGACTGACCCTGATGCTACGAGCTCTATGGTTCAGTTTATCATGAAAGATTCGGATGCTTATACTCCGGATGTTACGGTAGAGCAATACAATCAGAGCCTTATTGAGAACGTGGCAACTACGATGCTGAATAACAGATTGAGAGAATTGGTGAATTCAAACAATCCGCCATTTACATTCGGATCTGTGTATCACGGAGGAACCTATGCAAGAACCAAAGAAGCATTCCAGGGTTTTGCAATGGTGAAAGAAGGAAACCAGCTGAGCGCACTGAATGTGCTTTTGGAAGAAACCGAAAGAGCAAAAAGATTTGGTTTTACCCAAGGCGAATTAGACAGAGCCAAAGCTCAAATCATGTCTAATATGGAAAGATCGTACAACAACCGCGACAAGACAGAAAGCGATATGTTGGTAGACGAATATGTCAGAAACTTCCTTGAAAAGGAACCAATGCCGGGAATAGCATGGGAATATGAAGATACCAAGAAGTTTTTACCATCGGTAACATTGGCTCAGACGAATGATGTCATTAAGAAAATGGTAAAAGAAGACAGCCGTGTTATCGCTATTACAGGTCCTAAAAAAGACAACGTAACGATGCCTACAGAAGCAATGGTTCTGAAGACTTTCGATAATGTAAAAATGGCTGATCTTAAACCTTACGAAGAAAAAGCAACAATCAAAAATTTAGTAAAACCTTTCAAATCTGAAGGTAAAATTGCTAAAACTGAAACTGATGCTAAACTGGGTACAACAACATGGACTTTAGGAAACGGTGCAAAAGTAACATTCAAAAAGACCGACTTCAAAGATGATGAAATTGTTTTCGCAGGAAGAAGTCTGGGTGGAAACTCAATCATTCCTGATGCTGATTACAATAAAACTCAGTTTGCATATCAGGCGTTATCTGAAGCAGGTGTAAACGGTTTTTCAAAAGCTGATCTCACCAATTATTTGGCAGGAAAACAAGTAAGTGTCAACCCGTCAATCGGTACTTTAACGGAAGGAGTTTCAGGAAGAACCAGTCAGAAAGACCTCCCAACTGCGATGGAGTTAATTTATTCTTATTTCACAGGATTAAATTACAGCCCGGAAGCATTCAACGCATATAAAACAAAGCAGTCTGCAATGCTTGACAATATGCTTTCAAATCCTCAGTTCTATTTCTCCAGTGAGCATGCTAAATTCTTAAATCAGAAAAACCCAAGATTCATAGGTATTATCCCTATGGAAAAAGACTGGGCAGCGACCGATTATAAAAAGGCATATGGTATTTATAAAGAAAAGTTTGCCAATGCAGGTAATTTCCACTTCTACTTTGTAGGAAATATTGATGAGGCTACATTTAAAAATGAAGTTTTACAATATATTGCAAGCCTTCCTTCAACCGGAAAAGAAACGAAATACAAAGATACAGGTTACAGACAGGTAATGGGTGACTATACCAAGGTTTACAAAAAAGGAAAAGATCCTAAAAGTATGGTACAGATCGTGTACACGGGAGAAGCACCTTATAACGAGAAAGATGCCCTTGCTTTGGAAGCTTTAGGTGAAGTTGCAACCATTAAAGTAATTGAAAAACTGAGAGAAGATGAGAGCGGAATTTATGGTGGCGGAGCACGAGGTTATATGGGTAAAGTACCTTACAACAGTTATTCATTCAGCATCAGCTTCCCTTGTGGCCCTGAAAATGCAGACAAACTGACGAAAAGTGCTATCGCAGAACTTCAGAAATTAATTGATAAAGGTCCGGATCAGAAAGATCTTGATAAATACAAAGAAGGCGAATACAATGACGACAAAACCAATATGAAAGACAATATGTATTGGATGAATGCATTGACTAAAAACCAGCTGGATGGAAGCGACAAGTACGAAATCTTAAACTATCAGGATAAAGTGAAAGCTCTGACTGTAAAAGACCTTCAGGATGTTGCTAAAAAGTATCTGACTAAAAACAGAATTGTTGCCACTCTTATGCCGGAAGACGGCTGGGAAAGCGCACCAAAAAAAGCTGAAACTACAACGGTAAAAGCAACTGTAGCAAAATAATTCAATAATCTTAGTCGATTAAATAAAAACCACCGCAGAAAATTTTCTGCGGTGGTTTTGTTTTATATAAAATGTATAGCTTTCAACTAATCAAACTAGCTTCCATACTCCTTTTTCCACTCCTCAGCAACTTCACTCAGAGTAGAATAAAATTCTTCACCATATTTTCTGGTCAGAGGTGTTTTCAGGAACTTATAGACAGGAACCTGAAGTTCTTTGCCCAAAGTACAGGCATCGTTACAGATTGGCCATTCATGGTAGTTTAAAGCTGAGAAAGTAGAATATTCTGTAACTCTTATTGGGTATAAATGACAAGAGATTGGTTTTTGCCAGTCTACAGCTCCATCTTCGTATGCTTTTTCGATTCCGCATTTGGTGATTCCACGTTCGTCAAAAGTTACATAGGCACATTCTGCATCTTCAATCATTGGTGTTACATACATTCCGTCGGTTGGGTCAGTCGTCCATGTCCCCTGCTCTTCCAAAGCTTTTATTCCGGCTGTGGTAAGGTAAGGTTTTATTTTATCGAAAATATTGTCTAAAATCACAAGCTCGTCTTTATCTAACGGAGCACCAACATCACCTTCCACACAACATGCACCTTTACATTTGGTAAGGTTGCAAACAAATTCCTCAGAGAAAATATCTTCAGAAATTAATTTATCGTCTATTTGAATCATAATCTTTTTTTTTAAAATAAATTGAAATGGGTTCCGGCTTTAAAACCGATCAGACAGGCAATGATCAGCCACAAACTTACTTCCTGCATCCAGTATTTCGGTAAAAACCTCAGCATTCTGCTCAGAATAATTGTTGCCGGAAATGCCAGTAGCAGTAAATATTCATAATTACTGTTCATGTACATCACAATACTTACTACCTGTGCAAACGAGAAAACAAGAAGGAAAGTATATTTGTACCTGCTCACGGGACTTTTTTTATTATAGTGTTTAAAATGGTCATAGATGGCATATATCAGCATCAGCACAATAGGAATCAAAGGCAGAAGCTCTTTATATTCTGTAATAAATCTCATTTTTCCGAACGGCAGATAATCAACATTCCAGTCATTGAAGTTCATAAAAAACATCAGCGAAAAATAACTTAATGCTATTAAAGACATTCCCAGAATAAATCTGAAAATATTAAGACCAATTCTTTCTGAAGTAACGATCAGGTGAATCAGTACAAAGAAAATCATTGGCCATGTTGTTGGCAAGAAAATAAAATTTAAGGCTAAAATAGATCCTACCAAAACATAGGATTTTTTCCTGAGATCTTCATCTGTACTGGTGAGAAGAAGCAAAAGAAACGAATTGGTAAGCAATGCAACAGCAACTCCGATGTCAAGTCTGCCGGGATAAAGACCGAAAATAAAAAATGTGTATAAAAATAACGGTAGATGCGTCTGGTAATTCAGCGCAATGGTGTTGAAACAAAAATATCCAAGCGCAATCCCCAAAAATGTAATGACTGCAATAATTGCTTCGTACGTATTGAAATTCAGTATATTAAATATAATTACTACTAAAAGAAGAAAACCAATATAAACAGGAATTGAAAAAATATTGCTTTCTTTTGAAAGTAATCTAAACATTTTTTATAAATTTGTGCAAAGTTAATTTAAAAAAGGAAAATAATGACGTCTTTCTTTCTATTCTTAAGTGATGTTTTCAAATGGTCTTTTGGTTTTTTCACAACCTTTGGAAACGTACTCAACTGGATTTTATTCCTTGTTTGTTGCGTACTATTTACATATTGGTGCTATGTCTTGGTGGTAACACTTGGAGGAGACAAAGACAAAGAATATTATTCTCCGACTGAGGGCAAACACCCTTATTACGATCCTACGATCTACAAAAAAGAAGGTTAATTAATTGGTTATATAGTAAAAAGACCGGTCAATTTATTTGATCGGTCTTTTTTATGTTTGCTTTTTTAATATTAATCATGAATCGGAAGCACCAATACGGGAATCTTGGAACTTTTCGTAATTCCTTTCGTCAGACTTCCCACAAAAACATCATAAATTCCGCTTCTGCCATGTGATCCCATCACGATGAAATCTGCATTTTTTGTGTCTGCATATTCCAGAATGATGTCTTTTGCAATCCCTTGCTTCAAAAGGTGTTCGCAGTCAATATCATGAGCGAGAATTCTTTGATTGATTTTATTGAGGAGTACCAATTCTTCTCTGATTTCGTTTTCTTCAATTTCCGGGAAATATTGATAACCCATATCTCCGATCGCAAAACCTATATCGGCAGGTGCAACGTGGATTAGATTGATCTTTCCGTTGACCTTCTTTGCAAATTCTATAGCTCCGTCTACAAGCTGGTCTGTTTTATCGCCAAAATCTACAGGCAGTACTATATTTATCATATTTTTATATTTTAATTTGTCTTTTAAAGGTACGAAAAATTAGAAATACTGAATGTTAAAAACTTATAATATTCTGATGTCTAAATCTTTTTTCTCCTCAAGATAAGCTTCCAGAACATCATTTTCAGAAACCTTTCCAACACCTTCCGGAGTTCCCGTAAAGATCAAATCTCCCACCCTCAATGTGAAATACTGTGAAACAAAAGCGATAATATCATCAATTTTGAAGATCATGTCTTTTGTATTTCCTTGCTGTACTTTTTCTTTATTTTTAAGAAGTGAAAACTGCAGATTTTCAAGGTCATAATTTTCTTTTTTAAAGAAATTTCCAACTACGGCAGAACCATCAAAACCCTTTGCCAATTCCCAAGGTAAGCCTTTAGATTTCAAATCGCTCTGAAGATCTCTTGCGGTAAAATCAATACCCAAACCGATCTCATCATAATGTTTATTAGCTGTTTCTTTCCGAATATATTTTCCGCCTTTAGAAATTTTCACTACAACTTCAAGTTCGTAATGCACATCATTGGAAAATTCCGGAATATAAAAATCATTTCCTTTCAAAACCGCCGTGTCCGGTTTCATGAAAATTACAGGTTTGTCAGGAATTGCATTTCCCAGTTCCTTTGCGTGCTCGCTGTAATTTCTTCCTATGCAGATTATTTTCATAATTTATTTAATTTACAATTCCCTTAAAATAGCCTTCTCCTTCTTCAAAATATTTTTCAGGACCATATCTTTTCTGAACTTTCAGTTGTGTATATCCAAAAATGCTGTCTCCTTTTTTATATGAATCTTTATCAAGAATCACTTTACTGTCAATGATTTTATAATATTCCTCATTCATAAAATCAAAAGGTCTATGATTATCGGTATAGTGATAAGACGAGATTTTGTATCGGTTATTTATAATATTTATACTGTAACCTCCGCCGCTGAATCCATCTCCTTTCAAAAGTTTTATTTCTAAAGAAAAATTATTATTACTAATATTAGAACTATAAGACTCGGTTGAGAGACTGTCAATTTTTGTTCGGAAGTTATTGGTTTTAATTTCTTCACTGTCTCCACCGTCAATATATTGCTGTTTTTGATGATTAAAATCCTTGAATAGTATCTTTTTACTCAGATGATTGTCAATCTCAACTTTATTCCAAATTAAAAAATATTTTCCTAAGCTAAAAATGATTCCGAGAATTACGGCAACAAGTAAGAATTTCCCGATTTTTTTTATTTTTTCAATCATATAGACTACTCGTGAGTAAACTCATTCTCACAATAATAACACACAAATTTATGGCTGCTCAAAAGTGAAATTCCAAAGAAACTCGTTGAGCTGTCGTCTCTGTAAATATGGTTGGAGCCACATTTCGGGCAGACAAAATCAAATTTTGGATCTGCTACAGTATGTTCTACCTCCAAAGAAAATTTATTGTTTTCGTGGTAATCGGTCAGAATCTTTTCGGCGTTCTCAAAGTCATCTTCAAAAACCTGTAATTGAATTCCGCCAACTGCTTGTGAAAGCAACCAATCTGATTGTATAAGCTGCTCGTTGGCAATGAAGCTCTGAATGTCGTTTTCAGCTAAGATCTGTTTATCTCTGTTCGCTTCGAGAGCTGTTTCGTAAAATTTGAACTTAACCAAATCACTCATAATTTAAAATCTGCTTGATAACTGTATTTTTGTGAAGACTTTCTTCGTGTACAACGGAAAATCAGCATTCTGCAACCATCCGTAATAGCCAAGATCCTTTTTGAAAACATCTTTCACACCTTGACCTTTATATTTTCCGAAGTTGAAAACTTCTATATTTTTATCATTAAACCCGATAAATCCTGCCAAATCAGCATTTTTATTGTGGAAGCTAAATTCGCTCAATGCATTGATATCTTTTGGAACATCATCATATTTTCCAACCTGTGCGTCTAAAACTTCAAAAGTAGCCAAAACATCAGCTTCAGCCGAGTGCGCATTTTCTAAAGTTTTTCCACAGTAAAAGTTGTACGCCGCACCTAGATTTCGAGGTTCCATTTTGTGATAAATCGTTTGCGCATCAACTAATTTAAATTTACTCAAATCAAAATCGAAATCTGCACGAAGCAATTCTTCCGCTAATAACGGAACATCAAATCGGTTAGAATTAAAACCACCCAAATCTGCGCCAGAAATCATTTCAACAATTTTCGGAGCGATTTCTCTGAATGTTGGAGCATCTTTCACATCTTCATCATAAATCCCGTGAATCTCACTCGATTGCAGCGGAATAGGCATTTCGGGATTTACTTTCCAGGTTTTGCTTTCTCTCGAAGAATCCGGATTTACTTTTAGAATACAGATCTCAACAATTCTGTCTTTTCCCACGTTGGTTCCTGTAGTTTCAAGATCAAAGATACAAAGCGGTTTATACAGTTTTAAGTTCATTTTTAAGGAGTTATAAAGTTGTAAATTATGAGCAATGAGTTGTAAGAATTGGTTTTATTAACTAATAATTGATAACTCAAAATTCATAACTATTTAAGTTGTTTTTGAAAGATAAGTGAAATAAAGATATAATATAAAATCACAATTGGAATTCCGACAATTTTAAATATAATTAAGATAAGAATTGAGCCAATTAATAAAGCCAGCTTAGGATAATTATCCTGAAGTTTCATTGATTTAAACTTCATTGCAATCATTTTGATTGGTGAAATTAAAAGCCATGAAGAAATTGCTGTTAAAAGTAACCAAAATTCAGCGCCTAGATTTATACTTATGTGTAATGTTCCGAATTGATTTTCAGGTTTTGAAAATATTTCGGTTTGAAGAACATAGTAAATCCCAAAAATTAAAATAGTATTAGAAGGCGTATTCAAACCTTTAAAATAATATTTCTGATCTTCGTCTAAGTTAAATATCGCCAGTCTTAAACAAGAAAATAATGTAATGAAAAAACCAAGATATTTAATCTCAAAAGGAAGATGCATACCGAAAAAATCATTTCCGAAAGGTTCAAGCATTTTAAACATTGCCAAACCGGGAATCAATCCGAAACTTACCATATCTGCCAAAGAATCAAGCTGAGTTCCCAGATTGGAGTTAGCTTTTAAAGCTCTCGCTACAAATCCGTCAAAAAAATCTAAAACCAGAGATAGAATAATACAGATCGCAGTCGTTTGATAATCGCCTAAAATCAGGTGTACAGCCCCGACGCAGCCTGAAAATAAATTTCCGAGTGTGATGGCATTTGCCAGATTGTTTTTAATGAAATTCATAAAAGCAAAATTACATTTTTTAAAAATTTTAACCTTAATTAATATGTACTAAAAATTACAATACTATGAATTTAACTTAAATTTGCAGCTTGAAAACCGCCGTGATTATAAACTTCATCTCAATCGGGCGGTCATATTTTGACCTTTAAAAGCGTGATATAAAAATGAATTTTTTTAAAGAATTTAGAAGACAAGAAGTCCTGATTTTATTCTACAGGATTTTTTTGGCCTTTGTTTTTTACCAGTTTGCCAGATTTCTGTTCTGGTTTTTCAATAAGGATTTAATAAAAGTTGACAGTGTTTCAGATTATTTCAGTCTTGCTTATCACGGAATTGCGTTTGACACGACTGCAATTTTGTATGTCAATTCGTTATTTATACTTTTAAGTTTAATTCCAATCATCATAAACACCAAAAAAGTTTACCAAAAAATTCTTTTCTGGCTGTATTTTATCACCAACGGAATTGCTTATTCAATGAATTTCGGGGATTTTATTTATTATAAATTTTCTCAGACAAGACTGACTTCTGCTGCTTTTCAGGTGGCAAAACATGAAACAAATATTTTAAAAGTTTTCGCAGTTTCTACGAAAGAACATCCGTTTGTGATCTTTTGGTTTGTTGTTTTGATGGCTCTTTGGGTTTTTCTTTATAAAAAAATAAAAGTTACAGAAAGAAAACCTGTGAAGTTGTTTCCTTATTTTCTATGGTCTGTTCTATGCATTTGTGTGACTGCTGTTTTAGTAGTAGGAGGAATCAGAGGTGATTTTAAGCACAGTACAAGACCGATCAACCTGGTTGATGCCAATAAGTTTGTGAAAACACCTCTGCAGGGAAATATGGTTCTCAACAGCACTTTTTCGTTTTTCAGAACTTTAGGAACCAATAATTTTAAAGAGGTTCATTTTGTGGATGAGAAATTCATTGACGAAAATATTCAGCCTTATAAAATCTACGACAGACAGATGCAGGATAAACCCAATGTGGTTATTTTTATTGTAGAATCTTTCGGTAGAGAATATTCCGGTGCTTTTAATAAAAATAAAAACATTAAAGATTACGTTTCGTACACACCTTTTATAGACAGTTTAGCAAACGAAAGTCTGATTTTTCCGAATACTTTTGCCAACGGAAGACAGTCGATTCATGGGATGAGCAGCATTTTGGCAGGAATTCCGAGTTTGACGGATGCTTTTACGAGCTCGCCTTATTCCAATCAGAAAATACAGTCGATTGTTTCGGTATGTAACGAAATGGGTTATGACACATCCTTCTATCACGGTGCTCCGAATGGATCGATGGGATTTTTAGGCTTTGGAAATATTTTAGGCTTTAAACATTATTTCGGAAAAGACGAATACAACCACAATGAAGATTTTGACGGAATGTGGGCCATCTGGGATGAACCTTTTCTTCAATATTTTGCAAAAAATGTAGGGAAGCAACAACCTTTTATGGCAACTGTTTTTACTGCTTCCTCACATCATCCATTTAAAATTCCTGAAAAATATAAGGGGAAGTTTAAAAAAGGAAATGTTGAAATGCATGAGCCAATACAGTACACAGATTATTCAATTAAAAAATATTTTGAAACGGCTAAAAAGCAGCCTTGGTACAACAATACCATTTTTGTGTTCACAGGTGATCATCCCAACCAGATTTATTATCCCGAATATGAAAAAGCGATGAACCGTTTTGCTGTTCCGTTGATTTTCTATTCTCCAAATCCGAAATTTAATTTAAAAGGTGTGAATAATGAAGTTGCACAGCAGATCGATATTTACCCGACTTTGGCAGATTTGATAGGATATAATAAAAAAGTAAGAAGCTGGGGAAGAAGTTTGCTGAGCGAGAAAAAATATCCTTCACTGATCGTTAATTCTGACGGTACTTCGGAACAATTTATTATCGGAAATTACATTTATCGATTTGATGGTAAAAATATTACCGGTATTTATGACAAAAACGATCTAGGATTTGAAAATAATTTAAATGACAAAATAAAAACTCCTGAAACTGAAAAAGGAAAACTTATCGCAAAAGCATGGTATCAGGATTATATGAACAGGGTAATCAACAGAAAGCTGAATTAATTTTTTATATGTTTAATTTAAAAAATTGGTCCTTATATTGTAATATATGCGTTGGATAATAAAAATGTTTGCATGTTTAAAATTTATTTCTATTTTTAACTATTGAACAAATTTATGATCTATCAATAAAATTAAACTAAAATAAATAGTATGAAAAAATTATTAGCAACACTTGTACTTTCTTTATTCAGCGTAATGTCATTCGCACAAATCGAGGGAAAGTGGAAAACAATCGATGATGAAACAAAACAGGCAAAATCTATTGTAGAAATCTGGAAAAAGTCTGACGGTAAATATTACGGCAAAGTTTCTCAGCTATTGATCAAACCTACAAGCCCTAATTGTACAGGATGTAAAGATGACCGTAAAGGGAAACCAATCTTAGGCATGGAAATCATCAGAGGTCTGGTAAAAGACGGTGAAGAATTTACAGGCGGAACAATTACAGATCCTAAAACAGGAAAAACTTACAAATGTACCATCACAAGAACTGGTGATAAACTGAATGTAAGAGGTTATATGGGGGTTTCTCTTTTCGGGAGAAGTCAGGTTTGGCAGAAAGTTAATTAATCAGTTTAAAATAATATTAAATATAGGGCAACTCAGCAATGAGTTGTCTTTTTTATGATGTAAATAATAAATAATTACTATTTTTGTACTCTAAATTTTTCAAATAAATATGGCAGAATATACTTTTCGTGAAGTGATTGCGCAGGCAATGAGCGAGGAAATGCGTAAAGACGAATCCATTTTTCTAATGGGAGAAGAAGTTGCAGAATACAACGGTGCATACAAAGCTTCTAAAGGAATGCTGGATGAGTTTGGTGCTAAACGTGTAATCGATACCCCTATTGCAGAACTTGGTTTTACCGGTATCGCTGTGGGTGCTGCAATGAATGGTAACAGACCGATTGTAGAATATATGACGTTTAACTTTGCACTTGTCGGGATTGATCAGATCATCAACAATGCAGCAAAAATCCGTCAGATGAGTGGTGGTCAGTGGAACTGTCCGATTGTTTTCCGTGGTCCTACAGCTTCTGCAGGTCAGTTGGGAGCAACACACTCTCAGGCTTTCGAAAACTGGTTTGCAAACATACCTGGTCTTAAAGTAGTAGTTCCTTCAAACCCTTACGACGCGAAAGGATTATTAAAAACTGCAATTCAGGATAACGATCCGATAATTTTCATGGAATCTGAACAGATGTACGGAGATAAAATGGAAATTCCTGAAGAAGAATATTATTTACCAATAGGAAAAGCTGAGATCAAAAAAGAAGGTACAGATGTAACTTTGGTTTCTTTCGGAAAAATCATGAAATTGGCTATTCAGGCAGCTGAAGATATGGCTAAAGAAGGTATTTCTGTCGAAGTGATCGATTTGAGAACCGTTCGACCTTTAGATTTTGATACTGTTTTAACTTCTGTAAAGAAAACTAACAGACTGGTAATTTTGGAAGAAGCATGGCCATTTGGTTCCGTATCTTCAGAGATTACTTATATGGTACAGCAAAAAGCATTTGATTATCTGGATGCTCCAATTAAGAGAATTACAACTCCTGATGCTCCAGCACCTTATTCTGCAGCATTATTTGCAGATTGGTTCCCGAAACTTGAGAAAGTAAAAGAGGAGATTAAAAAAGCGATGTACATTAAATCATAGAAAAAAACTTCCGAAAGGAAGTTTTTTCATTTATACAATGCATGACTATTTGATCTCAGGATCATAAATTTAGTATACATTTGCGCATTCAAAAAATAATCAGCTGACATGGCAGAAGTTACAGAAGGAGGTCATCATATTGATCTTAAAAAACTTTCATTCGTAGGAGTTCTTGTTTCACTCGGAATTGTTTTCGGTGACATCGGTACATCACCACTTTACGTAATGAAAGCAATTGTGAATGCAAGAGAGGAAGGTGCTACAATGCCGTTTGACCAATATATTGAGGGTGCACTATCGTGTATTATCTGGACTTTAACTCTACAAACAACCCTGAAATATGTAATCATTGCACTTCGTGCAGACAATAAAGGTGAAGGTGGTATTTTGGCTCTTTTTTCATTAATCAAAAATCTGAAAAAGAGATGGCTTTATCTCATTGCCATCATCGGCGCATCGGCTTTAGTCGCTGATGGGGTAATCACGCCCTCACTTACTGTTATGTCTGCGATTGAAGGTTTAGAAATTTACAATCCACACACCCCAATTGTTCCTATTACTTGTGCAATTTTAATTGTAATCTTTGTAGTTCAGCAGTTTGGTACATCTTTTATAGGTAAATTTTTTGGTCCTGTAATGGTAATTTGGTTCTTGGTTTTGGGGATTCTAGGGTTTTTGCATCTGGTGCAGGATTTTTCTATTTTGAAGTCATTCAATCCTTATTATGCTTATAAACTGATTGTAAACTCACCAAGTGCAATTATTATCTTAGGAGCAGTTTTTTTATGTACTACAGGAGCCGAAGCTTTATATTCTGATCTTGGACACTGTGGTGCAAAGAATATACGAGTGAGTTGGGTTTTTGTTAAATTAATGCTTGTCTTAAATTATTTAGGGCAAGGTGCTTGGTTGTTGAAAAATTACGAAATTGTACAAGGAAATGGGGTAAATCCTTTTTTTGGAATTATGCCGGAATGGATGATTCTCCCAGGAGTTGTTTTGGCAACAGCAGCAGCAATTATAGCTTCTCAGGCTTTGATTACAGGATCTTTCACTATTTTTTCTGAGGCGATGTCCCTTAATTTATGGCCAAACCAAAAAATAGATTATCCTTCTGGTGTGAAAGGGCAAATGTATATTTCAAGAATAAATTGGGGATTGTTGTTATTTTGTATCATTGTAGTTTTGTATTTTAAAGAATCTCATAAGATGGAAGCTGCTTATGGTCTTTCGATAACAGTTACTATGTTTATGACCACTATTTTACTTACATTTTGGTTATTAAAGAAAAGAGTGAATAAACTTATTATTTTGAGTTTCTTTCTAATGTACGGTGCAATTGAACTAGGTTTCTTCAGTGCAAATATCATTAAATTCTTTGATGGCGGTTGGATTACAGTAGTCTTAGCTGGCTTTATAGGCGTTTGTATGTACTCATGGTACAATGGAAGACAAATAAAAGCTAAATTCATTAATTTTGTTAAAATAAGTAAATATGTTTCTATCATTAAAGATATGAAGCTGGATGAGACAATACCAAAATACTGTACCAACCTTGCGTATTTAAGCAGAGCAAAATATAATGACGAAATAGAATCAAAGATTATTTATTCCATAATTAAAAAACAGCCTAAAAGAGCAGATCATTATTTTATACTAAGTATTATAAATCAAGAAGATCCCTATACTTTTAAATATAGTGTAGAGGAAATCTTGCCGGGAACAATTTATAAAGTCAATTTCCTTTTAGGATTTAAAGTTGACAGAAGAATTAATGATTATTTCAATATGGTTTTGAAGGATCTGATGGCAGATGGTACAATTCCTTCAAGAAGTAGCCATCCATCGTTAAGAGCGCATAATATCCCGCCAGATTTGAAGTATGTTGTTATAGATAATACATATATCAATGATATACTTTTAACCGTGAAACAAAAAGTTACCTTGAGTTTGTACAACTTTGTGAAGTACATAGGAAGTGATGACTTTAAAGCTTGGGGAGTTACAATGCACAACGTAGAAGTAGAATCAGCACCTTTGACAGAAGAAACTATATCCGCAAACAGAATCGAGCAGTCAAACTTTACGGGTCATAATTTTTAGAATATCAGGTTTATACTCTCTCACATGGTATATTCCATTTAAATAAAAATCGATAAATTTGTACTATAATTTTTTTGATGGATACTTTACAAAAAGAAAAAAATATTACTCTAATAAAAGATGTTTTAAGAAATTACCTTCTTGAAAAGGGATTTCGTAACACACCTGAACGATACACCATTTTAGAGGAAATCTATAATATGGATCATCACTTCAATGTAGATGATCTGTATCTTCTGATGATGCAGAAGAAATATCATGTTTCTAAAGCAACAATCTACAACACCATAGAAATTTTCCTTGATGCAGGGCTGATCCGTAAGCATCAGTTTGGTGAAAAAACGCTGACATCATCATCTTACGAAAAATCGTATTTCGATAAGCAGCATGACCATTTGGTGATTTACAAAAAAGGTTCAGATAAAGAGATTGAAGAAATTATTGAGTTTTGCGACCCTAGAATTCAGGGAATTAAGGAAGCTATTGAAGAGGCTTTTGGCGTAAAAATTGATTCTCATTCGCTGTATTTTTACGGCACTAAGAATGATTAATCAATGAGAATATTTCTTTTTCTGTTTATTTTATTTTCCTCTTTCACGTTTGCACAGGATAAACCTAAACCTGTGCAGAGAGATCCGTTTCTACAGAATCCTGTAAAAAACCAGCCGCAGAAATCGAATCTTAATAATAAAGTAAAGATTATCCATGCGGATGAAATTAAGAAAGACACCAAATACGAAGGTAATAGATATCTTGTCGGTAACGTACAGATAGAACATCAAGGTTCAGTACTTACAGCAGATCTTGTTGTAATGTATGATGAAGAAAATTTTGTAAAAGCTTCTGGAAATACTAAACTTCAGAATACTGACGGCTCGGTAATCACCGCTTCGGAAATGGAATATGACGGAAACACGCAAAAAGGTGTTGCCAGAAAAAATGTAGTTCTGAATGATCCTAAAGGTACAGTAATAAAAACCGAAACCATGTATTATGACAGAGGCTCAAACCTTGCATATTATAATACGGGAGGAACCATCAACGATGGTAAAAGTACCACTTATTCAAAATCTGCTACGTATAATCTGACAAACCGTACAATCAACCTGACGGATAATGTAAGAATTGAAGATAAAGATTATATTTTAGACGGAATTAATGTCGTTCAGAATCAAAATACCAATATTGTTGATATCAATGGTCCTACTACCATTACGAACAGAAAAAATCCTAAGAACAGAATCTTTACAGAAAAAGGAACCCATAATCTCAATACTAAAGAATCTTTTCTGAATAAAAACTCGAAGATTTATTACAACGACAAAATTCTTACCGGCGATGCTCTCTATTTTAACCAACTGACAGGTTTTGGTACAGCGACAGGAAACGTGACTCTGGATGATCCTTTAGAAAAAAGATATCTGAAAGGTGGTTACGGAGAAATTTTCGAAAAGAAAGATTCTGCAATGATGACCAAAGGTGCTTATGCTGTAAAAATTCTTGAAAAAGATTCGATCTATTTTGCTGCAGAAAAAATACTTTCCTACCAAAAACTTGATTCAACGAAAGTTAAAAAAAGTTATTTGAGAGCCTTTAAAAAAGCCAGAATATATAAATCTAATGCTCAGGGAAGAGCAGATTCCATTGCTTTTAACGAAACCGACGGAGTTATGCATATGTATAAAGACCCGATTTTGTGGAGCGGTGAAAAACAGGTAACCGGTGATAAAGTTGAAGCTTATTTCAATACTCAAACAGAAAATATAGATTCTCTGAAAGTAATTGGAAACGGTTTTGCTATCAGCAAAGCAGATTCTCTGAATATGAAGGATGAATTTAACCAGGTGAAAGGTAAGCTCATGGCGGTTTATTACGAAGGTAAAAACATTAAAGAAATCAAGGTTATAGGAAATGCTCAGGCGATTACCTATGACGATGATTATAATGAAAAAACGAAAAAGAATGAAAGAATGGGAATTACTCTTTCTTCATGCGGGATCATTGGTTCTCTTTTTGAACAACAGGAGTTGCAGATTATTTCATGCAGTATCGGTTCGCAATCTTCCACTTATCCTATGAGTAAGATAGGTCCCGATAAAAAGAAGTTCCCTGATTTCAACTGGAATACCAAAGACAGGATCAGGAAATGGCAAGATATCCTCGTCGATTCTCCCAATTACGAAGAGATCAAATATGAGTCTGCAAACACACTCTTTAATCAGGCTCAGGAAATCATAGATAAACAGAAAGCTGCAGAAGAAGCAAAAAAACCGAAAAGGGTTAGAAGATAAAAGTAAAGACCAGTTGATTAAGCTGGTCTTTTTTGTTTTTAAAAGGTTATTTTCTTTTTTAATCTTTAGTATTCTTCTTTTCAAAGCCTTCTATAAGTTATATCATGAACTTGCAACTATTTTTGAGACAAAATTTATATACTCTTTATACTACATTTTTAGATTGATTAGACATTAAATTTTGATACTCTCTTATGGTTAAATTTCCTAAAGATTCGACGGAATCAATGCCTTCTCTGGATGTTGTAAAATGTTTCTATATATTCAAACACAGAGTTTTTGGTATGATCTCTAGTTTCATATTTATTTTGATAGACAAGTTCGGTTTTCAGAGTTTTAAAAAAACTCCGCTAATGTACCACTCTCTTTTCCATCTAATAATTCGTCGTCATCTTCATTGTAAATTTTGGTGTAATAATTTTTGGTTTTCTTTTTCTGTTTGGCATCTTTCAGTTTGCCTCAATTTACTTCCGTTATCAATGTACCATCGTTAAATGATTTATTTTAATTTTTCAATAAACTCATATGAAGTTTTTTCAAAAATTAAATTACCGAAATTTTTATTCGTCCAAGTTTTTACAGGTAAATTTTTATCTTGATTTACATCATAAATTTCCTTACTATATTGATGTAATATAAAATTATCATCTTGAAGTTTGAATGTTAAATAATTGTAATTATTGTATTTATCTTCAATATCTCTATTGTACTCTATAGTGAAATATTTTCCTTTTGTGACTGTTTTTTTGTATTCTTTTTGCCCTAAAAAGGGAGATGAGTCATTCTTTACCCATAATGAAAAAGAATTGCTATTATTTTTAAAAATTAATACTTGTGCATTAGCTATTTCATCAGATGATGAAGCAATATAGATTTTATCATCATCCGAATCATCATCTAAATCAGCATTAACTTCATCAATTATTTGGTATCCTGGCTTTAAGTAATTTTGAACATCATTTTGTTGTAACGAATACTCTTTCATACCATAGACTTCATTAATTTCATTTAGAAATTTTGTTTGTTCATCTTCATTAAATTCTTTTGATATTAAATTTTTAAAATGATTATACATTCTATTTTCATTATCAAAACTAGCAATCTCTTTTAAAAAATGAATATCTATAATTTTTTTATCTCTTTTAAAAAGTAATTGCAAATATTCAAGGTTATTTTTTTTTATATCTGATTCTTCACTTAGTTTTTTAACAACATGTTGAAATATCTTTTTATCCTCAAAATGAAAACTACAAACCAGATAAGTGAATAATTCATCTAATTGTTTATCTTTTAACCATGTATCAATTTCTTTCTCATTGGGACTAAATAATAATTTGTTGATTACAGTATTATATTCATTACTATGATCTAAATTCTTAAAATCATTTGAGTTATAATACTGTAAGCTACTTCTATTAAGTAAAGGAAGCTCGGATTTAAAAGAAACAATTTGATGAGTTGGAAAAACAATTAATTGAGGAGCATAACCATCTAAGCTATCTTTTTCGAAAATATGATGTGGAATTATTTGATTGTAAATCGTCATCAAAAAGTGGACATTAGATATTAAAGATTTAAGGAGTGTTTTCATAAAAAGAGTAATTTTAATTATGGCAACACCAAAAAAGAA
>NZ_JARBTK010000001.1 GCF_029240215.1 Chryseobacterium sp.
AGACAAATGTACAACCAACAAAAATTAGTAAGTTTATAAACCGAAAATCCTCCTTAAGGATTTAAACCAAAATGTCTAAGTTGGTTTGAAGACGTACAAAAATTAATTTTGATTTCCTGATTCGAAATAGTTTTGATATAAATCAAATATTCTCTTCCGATGTAGAAACTGTAGCCATTAATGAATTGAATTCCATATCTAATTCCTGTAATATCTTCTTTGTTGATAACTGTGAATAAATCTCCTTTACGATCTTTACTTTCAAACTTGATAAAGTTTTTATCTAAAATCAACTGTCGTTTCCTGTTATCAAATAATCCACGAACAATGGTAAATTCTTTCATAAATATCGTTTTCTGTGGCAATTGGCTTTAGAGGGTTCTTTAATTTTAACCCGCGTAAATTTATCAAAAATTTTGAGAATTCTAAGCATAAAAAAAGCTTCAAATTCTACTAAAATTGAAGCTTTGATTCATTGAAATTTCTTACTAATAACCGTGCAAATCTATACCTTCGGTTCTTTGTAGAGTTACCTTCTTCCCCATTTTCTTTTGAATCACTCTGAAATGCTGCAATTCGTCATCTGTCAGAATATTAATGGCAGTTCCTTTTTCTCCTGCACGTCCTGTTCTACCAATTCTGTGAATATAATCCAAAGGCGAACGCGGCAATTCGTAATTAATAACGCATGGCAAAGATTCGATGTGAATACCACGACCAATCAGGTCTGTCGCAACCAAAATCTGAGCACCATTTACTTTAAATTCTTCCAGATTATTTCTACGGGCACCCTGCGATTTCTGGCTGTGAATAGCAACGGCTTTTATTTTGTTTTTCTTTAATTTTTCAACCAGATTATCGGCTGATTTCGTTGATGAAACAAAGATCAAAGCTTTCTCAACTTTCTTCTCTTTAATTAAATATCTTAAAAACGGACCTTTATTTTCGGGAGAAACATGATAAGCAAGTTGCTCGATGTTGTCAATTTCAACTTCCTCTTTTTTAATTTCAATCAAAACAGGATTCATTGAAAGACGTTTCTTCATTTCGGAAACCTTATCATCCAAAGTGGCAGAAAATAACGTTGTTTGTTTCATGACAGGCATCATGCCGAAAAGCTTATTCATCTCTTCGCCAAAACCTAACTGAAACATTTTATCTGCCTCGTCAATCACCAGATGTTTAATTCCTGAAATACTCAACGCATTATGATCAATCAAATCCAATAAACGTCCCGGAGTTGCAATCAAAACTTCTACTCCAAACAATCCTTTCATCTGCGGATTGATAGAAACACCGCCGTAAACTGCCATGGTACCGATCTCACGCTTCAGATTTTCTGTAAAAGCTCTGAAAACTTCATCAATCTGAATTGCCAATTCTCGTGTAGGAACCAATATTAAAACCTGAACATTTCGGTCTTTTTTAACTTCTGCATTTTGTAATTTTTCTAAAATTGGCATCACAAAACAAGCCGTTTTTCCGGAACCTGTGTGTGCAATTCCGACCAAGTCTTTTCCCTGCAAAATAACTGGAATTGCCTGCTCCTGAATTGGAAATGGTTTCAGATAACCTAATTTTTTAACAGAGTGAATAATATTGCTTGATAATCCTAACGACTCAAATGACATAAAATACTTATTTGTGCAAATATAAGCTATTGGTATTTGTTTATATCGCGAAAGTACTGATTGTAGCAATTTTAATAAATAAAGACTTTAAATTTTTTTGACCTATTAATCTTCATATAGTTTGTCATTCCGGAGGAATCTACATATCGCAAATAAAGTTTCGTAGAGATTCCTCCTGAATGACAAACTGGATGTTCATTTAAATGTCGTTTTTATTATTTATAAAATCTGTGTTGAAAACTTTCAATCTAAATGCCGTTTTGTCCGATAATTAAAATTTGGACAATTTTTTGAATATTAGATTTTAATAAATTATAAAATTCAATCATAATAAAAATATGAAATCGCTAAGATTCCATATGTCCTTTAAAAATAATAAATACTTGCATATGAAAAAAGCATTAATAATAGTCGATATACAGAATGATTTTTGTGAAGGCGGTGCATTGGCTGTTCCTGGAGCAAACGAAATAATTCCTTTCATCAATGCTCTGATGGAAGAAAATGAATATGATCAGATTGTTCTGACTCAAGATTGGCATCCTGCAAATCATAAAAGTTTTGCCAGCAACAACGGAAAAAAAGTGGGAGAAAGCATTATTTTAAACGGAGTTCCACAGTTTATGTGGCCGGATCACTGTGTGCAGGGAACTTTCGGTGCAGAATTTCATCAAGATTTAAACAGAGAAAAAGTAACTCATATTATTCAGAAAGGTAAGAATCCTGAAATTGATTCTTACAGCGGTTTTCAGGATAATAATCATTTTATGAAAACAGGTTTGGATGATTTCTTAAAATATCATGATATTCAATTGGTTGAAATTGTAGGTTTAGCAATGGATTATTGTGTGAAATTTACCGCAACAGATGCAGTTGCCAACGGATATATCACTTGTCTTCACTTTAACGGAACAAAAGCTGTCAACGTAAAACCGGATAATGCCAAAGATGCTATTTTTGAAATGATTCAGAAAGGAGTGACGGTTTTGGGATAAGATTTTATGATTTAAATATCAAGTTTGTCATTCCGTAGAATCTAAGCAATGTTTTTCTCTGCGTTTACATTCCTGCGGAATGACAAATAGGAAGACAATAAGCAAAAAAGACGCAGAAAATTAATTCTGCATCTTTTTTTATTTTAAAACTTCAAAGTATGAATTAAACTAATAATTCATCACTCAAATCAAAATTGATAACTTTTAAAGCATTTTCAAAGTATTCACTTCCAAATCAGTAAGGATTCTCCAGTGCCCTCTTTTGATGTTTTTCTTTGTCATTCCTGCGAACATTACTCTGTCAAGAGCTTCCACTTCGTATCCTAATCTTTGGAAAATTCTTCTGATCACACGGTTCCAGCCGATGTGGATTTCCATTCCGATTTCATTTTTAGGTTTTCCTTCGATGAACGAAATTTGATCTACAACAGCAATCCCTTCTTCCAAACGAATCCCTTCCACAATCAGCTTCATGTCTTCATTGGTCAATTTCTTATCCAAAGTTACGTGATAGATCTTTTTAGCGTCAAAAGATGGATGCGTCAATTTCTTCGTCATATGTCCGTCATTTGTCAAAAGAATAACTCCCGTTGTAGAACGGTCTAGTCTTCCAACCGGGAACACACGATACGGAGATGCATTCGCAACCAAATCCATAACGGTTTTTCTTGCTTTGTCATCTTTGGTTGTAGAAATATAACCTTTTGGCTTATTCAAAAGAATGTAAACCGGTTTTTCAGGAGTGATGCCTTGTCCGTCGAAAACTACTTTGTCCGTTTTCTCAACCTGATATCCCATTTCGGTAACTACCTGTCCGTTAACTTCTACTAATCCCTGAACAATCAATTCATCAGCTTCTCTCCTGCTGCAAATTCCTGAGTTTGCGATATATTTGTTTAGACGAATTGTATCTTTGTGAACGTCTTTTTCAACCTTTTTGAATCTTCTTTTCTGTACAAAAGATCTTGCTCTGTCATCATCTCTGTCAGTTTTTTCGCTTCCTGGTTTTCTTCCGTATTTTAAACTGCCTCTTTCGTACTTTCCTCTCACATCTGAACTGCTTCTTCCTTCACCACCTCTCTTGAAGCTGGTTTTACCAAAAGACTTTCTCTCTTCACTTTGATTAGATACAAATGGTTCTTTTTCAGTTTTTGAGTATTTCTTTTCCATTCGACTCTCATAACTGGTATCAGATCTCCTAGAATCGGGTTTATTAAAAGGTCTGGAGCTGTCTGTGGCTCTATCACTTCTGCTGAATGGCTTTTTTTCAAATTTTGATGAGCCGTTTTCATCTTTATCTTTTGGTTCAAAACTTCTACCACCAGTTTTAGAAAATGGCTTTTTGAAAGATTTTGAGTCTGAAGAATTTCCAGATTTAGGAGAGCGAGGACTGTCCGAATTTCTTGTCGAAGATCTCGGTTTTTTTGGTCTTCCTGAATTATTATTGTCTCTGCTCATTCTAAATATTTTTGCAAAGATAGTAATTTAGTTACGAGTTAAAAATTAAGAATCATAACTTTGTACAATTGTTCCTTATTTAATATAATTAAAAAGTATAAAATGATTACTTTCTTAGACCAAAATTTTTCTCAGCTCAACTATTTTCTTACCGAGAAAACATTCAGCAAAATATTTATTCTCGTAGACGAAAACACCCATGAATATTGTCTTCCAATACTTTTGGGAAATTTGGAAACCGAAATCAGTTTTGAAATTTTGGAAGTTGAGCCGGGTGAGGAAATGAAAAACATTCAGACAGTCAATCAACTATGGGAAATTTTGACAGAAATGAAAGCTGACCGAAAAGCTCTGATCATCAATCTTGGTGGCGGAGTAATTACCGATATGGGTGGTTTTATTGCTTCTACCTACAAAAGAGGAATTCAGTTTATTAATATTCCGACTACTCTATTGTCAATGTGTGATGCATCTATTGGTGGAAAAACGGGAATTGATCTGATGCATTATAAAAATATGGTGGGAACTTTCAGTTTTCCGGAGCAGATTTTTGTATATCCTCAGTTTTTAGAAACGCTTCCTTATAAAGAATTGCGCAGCGGTTTTGCTGAAATGCTGAAGCATGGGCTAATCGCAGACAAAGCTCATTGGGAAAATCTGATTCAGATTCAGAAGATTGATACGGAAGGTGTTGTTCCGCACATAAATATAAGAAAAACTTTGAATTTTGGTCACACCATTGGTCATGCGATAGAAAGCCTGTGTTTAGAAAAAGAAAGTCCGATTCTTCACGGTGAAGCTGTAGCACTCGGAATGATTTGCGAAACTCATCTTTCTTATTTAGAAGGTTTAATAAGTAAAGTAGATTCAGAAATGATTATTGATAATATTCAGAAATATTATTCTTTCATAGATCTGAGTGATTTTAAAGAAGAAGATATTTTCAACCTCTTATTAAATGACAAAAAAAATGTAGAAAGTAAAATCAATTTTTCTTTACTTTCAGGAATTGGATCTTGTGTATTTGATTATGAGTGTACCACAAAAAACATTCAAAAGTCACTGGATTTTTATAAAAAACTTAGCGGTTTTTAAATTTAATTGCAATTTTTCATCATAATTTAAAAATATTTTCAACTAAATTAAACAAGTGTTTTATTAAATGTAATTTACTGTGAAACAATTGATTGCGATTAGATTTGTATGATTTTATTCTTTATTCATAACTGATTTTTATCATATTTTTAATTTTTGGCAAACAATTTGAAAGATACCATTCGTCAAACTCAAAAAAAGTTTGTCAGTAAAATTTAAAATTAGAAAATAGTAAATATTAAAAATTTAAGTTATGAAAAAGTTAATTTTAGGACTAGCGATTACAGCAGGTTCATTAGCATTCGCTCAGACAACAACGACTACTACAAGATCAGCATCTTCATCAGACGTAAGATTTGGTATCAAAGGCGGTATGAACGTCTCATCGTTATCAGATGATGGATCATTGGAAGATCAAGGATCTAAAATAGGTTTTAATGCTGGTGTATTCGCAACAATTCCTGTAGCTGAGTCTTTCAGCATTCAGCCAGAGGTTATATACACACAGTATGGTGACAAATATGACTATAGAGCCCCAATTTCAAACGATAGAATTTCATATGCAAGACATTTAGATTATGTTGCAATTCCTTTGATGTTCCAATATAATTTTATTCCAAATCTTTATGTTGAAGCAGGACCGGAATTCGGATTTTTAGTAAGTGCTAAAAATAAATTGAAAAACGAAAGCAATAACGATCCTTTAAATACTACTGGAGATTATAAAGACCAATTGAATACGTTCAATTTAGGTATTGGTCTAGGTGCAGGTTATTACTTTACAGATAATATAGGCATTACAGCCAGATATACAGCTGGTGTTACCGATGTTGCTAAAGACAGACCAAATGGTTCTGATGCTGTAAGAAACAACAACTTTGCAGTTGGTTTAGCATTTAAATTCTAAGAATTTTAAACAAATTTTATTTCAATAAAAAATGTCAGACTTAATTTCTAAGTCTGACATTTTTATATTTAATCATTTAATTTTTAACCGAATAATTCGATCTCCTCACCTTTTGCAACCGGATATTCTTCTGTAAAACATCCAAAGCAGTGATTAGAAGAACCTAAAATTGCTTTTAAGTTATCTGTACTTAAAAATTCTAAAGAATCTACTCCCAAATAATCTCTAAGCTGTTCAGTTGACATATTTGCAGAAATCAAATCATCTTTTGAAGGTGTATCAATTCCCAAGTAACATGGTGCAATAATTGGTGGGGAAACACTTCTGAAGTGAATTTCCTTTACACCTGCTTCTTTTAAAATCTTAACCAATCTTTTAGAAGTAGTTCCACGAACTATTGAATCATCAATGATAACTACTCTTTTACCTTTGATTTCAGAAATAATTGGGTTTAATTTAAGGTTCACTACCCTTTCTCTCATTTCCTGAGTAGGTACGATGAAACTTCTTCCGATGTATCTGTTTTTGATCAAAACCGGACGGAAAGGAATTCCGGAAGCTTTAGAAAAACCAATTGCAGCAGGAACTCCGGAATCCGGAACGCCAATTACGATGTCTGCTTCTACGGGAGCTTGTTCCCAGATTTTTTCTCCGGATTTCTCTCTGATCTCGTAAACATTGATATTCTCTAAAGTTGAATCAGGTCTTGCAAAATAAATATATTCAAACGAACAGATTCTTTGCTTTCCTTTTGCCTCGTTAACCATGTAAGAATTCAATTTTCCAGGCTCATTTTCATTCGTATAAATGATTTCTCCCGGTAAAATATCACGAACATATTGAGCTCCGACAGCATCTAAAGCTACAGATTCAGAAGCGACAACGTAAGAATTTTCGTTAATTGCTCCCAAAACCAAAGGTCTGATCCCGTTGAAATCTCTGAATGCGAAAAACTTATTTCTCGTCATTCCGACAACCGAATAAGCCCCTTCAATTTTCTCCATCGTTGCTTTGATAGCACCACGAAGACCTAAATCAAGATTTTTTTGAATTAATCTTAAAATCACTTCAGAATCTGAAGTTGCTCTGAAAACTACGCCTTCAGCTTCCAACTCAGCTTTTAATTCTTTTGCATTGGTAAGATTACCATTATGCGCTATAGAAAGGATAATCTGGTCATATTCGTTTTTAGCGAAAAATGGCTGAAAATTATACTTCTTTTTGTCTCCTGCAGTCGTGTAACGAGTGTGACCGATTGCAGAATTTCCCATAAAAGTTTCAGGATCCTGAATCTCTTTATAAACATCTAAAACCAACCCTTCATCTTTCATATTGGTGATTTTTCCGTCTTTTAAAACAGAAATACCACATGCTTCCTGACCTCTGTGCTGTAATGCAAAAAGCCCGAACTGTGAAAGAGAAAACGTATCCAAATCATCATCAGAATACATTCCGAAGATACCGCACTCCTCATTCGGAGCGTCAAGCCTTTCTTCTTCCTGCGTTCTGAAAAGATTTCTTCCGTAGGTTTGAGTTTCAAATTGTTTTAAATATTCACTTTTATGAATGTCTAAACTTTTCATTTCTATTTTTTCTAAATTAGAAGTTAGATATTAGATGTTAGAAATTAGTCTAAGTTAACTTCAATTATAATTTTAAACTTGTCTTTAATGAATAAATCATTTTCTGTATCTCAGTTAAAAGTTCTTTTAAAGGGATTATTTTAGTTTCGGAAATAAAATTTAAATCTATTAATAATTGTAACTGAGTTTGTAATTCATAAGTTGAGCCAAACGCAATTCCAAGAAATTGATAAAATTCATTCTTATTATTTCTTCCCGCTCCTTCTGCAATATTTGAAGGTATTGAAACAGCACATCGTCTAATTTGAGACAGTAAACCAAATTTTTCTTCATTTGGCAATTCTACAGTAACCAAATAAACTTCTTTTACTAAAGCCATTGATTTACTCCAAACTTTAAGATCTTATATCCGGTGCGATTTCATACTAACCTCATATCTAACTTCTAACTTCTAAAAATTTACTTACCAAGTAAATTTTTCAATCTGTTGTAGATTTCTACATATGCCTCAGTAACTTCTCCTAAGTCTCTTCTGAATCTGTCTTTATCCAATTTCTTCATCGTGTCTTTGTCCCAAAGTCTGCAAGTATCAGGAGAAATTTCGTCTGCTAAGATAATCTCACCATCAGAAGTTTTTCCTAATTCGATTTTGAAATCAACCAGGATGATGTTCATTTTATCGAAAAGATCGATCAAAATTTCGTTAATGTCTGAAGTTAATTCATACATTTCATCAAGCTCCTCGTATGTTGCAGCACCTAAGAAAACAGCGTGGTGATCGTTGATAAGCGGATCTCCCAACTCGTCTTTTTTATAGCAGATATCGAAGATAGTAACAGGAGATTTAATTCCTTCTTCAACGCCTAATCTTTGAGCCATACTTCCTGCAGAATAGTTTCTTACAACCATTTCTAAAGGAATGATAGATACTTTTCTCACCAATTGCTCTCTTTCGTTCAATTGTTTAATGAAATGAGTCTTAATCCCTTTTTCATTTAAATATTCAAAGATCAAAGTTGTGATGGCGTTGTTCATTTCACCTTTCAAATCAACAGATCCTCTTTTTTGAGCATTAAATGCAGTAGCATCGTCCTTGAAACGAACTACAACTTGATCAGGATTATCGGTAGCAAATACTTGTTTCGCTTTACCTTCGTACAACATTTCTTTCTTTTCCATTTCTTACTAGATTTATTTTTATTATTTAATTAAAATTCCTGTTAAAACTGCCAATCCAAAGCTCAAAAGTGTACCTATTAATACATACTCTGTCAATTTTCTTTGTTTGGCCTGTGCTAAGTCGCTGAACCTGAAAACAGATTTTGCAGCCACCATAAAACCAACGCCTTCCCAGTGATTCACCAAAATAAAAGTGAATACCAGTAAACGTTCTAAAATTCCAATATATTTTCCGGCACTTGATAGAGATTCGGTTTGTATATTATCTGCTGTCTCTGGAACGGGCGTCCACGAAGACAATAATATTTTGATGAAAATTGAAGCTGGGGTCGTTAAAAACAAAGCTGCCATCAATATTTTTAAAATTTCCTGATCTTTTAAAAATTCAAAACTGAATTCATTAAAATAAAAAGAGACTCCTGTAATCACTAAAGTATGAAGAGCCTGATCGATAAAAAACCAACTTTTTTTATTTTTAATAGTCTGAAAACTTAGTTTCGCAGCATCAATAATAAAATGTGTAATTCCTACTAAAACCGCTACCCACCAAAACTGAAGATCCCAAAGGAAAATAAAACTTAAAACGGTGTGAATCAGAACATGAAGGTACAAATATTTACTCTTCAGTTTTTTGCTTTCTTTATCAGCTACCCATGAATTTGGCTGGAGAATAAAGTCTCCAAGTAAATGTGCCAATATGAGTTTAGTGAAAATCATGCTTACAGTTCGGAAATTTTCTTTTTAAAATATTGATTGGTTTCTACGATTAATTCGTAGTTTGCGCGTTTCAGTCTCTGGCTGATTGATGATTGTGAAATTGCGAATTTCTTTGCCAGATCTTCCTGAGTGATGTCAGTATTCATAATCATTTCGTGAATGATTTCGGAAGTCGCCATCGTCCAGTTATCGAAATCTTTCGAAGACCATTTCAACAAAATATTCAAGTCTCTGTCTAAAGAATCATTGGAAGTTTTGATAGCAACTGTGTGCCCGTCATTTTTTAAATCATTCAATAATCTTCCGGAATTTACATATGCTGTTCCGTTGGATTCTGTGATTTTTTCAGATGAAAAATTTTCTTCACCAATACCAATGGCAATCCTTACATCTAGATTTTCCTGACTTTTTATGAGAGATTTTATGGCTAAGAAACGCCAGAAAACTTCATCAATATGACATTTAAACTGAAATTCGTCGCCTCTGTAGATTTCCCATGTTTGAGGTGCGCTTCCCCAATTTTCGAGAAGATTTTTAAGCTTGGTAATCCAAACTTCTGTTTCTGCGTGTTGTGAATTTATAATGTCTCCGGTAAGTACCGCTATCATTTTGCAAATATAAGCATAATTACTTATAAATAAAAAATATAAGCAGATACACTTATAGATATTGATTATTAGTGAATCTGCTTATATCGATGATGTTTTAATAGTAACATTTTGTGAGATTTATTCAAAAATAGAAATAACATCATGGATTATTTTATATTTAAAATGCTCCGCGCGCGTTTAATAAAAAGTTTGTCATCCTGAAAGGATCTATACTAAGTTTTCGAATTGAATTACGTTGTTAAGATCCTTTCAGGATGACAAACAGAATGAAAATGCTGTAGAATTTTAGTTTTATCTAAAAATCTAAAATCTTATCTCTTAATAAACTGATAAACCTTATCATCTAATTTCAATAAATAAGAACCTGTTGTTAAATTTTGAACTGAAATGTTTTTCTTATTTTTAAAAGGATTTTGTTCGGTAGAAATTACTTTTCCTGAAAAATCTAAAATCTGAGCCTTTTTTATAGTATCCGTTTTTCCGTTAACGAAAATATTGTCATTAACAGGGTTTGGATAAATTTTAAACTCATTATTTTGAGTAAGAATCACATCAGAAGTTGCTAAAGTTCCTAAGTTCTGGCAATAATTACTTGCATATGAATCCCATTCACCAAGGTTAAAGGTGGTTGTCGGTTGATTGACAGTCGATTTTCTGTATAAAGAAACATTACCCAAAACAGAAGAATTATTTGTACTTGAAACCCCGATTGCATCAACAGTTGTAGATTTGTATCTTAATTCTAAATATTGGCTTCCCGAATAAGTCATTTGTGGAGCAGCCGTTACAAATTTTGCCTGATTTATAGTATAGCAAGAGAAATTTGCATCAGGATTTAAGACAACAAAAGTTTCGTTATTCTGAACAATTCCTTCCAATTCATACGGATCAGGGAAATAATAATTGGTTCCGCTTGGGAACTGAATAGATAATCTGTAGTCACTTAAATTTACTGGATGTCCTGTTTTATTGGTGATTTCTAAAGCTTTATTATTGGATGTTCCTTCCAGGTATTTTGAAACAAATAAATCTTTAGCATAAATATCCGATGCCAAAGTCGTTGTTGAAGCTACGTTGCTGTCTGATGATAATAAATATCCGTTGTCATAAGCTTTAACTGTGAAAGTATAGGTTGTAGAAGGCATTAAATGGTCTACACTGAACGTTGTATTTTTCGTCGCTCCAACTAAAGTTCCGTTCTGATAAATTTTATATCCTATAACATCAGTGCTTGTACTCGGTGTCCAGCTTAATGATGAAAAATAAGCGCTGTTTTGAGTTACAGTTAAATTTGCCGGAGTCTGTGGTGCAACCGTATCCGGAGTCTGTCCCCAAATTGCATTTACCCAAGAAGGATTATCAATAAAAGGGTTTCTGTTTCTCTGTAAGTTATAAACAGCATTGTTTCTATCAATTTCCTTTTGAGAAACAGGATCTTGAGTATGCCACTGAAGAAGCATTGCAATATAAGCAGGATCAAAAGCTCTTTCTTCAGTTCCGTCCAAAGGATTGGTGTCGGAAGCAGGATTTGTATTGTTATTAAAATTAAAACTGCCTAATTTTCCTTCATACCTTACTGCAAAATATAGTAAACTTCTCGCAACATCACCTTTAAATTCATTGATAGGCTCATAAACACGACCTGTATAAGTCATTCCTGGAATGGCGCAATTACCGATTCTTGAAGAATTCGTAAACGTATAATATATGGTAGAACCTACAATTCCGTAAGGGTAATTACTTCTTAACTGATTGATTCTCGCATCGGTTGGAACTACATAAAACAAATCCGAATACATCGGGTAATTGCTGTAAAATGTACTTTGAGGCATCATATGTTCCCTATTCCAGCCTAAACCTTCCGCACCTGCACTTCCGATAATATTTGCTGTTGTGTATTCATAAGCATCAGGTCCTGTTGGAATTTCAGAATACATATCCAATAAAATAGTAGTATTTGTAGCGCCGTGGTCATAATATTTATCTAAATCAGTCTGATTATAGTAGTTGGTAAGATCACCATAATGTCGGTTGATATTTTTTTCAGAAATAATATCATGAACTTTTGATTTCAGCGCATAACCTGAAAGTCCTGAAGTTCCATCGTAATATCCCGCAGGAATCTGAGCAAATGCATACGTTGAAATGAATAAAACAGGAAATAGAAATTTTTTCATTCTTTAAAAATTGGTTTGCTAAATTATGAAATTAATACAATTGTAATTAAATATTATCATTAATGTTATGTTAAATTTAAGAGTGTAAAAAATTGATATATAAAACTTTAGACTGACTTTTTTATACTTAAGTAAATTTTTTTTCGTATTTCGGCAATTTAAGTATCTTTGGGCACTAACTATTATCTAATATGAATACAGAAACTATCAACAACATTAAAATGATAGCTGAAACAGCAAAAGAATTTGCTGAGAAAAATATCAGACCCAATATTATGGAGTGGGACGAAAGCCAGACTTTTCCTAAAGAATTATTTCATCAATTAGGAGATATGGGCTTCATGGGAATCCTAATTCCTGAGCAGTATGGTGGTTCTGGTTTGGGTTATCATGAGTATGTTACCATCTTGGATGAGATTTCTCAGGTAGACCCTTCTATCGGACTTTCTGTAGCAGCTCACAATTCGTTGTGTACCAATCATATTTATGAGTTCGGAAACGAAGAGCAAAGAAACAAATGGCTTCCTCAGTTAGCTACCGGAAAAGTAATCGGAGCTTGGGGATTGACAGAGCATAACACAGGATCTGATTCTGGCGGAATGTCTACAACTGCTGTAAAAGACGGTGAAGAATGGGTTATCAATGGTGCTAAAAACTTTATCACTCACGCAATTTCAGGGGATATTGCTGTTGTCATGACGAGAACAGGAGAAATTGGTGCAAAAAACAATTCCACTGCTTTCGTTCTTGAAAAAGGAATGGCAGGTTTCACTTCCGGAAAAAAAGAAAATAAATTAGGAATGCGTGCTTCAGAAACTGCAGAACTTATCTTTGATAACGTTCGAGTACCAGATTCTCACCGTTTAGGAGAAGTTGGTGAAGGTTTCAAACAGGCTATGAAAATATTAGATGGCGGTAGAATTTCTATTGCTGCATTAAGTTTAGGAACCGCGAGAGGAGCTTACAAAGCTGCTTTAAAATATGCTCAGGAGAGAAAACAATTTGGAAAAGCAATTTCTGAATTTCAGGCAATCAACTTTATGTTGGCTGATATGGCAACAGAAATCGATGCTGCTGAATTGTTGATTCAAAGAGCTTCAACATTGAAAAATGCTAAGCAAAAAATGACTAAAGAAGGTGCAATGGCAAAATTGTACGCTTCTGAAGCTTGTGTAAGAATATCAAACAATGCTGTTCAGGTTTTTGGAGGTTACGGATATACAAAAGATTTTCCTGCTGAGAAATTCTACAGAGATTCTAAACTTTGTACAATCGGAGAAGGAACTTCAGAAATTCAAAGATTAGTTATCGGTAGAGAGATTACAAAATAATTAAATTATTATAAAATTCAATAGCACACGTGTTTTTCGTGTGCTATTTTTTGTTTATGCGAGAAATGTTTTACTAAGCATTGAATGTAATGCATAATTATTTATGTTAAATATCTAAAATTTTCTTAAAAAAATTTGTTTTTCGTAACTAAAATTTTATTAGCTTTGATATTCCACAATCAAAATAATAATTTTATGAAAAAACAATTATTGCTGATAGGAATGCTTGTCATGTCAGGTATTTCTTTCGCACAAACCGACCGTCTCTGGACAACCGGATCTACAAAAGAAAACACAGATGTTTTTGAAAACAAAACAAACATTCTCAATCCAAAAATTTATCAGCTAGATATCAACGGGCTAAAAAGCGTTCTTGCAAAAGCTCCAAAGAGATTAGCTGCCTGGGAAAAATCAGAAATTATTATTTCTTTCCCAAATTCTGAAGGAAAATTAGAAAACTTTAAAGTAAGAGAAAATTCAAATTTTGATCCTCAGCTTGCCGCAAAATATCCGGATATTAAATCTTATGTTGGTGAAGGTCTTGATGATCCGAATTCTACGGTATATTTCAGTATTTCTCCTCTGGGATTATCTTCAATGGAAATTTATGGTGATAAATCGGCTGTTTTCATTGAACCGTACACAAAAGATCTTTCTTCGTATGTGGTTTATAAAAAGTCTGATAAAAAAGACAATTTAAATACTTTCGAATGCACTGTTATCGATGTTGCCCAAAAAGGAATCAGCACTTCAGCTCTCGAAGCAAGACCAAACGCAGATGATGCTAAATTAAGAACATTCCGATTGGCTCTTTCTTCAACAGGAGAGTATACAACTTACTTCGGAGGTACAAAAGCATTAGCTTTGGCAGCAATGAATAATACAATGACTCGTGTGAACGGCGTTTTTGAAAAAGATTTTGCAGCAAGAATGGTTTTGATAGCCAATAATGACGCGGTAATTTATACTAATGCTTCTACAGATCCTTATTCTGCAGCTGCACAAATGAGTAATTGGAATTCTCAGCTTCAGTCAACTTTAACGTCTGTAATTGGTGAAGCAAACTATGATGTAGGACATTTATTCGGAGCTTCCGGAGGTGGCGGAAATGCAGGCTGCATCGGTTGTGTTTGTGTAAACGGTTCAAAAGGCAGCGGTTACACCTCTCCTGCAGACGGAATTCCATCTGGTGATAATTTTGACATCGATTATGTAGCCCACGAATTAGGTCATCAGTTTGGAGGAAATCACACTTTCTCAATGAGCAATGAGGGAACAGGTGTCAATATGGAACCTGGTTCAGGATCAACAATTATGGGTTATGCAGGAATTACAAGCCAGGATATTCAACCACATTCAGATTCTTTCTTTCATGCGATAAGCATTCAGCAGATCACGAATAATATTAAAGCTAAAACCTGTCCTGTAAGCACTTCTACCGGAAATACAATTCCTACTGCAGATGCAGGCTTAGATTATACAATTCCGAAAAGCACACCTTTTATGCTTACAGGAACCGGAACTGATACTAACGGAGATTCATTAACTTATATTTGGGAGCAAATAGATAATGCTTCTTCTTCTCAAACCGGAGCAAGCTCTGCAGCAAGTGCAACAAAAGCAAGCGGACCAACATTCAGATCATGGACTCCTACAACGAGCCCTGTAAGATATTTCCCAAGAATGGCATCTGTTTTAGCGGGTGCAACAACTACTGCAGGCTCAGAAATCAATGTAGAGGCTCTTTCTTCTGTAGCAAGATCTTTAAATTTCAGATTTACAGTTCGTGATAACAGAGCAGGAGGTTCGGGAAACAATTCTGATGATGCTAAAGTTACTGTAAATGCAACTGCAGGACCTTTCATCATTACTTCTCAGGGTTCGGCAACAACTTACACTGGAGGAAGTTCTCAAAACGTAACATGGAATGTTGCCGGAACAACAGCAAACGGCGTAAATGCTGCTAATGTAGATATTCTTTGGTCAACAAATTCCGGGACAACCTGGACAACCTTATTGGCAGGAACTCCAAATGACGGTTCACAGGCAGTTACGATTCCGAATGTTTCTACAACCACCGGGAGGATTATGGTAAAAGGAAGTAATCATATTTTCTTTGACGTGAATAATGCCAATATTTCTGTAAATGCAGGCTCAGGAAGTACAGATACGGTTGCTCCTACAGCTCCTACTCTTTCGGCTTCAGGAACAACTTCTACAAGCACCAATCTTTCATGGAGTGGAGCAACAGATGCGGTTGGTGTTACAGGTTACGATGTTTATCAGGGAGCTTCACTTATTGGTTCTACAGCTTCTACAACGTATACTGTTACAAGTTTAATGCCTTCAACAACTTACAGTTTCACGGTTAGGGCTAAAGATGCAGCAGGAAATGTTTCTACAGCAAGTAATACGGCAACCGTAACGACTCTCGCCGGAAGTACTGTTACTTATTGTACAGCATCTGCGACAAATACCGCAGATGAAAGAATTGGAAACGTAACATTTGGTACCATCAATAATACTTCTACTGGAACTGCAGGTTATGAAAACTTCACTTCAATTTCAACAAATGTTACCCGAGGAACGGCAAATACAATTTCTATCACACCGGTTTGGACTTCCACTAAATATAATGAAGCATACGCAGTTTATATCGACTATAATAAAGATGGTGATTTTACTGACAGCGGAGAATTAGCATGGACGAAAACAGGTTCGCAAACAACTCCTGTGACAGGATCAATTACGATTCCTTCAACAGCAACTCTTGGAAGTACAAGAATGAGAGTCATGATGCAGTACAATTCTGTTCCTTCATCATCTTGTGGATCTTATACTTACGGACAGGTTGAAGATTATACTTTAAATATTATTTCATCAGGAAGAGGGGATGATTTTAATGTTGAAAATTTAATGACAGATATTAAATTATATCCGAATCCTGTAAGAGATATTTTAAATATTTCAAATACGACGACTGAAGATTATAAAATCTTCGATATGGGTGGAAAACTAATTAACTCAGGAAAACTCGAAAGAGGCACAGTAAATGTAAGTAACCTTACAACGGGAGCTTACACGATCCAGATTGGAGAAATCTCAAAAAGATTTATCAAAAATTAATCATTAAAAATTAAACTTAGAAAAGACTGTCTGAAAATGGCAGTCTTTTTTTTGACGAATAAATTATTTTAATTAATTAGAAATTAGAAATTAGAAATTAGAAATTGTTTTTCTAAATTTCATACTAAGGAAAGCGGTCGAAGCATTTATCAAAATAAAAAAATAGGTTCTTCCTGAAAAACGCACAAAAACCTAATGCCTAATTCCTAATTTCTAATTCCTAATTTTTATCTTTGCTTTAAATTTAAAAATTTCATGGATAAAATTGACAGTCTGAACCAGGTAGCAGAATTCCACACCACTTTCAAAGCTCCTATTTTAGAAACTCCCCAAATTCCTTCTCAGGAAAGATGTGACTTGAGAGTTGAGCTTTTACAGGAAGAATTAAATGAACTAAAACAGGCAATTGAAGATAAAAATTTAGTAGAAATTGCTGATGCATTATGCGATTTGCAGTATGTATTGAGCGGTGCGGTCTTAGAGTTTGGATTAGGTGATAAATTTGTAGAACTTTTCAACGAAGTTCAGCGTTCAAATATGTCTAAAGCTTGCGATAATGAAGAACAAGCGAACGAGACAGTAGAATTTTATAAAGAAAAAGACGTAGAATCTTTCTACGAAAAGTCAGGTGAAAAATTCAATGTATACAGAAAATCTGATCATAAGGTTTTAAAGAACAAATACTACTCTCCTGCTGATTTAAAAACAATTATCAAAAATTAAGATGAAAAAAATTATTACCAATATACTTGTTGTTTCAACATTTGCATTTGCGACTCAGCAGCTAAACGCTCAGAAAGTTGTAGTTAACCGTGAAGTTGAAACTACGAATGACGGCAAAATGCTTTTAGGACATCAGTTGAAAGAGCAATTTCTAAAAGAACCTTATTCTGAATGGTACACAAAAGAATTCAACGAATATGCTTTAGATCAAAAAGCTGTTGGGGAATTGAAGAAAAATAAAATCAATTCTTATAATTTGATCGTTTTTATGGGAACCTGGTGTGAAGATAGCCATAGAGATTTCCCAAGATTAATGAAAATTTTACAAGAAGTAAAATTTCCGGACAGCAGATTGACGATCATTGCGGTTAACCGTAAGAAAGAGTCTCCTACAGGCGATGAATCAAAATATAACATCCAAAAGGTTCCTACTATTATCGTAGAAAAATATGGCAAGGAAATTGGAAGGATTATTGAAATGCCGACAACAGGATACATTGAAAGAGATCTTGTTGAGATTCTAAAGAAAGATGATAAGTCGGTGATCAAGGAAATATTTAAAAAAGAAAATTGAGAAATTTAAAACTTGTTATTCCGTTCGTTGCGGGAATTCTCCTGATGTTGATTCTGTTTTTCAGTTTCAGATCTTGCTTCAATATAAGTGAGAAAACAGAAAAATCTGATTATTACATTTTAACCAATCAAATTTCCAAGATGAATAAAATGGTTGTCTTGGAGCAGGATATTTCATCGATGCAGAAAACCAAAATGGGGTATGAATTTTTCGGAAGAGAAATGACGAGCAACAGCATCATCACATACACCAAAACAAATGCACAGGTTTCCTATGATCTGAATAAAATGAAAATGGAAGTAGATTCTGTCAATAAAAAATTAATAATTACAGAATTGCCCAATGCAGACATCAGAATCACACCAAGCGTAGAAATACAGTCGATGGACGATTCTTTCATCAACAGAATTTCAGAAAAAGACATCAAAAATGTACAGCAGAAAGCAAAGCAGACTGCTATCAAATCTGTTGATCAAAACAAACTTCGAAATGAAGGACGCCAACAATTGATGGAAAATCTTAATAATATTTTCGTTTTGGCAAAGGCTTTGAATTATACAATAGAAGATAAAACCGGAAAACTCGGTGTTCTCGGACTCTAAAATTCAAAACAATGGGCTCAAAAGACGATAATGTAAAAAAAGGTTCTGCCAATTCAGCAGAAACAAAAAAGCAAAATGAAGATTTTCAGAATATTCCTGCATCTTCAAAACAACAAAATCCTCCCGATGTAGATAAAGAAGATGTACAGAAAGCTTCGAAAAACAAATCGGGGAAAACAGACAATACTAAGTGAAAACTTAGTATTTTTTTTGTTTAAAATATTAAGAAAATCATTAATTGAAATTTTCATTAACGTCAAAATTTAAAATAAATTGTATTTTTTATGAATTATCATGCTATGATTTCTTAAAGAAGTAAAAAATGCGTATTTTTGCAACTTAAAATTTCTTAGTAAACAATGATAAAAATTACACTTCCAGACAATAGCGTCAGAGAATTTGAAGGAGAAGTTACTCCTTTGGATGTGGCAAAATCGATAAGCGAGGGATTGGCTAGAAATACCATTTCCGCAGTTGTAAACGGTACACAAGTCGAAGTTACCACGCCTATCACCACAGATTCTACGGTACAGCTTTTGACATGGAATGATGATCTTGGTAAGAAAGCCTTCTGGCATTCTTCTGCCCACCTTTTGGCGCAGGCAATCCTTGAATTTTATCCAAATGCTCAATTAACGATCGGTCCGGCAATTGAAAGCGGATTTTATTATGATGTAGATTTCGGTGACGAAGTTTTGTCTGAAAAAGATTTTGAGAAAATTGAAAAGAAAGTTTTAGAAAATGCTAAAAAAGCTTCAACATTTTCACTATATCCTGTTTCTAAAGCTGAAGCATTAGAGACATATGCAGATAATCCTTATAAAGTAGAATTGATTTCTAATCTTAATGATGGTGAAATTACCTTTGTAACGCACGATAATTTCACAGATCTTTGTCGTGGAGGTCATATTCCAAATACCGGAATTGTGAAAGCTGTAAAGATCTTGAATGCTGCGGGAGCTTACTGGAGAGGAAATGAGAAAAACCCACAATTAACAAGAGTTTACGGTATTTCTTTCCCAAAACAGAAAGAACTGACTGAATATCTTGAATTATTAGAAGAAGCTAAAAGAAGAGATCACAGAAAATTAGGTAAAGAATTAGGAATTTTCGCTTTCTCAGAAAAAGTAGGTGCAGGTTTACCACTATGGTTGCCAAAAGGTACTGCTTTGAGAAAAAAGTTAGAAAATTTCCTTTCTGATGCTCAGAAAAAAGGAGGATACGAATTTGTAATGACACCACATATCGGTGCAAAAGAACTGTATGTAACTTCCGGTCACTGGGATAAATATGGTGCAGATAGCTTTCAGCCTATCAAAACTCCGAATGAAGGAGAAGAATTTATGCTGAAACCGATGAACTGTCCTCACCACTGTGAAATCTACAAAACTTCACAATGGAGTTATAGAGATTTACCAAAAAGATATGCAGAATTCGGAACGGTTTACAGATATGAACAGAGTGGCGAACTTCACGGCTTAACGAGAGTTCGGGGTTTTACTCAGGATGATGCTCACCTTTTCTGTACTCCGGATCAGTTGATGGACGAATTTAAGAAAACGATTGATTTGGTTCTTTATGTTTTTGGTTCGCTTGGGTTTGCAGATTTTACAGCTCAGATTTCATTAAGAGATCCTGATAATAAAGAAAAATATATAGGTTCTGACGAAAACTGGGAAAAAGCAGAAAATGCAATCGTTACTGCAGCAAAGGAAAAAGGATTAAACACGGTTACCGAATATGGTGAAGCTGCATTTTACGGTCCTAAGTTAGATTTCATGGTGAAAGATGCTTTAGGCAGAAAATGGCAGCTAGGAACTATTCAGGTAGATTACAATTTACCGGAAAGATTCGACCTTACTTATATCGGAAGCGATAACGAGAAGCATAGACCGATCATGATTCACAGAGCACCGTTTGGTTCTATGGAACGTTTTATTGCGATCTTATTAGAAAATACTGCCGGAGATTTCCCATTATGGTTGAGTCCGGATCAGTTTACCATACTGCCAATCAGTGAAAAATATGTAGATTATGCTAAAAAAGTTTCAGAATTTTTAGAAAATCACGATATTAGCGGATTGATTGACGAGCGAAACGAAAAAACGGGTAAAAAAATCCGTGATGCAGAATTGAAAAAGATTCCTTTCATGCTTGTAGTAGGAGAAAATGAAGAAAGAGATGGCACAATTTCTGTACGTAGACGTGGAGAAGGCGATCTTGGAGTAATGAGCATGGATGAGTTTGTAGCGCACTTCAAAAAAGAAGCAACAGTATAAATTATTAAACAATTAAAGGATTAAAAATTCAAATTAGTGAATAATCTTTAATTTTTTAATCATTGAATATTTTAATTAAATAGTTATTAACCAATAAAATTATAAAGCGATAGCACAAAGATTTAACAACAGAGGCCCACAAAGACGTCCACCACAGGAGGACTTACACATGATAAACGATAAGATTCGCGTAAGAGAACTTCGTTTAGTGGGCGACAACGTAGAACCGGGAATTTTCCCGATTGACAAAGCGAGACAAATTGCCAAAGAACAAGAGCTTGATTTGGTCGTGATTTCAGACAAAGCTGAACCTTTCATTGCAAGAATATTAGACTATAAAAAGTTTTTATACGAGCAAAAGAAAAAAACAAAAGAGCTCAAAGCAAAACAAATCAAAGTGGTTGTAAAGGAGATCCGTTTCGGACCTCAGACTGACGAGCACGATTATGATTTTAAGAAAAAACATGCTGAAAAGTTTTTGGAAGAAGGTTCAAAATTGAAAACCTACGTATTTTTCAAAGGACGTTCAATTATCTTTAAAGATCAGGGCGAAATTTTACTTCTTAAATTGGCTCAGGAACTTGAGCATGTTGGGAAAGTAGATCAGCTTCCTAAACTTGAAGGAAAAAGAATGATTATGATGATGAGTCCTAAAAAACCAGCTAAATAATTTGATAACATGATGATGGGTTTCCTACTCATTGTCTTACGGAAATATACAAAAAGAGATTTTCTAATGAAAGTCTCTTTTTGTATGATAATTTTTCGTAATTTTGCAAACCAATTATCTGCGTGAAGGATAGTAATGGAAAGCCCACAGCAGGAGCCGGCAAAAGCGGTAGAGCGAGGACTTGAAATGAATAGCCTGATCCCGAATGAGTGAATGGAGCGTAGCGGAATGAACGATTGAGGGACACGCCCAGAAAGCTAATAGCCAAAAGCTTTTAGTCGATAGCTAAAGTATTGATAACAAAAACATAAAAAAGCAAACAATGCCAAAATTAAAAACGAAATCAGGTGCTAAGAAGCGTTTTAAACTTACCGGAACTGGTAAGATTAAAAGAAAAAATGCTTTCAAAAGCCACATCTTAACTAAAAAAGAAACTAAGCAGAAGAGAAATCTTACTACTACTTCTTACGTTGCGAAAGTGGACGAAAAAAGCGTTAAACGTCAATTAGCAATTAAGTAGTTTTTATAAATCATTTTTCGGTTTATAAGAATAACAATTCAACATTTTAACCCTGAAACGGTGCAGATAAGTGTAATGAAACAGTTTACCGCCCTTTTCAAAAAAACAATTTAAATTATGCCAAGATCAGTAAATGCCGTAGCTTCTAGAGCTCGCAGAAAAAAATTAATGAAACAAGCTAAAGGTTTTTTCGGTAGAAGAAAGAACGTTTGGACTGTTGCTAAAAACGCGGTACATAAAGCAATGCAATATGCTTACCGTGGTAGAAAAGAGAAAAAGAGAAACTTCAGATCACTTTGGATCATGCGTATCAACGCAGGAGCAAGAGAGCACGGAATGTCTTACTCTCAGTTTATGGGAGCTCTTAAAAAGAACAACATTGAATTAAACAGAAAAGTTTTAGCTGATTTGGCTATGAACTATCCTGAAGCATTCAAAGCAGTTGTAGATCAAGTAAAATAATGTAAAATTTTTTGTTATCAATATAAAATCCTGAGTTTTTTGCTCAGGATTTTTTTATTTTATCTACATTTGCTTAAAATTACTTCAAAGTATAAAATCGACGTTTAAAGTGAAAAAATTATCCACTCTTCTACTCCTTTCTTTAGCTACCTACAGTTTACATGCTCAAAGTTTTATTCAGGCTTATCAGACGAGAGCTAATCAGGTTACTCAAACGAATATTACCGCGCTGCTTCAAGAATTTTCGAATCTCGGTGTAAAAACGACAGGTTCTACAGCGAATACAAATACACTTAATTGGCTTAAAGCAAAATATCAAACGTATGGTTATGATGCAAGCCAGATTACAGAAGATACTTTTACTTACGGAAGTGCAACTTCTAAGAATTTAATTATTACTAAAACAGGAACAGTTTATCCAAATATTTATGTTATCATTTGCGGACATTACGACACCATTACAGGAGCCGGAGTAAGCGATAACGGAAGCGGAACTTCTATTTTATTGGAAGCTGCAAGAATTTTAAAAGATGTTCCTACAGAATACTCGGTAAAGTTTATTCATTTTTCTGGTGAAGAACAGGGTTTGATTGGAAGTAATCATTATGTGAATAATGTTGTTTTTATTAATAATGTTCGTCAACTTAATTTGAAAGTTGTTTTTAATATTGACCAAGTTGGAGGAAAAATTTCAAATCCAAGCAATACGATTGTTTGTGAAAGCGATCAAACTTCAACTGGAGGTACAGCCAATAATGCACCGTCACTTGCAATGACTCAGCAATTGGCAAATTGTACGACTTTGTATTCTCCTCTTCAAACCACCTTGTCAAATGCTTATGCGTCAGATTATGTGCCTTTCGAAGCTAAGGGAGATATTATTACAGGTTTTTACGAAACTCCGGTGAGCGGAAATCAACACACTGTCAATGATACTTTTGCAAATATTGATCCTGTTTACGTTTTTAATGTAGGGAAAGCTGCAGTTGGAGCACTACAACACTTTGCTGTGGCAACCTCTGTTTTGAGTACTAATGAAACTGCTGTAAATAAGTTAGAATCAATAAAAATTTATCCTAATCCTGCTAAAGATATTCTGAATGTAGAACTTCCAGCTAACATTAAAAATTTCTCTCTTGAAATCAATGATATGAGCGGAAAATTAATTTCAACTCATGGAAACGAAAGCAAGATTAATGTTTCTAAATTACCTAACGGAGTTTATCTTTGTACAATAAAATCTGATGGTGAAACAATCACCAAAAAAATAATCATCGATAAATAAGATAAATTGAATTTTTTAAAAATCATTGATCAATTCAAACTTTTTATAAAATAAAAAAATAATGATTCCTTACTTTCGTTTGGAATCATTTTATTTATATATTTGCCGAAATTCATAAAATGAAAAAATTTTTAAGTCTTATCGTTTTGTCTCTAGGTATACAGAATTTTTATTCTCAGAACTTTATTCAGGCTTATCAAAACCGTGCAAACCAAGTTTCACAGACCAATATTACTACAAATTTACAGGAATTTTCAAATTTCGGAATCAAAACTACAGGTTCTGCAAATAACGTTAATGCATTTAACTGGATCAAAAATAAATATCTTTCTTACGGCTATTCTACAAGTCAGATTGTAGAAGATCCGTTTTCTTATACTTCCGGAAGCAATACCGTTAATTCTAAAAATTTAGTGATTACAAAAATAGGAACAGTTTATCCAAATAAATTTGTGATCATTTGCGGACATTTTGATAGTATCAACGGACCGGGAGTCAACGACAATGGAAGCGGAACATCAATCATTCTGGAAGCTGCAAGAATTTTAAAAGATATTCCTACAGAATATTCAATCAAATTTATTCATTTCTCAGGCGAAGAGCAAGGTTTAAGAGGAAGCACTCATTATGCGAATACAGTTGCTTATCAAGGAACAAATCGTGTTTTAGACATCAAATTGGTTTTTAATCTTGATCAGGTAGGAGGAAAAATGGGTAACATTAACAATACGATTTATTGTGATGAAGATATGGGAGGAAATCCTAATAATACTGCAGCTTCTGTTGCTGCCACTCAGGAATTGGTAACTCTTACAAGTCTTTATTCACCACTTTTAACAGATATTGATGAAGCTGAAGATACAGATTATATTCCATTTGAATTGAAGGGTGAAGTGATTACGGGTTATTTCGAGAAGTTAAGAAGCAATTATCCTCACACCGCAAATGATACCTTTGCGAATACAGATCCTGTCTATATCTACAATGTTGGAAAAGCTTCAGTGGGTGCGCTTCAACATTTCGCAGTTGCCACAACTTCAATTTTAAGTACAGATGAAAACTCCGCAAACGAATTGGAACAAGCAACGATTTATCCCAATCCTGCAAAGGAATTTCTGAATATTAAACTTCCAAAAAATACAAAAAACTTCTCATTTGAGTTAACAGATTTGCTTGGTCATTCTTTTTTATCAAAAAAAGATCAAACTAAAATCAATATTTCGGGTATTACAAAAGGTGTTTATTTAGGAAAAATTATCACTGATCATCATACAGTCGTAAGAAAGGTTGTGATTGAATAATATACTTAAAACCTGCTTTTTGCAGGTTTTTTTATTGATTACGATCCAAAAGAATTTCTTCGATTTCCTGTAATGAAAAGTTTTTGGTTTTCAGTAAAATCAGAAAATGGTAGAGAAGATCTGCGGCTTCATTTTTAAATAAATCTGCATCACTATCTTTAGCTTCAATAACCAATTCTACAGCTTCCTCTCCCACTTTTTGAGCAACTTTATTGATTCCCTTTTGATAGAGTGAATAAGTATATGAATCTTCAACTTTGTCATCAATTCTTTGACCGATTTTCTCTTCCAGTTCATATAAAAAACCTTTCGTCTCCTTATCTCCAAAGCAACTGAAACTTCCGGTGTGACAAACGATATTTTCAGGAACAGCTTTGATCAAAATTGTATCCTGATCGCAATCTATCGCTATGTTTTTTACTTTCAAAAAATTTCCTGATTCCTCACCTTTTGTCCATAATCTGTTTTTTGAACGACTGAAAAAAGTGACTATTTTTTCTGCTTTTGTTTTCTCAAATGCTTCTTCGTTCATGTAGCCCAACATCAAAACCTGTAAAGTTCTGTCGTCCTGAATAATAACAGGAACCAAACCATTTGTTTTATTAAAATCTATCATCTTACTGCCAATTTTTTTAACTTTAATCCTTCTTTTAATTCGTTAATACTGATTTCTCCAAAGTGAAAAATACTTGCAGCCAAAGCTCCTGTTGCTTTAGTCTGGTTAAAAACATTTTCAAAATCTTCTAATTTTCCAGCTCCACCAGAAGCGATCAATGGAATATTGATACTTTCTGAAACCAATTTTGTGATTCTCAGATCAAAACCATTTTTAGTTCCGTCACCATCCATTGAGGTTAAAAGAATTTCACCTGCGCCCAATTCTTCTGCTTTTTTTGTCCAATCTAAAGTCTGTAAAGAAGTCCGTTCTCTTCCACCTTTCACAAAAACCCAATCAGAATTATTAAAAAGTTTCGTATCAATCGCAACTACGATGCATTGACTTCCAAATTCTTTTGATAAATCAGATATTAATTTCGGATTTTTAACGGCTGAAGAATTTATACTGATTTTGTCGGCGCCGGCTTCTAGCAATTTTCTTACGTCTTCCACAGTAGAAATTCCACCTCCCACTGTAAATGGAATACTCAATTCTTTTGCAATATCTTTTACGAGTTCAACAAAAGTTTTACGCTCTTCAATAGTAGCCGTAATATCAAGGAAAACCAATTCATCTGCGCCTTCATTTTCATATTTTTTTGCCAATTCAATAGGATTTCCGGCATTGATCAAACCCACAAAATTAATTCCTTTCACAGTTGTTCCATCCTTGATATCAAGACAAGGAATGATTCTTTTTTTAAGCATTTTCAATAAATTTTTGAAGTTGATTTAGTGATATTTTATTCTCATAAATAGCTTTCCCGATAATCGTTCCGGAACAGCCAATTTCTTTCATTTTGAAAACGTCTTCAATGCATGAGATTCCTCCACTCGCAATGAGATTTATATTAGTTTTTGCTAAAATTTCCTGATACAATTCTGTCGAAGCGCCTTCCAACATTCCGTCTTTTGAAATATCTGTACAGATCACATTTTTTATTTTTTTTTCTTGATATTGCAGAATAAAATCAATGATGTCTCTGTCACTTTCTTCAAGCCAGCCTAAAGTTTTTATTTTTCGGTTTTCACAATCAGCTCCCAGAATTATTTTTTCAGAACCGTATTTGTCAATCATTTCATAACAAAATTCAGGATTCTGAACCGCAATGCTTCCAATTGTAATTTGTTGTGATCCGGAATTAAAAGCAATCTCAATATCTTTTTCTGTTTTCAATCCGCCTCCAAAATCGATGTGTAACGAAGTTTCATTAGCAATCTTTTCCAATATTTTTTGATTGACAATATGTTTGGATTTTGCTCCGTCAAGATCAACCAAATGTAGGAACTTGATTCCGAAATCTTCAAATTCTTTGGCAACTTCTACAGGATTTTTGTTGTAGATTTTTTTTGTGCTGTAATCACCTTTTGAAAGTCTCACACATTTTCCGTCGATGATATCTATGGCTGGAATTATTTTCATCATTAAATTTTTAAAAAGTTTTTCAATAATTGATTTCCAAATTTCCCGGATTTTTCAGGATGAAACTGTGTTGCAAAGAAATTATCTTTCTGCAACGATGCACTGAAAGGCAAAATATAATCACAAACAGAAGTTGTAAAATCCGATAATTCACAATAATAGCTGTGAACAAAATAGAAATCATTTTCTTCTGAAATATCTGAAAACAATGACGATTTCAACTCTGAAACTATATTCCAACCCATATGTGGAACGATATTTTCTTTCGGAAATTTTTTAACATTAATATCAAAAATCCCCATTCCTACCGTGTTTCCTTCTTCATTATTTCTACACATCAACTGCATTCCGAGACAAATTCCGAGAACTGGCTGAGTCAATTTTGAAATTAATTGATCTAAATCCTTTTGTTTTAATAATTTCATCGTAGAAGAAGCTTCGCCAACTCCCGGAAAAATTACTTTATCAGCATTTTGTATCAATTCAAAATCATCTGTGATTATAGATTTTTCGCCTAATCTGTTTAATGCATTCTGAACCGAATTTACATTTCCGCCGTTATATTTTATAATTGCAATCATTTATAAACTTCCTTTTGTTGATGGTAAATTAAAATTCTGATCTGTTTGATTTACAGCCATTTTTATAGCTTTTGCAAAGGCTTTAAAAACAGATTCAATCTTGTGATGCTCATTATTTCCTTCCGATTTTATATTTAAATTTGATTTGGAAGAATCTGTGAATGATTTAAAAAAGTGAAAAAACATTTCTGCAGGTACTTCACCAATTTTTTCTCTATTAAATTCAACATCCCAAACCAACCACGGTCTTCCTCCAAAATCTATTGCAACCTGAGAAAGGCAATCATCCATCGGAAGCAGAAAACCGTATCTTTCAATTCCTTTTTTCTTGCCTAAAGCCTGTAGAATAGCTTCTCCCAAAACAATTGCAGTGTCTTCAATCGTGTGATGCTCATCAACTTGTAAATCTCCATTCACTTTTATTTTTAAATCTAAATTCCCGTGTTTTGAGATTTGTTCGAGCATGTGATCAAAAAAATGAAGTCCAGTAGAAATCTCGGAATTTCCACTTCCGTCAAGATTTACTTCAATTTCAATTTCTGTTTCATTGGTTTTTCTGTATACTTTAGCTTTTCTCGGAATTTGCTTTAAAAACTGATAAATTTCGCTCCAATTTTTTGTAGTCAATTCAGCTTCTTCATTTGCCGTTCCACTGATGAAAATTGCTTTTGTTCCTAAGTTTTTTGCTAATTCAATATCAGTCAATCTATCACCAATTACATAAGAATTTTCGAGATCATAATTTCCGTGAATGTATTTTCCAAGCATTCCTGTTTGCGGTTTTCTTGTATTTAAATTTTCATGCTCAAAACTTTTATCAATGAAAACATCTGTGAAGAATATACCTTCATTTTCAAAAGCTTTCATCATTTTTTCCTGTGGTTTTATAAAATCTTCATAAGGAAAACTGTCAGTTCCCAAACCGTCCTGATTCGTTATCATTACCAATTCGTAGTCTAATTCTTTTGCAATTTTTGAAAGGTTTTGAAAAACTCCGGGATAAAATTCAAGCTTTTCCAGAGAATCAACCTGAAAATCTATTGGTGGCTCAATAATTAATGTTCCGTCGCGATCGATGAATAATACTTTTTTCATTTTTAAATATTTTTTAAAGCACTAATTAATTGGATGTTTTCTTCTCTGTTACCAACATTTATTCTAATGCAGTTCGGAATTTGAGGAAATCTTTTGCTTGTAAGAATTTCGTTTTCTAACAATTTGTGATAAACAGTTTCGACATCCTTAAATTTGATAAGAAAAAAATTGGCATCGGTTGGAAAAACTTTTTCGATGCATTTAATCTGTTTAAATTCTTCCTTTAACCAAGATCTTTCCGCAATTATCTGCTCTAAATTACTCTGAAATTCACTTACGTTTTCAAGACTTTCCGAAACCAGATCCAAGCTTAGAGAATTCACATTGTACGGTGCTTTAACAGTATAAATTAATTGAGTGATTTCTTCCGAAGAATAAGCAATTCCGACTCTCGCTCCTGCCATTCCCCACGCTTTTGAAAACGTTTGCAGGACAATAAGATTGGGGTATTTTTCTATTAATTCGATCGCTGATCTTTCATCCGAAAATTCAATGTAAGCTTCATCTACAACAACAATTCCGTTGAAATTTTCGATAAAAAATTCAATATCTCTGATCGAATTTCCGGTCGGATTGTTGGGAGAACATAAAAAGAAAATTTTTGGTTGATTTTCTTCAATTATTTTTATAAAATCTTCTTTCTGAATCTCGAAATTTTTGTCTAACTGAAGCTTTAAAACTGAATTTTCATTGATTGATGCGTAAAAACCATACATCGCAAACGAAGGATTCATCATTAAAATAGAATCTTTTTTAGGTTCACAGAAAATTTTGATGATCAAATCGATCAATTCATCACTTCCGTTTCCGATTGAAATTTGTTTTGTTGAAACGTTCTTTAACTGAGAAATCTGATTTCTGATTTTCTGATGAGTAGAATCAGGATAACGGTTGAATTCACCAAACGGACTTTCATTGGCATCCATCAAAACAGGATTGGCAAATTCATTTTGATCTCTGAAACTGATATAAGGTTGAAGTTCTAAAATATTCTTTCGAACAAACCTATTGATATTTATTGTTGTCATTTTTACTTTTTTAATCTGATTGAAACGGCACTTTTATGGGCAATTAAACCTTCCGCTTCTGCCATTATTTCTATGGTTTTGCCTAAATTTTGAAGTCCGTCTTTTGATAAATTCTGAAATGTAATTTTCTTGACAAAACTGTCTAATGAAACTCCGCTGTAATTTTTAGCAAAACCATTCGTAGGTAATGTGTGATTGGTTCCGCTTGCGTAATCTCCTGCACTTTCACATGAATAATTTCCTAGAAAAACAGAACCAGCATTTTGAATTGAAGAAATATAATTCTCAAAATTTTTAATTGCTAAAATCAAATGTTCCGGAGCGTATAAATTGCTAAATTCAAGAGCTTCTTCGATAGTTTTAATTAAAATAAAATGACTATTATCTAAAGATTGCTGAGCAAATTCATTTCTTGGGAGACTTTTAATCTGCTTTTTAACTTCTTTAATAGTTTCGTTTAAAACTTTAAGATCAGTCGAGATAAAAATCACCTGACTGTCACTTCCGTGTTCTGCCTGTGAAAGAAGATCTGCCGCACAGAATTCAGGAACTGCGTTTTCATCTGCAATAATTAAAACTTCGCTCGGTCCTGCAGGCATATCGATCGCAACACCAAAATTCTGAGCCAGTTCTTTTGCTGCAACAACAAACTGATTTCCCGGACCAAAAATTTTATAAACATTAGGAATCGTTTCTGTACCGAAAGTCAATGCTGCAATTGCCTGAGCTCCACCAATTTTGAATATTTTAGTGATTCCGCAAAGTTGTGCCGTGTAGAGAATCGCAGGATTGATGTCTCCGTTTTTGTCTGGTGGTGTGCAAAGAATAATTTCTTTGCAACCAGCTAACTGCGCAGGAATTGCAAGCATTAAAACTGTCGAAAACAATGGTGCAGTTCCTCCAGGAATATAAATGCCGACTTTTTCAATGGCGCGATTTTCTCTCCAGCAAATTACTCCTTTTGTTGTTTCAATTTTCTGAATTTCATTATCTTGAGAAGCGTGAAATTTTGTAATATTTTCTTTTGCCTGTTGAATGGCATTTTTTAATTCTTCTGAAATTAATTGAGCGGAATTTTCTATTTCTTTTGATGAAGCAGAAAGATTTACTATTTCAACCGAATCAAATTTTTTATTGAAATCAAACAATGCTTTATCGCCGGATTTTTGTACTTCATCGAAAATTCCTGAAACGATTTCTGAAACTTCTTCTCTTTTAAAAACCGGACGTTTTATCAGTTCGTTCCAGCTATTTTTACTGGGAAATTGGTGTATATTCATCTTAAATAACCATTTTATCGATTGGAATTATTAAAATATCCTGCGCTCCGTTTTCTCTCAATTCATCAATGACATCCCAAAAACGTTCTTCATCAATTACCGAATGAATGCTGCTCCAACCGTTTTCTGCCAAAGGAATTACGGTTGGACTTTTCAGTACCGGAAGTACATTTGAAATATCAGCGATTTTTTCATTGGGAACATTCATCAGAATATATTTTGAGTTTTTAGCTTTTAAAACAGCTTTGATTCTGAATAAAAGTTTCTCTAAAGTCTTTTCTTTTTCGGAACTGAGTTGAGAAGTTTTAGCTAAAACGGCTTCAGATTTCAAAATGGTAAGAGTTTCTCGTAAACCATTTTTAAATAAAGTGCTTCCAGAACTTACAATATCACAGATTCCGTCTGCCAAACCAATGTTGGGAGCAATTTCTACCGAACCGGAAATCACGTGAATATCTGCTTCAATATTATTTTCCTGTAAATATTGCTTCAAAGTATTTGGATAAGAAGTGGCAATCTTTTTCCCCTGAAAATACTGAAGACTATCTGTTTCAACATCTTTTGGAACGGCCAAAGAAACACGACATTTTGAAAAACCTAATTGATGAACGATCTCGATTTCTTTATTTTTTTCAGCTAAAAGATTTTCGCCAACGATCGCAATATCAACTACTCCATCTTCCAGATACTGAGGAATATCTGAGTTTCTGAGATACATTATTTCCATTGGGAAGTTTTCGACTGAAACTTTTAGTTGGTCTTTTCCGTTGTTGACAGAAATTCCACAATCTTTGAGAAGCTGCAGAGATTCTTCGTAAAGACGACCGCTTTTTTGGATTGCAATTTTTAATTTACTCATTTTCAATTTTCTTGTGTCTGAGTAATGGAAAGTAATTATTGAGATTTCTGAGGAGAATTCAGGAAACAAAAAAACCGTCTATAGACTCAGACGGTTTAAATTATCATTATATTTTTTAACACAAATATCAATCAATTCCGTCTTAGCAGAGATGATGATAATGATGTACTGTTAAAAAATTGGGTTTCATTGTTGAATATTTATGCTACAAATGTAGAACTAATTTTTAACTGACCAAGGTTTTTTTAAAGAATTTTTTGATAAAGATTCATTAGCTCGTTTGCAATGGGTTCGTCATTAAACTTTTGAACAAACTCGAAACCCCTTTCCGCACGGCGTTTTCTCTCAGATTCATTTGCCCAGAGAAATTTTATTTTTGACTGAATATCTAAGTAATTTTTTGGATCAATGTAAACAGAATCTTTTCCGCCAGCTTCGGGAAGACAACTTGTATTGCTTGTAACCGTTACCGTTTTTGAAAATAATGCTTCAATAATTGGAATCCCAAAACCTTCAAAAAAACTTGGATAAACAAAAATATCTGCCAATTTGTAAATGACAGCTAGTTCATCCATCGAAACTCCTTCCAAAAAATGAATCTGTTTTTCTAATTTATTTTTCTTGATGTACTGTTCTATTCTGGTGAAATATTTTGTTTTTCTACCGACAACAACCAAAGGAATTTCAGTTTTGTCGATTGCTTTTACAATATTTAAAAGATTTTTTCTTTCTTCAATCGTTCCGACATTTAAAATAAATCTCTCAGGAAGATTGAATTTTTCTTTCGTTTTCTGAATGAATTCCTCAGTCTGATTTTCTTTAAAAGCCTGATGACAACCTTGATAAATAACTTCGATTTTATCTTCCGGAACTTTTAAATATTCAATAATATCACTTTTCGTCTGCTCCGAAATCGCAATGATTTTATCAGCCATTTCTACGGATTTTTTGAACTTCCAAAAGTGAATTTTTCTGTCAAAAAAAGAATAATATTGCGGATATCTCATGAAAATAAGATCATGAATAGTAACCACTTTTTTGATCGGAGTTTTGTCCCATTTTAGAGGCAATTCTCCGGAAAGTCCGTGGAAAATATCAGCATTTTGTTTCTGGGCATCTTTACCCATTTTGAGTTGTCGCGAAAAGTTTCCTTTTGATGTTTCGACAAAATGGACATTAGAATTTTCTAGAATAGAATTTCCTCTTTCAGATTTGTTTTTATTTAACAGAAGATATTGATTTTCGGGGAAATATTTTGAAAGTATTCTTACCAGATCTCTGGAATAATTTCCCAAACCCGAAGTGTTGTGAAAGAAACGTTTTGCATCGTAAGCTATCTTCATGATTCTATCTGCTTTTGAAATTCCTGAAAAGTTCCGAATTTATAATTCTTATTTTTTAACCAGCCAACGAAATCATCAAATCTTTCAACCATTTCATTTCCTGACTTTTTAACGGTAAATCCTGGAAGTTTGAACTCCGGATTTTTAATTTCAGCAAATTCCCACGGGTGAAAATAAATGTTGAGATACTTATCTTTTTTCAAAGAATCAGAAGCTAATTTTTTATAGAAACTTAATGGAAAATTATGAAAACTCAGCCAAAACAAAGGTATTCTAAAATTTGGGGAAACCGAAGCCGGAATTTGAGTGACACTTTCTTCTTTAAAATAGGTTCGTGAAACTTTCAAATTATTGTATCTTCCGGGAAGAAAAGTTGGATTTATTGACGAATTATACAAATATCCGGCTTTTTCAACTTCTTTTTTATCGACAGGCATCATTCTTGGCATTCTTAATCCCGTAACATTTGTTGAAAATAATTCCTGTAATTTTTCTCTTGATTCTTTTAAATGTTTTACTTCAAATTCGGAATGAAACCAGGTATGAGAAGCCAGTTCGTGACCTTCACTAAGTAATCTTTCAATAAGTGATTTACTGTTTTCTGCAAAAACTACGGTCGAGAAGAAAGTAGCTTTTGCATTGTGTTTTTTAAGAATATTTAAAATTCTTTCTAAACCGATCTGAGAAATTGAAACCTGATCTTCAAAGGAAATTTTCCCTTGATATTCAAATGGCATATCAAATTCTTCGATGTCAAAACTTAACAATACCATTTTTAAAAGTTTTTATTTTTAATAATATAATTGGGTCTTGCTTTCACCTGTTTGAAAATTTTACCTAAATAAATTCCGATAATTCCCAAAATAATAAGCTGTAAACCACCAAAAAAAACGATGGTCATAATCAATGACGCCCAACCTGAAATTTCTGTTTTTGTAACAAAAGAATGAATGACATAAGCAGCGTAACCGATCACCGAAAAGCCTGAAAATAAGAATCCTAAATAAGCAGCAATGTAGAGAGGTTTTACACTAAATGCAGTGATTCCTGTAAATGCAAAGGTGATCATTTTTTTAAGGTTGTAACTGCTTTCTCCAGAAACTCGTTCAGATGCTGTAAAGTCTAATGCAATCTGCTTAAAGCCCATCCAGCTTGTCAATCCGCGTAAAAAAAGATCATCTTCATTGAATTTTCTCATGACTTCAACCACATTTGCATCCATTAATCTGAAATCTGAACCGCCACCTTTTGTAAGATTTACATCAGATAAACCGGATAAAATTTTATAGAAAAAATCTGAAGTTTTTCGTTTAAAGAACGAAATTTCTTTGGGATATTTTCTGACCGTCAAAACTACATCATATCCTTCTTCCCATTTCTGAATCATTTTTGGAATCAGTTCCGGAGGATGCTGAAGATCGCCGTCCATTGAAATTACAGCATTTCCCAAAGCGGAGTCCATTCCGGCTTTTACGGCAGGTTGATGTCCAAAATTTCTAGAAAATTCGATAAACTTAACCTCGCTGTGTTTGTTTGATAAATCTTCAAGCGCTTGCTGAGTCTGATCTCTGCTTCCATCGTTTACAAAAATAATTTCAAAATCATAATTCTGTAATTCTGAAAAAACTTCTTTGATTTTTTTGTGAATCAAAGCAACATTTCCTTCTTCATTATAGGCCGGAACTACAATAGATATTTTTTTCATCTGTAGATATTTATTGTTTTTTAATGGTCATATGGAATCGCCTATTACTTTTAAACATTTGTTTGAAAATCTGTAATTGCGATTTCATTTTGATACTATTTCAGACTGTAATCTTTTTCAAAATCTCTTGACATCAGTTCATAAATTATTCTGAACCAAACCACAATGCAAGGTACCGCTTTTAAGGAATATTTAACGATATAATTGACTTTGATGGATTTCGGAAATAAATCTGAAGGTGAAAAACTTGTCAGAATAATTACAAAAACAAGCATCGCAATAACCAACGGTGATCTTTCTTTCTGTAAAAAAAACCAGATCATCACTCCGGCAACTGCAATAATGTAAGTGGGAGATTCTGAACCTGAACTGAATAACACCAAAAACAATAAGGTAGAAGCCAAAATCATTAACTGAAAAGCATAATTTTTATACTGCTTGATTCTGATGTATGGCAATGCAAATAATGGTAAACCAAATGCTAAAAAAGCAAGATTGGAGATCGAAGCATCTCCCAAAATTCTTCTTACAAAACCCATCAAAGAAATATCCTGATAACTGTTTAAACTCTGATTCTGTGCATTTTTCTCTGCCAACGAAACCGACCAGTCTTTGTAACTCTGAATTACAAATTCAGGACTTGAATAAATCATCGGAAAAACAAAGAATAATAACCCAATCACAATTCCGGCGATGATAAATTTAGTTTTATTTTTTATGAAGAAAAACTGTGACAAGCCTACAACTCCATAGATTTTCACAAAAACTCCAACCATGAGTGCAGTGGCTGATTTTACTTCTTTCTTTTCGTAAATATAAGTTGCTGACAACATCAATAATCCAACAAGAGCAATATTAAACTGTAAACTTAAAGCTGCTGTAATGTATTCCTGTAAGCATAATAGTGCAAATAAAGCCTTCTTACCATCAGAAAAAGGAAGTTTATGAATAGCATAAATAAAGATGAAAGTATTAGCCACATTCCAAAGAGAAATTCCCAACCAATCGGGCATTAAAGCAAATGGAGCAATCAATGCACTAAAGAAAATCCCATAATGATTGGAATCCTGAAAATGCTCTGGATATTGTAAATAGAGATTTTTCTCAAGAAGAGTATTGAAATACGTGTATTTAAAAATGAGGTAATTATTGATTGCATTACCTCTAAAGTATTTTGAAATAGCCGTAACGATTGCTATAATAAGATAAACCCCAAATATATACTTGGGGTTTAAAATAAACTTTAAAAATTTTTCTTTCAAGGTTTTTAGTTTTAGGTTAAATATAATTAAACCGCAACATTATTTTCTCTCAAAGCGTCATTCAGTGACGTTTTTTTATCTGTAGATTCCTTTCTTGTACCAATGATTAAAGCACATGGAACCTGATATTCTCCTGCAGGATATTGTCTTGTATAACTTCCTGGAATTACCACTGAACGCGCAGGAACTCTCCCCTTGATTTCAATCGGCTCTGAACCTGTAACGTCGATGATTTTAGTTGAAGCCGTCAAAACAACATTTGCTCCCAAAACAGCTTCTCTCTCAACATGCACTCCCTCAACAACAATACATCTTGAACCGATAAAACAATCGTCTTCAATGATTACCGGTGCAGCCTGAAGCGGTTCTAAAACACCACCAATTCCAACACCACCGCTCAAATGTACATTCTTACCAATCTGCGCACAACTTCCAACTGTCGCCCAAGTATCAACCATCGTTCCTGAGTCTACATAAGCTCCAATATTTACATAAGAAGGCATCAAAATTACACCCGATGCGATGAAAGAACCTTCTCTAGCTACTGCATGAGGTACGACTCTTACTCCTTTTTCAGCATAATTTCTTTTCAAAGGCATTTTATCGTGAAATTCAAACGGACCGACTTCAATAGTCTCCATTGTCTGGATCGGGAAATACATTACCACTGCTTTTTTTACCCATTCATTTACCTGCCATCCGTTTTCTGTAGGTTCAGCAACACGAAGCTTTCCCGAGTCTAAAAGAGAAATAACTTCTCTAATAGTGGCTTTGCTGTCCTCGTTTTGTAATAAATCTCTATTATCCCAGATGTTTTCGATAGTTTGTTGTAATGACATGTTTTAAGTTTAAATCAGTTTAATAATTATGCCGCCAAATATACAAAAAAGTTACGCAAAACCCTTTTAAACTTGCAACCTTGAAAATGGTTTTTATGTAAAAAAAATAAAGCTTTAATATGAATAATTACACATTATAAAACTCTCTGTGCATGAAGATATGCTTTGTTCCAGTATTTTTCGTTGAGAGATGAAATGATAACACCTTTTGATGTAGAAGCGTGAATAAATTTTATTTCACCATTATTTTCTATCGTATGTACAATTCCTACATGAGAAACCTTACTTCTACCCGCTGTTGCAAAAAATAGTAAATCGCCAGGTTTTATTTCTTCTACGTCAATGTTTTTCCCCGCATTTGCTTGGTCTGCTGATCTTCTTGGTAATTTCAAACCATTATCATCGAAAACTTTTGTTGTTAATCCTGAACAGTCAAAACCAGAAGATGAATTTCCACCGAATTTATAAGGAGTTCCCAGATATTTTTCTGCATCATGCAAAATATCTTTTACTGAACCGGATATTTTACCATCAAACTTAGAATCAAGTTTTCTTAGATTTTCTGATTTTGCTATTATTTTATTTGAAGAAGCTTTTGATTTCACAACATTTTTTGAACTTCCACAAGATATAATCATTAAAGAAACTAACAAAAACATAAAGTATTTCAAAGTTTTTTGATAATATAGTTTTCCTGAGTTCATAATCCGTTGATTTTATATTAAATAGGTTGCCAAAACAAATTTACTAAATAAAATTTAATTATACTATAATTATACTATAACTATACTATAACTATATTATAATTATATGTTAAAATTATAATATTAAGTATTAATTTGTATATTTGAGGTTTAATTTGATCAATGGCAACATATGAAAGTTTGATAAAACTCAACGGATCTCTGGGAGATCTGGTTTTTTATAATCTTAATGGTAAAAATATTGTTCGGAAAAAAAGTGGTTTCAATAAAAATGCATTTAAGAAAAGCCCTTCCTACGAAAAAGTCCGTCAAAACAGTTCTGAGTTTGGTCACTGTTCAAAGATTGGTAAGATTATAAGACAGTGTCTTGAAGTGTATATCAAAAAATCTGATGATGCCCTACTCTACCAAAGATTTGCAAAACTGATGACTGAAATTAAAGATCTGGATGCTATCTCAGAAAAAGGAAAAAGGTGTGTTAAAAACGGACTTTTGACAGAGCATGGAATGCAATTGCTGAAAAAATTCCAGTTTGGACTGATTGAAAATCTTGAAAACTCAGCGTCAATTTTTGAGGGATTATGGGATAAAAGTTTGGTTTTAAATAAAGATATTAGCTTTGATGAGCTTATTATAGAAACCATAAATATTGATTTTGATCATTATCAATCTGATCATTTTAAACAAACAATACAAACGGAAAAGCTGCTGAACGAATATGTTTTTGAAAAACATTTTTCAGAGGAAGAATTGTTGCTTCATTTTGCGGTTTTAAAAAAAGAAGGAAAAATTGCACATATGGGATTTGTCTGAAAATATAAAGATTTAAAAAAATGGATATTGTATTTATTTAAACAACTTCTTAAATAAAATTTAACAAAATATTTGCAAATATGGTTTAATTACTTACTTTTGTACCGCTTCGTGTGAAAAGCACAGAAACAAAGGGGAATTAGCTCATCTGGCTAGAGCGTTAGACTGGCAGTCTAAAGGTGACGGGTTCGATCCCCGTATTCTCCACTTAAACAAAACTTTATCAAGGCTATGAAGAAACTTTTTTTACTTTTAGTGACGACTTTTTTATTAATAGGATGTACCGCAGATGACGAAACGATCTATGACTACATAGGAACCTGGTCTGGTACATACACAGGAAGTGATAAAGGAGTATGGAATTTTGTAGTGGCTAATGATGGTAATGTTACCGGAACAATGCATTCTGAGACTAATAATGAGAATTATAATATCTCTGGTCATTTGGATGCTTCAGGACAATTAACGGCAGAATTAGGATTGCCTGCAGACGGACAGTTTGTAGGAACCCTGGATCTTGATAAAAAAGGAAACGGAAACTGGACGAATGCTGTACCAACACCAACAAGAAGCGGCGCTTGGACTGGTGAAAAGAATAAATAATTTCTCAATTATAAAACAAAAAGACCTGTAAACATTTTGTTTACAGGTCTTTTTTGATAAATGATATAAACGAAAACTATTTATTGAAATCCTTCATTTGTAACGCTCTCTGAAAAAATGACTGAGCTGCAATTTTTTCTTCTACCTCCTCAATTGCTTTTAGCAAATGGTTTTCATTGTCTGCAATCTCACTCAATATTGTTGAGATCAGTTTCCAGACAGGTTGTATTTTTTTGATTAATTCAATTCCTTTTGATGAAAGTTCTATCAAACGTTTACGCTCATCAGATTTATCTTTTTTAGAAATGATTATTTTCTGCTTTTCGAGTTCTTTTAACAGGCTGATCGTTGATGGATGGGTATATCCTATTTCATTTGCAATTTCGACGACACTCAGTATTTTTTTATGATGCAGCGTGAAAATTACCGGAAACCATTTGGGTTCGAAGTCAATTCCAAATTCTTTATAGATCAAAGCTCCGTCTTTGCGCAATTGTTCGCTAAGTCTCTGTAATCTTGTTGATAAAGCTAAAATCCCTGATTGGTCAATTACATTCATTATTTAGATTTTAAATTGAGAAAACAGAAAACATTGTCAGTTTCCATCAAAGGAAATTTTTCAGGTAAAAATTCTTTTTCAACAATAATAAAGTGATTTTTTTCATAAAACCGCAAAGCTGCCTTGAGCACAGATACAGTCCCTAAATAAATCTGTTCGATACCATTTTCGTTACAATAAAAAATAAGTGTTTTTAAAAGTTTTTGTGCTATATCATGCTCCTTTCCCCTAAAATCTTTTTTTACAAACATCTTTCTGATTGCAGCAGATTTTTTATCAAATTTTACTAATGCAATTGTTCCTACAAGTTGATTATTTATAAATGCACCCCAGAAGTTTCCGCCATTTGATAAATAAAAATTATTGATATGAAGGAGATCAGGTTGATCATCAATTGTAATCTGAATATTGAATTCTTCTTACTGGATATTCAGAATTAAATCGATGACAGCTTCCGAATATGTATCCTTGATCGGTTGAATTTTTAACATAAATTTTAATTATGTTCAAAACTACGTAGTTAACTACGTATAAACAAATAATATGAAAAATATTTTAAAACTTTTTTCTAAAATTTTAAGTAATAAAAAAACGTACACTGAAAACAGCATACGTTTAAAAGAATTTATATTAATTTGATTTATTTCCAGCCACCGCCTAAAGCTTTATATAAATCTACTGCAGCTTTCATTTTGCTGTATCGGGCATTAGAAATATTAAGCTCTGCATTTAAAGAATTTACATTGGCATTTAAAACTTCGAGGTAGTTTGCCATACCGTAGTTTACCAATTCCTGAGAATACTCTACAGAGTTTTTGTAGGCATTGAGCTCTTTTGTCTTAAGATCAATAAAAGAATCCTGTACCGAGAATACTCTTATTGCGTCAGATACTTCTTTTCCTGCTGTGAGAACGGTTTTTCTAAAGTTTAAATAAGCTGTTTCTTTATTTGCCAGACTGACCTCGTAATTGGTTTTGATCTGTCTTTTATTTAAAATTGGCTGTACCAAACCTCCAACAATGCTTGCAAACAGGGAATTTACACTGAATAAATGGTCAATATCTACGGATTGCAATCCACCGCTTCCTGTTAGTTTTAGTGTAGGGTAAAATTGTGCTTTTGCGGAATTGGTCAGTTCAAATGCATTCATTAAATTAAATTCAGCCTGCATTACATCCGGACGATTTGCCAGCAAAGCAGCAGGATAACCCAAAGCAAAGCTTTCAGGAAGTTTTTGGGCTTCTAAGGTTAATCTTTCAATGGTCTGTGAAGGTTCACCCATCAAAAGACTCATGGTATTTTCTAAAATCTGAATCTGTGTGTCAATATCGATCAGTAAAGATTGCGCATTATACACAAGTGCAGCACTTTGCTGTACGGCAACTTCTGTAAGAGTTCCGGCAACTTTTAGTGCTTTTGTCGTCTCAAGGTTATTCTCACGGACTTTTATTGTTTCCTGAATAATTCTTTTCTGATCATCCAAAGTAAGCAATTGATAATAGCTTGATGCAATTGAAGATACCAAACCACTTTTTACAGTTTGATGCGCCGCAACACTCCCTAAATAAGTCGCTAACTGTGCTTTTTCCTGCGCTTTCAGTTTACCCCAAAGATCAGCTTCCCAACCGATCGATCCGGTAATGTCAAACTGATTGACATAACGCCTTTCCCCAATGATCTGCCCAAACTGGGTATTCAGAGACTGGGTCTGAAACGTATATCCCGGTCCTACAGAAAGCGTGGGTTGATAAGCTGCTTTGCTTTGTCTAAGATACGCTTCTGCAGAGGTAATATTCTGCAGAGCGATTCTTATATCTAAATTATTTTCTAAAGCTTTTGAAATATGTTTCTGAAGAACAGGATCTGTGAAAATTTCTTTCCATGAAACATTGGCGATACTTGCACTGTCCTGCGGAAGCATATCGGTACGGAACAGTTTTTCATCTACAACAGCTGTAGGTCTCTCGTACTCTTTTCTTACATGACAAGAGGTAATCACTATTGTGGTGAGCACTGAAAAAGCAGTTCCTTTTATAATTATTGATAAATTTTTCATTATTTAAATCTTAAAGATTTCTTATTCAGCTAAATTGATGTCTTCATGTTTGATCGGTTTTATTTTTTCCTGTAAAGTCTGGAAAACAACGTACAAAACAGGAATAACAAATACACCTAAAATAGTACCTATTAATAATCCGATTGCTGCACCTGTTGCAATAGATCTATTTCCTACGGCACCAATTCCGCTCGCTAAAACCAATGGTAACAACCCGAAGATAAATGCCAGCGAAGTCATTAAAATAGGTCTTAATCTTGCTTTCGCAGCATTGATTGCAGAATCTACAATCGACTCACCATGATGTCTTCTCTGAACAGCGAACTCAATGATCAAAATTGCATTTTTGGCAAGTAATCCTACAAGCATGATCAAAGCAATCTGAAAATAAATATTGTTTTCAAGCCCCATGATTTTCTGTCCGAAATATGCCCCCATTACTCCTAAAGGCAATGAAATCACAACCACGAAAGGCAGAATATAACTTTCATACTGAGCAGAAAGAATGAAATACACAAACACCAAGCTTAAACCAAAGATCAATAAAGTCTGAGATCCAGAACTTAATTCTTCTCTTGTAAGACCCGTGAATTCTACATCGTAATTCTGGTCAAGTGTTTCTTTAGCAACTTCCTGAACGGCAGTAATTGCGTCACCTGAACTGAAACCTGCCTTATTTGCTCCGGTAATTTTTACAGAAGTAAATAAATTGTAACGACCTACAGACTGCGGACCATATGTTTTGGTCAATGTTACAAACTGTGAAATCGGTGACATCTCTCCGGAACTTGTCTTAATATAATATTGGTTAAGATTTTCTGCATTGACTCTGTTTTCAGGAAGCGCCTGAATCATTACTCTGAACTGCTTCCCGTATTTGGTAAAATCAGCACCGTAAATTCCACCGATATATCCCTGCATAGTTGACAAAATATCATTTACAGAAACTCCTTTTTGTTTAGCCAACGGAACATTAATTTCCATCATATACTGCGGATATTTTGTATTGAATGAGGTCTGTGCAAATTCAATTTCCGGTCTTTGCATCAAGTTTCCGATAAATTCATTTGTTTTGGCATCCAATTCAGCAAAATCACCACCAGATTTATCCAAAAGAACCATCTCAAAACCTGCACTGTTACCAAATCCCGGTACACTTGGCGGCTGAAAGAAGACAACTTTTGCATCAGGAACTTTACCAACCAATCCGAATAACCTTTTAGAAATTTCTTCTGAAGATAAACCGTCACCTTTTCTTTCGTCAAATGGTTTTAATTTAACAAAAGCAAGTCCGTTGTTACTTCCGTTTCCGGAAAGCAGCCCACGTCCTGTAGATATGGTTACATTCTGAATTCCCGGAATCTGCAATGCATTTTTCTGCAACGTTTTCAAAACATTATACGTTCTTTCCATTGATGCTCCCGGAGGAAGCTGTACGTCTGTGAAAATAATCCCTCGGTCTTCGGTAGGTACAAACCCTTTTTTCATACTACCGTTTGCCCAATAGATAATTCCGCATGTAACAACAAGAATTACCAAAGTCACCCACTTATGTTTGATAAGGAAATTAAATCCTCTACCGTAACGTTCTGTGGCAGTTTTGAAACCAATATTAAATTTATAAAAGAATTTCTGAATGAAATTTTTATTCTTATAATCTTCGTGATGTTCTTCGTGTGGTTTTAAGAAAAGCGAACATAAAACGGGACTTAAAGTCAATGCATTTACTGCAGAAATGATAATCGCAATAATCAGCGTAATACCAAACTGCTGATAAAATACACCGGTTGGTCCTGTAATAAACGTTACCGGAATAAATACCGCCGCCATTACCAAAGTAATAGAGATAATCGCTCCTGTAATTTCATCCATCGCCTCAACGGTCGCTTTCTTCGCATTTGAAATACCATTTTCCATCTTGGCGTGTACGGCTTCGACGACGACGATCGCATCATCGACCACAATACCGATTGCCAGTACCAAAGCGAAAAGCGTCAGTAAGTTTAATGAATATCCGAATAGATTTAAGAAAAAGAATGTTCCCACAATCGATACCGGAACCGCAATTGCCGGAATCAGTGTTGATCTGAAATCTTGTAAGAAAATATAAACTACGATAAATACCAAAATAAATGCTTCGATCAAAGTATGGATTACTTTTTCAATAGATGCATCCAAAAACTCGTTGGTATCGAAGTTAAATGTATATTTTACACCTTCAGGGTATGAACTTTCATTTTCTTTAAGCTGTTTTTTGATGTTTTCAATAATCTCCTGAGCATTCGATCCGGGAGTCTGGAAAACCCCCATACTGATGGATGGGTTATCTCCGTTTTCACCCACTCCGGAATAAGAAAGACCTCCTAATTCTACTTTCGCAACATCTTTCAGCATTAAATTCTGTCCGTCCGGAAGAGATTTGATGATAATGTCATCGTACTGCTCTTTTTCGCTGAATTTTCCAACATATTTAATGATATATTCGAAAGAACTTCCGCTGTTTTGTCCTAAAGAACCTGCTGCAGCTTCCCTACTTTGATCGTTGATGGCAGTTGTAACTTCATTTGGTGTTATTCCATATGCTGCCAATTTAGCAGGGTCTAGCCAGATTCTCATTGAGTAGTTCTTTCCACCAAAAACATTGGCTTCACCTACTCCATTAATCCTCTGGAGATTCGGAATTACATTGATATTCAAGAAGTTCTGAAGATAGACGTCATCTATATTTTTATTTTCAGAATAAAAAGAAAGATACATCAATGCACTTGTCTGTTGTTTCTGTGTAACAACACCTGCTCTCGTCACCTCACTCGGAAGTAACGGAGATGCTCTCGCAACACGGTTTTGTACATTTACTGCGGCAATATCTGCATCAACTCCTTGTTTAAAAAACACTTGAATCTGCGCTGAACCGTCGTTTCCGGCAGTTGAAGTAATATAATCCATTCCTTCAACACCGTTGATCTGTTCTTCCAAAGGAACAACAACACTTTTCATTACGGTTTCTGCGTTCGCTCCTGTATAATTTGCTCTTACACTCACCGTTGCCGGTGCAATGTCGGGATACTGTGTAACCGGAAGTGCTGTAAGTCCTAAAACACCGAGAATAACGATCAGGATGGAGATTACAGTGGATAAAACCGGTCTGTTAATAAAGTTTTTTATCATTAGAATTTCGGTTTTACTGATTGAACGAGACTATCCATACTGACTTTTTTAGGTTTAACGGCAGTTCCCGGTTTTATATTTCCTGTTCCTGCGGCAATGATCACTTCACCTTTTTTCAAGCCTGATTTTATTAAAGCTAAATTGTCAATTCTTTCGATTACTTCAACAACGGCATTTCTTGCAGTGTCTTTTTCAACTTTATAAACGTAAACAATACCTTGCTGCTCATACGTTGCACTTTCCGGAACGACCAAAACGTTGTCATATGTTTTAGGAAATCTGATACTTCCGCTGTTTCCGTTGCTTAAAAGTTTCTGCGCATTTTTAAATGCAACTCTGAATTGAATAGTTCCCGTTGTTTCATCAATAGAACCTGTAATGGCTTCAATTCTTCCTTTTTCAGGATATAAACTTCCGTTAGCCAATTGTAACTCCACCATCGGAAGGTTTTTAATTTTTTCAGGAACATTTGCTCCTACAGATTTTTCTAGAAAATCAAAATATTCTTTTTCATTCATTGAAAAATAAGCGAATACTTCTGAAGTATCTGAAATTGTTGTTAGGGCAGTTTGATCTGTTGGTCCAACTAAACTTCCGACTTTTAACGGTAATTTACCGATAACTCCGGAAATAGGTGCACGAATGATAGAATAATCTACGTTCGCCGCTGCTCCTTTATAATTGGCACTCGCTTGTTGTCTTGCTGCAATTGCCTGCTGAACCTGAGCCTGAGCTTGAGAAAGATTGGCTTGAGCTGTCTGAAGCTGAATATTGCTGATAATGTTTTTTTCAACTAATGGCTTAAGCTTGTTGACTTCTACTTGTGCTGCATTTACTGCGGCCTGAGCTGCGGCAATATTTGACTGTGCTGCACCGACTCCTGCTTTTGCTGCCGCTGCAGTTTCATTTAAAGTATTGGTTTCGAGGCGGAATAATGGCTGTCCTTTTGTTACATATTGACCTTCATCCACCAAAACCTGGGTAATATATCCCTGAATTTTTGCACGAACATCATTATTCACTCTGCCTTCTATACTTGCCGGGAAAATATCGTAACCCGTTATATTTTTATTTTCTACCGCTATTACAGGAAAAGTTTTTGGACCATCCTGTTTCGGAGCTTCTTTTTTGCAGGCAGTTAAAGAAAATGCTGCTACAGAAAATAGTATAAGCTTGTTTGTCATTTTTATAGTTTATTAAGAGATTCCTGAATATTTATGATGTTTTTATTTAAAAGAGATTTATAGACTTCCATTTTGTCTTCAAAATCTTTGTCATCTACTTTTTTAAATTTTCTGAATTTTCGAAGGTCTTCAATCAAGTTGAGCTCATCTTGCATTTTTTGAACAATTTTTTCAAACCTTACTTTCTTGTAATCGCTGTTGGTGTAGAAATACCTTTTGCGCTCATCTATCTTATTTATATCAATAATGAGTTGAGCATTGAGCAGCAATTTAATATTGGTGGAAACCGAACTTTTGCTTGCTGCAAAAACATCCACAAATTCATCAAAAGTAATTCCTACCTTTTCAAAATCAAAAATAAGGTAGGAATAGATTTTAGAAGCCAATGGCGGAAGATTAAACATCGTGCTGCAAAATTTTACTGCATCCTGAAAAATCTTTTCGTCAATTTCTATACTTTTATTCATAGGTAGAAATTTATTTTTTAACAGCGGCTATATAATTGTTTAAGTTAATTGTTGACAATTACAATTCATAGCATATTAATTCTGAGCAAAAGTAAAACTTAGTTCGGAACTAAACGAACAAAGCCAATAGAGTTTATGAATATATAGTTTCTAAAAGAATCAATCAAAACAGATTTAACCTTTTGATGTTTTTTAAATCAATATCTTTTCGAATGCTTTTCGAACTCCTCCAGAAAGAAAAACTTCACCACAATAAGTGTATCCTTTATTTTCCAAAATTTTAAGCATTGCAGCATTGTCATAATTGGTATCAACCTTAATACTGTGAACGTTTTCAGCTTTTGTATAGTCTTCAATATAATCAAAAAGCTTTTTAGCCAGACCTTGTCCTGCAAACTTTTCAGAAACTGCAACCCTGTGAATCACAACAAACTCACCGTCTGTAAGCCACGCTCCATCGATTGTACTGTAAGCCGGCTCATCGTTAAAAATTAAAGCTACATAAACTGCAATTTCAAGATTTACTGTAAGAACAAATCCGAATTTTTTTGAGATATCGCTTTCTATGGTTTGTTGATTTGGGTAACCATTCTGCCATTGAGTACTGCCGTCGATTCTTCGTCTTTCGATTGATTGCTGTATGATTTCCCAGATTATATCTTTATCCCGAATTTCTGCTTTTCTGAATTCAATGGTGTTATCCTGAGTCATTGAGTTTATTTTTTAATGATTTGAAAGTTTTAGTATTAAAAGATTCTGATCAATAATTATTTCTTTCACAATATTTATAATTTCATTTTTAAAATTTGACAAAAAAAACCGAAAACTAATTGTATTAATTTTCGGTTCCGAAGTAGTAAAATTTAAAATTATGAAATTGTTTTTTATTGATTCTGATTTTGTTGAAGGTAAGCATCAATTACATCAAATGCTTTTTTTTCATCCTGCAAATCTACCATTACTTTCAACGATGTTGCTGTAGGCGTTGTCGTGAACGTAAGATAATTATTTTCTACGGCATTTGTGATCTGCGCCTCTTCTAATTTTGATTTGATCAACTGAATTTCTGAAGGTTTATCGCTTTCAAAAACAGATACTCTCGTGTTGCGTTCCATATAATATACATTTTGAGTATCTAAATATAGAACTTTTTTTTCAGAATTCCAAATTTTGAAATTTTAAATTCTATTAATATTACTTTCAATTTTATCTAAAGCAATCTGAATTTCTTCCTGAGTAACGTTCAAGTGAGGTCTGAAACGTATTGATTGATCACCACATGCGAGGATGATCAAGCCTTCGTCAAATAAGATTTCTCTCAAATGATTTCTCTGCTCATGCGTAGGCAAATCTATTGCACACATCAAGCCTTTTCCTCTAGCATTAGAAATTTTTTCAGGATATTTTTGAGCTAGATTTTGTAAACCTTCCAATAGATATTCGCCGACAACTTTTGCATTTTCAACTAAATTTTCTTTCTCAATCACTTCCATCACCAATTGGAAACGAAGCATATCAATAAAGTTTCCTCCAAAAGTTGAATTGATCCTTGAGCTTTCTCTGAAAACGTTATTGGGAACTTCATCAAATTTTTCTCTGTTTGCCAAAACACCACAAACCTGCGTTTTTTTACCAAAAGAAATGATATCAGGTCTTATGCTGAAATGCTCAAATGCCCACATTTTTCCTGTAATTCCGATTCCTGTCTGTACTTCGTCGAAAATTAACAGGATCTCATGCTCGTCACAAAGCTTGCGTAATTCAACAAAAAACTCATCTCTGAAATGATTGTCTCCACCTTCAGCCTGAATCGGCTCAATAATAATGCAGGCAACTTTATCAGGATGTGACAAAATAGCTTCGCCAATATTTAATAAAGCCAATCTTTCATTATTGATGGTTTCCTCAAGATTTTCTTCCGTAATAGGAAAAGTTAATTTCGGATTTAAAATTCTCGGCCATTCAAACATCGGGAAATACTGATATTTTCTTGGATCTGAAGTATTGGTTAAACTTAAAGTATAGCCGCTTCTCCCATGAAAAGCCTGTCTGAAATGGATGCAGATCCCAGCTTCAATGTCAAGACCTTTATCAAAATTCTTTCTTGTTTTCCAGTCGAAGCAAGCTTTCATTGCATTTTCAACGCCTAAAGTTCCACCTTCAATGAAAAAAGCATATTGAAGTTCTTGAGGCATTACCACTCTTTCAAAAGTATCTAAAAAGTCTGCATATTCCTTAGAATAAACATCTGCCAAAGTAGGTTTATTGATTGCCATTTTTCCCAGCCAGTTTGATCTTTCAACCAGATAAGGATGATTATAACCAATCGACGCTGAGCCAAACATTGAAAACATATCCAGATAATTTTTACCTGTAATAGAATCATGAATCCAGGAGCCATGAGAGTTTTCAATATCCATAACAAAGTCAAAACCATCTGCCAAAACGTGTTTTCCTACGGTTTGTTTTACTTTATTTATTTTTGTTTCTACTGTGTGTTCCATATTTTGTGTGAATTGAAATATTTTATTAAAAGATTGAAAATTGAAAAATTAGACACTGCTGATTATTTAATCTTTAATTTTTTAATGATTAAAATTAAAGCTTTATAAATCAAATTTAATTCCCTGTGCTAAAGGAAGTTGGGTTGTATAATTGATGGTGTTCGTTTGTCTTCTCATGTAGTATTTCCAAACGTCAGAACCGGATTCTCTTCCTCCTCCTGTTTCTTTTTCACCACCAAAAGCTCCACCGATTTCAGCTCCCGAAGTTCCGATATTCACGTTGGCAATTCCACAATCTGAACCTGCCTGTGAAAGGAATAATTCCGCTTCTCTCAGATTTTGGGTCATAATTGCAGAAGACAATCCCTGAGGAACATCATTCTGGATTGCAATTGCTTCTTCTAAGGTTTTGTATTTAATTAAATATAAAATCGGTGCAAAAGTTTCGTGCTGTACGATTTCAAAAGAATTTTCAACTTCCGCAATACAAGGTTTTACGTAGCATCCTGATTCATAATCTTTTCCTTCTAAAACTCCGCCTTCCACAACAAATTTTCCGCCTTCCTGAATACAATTTTCAATCGCCATTTCGTACTGATTGACTGCATGAACGTCAATAAGTGGTCCAACGTGCATGTTTTCATCTAAAGGATTTCCAATTTTCAATTGTCCGTAAGCTTTTACCAGACGGTTTTTCACTTCATCATAGACATCTTCATGAATAATCAGTCTTCTTGTAGAAGTACATCTTTGTCCGGCAGTTCCTACCGCTCCAAAGACGGCTCCGATAATTGACATATCCAAATCGGCATCTTTAGAAATGATAATGGCATTGTTTCCGCCTAATTCAAGGATTGATTTTCCGAATCTTTCAGCTACTTTTGAAGAAACCATTCTTCCCACTTTAGTTGATCCGGTGAAAGAAATCAATGAAACACGTTTGTCTTCCACCAATAATTGTCCGATCTCGTGATCTGCAACCAAAACACTTGAAATACCTTCAGGAAGATTGTTTTCTTTTAAAACTTCCATCATAATATTCTGACAGGCAATTGCACAGAAAGGAGTTTTTTCTGACGGTTTCCAGATCGTAACGTTTCCGCAAATCCATGCTAAAGCTGTATTCCATGCCCAAACTGCAACAGGAAAGTTAAAAGCAGTGATGACACCAACAATTCCAAGCGGATGATATTGCTCATACATTCTGTGTCCCGGTCTTTCGGAATGCATGGTGTAACCGTGAAGCTGTCTTGAAAGACCAACCGCAAAGTCGCAGATATCGATCATTTCCTGCACTTCGCCAAGACCTTCCTGCAAAGATTTCCCCATTTCGTAAGAAACAAGTTTTCCTAAATCATCTTTATATTCTCTTAATTTCAGACCCAATTGTCTTACATATTCTCCTCTTTTAGGAGCAGGAATCATTCTGAATTCCTTAAAGGCATCCTGTGCAGTTTCAATTACCTTGTCATAATCTTTTTCTGCTGATGTTTTTATCTTACCAATTAATCTTCCGTCTGATGGCGAATAACTTTCAATGGTTTTCCCGGAAGCGAAAAATTTACCTCCTGTAGAAGTACCTTTATTTTCAGCTTTTATTCCGAGGTTTTTTAAAGATTTTTCAATTCCGAAATCTTTGACTTTTTTTGACATAAATGTTACTTTTCGTTTTGTCTAAAGATAAAAATATTTCTGAGACTGATGAAATTTTAATGATTTAAAGCTATTTTTATTTGGAATGATTATAAACATCTTTATCTTTGCAGGATAAATCTTTCTTGAAATGGAAACCAATAAATCTGTAAACGAACCTACAGAAGAGAAAAATTCTCGCTGGAAGAAGATGCTGAAAAAATTCGGTGTTGCCGGAATTATCTTTTTTACGGTAAAAGGGATTATTACTTCTACGCTTATTTACTTTTTAGGTAAAAATTTCTGGTCGATCATCAGCGGTTATTTTACCGGAATTTTTCAATAAAAAAAGCAAAGATTGCTCTTTGCTTGACTTAATCAATATTTTTATTCTTTTTTCTTCCTTCCGGAGTTTATCAAACTTTGATTCAGCAAATATTCCATTTGCCCGTTTACACTCCTGAACTCATCATTTGCCCATTTTTCAAGTAACTTATAAGTAGACTCATCAATCCTGATGACAAAAGATTTTTTGCCTTTCGGTGGAGTTTCTGAAGAGTTTTTAGGGTTCTGAGATTTCATTTTTTTTGAATTATTCTGTTGGCTTTTTTAGCTAAATTTAATTATCTACTTTAATATAATAGTAATTTTTAACGCAAAGTCCGCAAAGATTTTTTGACTACTAGCTGCTTTTAAGTTCGCAAAGGCGTTTCACTTAACGAAGAATACAAAGGTTTAATTATTATGCTAAAATTAACCTAAGCTTTAGTATTAATCTTAATTATATAAGGTTCCTGCATTTAGAATGGGTTGTGCTGCTTTTTCACCGCAAAGGACGACCATTAAATTACTGACCATCGCAGCTTTTCTTTCATCATCCAATTCAACAATATTTTCTTCTGATAATTTTTTCAAAGCTAAATCTACCATTCCGACTGCACCTTCTACAATTTTGGTTCTCGCTGCTACAATTGCTGTTGCCTGTTGTCTCTGAAGCATTGCTCCTGCAATTTCTGATGCATAAGCCAAGTGAGAAATTCTTGCTTCCTGAATAATAATTCCTGCTTTTGAAAGTCGGTCTGTCAGTTCCTGTTCAAGAATAGAATTGATTTTATCGCCACCTTCTCTTAATGTAATCGGTGCATGATCATCTTCCAAGTTATCGTAAGGAAAACTCATTGCCAAATGACGAACCGCCGCCTCACTCTGCATTTTCACAAAATCTGAATATCTTTCAACATCAAATGCTGCTTTATAAGTATCGCCTACTTTCCACACCATTACAACTGCAATTTCAATGGGATTTCCCATTTTGTCATTTACTTTTAACGTTTGTCCCTGAAGATTTTCCGAACGCAAAGACATTTTTTGTGATGAGTATAAAGGATTGATAAAAAACAGTCCGTTATCTTTTACCGATCCTACATATTTTCCAAAGAAATTCAAAACTCTCGAATGGTTTGGCTGAATAATCATCAAACCTTTCATAAAGAAACAGCTCAATAAAAAACAAGCTATTGCAAGAATAACAAATGTGATGCTGACTTCAACTCCGGTAATAAACAGATAGCCGGAAGCTGCCAATAATACTAAACAAATAACAAGGGCAAGATAGCCTGACATTGGTTTTAAAACTTTTTCCATGATTTTTTTATTTTTAAAATGATATTAATTTGATATCATAAAGATATAAATAAGTTTTGAATTATAAGTTTTTTTGATCAAATAAATTTCTTTTTATAATCTTAACATGAGAGATTCTTATAAAAATATTCACACAGTTTGTCATTCCGTAGGAATCACAACAGTTTAAAGGTGAGATAGCTGTTGCTTAGATTCCTGCGGAATGACAAACTGCATGAAATAAAAAATCCCTGAAAAATTAATTTCAGGGATTCTGTTTTATCAATAAATTTTAATTTATTTTTTCTTTAAGGCAACAAACTTGAAGTAAGAAACTATTGATAATAACAACATTGTTCCTAAACCAATATATACCCAAGCCGGAACCGGAACAGGATCTCCTGCTGCGTAAGAATGCAGCCCGCTTAAGTAATAATTTACTCCAAAATAGGTCATGACCATTGAGCAAAATGCAAACATCGTTGCAACGTGGAATGCCCATCTACTTCTCAATCCAGGAACCAATCTCATGTGTATAACAAAAGCGTAAACCATAATCGAAATAAATGCCCAAGTTTCTTTCGGATCCCAACTCCAATATCTTCCCCAAGATTCATTGGCCCAGATTCCACCTAAGAAATTCCCTACGGTAAGAGCAAAAAGTCCGATCGTTAAAGACATTTCAGAAACGATTGCCAATTCTTTTAACGTAGTATCATTATGAAATTTAAATAAATTCTTATCTGAAATAATGTAGAAAACCAATGAAATTACCGCAATGATCATTGACAGTGCAAAGAAACCGTAACTCGAAGTAATAATTGCAACGTGTACAATCAACCAATAAGACTTCAAAACAGGAACTAATGGTGTAATCTGCGGATCAAGAGCTGAACCTCCATGAGCAAACCCCATCATGATTACAGCTACCATAAATCCGGCAGCCGGAATTAAGGCATTTGAGTTTCTATACAAAGCTAAACCAGCAGAAATTCCTACCCATGAGATGAAAATAATCGCTTCATAGCCGTTACTCCAAGGTGCATGACCAGAAATATACCATCTTGCAACCAATCCTAGGAAATGAAGAAAATATCCAACTACACCTAAAATAATGATTGCTTTAATGATTTTACTTAAAAGTTTTTTAGACTTAAATAATTCCACAAAACCTAAGATCAGCAATAAACTTCCGATAATTGTATAGAAAATTAAAAGTTTGAAGTTAAGATTCACCTCGTTCATGAAAACTTCCAGGTCAACTTTAGTTTTAGAAGGAACTACGCTTTTTCCCCACTTCTGCTGATAAGCTGAAAGCTTTGCTAATTCTGCATCAGCTTTGGTCCAATCACCTGTTTTCTGAGCCTGAAGAGCTTCTGCGAAATAAGGTCCCATTACTTGCTGAGATTCCATATCCGGTTCCATTTTTTGGTCAAGCCAAGAATGCCAAGTGTGATTCGGGTCATTTTTTACAGGAACAATTCTCATGAACTGACCGCTGAAAAATTCATTAAAAATCTGAACTCTTTCGTTTACTTTGATGACTTGTTTGTCATATTCAGTCTGCTCGGAAGCTTTTTTACGAAAAGCGTTATTGTAGTCTTCATCTAAGATGTAAGTCAGGTTTCCATTAGCATCGGCAGGAAAAAGATTCATCAACGAAGTATACCCGTCTTCGTCAGCTTTTGTTTTCTCCAAAAGTTCTTTACCTCCTTTTGAATCGATCTTAATCAACGGAACCATTGTCCAGCTTGGAGTATCTGTGTTTACGGATAAAAACCATTGATTTGCGGTAAGATATTTTCCGTCTGTACCTCTGAACGCATCTTTTTTGTACAATTTTCTTAAAACATCTAAAGCCTGGGTGTTTGTAGGAACAATTCTACCTTCGAAATTCTGAACCAAAAGATATCCGAATTTATCTGCGTGTTCTTTACTGATTTTATTTCTTGCAATGATCTCGTCTGCTGAAATCATTTTCATTTTCGTTAAAGGTGCAGCCACAGAATTTTGTTGTACACTTGGCTGTGGCTTATGTGTTTCCGAAGGCGCTTCATGCGTATGACCGTCTCCTTCTACATGTACATGTTCTCTACTTCCATCTGTGTTTCCATGAGTCTCAATTTTCTGTGCATTTAAGCCGAAACTTAAAAATAGAAGCAGAATTGCTGCTGCTCTTTTCTTGTTGATGTCTTTCAGCATCTTGTTTAATTTCCAGAAGTGAGTTCCTTTCCAGAAGAAGATCACAAACATTCCGCCAAATAAAAATGCATATCCTATATAAGAAATTAAAGTTCCCCAGAAATCGTGATTTACAGATAAAACAGTTCCCATTCTGTCTGGTGAAAAACTAGACTGGAAGAAACGGTATCCTTTATAATTCAACACATTATTCATATAAATTTTATAAGGGGTCTGTTTTCCCTGATCTATAATTTTAACATGACTTTCATATGCACTTGGAGATGAACTTCCGGGATATGTTTCCATTACAAAGTCATCTAATTTTATTGCAAATGGAGTATTGTAAATTTTCGGACCAAAACCAACCATGATATTCAGATTATCTATATTAATCTGTTTGTACGCATTTGGATTTCCTCTTTCTACGGATAGATCAACAATTTGTTTAGTTTTTGGACCTTGAAGCTCAATGGTCATTACATCAGGAACATTCTGATCTTTCTTTCTGTCGCCTTCAAAAGCCAATAATTTACCTTTTCTGAGACCTTCGGGAACAACTAATTTTAATTCGTTAATTGTATATAAACTTCTCAAAACCAAAGGCTGGAACTGATCTTTCACAGTAGTTCCCGTTGCCTGAGTTGCCATCGTCATGTAATTGGCATTGACAGGAGTCTTAATTAAAATCTGCCCATTTTCTTTTCTGAATTCAACGGCACCGTCAATAGCTCTGTTGAAGGTTACTAAAGTTCCGTTGATTGATTTTGTTTCACCTGGTTTGATATAAATATTCTGTCTTCCGGTTTCAGCAGTGGAAACCAGATGAAGATATTCCGCACCGTTTGGATCAGCAATTAAACTGTCTTTTTTTCTCTGAACATAGTCAAGCGTTTTTACTTTTACGGTCTTTCCGTGGAAATCATAGGTGGCAGCAAAATTTTTGTGCAATGGCGACATCAAATAAGGAATATCCTGATAGTCAAGCGCATCACCTTTTTCTTCTATTTTAATTTTAAAGAAATGTTTATCCGTAACAATCTCATTAGAAGTTTCTCCTTCTCTGATCACCATTTGACCTTCAAAACTGATATATCTTGTAATTGCCCCTCCAATAAAAATGAATATGAATGCAAGGTGGAAAACCAAAACCGGCCATTTTTCTCTTTTCCAGAGACGGTAACGTGAAATATTTCCGATGAAATTCAGAATCAGAAGAACCATGATCAGTTCAAACCATTTAGCTTCATAGATTAATGCTTTCGCTGTGGGCGTTCCATAGTCGTTTTCTAAAAATGTTGCGTACGCCATAGAAAATGCGTAAACCAGCAATAGAATAGCCATTGTTCTGGTTGAAATAAGAATATCCTGGATCTTCTTCATGATTTTTTTTACTTGACATGCAAAAATAAGGATGATAAAACGAAAGGGAGAGAAAAAAAGCTGTTTTTTGTCATCAGAAGCCTATGAAAGTGTTATTTTGAATCATTCTTAATAACCTTAAAATCATTCTTAAAAATCTAAATTATCTGTGAATCAACATAGAAAAGCGACTTCGTTTTTATGAAAAAAAATAATGACAATATTAAAAAAACACTAAATTTGCCAGGATTGACATTATGGAAAAGAAAACACAAAAACCACAGACCGAGTCGCCTGAAAAAGGCAAGATCTTATCAAAACCGCGCATCTTTTTCGGATTGACGTTCATCGTTTTTTCGGGAGTCCTTGCGCTGTCGTTCATTTCGTATCTAATGAATTGGAAATCAGATCAGAGCCAAGCCGGAACAATGCTTGATAAAAGCATAAAATCTTCCAATATTTTTGGAAAATTAGGCGATTGGCTGGGCAATATCTTTATCTTTGAAAGCATCGGGGTTGCATCATTTATTGTTGCATTTCTTTTTGTGGTTTTCGGGACAATGATCCTGAAGAAAAAAATCTTTAAACCATGGATGACTTTCGGACATTCTTTATTTTTCATTTGCTGGCTTCCTATTTTTTTCGGAGCCATCACAAAAGGTCAGGGAAATGCAGGAGTTCTGAGTGGAGTTTACGGCTATCAGATTATGGATTCTCTGAATGCAATCATCGGAAGTGTTGGTCTTTGGTTGGTTTTAATAGTAAGTATTGCTTTGTATTTTATTCTTGAATTTAATCTTCGTCCAAGCTCAATCAAATCAAAATTTAATGAAATCAATGAAAATACGATTGGCAGAGTAAAATCAATGATGCCGAATTCCAGTGAAAATTTTGAAGCAGATGAAGAACTTGAAAATGAAATTCAGGAAAACTCACCGAATATTACAGTAACTGATCTTTCTGAAAACTCTAAAACAAAAGATTCTTCAAAATCAACAAAAACTTCTGTCGAAATTCTGCCGGCTTCCAGTGTAGAAACCATTGTTACTCCTAATCAAACTTCATTTGAAGAGGATAAAAAAGAATTTTCGCAACCTTTAAGTTTAGATTTAAACACAAAACCCGTAATTCCTGTTGCGAAACATGAAGAAGCTTTTGATATGAAACCTTCTACTTCGTCATCGGATGGAATTAAATTTAATGTAGAAGTTGCTCCTGCTGTTGAGATTTTGGATGATTCTGAAAAGCAGTCGAATGATCTGGTTGAAAAACACGGTTTATATGATCATCGTTTGGATCTGGCTAAATTCCAGATGCCAACTTTAGATTTGCTGAAAGATTACGGAAATGAAGAAATTTCGGTTAATAAAGAAGAATTAGAAGAAAACAAAAATAAAATTGTCGGATTACTAAAGAACTTCAATGTTGGAATTGCTGAAATTAAAGCGACCATCGGACCAACAGTTACTTTATACGAAATCGTACCGGAAGCGGGAATCAGAGTTTCTGCAATTAAAAAACTTCAGGATGATATTGCTTTGAATCTTTCAGCTTTAGGAATCAGAATCATTGCACCAATGCCAGGAAAAGGAACGATAGGAATTGAAGTTCCGAGAAAAAACCCCACGATGGTTTCTATGCGCTCGGTAATTGCTTCACAGAAATTCCAGAATACAGATATGGATCTTCCGGTTGTGTTTGGAAAAACGATTTCTAATGAAGTTTTCATGGCAGATTTATCAAAAATGCCTCACCTTTTAATGGCTGGTTCTACAGGACAGGGAAAGTCGGTTGGTATTAATGCAATCTTGACTTCCCTACTTTATAAGAAGCATCCGAGTGAATTGAAATTCGTAATGGTTGACCCTAAAAAAGTGGAGCTTTCACTATATTCAAAAATTGAAAGACATTATTTAGCAAAACTTCCCGATTCTGATGATGCAATTATCACGGATACTCATAAAGTGATCAACACTTTGAATTCTCTTTGTGTAGAGATGGATCAGCGATATGATTTGCTTAAAAACGCTTTCTGTAAAAATTTAAAAGAATACAATAAAAAATTCAGCGAAAGAAAATTAAATCCTGAAAATGGACACAGATATTTGCCATACATCGTTTTGGTAGTCGATGAATTTGCAGATTTGATTATGACTGCCGGAAAAGAAGTTGAACTTCCTATCGCAAGATTGGCGCAGTTGGCAAGAGCGGTCGGAATTCACCTTATTGTTGCAACGCAAAGACCTTCGGTGAATGTAATTACCGGTATGATTAAAGCCAATTTCCCTGCAAGAGCTGCATTTAGAGTAATTTCAAGTGTAGATTCAAGAACTATTCTGGATTCTCCGGGAGCAGATCAGTTAATTGGAAAAGGTGACATGCTTTATTTTAACGGAAATGAAATTTTAAGACTTCAGTGTGCATTTGTTGATACGCCTGAAGTTGAAAGACTGGCAGAATTTATCGGTGAACAAAAAGGTTATGCTTCTGCATTTATGCTTCCAGAATATGTAAATGAAGAGGCAACAAGTTCTGTCGGAGCTTTTGATCCTAATGAAAAAGATCAATTATTTGATGAAGCAGCGAGAATTATTGTTTCAACTCAGCAAGGTTCAACCTCTATGCTTCAGAGACAATTGAAATTAGGATACAACAGAGCCGGAAGAATAATGGATCAGCTTGAAGCAAGCGGTATTGTTGGTGGATTCAACGGTGCTAAAGCGAGAGAGGTTCTTATTAGTGATCTGAATTCTTTGGAACAGTTTTTGGAAGATCTGCGAAGTTAAAAAAACAAGTCAGATTTACATTTTAACTTTTGACAATTCAATTTGTCTAAAGAATAGAAAATTTAGAAAAAGAAACATGAAAAAAATAATTTCAAAAATAGTATTGGGTAGTTTTGTGGTAGGAAGTATTGCTTTTGTACAGGCTCAAAAAATTGATGCTAAAGCAAAAAAAATCTTGGATGATGTAACGGCAAATTACAAATCTAAAAAGAATTCTTATTTCAAATTTGCTTTTGGAAGCGGTGTAAACGGTGTGGTGAGCAAAAACGAACCCGGAATATATTACACAGCCGGCGATAAATATAAATTGAAGATCATGGAGACAGAGCAGATTTTCGATGGCAGCAAAATTTACAATATCAACACAGAAGATAAGGAAGTGACGGTAGCAAAGCCTAATGAAAGTTCGACGATGTTCTCTCCTATTAATTATCTTACCTCGTACAGAAATGATTACAATGTTACCTATAATGGTAAAAAAACGGTTGATGGTGTAAGTGCAGATTTTATTAAATTGACACCTGTAAAAGCAAACGGATTAAAATACATTTACATTTATATCGATGGAGCAAAAAAACAAATGCTGAAATTGGAACAGCATGGAAACAACAAAGATATTGCGGTAATTTCTATTAAAGAATACAAAGAAAATCAGCAACTGGATTCTAATATGTTTGTTTTTGATAAAAATAAATTCAAAAATTATCTTGTTACAGAATTATAATTCTAAATAAATATTAAAATTTAAAGTCACAAAGGAAACTTTGTGGCTTTTTCATTAATTTTGACGAATGTTTAAAATATTAGACCGATATATCATTAAAACCTTTTTTGGTCCGTTTTTATTTATATTCAGCGTATTGTTTTTCATTTTTATTGTAAACATTATCTGGATTCAGCTTGGGCAGTTTATGGGAAAGGGTCTTACTACATTTCAGATCATGAAACTTCTTTTTTATCTGGGAGTGAGTGTGGTAAGTATGGTTTTACCTTTAACAATACTTTTGGCGAGTATCATGTCTTTTGGTGAATTTGGTGAACGCTACGAACTTGCAGCAATGAAAGCTGCAGGAATCTCACTGACCAGAGTGATGATGCCGCTTTTGGGAGTTGTGACTTTAATGGCGATTCTACTCTACTTTTTTTCGAATAATATTATTCCCGACTTCCAGAGAAAGGCAAAAAATATGCTTTTCAATATTGCTCAGACAAAACCTGCACTGAATTTTACACCGGGTCAGTTTATAGATCAAATTCCCGGATATATGGTGAAATTTGACAAGATTGAGGGTGAAGACGGTCGTGATCTGGAAGGGATTTTCATTCATAAAAAAGCAAGTACATTCGAAAATCAACAATCGATCGTAGCAGAAAAAGGAAAATTTGTAACGCCTCCCAATAAAAATTATCTACAGTTAGTTTTATTTAATGGTTATGTTTTTGAAGACAGCTATGCCGGAAAAGCAGAAAACGTACGATTAAAACAACCTGATCAGGCTATAAAATTTGATACGTTGGTTTCTCATTTTGATGTAAGTGAAATCATCAATAAAGCCATTGAAGAAGAAAAAATCACTGAAGATTACCGTTTTCAGACTTTTAATGAATTGTTTACCACGATTGATAAAGCCAGAAAAGACAATGCTAAATTGGTAAGCAATATCAGTTCCGAAGTCATTTCTCAAACCAGTTCGGTCGTCAGTTATATGGATAAAAACAAGTCTAAAGCACCTGTGAAATCACAATATAAATTTGATACCATCAAGACTGACAAAAAGTTGGAGATGATTTATAATGCGCACAGCAGATTAGATAATCTGAAAACAACATTAGATTCAAAAGAGCAGGAACTTACGCCAAGCATAAAATATTTTAATAAGGTGGTAATTTATCAGCAGAGAATTATCTCATATTCATTTACCTGTATTATTTTCTTTATGATCGGAGCGAGTTTGGGATCTATCATCCGAAAAGGAGGAATGGGTGTCCCTGTAATTGTTGCAATTGTGATCTTTATTATATTTTACGTAATCAATGTTGGGTTTGAAAACGTTGCATGGTCCGGAAAAATGAGTCCTTATCTTGCAGCATGGCTTCCGAATATGATTTTGTTTCCTTTTGGAGTTTTAATGACCTACAAGGCATTGACAGATTCTCAGTTATTCGATTCTGAAAAATACAAATCATTCTTTAAACCGCTTACAAAACTTTTCGTAAAGGATAAAGAACATAAACGATATCAATAAGCATTTAATCAGGAGTCTTTCTCCTGATTTTTTTTGCTTTAAATGAAAGATATTTCTCAACGTTAAATTGAGTTATTATGAAGTTTAAATATGAGTAAACTTTAAAAATTGGTTATGTTGTAAATAATTTTATCTTTATATTCAACAATCTGAAAATTTCAACAATGAAAAAAACACTCTTTATATTCTTGATCTTCATTGGTATTTCTGCTTCAGCTCAACAAACCGATACAGAAAATTACATCAAAAAAGAAAGCATCGGCGGAAAGTTTGATTTTACAAAAAAAGTGGATGAAAAATACACAGACAGCCCAATGATAGCTTTCGGTAATACTATTTACAATAAAAAAGATTTTGCTATTTTACTTTGGGGAGCAAATGTCAGAAATTTAGGAATAGAATCATTTGATCAGACAGCAAAATTGTGGGAAGAAATTTATAAAAAATCTCTCACCGAACCCGAAAAGAAAGCTTTGAAAACAGGATTTGAAGCAAAATTTTAATGCTGAAATCATTTTGTCGCACATTTTTTGTTTTTGTAAACATCGGATCTCAAAACTGCTATAATGAAAAAACTATTTCTAATTTCTAGTATATTCTTCATAATTTCTTGTAAAAAAGAGAATCATAAAGCTATTGAAGAGTCTGTTAACTCAGATAGTTTAACTTCAAAAACACCTAAAGATTCTTTGAAGTTGAAAAATGATCTAAATTCAGTTGACGGAATAAAAAAAGAATACAACCTGGTAAATTCAAAACTGACAGCAAAGAAACTTGATTCTGTAAGCTTTGCATATGAATGTGAAGAAAGATCAGGTAACGTTATTTATTATTCAGAAAAGGGAGTTTTAAAAGTCATAAAGCATTTCAACGCAGACAGTCATTTTTCTTCAACTGAAAATTATTTTGTGAATGAAGGAAAACCTTATTTTGTTTTCAAAGATGATACAGTGTGGAGTTTTGACGGCGGAACTCCCGAGAAACCCGAAACAAAAGATGATATTACTGAGCAGAGGTTTTATATTGTTGAAGGTAAATCAATTCAATGTTTAGAGAAGAAATATACTTTAAAATCAAGCTCAAAAAACAATCCTCAATCTGAGAATATTCAGAATAAAGAAATGAAAAATTGCTCGATTAATGAATTGCAGAAAACCTTTAATCTGCTTATGAAAAATAAAGATAAAAAAGGCAAAATGAATTGTCTTTAAAAATAAAAAGTGGTTTTGAATTTATCGAAACCACTTTTTTATAATTTAAAACTGAAAATTATACTTTCATAATTTCGGCTTCTTTCGCCTTAAGATGATCGTCACAAAGTTTTACGTGCTTATCTGTAAGTATCTGAATTTCTTCTTCAGTACCTTTGATTGCATCTTCAGAAACTCCTTCCAATTTCTTTAGTTCTTTGATCCCGTTTTGTCTTGCGTTTCTTACAACGATTTTAGTATCTTCAGTTTCTCCTTTAGCCTGTTTTGCCAATTCTCTTCTTCTGTCCTCTGTCAAAGGCGGAACATTAAGGATGATATTTTCCCCGTTATTAGAAGGTGCAAAGCCTAAGTTAGAATTAATAATAGCTTTTTCAATAGCGTTGATTGCGGTTCTATCCCAAGGTTGAATAGAAATTGTCATCGCATCGGGTACAGAAACGTTGGCAACCTGATTAAGAGGAGTTGGAGCACCATAATATTCTACCATCACATCCTGAACCATATTCGTAGACGCACGTCCCGCTCTGATTCTTTGAAATGCATGATCCAAGTGCTTTATAGCTGCTTCCATATCATGTTTTACAGATTCTACGATAAGATCTAATTCTTCCATTATATAATAAAAATTTGATAAGTTACACATTTGGTTAAGATGAGTAATAAGTAATTTTTTTAATAAATAATACTTTTACTTTTTTAAATATTCACTAAAGTTCCAACAGATTCTCCTTCAACAATCTTCACTAAATTACCATCTTTATTCATATCAAAAACAATGATTGGTAATTTATTTTCGTGGCTTAATGTAAAAGCAGTCATATCCATCACTTTAAGATTTTTTTCGAAAACTTCGTCGAAAGATAATGAATTGTATTTTACAGCATTTTCGTTTTTCTCAGGATCGCTGTCGTAGATTCCGTCTACTCTTGTTCCTTTTAAGATAACTTCTGCATCAATTTCTATTGCTCTTAAAGTTGCTGCCGTATCGGTTGTGAAATAAGGATTTCCTGTTCCTGCTCCGAAGATTACCACTCTACCCTTTTCAAGGTGTCTCACAGCTCTTCTTTTGATGAAAGGTTCAGCTACTTTATCCATTTCGATGGCAGATTGTAATCTTGTTTTGATTCCTGCATCTTCCAAAGCGCCTTGTAATGCCATACCGTTGATTACAGTTGCAAGCATTCCCATGTAATCGCCCTGTACTCTGTCCATTCCCTTTGCAGCTCCTGCCACACCACGGAAAATATTTCCTCCTCCAATTACGATCGCAATTTCGCAGCCTAAGTCAACTACTTTTTTAATTTCCTGAGCATACTCCATCAGTCTTTCGGTATCGATACCATACTGTCTGTTCCCCATCAATGCTTCACCACTCAGTTTTAGAAGGATTCTTTTATATTTCATCTTTAAATTTATAATAGTTTTTGAGAATTAATTTCCTCAGAAATTAACTTTGCAAATATAATCATTAAAAATATTGAAAAAAGAAAAATATTTAATAGTAAATAATGTTCTAAATATTTTGATAAGTACGAAAAAGGATTATTTTTGCATTAATTAATTACTGATTTGAAGAAAGTTCTAATTTTTTCACTATTTCTTTCGGGAATTGTTTCATTTGCACAAACTGGAACAAACGTTTACCCATTTCTGAACATTCCGGTTTCGGCACGACAGGCTGCTTTGGGCGGTGATGCGATTACCATGAGAGATCACGATGTGTCTTTTGCAATTGCCAATCCTGCTTTGCTAAATAAAGAGTCAGACAAACAGCTTTCCGTGAATGCGACTGCTTATCTTGCAGATTCAAAATACGGAACCATTGCCTTTGCCAAAGATCTCGACAATGGTCACATGGTTACTGTAAATGCTCGTTACATGAGCTATGGAAACATTCCGAGAACCGATGAAAGCGGGTTCGAAATGGGAGAATTCTCTGCTTCTGATGTTGCCGTAGGTGGTGGATACGCTTATCAGTTTGAAGAAGACTGGACAATCGGGGGTGGATTAAATTTTATCACTTCAAAAATTGACACCTATACGTCTTCTGCTTTAGCAGGAACTTTGGGAGTTACGTATCATCCAAAACAGAGTAAAGAAGTAGTTTCTGTGGTGTTAAGAAACTTTGGTTATCAGTTTAAATCATTCAATGGTGTTAGAGAAAATCTACCATTCAGGATTGATTTAGGTTATACTAAAATTTTAAAAGCTTTTCCTTTAGCAATTACGGTTACAGCACATGATCTACAACAGTTTGATATTTCTTCAGAATTAAATGTAAACGGACAGGAAGTAAATGTTGGCAGAAAGATTGCCGATCACTTCTCTTTGGGTGCAGAATTGTTTCCTGAAAAAAGTTTCAACGTAAGATTGGGATATAATGTAAGAAGAGGAAATGAATTAGCTGTAGCTGATCAAAGAAATTTTTCCGGGCTTTCAGCAGGTTTCGGACTTAAAGTTTCAAAATTCCGTATCGATTATGCGCATGTGAGATATCATAATTCTTCCAATGTCAATCAGATAGGAATTTCTGTAGATCTTAGCAGCCACAGAGGAGAATAATTTAATAATCACATTTTTATTTTAACTAAATTAAACATTGTGTTCTCTGCTAAGTGGAACGCCTTTGCGAACTTAAAAACAGTATTTAGTTAAATAAATCTTTGCGAACTTTGCGTTAAAATAATCATTAGAATAATCATAATTTCTCAAGTTTAAATCAGCAAATTCTTTGGATTTTGAGATTTTTTTTTGAAATTTGTAAGATGAAAAAACCAGTAATAGCAGTTGACGGATTCTCATCTACGGGGAAAAGTTCTATTTCAAAAATTATTGCCGAAAAATTAGGAATTGTACACTTAGATACAGGAGCTTTATACAGAGGCATTACTTGGTTTGCATTACAAAACTGTTTAAATGACGATCAAACAATCAATCTAAAGCAGCTTTTTTCATCTTTCTCACTCATCGAACTTGAATTTAAAAATGATAATGGCGAACTGGTTCTTTTCCTAAATCATATCAATATTTCTAAAGAAATTCGTTCTAACGAAGTTTCAAATAATGTAAGTTTAATTGCAAAACAAAAGGAAGTAAGAGATTTTCTTTTGCAGTCTCAACGCAATTTGGCAGAAAAAGGCGGAATCATTATGGATGGCAGAGATATTGGCACAATTGTACTGCCAAATGCCGATTTTAAATTTTTCCTGACAGCAAGTATTGATGAGAGAACCAAAAGAAGGTATCAGGAATTATTAAGCTTAGGACTTGAAGCTGACGAAATTCAGGTGAGAGAAAACCTGATAGAAAGGGATCGTATCGACAGTGAAAGAGAAATTGCACCTTTAAAGAAAGCAGATGATGCAATTGTCATTGATAATACGATGCTTACTAAAAAAGAGACAATAGAAAGCATACTGTCATATTTAAAAAAATAACATTTTTTATCTGCCAGAATCCTTATTTGGTATATTAATTGTAAGATTTGAAGTATAGAATATTTATTAACAATAATTAAAAAACAAGAAATGTCTAGAAAAGAAAATAATACAGCAGGTATTTTGGCAGGACTTTTAGCAGGTGCTGCGGCAGGTGTAATCTTAGGAATGTTATACGCTCCTGAAGAAGGAAAAGAAACCAGAAAAAAAATTAAAAATAAAGCTAACGACTTAAAGGAGGAAGCTAAAAACAAATACGGAGAAGTTTCTGAAAAAGTAAAAGATCAGTACGGAAACATCTCTTCTACTTTCAAAGAAACAGCAAGTAATGTAGCTCATACTGTGAAAGACGGTTATGATAAATACAAAGATCAAATCGTTTCTAAAACGACTGACATTGTAAAAGATGTTGAAACAGGATTGAATGATCTGAAAAGATAAATTCATTTTAATTAAATGATAAAAGGAACTTTGACCAAATTAAAGTTCCTTTTTTTGTAACTTTAAAGAAAAACAATGATAGAAACTATAAAAGAATATGCATCAAAGCGAATAGATTTGCTGAAAATTCAGGCAACAGAAAAATCATCAATTTCTGCCGGAGTAATCGCCTATCTGGTTATTTTATTAGTTGCTTTTGCTTTTTTCATTATCCTCTTTAATTTTGGACTGGCATTTTTTATCGGTAAGCTATTGAACAATACTTCATACGGATTTTTAATTGTTGCAGCATTTTATTTGTTAATAACATTAATAGTTGTTAGCTTTAAAAAACGTATTGTCAATATTATCGCAAATAAAGTAATCGAATTTTTAAACCACTAATTATGAGCAGAAATTACAATAGTTTGGAAGAACTAAGAAGAAAGAAAAAGCTTTTAAAGGGTGAAATTGAAGATTTGGAAGGTTTATTGACTTTTAAAAACACCAAAGAAAGCCTGAGCGCATTTACCAACGGTCTTACTGATCAGTATCTGAAAGAGAAAATAGATGAAGACGGTGAAGAGAAAACAGTTTTAAGAAAAGATGTTATTGCCAAACAACTGACTTCCGAAGTGAAAGATCTTTTTTTGAGCAGAAATACCGCGATGGGAATTGCAGGAAGCGCATTTAAAGGCGATGCAATGGATACTGTCGTAAAACTTGCCGTTACTGCTTTGGTTGCCAATTATGCAAAGAAAAATATGCGCAGTTCAAACTGGAAAAAGAAAGTGTTAGGAGCAGTATTAATTTATGTAGCACCAATGGCTCTCAAATTTGTCAGAACAAAACTGGAGGCGTATCAGAAAACAAAAAGTGTATCCAGTATGGAACAACTTATATGATTTTAAGAAATTAGAAATTAGTTTAAATTAAATTTTGCTAGTTTCTAATTTCTATTTCGAAAACAATTGTCCTAAAATAATTCCTGCAGCCATAGAAACGTTCAGACTTTCTGTGGATTGAGATTTTCCGAATCTTGGAATTGATATTTTCTTGTGAAGTAATTTTTCCGTTTCTTCACGCATTCCGTTTCCTTCGTTTCCTAAAATTAAATTCAGTTTTTCAGGTTTTTGAAAAGAATAAATATTTTCTCCTTCCATATCGGTTCCGATGTTGGTGTTTTGAGTTTCAGATAAATATTCAACTAAATTGCAATACATTAAATTTACCCTTGTAAAAGATCCCATACTTGCCTGAATTACTTTCGGATTATAAAAATCTACAGTATCTTCACTACAAATGATCTGCTCAATCCCAAACCAATCTGCCAAACGGATGATTGTTCCCAAATTTCCAGGATCCTGAATTCCATCTAAAACCAATTGAATATTTTGATTTTCTAATTTTAATTCTTGATTCAATTCGCAAACTGCCACAGAATCTTTAGGATTTTGCAGGAAACTGATTTTTTTTAGTTCATTTTCAGTGATTTGATGTACAGTTGCATCCTTAAAATTTAATTTTTGAGGATTTGTAGAAAATATTTCTTTAATTTTAAAGTTAGAATCAGGAAGTTCAGAAATTATTTTATTCCCTTCAACCAAAAACAAATTGTATTTTTGCCTGAACTTCTTTTTATCTAAAGACTGTAAAACTTTTATTGTATGAGCTGTAAGCATTATAAGAATTCTCCTCAAAAATATTATAAAATTATATCATTCGCAACAGTTGTTGGTTTACTTTACGCTTGCAGTACGACAAAAAAAGTACCGGATGGAGAATATCTGCTTACCAAAAACAAATTTGAATTTGAAGATAAGAAAGAATTCTTTGATGAAGAACTGAAAGATTACGTTCAGCAAAAACCTAATAAAAAACAGCTCCTTTTCGTACCATTAGGGCTTCTGCTGCATAACGCTGCAAATCCAAAGTATGATACGTTATTCAGTGAATATCTGACCTATCCCAGTGAAATGAGAAACCAAAAGCTCCGGGATTCCTTATTTGTTAAATATAATATGCAGAGCAGTGTTGGAAAGAGTTTGTTGTGGGACAGAATTTTACACAATTTTGGGACACCACCTGTAATTTTAGACCAGACAAGAACAGATAAGAGTGCAGAATCGATCGAAAAAAGGATGACTTACCGTGGTTATTGGGATTCTGAAGTTAAATTTAAACATGAGCTTGATTCTACCTCCAAGAAAGCAGCTGTAACTTATTTTCTTACACACAACAGTCCTACCAATATTAAAGAATATTATTACAATATTCCTGATGCAGGTGTCAAAAGTCTCTATCAGCAAAATATTAATGAGACACTCGTAAAATCAGGAAGAGTGCTTGACCAGACCGTTCTTGAGAAAGAAGTAACAAGAATCAATGATCTCATGCGAAGAAGCGGTTATTACAAGTTCAATAACGGGAATGACGAAGTATATTTTGTAGCTGACTCGTTAAAAGACAGAAAAAATGTACCATTAACACTTGAGATTCACAAAGATTCAGCAGATTCACCTTATAAGCGTTCTACATTTGGAAATATCGATGTTGCAATAGTCGATGAGCCAAGTGATTTTGGAAAGAAAACTGTAAAAGACAGTCTTCGACGAATCAGATTTCACAAAATGAATGATAATTATAAAACCAATTCTATCTGGAGAGCAATTATCGTTGATAATAAATCTGTTTATAATCAAAATCAACTTGATTTAACAAAGAGAAATCTTTTGGCCATGAATAATTTTAGTATTCTTAAAGCTAAAGATTCTTTAAGGCAAGGTGGGGCTATAAAACCTAATGATAGTATCGTTGATGTTTTGTATTTATTAAAACCCCTTCCTAAATATGAAATTAAAGCAGGTACAGATTTAAATTATTCCCAGTTTTTAAATTGGGGTATATCGCCGTCTTTAGATTTGACTACGAGAAACGTTTTCAGAGGTGCAGAAAACCTGACAACTAGTGTTTCAGGGACTTTTGGATCAATCCGTAATCCGAAAAATTTAGATAAAAGAATCCTGGCTTATGAATATTCGGCACAGGCATCGCTAAGTTTCCCAAGATTACTGCTTCCGTTTAATTATTACAAACTCATTCCTAAAAGGTATACTCCTACTTCATCAATAGTTTTGGGAGCATCAGTACAGAATAATATCGGTTTGGGAAGAGTTAATTTTAATACGGGTTTAAATTATTTTGCAAACGTAAATGATCAGTCATCTCACAGATTGACTTTGTTTAATACGTTATTCAGTTTAACCAAAAATAAAGACAGCTATTACGATTTCTTCGTTAATGACGATGCTGTAAGAAGAGTGGTTTTCGATGATTATTTTCTCTATAATCCTCAATTACAGCAGCAGTTTCAATCCGGTGCGATAACCAGAGATCAGGTTTCTGAACAGATTATTGCAGATGATAGTTATATTTCAACTCTTGATCAGGAGAAAGCCGACAGAATGGTTGAGTTTTTAGGAACGCTAGTCAATAAAGACAGACAGACACAAGATGTAATTATCTCATCATTTATATATAATTTTATTTATAACGAAATCGGAAAAAAAGATTACCCAAATGCATTCTATTTTAATGGAAAAATGGAAGTTGCCGGAAATATTCCAAGTTTATTCAATCAAAAGAGAGAAGACAACGGTGGTGTTTTAAGAAGCCCTGAACGAACTATTTTCGGAATTCCTTACGCACAGTTTGTTAAATTCGATTTTGATGTGAGGAAGTATTTTAAATTTAATGGAAATCAGACGTTGGTTCTTCGTCAGTATATAGGTTTAGGCATTCCTTATGGAAATTCTTCATCGATGCCTTTTGTGAGGTCATATTTTAATGGAGGTGCTAATGACATCCGTGCCTGGGTGGCTTTTGGAGGTTTGGGTCCGGGAGGTTCTCAGGTTGACGAAAGAGTACGAACTTATCTGATGGGAAATGTCAAGTTAACGACCAATCTGGAGTACAGAATTCCTTTTAATGATATGTATGAAGGAGCTATCTTCACAGATATAGGAAATGTCTGGAATACAGATAACAACGGATTTGATGATCAGTTTAAATTTAACAAATTTATCAGAGAAATGGGGGTTGGAAGCGGATTAGGATTAAGGGTAAATGTTGCTTATATAACTTTAAGACTAGATTTGGCATATAAAATTTACGATCCTAATAAACCGGATGGCGAGAGATGGAGATTTAATAAATTTCAGCCTTTCAAACCTACTTTAAATCTTGCTTTCGGATATCCTTTCTAATCCGGAGAAATTCCGAGTACAAAATAAACTACAGCAACCACTCTTGCGATAATCTCTCTCGATTGGTTTCTGTAGAAACTTTCAGGTTTGTTGACATCCTGTGCATCAAAACCCAGCGCATTCATGCTGTTATTTCTGGCAAAAAATAATGCACGAAGATTATGGAAACCTTGTGAAACAATGATCACATTTTCCTTTTTATAAACATCTTTGCAGCGTAGAATACTTTTGTATGTATTAAAACCTTTCGGATCTTCAATGATGATGTCTTCAGGAACACCTTCCTGATAAATCAGATAATTTTTCATTGCAGCCGGCTCATTATAACCTTTGCTTTTCTCACCGCTTACAATGATTTTTTTGATTTTCCCGTGATGATAAAGCAATGCAGTTGCATCCATTCTTTTTGTAAAATAGGGGTTGGAAACTCCCGACCTCATTCTCGGAGAAGTTCCTAAAACCAAAGCAATTTCACGTGGCGGAATTTTTGAGATTTTATTGTAAGTTCTACCATTCGTCAACCCAAAAACCCAGATATTAGAAAGGCATATCAAAAGAAAAATCAATTCTAATGATGCAATAATAAATTTAAATATGTTTTTGACGATTCTCAATTGAAATCAAAGTTAAGCTTTATTTTTTTAGTTTTTGCTATTGACATACATGCCAGAATTTTTCCCTGAGCTTCTTCTCTTTCGGTCAGATATTCGTTTTCCAGAAGCTCTACTTCACCCTCTTCAAGGGTACATTCGCAGCTTCCGCAGATTCCGGATTTGCATGAATAAGGTACCGGAAAGTTTTGAATCAGTAATTGCTGAAGAATTTTTTCTCTGTTGTCCGGAAGCTCAGTCTGATAATTTTTTCCAAACATTTTAAAATTGACCTGCACATTTTCAATTAACGGAAATTCTTTTTCTATAGGATAAATGTCATCATTAAACTCCTCAAAAAGTTCAAAATGAATATTTTTCTTTGGAATTCCGTGGTGATAGCAGGCATTTGCCAAAGTTTTGATCATTTCCCCTTTTCCACAAATCAAAACTTCATCTACCGCATCCCAGATTGTAGATTCTTCATCTGTATCATCCAGATGAAGAATTTGGTTGATAATTAGATTTAGTCTTTTAGCATCGAGTCTTCCATAAAATAGCTGATGTGAAGTCTTTTCCTGTGAATAAAAATAATGGATTTGTAGTCGGTCATTGTAAGTTCTGGCAAGATTATCCAGAAGTTCTCTGTAAATCAGATCCTGAGAATTTTTATTTCCAAAAAAAAGAAAAAGTCTGGTTCTTGGCTCGTTATGAAGAATATTTTTAAAATGACTTAAAATAGGAGTAATTCCTATACCTGCAGCAAAACCCACAATCGTTCGAAATTCACTGGGTTTTGATACCAAAGTAAACCTTCCGTTGGGTTCACTTACAGACAATTCATCACCGATATGGTAATTTTTATATAAATCTGAAGTAGCTCCGTCAGGAGAATTTACCTTTATTCCCAGACAGATTTTTCCCTCATAAGGTGCAGAAGTCATTGAGTAATCATTGATTATTTCTTTGCCGTGAGAAGAGAATTTTATACTCACAAACTGACCTGCTTCAAACTTAAAATTTTCTTTAAGATTCTCAGGAACTTCAAGCTCCAGCGAAAAAGTATTTTTGGTCAGGTCTGCCTTTTTAGCTATTTTTAACCGATGAAACTGTGTCAGTTTCCCTTTATAGATTTGTTGTTCCATACTTCAATTCAAAAATAGAGAAAAAATAAATATGAAACTGTCTGCAATGTAATTTTCTTACCAATAAAACCGGTGAGAAATACCCATCGTATATTCCATGATAACAAAAGAATATTTACCTATGAAAAAAATACTTTTATCAACAATTTTAGCAGCCACACTTTTTAGCTGTAAAAAAGAGGCTGAAAAAACGGAAGACAGCACCGCTGCAAATGATTCAATTTCAACAACAATTCCTGAAACTGCACCTTCAACAGTATCGCTAAAAGTATTGAATTCTCAACAGACAACAGATTTTCTTCAGAAGAAAAACGATACTTTATATGTAACCAATTTCTTTGCAACCTGGTGCGGACCGTGTGTGAGAGAAATTCCTCATTTCAAAGATAAAATTGTAGCGTTGAAAGATCAGCCTGTAAAAATCACGTTTATCAGTTTAGATACAAAAGAAGTCTGGAACTCTGAAGTTCCAAAATTTGTTGATAAACAAGGAATCAGAAACAATACCATTTTATTGGATGGTGGGCAACTTGACGAAAATTTCTTTAAAAATAATTTTGAAAAATGGGACGGTGGAGCAATTCCGTTTACGTACATGAGGAAAGGTTACAAGACGGATGAATATTTAGGAATGATGACTTCAGAATTGCTGGATTCAAAAATCAATTCTTTTATAAAATAATTTCCCGGAAACTTTTTTTTAATGTCAAATAAATTTAAAATTCTGTGTTCCGTTTTAGTCATCGCAATAATTTGCGTGGCGATTGTTAATCTGAATACAGGATTTTTAGATTTAAATTTTCAAGATTTTATTCAAAATTCCGAAAACGGGCAAATTGCTGAGATTAGAGTCAATCGTGTTTTGGTCATGCTTTTGGCAGGAATTTCGATTCCAACATCAGGTTTTTTGATGCAGGAATATTTTCAGAATCCACTTGCAGGACCCGACATTTTAGGAATTACTTCTGTTGCGAGTTTATCCGTTGCTTTTTACATTTTCTTTTCACACAGCATTTTACTTCCCGAATTTTTGCAGAACAGCTTTTTAAGTTTATCAGCCATCGTTGGAAGTTTACTGTTAATGTTGGTCTTACTTTCAATGTCAAACAAATTTCAGGATAAATCTTATCTGATTATTTTTGGATTTCTGGTTTCTGCTTTTGCAGGAGCAATAGTTTCTCTTTTGCAATTTTACGCAGAAAATCAAAGCCTTAAAAATTATATTTTGTGGTCTTTCGGAGCTAATAATATGGTTTCTAGAAATCAGATTATTGTATTGTCAATTTTAGTTTTTATCGGATTATTTATCTGTTTTAAAACGATAAAACCCTTAATTGGAAATTCTTTGGGAAGTTCTTATGCACAAAGTTTAGGTGTTAATTTAAGTTATTTAAAAATACTGATCATTGTAACTTCTTCACTTCTATCTGCTTCTATTACTGCTTTTTTAGGACCTATTTTATTCATCGGAATCATCGTTCCCCATTTCTGCAGATTGATTTATAACCCTTCAAAACTTTGGCAACAATGGATTTTGAATATGTTTTTGGGAATGCTTATTATGTTGTTATTTTCAATTGCTGCTGAAAAAACTCAAATCCCGTTGAATGTAATCAGTTCGCTGTTTGGAATTCCTGTAATTTTGATGATGCTTTTGAAACAGAATAAGGTATAAAAGTGAATTGTGAATGAGATAATTATTAATTTTAAATTTTCTCTAAGATTTTGTATATAATGCAAATATTTGAAAATATTTTATTCTAAAATAAGCACTCCGTTTGTCATTCCGGAGGAATCTAAATTAACTTTGTAGAGATGCTTCCAGCATGACAAACTAAATGTAAAATCAATAAGACAAAAATGAATATCAAAGTTAAAAGGATTTGGCAAATAATGTTTTAAACAAACCAACAAATGCACCTAAAAATCAATCAAGCCAACATTGGCTACGACAAAACCCTAATTTCAAATGCCAATGCAAATTTGAATTTAGGAGAAGTATGCCTCTTGATTGGTAACAATGGTGTCGGAAAAACCACTCTAATCAAATCTATCCTTCATCAGAATTCTTTATTAGCGGGAGAAATTTTAATTAATAATAGAAATGTAAAAGAACTTTCTGTAAAAGAGATTGCAGAGAATATTGCAGTTGTTTTTTCAAAATCTGTCATTCCGCAGAATCATACGGTTGAAGATCTTATTTCACTAGGAAAATATATTTACTATCCTTTCTATTTTGAGCTGAAAAGAAAAGACAGAGAGGAAGTTAAAGAGATTATTCACGAATTAGATTTAACTCAATATAAAAATACACTTCTTAGAAATCTATCAGACGGAAACCTGCAAAAAGCATTTATCGGTAGAGCTTTGACACAGAATTCTCCGATAATTATTCTTGATGAACCCACCACTCATTTGGATGAAAAGAATAAATTGATCATCCTTAAAACGCTTCGGAAATTAGCTAAACAACAAAATAAACTCATCTTGTTTTCCTCTCACGACTGGAGACTGGCAAAAGAATTTGCCGATAAAATGTGGTACATTAAAGATCATCATTTATATTCAGGAATTGTGGAAGATATTTTGTTGCAACATGACGAACTGACTAACGCTTCACTGTTCCAAGTGAACGAAAATTTTGTGGCTCCTTCTATAAAATCGCCACAGATTCAGAAAGAAATGTTGTACTCTTTACTTCAAAAAAACTTCCAAAAAAATTTATCATCTTTTGATTTTAGCTTCAACGAATCAATTTGGGAGATTTCATATGATAATAAACTATACAAATGTGAATCTTTTGAAGAAATAGTTAAATTAATCTTAAGGCTTCATTAAATCAGCATTTTAATTATTTATTTCACATACTATGCATGCATAGTATTATGCTAGTCATACATTTTAATCATCTATAAATCAGGATTTTAATAAATTTTAACAATCAATAATACTATGCATGCATAATATTTGCTACATTTGATAAAACCGATTAGCAAAAAAATTATGATGGATAATAATAAAGAAAAAACAGAAAATGTTGATCTCATTCTAAAGCAGACCTGGTTGGCAGTTTCGAAAATGTATACTGAGCTTGCTCAGGAGCATGATTCTACCGCAGTTCAAGCACTTACTTTATTGAAAATTGATCCTAAAGAAGGTACAAGAAGTACCAATTTGGGACCCAAAATGGCAATTGAACCGACTTCTCTTACAAGAATTATCAAATTACTTGAGGACAACGGATATATTTATAAAGAAAAAACTACCACAGATAAGCGTGAAGTAATCATAAAGCTTACTGACAAAGGTTTGAGCTCAAGAAATATGTCTAAGGAAGTTGTTGTGAATTTCAACAAAAAAGTGATGGAGAAAATTGCTCCGGATAAGCTTGAGACTTTCAAAGAAGTCATGACTGAAATTATGAAAATTGCATCTGATTTAAATAATAGAAAATAGAATTTCCATCATTTGGATGGTATAGTTAAAGCAAATTATTTAAAATAATAACTTAAAAGTTAATCTAAACGATAATAACTAAAATAAAATATTAATGAAAAGACGAATCAAACACGTTACGGTTTTAGGTTCAGGAATTATGGGAAGCGGTATCGCTGCACACTTTGCCAATATCGGAGTGCAGGTTTCTCTGCTCGATATTGTTCCGTTTGAGTTGAATGAAGCCGAACAGAAAAAAGGTTTGACCAAAGAAGACAAAGCCGTTCGTAACAGAATTGCTTCCGAAAACTTTGAAAAACTGAAGAAAGCAAGTCCCGCACTACTCTATTCTCCGAAATTTGCGGAGCGCATTAAAGTCGGAAATTTTGATGATGATTTAAAGAAAATAAAAGATACAGACTGGATTATTGAGGTTGTGGTTGAAAAACTCGACATCAAAAAATCAGTGTACGAAAAAATCGAACAATTCAGAAAACCTGGCACTTTGGTTTCTTCTAACACTTCTGGAATTCCGATTCACTTCTTGATTGAGGGGAGAAGCGATGATTTCAAAAAATATTTTGCAGGAACTCACTTCTTTAATCCGGTAAGATATTTGCCACTTTTAGAAGTAATCCCGACTCCTGAAACCGATACCGAAGTTATCAAGTTCTATATGGAGTATGGAGCGAAATTCTTAGGTAAGACAACGGTTTTAGCAAAAGATACTCCGGCGTTTATCGCCAACAGAATCGGAGTTTTCTCGATGATGGATTTGCTTCACAATGTTCAGAAATTAGGTTTAAATGTTTCTGATGTTGATAAATTAACAGGTCCGATCATCGGTCGACCGAAGTCTGCAACATTCAGAACTGCCGATGTTGTCGGTTTGGATACTTTGGTAATGGTTGCAAACGGAGTCCGTCAAAGTGGCGCTGAAGCGAATGATTTTAATGATGTTTTTGCCCTTCCTGAATACATTCAGAAAATGGTAGATAACAAATGGTTGGGTTCAAAAACCGAGCAAGGTTTCTACAAAAAAGTAAAAGGTGCTGACGGAAAATCTGAAATTCACGGATTAAATCTCGATACTTTAGAATACGAGCTTCAAGGTAAATCTTCTTTCCCGACTTTAGAATTAACGAAAAACATCGACAAACCGATTGACAGATTTAAAGTTCTAATTGATGGAAAAGATAAAGCAGGAGAGCTATACAGAAAATCTTTAGGCGCATTATTCGCCTACGTTTCTCACAAAGTTCCTGAAATTTCTGATGAAGTTTACAAAATTGACGACGCTATGAGAGCAGGTTTCGGTTGGGAAAACGGACCTTTCGAAATTTGGGATGCTGTTGGAGTTCAAAAAGGAATTGAACTAGCGAAAGAAGCCGGTTATGAAGTATCAGATTGGGTTAAAAACGTTGAATCATTTTACAAAGTAAATGACGACGGACAAAGCATTTTCTTCGATAAAAACTCAGGAAATTACAATAATATTCCGGGTCAGGAATCATTTATTATTTTAGATAATATCAGAAAAAATAAGACACTTTGGAGCAATTCAGGTTCGTCGATTGAAGATTTGGGAGACGGAATTATCAATTTTGAAATCCGTTCTAAAATGAATTCTTTGGGTGGCGAAGTTTTGGATGGATTAAACAGAGCGATTGATTTAGCTGAAAAAGAATACGACGGTTTAGTGATTGGAAATCAAGGTGCAAATTTCTCTGTAGGAGCCAATTTAGCAATGATTTTAATGATGGCGATCGAACAGGATTGGGATGATTTAAATATGGCCATTGCTTATTTCCAGAAATCGATGATGAGAGTTCGTTATTCCTCAATTCCTGTCGTGGTTGCTCCTCACGGAATGACTCTTGGTGGCGGTTGTGAAATGACAATGCACGCAGACAGAGTTGTTGCAGCAGCGGAAACTTACATAGGATTGGTTGAAACCGGAGTCGGCGTCATTCCAGGTGGTGGCGGAACAAAAGAATTTGCTTTGAGAACTTCAAGAGAGTTCCACAGTGATGATGTGAAAAATAACCGTCTCCGTGAAGCTTTCATGAATATCGCAATGGGAAAAGTCGCCACTTCTGCTTACGAAGCTTATGATATGGGAATTCTTGAAAAAGGAAAAGATGTAGTTGTAGTCGATAAAAAACGTCAGATAATGACTGCAAAAATGATGGCGAAAAGCTTAGCAGAACATGGCTACACTCAACCAATCGAACAAACCGTAAAAGTTCTTGGAAAAGACGCTCTCGGAATGTTTTATGTTGGAACCGACCAAATGTTAACAGGGAATTTCATTTCGCAACACGATAAGTTAATAGCTGATAAATTAGCCAACGTTTTGGTGGGAGGAAATCTTTCTGAACCGACCATTGTAACCGAGCAATATCTGTTGAATCTTGAGAGAGAAACTTTCCTTCAGTTATGTGGTGAAAGAAAAACCTTGGAGAGAATTCAGTTTATGCTGCAGAAAGGAAAACCTTTGAGAAATTAATAACTCCTAAAATTAACAAAGCATTTGTCATTCCGTAGGAATCTGAGCTTAGATGCTTCCAGCATGACAAAGTGCAGGTTTAAAATTAAAATAAAATAAGAAAATGTCAAGACAAGCATATATAATCAAGGGATTTCGTACAGCAGTCGGAAAAGCACCAAAAGGCTCACTCCGCTTCACACGTCCCGACGTAATGGCAGCAACAGTTATTGAAAAACTGATGGCAGCCGTTCCACAATTAGATAAAGACAGAGTCGACGATTTAATCGTCGGAAATGCAATGCCCGAAGCTGAACAAGGCTTAAATGTTGCGCGTTTAATTTCATTAATGGGACTAAACACTGACAAAGTTCCCGGAGTTACTGTGAACAGATATTGCGCTTCTGGAAGTGAAGCAATTGCGATTGCTTCGGCAAAAATTCAGGCAGGAATGGCAGATTGTATCATTGCAGGTGGTACAGAATCAATGTCTTATATTCCGATGGGTGGTTACAAGCCTGTTCCGGAAACTGAAATTGCAAAAACCAATCCCGACTATTATTGGGGAATGGGCTACACTGCGGAAGAAGTTGCGAAACAGTTTAATATTTCTCGTGAAGAGCAAGACCAATTTGCTTTTGAATCTCATCAAAAAGCTTTGAAAGCCAATAAAGAAGGGAAGTTTGCCAATCAAATTGTTCCAATTCCTGTCGAATATAATTTTTTGGATGAAAACCAGAAAATGCAGACTAAAAAGTTTGATTTTTCTGTTGATGAAGGCCCGAGATTAGATACTTCTTTGGAAGGTTTAGCCAAACTAAAACCTGTATTCGCAAACGGCGGTTCAGTTACGGCAGGAAATTCTTCGCAAATGAGTGACGGTGCTGCTTTCGTGATCGTAATGTCAGAAGAAATGGTAAAAGAATTAGGGTTGGAACCGGAAGCAAGATTAGTTGCTTACGCAGCAGCAGGTTTAGAACCTAGAATTATGGGAATGGGACCAATTTACGCAATTCCAAAAGCTTTGAAACAGGCTGGTTTAGAATTAAAAGATATAGAACTGATTGAATTAAATGAAGCTTTCGCATCTCAATCGGTTGCTATTAAAAAAGAATTAGGTTTAGATCCTGATATTCTGAATGTGAACGGAGGCGCAATTGCTCTTGGTCACCCTCTTGGTTGTACCGGAACAAAACTAACCGTTCAACTTCTCGACGAAATGAGAAAACGCGGAAACAAATACGGAATGGTTTCTATGTGTGTGGGAACCGGACAAGGAGCGGCTTCAATTTTCGAACTTCTTTAATTAATTATAGATTTTAAATTATAAATTTTAGATGTAATGAGTTTCAAAGAAGATAATTTGATTCAGATAAAAACATTTGACTTTGCTTTAAGAATAATTAAATTTTATACTCAGTGTAAATCTCAAAATGAATTTATTGTATCAAAACAAATTCTTCGTTGTGGAACTTCGATTGGAGCAAATGTAGAAGAAGCAATTGCGGCTCAATCTAGAAAAGATTTTATATCAAAACTATCCATTGCAAATAAGGAAGCAAGAGAAACAAAATATTGGTTAAAACTCTATCAATCATCAAATTTAGTTCAAGTAGAAACTGAATCCTATCTGAAAGAAATTGAAAGTATCATTAACATTTTGACTAAAATCATAAAGACTTCATCTGAAAATTTATAACAGCGAATCATAATTTAAAATTTATAATCTAAAATTTAAAATAACAAAATCATGAGTGATACACTTAATAAAACACTAAAAGGCGGAGAATTCTTAATCAAAGAAATTCCTGCAAACGAAATCTTCACTTTAGAAGAACTTTCAGAAGAACAAAAAATGCTTCGCGATTCGGCGAAAGAATTTATCGACAGAGAAGTCATTCCTCAAAAAGAAAGATTTGAGCATAAAGATTATGCTTTAACTGAAGAAAAAATGCGTCAGTTGGGAGAAATGGGACTTCTTGGAGTTGCCGTTCCCGAAGAATACGGCGGTCTTGGAATGGGTTTTGTCAACACAATGTTAGCTTGCGACTATTGTTCAGGAGCAAATGGCTCATTAGCAACTGCTTACGGCGCTCATACTGGAATCGGAACGCTTCCTATCCTACTCTATGGAACGGAAGAACAAAAACAAAAATATCTTCCGGATTTAGCGACTGGGACGAAGTTTGGAGCGTATTGTCTTACTGAACCAGATGCAGGATCTGATGCAAATTCAGGAAAAACAAGAGCCAAACTTTCTGAAGACGGAAAACATTACATCATCAACGGACAAAAAATGTGGATTTCCAATGCAGGTTTTGCTGAAATTTTCATTGTTTTTGCGAAAATTGATGACGATAAAAATATTACCGGTTTCATCGTTGAAAAAACAGGAACTGAAGGTCTTACTTTCGGTGAAGAAGAACATAAATTGGGAATCCGTTCGTCCTCTACAAGACAGGTTTTCTTTAATGATATGAAAGTTCCGGCTGAGAATCTTTTAGGTGAAAGAAACAATGGTTTCAAAATCGCTTTGAATGCTTTGAATGTTGGTAGAATTAAATTAGCTGCAGCAAACCTTGACGGACAGAGAAGGATTTTAAATCATTCTCTTCAATATTCTAACGAAAGAAAGCAGTTTGGTGTTTCTATCTCAACTTTCGGAGCGATCAGAAAGAAACTAGCTGAAATGGCAACAGGAATTTTCGTTGCAGAAGCAGGTTCTTACAGAGCTGCAAAAGATGTTGAAGATAAAATCAACGAATTGGTTGCTGGCGGAATGAACCATCAACAGGCTGAATTAAAAGGTGTTGAGGAATTTGCTGTGGAAGCTTCAATCTTAAAAGTTTTCGTTTCCGATTTAACACAACACACTGCGGATGAAGGAATTCAGATTTATGGTGGAATGGGATTCTCGGAAGATATGCCGATGGAAGCAGCTTGGAGAGATTCAAGAATTGCAAGAATCTACGAAGGAACCAACGAAATCAACCGTCTTTTAGCGGTCGGAATGTTGATTAAAAAAGCAATGAAAGGCGAACTGGATCTGCTTTCTCCTGCAATGGCGATTTCTAAAGAATTAATGGGAATTCCAAGTTTTGATGTGCCGGATTATTCTGAATTGATGAGCGAGGAAAAAGCGATTTTAGCAAATCTGAAAAAAGTTTTCTTAATGGTTTCCGGAGCTGCACTTCAAAAATTCATAATGGATATTGAGAAACAGCAACATTTATTGTTGAATGCTTCTGAAATTTTAAATCAAATCTATTTAGCTGAATCTGCAGTTTTAAGAGCTGAAAAACACTTCTCCGCCGATTCTGTGGAAGTTGCGATGGCTCAACTAAATCTTTACAAAGCCGTTGAAAAAATCATTGTTGCAGCCAAAGAAGGAATTATTTCTTTCGCAGAAGGCGACGAACAAAGAATGATGCTTTCCGGATTGAGACGGTTTACAAAATATACCAACAACCCGAATGTGGTAGCTTTAACTGAGAAAGTGGCTGCACATTTTATTGCAAAAGGGCATTATTAAAAACATTTTAAAGAATAAATCTTAAATAAAAATGTTTCATAAAACCTGATTGGCTTAAAACCAGTCAGGTTTTTTATTTAAATTTCATAATTAATTATCTTCCGATTTCTCGCGATAATCCACGAAAATCTTTTGAAAATAATTTAAATTTGCGGCTCCTGATTTAATGATCTTCCCGTTTTTATAAACGTTATATTTATTCTTTTCACTGTTTTTTATTTTTAAAATCCAGAAAAATTTCATCTTTAATTTTTCCTGAATTATCAGTTTTGAGATAAGCCAAAGTTTGAGGCGCAAATTTTTCAGCATAGCTTCCGTAAAAAAATATCAAAAGAGCATCTTCTTCACCGAAAAAATCTCCTATGTTTTCAAATATGGCATCTAAATTATCTAAATCCGATTGAATATTTAATCCGTAAAAAAGGTTAATTGTTTTATCAGGATTATCATTTCCTAACAGATATTGCTGTTGGTGTTTTGATATTTAAAGATTATTCGTATTTTAGATAAAAAAACATGAAAGTTATTCTCGGAATATTTATTTTAATATCTGCAAGTTTTTCAGCACAGGAGAAAAGGGCTAAAACATTCAGGAAATCAGATACATTAAGGTCCGAAATGTTAATGAAAGATTTAATAGCAAAAAATCCGGATATTTTAAAGACAAATGCGTCAAAACAACCAAGCAATATCTATAAAATGCAGGTTGCAAAACCGAAAGACACTTCTGTATATTTAAGTCTGAAAGAAGGAGATAAAGATTATTCCAAACATAAGATTTTAAATTCTATTACCCCTGAACTCCCTAAAAAAGAAATTAAAAAATAATTGTTTTCAGAAATTATTAATTTTAAAATTGTTGATAAAAAACTTTAAAAAACATTTGTTTTTTTGAACCGTTTTATATTTTTGTAGTCTATTATTTAGCAATGACAAAAGAAGAACTTCTATATAAAGCCATAAAAATAGCTGATAAAGCGCACAAAGGTCAAAAAGACAAATACCATGCTCCATACATCGCCCACGTAATGCGTGTAATGGAATACGGTAAAACCATGGACGAGAAAATTGTGGGAGTTCTCCACGATGTAGTTGAAGACAATCCACAGGATTTCAGCATTGAATATTTAAGAAACGAAGGGTTTCCGGAATATATTCTTTACGCAATCAGCTGTCTGACCAAATATGATCCCGATGAAGTTTACGATGATTTTGTAAAAAGAACTGAAAGATCACCTTTGGCAGTTGCCGTAAAACTGAATGATCTGCGCGATAATATGGATTTGAGAAGAGTAAACCGAGAGCTTACTCCGAAAGATATTACGAGATTTAACAAATATCTGAAAGCGTACCGGTATTTATCTGACAAATATTAATCTGCTCCCGGGAAATGATATGTTTTTGTTTCCTGGTCTTTTGTTCCGTCGATGTTGATGTTTAAAGCTAAATATACGAAATGTACATTTTTGTTTCCTTTTGCATCAAATTCTCTTTGCCAAAGATAACCGCTTACGATACCAAAATTTTCATCAGCCTGATATCCGAAACCTCCATATAATCTGTTTCTTGCAAATGTTGGTTTCATAGGTGTTACGAAGAATACTTCGTCGTAAACGTTTGCAAATACAGTTCCGGGCTCTATTTTTTTCGCATTTAGAGGAACCGAAACATTCAAACGGTAACGGTAACGCATTCTTTCAGAATTTTTATCGGTTTTAGGCTCATAAAACCAAGATTTTTCTGCTCTGAAACGGTTTTCAAATTTCACGCTTCCCTTTTTGAAATCAATAATATCCTGTAACCAAACCCTGAATTCTTCTTTATCAATTGCGTGATCTTTATAGGTAGCATATCTTCCCAAACCAACGAACGGTTTGTGATTTTTGGTCAGATTGTATCCTAGACCACCTTTTATTTCGTAATAATCCGGATAAGTGTATTCTTCAATACCTCTCATCTGACCTTCTGCATACAGGAAAAATTTTGGATGAAATTTATAAGTCACAGTCAGTGCATTAAAAGCTGAAATATGTTCCTGAGCGCTAAAAAGACTCACCATCAAAACAAAACCAAGACTTGTAATAAGTTTCATCCAAAAAATTTTTGCAAAAGTAAATGATTTAACAATTCGGTAATATTAAGTTTACTTAATATTAATATTGTAAGTGAAACCTAAATGAAACCATCTCTGAGGCATCGGAACTCCAAATGTTTCAGTGTAGTCAGAATCTGTAACATTATTAATCAAGATATAAACTGAAAGATCATTTTTTGTAAAGCTTAATTTTTCATCCAAAAGATTATAACTTCCTAGATTCATACGATCATTATATCTGTAGACCAATTCGTTGGTGAAATATTTTAAGAATTTATTATTCAATTTTGCTACAAACTGATGTTTAAGATTATCAAGCACATATCTTGAATATCCATCATTAAATTCTTTAAATCTATTATCCAGATAAGTATAGCCAAGAGTATATTTCATCCAGTCAAAAACCTGATGTCCCAATTCTACTTCAATACCTTTTACTTCTGTGTCGCCAATATTTTTAGCATACCAAACAGGATCTTGAAGCGAATTTTTCACCCAATCAATTGCATCACTTGAACTTCTGTAAAAACCACTTGCTTTTGCCAGGATATTTTTCGTTTGATATTGATACCCAACTTCTGCATATACTGCGCTTTCAGGAAGCAGGTTTTCGTTTCCTTTTTCAGTTTTGCTTGAATAATATAAGTCGGTAAAAGTCGGTACACGATGAACTTTTGAGATATTTCCGTAGATTTTATTGTTCTCGTAGAAAGTATATCCAATATCCAATCCCGGATAAAAGAAATTTCCTTCATTAGAATAATTTGCCCACGAAATTCCTGGTGTGATATTTAATTTTTTATCTAAAAGAGACAAATGATGCTCAAAGAAAACCTGAGAAACAAACCGTTCTCTGTTTCCCAAATTGTTACTTGCCAAAAATTCTTTTCTTAATTCTACACCCAATCCGGTCGTCCCTAAATTGGAAGTATAACTGGAATTAACTTCACCTCCGACATTATTTCCGATGTGCATATTTCTGTAGATTTCAGGTTTTTCTCTGTTAAAAAGATACATATCCTGCCCTCTTCGCCAATATACATTTGAGTTCAATTTTAATTTTCCGAAGTCTTGTTGGTAAGCTAAACTTACGATTGAAGCCTGAAGTTCTTCATACTGTTCAGTTGCAGCAGGTGAAGAATAAAAACCGTTGGCTCCAAATTTTTTCTCGGAAATCCCGGCTTGTAATCTTATGCTTCCATCTTTTATTTTTAACTGATTCTGATAGAAAACGTTTCTCATCTCAAAATCAGTATTGTGTCTGTAACCTTGCGAAGAATTTGAGTTGGCCTGTAATAAATTTGAAAATTTTTTATTTCCAAAATTGGCATTCAAACCCATTCCAAAACTTTCGTAGTCTCCTATTTCACCGCTTATCTTTACACGTTTTCCGGGATTGGCTTTTGTAATAATATTGATTGCTCCGGCATATGCATTTTGTCCGAAACGTCTTGCTGCAGGACCTTTGATGATTTCAATTCTTTCAACGCCATCCAGATCAATAGGAACATTCAGAGAATTGTGACCGGTTTGAGAATCATTCATTCTGATACCGTTTAACAACAAAAGAACTTGTTCAAAAGAGCTTCCACGAAAGCCAATATCACTTTGAACGCCATTTGCTCCTCTCCTTCTGATGTCCATTCCGGGAATTTGCTGTAGAATTTCGTCGATGCTTGTAGCAGGTGAATTTAAAATATCTGCTCTCGTTATAACAGAAATGTTTTGATTGGCATTTTTATACGGAGTTGAAATAAATTTCCCCTGAATTTCTATGGAATCAATGTCGGCAGTTTTTTCCTGTGCGTTCATACTGCATATTCCAGCTAGAAAAAAAGCTGCGAGTAGTTGTTTATTCATTTTACTTTTAGTTTATTTTTGAAGCCTCCAAAATTAGGAGACTTTCCCACACCAGCAAATGATAGATGTCATAAAAAAAGATGCCGAAACGTGCATCTTTAAAGGGAATTCTAAAATGTAAATTATCTTTTTCTCATTAAATGTGTATACAAATGTCTGAAAAAATCTCTCATTTTAACACTAATTTAATATTACAATTTTACAATAAAAATTAATACAAAACAACAGCAAAGTACAATCAGTTCTAAAAATATCATATTGGGAAAATATTATTTTTTTAAGCAAAAATTCAAATTTCGATCATAAAATATCCTTCTTTTACAGTCGATTTATTTTAATTAAAATCCGTCAGAATTTCGTATTTTTGTTGGTCTTAATTTTACTATGGCTCCAATTACAGAAATAGATATAAAAAAACAGGTTTTCGTTAAGAATGCACATCTTAACAACCTGAAACACATCGATGTATTAATTCCTAAAAATAAACTGATCGTCATTACGGGAGTTTCCGGAAGCGGAAAATCTTCTTTAGCTTTTGACACCATTTATGCAGAAGGGCAAAGACGTTATGTGGAAAGTTTGAGTTCGTATGCACGTCAGTTTTTAGGCAAGCTTGAAAAACCTAAAGTTGATGATATCAAAGGTTTAGCACCTTCTATTGCGATTCAGCAGAAAGTAATTTCATCAAACCCACGTTCGACGGTAGGAACTTCTACGGAGATTTACGATTACATGAAGCTTTTATTTGCAAGAATCGGGAAGACATTTTCTCCGGTTTCTGGCGAGGAAGTGAAAAAAGATTCGGTTTCTGATGTGATTGATTACATTAAATCAGCGAAAAGCGATACTTCATTTCTTTTAACCGCACCTTTGGAATACGATATTGAAAATTTTACTGAAAATTTAAATATTTTAAAACTTGCAGGTTTCACAAGGCTTGAAGTTAACGGAAATGTTGCCGGAATTGAAGATTTGGAAAGTTTTGGTTTTATTCCGGAAAAAGGAATGATCATCAATTTGGTGATCGACCGTTTTTCATATGAAGATGATGAAAGCTTTCTTCAGCGTTTGGCAGATTCTATTCAGATGGCTTTCTATGAAGGTCGCGGGTATTGCTCGTTAAAAAATATTGAAACCGGGGAAAAGAAAGATTTTTCCAATAAGTTTGAACTTGACGGGATAGAATTTCTTGAACCGAATGTTCATTTTTTCAGTTTTAATAATCCTTACGGAGCTTGCCCGACTTGTGAAGGCTACGGAAAAGTGATCGGTATCGATGAAGATCTGGTTATTCCAAATAAAGCATTATCGGTTTTTGAAGATGCAATCGCATCATGGAAAGGTGAAACGATGAGCGAATGGAAGAAAGATTTTATTAAAAAAGCAAAAGATTTTCCAATTCATAAGCCTTACCATCAATTAACCAAAGAGCAGAAAAATTATTTGTGGAAAGGTGACGGAAAAAGCACATTTCCATCGTTAAATAATTTCTTCAGAATGCTTGAAGAGAATTTATATAAAATTCAATACCGTGTCATGCTTTCCCGTTATCGAGGAAAAACGCTTTGCCCGACTTGTGAAGGCTTACGTTTGCGTGAAGAAACGACCTGGGTGAAAATTGATGGTCACAATATTCAGTCGATGATTGAACTTCCTTTGGATGAATTGTCACCATTGATCAGCAGCTTAAAATTGTCTGATCATGATAAAGAAGTTGCCAAAAGACTCTTGTACGAAATCACTACCCGACTTGAATTTTTACTGAAAGTCGGTTTGGGATATTTAACTTTAAACAGAACATCAAATACACTTTCCGGTGGTGAAAGTCAGAGAATTAATCTGGCGACAAGTTTGGGAAGTTCTTTAGTGGGTTCCATTTATATCTTGGATGAGCCGTCGATCGGTTTACACTCAAGAGATACCGAAAACTTGATTGGAGTTCTAAAAAACCTTAGAGATTTAGGAAATACCGTAATCGTTGTTGAGCACGATGAAGACGTGATGAGAGCGGCAGATTACATTATCGACATTGGTCCTGAAGCAGGATATTTGGGTGGAGAATTGGTTTTTGCAGGAGATTATAAGGAATTGAAAGATGCTGATACGCTGACTTCAAAATATCTGACAGGAAGACTTGAAATAAAAGTTCCTGAAAAACGCAGAAAAGCCAAAGAATTTATTCATATCAAAGGGGCAAGATCAAATAACCTTAAAAATATAGATGTTGATGTTCCTTTGGAAAGCCTGGTTGTAATTTCCGGCGTTTCGGGAAGTGGCAAATCTACTTTGATGAAGGAAATTCTGACAAATGATATTCAGATTCAGTTGGGAATGGGTGGTAAAAAAGGTGATTATGATTCTGTGGAATTTCCGAAAAAACTGGTTAAGCATATTGAGTTAATCGATCAAAACCCTATTGGAAAATCTTCAAGATCAAATCCTGTAACCTATCTGAAAGCATACGATGACATCAGAGATCTTTTTTCCAAACAAAAGGTTTCTAAAATGATGGGTTATAAACCTAAACATTTCTCCTTCAACGTTGATGGCGGAAGATGTGATGAATGTAAAGGTGAGGGTGTGATCAATGTTTCGATGCAGTTTATGGCAGATATTGAGCTGGAATGTGAAGTTTGCAAAGGGACCCGTTTTAAAAGTGAAATTCTTGAAGTAAGATTTGACGAAAAAAACATTTCAGATATTCTTCATATGACGGTAGATGAAGCTTTGGCATTTTTCAAAGAAAATAAAGAAGATAAAATCGTCACAAAACTAACTCCTTTGCAGGAAGTAGGTTTGGGATATCTGCAGCTAGGACAAAGCTCTTCTACCCTTTCCGGTGGTGAGGCGCAGCGTGTGAAACTGGCTTCTTTCCTTGTGAAAGGGGTGACAACAGACAAAACATTATTTATTTTTGATGAGCCTTCTACAGGATTGCATTTCCATGATATTCAGAAATTATTAAAATCACTTCAGGCTTTGATCGATCTCGGGCATTCTGTGATTGTCATTGAACATCAACCCGATATTATGAAATCAGCCGATCATATTATTGACATTGGTCCGGAAGCTGGGAAATATGGTGGAGAAGTAGTTTTCGCCGGTACTCCGGAAGATTTAGCTAAAAATAAAAAATCGCATACAGCAAAGTATATTAAAGAAAAGCTGGAGAATTAAAATAAGAGAAAGAGAGTCAAAAATGACTCTCTTTCTTGTTTAAGCACAAATTGCATCAATTTCTATGAATAAATTAAGTATTATACAAGAATGGACTCTGCTGAATAAAAGTTTCATCATCAATTTGAGAAACCAAAAATTCCGCAAGATCTGTTGCACTGATATTTTCGCCCTTACAATCTTCCAGATTTGCTTCTATTGTAAAAATTTCCGACGTTTGATTGATTACAGGCAACCTTACCAAAGTCCAATTTAGATGACTATCCACAAGAAGTTCATATTCTTTTTGCTTGTCTGCGGTAGTTTTAGGATAGTTTTGATACATCCAGTCGGTTGCCATTTTTACTTTCACATTTTTGTGATCAAATGGCGTATCTACATTTAAACCCGTTGTCACGATATATCTTTTAGTTCCATAAAATTTCATTGCTTTAATGATGTTTTTTGAGGCATCAGAAAAGATCGAATCTTCTCCTTTTGGCTGTCCCAAAGTACTTATGACAATAGTACAGTCTTTAATCAGATGATCGACAGATTCAAAATCCCTTACATCTCCTTTCACTATTTCAATTAAAGGATTTTCGATCGTAAAATTCTCAGGATGTCTTAATAATAATTTGATTGAATAATTTTTATCTGAAAGATTTTGAACAAGATATTTTCCGGATTTTCCGGTTCCGCCGATTACGGCTATTTTATTTGTTTTCATAATGTTTCTCTTTATAATGGATTGCGAGATTTTCAAAAATGACAAACTTGCCTTTTTTGATTTTTTAATTTAAATAATAGGTTATTGAGGTTCGTGAGTGTGAACCTTAGATTTTCAAGCAATAGAAATCAGCCTGAATTGGGTGATATTTATAAAGAGATTTTAATGACTTAAAGGTAAAAAAAATTGTTGATACAGTTTTATCTTTTGCAGAAATCTTTGAATCATTTTTCAGGTTAATAATCAGATTAAAAACACACTGAAGTTATTCACAAAAAATTGTTAGTAACTTGTGAATTTTAACATTTAATTCATTGCAGATAAGAAATTTATTCCTACTTTTACTATGTAATAAAACTGAAATGAATTCATTATTTGCTTTTTTCAGCTTTGAAATTGCAATTAAATTTGAAATAAAAATTTAAGCACAGCATCGTCGGCTGTGCTTTTTGTTGTTGTCTAATTAAAAAAATGAGATGTATTTATCTACTGGATCCGCTTCTAAAGAGCGGATTCTTTTTTATAATTAAAAACCGACAAGTAAACTTATCGGTTCCTGAAAAATTAATATGAATATGAATTATTTTATTTATAAATTCATTTCAAATATATGATTATTTAGAATCAATACAAATAATAATGTACTGACTTTTATCATTTCTCTTTTTTAAGCAATAATTATACTCTTGTAAGCTGATCAAGCTTTTTTAAAAGTGTCGGAATTCTGAATGATCCGTGCATCGTTTCAATTTTGCTTTTAATTTCATCAACATCAATTCCCATTGCAGTTAAGAACAAAGGTGTTTTACTTTCTCCTCGAAGTATGTTTCTTCTCTTTTCATCTAGTGACGAAAATTCATTTTTAGCAATACCGATAACCGCAAATTTCTGATCTAAAGCTTCAAAAAGATAACCTCCTAAACCAATTTTACCTTCATCATTTAAAGTCACAAAACCATCAACAATGATGATATCATTTTCTTTTAACTCAATTTTAGAAAGCAAACTCAAAATACAGGGCAATTCTCTTTTGTAAAATACTCCGCTTTCATAATCTGAAATGATTTTGGTTTTTTCGGTGAAAATCTCATTTTCTTTTTCAGAAGACCAGTCTTCAAAAGCTATACAGACTGTTTTGGCAAAATCTTCGTAATAGTAAGTGTCAAAAGCGTAAATCATCTTCGTTATTTATTAAAAAACTCTCCGAAATGCCACAAAATTCCGGAAGGATCATGCACAAAGCACTCTTTCCCCCAATCCATTGTGCGTACAGGTGTGAAGTTCGTTTCTTTATATTTCTCTTTAAGATTTAAAGCTGTTAATTCTTCCCAATATTTATCTGCACTTTCCACTTCTACAAAAATCATGGTATTTTCTATCCATTCTTTGGCGTAGTAATCCTGGAGGTAAAAAGCAATTTCCTGGTTTTTAAACACAGATAATTTACTTTCAAGCATTACTTCTTCAAATCCTAAATCCCTGTAAAATGCTCTGCTCAATTCAAAGTTTTTTGCGCCAATGAATGGTCTTATCGATTTTATTTTCTGTTTCATTTACTTAAGTTTTTCCAATGTTCGGAAGTCATTTCAAATTTGGTTTCATTTTTTCCGTGTTTTCCTGTTTCCTTCCAGCCGGATTTTCTGTAAAACGTTTCTGCTCTTGTGTTTGGCGAAGTTCCCAACCAGACCGTTTGATCAGTTTGGTCAAAATACCACTCGAGCATCACATTGTGTAGTTTTCTGCCAATCCCCTGATTTTCATAATCAGGATGTAGAAACAAAGCCCAGATATTATTTTCTTTTAGATCAACAATAGAAAATCCTACAATCTTTTCATCAATTTCGCAAACCCATCCTTTTCCTCTATTCATTATAAAATCTGCGCAATCTTCATCGGTAACAAGGTTTGGATCAGATAAAGTATTCTCCTTCACAGAATTTCTTACATATTGGATCTGCGGAATATCTTCACTTTTTGCTTCACGTATTGTCATTAGATATTTGTTTAAAAAACCTATAAGAATTTCTCATAGGTTTAGTTTAATATTTAGGCTGTTATTTTTTATCAACAATAATTCTTGCTTCTCTGTTTGCAATTTCCCATGCGGTTGCAAAAACCAATTGAGTTCTTTTCTGCAACATAGCGTAATCTATTTTTTCAACGTCATCGGTTGGTTTATGATAATCTTCGTGAATTCCGTCAAAATAAAATGCTACCGGAATATTGTTTTTAGCAAAATTATAATGATCTGATCTGTAGTATAATCTCTGAGGATCTTTCGGATCGTCGTATTTATAGTTTAATTCTAAGTTTACCGTTTTTTTATTGGCGGCTTCATTGATTACTTTCAATTCAGAACTCAGCATTTCTGATCCTATTACATATACATATTTCTTGCCTCTGTTTTCTGGATCATCACGACCGATCATGTCTATATTTAAATCTACAACTGTGTTGGCTAAAGGAAAAACAGGATTGTCAGAATAATATTCAGAGCCAAATAATCCATGCTCTTCACCGGTCACATGGAGGAATAATATTGATCTCTTTGGTCCGTTTCCTACTTTTTTGGCACTTTGAAAGGCTTTTGCGATTTCCATTACGGCAACCGTTCCGCTTCCGTCATCATCGGCTCCGTTATAAACCAGACCGTTTCTTGTTCCTACATGATCGTAATGAGCAGAAATTACAACGATTTCTTCAGGTTTTTCACTTCCTTCGATAAATGCTAAAATATTTTCAGAATCAGGTAAATTTCCGCCACCTCTTTGTTTCATATAATCAGCCGGAACTTTTTGGTAATATGAACCTAAACTTTTCGGATAAGAAACACCTAATGTTTTATAATAATTAATCATGTATTCTCCTGCTTTTTTCTGACCAGGGCTTCCCGTGTCACGTCCTTCCATATCATCTGCAGCAATGACGTAAAGATTTTTCTTTAAATCTTCCAATTTAATCATTTGATATGCAGATCGAAAAGCCTTATCACTTTTAGATGAGCTTGAGCTTGATGCTGCGGCCGTAGTTTGATTGTCTGCTGCTACTTTTGAACTTCCGCAACTTGCCACAATAACAGCTGAGAATATAGGAATCAGAAATTTTTTCATGTGTAGATTTTATTTTTAAAGGTCATATGTTATCGCCTTATCTTTACGGTGTTTGTAAATAAAAACCAAGCAAGGCGATTTCATTCGTAAATTATTTGTTTAAAAATAACAAAAATAATTTAACTGTGTTACGGTATCGTTTTTTTTATATATTTGATAAGCACTATGAAAAAAAATTACGGTTTTAATGATTTTAAGTTTTTCACTGAAATGTCTGAGCTCGCCTTCAGACATCAAAGCTTCGATCTTTCATTGGGACTGCCTGATTTTGAAATAGATCCGAGACTTCGCCATTACCTCAAAGAGTCTGCAGACATCATTAGTCACAGCTATGAATCGCTTTCAGGAAATCCTCTTTTGATTGATAATATTGTGAAATTCAATTCTCAACGAGTCAACAGTTTAAAATTAAAAAAAGAAGAAGTCAATATTGTTCCATGTTCTACTTTTGCGCTTTATACTTCATTAAAATCTATTTTGGAATTTGGTGATGAAGTGATTGTCATTCAGCCTTCTTACTATACCTATGCTCCGTCGATTGTTTTGAATGGAGGTGTTCCGGTGTATTATGATCTTGATAATGATTTTGCTATTAACTGGGAGAAGCTTCAAAACTGTGTTTCAGATAAAACAAAAGCGATTATCATCAACTCTCCACAAAATCCGACAGGGAAAATGTGGACGGCTTATGATTGGGAACAACTGTATCAGATTATTAAAAATCAAGAGATTTATCTTATATCAGAAGAAATTTATGACATTTACTGTTATGACGAAATTGAGCATTACAGTCCGTTTCTCCATCCCGAACTAAAGAAAAGAACGTTTTCTATATTTTCTTTCGGCAAAATGTTTCATGCTACAGGCTGGAAAGTGAGTTATCTTTTGGCTTCAGAAGAATTATTAGAAAATTTCAGATGCCATCAACAATACATTTCTTATAGTTCAAACGCACCTTGCCAATATGCAATTGCCAAGTATTTGGAAGTTTTTGATCCTTTAGATAATCAGAAAATCATGCAGAATAAAAGAAATATCTTCAATGAACTGACAAAAAATACTCCATTGGAAATCGAGCAAAAAGCTGAAGGTGGGTTTTTCCAGCTGGTCAATTTCAGAAATATTTCTAAAAGCATGACCGATGTTGAGTTTTCAAAATGGTTGACCGTGGAGAAAAAAGTTTCCTGTTTGCCGCTTTCTGCTTTTTATCATTCAAAACAAGATTCAGATTATATCAGATTTAGTTTTGCGAAAAAAGATGGTGTGATTATTCAGGCTTTGGAGTATTTGAAGAAGAATTTATAATTTCTTTTTAAATAATTTGTTATTTTGCTTAATCATAACTAAAAAAGCACTACAAAATGTAGTGCTTTAATCTATGTACATAAAAATTTTATAAAGAAAGAACTCTTACATCAATTCTTCTGTTCTTAGCCATGCATTCATCAGTATCATTCGCAGGACAAACGGGATATTGTGAACCGTAACCTTCTGCTTCTACTCTGTCGGCTGCAATTCCCAATTCCAATAACTTAAGTTTTGCAGTTTGTGCTCTAAGATTGGAAAGCTTCATATTACTTTCTTCACTTCCTAAATTATCTGTGTAGCCTCCCAGTTTTATTTTAAGATTAGGATATGCATTTAAGATTTCAGCTAAATTCATCAATTGAGTTTCTGAACCTGCCTTCAAATCACTTGAGCCTGTTTCAAAATAAAGATTTTCGATAGTAAACCATGCATTCGGATCTAAAACTGTCTGCTTATTATTTTTAATCTGATCGTACATTACATAAAGCTGACTTTGATCTCCTAATGAAATAGTTTTGCCACCTTTCAATTTAATTTCCTGAATATTTCCGATATTGTATACGAAATCTCCATTTTCGTTCAACTGACCAACAACTTCAACCGGAATAACTGCAGCACTTGTTCCTGCAATATTTTGATTAGCTGAATGAACTCCTGTCATTCCTGTAAGACTTGCGATTTTAGCTTGTCTGTTCGCATCAATTTTATCTTTATGCATTACTGCTAAAGTCGGTGCAATTACTAATGAAACAATAGACATCAGTTTAATTAAAATATTCATTGATGGTCCAGAAGTGTCTTTAAATGGATCTCCGACTGTATCTCCTGTTACCGAAGCTTTGTGCGGTTCCGAACCTTTATAATACGTTTCTCCGTTAATTTTTGCTCCTTTTTCAAACGATTTTTTAGCATTATCCCAAGCTCCGCCTGCATTATTCTGGAACATTCCCATTAAAACACCGCAGACTGTTGCTCCTGCTAAAAATCCGCCTAAAACTTCAGGTCCGAAAATAAATCCTACCAAAAGCGGAGAAATGATTGCAATTGCACCCGGAAGCATCATTTTTTTGATAGATGCATCTGTGGAAATGGCAACACATTTTTCGTATTCCGGCTCTGCCTTTCCTTCTAAAATTCCCGGTATTTCTCTGAATTGTCTTCTTACTTCTTCAACCATTGCCATCGCAGCTTGTCCCACTGCTGTAATTGCTAATGAAGAAAAGATAAACGGAATCATTCCGCCCACAAATAATCCTGCCAAAACATCTGCTCTGTAAATATCAATTCCATCGATTCCTGCAATTCCGACAAATGCTGCAAATAATGCCAAGGCAGTTAAAGCTGCTGAAGCGATTGCAAAACCTTTTCCAGTTGCTGCGGTTGTATTTCCTACGGCATCCAAAATATCTGTTTTTTCACGAACTTCTTTTGGTAATTCACTCATTTCGGCAATTCCTCCTGCGTTATCCGCAATCGGTCCGAATGCATCAATTGCTAACTGCATTGCCGTTGTTGCCATCATACCGGCCGCTGCGATGGCAACACCGTACAATCCTGCACACAGATAAGAACCGTAAATTCCACCTGCCAAAACAATGATTGGTAAAAATGTGGATTCCATTCCTACCGAAAGTCCGCCAATAATATTGGTTGCATGACCTGTAGAAGATTGTTTTACAATACTTTGAACAGGTCTTTTACCCATCGCAGTATAATATTCTGTAATGATACTCATTAAAGTTCCTACAACTAAACCCACCATGATTGCTCCGAAAACTCCCATTTTGGTAAATTCCAATCCACGTAAGACCATGGTTTCCGGTAATAAATAATTAACCAGGAAATAAGATGATATTGCCGTGATGACAATACTTCCCCAATTGCCAAGATTCAAAGCATTCTGAACACTTGATGTGGAAGAATCTTCATTATCATTGATTTTCACAAATAAAGTTCCGATCATTGAAAAGATAATTCCTGTTCCGGCAATCAGCATTGGTAAAAGAATCGGCGCAAAACCACCAAATGCATCATCTGACATTGTTTCTCTTCCCAAAACCATCGTTGCCAAAACCGTTGCAACATAAGAACCGAATAGATCGGCACCCATTCCTGCAACATCTCCTACATTATCGCCAACATTATCGGCGATTGTTGCCGGATTTCTAGGATCATCTTCGGGAATTCCCGCTTCTACTTTTCCTACTAAATCGGCTCCGACATCGGCTGCTTTTGTATAAATACCCCCTCCAACTCTTGCGAATAAAGCGATTGATTCAGCACCTAAAGAAAATCCGGTAAGAATTTCAATCGTTCTTTCCATTTCGTGAGAGTCTACCGGTGAATCCGGAGCGAAGATTTGTTTAATAATTAAATACAAAGCTCCCAATCCTAAAACAGCCAGTCCTGCAACCCCCATCCCCATCACAGAACCTCCTGCAAAAGAAACTTTTAATGCTTTCGCTAAAGAAGTTTTTGCAGCTTCTGCAGTTCGGACATTAGCTTTGGTAGCAATTTTCATCCCGATAAATCCTGCTAATGCAGAAAATACGGCACCAATCACAAAAGCAACACTGATGCTCCAGTGAGAATTTGAATTTGTCGTTCCCATCACAGCCAATAGAATGGCGACAATGACAACAAAATAGGTTAAGATTTTGTATTCTGCTTTCAGAAAAGCCATAGCTCCGTCAGCAATGTGTCCGCTGATTACTTTCATTCGTTCATTTCCTGCATTTTGTTTGGTTACCCAATTGCTTTGAAGAAATGTGTAGAGTAATGCGATAACACCAAAAATGGGTACTAGATAAAATAAGTCCATAGTTTAATATTTTTTTTGGTAATAGATTATTAAATATACCAAATATTTCTATTCATAAATTAAAATATTAAAAAGTATCTAAATTTTAAAGATTAATAGGAATATGAAATAAGAATAATGAATTTAAAATATCTTACAGAACAGCCAGATTTTATCAAATTAAATTACAGATACGTTTTTTTGGAATTATTTATTTTGAAACGTGGAATTGCGAGAAGAGTTTTGCTGTAGTTGGTAAATCCTTCCGTAAACCCTTCCAGCGTTTTAAACGCTGGAAGGGTTGAACGTTGTAAGTATGGAATATTGGTATAAATAAAAAAGAGCAAATGAAAACCATTTACTCTTTTTTATTTATAATTAAGAGAATCTTATCCTCCGAATTTGCTTGCGTAATCATTTTGAGAAGCGATAATTACTTTTCTGGCATGTTCAGCTCCGTAAACTTCCTGGATTCTGCATTTTGCAGGTTCATCCGGAAGGTTTTTGTATGTTAAAAAGTAGTGCATCAATCGCTTAACTTCAGCTTCAGGAAGCTCAGCAATATCTCTGAAATGTCCGAAAGCATGGTCGCTTACCATTACTGCAACAATTTTATCATCAGCTTCACCACCGTCGATCATTTTGAAACCACCAATTGGAATAGCTTCCATCAATAATCCACCAGAATGAATGTTGTGAGAACTTAAAACACAGATGTCCAAAGGATCATGATCTCCCATTGTAACGTCGTCTGCTCCACTTTCTACAGCCAGTTTCATTACTTCTTCGTTACAGTATGTTCTGGGAACAAAACCATATAATGCAGGAATAATGTTTGAGAATTTCTGAGGTCTGTCAACCTTCAAATATCCTGTAGCTTTATCAATTTCGTATTTAATAGTATCTGAAGGAACAATTTCCACAAACACGTTGACAACGTTTGGCGCATCTTCTCCTGCAGAAATCCCATGCCACGGATGTGCTTTAAAATTTGGAATCATTTATTTATCTTTATTTTTATAGTTTAAGCAATTATTAAAATCTCTCTTCGTAGATCTTCGATGGTTGTCCCGATATAATCGTCACCATTCATGTAATTCATGATGAAAACAGTTTTAAATTCATCAAGGTTCGGACTGTTATTAAGGCTTTCGTAAGTTTTGTGAAGCAAATCGATGATAGCAATTTTAGAATCTACGATATTTTGCCATGAGTTTTTCGTTAAATATAACTGTTGTGAAGAATTATATTCAAACTCTTCATTGATCGTTCTTTCCGTCAAAAATAAAAATTCGTGAGCAGCAAGATCTTTATCAAATTTCTGAATAAGATTGGAAGGCTTCATTCTTTCTAAAAACAGAGTCATTCTCTCGTAAGAATGGGTTTTGTTTTCAGAATTCGATTTTACTGAAAGTAACTTGATTTCCTGATTTTTTAAATTGATGTAAGTATATACAAACTGTCTCAGCAAAACCAAAAAAGGAATCGCTACAATCAGCGCAAAAGCATACGGTAAATAGTCTGAAAAATCTGTCATAATTTGAGGAAGCAAAATTACTAAATATTTGTTATTTAATCGTTATTTTAATAAGTTTTAATAAAAGCTTTGCCCACAAGTATTTAGCGCAAGTGAGAAATCATCAAAATGAGTTTATTTTCTTTGAAATTTAAACTAATTTTACACATTAGAAACCCCAAAAATCATTCATGTCATTCAAAAATTACCTTTCGAAATTAGTTTTTAGTACTAAAATCAGCCACAGTTTAAAATCATGGGTTTCATTGATTGTGAATTCAAAAAGGTATAGCTCAAGATTTGAGAAAAATAATTTAGATCTTAAAGATAACGAAACATTTATATATCATTTAAAAATTAAAGGTAAAAGAATTGACTTTTATCTTCGGACATTTAAAGGAGATATTGGTGTTTTCTATGAAGTATTCTGGAAAAAAACATATGCAAAACACCTTTCTTTATTAAAAAAAGAACCTAAAACCATTGTTGATTTAGGAGCTCATATTGGGATTACCTCCATTTATTTATCGCTGAAATATCCTGATGCAAAAATCTATGCAGTTGAAGCTTCTGCAGAGAATTTTGAACTGCTTAAAGCAAATACAAATTCATTCAAAAATATTGTTTGTATGAATGCTGCTGCATATTTTGAAGATGGATTTGTCAATTTCAGCAATGATGAACTTTCCTATAATCAGAAAATTTCAGAGACAGGAATTTTCACAAAGGCAATCTCAATAGAAACTTTAAAAAAGAATTTTAAAATTCCTCATATCGATCTTATGAAAATAGATATTGAAGGCGGAGAAATTGATTTATTAAGCAAACAAAATTTGTGGCTTTCAAGCGTTGACAATATTATCATAGAGATCCATCATCCTTATACTTCGCAAGGTTTAAATGAAGATTTAAAATCTTTCGGATTTAACATTAAGCGAAAAGAAGATTCTGTTTTGACGTTGACGAAAGATTAGTCTTTTAAATTTACAATTCAAACAGCGCAGGTCTTTGCGTAACTTCATGATAACAAACACTATTTTCGTCGAAGTAATGATACACTAAGCTTTTTCTGGTTTTTGATTTGTCTAAATGCGGTTCGCCACCATGTAAAATATTGGCATGCCAAATTAAGAGATCACCTTTTTTAGCTCTGAAAATCTCTTTCTTAAGACCCAGTTCTTTCACTTTTTCTTCAAGAAATTCTTCGTACGCTTTGTAACTCTTCTTCCCTATTTTGAAAGCCGAACCTTCATTGTCGTAATCCGAATTTAAAAAATAAGGCAATTTATGGCTTCCCGGAATATAATGTAAAGCTCCGTTAGTTTCATCAACATCTTCCAGAGCAATCCAGACTCCTAAAAGCCCACCAAGCGGATAAGTTGTCATATGAATGCTGTCTGAATGGGTTTTCTGCTGACTTCCGTTGATGAAATTGATGCTTTGAAAAAGTTTTGCCTGACCATCCATCAAAACAGAAAGAAATTCTAATAATTTTTTGTCGTTACCAATATTTTTAACGATTTCGGAATGATGAATCACAAACATGAGTTTGCCACCATAACGGAATTTCACAGTTCCATCAGACATCAGTTTATCTATTTCATTATTGATCTGATCGGCAATCTTTTCAGTCAGAAAATTTCTTAATACTAAAAATCCTTTATCGTCAAATTCAAGAACAGAATTTTGATTTTCTGAAGTGAGATTTCTGTAAAAATCAGTTTGCAGGAGTTTTGGATAATCAACTTTTCTTTCATCCGAAGGTAAACTTGAAAAATCTTTGCTGGAAATACTTGAAAAATAACTTTTATCCAGTCCAAATTTTTTATAAAGCGGAATATTATGTTTCAGTTTTTTCTTATTGAAAAAATTGTAAATGATATAAGGAAATTTGTAGTTTCGGATTTTATTGAGCATTCCTGTTTGCGTTGATAATTACCGTATAAATTTAAGAATAATATTTAGAACTAATCTAAACTACAATATTTATTTCTTTAAAAATCTGAAAAGATATTTTGGGCTTAAAAATTTTAAAAATAAATTCTTTTTTGAGGACTCAATTACCGGAAATGGTTTCAATTCGGGACGAAAACCTCTGAAAAACTCTTCAACATTGGGCAATTCGCTTCCTTCAAAATCAAAAATCTTTTTTCCTATATTTTCTTTTATGATATGATCTATAAGGATAGAAGCTCCGGAAATTTTCACATAATTTTTATCATTAAAACTACCCAGCAAGGCATTGGTTTTTTCATCCGAATAAACCGCAATCACATTGGTAATCCTGTTTTTATAATAATATGCATAAAAAAAGACTAACTCGCAAAGTGAAAAATTTTGAAAAATATTAGTAAAACGAACTGTATCGCTTTGTTTTTCTGCACCTAATAAATGAGATTGAATAAATTCTTTTGCATCATCAAAACCGATTAGTTTTACTTCAGAATCATTCAGAATTTCAGGATCGGAACGTAGTTTTCGTTTTCTTTTTGGTGAATATTTCGAATAAACATTTTGATAAGAATCAGGATAAATGATGTAGTTTTTTTTCTTTCTTAAATCTGAATTAAAACGATTCATATCATTGAAAGAATAAACTCTTATCAGGTAATTTTTCTCTAAATATGAAAGGAATTCTGTATTAATTTCCACAGAATCGATAGGCGAAAATATTCCTAATTGTTGGCAAAGCATTGGATTATGCACAATTTTCAAACCCAATTTAAACACAAAAGGAACCGGCATTATTGCCTCGTAATCATTGTAAATTAATAGCTCCCATTGTTTACCTGAAGTAATATCCAGAAAATCTTTTGCTGCAGAATATTTCCGCTGTGCAGAATTTTCTAAACATTTTGTGTATTTCTCAAAATCTATTTCGTTATATTTCAGTCTTTTAATCATAATAGGCCTTCGTCTGCAAAACTTAAATAGGATTTTTGGGTAATGATGAGATGATCTAAAAGCTGGACATTCATCAGATTTCCCGCTTCTTTAATTTTTTTTGTGATTTGAATATCTTCATCACTTGGTTTTAAATTTCCGGAAGGATGATTGTGCGAAATGATAATTCCGGTCGCAAAATGATCCAAAGCTGTTTTGAAAACAATACGAATATCGACAATTGACTGATTAATTCCGCCTTGGGTGAGCCGTGAAATATGAATAACTTTGTTGCTTTGATTCAGAAAAATTGCCCAAAATTCTTCTGTTCTGAGGTCTGCGAGATGAAGTTTTAAAATCTGATACGCATCATTACTACTCGAAATCTGCGGTTTTTCAGGAATTTCCTGAGACGCTCTTCGCTTTCCGATTTCCAAAGCTGTTGCAATTGAAATTGCTTTTACTTCACCAATGCCTTTAAATTTAGTTAAATCTTTTATGGTCAGTAAACTCAGCTGATGCCAATTATTATTGACCGAAGCCAAAATTTTTCTTGCCAGTTCCACGGCAGTTTCATCCCGGCTTCCGCTTCCCATAATGATTGCTAAAAGTTCGGAATCTGAAAGTGAATTTCTGCCTTTCAGCAAAAATTTTTCTCTGGGTCTGTCATCTTCGGCAAGAAATTTTATGGACATCGATTTTTTAGTAATAAATTATTTGGTTTAGGTAAAAGTCTAGTAAAATGCGTACAAAATGATTGGCTTCTTAGATTGGTCAATATATTTTGCAGTTTGATTAAAAGCGATTTTTGAAAGCATCGGGCAGCCCAAACTTAAACAGGCGAGATCTTCTGATTCCTTATCCGAAATACAATCGTAAGAATGAAGAACGATTGCACGCTGCATTGCATTGCTATTGGAAGAATCCAAACCCTGTAATCTGTAAGCTTTTCCAAATTTACCGACATAATTTTCTCTGATCTCGTATTTTCCCAAAGAAGATTGGTAAGAGCCTTCCACATTTGAAAATTTCAAAGAATTTGATCTCGAAACGACAGATCCTGAACCATGAGAAACGATGGCTTTTTGTAAAATTTTATCATTTTTCAGGTCATAAACAAAATAGCGAAATTTTCCTGAGTGTGTTTTAAAATTAATAAAAACGGCAATATCCTGATTGTAATTTTTTCCTTTCAAAAAATCTTTGATTTCTAAAATTTTAGCTGCCGGCAAAGTCAATTGATTTTGCTGAGATTGTGTTTTGGAGCACGAAATAATAAAAATAAACAGGAAAAAAAAATGTTTCATCATCAAAAATTGTGTTTTTATTCTATGATCATACCGTCTTTCATCACGAGTTTGCGATCTGTGATTTCAGCTAAATTCGGGTTATGTGTTACGATAACGAAAGTTTGGTTGTACTTATCTCTTAAATCAAAAAACAATCTGTGAAGATCATCTGCATTTTTTGAGTCTAAGTTACCCGTCGGTTCGTCAGCATAAATGATTTTCGGAGAATTGATCAATGCTCTTGCAACAGCCACCCTCTGTGCTTCACCACCGGAAAGCTGATTCGGTTTATGATGTAATCTATGTGCAATTTTAAGATCTTCAAACAAATCATAAGCTTTTTCTGTTGCTTCTTTTTCATTCGCTCCGGCAATTTTTGTAGGAATTAAAACATTTTCCAATGCCGTAAATTCCGGAAGAAGCTGATGAAACTGAAATACAAAACCAATATTCTGATTTCTGAATCTTGAGATCTGCTTATCAGTCATATTAATGAATGATTCGCCGTTCAAAGTAATTTCTGTCTGATAATTTTTAGGATTTGTAGGACTGTCTAAAGTTCCTAAAATCTGCAATAGCGTAGATTTTCCTGCGCCAGATTCACCGACAATTGAAACAACTTCGCCCGCTTTGATGTGAAGATCAACACCTTTTAAAACTTCCAGATTTCCATAAGATTTATGGATATTACTTGCTCTAATCATGCTTCAAAAATAGTGATTTTTTTTTGCTTTTGGCTTCTTGCCGACAGCTTTTAGTATCAATGATTTTATATAAAATTATCCTTTTTTAATAAGAATTCTGAAAGTAGTTCCTTTTCCGACTTCAGTTTGCGAAATCCGTATATCTCCATTGTGGTATTCCTGAACTACTCTTTTCGCCAATGATAAACCTAATCCCCAACCTCGTTTTTTTGTAGAATATCCTGGTTTGAAAGCATTTTGAGCCTGATATTTTGTCATTCCGCTACCATTGTCTTTTACTTCGACCAGAATATTTTTGTTGCGTTCAAAAACAGACATTTGCAAAAAACCCTGTCCTTTCATGGCATCAACGGCATTTTTTACCAAATTTTCGATCACCCAGCTCATCAAAATTTTGTTGTGAGGAACCAAAATATTGTACGTTGGAAGCAAAAGCGTGAAGTCAATTTTCTTTGAGATTCTTGTTTTTAGATAATCATAATTCTCCTGAATGGTTTCATTAAAATTGGTATCGTTCAACTCCGGAACAGAACCGATTTTAGAAAATCTTTCTGATATTGTTCTTAGTCTTTCAATATCTTTTTCAATTTCATGTACTCCGTCAGAATCGGGATTTTCAAGCTTCATGATTTCCATCCAACCCATCATTGATGATAAAGGTGTCCCAATTTGATGCGCGGTTTCTTTAGCCAGACCTGCCCAAAGATAACCTTCGTCGGTTTTCTTAACTGTTCGTAAAAACCAAAATGAAAACAGGAAATAACAAAGAACAAAAAATCCTAAAAGAAAAGGAGAATATTGTAAATTGTTCAGAATCTTAGAGTTATCATAATAAAGAAACTGATTATTGCCATTAGAAAATTCAAGTTCAATAGGTGGATATTTTTTTGCCATCCGTTTTGCCAAATCAATGATTTCCTGATTATTATTTTCGTACTCTTTTGAAATATTTTTATGCTCAATAATCTGATCATTTTTATCTAAAATAATCACGGGAATCGTAGTATTGGAACTGTAAATGGTAAGCAGCAATGACTGAACTTCTAAACTCGGAGAAGTAGCTTCCTGCTGGAACTTTATGGCACTTACCAAAATATCAACTCTTCGTACTTCTTCCTTTTTCAAATAATTAATTACCAAAGTTGAAGCAATCACGATAACTACAACAACCAAAGTCATCAGAGAAAAAATAAACCAGTTGTTGAATCTGGAGAATATGGATCTTTTTTTCAATTGAATTTTATTTTAAAACATTTAAAATCTTCTGCAATTCTGTACTTCCGCTTCCTTCATAATTGTTGATGATGATTGCATAGACATATTTTTTGCCGTCTTTCGAAGTATGATAGCCTGCGTAAGATTTTGTATCTCTCATCGTTCCGCTTTTCATTTTCATGCCATTATCCTGAGTTGGAAATCCGTCGTAATACGTTTCAAACCAAGCTTGTTTTTTAGCATAAATCAAAGCCTGAACTTCTGCTTTTGCCGAAACATAATTTTGTGGTGAAAGTCCGCTTCCGTCAGCAAAATTGATCATATTTGGATTGATTCCTTTCGACTTCCAAAATTCTTTAAGATATGCTACTCCACTTTTGAAACCGGCATTTCCTTTTTTTTCTTTTCCTAAAGTTTTCACTAAATTTTCTCCGTACATATTCACACTTTTTCTCAAAAACCAATAGACGATTTTGTCTAAAGTAGGTGATTCATAAGTAAGAATAATATTGCTTTTTGGATATTCTAAAGGTTTCTTTCCATCAATTTCAAGCTTAGAATTGGTCATTACTTTCCCTGAGAAATCAATTCCGGAATCTTTCAGCCATTTTTCAACTTCAACACCCAACTGCAAAGGCGGATTGGGAACAGAACCTGAAACGGTCGTTACTTTTCCGGCAGGTAAACTTCCGTTAATCAAAGCAATATCAGAATATGGTGAAGTGAAAATGAGACTTTGATCTGAACTTCCGGCTGCTTTCAAATCATTTAACCATTTAATTCCCACTAAAGGATAGGAAAAACTTTTAAAATCTGTTCCGTTAATATTAATATCAAATTGATTTTCACGCCAGTTTACCCCCCAAACTCCTGCTCCATAATAATTTCCAAAATCATCAAACGGCCAACCTCCGGGAATTGTCTGATGGTCAAAATAAGTGTCATCAATAATCAGCTCACCTGAAATTTTTGTAATTCCTGATTTTTTGATAGCTTCTAATAATTTTTGTTTAAAATTTTCAGGCTTGTAACCTTCATATCTCCAACTTCCCAAAGTAGGATCGCCATTTGAAGTAATGAAAAGATTTCCGTTTAAATTTCCATTAGAAATTGTTCCGGAATATGATGAAGTAGTTTTATAAGTGTAATTTTTGCCTAGAGTTTCCAAAGCTGCTGCTGCAGTAAATATTTTTTGGGTAGAAGCTGTAGACAAACCTTTATTTCCCTGAAATTCATAGATTAAATTTCCGCTTTCATCAGCAACATAAAATGATAAATTTGATGAAATTGCCTTTGAGGAATTCATCAGATTTTTCGTAGCATCTTCCAGTTTTTGACTGATATTTTGAGCAAAGATGATTTGTGTCGAAAAAATTAAAACAGAAATTGTTTTCTTCATGGAAAAAGATATTTATTCAAATATAAAATTAAGAATTGAAATTATAGTTGGCTTCCTGCTTCTATTTCATAAGGTTCCTTTTCTTTCTCAAAAATCCTCGTTAATTCAGTTCCTTCAACAGTAATTGTGTCGCCAATTCTTCTGATCCAGTTTCCTTCTCTTAAACCAACAACTTTAGTATCATTTTGAGTCAGAAACTCTTTAATTCTGGTTTCACGGGTTTCTCCATTATGCTTCAAATCCGGATTAGGATCAAGATAATGCGGATTAATATTAAAAGGAACCAATCCCATACACTCAAAACTTGGAGGATAAACAATCGGCATATCGTTCGTAGTTTTCATGTTTTGTCCGCCAATATTACTTCCTGCGCTGCATCCTAAATAGGGCTTTCCATTTTCAATATTTTTCTTTAAAATCTTCATCAAATTTTCTTCATGCAACGTTTTAACTAACAAAAAAGTGTTTCCGCCGCCTGTAAAAAAACCTTTTGCATTGTTTAACGCATCGATTTTATTCTCAAACTCATGCAAACCTTTTACTTTTATGTTGATGGTTTCAAAAAATGAATTGGCTTTTTGAGTATAATCATTATGAGAAATTCCGCCGGGTCTTGCAAAAGGAATAAAAATAATTTCGTCAATTCCTTGATATAATTCTCGTAATTCTTCTTTTAAATAGGCTAAATATTCTCCACCGAATAGTGTGGAAGTTGAAGCTAATATGATGTTCATACAGACAATTTAAAATTTACAGTTGCTTACAAAGATAAATGAAACATTAAGGAATCAAAAATTAAGCTAAAAAAAACATTGTTTCGTTAATATTATCTAAAAAAACTTAAAGGTTCTGAAATTTCTGTTTTTATGGAATTATTATTGAATTTTAAACTTCAATATTAAAAATAAAGATTATGAAAATGATTAAAATGAATAGTAAAAATCTGTTTTTAGGTTTACTAATTGCAGGCGGTGCAAGTTTGATGAATGCTCAAACAACTCAACCACAAAGTGAAAGCAGTCCTGTTGTTACCAAACAAGCAAATCCGATTATTGAAGGTTTAAAAAAACAAATTGAGGCGAATCCAAAAGATACGGAAGCCTTAGCAAAATTGGCTACTGCATATCAGGATGCTTCAGATTGGACCAATGCCGTAGATACATGGAAAAAAATATCAGTTTTGTTACCGGATTGGTCGCCTTCTTATTACAGTCAGGCATATGCCTATCAATCGGCTAAAGATGATGCCAATGCAAAACTTGCTTATGAAAAATATATTGCAACTGTAAAACCTGAAGAGATTGAACAAAGCAAGAAAAATCTTGCTTACGCATACTTTTATCTCGCATTTGCAGAACAAAAAAGTAATCCCACAAAAGCAAAGGAACATATTGCTAAATCTATAGAGTATGATCCCACAAATCAGGATGCAATAAAGCTCAACCAGACTTTAAATTCATAGTAAAAACCAAAATCCGGAGAAAATTTCCCGGATTTTGGTTTTATAAATGATATCAAAATTTATTCTCAGTTAAGATACTTACCGAAGAAATCGGTTTCACCTTTCAAATGGCGGATAATTTTTTCTATGTTTTTCTGAATAGCTGTTTCTGTTTTAAGATTGTTTATATATTTAATGAGTTCATTTTTTCTTGATGGAATCAGATTTTCAAAATTTTTTAACGCCACAGGATTTTTATTAATTGCTTTTTCCAAATCCGGATGAATATGATCTATTTTTGCTACATGATCATATTCTATTGAAATATCAAGAATTTCACCGATTCTTTTAGGTGAATTTTTTAACATCTTTAAATTAATATATAATCTCCATTCACCGAGGTATTTCATTAAATTCTGTCTGAATTCAACATCATTTACAAATCCCTTTACCGGAATAGGGCTTTTGTTCTTTCCTGATTTTTCAAATATTTCAGTCAAAATTTCTTCAGGTAAAAAAATAAAAGGGTTGATTCCGATGATCTTGAGATGTGCTTTGAAATGACTTTTTTTCATGAGGAATAAAATTTTTCTAGCTTTAAGAAGTAAATTTAAAACTTTCTATGAAATTAAATTCAGGTTTGCAACTCACAGTTCAATTACAAAGTATTCATTATCTTTGCCGGAATAAATCTATTATACGAAATGAAATTTTTTATTGACACTGCTAATTTAGAGCAAATTAAAGAAGCTAAAGACCTTGGAATTCTGGATGGTGTAACCACTAATCCGTCATTGATGGCAAAAGAAGGTATTCAGGGAGCTGAAGCGATTAAAAATCATTACAAAGCAATTTGTGAGATTGTAGACGGAGATATTTCTGCAGAAGTGCTTTCTACAACTTACGAAGAAATGATCAAAGAAGGGGATGAACTGGCTGCTATTCACCCAAATATCGTTGTAAAAATTCCAATGATCAAAGACGGTATCAAAGCTTTGAAATATTTTTCTGATAAAGGTATCAGAACCAACTGTACGTTGATTTTCTCTGTTGGACAGGCTCTTTTAGCTGCTAAAGCCGGTGCATCTTACGTTTCTCCTTTCTTAGGAAGATTAGACGACATTTCTACTGACGGATTAAATTTGATTCAGGAAATCAGATTGATTTTTGATAACTATATGTATGAAACTGAAATTTTAGCAGCTTCTATCCGTCACTCAATGCACATTATCGACTGTGCTAAAATTGGTGCAGATGTCATCACTTCCCCACTTCCTCCGATCTTGAGTTTGTTGAAACACCCTTTAACAGACAGCGGTTTAGCTCAATTTATCACAGATTCTCAGAAATTAGCTTAATTTTTTTTTAAGTTTAAAATAATAAATACCCGAAGCTAAAGTTTAGGGTATTTTTTTATTGCAATAAATCGAGTTCTAAGATATTGTTATCTTTTAGATTATTTTCCTTTGCTCTTTTTTCTTGATCATGCAGCATTTTATTTGCATCAACCTCTTTCCCATTGACTGTGAAAGTTACGCTTCCACCTCTTGACATCAACTGTCTCATCCCTTTTGTCGGGTTGTTTCTTGAATCAATAAACTGTTTTTTGTATTTGTCCTGATTCAGAATAATTAATGGATCAAATCTCTTTTTATCATTTTCACTAATCCAAACTTCATCCGGTTTCAGATTTTTTACTTCTTTCAAAATAAATGAATGAGAATTTGTTTTATCTTCAATTTTCACAATCAATCCGGGCAAACCATTGAATTTGTAAGGCCCATCCTGAAATGGAATATCAGTTGTAAACCAAGCGGTCCATTGTCTTCCTGCAAATTTTACGGTTGCTTTCTGAGCATTAAACTCCCCAATTTTTTCTTTGTCAGAAAGAATTTTCCAATCTAATTTTCTGTCATCAGATATTTTATACTCATCCATATCTAAACGATTAAAGAAATAAATTTTATAATCGGGATAAGATTTTTCGACAACATACTGAACTTTATCAGGGCTATAAAATTTGGAACCTTTTTTTGAAACATCAAGATACATCAGTTCTGCCTCAGATTTATCTTTTTGCAGTAGAATCACTTACAAATTTGTAATCATAGCTGAATCTTTGATTTTGTGCGTAAGCTCCTATGCATAAAAATAAAAGCATTACGATAATGATTTTCTTCATTGATATTTTTTTCACTAAAATGGGATTTTATTTTTTATGGGCAATATTTCAGAAGACAGAATATTTAAAAACTAAACTAAAGCATTTAAAACAAAAAAACCTCTCATCTTGAGAGGTTTCAATATGATATAGAAAGAAAAATTACAGTAACAAAGTTAAAGGACTTTCTAAATATGTTTTTAAAGTTTGTAAGAACTGAGCTCCAGTAGCACCATCAACCACTCTGTGATCACAAGCTAATGAAAGTTTCATAATGTTTCCTACAACGATTTGCCCATCTTTTACGATTGGCTTTTCAATAATTGCACCTACTGAAAGAATTGCGGCATTCGGCTGGTTGATGATACTTGTAAAAGTTTCGATTCCGAACATTCCTAAGTTTGAAATAGAGAATGTAGAACCTTCCATTTCGTTTGCTTTAAGACCTTTAGATTTTGCTCTTCCTGCCATATCTTTTACAGCAGCAGAAATCTGAGTGTAATTCATCTGATCTGTATTCTTCAGAACCGGAACAACTAATCCGTCAGGAATCGCAACTGCTACTCCAACGTTGATGTTTCCTCTGTGAATTACTTTATCTCCTGCCCAGCTTGAGTTCACCTGCGGATGTTTTCTTAAAGCTACAGCTGTCGCCTTAATCACCATATCGTTGAATGAAATTTTCGTATCCGGCAACGAGTTAATTTCTTTTCTCGCTTCAATCGCCTTATCCATGTTGATTTCAACCATTAGATAATAATGAGGCGCAGTAAATTTACTTTCAGAAAGACGTTTTGCAATAATATTTCTTACCTGAGAGTTTGGTGTTTCTGTGTCTTCTCCCTGTACGAAGCTTAATGCAACCTGAGCTGCAGCATTGCTTTGTGATGGAGCAGCTTCAGTTTTTTGTGAAGGCTGATAATTTTCAACATCTTTTTTCACAATTCTTCCATTCTCACCAGAGCCCTGAAGACTGTTGATATCAACGCCTTTCTCCTGAGCCATTTTTTTAGCTAAAGGTGAAATTGCCACCCTGTCTGATGATGATGCACTTACAGTTTGTGCAACCGATTTCTCTTCAGTTTTTGTTTCAGATTTTTGTGCGGCTGGTTTATCTTCTGATTTTGATGCCTGCTTTGGAGCACCAACTCCCGAAACATCTGTTCCTGCAGGTCCTATCATCGCAAGAACCGAATCTACAGGTGCAGCACTTCCTTCTTCAACACCTTGCTTCAAAAGAATTCCATTAAATTCAGATTCAAAATCCTGAACTGCTTTATCTGTTTCGATCTCAGCAAGTAAGTCACCTTCTTTTACTGTATCTCCAACATTTTTGTGCCATTTAGCTACTTTACCTTCTGTCATTGTATCAGAAAGCCTTGGCATAGTAATCACTTCTACTCCTGCAGGAACTTCTGCTGAAGTTTGCTCTACACTTGTAGATTCATTTTCTGTTTTAGATTCTTCTTCAGATTTTTTCTCTTCAGAACCTCCTTCAGCCGCTGGAGCATTTCCTCCTTTTAGTGCAGAAATATCTTCTCCTTCGCTACCGATAATTGCCAAAACAGAATCTACTGCTGCTGCAGAACCCTCTTCAACGCCTACAAATAAAAGTGTTCCTTCAATTTCAGACTCAAAATCCTGAACAGCTTTATCTGTTTCAATTTCAGCTAAAATATCTCCTTCCTTTACTTTATCTCCTACTTTTTTATGCCATTTCGCCACCTTACCTTCCGTCATAGTGTCGGAAAGACGTGGCATTGTAATAACTTCTGCCATAATCTATATTGATTTGAGATTTGAGATTCGAGATTTGAGATTCAGGCATCTCAAATTCAAACAACAAATTAATTATTATTTTTAATTTTCTAATTTATCTAAGAATGGGTAATCTTCCTGAGCGTAAACATACTCATAGATTTTCTCTGCAGTCGGGTATGGAGAATTTTCCATAAACTCGATGCATTCTTCTACGAAATCTCTCGATTTGTTGTCTGTAGCTTCCAATTCTTCTTCTGTTGCCCAGTTGTTTTCTAAGATTCTTGCCTTGATCAATTCAATTGGATCATCTTTTTTGTGAATAGCAACTTCATCCTTAGATCTATATGGTTCTGCATCAGACATAGAATGTCCTCTGTAACGGTAAGTTCTTGCTTCGATGAAAGTTGGCCCGTCTCCTCTTCTTGCTCTTTCAATAGCTTCATAAGCAGCTTCAGCTACTTTCTCAGGATCCATTGCATCTACAGCAAGACAAGGCATTTCGTAACCAAGACCCAATTTGTAAATATCTTCGTGGTTTGCAGTTCTTTTTACAGAAGTTCCCATCGCATACTGATTGTTTTCAACCACAAATACTACGGGAAGTTTCCAGTTCATTGCCATGTTGAAAGTTTCGTGAAGAGAACCTTGTCTTGCAGCACCGTCACCAAAGAAACAGATGTTTACTGCTTTTCTGTCGAAGAATTTATCTGCAAAAGCAATACCTGCACCTAAAGGAATCTGACCTCCTACAATACCGTGACCTCCATAGAAACGGTGTTCTTTACTGAAAATGTGCATAGATCCACCCATACCTCCGGAAGTACCTGTAGCTTTACCACAAAGTTCTGCCATAATTCTTTTCGGGTCTACTCCCATTGCCATCGGATGAATGTGGCATCTGTAAGCAGTGATCATGCTGTCTTTAGTTAAATCCATTGCATGAGTAAAACCTGCAGGAATAGCTTCCTGACCGTTGTACAAATGTAAAAAACCTCTGATTTTTTGTTTTAAATAAAGAGAACGGCATTTGTCTTCAAACCTTCTCCACATTGTCATATCTTCATACCACTTCAGGTATACCTCTTTAGAAAATTCTTTCATGTGCTAGCTTCTTGCTTATTTATTATGAAATAGTTGAGCAAAAATATAAAAAAAACTTTGTTTTTATTATATATAGAGCAATTGTTTTTTTAGTTATAATGTTATATTTACATCACAAACTTCAATATGGAAGAAAAGAAGACCACATTATTACAAATTGTTTCAAGAATTATCTCAGATTTTTTTAATCCTTTAGTTTCTCTGGTTATTTATTTCGTGTATTTCAGCATTCAGAATTATACATTTAAAGAAGCTGCTACTCACTTTTTACCAATTCTTTTAATCACCATTCTTCCGGTAATTATCTGGATTATCTGGAATGTAAAAACAGGTCGCTACACTAATATGGATGTATCAAACAGAGTTCAACGGAAAACCCTGTATATCTTCATTGCGGTCTGTATAATTTCTTATTTAACATTTAATTATATCAAAAACGGATTTATCGACTTTGTAATGTTGTTTATTTTAATTCTTTTATTCGCTTTGCAATTCAGTAATCTATATATAAAAAGTTCGATGCATACGGCATTCAATGTTTTTGTGGCAGCTTTATTTTTTGCATTTGATGTGAAAATTGGTTTTGTATGGCTTGCGATTGCAATTTTGGTAGGAATTACCAGAGTTATTTTAAAAAGGCATACAGTAAAAGAAGTTTTTACGGGTGCAGGAATCGCTTTTTTAGTTTCTTTTATTTATCTTTATTGCAACAATAAGTATCAGCGCAATGATCTACCAACTGAAGTAATTCCTGTGGAAACTACCATTAAATAAGCTTTTAAAATTACCTATTCTTATTTATTAAAATTAAATTCAAATATGAAAATAAATCATCTTACGTCAGCAGAAGAAAATTTAATGAAACTTTTTTGGGATCTTGATTCTTTTTATTTAAAGGATGTCATGGAAAAACATCAGGAACCCAAACCGCACCAGAATACAGTTTCTACTTATTTGAAAATATTGGTTGAGAAGGGTTATTTATCTACGGAAAAAGAAGGTAGAATTTTCAAATACAGCGTTCAAGTTCCTTTTGAAGAGTATAAAAAGTTTTTGTTGAGAGATCTTACTCATCAATTCTTTAATGATTCCGGGAAAGAAATTTTAGAATTCTTATTTAAAGAAAATCTGATCTCACAGAATGATCTGAAAGATTATTTTGATCTTAAAATTGAAATGAAACCTGTAAAAGTGAAAACTCCGACACTGGAATATGCAGAAGAAATTTTAAATCCGAAGAAAGACAAAAAAGGAAAGGATAAAAAGAAGAAGAAAAAAGATTGATAGTGAGTTGATAGCTATTAGTTTTCAGTTGTTAGTTTAAAACTAATCTTTGGATTATACTAATTAAAATAGATACATAAAAAAAAGCGGCTAAAAGCCGCTTCATTTTTTTTACCAACGACTTCCGCCGCCGCCGTTACCTCCACGGTTGTTATTGTTTCCGTAACCACCTCCAGAGTTACCTCCTCCACGGTTGTTACCATAACTTCCACCTCCGCTTCTGTTATTATCAAAACTTCTTCTTGGTTTTTCTTCTCTTGGCTTAGCCTCAGACACGTTAAGGATCTTTCCGTTAAGTTCTTTTTGATTAAGAGCTTCGATAGCTTGAGCTCCTTCTTCGTCACCCATTTCTACGAAACCGAAACCTCTAGAACGACCAGTTTCTCTGTCTGTAACAATTTTAGCAGATGATACATCGCCAAATTCTGCGAATAAATCGTGCAACTCATATTCTTTAGTTGCGTAATTGATGTTTGAAACAAAAATGTTCATTTTAAAAAAAAATTAAAAAATTAATATAAATTCTGGTATAAAAGAAAAACAACATAATAATGAACATAATATTGATTCCTGATATAAACGCTTGCAAGATACAATTAAAATAAATAAATCAAAGCTTTTTTATAATTATTTCATCTATTAAAGAAAATTTAATATTAAAAATCATTAATTTAGCTAATAATCAAAAGTTTAAACAAATAAAATCCATGTTATTTATGAAAAATAATTAACCAAATTAAACTCTAAAAAACATCCGATGAAGCAGCACACAACCAACTATATCAATACATTTATTGAGGTCTCAGAAGACTGTCCGGTTTCAGTAAGTCAGACTCCGCCTGAAAAGAAAGAAAAAACAGTGGCAAATCTTCAGTATGAGCAATTAATTAAAAATCCTTACCAATAGATATTATCTTTGAATCTTATGTCATAAAGAACGATATTTCTGAGGGTGAAAAATCAGATGAAAGAGTGAAATTTTTCTCAAAAGGTCAACCATGCTTTCGCTCTTCAGCATTAGCAAAAAGATACGGTTTCGGATTTCATCATAATACTGCTGGTAAAGTGGCAATATTTCCAATAGAGAGTGAGGAATATCAGAATTTAGTTCAAAACGATTCCGTAAAAAAAGTAAAAGCAATGCGTTCTAAAAGAAAATAATTGAGTTTATAAATGCTTTTGTTTTGATTAAAACATAGCAAACACTCAGAAAACTCAGTTTTAAATATTAAATTTGTGCTGCAAATATCAAATACATGAACTATCACACCAGAAAATGGGTAAAGCCTGAAGATCTAAATCCTAATCAGTCACTTTTCGGAGGAAAACTTTTGCAGTGGATTGATGAGGAAGCTGCTTTGTACGCTGTGATTCAGCTTGAAAATAAAAAAGTGGTAACCAAATATATTTCGGAGATCAATTTTGTAAGTTCTGCAAAGCAGGGTGATATTATCGAAATTGGTATTGAAGTTTCGGCTTTTGGTTCTACTTCCCTTACTTTAAAATGTGCCGTGAGAAACAAAATGACCCATCAAACGATTATAACAGTCGAAAGAATCGTAATGGTAAACCTTGATGAAGACGGAAATCCTTCACCGCACGGAAAAACAAAAGTTGAATTTGTAAAAGACCGACTCAACAATCCGCTATGAAAATTCTCATAAAAAATATGGTTTGTGACCGATGTATTTCTGCGGTTCAAAATATTTTTGACGAGGCCGAAGTAAAAGTCAAAACCATTCATCTTGGCGAAGTGGAAACTGAGTCTGAAATTTCAGAAAACGAACGTTTTATTATCGAAAATAAGCTTGAAAAGATAGGTTTTGAAATCATCAAAGATCCTTCTCAACAGCTTATCGAAAGTATAAAAAATCTGATTATTCTAAAAATAAGCAGACTGGAAACTGACGAAAATTTTCTATTGTCAAATTTCTTAAGTAACGCATTACATAAAGATTACAGTGCTTTATCTAAAGTTTTTTCACAAAATGAAAACATCACTTTAGAACAGTATTATATCCTACAGAGAATTGAAAAAGTGAAAGAACTTCTGTTCAATAACGACTTCACTTTGACTGAAATCGCAATTCATATGGGTTACAAAAGTGTACAGCATCTTTCTTCACAATTCAAAAACAGTACAGGCTACACTCCTACCGAATTCAAAAAACTAAAAGTGCTCGACAGAAAACCATTGGATCAAGTCTGAAAGTTAATTAGTGTACAATTATTCAGTTTTACAGTTAAGTAATTCTAACTAACTAACTAACTAACTAACTAACTAACTAACTAACTAACTAACTAACTAACTAACTAACTAACTAACTAACTAACTAACTAACTAACTAACTATAACTAACCAAATTCTATAAACATTATCCTTAAATTTATAACAGCTTTCGAATTTCATTTTGGAAATTTGTACAATAAATTTAGGATCATGCAAAAGCAATATAAAATACTTAGGATGACCTGTTCAGGTTGTCAGAACAAAATTTCAGAAAAACTCAACAGTCTTGAACATATAAATGCTGAAATCAACCTAGAAAATAATACAGCAATTATTACTTCTGATAAAGAAATTAATTTAAATGAATTAAATAAAGCTTTAGAAGAAATTGGAAATTACAAACTTGAAGATTCAAACAGTCCAGATAATGCCCTTATAAAACCACAGTACAGAGTTTCCCCATCTTCAGTTTATTATTGCCCGATGGAATGTGAGGGTGAAAAAGTGTATTTTAAACAAGGCGAAAGATGTCCGGTTTGCAATATGTTTTTAGTTCCGATTGAAGAAAAACTGGCAAAAGATCCTAATTTCAAACCTACTTTTTCAACAACCAATTTACCTGAAAACTTTAAAAACAATATTGGAAAATATTATTGTCCGATGTTTTGCGAAGGTGATAAAATTTATACCGAAAAAAAAGATTGTCCTGTTTGCCACATGCATCTCGAAGAAATCACTGAAAATTTGGTTGAAAATTCAAAATCTGCTCATCATTCTCACTCTCATCATCACGAACACCATGAAGCTCCGAAAGTTACTGATGATATGGCGGGAAGATATTACTGTCCAATGTTTTGTGAAGGTGATAAAACATATGATTCAAATGTCGGTTGTCCGGTTTGCGGAATGGATTTGGTTAAATATCCTGAGAAAAAGACCACAAAATACACTTGTCCGATGCACCCCGAAATCATTAAAAATGAACCGGGAGATTGCCCCATCTGCGGAATGGATCTTGTAAGAATGCCCGACAGTGAAAACAACGATGAAGACGAAACGTATACTATTTTAAAGAAAAAATTCATCATTTCTTTAGTTTTTACAATCCCCGTTTTTATTCTTTCAATGGGCGGAATGTTGATCGATTTTCCTTTCTCACATGAAATTCAGGGTTATATTGAATTCATTTTAACACTTCCTGTTCTGTTTTATTCGGGATGGTTTTTGATGAAAAGAGGATTTGTTTCATTCAAAACATGGAACTTAAATATGTTCAGTTTGATTGCTTTAGGTATTTCGGCTGCATTTATTTTCAGTATTGTTGCTTTAATTTTTCCGGATGTCGTTCCGCACGAAATCAGAGGTAACGGTCATGAAAGTCCGCTGTATTTTGAGGCAGTTTGTGTCATTATTACTTTGGTGATTTTAGGTCAGCTAATGGAAGCTTTAGCACACAAAAAAACAGGAAATGCGATCAAAGAACTCATGAATCTTTCTCCTGATGAAGCTAATTTACTCGTAAACGGAGAAGAAAAAAAAGTTTCGTTATCAGAAATTAAAATCGGAGATCTTTTAAAAGTAAAACCTGGTGAAAAAATTCCTGTTGATGGTAAAATCACTGAAGGAAATTCTACTGTAGATGAAAGTATGATTACCGGTGAACCGATTCCTGTTGAAAAAAACATAAACGATCAGGTAACTTCCGGAACCATAAACGGAAATCAGGTTTTCATTATGAAAGCCGAAAAAGTAGGTGATGAAACTCTGCTTTCAAAAATCATAAAAATGGTCAATGACGCAAGCCGAAGCCGTGCTCCGATTCAGAAACTGACCGATAAAGTAGCTAAAATATTTGTTCCGACTGTTATTTTGGTTGCAGTTGTAACATTTATTCTCTGGCAATTTTTCGGTCCGGAAGGGAAGAAAAGTCTGTTTGCATTCGTCAATGCTGTTGCAGTTCTCATCGTAGCTTGTCCGTGTGCTTTAGGACTTGCAACACCGATGTCTTTAATGGTCGGAATTGGTAAAGGAGCTAAAAACGGAATCCTGATTAAAAATGCAGAAGCACTTGAACAGATGAATAAAGTAAACATTCTAATCACCGATAAAACAGGTACTTTGACTGAAGGAAAACCTTCTGTTGAACATATTGAAACTGCAAATAATGATCAGGATTTAATTTTAAAACTGGCCTATTCATTAAACCAAAATTCAGAACATCCTTTGTCAAATGCTGTAATCAAAAAAGCTGAAGAAGAAAATATTTCTACTGAAAAAGTAAACCAGTTTGAAAACATTTCCGGAAAAGGTGTAAAAGGAATCATCAACGGAAAAACTGTTTATTTAGGAAACGAAAGTCTGTTAATTTCTAATCAGATTCAAATTCCAAAAAATTTAAAGCAAAAAGCTATTGAAATTCAGTCAAAAGCACATACCATCTCTTATGTTGCACAGGAAAATGAAGTTTTAGGATTTATAAGTTTTACGGATAAAATTAAAGAAAGTTCTAAAAAAGCAGTTGAACTTCTCCTAAAAGACGGCATTGATGTAATGATGATGACGGGTGATAATAAACATACCGCAAAAGCTGTTGCTGATGAATTGGGAATCAAACATTTTAAAGCAAACTGTCTTCCTGAAGATAAATTAAATGAAGTGAAAAAATTACAGCAACAAGGAAAAATAGTAGCCATGACCGGCGACGGAATCAATGATTCCCCTGCTTTAGCACAAGCCAACATCGGGATTGCGATGGGAACAGGAACTGATGTTGCCATTGAAAGTTCGGAAATTACTTTGCTGAAAGGAGATCTCATTGGCGTTGCTAAAGCTAAGATCCTTAGCGAAAAACTTCTCAGAAATATCAAAGAAAACCTTTTTTTTGCTTTTATTTATAATGTATTGGGAATACCTATTGCGGCAGGATTATTGTATCCGTTTTTTGGAATTCTGCTGTCGCCTATGATTGCAGCAGCGGCAATGAGTTTCAGTTCTTTATCTGTGATTTTAAATTCATTGAGATTAAATTCTGTGAATTTGGAGATCAAAGAAAAACATTAAAATTTCAAAATGGAAAAAGAAAAAATCTATATAGGTTGTTCAGGCTTTTATAACAATGATTGGAAAGGCTCTCTTTATCCCGAAGATGCGAAAAGCAAAGAATTTCTTATTTTATATTCTCAACAATTTAATTCGGTTGAAATCAATTCTACTTTTTACAGAAAACCGACCGCAAAAACTCTGACAAAATGGTTCGATGAAACACCTGTTGATTTTAAATTTTTCATTAAAATTCCAAAGACTATTTCGCACGAAAAACGTTTGGAAAATTGCAAAGAAGAAATTACAGAATTTTGTAATCATATTGAAGCTAATTTAAAGGGAAAACTTGCAGGATTTTTATATCAGTTTCCACCTTCGTTTAAAAATACAGATGAGAATTTAAAAATCATTTTAGAAAATCTTGATTACCGCTTTTTAAATGTTATAGAATTCCGTCATGAATCATGGTGGAACGAAGAAATTTTTAAAGTTTTGAAAGACAACAATATCATTTTTTCAGGTGTGAGTTTTCCTGGAAATCTTCCTGAAGATGTTATCATTAATTCTAAAGATGTCCTGTATTATCGTCTTCACGGCAAACCGATTTTATATAAATCAGAATATTCAGAAGATTTTTTAAACGAATTAGCTGAAAAAATTAAAAATTCAGATCTTAAAACATATGTATTTTTTAATAATACTTGGGGAACTGCAGCTATTAAAAATGGGTTATATCTTCAGAAAATTTCAGGATAAAATCTTTTATTAAAATTTTATTAAAAATTTAAAACTTATGTAAAAATTGGCTTAAAATTTGTTAACTTTATTTCTGAAAATTTAACATTTTTTAACAATTTAATTTCCATTTACTTTTATGAAAAAAAACTTTGCGGAAAAGTCTGTGAACAAGACTTTTCTTGGGGTGTTTGCATTGGTGAGTGCAACCACAATCTTATTCAACAGCTGCAATGAGAAAAAAGACAAGAAAGAATCTCAGAAGATAATTTCAGAAAAACATCCCGTCGCAATCAAAGTCCAGAAAATTGATGATGAAAATGTCATCTCAGATAAAAGAGTAATCTATCTCACTTTCGATGATGGTCCCAACCGGGGAACCGAAAATCTCTTGAAAATACTTCATAAAAGAAACGTTTGTGCAACTGCATTTTTAGTTGGTCAACATGCTACAGGAAGCAAAAGACAAAAAGATGATCTTGAATCTTTGAGAAAAGACCGACTTGTTGAATTAGCCAATCACAGTCATACTCACGCTCATAATAAATACACAGATTTTTACAGAAATCCTGCGTTGGTAATTCATGACTTTGATACCGCAAAAGACAGTTTAAAATTAAAAAATAAAATCGCAAGAACGCCCGGAAGAAACATCTGGAGACTCAATAATATTACAAGTACAGATATAAAAACTTCAAATGAAGCTGCAAACAAACTCAAAAGTGCTGGTTACAAAATAGTTGGTTGGGATCTCGAATGGAAACCCACCAACAAAATGGCTTTGAAAGGAAACCATCAGGAAATGCTCAAAAAAGTGGACAGTATTTTCTTTAATGATCTCGAAAAAACTTCCAGACATTTGGTTTTTCTTACACACGATCAATATTTAACGGATGCAGATTCTATTAACGAACTTGATTTATTCATCGAAAAACTTCAGAAAAGCAATCGTTTTGTATTCAGGAAAATTTCTAAATATCCTAGAATTAATGAAGTTTTGAATTAATTTAATCTCCCGCAGATTTTCACAGATCTGTATGTTACATTTTAATTACACATAATAATCTGTGAAAATCTGCGGGAATCTTAAATCAATAAAATTCACAATTAAATAGTTTTTCTTTTCTAAATTTCAGAAATTTGCATTTATGAGTATTTATGAAAATTACAACAATATAAAAAGTCAGCTTCCGGCGAATGTTGAATTGGTCGCTGTTTCAAAAACACATCCCGTTTCAGCGATTCAGGAAGTTTATGATTTGGGACAAAAAGTTTTTGGTGAAAATAAAGTTCAGGAATTGACTGAAAAATATCCTTTACTTCCGAAAGATATTGAATGGCATTTGATCGGGCATCTTCAAACCAATAAAATAAAATACATTGCAGAATTTATTGACACCATTCAAAGCGTAGATTCTGAAAAGCTTTTGAACGAAATCAATAAAGAAGCTGCAAAATACAACCGCACAATTAAAGTTTTACTACAGGTGAAAATTGCTGAAGAAGAAACTAAGTTCGGGCTTGAAACAGATGAAGCTAAAAATCTGTTTCAAAAATTTGTTGACGGTGAATTTTCAAATATTGAAGTCACAGGATTAATGGGAATGGCAACCTTCACAGAGGATGAAGATCAGGTAAGAAAAGAATTTAAAATTCTAAAAGATCTTTTCGATGATCTAAGTAAAACGAAACCTTTACAAACTCTTTCTATGGGAATGAGTGACGACTTCCCTATCGCAATTGAGTGCGGAGCCAATTCTGTGCGTGTCGGTTCGGCGATTTTCGGGCGGAGAGATTATTCCAAATAGCAGATTTAGGAACAGTTTTTGATGCAATTGAGCAAAAATTAACTAAATTTGCGACTATGCAAAAAATCCTTATTGTAGAAGACGAAAAAGCAATCTCCGGAGTACTTCAAAGTATTCTTTCGGATGAACTTACCGATTACGAATTTGTTATTGCCGAAGACGGCCTTGAAGGTTATAAACAAGTTGAAAAAGAAGACTTTGCCTTAGTAATTTCAGATATTAAAATGCCTAAAATGTCAGGTACCGAGTTTTTAAAACAAAGTTTGGTTTTAAAACCTGAATCTACATTTATCATGATTTCAGGGCATGCAGACATTGATTCTGCGGTAGCTTGCTTAAAGGATGGAGCTTACGATTTTATCTCAAAACCAATCGACATCAACCGATTGATTACCAGTGTGAAAAATGCTTTGGTAAAAGAAACTTTAAAAAAAGAAAATAAAAATCTTCAAACCGAAAACAAAACCCTGAAAAGGAAAGTCAACAAAAAATACCAAATGATCGGTGAATCTGCTCCTTTGAAAAAAATTCAGGAGATGATCGAGAAAGTGGCGGTTTCAGACGCAAGAGTTTTGATTACAGGTCCAAACGGTGCAGGGAAGGAATTGGTTGCTCATGCCATTCATAATTTAAGTGAAAGAGCAAGAGGTCCGATGGTAGAAGTCAACTGTGCTGCAATCCCTTCAGAATTAATCGAATCTGAACTTTTCGGACACGTAAAAGGTTCGTTTACAGGTGCAATCAAAGATAAGCAGGGGAAATTTGAGCAGGCAAATGGCGGTACTATTTTCTTGGATGAGATTGGAGATATGAGCTTAATTGCTCAGGCGAAAGTTTTAAGAGCATTGCAGGAAAGCAAAGTTTCTCCTGTAGGAAGCGATAAAGAAATAAAAGTTGATGTGAGAGTACTTGCAGCAACCAACAAAAATATGGCGAAAGAAATCGAGGCAGGAAGATTCAGAGAAGATTTGTATCACAGACTTTCGGTGATTGAAATCTACGTTCCGCCTTTGGATGAGAGAAAAGAAGACATCAAATTATTGGTAGACCACTTTTCAGCGTTGATTTCTGATGAGCACGGTACTGCCTTGAAAAAATTTGATGACACTGCCATTGATGCCTTAAAAGCGCTGTCATGGACAGGAAACATCAGAGAATTGAGAAACGTTGTTGAAAGATTGATTATTCTTGGAGGAACTACTGTTTCTGAAGAGGATGTTGCAAGTTTTGTGAGAAAATAATTTAATTATTAATTAAAATATATAATAAAAATTTGCAGTATTATTACTGCAATTTTTTTTTTGAACTGTTATGAACTTTTTAAATAAAAACTATACGAAAGAAGCCCTGACTTTGGCGCTTCCTGTGATGCTAACTCAGGTCGGTCAGGTTTCGGTGAACTTATTTGATAATATCATTGTCGGAAAATTGCTTGGTGCAGATGCTTTGGCCTCTGTATCTCTGGGAAATGCTGTATTTTTCTCAATGTTTGTTTTAGCATTGGGGTTTTCTTTTGCTATTCCGCCATTGGTTTCTGAGGCGCATTCTCAGAATGATCATAAAACCATTAATTCAGTTTTCAGTCATGGGTTCGTTATTAACATGACGGTTGGAGTTATTCTGATGCTGGTTTTATTTTTAGGATTACCACTACTCTACCATTCGGGTCAACCTGCGAAAATCATTCCTGATACGGTAGATTTTCTCTGGATCATGGCGATCAGCATTGTTCCTTTTATGGCATTTCAGACTTTAAGAGAAGTTTCAGAAGGACTTTCGTACACGATCGGAGTTACAAAAGCAACCATCATTGCCAATGTCATCAACATCATTCTGAACTATGTCTTCATCAAAGGATTATGGATTTTCCCTGAAATGGGGGTGAAAGGTTCTGCTTTGGCAAGTTTGATAGCCAGAGTTTTCATGGTTGTTTTTCTTTACTATGTTTTGCTTAAAGAGAAAAAAACGAGACAGTATATCAAAGATTTTACATTAAAAATTGAGGTTTTCTCCAAAAAAATGTTTGAAAAAATGATAAGAATCGGTTTTCCTACTGCTTTACAGATGTTTTTTGAAGTAACCGCTTTTGCTGCTGCCGCTTTTATATGCGGATTAATTTCCTCGCATGATATTGCGTCACATCAGATTGCATTGAGCATGGCTTCATTTACTTTTAATTTATGTATTGGTTTTAGTGTAGCTTCAACGGTAATGATTGGGAGAAAATTAGGTGAACAGAATTTCGTTGAACTAAGAAAAGTTGGAATCAACAATCTGAAAATCGCTTTTATTTTCATGTGTATTTGTGGAGTAATCTTTATTTCAGGGAGAAATATTCTTCCGACATTCTTTACCAAAAGTGAAGAAATTGAAGTGATTACTTTGGCTTCAAAACTGATGATCATCGCTGCGTTATTCCAGCTTTCTGACGGAATTCAGGTGACGGCGTTGGGAACTTTAAGAGGATTGCAGGATGTAAAAATTCCTTCTATCTATACGTTTATTGCCTATTGGGTGATTACAATTCCGTTGGGATATTTCCTTTGTGTGACGATGAAAATGGGCGCATTCGGAATGTGGATCGCTCTGGGATTGGGATTAACGATTTCAGCATTTATGCTCGTAGTACGTTTTCTCAATTTATCTGCAAAGCGAATTGAAGCCAACAAATGATAAATTGAAAGCGGTCTTTGGATCGCTTTTATATATTTAATGCTGAAGTAAAATAATAAAAAACTAAACTGGTGAAATTTATTGTAGAAACAGAACGTCTTTTGCTCAGAGAACTTAATATCAATGATGCACAAAGTTTTTACGAATTAAACTTAAATCCAAACGTCATAAAATATACTGGAAACTCTGCATTTGAAGATTTAAATGAAGCTAAAAGGTTCTTGGAAAACTATTCAGATTATCAAAAAAACGGCTTTGGAAGATGGGCGGTGATCAATAAATCAACTCAGGGATTTCTCGGTTGGTGTGGATTAAAACATGACGAAATGCTTGATGAAACTGATATTGGGTTTCGCTTTTTTGAACATTTCTGGAATAAGGGTTATGCAACTGAAAGTGCAAAAGCCTGTATTAATTATGGTTTTGAAAAATTAGATTTAGAAACAATTATCGGAAGAGCTATGAAAGAAAACTCAGCCTCCATCAAAGTTTTAGAAAAAGCAGGACTTCAATATAAAAAAGATTTTGATTTTGGAGGTAAAGAAGGTGTAATTTATTCAATTAAAAATATTAAAAATATGCAGCAGAAGATTGTACTTAAACAAATCAGAACAGAAGATATAGAAACATTACAAAAAATAGCAAAGCAAACCTTCTTTGATACCTTCTCACCCTACAATACGGAAGAAAATATGGCCCAATATATGGCAGAAGGTTTTACCATCGATAAGTTGACAGCTGAAATTCAAAACAAAAATTCAATATTTTTCTTTGCGCTTTCAGGAAATGAGGTGATCGGATATTTGAAAGTAAACACCGGTGATGCGCAGACAGAACTAAAGAAAGCAGACTCGCTGGAAATAGAAAGAATCTACGTTTCAAAAGATTTTCATGGCAAAAAAGTAGGTCAGATTCTTTATGATAAGGCTTTAGAAATTGCCAGAGAAAAAAATGCAGATTACGTTTGGCTGGGTGTCTGGGAAGAAAACCACAGGGCTGTTCAGTTTTATAAGAAAAACGGTTTTGTAGAATTTGACAAGCATATTTTTAAATTTGGTAATGAGGATCAGACGGATATTATGATGAAAAAAGAATTAAAGTAGAACCATCTTTTCAAAAGAAGAAAATCATCATTAAAACTTTAAGAAAGTAGAAATATTTGAAGGGATATTCATAAATAAACTATGCATAGTATATAAAAAACATTATTATATATTGACATAAACTGTATATTTGATATTGTAATCTAAAAAAAACACAACAATATGCCAGTACAGTATTCATTAAGCGAAAAAGGAAATCCGTCTGATCAAACCATTCCGAAAAAATTCTATGCCACAGCAAAGTCTACGGGTGAAGTCACCTTCCGTAGTCTGAGTAAAGAAATTGCGGGTGGCTCTACCACGGTAAGTGACACCGATGTTTTAGCAGTTTTGAATGATTTGACCAAAGCACTTGCAAAACATCTTTCGGAAGGAAGAATTGTAAGATTTGGGGATTTTGGCTCATTCAGTATCTCTCTGAGTAGCGAAGGTGCAGAAACTGCCGAACAATTTAATTCTTCAATGATTAAAGGGGCAAAAATAGCGTTTCGACCAGGGATTGACCTCAAAGAAATGCTTGCTATTATGAAGTTTGAAAAAGCTAAGTAAGCATTTTTAAAAAGCAGGCGTGCTTTTAGAAATTGCACGTCTGCTTTTTTTAAAACCTCTAGACCTTTTATACGAATCGTCGAGAGCTTTTGGTATAATCCTTTAGTGGAGTTTTACAGAAGCATTAAATCAATGATAAAAACCACAGAAATTCTGCGGTTTTTATTATTGTGGTGTAATAATTTTAAGATCTATCTTTTCTATGCCATCTATATAGCTTTCAGTTTTATATCCATTTCTATAATTTGTTGAAAAGCTTTCGATAAAGTAATTATAATTACCGTGTAATTTTTCTTTCAAGCTAGCAATAAGTTTTTGGCGAATACTATAACCCAAATCTAAATAGTAAAATCTTAGTAAGTCTCTATCTGTTGGCCTAAGATTAACAATTATTTCTAAATTAGTGCTTTTACTTTTTTTTGTGGGATAGCATTTTATAAAATATTTATTCTCTCCTATTTTCTCTACATCTACATGATCTATTGATCTTTTTTCCAAATTATTATTAATTTCTCTGATTGAAGTAAAATTATAAAAACTTTTATTGGATATTTTAGAATGTAGAAAATCATGCAAAATGTACTTTTCATTATCAATTTTATCAATCAACACACCTCCATTATCTTGTCTAATATACATCTCATAAGTAGGAGTATCAGAATTTAAAATAAATTGTCCTGTAGTGATTTTTGTTGCTCCTTTCGGATTTACACATCTAATTTTTAAATTGTAATCAAAAGTGTAGGATTGAGCATTGACACCAAATCCTATAAACAATATAATAATTCTTATAATATTTTTCATTTATTTCTATTTACGAAGAGATACAATAATTAACTACTTCTCTTTGTAGTAAATTTTCTTTCCGTCTATTTTCCCATTTTTGTTAAACTCATATAATTTTTTTCTCTTGATAATCATTTTATTCATAAATGGTACAAATTTAATATTTTGAGGATACATGTTATCTTTAGAATATATCTCGTATAGAACACTAAAATATTTTTCATTTTGGAATTGAATTATTACATCATGTTTTTGATCTATAGATAAAACTAAAGTATCTTTATCTTTAAGCCTTACTATATCATAAAAAGGTTGAGGTTTTAGAAAAAGGATATTGTTTTTCTGTGTCCATGTTCCGAAAGACCATCTCTCACCTGCCAAGTGGGAAGAAGCAGTATAAAAATAGGTGTGGTCTTTATTAATCTCTATTGTATAAAGATAGACACCACCAATATTTTTATAATTTCCTACAACACTTGTACATGCCTGAAAACAATATAAAAATAGAATTGATAAACATAAAACTCTAATATTCATATTTTACTGCTTTTTATCATTGAACACTCAACTTATGATTTTCTAACTGATTTGAATGTACAAAACTTTAAAACAAATTCTTATTTGATAGCTGTAATATCAAGTCCAGCAGATTCAGTAATTAACTCACAGGTATTATAAAAAGTATTATTATAATCTTTATTAAGGACTTGAGAATAGTGTTTTTTAATTACATCTCCTTTTCTATATTCAATTATATTAGAACCTCCGTCCGTAAAAACCATTGTTGAATCTTTTTCGCTAATTTTAAAAATAGAATCAACTATATTTTGATATTCCTTTTCACTAATTGATTTTCTTACAAAGGATTTCCCGTGATAAATAAGCTCTACAATTCTTTCCTTATTATATTTTTTTTGTGAGGGAAGAATCCTAATCAAGATTTTATCGCTTATCTTTCTTATATAGCATTCATGTTCAAATTCTACATATTCAATTTCACTTTTTTGAGACGTACAAGAAAAAACAAGGATTAAAATAAATAAACATAAAAATTTAAAATTCATTTTCTACTGCTTTATCATAGTAAATTCACCTTTTGGTAGAGAAAATTCTAATGGTTCTGGCTGTCCAGAAGCCCATGTAACCGAATTTACATTACCTATTTTTACCTGCATTACCTGTTGTCCATTTACAGTAGTCCTTCTCATAAAAATCATTGCAGATCTTTGTGTAGCTGCATCCAAAATACCTAAACCTAATCTTTTTTCATTAGGAGCACATTGTGGACATTTCCATAATCGAGTATTATTATTTGTAATAATGTGATTACCTGAAATTTTATGCCTATTTTGATTTGAATACACTGTATTAAGTTGTGACAATGTATTGATTTTTTCTACCCCATTTACAATATATTGATACTCTCCAATAATCAAATCTTCATAATATCTGCCATTATATTGTTTTACTTTCTTTTCTAATACTATTTTGAAACTAGTATTTCCGTTTGTGTACAAATAAGTACCTACAAAAGAATCTAAAAGATTACTGATGTCTTTACTATAATAACCATCTGGCTGATTCAATTCAGAATCTCTAATATCTATTGTTATTGTCTGACCTTTAAAAAATGATAAAGAAAAGATGAAAATTAAAAATACGTTTTTCATAATCTTGATTTTAATTACAATTTGTTGATTTTACTGTTGCTGTCGGTAAATCTGCTTCTATATATAATTTCTGCCAACTTGTTAAATTAGGATCTGTTTTGTATAATCCTATATTTGTTCCGAAGTTAAGTCTTAAAAAAGCTCTTTCATAATTTTTTTGACCATTTTCTTCTTTTTCATATTCTTCGAGATATTTTTTCATCATTGCAGCTTTCAATTCATCTAGACTACATCCGATATTTTCAGGGCTATTCCATACCTGTTCTACCATTTGTCCTGCATTTTCAAAAACAATTGCATAAGTTTGTTTTACTCCAAAATCATCTTCACAGACTAGTATAAAAGATGATTGTTTATCGTTGTGGTTTGATCCTTCAACTTCCAAAGTATACAAACTTATAATATCATCATAAGAAAACATGGGATAAGTAGTTTTAGGATGGGTATGTACTGCAGAATAGTAATTGTCATTAACCTTAATTTGCAGAGTATTATCTCCACTTGGTGGTGCTACTTGAGTTGTTATATTTCCACCAGAATCCTTTTTAATAAAAACTCCAGCCTCACCTACGCTATTATTAATGTAAGAATACATTCCATTTGTAATTAATGGTTTTAAGTTTCCTTTTGTAGGATCTAAAAGTTTACTCAAATTATCACACGGTGTCGCCAAATATTCTTCATAAAATTCTTCCCAAGTAACATCAGGATTTAGAACCAGATACTTATAAGCCCAGTTCAGAAAATACTGATTATTGGCAGATATGCTATTTGGAGAGTTTTCCGCAGCTACATACCATGCATTAAGACCGTTTAATCTTTGTGAGATAAATGCTTTCGTAGTAGGATTAATCCCGTTATCCTTAAAATAGAAAAAGGTATAATAAAACAAATCTGGGTTCGCAGTTCTTAATTGATTAAGTGTAGTTCCTAATGATGAAAAATAATTGACAACACTCATATAATGCAGATAGTTGGGATCAAGATCATCTTCTGTTTCATAGTACTGGTAACCGATAGAAATAAAAGGTATAGAAAAATAAGCACCCAAATCAATACCTGCACCCACTACCGGACCTGTAGAGCCAGATTCTCCACTTTCTCCATTATCAGCAGGGTTCCCGTTTTCGCAGACATATTCTATAGACTGAATCATCGGAGCAGGAGCTCCACCAACCGAGCAGCCTCCCGGACCGCCTGTATAATGTTTATTTGCAGAGCACCATCCTACTTCCCAGGTTATGACAAAACAGCCTATAACATCTACATTTGTTTTTGCATTGATGTTTAGCTTATCAACATCAAAAATCTTTATCTTAGAATTGATTTCAGTATTCTGTCCCGTGAGAAACTGTTGCTTTTCTTCTTTGGTAAGATCATACTGTACAAGAATACCCGAAAACGTATGATCTTCATTTTCTTTCACAATCAGACTTTCTGTTTTATCACTCATATACGTTCTGTACACAGGAAAGGTATAGGTCTTATTTCCATTTTTCTCAATAAGCAAAACCTGATTGGTACCAATAATTGCACCTTCAAAAATATCATCCTGCGCAGACTTTCCCAGCTTACGATCTATATTTTTGTATCTGAATTTAGATTTGAGTTCTGAGAGTTCTTGCAGAAGAGGTTTCTGCTGATCGAGCTGTTGTCTGTTGAGGAGCGAAACTTTAAAATCCTGTTTAGATTTTTCAGTATCCTGTAAAAAATCTTCGCTTCTGCAGGAATGCAGTGAAAGTGCGACTGTCATTATCAGGCAAAGCCTGAGAAATAAATTTCTTTTCATAATATTATTGTGTTAAATAATTATTGCAATATTAAAACATTTTTTGAAATCATTACACAACTTTTTCGGAAAAAATATTACTTTTGCTGTAATAATTATAATTTTTAGTTATGGATACCATGGAAGTTATCATCGAAAAAATAAAAGAATACCGCAAGAAGAAAGGCTTTTCTCATGAGAATATGGCAGAAGAACTGCACATAAGCCAGGCTGCCTACAGCAAAATAGAAAAGAACGAAACTAAGCTTACCGTAGACAGATTGTATCAGATTGCAGAAATTTTGGAAGCTCCAGTTTATGAATTGTTAGATGCAAATCCTAATAACATTTATAATCAGCAAAATTTCTATGATGCTTCTGTTGGTTATCAGGATATTCAAAATCTGTATCAGGAAAATAAAGATAAAACAGAAAAGATAGAATCTCTGTACGAAGAGAGACTAAAAGATAAAGATAAGATGATACAGCAATTGCAGGATATTATCACTACCCTAAAAAAGTAAACAAAAAACCTCGCCCAGATTGAGCGAGGTTTATATTTATTTCTTCAAACATATATCAGACGATTTCATGAGGTGTCGTAATAGGATCATACCATCTTTTCTTTAGAATCTTTCAAAGCTTTGTTTAGACTTCTAACGGTAATTCCTAAGTAAGCTGCCATATCTTCTTTTGAAACTTTCATTTCTTTCGATTTTAGTTCTAAAAGTTGAGACAAAGTATGTTCGGTTGAATGAAGCTGCTGATAGGATGATCTGTTTGAAGTATTAACAATACGTTCAGCAAAAACATCAAGCAATAAATTGTTTAAATTGATATTGCTTTTGATTAATGACTGAAAGTACGGAATCGTCATCGAAAACACAGTAACTTCTGTTATGGCCTCAATACTGCAAATACACGGAACATTTTTCATCACCTCAATTTCGCCAATAATTTCTCCTTTTCCAAGAAATTCAACGATGTATTCCTGATCATTTTTTTCCGTGAAAAAACATTTTGTAATTCCGCTTTTGATAAGCATTATATTGGTAGAAACTTCGTTTTGTGTCAATATTTTTTCTCCCTTTTCAAAAGAATTTATAATGATATTACTCTTGTTCTCCTGATTATTATATATTTTTTCTAAATAATCTAAAAATGGTTGGTTTGTTTTTAACATAACTTTTTTTGTAACGTAAATCCTTTCAGGATCTAATATTTAAACTAAATTTTACTGCAGAAAATTACAAAAACTAACGTGAACACAATGTGAATTATTCGATACTAAAATCCATAAAAAAACTCGTCCATCAGAACGAGTTTCCTTATTTATTTCTTTAGACATTTCTCCAAAAACTGATCCTGTTCCCAAAGCAAATGCAAAATATTTTCTTTAGCAACATATCCGTGAGCTTCTTTTGGAAGAAGAACCATCTTCACAGGAGCTCCCAGATTTTTCAAAGCCTGAAAATATCTTTCGGTCTGTAAAGTAAACGTTCCCGGATTGTTGTCTGCATCACCGTGAATCAGAAGCAATGGTGTTTTCATTTTATCGGCATTCATAAACGGTGACATCGTGTTATAAATTTCCGGTACATCCCAGTAATTTCTCTGTTCGCTCTGGAAACCAAACGGTGTCAAAGTTCTGTTGTAGGCTCCACTTCTGGCAATTCCGCATGCGTAATCTTTAGAATGTGTTAAAAGATTGGCAGTCATAAATGCACCGTAAGAATGTCCGCCAACTGCGACTTTATTTCTGTCGATGTAACCCAACTGATCAACCGCATCGATGGCAGCTTTTCCGTTGGCAACCAATTGAGGTATAAAGGTATCATTAGGTTCTGTTTTACCTTCACCGATGATCGGGAATGCAGCATCGTCAAGAACTGCATACCCTTTCGCCGTCCAATACACGAAAGATCCGTAATATGGAAAAGTAAAGTCGTTCGGGTTTTGCGTGTTCTGACCCGCCGTATTTTTATCTTTATACTCTGTAGGATACGCCCAAATTAGCAAAGGAAGTTTTTCTTTTTTAGCCTTTCTGTCGTAGTTAGCGGGTAGATAAAGGGTACCAGTCAAAGTAACGCCGTCATTTCTTTTGTACGTAATGACTTCTTTGTAAACATCTTTAATGCTTTCAAACGGATTGGCAAAATTGGTTACCGCTTCAGCTTTGTTAGACTTAATATTTTTCTTAAAGTAATTCGGGTATTGACTTGCCGACTGCTGAATCGTCAATACCTCTCCTTTTGCAGGATTAATAATATCGATGATTTCTTCTTTTGCACCTTTCAGATTTGAAGTGTAGAGTCTTTTCTTTTTTAAAGATTTCATATCCATTTCATCAATGAAAGGATGTTGACCTTCTTTGGTAAATCCGGCTCCGATAAGATAGGCTTTGTCACCTTTCATGTCTAAAACATATCTTCCAAAATCATTTTTTGTGGTATTGAAACTACCCGGATCGCTGTAAACATCCTGATAATTTCTGTCTTCTATAGTCTGTGATTTTCCGTCATTTAAATCTATAAGATAAGATTTTGTATTTCTTGTATCGTACCAACCTTCGGAAACAATGGCGTAATGATTATTTGTCCAGCTGGTTCCTTCGTATCTTTGCTTTGTTTTAAAGAAAGACTTTGGCTGAGTAGTAAACGGAGCCTCCCATGTGAAAATTTCATCTCTGAAATCAACCGTTTTTGATTGATCTCCACCATCAAGAGCTTCTGCGAAAACCAAAGTTGCAGGCTGATCTGCTCTCCAGCTCATGTCTCTTTTTCCTGTTCTTACAGATGAAAATCCTTTTGGCATAATTTCATTCAACGGAACTTCATTCACCACTTTAATTAAATTTCCTTTCGCATTATAAACCGTAGCCATTGATGGAAATCTGTTAAGTGGAACAATATATGAAAACGGTTTTTTAATGGTTGTCAGCATGACATAGTTTCCGTCTGGAGAATAGCTGATTCCTGCAAACAGATCCTGATCCTTAAACTTTTTAATATTGCCGTTCAGGTCTGCATGATATAATTCCGAAGCGGTAAGAATTTCAAAATTCTTTTCATCCTGCGGATTTTTAAGCAAATCCTGATAGGTTCTGTTTTGCGAAACTTTTCCGTCAGAAGTAGAGACAATCGGTCCTGTAGGCAGATCTTTGGAAGCATCTGTAAGCTTTGGTCTGTTTTCAGGAAGGACTTTAATCAAAAAGCTCTGAGAATCTTTCATCCAACTGTAAGGATTTCCCAGATTCGCATTAAGATTGTCTCTGGTAATCTTTTTTGCAGTGGCAGTTTCCAGATCAATAACCCATAGTTCAACCCCTTTTTCTGTAGTGTTGGTAAATGCCAGTTTTTTCTCGTCCGGTGAAAAAGAAGTGTTGGTAATTTTAGGATTAGAAGGAAGACCTTTTACCTGAACTTCGGTTTTATCATTCATCTTTCTTACTTTAAGATTGTAAGCGTATGATGTCGAACTTGAAATATTGGTAACCGGATTGATTCTTAATCCGCCTAATTTCATTTCCTGCTGATTAAGATCATCCAAAGTCTTGTACGTTGGTCTATAGGTGAAAACGATCCAGTCTTTTTTTGAATTGGTCATTACACTTGGCGGTCTGTCGTAATCTGCAAGTTTCAGGATTTCGGCAGATGGCTTTTGGTACGAAATATTTTCCTGAGCTTCATAGAGATTGAGAAACGCAAGAAGACAGATGGTTAATTTGATCTTCATTATCTTTTTGATTTGTCACGAATTTAATGAAAAGTATTTAATTGTAAAAGATGCGAAAATTGTAAACTCAAAACCGAAGGTTAAATACCTTAAAAAAAAATAAAAAGAGCAGTAAAAAAATTACTGCTCATATATATTTAAAGATAAAATCTACATTACCATTCTGAAGCTCTTCTTCTCTTTTCGATCATGCCGTCAATAGAAAATCTGCCTGCTCCCAAAACTACAATAAGAAAATAAATACTCAAGTAAAGGAAACTCATTTCTCTCTTGTCAAATCCATCTGAACCATGAACTACAAAACCAGCAACAATCATGGTAAACATCAGAAATCCCACTGCAATTCTAGTAAACAATCCTAATATCAGAAAGATTGAACAAACGAATTCCGCAAAAACTGTAAGACCCAATGATATTTTTGGTCCTAATCCCAGAAAATCAAAAAACTTGATATCTCCCCCTTCAAGTAACATCTGAAGTTTCGGAAAACCGTGAGACAACATGGCAAATCCCACAAATAATCTCACAATTAATAATACAACGTCTATGAGTACCAGATTAGTTTTTGAATTAAAATAGGTCATTGATTGAATATTTACATTAAAGATAAGAAAAACTTCTTATACAACGATGAGTATTGACTTTTTAGTCTATCTGTATCCGAAATTCTTCAGATCTCTGTCGTTTTTTCTCCAGTCTTTTTTTACTTTCACAAAGAGATTCAGATGTATTTTTTTTGCGAAAAATTTCTCCAGATCTATTCTTGCTTCAGTTCCTACTTTTTTGATTGCCTCACCTTTATGACCAATGATAATTCCTTTCTGTGTATCTCTTTCAACATAAATGATAGAATCAATAAAAATAATTCCTTCATTTTCTTTGAACATTTCTGTCACCACTTCCACAGAATATGGAATTTCTTTCTCATAATTCAAAAGAATTTTCTCACGAATTGCTTCGTTTACGAAAAATCTTTCAGGTTTATCGGTATACATATCTTTGTCATAATAAGCCGGACTTTCCGGTAACATTGATTTTAATTTTGGTAAAATAACATCAATATTAAAAGCATTTAAAGCAGAAATGGGAAGAATTTCAGCTTTAGGAATTCTTTCGTGCCACTCGGTAGCTATTTTTTCAAGACCTTCCTGATTGGTCTGGTCAATTTTATTCAATAACAATAAAACCGGAACCGGAATTTTGTTTAATTTCTCAATCAAAAATTCTGACTGTTCTGATTTATCGGTAACATCTACTATGAAAAGAAAAACATCTGCATCCTGTAAAGAATCTTTCACAAAATCCATCATTTTTTCCTGCAAACCGTATTTAGGATCCAAAACTCCCGGAGTATCAGAAAATACGATCTGTAAATCTTCTTCATTATAAATTCCGAAAATTCTATGTCTTGTTGTCTGTGCCTTTTGTGTTACGATTGCCAGTTTCTCGCCCATCAATTGATTCAGAAGGGTAGATTTTCCGGCGTTTGGCTTTCCAACGATATTTACAAATCCTGCTTTATGCATATAAAAAAATTAAGTCGCTTTTATTACGATTTGCAAAGTTAGTAAAACAAAATCGGTCTTACGATCAATATTAAAATTAGATGCGGAAAAAAGTCTATTTTTGATTGAAAATAGTGTTTTAATCACAAGGTTAAACTAAGGTTTTTGGAAAGATGTATATTTCATTAAGTTAAAGGAGTTTTAATTTTTTACGTAATACCTAGAACTCATTTTTCACAGATAACTTTTAAAAATTTGATTTCTTTATGAATATTAACGAGATTATTGACCGCATCTACCCGCTTCCGATGGCTTCAAAGGAAAGTCTGAAAAAATTTATTACAGAAATCAATCATCCAAAAGGTTTTTGTTTAATGGAATCCAACAAAGTAATCCCGCAAATTTATTTTTTAAAAAAAGGAATTGCACGAGCTTACGCTTCGACAGAAAATAATGACATTACTTTCTGGTTTGGAACGGAAGGCGAACCAATCGTTTCCATGAAAAGTTATGTGGATGAAAAACCGGGTTATGAAAGTATTGAATTACTCGAAGATTGTGAATTGTATCAATTGGAAACAAAAAAATTAAAACAGCTTTTTAATGAAGACATTCATATTGCTAATTGGGGAAGAAAATTCGCAGAACGGGAATTGATAAAAACAGAAGAACTGATTATTTCAAGACAATACAAAACTGCATTAGAAAGATATAAAGATTTGCTGAGAGAAAAACCATATCTCTTGCAAAGAGTTCAGTTGGGACATATTGCTTCGTATTTAGGAATCACCCAAGTGAGTTTGAGTAGAATTCGCGCGGAAATAAAATGATTTTTTTTAAACTCTCGCAGATTTCGCAAATTAAGCAGATTTCTTTTTTTGATCGAAATCTGCGAGATAAATATTTCTATTTTAATTTAAATTTTCACTCAAAATAAAATCTGATCATTTCTTGAGGTTGTTAATTTTTTATCATTTGTAAAATTTTAAATAAAATCAAAAGCTCAACTTTACAGCATCAATTATTTATTTATTTATTTATTTATTTATTTATTTATTTATTTATTTATTTATTTATTTATTTATTTATTTATTTATTTATTTATTTATTTATGAACTGGATTATTTTAATTATTGCAGGATTGTTTGAAGTAGGGTTTGCATCATGTTTAGGAAAAGTAAAAGAAACTTCGGGAAACGAAATGTATCTTTGGTTTGGAGGCTTTCTGGCTTGTCTTACGATCAGCATGCTTTTGCTTATCAAAGCTACCGAAACATTACCAATAGGAACAGCTTATGCAGTCTGGACGGGAATTGGTGCAGTGGGAACTGTTTTGATGGGAATTTTAGTATTTAAAGATCCTGCAAGTTTTTGGCGAATATTTTTTATCTGTACTTTGATTGGTTCTGTGGTTGGACTGAAAGCAGTTTCTCATTGATTGATTAGATATTTTAATCAAGCTTAATATTTATCACTGCTTGCAGAATAATTTTATTTTGTACCTTTAAATAAAAATTTCATGAAAAAAACTCTACTCTTTTTAACATTTTTGAGTAATCTTATTTTTGCTCAAACTTCTGATCTTTTTAGCAACAACTGGTATATTTCGCAAATAGTCATCAATAATCAGACTACTGTGAGTCCTGCAATGCAGGTTTCTATCGGTACATCCATGTTTTCGAATAACGGAAGCGGTTACAGTTTTAATTCGTCATATTACAATTCAGCAGGCTCTACAATTACTTTCAATACAGTGACAGATAGCTTTACGAGACATGGCGGTGGTTGTACATTATTGGTTTATAATGGTACAAATGCCACCGCAGCTCAGGCTTATGATCAAAAAAACTGCGATTTTTATGTCAATACAGCTACGGGAGCAATTTTTAATTATCAGATCATTAATAATGGAAGTTACAAAACACTGATTATTACAAATAATAATACGGGAGACAAAATATATTACAATAATTCATTTTTGGGTACAAAAGACAATATCATTAAGAAAAGTATCAAAATCTATCCAAATCCTGTGACAGATTTTTTAACGATAGAAAATATTCAAGGAAAGTTAAACCTAAAGATTTATGAAATGTCGGGTAAGTTAGTTTACGAAACATTAACTACCGATAAATCAAATAAAATTGATGTAAGTCACCTTCAAAAAGGTCAGTATATTCTTCTGATTGAGAATTTCAAACCTGAACTTTTCATTAAAGATTGATTTAAAAAAATCTTATACAAACAAAAAAACGTCTTCAATTGTGAAGACGTTTTTTTATTTTTTATAAACCACTGGTAAAATTTCGTTGTGATTGAGCCCGTATTTTAAAATTTCAGCATCACTGAATTGCTTTGAATAAAAGTTTGGTTCGGTTTCAAAACCGACTTTTCTCAATCTGTCAAAATAATCCATTCCGTACCAACGAACATGATCGTACTGCCCGAAATGTTTCTGACGTTCTTTTGGATCTTTTATGGTAAAATCTTCATACGTTTTCTCTAAAGAATTTTTCATCGGAACCTGAATAATTCCCCATCCACCAGGCTTCAGGACACGATATAATTCGCTCATTGCTTTAGAATCGTCTTCAATATGCTCTAAAACATGATTACAAAAAATCACATCAAAACTATCATTCTCAAAAGGCAAATCTAAAATATCAGCTTTCACATCTACAATCGGTGAATATAAATCTGCCGAAATGTAATTGAGATTGCTCATTCGCTTAAATTTTCTCAGAAATTCCTGTTCAGGAGCAATGTGAAGAACTTTAGAATTTTTAATGAAAAAATCGGTTTCATTTTGAAGATACAACCACATTTGGCGGTGTCTTTCCAAGCTTAAAGTTCCGGGCGATAAAGCATTTTCTCTTTGTTTTCCGTAACCGTAAGGCAAAAATTTCCGGTAAGATCTTCCATCAATCGGATCAAAAAACTGATCTCCTTTAAAGAACTGATAAATGAGCGGTCGCGCCCAAACGCTCATTTGAATAAGCATCGGACGAGGGATTTTATTCAATAAAAACTTAGTCAGCTTTTTCATTAAAATTCCATTTGGAAAGGCTTTTCTTCATCGCTTTCGATTCCTAAAGCTTCATAAACATATTTAAAAGTAGAAAGTAAAACGGGTTTTCCGTTGATTACCGCTACATCATGCTCAAAATGTGCTGAAGGCTGATTATCTAAAGTTGTAACCGTCCAACCGTCATTATGAAATTTCACTTTTTCTGTTCCCATATTCACCATCGGTTCGATGGCAATCGTCAAACCATCTTTGATGATTTTGCCGCTTCCCTGTCTTCCGTAGTTGGGAACCTGAGGATCTTCATGCATTTTTCTACCAACTCCATGACCTACCAATTCTCTTACAACTCCATAACCTTCTTTCTCGCAATGCGATTGAATGGCATGAGAAATATCTCCTATTCTTTTTCCTCTTACACATTGTTCGATTCCTTTGTATAGAGATTCTTTGGTAACTTTAAGCAACTTTTTGATTTCGGGTTTTACTTCACCAATCTCAAAAGTATAAGCATGATCTCCTACGAAACCATTTAAAACAGCTCCGCAATCAACAGAAAGCACATCACCTTCTTTTATTTCTTCTTTATTTGGAAAACCGTGCACTACCTGCTCGTTCGGAGAAATACACAGAGAATTAGGAAAACCTCCATAACCCAAAAATGCTGGTTCTGCGCCGTGATCTTTGATAAAATCGTGAGCTAATTTATCTAAATATAATGTGGTAATTCCCGGTTTAATCTCTTTTGCCAACATTCCTAATGTGCGCGAAACCAACTGAGCACTTTCTCTCATCAGACGAAGCTCGTCTATCGTTTTTAATTGAATCATTTTTGTATAGATGTTAGATATTAGATGTTAGAAGCTAGACTTACAGCTTTATGAATATTTAAATTCTATACACTTCTAAGCATCTATATTTTCTGATAAACTTTAATTAAAAGCAATTTATTAAAACTAATTTCTAAAATCTAACTTCTAATTTCTTAAAAAATTTACCAGAAAAGTCCTTTTTTCTTTTCTTTTTTAAGTTTTGAGTATGCTAAAACCTCTTTCCCTTCAACACGGAATTCTATCCTTTCGTTGATGATGTTGTAAATTTCACCCCATCCCGGAAATCCTCCAAGATTTCTGTCGTCGATGAACCAGTCTGCATCCAGTTTTCTTGATTGCGTTTCGCTGTCAAAGACTTCTCCTTCAAAACTAGAATTAATGGCATAGAACTCCACTCCGTTTTTTCTACAGAATTCTACCGCTTCATCAAGAGTTTTGCCATGTCTGTACGTCCATAAAATCAGTCTATATCCTTGAGCCTGAAGTTTTTTCAGTGTTTCGAATGCAAAAATCTTTGCTTTTCCAATTCCGGGATAAGCATCATCCACGATTGTTCCGTCAAAATCTACAGCAATTTTTTTGTTACTAACCATTTTGTTCTTTTTTAGCTTGGCAAAGATAATAAATAATTAAAGAGTGCCGAAAAAACATCCGGCACTCCTACTTATAATTTAATGTTAAATTGGAAACTAATGTTTTACCCAGCTAAACTGAAACTGAAGATCGGGTGTAGAAACCCTGTCTGTAATCTTCTGCAGTCTCGATGGCAACTTCATCAGATATTCCTGAGCTTTTTCAGCTTTTTCAGTAAGACCTGTTATATGCTCGATTTTCCATTCATCTAACAAATCTTTCATGATATTGATATAATCCTGACCTGTGTAAACCATACATCTTTGTGCCGCATCTGAAAAATGCCCCCAAAGTTCACCGGCTTTTTGCCCTGATTGTCTCATCAAATGCGCAGGCATTACGATTTTCTTACGCATCATATCTTCGAAAGCCAAGATCATTTCCGAAGGATCAAGCTCAAGAATTTTTGCTACGAAATGTTTGTACGCTTTTGCATGTCTTGCTTCATCTGCGGCAATTACACCACACATTTTTGCCAGCTTTCCGTTTCCGGACTGTTTTGCTAATGTTCCTACTCTTCTGTGAGAAATATTGGTTGCTGTTTCCTGAAAACTTGTGTAAACGAAGTTTCTGTAAGGATCCATGCTTGTTCCCAAATCAAATCCGTCACTGATAAGATATTGTGTCGTAATCTCAACTTCTCTCATGTTGACTCTTCCGCACAGATAAAGGTATTTGTTTAACAGATCTCCGTGACGGTTTTCTTCACCTGTCCAGGATCTTACCCAATTTGCCCAGCCTACTTTCTCTTCCTGATTTACCCCGTCAACACCCATTAACCATGATTCATATGATGGCAAAGCTTCTTCGGTAATACAGTCACCAATTAAAGTAACAAAAAGATCGTAAGGCATCTCACGTGCGAAAGTCTGAATTTCTTCTAAATCGTATTTAAAATCTTCACTTGAAGGATCTGGTAAATAGTCTGATGGCTGCCATATTTTTTCGATTGGCGTCAAAAATTTGTCGAGAAAAGAACCTACTTCCTTTTCTAAAATACCCATTACCTCTTTTCTTACGAGTTTATTGTACATTCTTAAATACGTTTATAATTTACAAAGATATTAATATTTTATTATTTGGAGCATAATATTCTATGTCTCTCATAGTATGTCTGACCAAAATCATAAAAAAAATACCGTTATCTACAAAGACAACGGTATTTATATCATATTATTTTAAATTTTAACTGACTAAAATATCTCCGGTCATGATTGCAGGAATCTCAACTCCCATCACCGATAAAATCGTTGGAGCCATGTCTCCTAATTTTCCTGGTTTCAAATTCCACTGATGGTCTTTATCCATCACAATTAAAGGAACTAAATTGGTTGAATGTTGTGTATTTGGTGATCCGTCCGGATTGATCATTACATCAGAATTTCCGTGATCTGCAAGAATGAAAACTGCATAACCATGTTCGTAAGCCGTTGTAGCAACCTGTTCGATACATTTATCTACCGTTTCGGCAGCTTTTACAGCAGCTTCGAATACTCCTGTATGACCTACCATATCAGTATTTGCAAAATTTAAGCAAATAAAATCAGCGGTCTCGTTCTGTAATTCAGGAAGAATAGCATTTGTAATTTCATAAGCCGACATTTCAGGTTTCAAATCATAAGTCGGAACGTCTTTCGGACTCGGACAAAGTAATCTTTTTTCACCATGAAATTCTTCTTCTCGACCTCCCGAAAAGAAAAATGTTACGTGAGGATATTTTTCTGTTTCGGCGATTCTGATCTGGGTTTTTCCATTTCTTTCAAGGATTTCGCCCATTGTTTCTTTTAAAACTTCTTCATCAAAAACAACCTGTACGTTTTCGTACGTTTTATCATAATTTGTCAAAGTAACATAGTGAAGATTTAATTTTCTCATGAAATATTCCGGCATGTCGTGCTGACAAAGAACCTCGGTAATTTCCCGTCCTCTGTCTGTACGGAAATTGAAGCAAATCACCACATCATTATCAACAATGTTTGCAACAGGAACAACGTTACCAATCTGCGTTTCTTTAACTAAAATAATCGGCTTAATAAATTCATCCGTCACTCCTTCATTATAAGAATTCTGAATGACAGCAGCAGCATCCGTTGTTCTCTGTCCGATACCGCTTACCATCGCATCGTAAGCTAATTTTACACGTTCCCAACGCTTATCTCTGTCCATTGCATAATATCTTCCAATCACAGTTGCCAAAGCACCAGTCGTTGTGCTCATGTGATCCTGAAGTTCTTTAATAAATCCTAATCCCGAATGCGGATCGCAATCTCTGCCATCTGTAAATGCATGAACATAGACATTTTCATGTAGTCCGTATTCACTTGCAGCAGTTAATAATCCCTTTAAATGATTGATATGTGAATGTACTCCACCATTGGAAACCAATCCGATGAAATGTACATTTTTATTTTCTGTTTTGGCATAAGCAAAAGCTTCCTGAATGACTTCTTCATGACCCAAAGTTCCGTTTTCAACTGCCATATTGAGTTTTACCAGATTTTGGTACACTACTCTTCCTGCACCAAGATTCATGTGTCCTACTTCAGAATTTCCCATTTGTCCTAATGGAAGTCCAACTGCTAAACCGCTTGCTTCTAAAGTTGTATGAGGATATTTTTGATAACAGCTATCTATAAATGGTGTATTTGCCTGAGCTAATGCGGAAACTTCAGGATTTTGACCTAAACCCCAACCGTCAAGTATTGCCAGTATTGCTTTTTTTGACATTCTAATTTATTTTTTAACAAACAAATTTATCGATTTTGAAACGAATTGAAGAATTTGAAAGGCTTAAATTTTTATTAAAAGATTTTGTCAGTCTTCTCGCAGATTTTTACTGATAATTAAATTAAAACACATTCATTTGTGCATCTGTGGTTATTTTTTTTTTAAATCTAAATTTTCACAAGTTTTAAACAACTAATAATCATGAATCTTTGCATAATCGAGTTTGAAAAAAAGTTTGTCATTCCGGTAGGAATCTAAATTTACTTTGTAGAGATGCTTTCAGCATGACAAATGTTGCTTCAGTATATTTTTATTTTCTCCCATAGATTTCACGAATTTGAACAGATGATCGCTGATTTTTTCTAACTCAAAAACTTTATACTTAATTTGCATTCTTTGCAATAGAAATAATTATTAATTTTGCCGTATGGATTTACGCGATCAACTCAAAAACCTTTTTCCTGAGCATGAAGAGCAGGAATTCCAGATGCCCGAAGAACAGTTTAAGCAAAAAGAACCTCTTGTTTGTAAGTTTGAAAAGAAAGGCAGAAATGGAAAACCCGTAACCATTGTTGAAGGTTGGGAAGGAAGTGAGGAAGATTTAAAAAAGATTTCGAAAAAAATAAAAACCACACTTGGAATAGGTGGTTCTGAAAAAGACGGAACGATCATCATACAAGGTGATAACCGTGATAAAATCATGAATATCCTGAAGGATATGGGTTTTAAAACAAAAAGAGTCGGCGGATAATTTTTAAAAATAAATCTGCGTTTGCGGCATCAATTCTTTAAGCTTCTGAATGGTTTCTTTATCCATCGGATTTCCTGCTAAAATCAATGTTTTCAGATTTTTAAGCTGTTGAAATTCTTCAGGAAGATCTTTCAGTTGATTGTGTGCCAGATTTATGCTGACAACGCCTTTTAATCCTTTTACTTTAGGAGAAATTTCTTTCAGATTATTATTACTGACATTCAGAAATTCAAGATTTTCTGATTTAAATAAATAATCGGGAAGTTTTACGATAGAATTTTGTTGAAGTTCAAGATATTTTATTTTTGACGGGAATTTCACATCTGTCAAATCATTGATCTGGTTTGCTGAAAGGTTTAAATATCTTAAGTTTTTAATTTTATCTAAATCCTGCGAAACAAAACTGATCTGATTGCTGCTAAGATTAATTTCCTCTAAAGCCGGAATTTTTAATAATGCTTCAGGAAAAACATTCAAATTATTGGCATCAAAATGTACCATTTTCAGATTTTGAAGTTTTGCCAGATTGGGATTTATTTTTGTAAGACTGTTGAGATTCATTGAAAAAGTATGCAATTTTTTCAGCTCACCAATTTCATCAGGAATAAATTTAATGCTGTTTGAATTGATATTTAAAATTTCCAATTCTTTTAAAGCAAAAATCTGCTGATCCATTTTTTCTAATTTATTTCCCATCAGATTCAGGAAAAAAAGAGAATTCATTTTAGACAAATCCTTTGGAATATTGAAAAGACCTTTATCTCTAAAGCTCATACTATACACTGTTTTGCCGCTTTTCAAAGCATCTTCAATTTCGGTATAAGTCGGATATTTTAAAGGATCAATCTGCGCTTTTATCTGTGAAAGTGAAAGCAAACTGATAATAAGGAGTAATTTTTTCATAATAAAAAAAGCCGCCGGCAAAGAAAATGCCGGCAGCTGAGAAAGAAAATTAGTAATTATTTTCTAAGAATTTTCACGGTTTTTTGGAAACCTTCAGCTTCTATATTCAGCATCAAAACTCTTGTAGCTTGAAGTTGAGATGTAAAATCTAAATCTATAGATGAATTATTTCCTGTAAATTTCTTCTGATAAACAATTTTACCATCCATGCTGTAAGCAGTTACTTCAAGATTTTTCAAAGCTTTCGGAGATGTGATTTTCACCAATCCTGATGTAGGATTCGGAGAAACTGTAACTTCTGTTTCTTTAATGGTTTCTGTGGTTCCCAATACAGCACTTGTCCCTAAAAACTGTTGTAATGCAATAACCATTGTAGCTGATTTCCCTTTATAGTCAATTACATTTCCGGTAGCGTCAATATCTGTATCGATTGTAGCATTTGGATGCTGAACTGAGAAGAATCCGAATTTATGATCCGGTGTGAATGTCAAACCAGTCGGCTCAGAACCAGCAGGCATTGAAGCAAACAATCTCACTTTAGGATTTGCAGCAGTATGATCAGGAGCAATTACCCAGATGTAGTTTTTACCACCATCCTGAAGAACCCAAAGATTTCCTAATTCGTCAAACGTAAGGTTATCATTACCATCTCCCCAAGTTTCGGTCTTAATTCCCTGTGCTGTATTGAAAGAATATTGAGTTGTTAATCCTCCTGCAAAAACTTCTACCTGAGAAGCTGTCATTCCATTGTCCTGCAAACGGTATACTTTGTTTAAACCTTTGGCTGTAAAGTATATTTTCCCGTCCAGTGGACTGATTTCTACGTCTTCAACACCGTTGAATGCAGTACCTCCCAGAGATGATGCAAGAGCCTGCGTATTATTTTGATCTACCTGTAGTTTATTAGGAACCTGTACCCATGTAGCAGTTGTACCAGTTGGGTTTCCACCAGAAAGAGGTTGATCTAATTTTAAAACATATAAATTTCCTGATGTAAGATCGTTTGGAGTATCCATCACATATTTGTACACTAAGTTTGTACCTCCATCTTCACCGTAATAAGCGATTGTTCCTGCATTGTTTACCACTACATTTTCATGATTCATCTTACCCATTTGCCAAAGCTTATCTTTAGTTCCTGAAGGATTGTGTGACATCACCTGTGCAGTAACAGGATCAATTTCTACCAACCATCCATAGTCATGGTTTCCATCCGCATTGGTGTCGTTTCCTGTTACAGCTTCTTCAGCAGTAACAATTGTTCCCCAAGGTGTAACACCGCCAGAACAGTTTCTGATGGTTTGAACCAAACTTGGTGCAGAAAAACTAACGCCTCTTGATTTCGTTAAAGCCCAAAGCTTTGTAGTTGTATTATAATTAATCTCTGCCATCGTTACTCCACCAGGACTGGTCTCGTGATTTACAGAAAGATATCCGTCTGTGCTGCTTGCGTTTTTTGCCACGTAACCCGTGAAATCATTCAGTCCGCCAACGAGTCCACCTCCTTCTGTATAGGCATCACCTTCTTTCAAAATCATCTGAAATCTGTGTTCAGCGGGAATAATCAGTTTTGAAGTCTGAGTTGTGGGTACAATAGAGGTAAAACAGCTGATGTGAGTTCCCGTGCATGTAGTTGGTGGAACTGTAACAGTTGTTTTAAGATAAGCATCAATCGTCAAATCTGAACTTCCCGTACTTCTGTTATGCAATTCTATTGAGATTCTGTTGTTGCCCTGCACAAATTTATTTTTCGGAATTGAGAAAATGTTGATCGCCGTTTCTGCTGCACCATCAATAATATCAACAGAAAGTGTGCTGTGAGAAATTACACCCGTTGGCATATTGTTTCTAATTACTTCTTCACCATTTAGATAAACAACAATACCATCGTCTCTTCTTATACCAAATTCCATGGTTGTTGTAAGATCAGCTAAGTTTACTGCGAAATCTTTGGTAAGATAAGCTGTATCTACACCTGAAACAAAGTTAGTCGTTACAGGATCTCCGTAACCTAATGGCCCGTTTCCTGACGCCCATGCAGAAGTGTCATAAGTAGCATCTTTCCATGTGCTAGCAAGGGCTAAGTCATTGTCATTAAATTTCCAAGATGATCCCAGAGGAAAAATCGTGGTTTGAGCCTGAAATGCTGTACTCGTCATCAAAACAAGTGCTGCAATTGTAAGTAGTTTTCTTTTCATTTATTAATACCTTTATTTTTTCATTGCAAAACTATCTTATTGTAACGAGCCCTCTATTAATAGGGTTTTAATTAATTCTTACCAAATATTAATAAATCTCAAACCCAATGTTACGGGGATTAATTTATTGTTAAATCAACTATAAAAACACTAAGTATCATAATGACAAAAGCCATCTCAAATGGATGGCCTTTATATTTAAAAATCGAAGAATATTACTTCACTTTTGCTTTACTAATATCTGTCAGAGAATTCAGAAAAGCAATAATCTGTTTGATTTCCGGTTCTGTAAGATTCAGCTTGTCGGCAGGTAAAGTCTGATTGTTTATTTTTAAACCTAAACCTTCTGCTCCGCCTTCATTATAAAAATCTAAAACTTCTTCTAAAGTATTGAAGGCTCCGTTGTGAAAATAAGGTTTCGTTAAAGCAATATTTCTTACCGTCATGGTTTTGAATGAGTTTTCATAAATCCACGAATTTTCTTTTTTGACATTACTTTTGATTCTTCCCTGATCAGAATCTATTTCTAATGGAGATAATCTTATTGGTTTTTTGGTAACCCCTAAAACTTCGGATTCATTTTCATTAAAAAATGGCGGAACCAATCCTGAAAAATGGGGTGCAAAATGACACGTTGCACAATTGGCTTTGCCCATAAAAAGATTGAAACCTTTTTTAGCATCATCAGAAATCTCTTTCTCGTTTCTCATAAAACGATCAAAATCACTATCGAAAGAATACAGAGATGCAACATAAGAACTTAAAGCTTTAGAAAAATTCTGCTTATCAATATTTCCATTTTTAAATGTTTTACGAAATACCTTTTTGTATTCAGGTTTTGTTTTCAGTTTTTTGATAATGCTTTCGTAGCTTGTATTAAATTCCTGATCATTATAAATTACGTGTTCTGCCTGTTGCTCCAGATAGAAAGCACGCATATCATAGAAGAATCTTTTGGCAAAAACTGCATTATATAAAGACGGAGAATTTCTCAAAACTGTTTTTTCTGCCACATTACTTAAAGATTTAGTTTTACCGTCTGCAAAACCTTTTTCCGGAAGATGGCAGGTTGCACAACTCATTTTTCCGTTGTCACTTAAATTTTGGTCAAAAAATATTTCTTTTCCCAATTTTCTCAATTCTTCACTGTCTTCAGAACCTTTAAGAATTGTATAAAAGTAAGGATCAAGAAAGTCGCTGCTGAAAAAGTTTTTATTACTTATATTCCATCCGGAAAATTCTTTCAGATCATCCGGATTTCCGTCCCATTTACCAAGTTCCTCGTATAAAGGCTGTAGATATTTTTTGTAAAACTCAATACGGTCAAAAGTTTCAAAATCTGTATTTTGAGAAAGATAAAGTGTACTTTCTGTGATGAGTTTTTCCGCTTTTGAAGTATTGAAGTTTTTAAAATAAGGATCATTAGTAATATATTTTTGCATTCCCTGAAAAGCAAATGAAGCTTCTTCTGAAATATTCAGTGAACCCGGTGTATCGAAACCTGTCAATCCTAAAGTATAAATTCTGATGAGCTCTATTCTTAAAGCCAAAGTTTTATTACTCCCTTTGCTTAAGCCATTTTTTGTGGTGCTTAAATAAAAATTATTGTAATTATTGTATAGAAAATCTGTGATGTCAATAATTTTATCTTTTTGTTCGCTCGCTTCATCAGAAAAAATCAATTCATCAAGTACCTGCAAACCTTCCGGTGGCAAAGTGTAGGCAGTAGTTCCCGCAGCTTCAATTCTGAATAGAGGAGCTGCATTGAGATGTGTTTTAGAAAACTCAGGATAGTGATAAGCGATATAAAACTCGATCTCTTTGTATGAGTTTCTGGTGTTTTTTAATGAAAGCTGTAATTTTTTAACGGTGATTTTATCTTCCTTAAAGAGATAAACATCTGATTTTAAGTTTTCGAGATGATTCTTAAAATTAAACAAACCTTTCCTGACAAAAGTCTCTTCCGTTTCTGAACCTTTGTCGACAGGATTGAATGACATTGCCGCAATCCCGATGAATACAATAAGAAGAAGTAAAGGATAAGATCCTACAAAATTTTTCATTCGCAAAACTATCATCCTAAGGTTACCACAGTTTTAACGAAAAATTAAATAATGTTTATATTTTGCTTCATTTAAATTCGTTAATTTTAAATCCCTTAAAAAAGAGAATCACAGATTATCAATCAAACTATACAAAAAAAACAATTATGTTAAATAAACTTGCAGCTTCAGAGCTTGTACTGAATCAAGACGGAAGCGTGTATCACTTAAACCTTTTACCAGAAGATATTGCTGATAAAATAATTCTTGTAGGTGATCCCGATCGTGTACCGAAAGTTTCGAAATATTTTGATACCGTAGAAATCAAAAAAAATAAAAGAGAATTTTACACCCACACCGGTACTTTACGTGGTGAAAGAATTTCTGTGATGTCAACAGGAATCGGAACTGAGAATATTGATATTGTAATGAATGAGCTTGATGCTTTAGTTAACATTGATCTTGAGAAAAAGGAATTTAAAACCAAGCACAAATCTCTTGAACTCTTCAGAATGGGAACTTGCGGAAGTGTGAATCCGGATGTGCAGGTTGATAATATGCTGGTGACTCAAAATGTAGTCGGTTTAGACGGACTGATGCATTTTTATCAGGATTACAGTTTTGAGAATGAATTTTCGAAGAATTTTCTGGAGAAATTTCCCTACGAAAAAATTAGACCAATGCTTTATTTCTCTGAATGGTCGGAAGAATTAGGCGAAGCTTTCAAAGATGCAAAATATCATGGTAACACAGCGACTTTTCCGGGATTTTATGCACCACAAGGAAGAGAACTTCGTTTAAAAGCACTTGATGACAAATTTCTTGAAACCTTAAACGATCTCGGAATTACCAATTTTGAAATGGAAACTTCAGCGATTTATGCTTTTTCTAAACTTTTGGGTCACAAAGCAATTACCGTAAACAATGTGATTGCCAACAGAAGACGCGGAGAATTCTCAGCAGATCATCACAACTCTGAAAAGAGGCTGATCGAATGGGTTTTGGAGAGAGTGATTAAATAGAACAACAAGGATTTCAAATTTTGAGATCCTTTATATTTTAAACTAACTATTTGCAACAAAAGCTAACTTTTATTGGTTGCAGGCTGAAAATTTATTCTGCCATGAATGCACAAATACATTATAGTAAAACATTCGCATTCACTACAGCTAAAAATAAATATTCAGAATTTAAATTTTATGAAAACTTTAACAACGTCTTTTTTCTTTAGGAATAGTTCTTGTTTATTCTACAACATATAACACTTAAATACTATATTATTATGGACAATCAAGATTATAACAAAGCAGAAAAAGCAGTTGACAATACTGAAGATTCTTTAAGAAGTACTGCCAACGACGCTAAGTGGAAAGTAAGTGATTTGGCAGATAAGGCCAGAGATTATATCAACGAAAAGCGGAATAATGATGAGGAAGCTACTCATGAAGGATGGCTTGACAGAGTAAAAGCTAATGCTTCTGACACTTGGGAAGACATCAAAGACGGAGCAAGTGATGCGTGGGAAAAAACTAAAGATGCTGCTGAAGATGTAAAAGCAGAATGGAACAAGAAAACGAATTAGAAAATTCAGTCTTTTAAATATATTCAAAGAAAATGGAGTCTTTTTACAAAGGCTCCGTTTTTTATTATGTGCTAAACACAAATTATTCCTACATTTGTAAATATTAAACATTAAAAAATTATGTCATACGGTTTACTTAAAGGGAAGAAAGGAATTATTTTTGGAGCCCTTAATGAACAATCTATCGCATGGAAAGTTGCTGAGAGATGCCATGAAGAAGGCGCTGAATTTATATTGTCTAACGCTCCTATCGCTTTGAGAATGGGAGAATTGAACGGTTTAGCAGAAAAAACAGGTTCTGAAGTGATCGGTGCGGATGCAACTTCTACAGAAGATCTTGGAAAACTTTTTGATGCTGCAATTGCAAAATTCGGTAAAATAGATTTTATCCTTCACTCTATAGGAATGTCCGTAAATGTAAGAAAAGGGAAACATTATACCGAAATGAACTACGACTGGACAGAGAAAGGTTGGGATATTTCAGCGGTATCTTTCCACAAAGTGATGCGTACGGCTTGGGAAAAAGATTGTATGAATGAATGGGGAAGTATTTTGGCTCTTTCGTATATTGCAGCACAGAGAACGTTCCCGGATTACAATGATATGTCTGACAATAAAGCCTATCTTGAAAGTATTGCAAGAACTTTCGGAAACTATTGGGGCGAAAGAAAAGTACGTGTCAATACGGTTTCTCAGTCACCGACAGTTACTACAGCAGGAAGCGGAGTAAAAGGTTTCGGAGGATTCCTTGGTTATGCGGAAGATATGTCTCCGCTAGGAAATGCAACCGCTCTTGAATGTGCAGATTACTGTGTTACTCTTTTCTCTGATCTTACTAAAAAAGTAACGATGCAGAATCTTTTCCATGACGGAGGTTTCAGCAGCTCAGGAGTTACTCAAAAAGTGATCGCAAAATATGATACTGAAAACTAAGATCTGAAGATTTAGTTTAAATAATAATATACCGAAGCAATATTTTGCTTCGGTTTTTTGTTTAAATTTTTCTACAATAAATCAAATCGGCGGCACCTTTGGTGCCGCCGATTCTTAAAATAAAAATGTTAATATGAAGTCTATAAAATTACAGTTTGTATAGAATGTGCAGGTGCAGATAACTTGGCTGACATTCCCTCAATCCAAAGATTGGTATCGATATCATTGTCGGAGTCGTTCATAATAACGGTTACCAATTGTCCGTTTTCATTCATGAAAGTTGTTGATGTTAAAGCTGCTCTGTTGGATGAGGTTCCAATTCTTTGTGCATTTGGTTTGATAAATTTCGAAACATGACCAACATAATAATATTCATAGGTATAATGAACCTCTCCGGTTTTCGTATCTGCAATAATTGGTGCAAAACAGAAGTTTCCGACATGGTTTGGTCCGCCAGTTTCGTCAAGAAGGACATTCCAATCCGTCCATAAAGCGGTGCCTTTATTGAAATCGTTGATCATATTTTTTCCGTACAGTTCACCCAAACTTACATCGTAAATTTTAGACATATCGAATTGCTCTTTACAACCTTCGGTAAAAGCTAAAAACTTGTCAGGAAAAGCTCTTTGAGTTTCCAATAAATTATCAAAAAGCTGCGTTTTATTATTCCATGTTTCGTACCAGTGGTAGCCGATTCCGTGTGCATATTTTGAAGTTTCCGGATCGCTCAAAGTAGTTGTTGCTCTTTGATAAATCAAATCACGATTGTGATCCCAAATCATTACTTTTTTATCTTTAAAACCATTTTTCCAAAGCGTTGGTCCTAAATTATTTTTAAGAAAAGCACCTTCTTCTTCCGCAGTATAAATACAGGATTCCCAAGTTTGAGTAGCCATTGGCTCGTTCTGAATTGTCAACCCCCAAACATTAATTCCTTTTTTTTCATATTCTTTGATGAATTTCACATAATAATCTGCCCAGGTCTGGTAATACTGATTCTCCAATCTTCCTCCTTTCAATAAACTTTTATTAGATTTCATCCAAGCCGGCGGGCTCCACGGAGAAAAATAAAAGGTAAAATTGTTTCCGATCGCCTTTTGAGCTTCTTTAATCATCGGAATTTTATACTTTTCATCATGAGAAACATTGAATGATTTTAATGATTGATCATTTTCCGTTACATAAGTATAAGAATCGCTTGAGAAATCACACGAGTTCATATTGGTACGAACAACCGTGTATCCCAGCCCATTTTTGCCATAATAAGCATCAATAATTTCTTTCTGTTTATTCTTTGGAAGTTTATAAAAAGTTTCAGCAGCAGCATCTGTGATGGCACCACCGATTCCGATTAATTTTTGATATTTAAAATCTGGATCTACAAAAATACAGGCATCAGTTTCTTTCGGCTGATCCATTTTCTCGAATTTCACCATTCCTTTTTCGACCATTTTTTCGCTGGTTTTAGAATTGGTAAAAATTACTCTCGCCGTTTTTCCTGCATTTTTTTTCCAGTAATTTTGTGCGTTTGCATTGAAAATCATTCCTACAACAAAACAACTTACGACTAATTTCTTCATAATTTCTTTCTATTTTTCTGAGCAATCTGCTCACTTCATTATTTATTTTCGTAAACCCTTACATAATCGATGTAATATTTTTGAGGGAAAATGGTATCATCAATTCCTTCTTTTCCACCCCAGGTTCCGCCAACAGCCAAATTTAAAATGATAAAATAGGGATGATCAAAAGGCCAGGCTTTATATATTTTTTCTTTATTTTCATAGGTGAAAAACTTATGATCATCGACATACACATCAATTTTATCGGGCGTCCAATCTGCTTTATACACATGGAATTTTTCACTGGCATCTTTTACGATCAATGTATCGGTTTTTTGAGTTCCAACAGTATGATTGTAATTTTTAGTGTGAACCGAAGCATGAATATATCCATGATTATAGCCGACATGCTCCATAATATCAAGCTCACCGTCATCGGGCCATTGCTTCATATTTTCGCTCATCATCCAGATGGCAGGCCAGGTTCCGCGACCTTTTGGAAGTTTGGCTCTTATTTCAACCGTTCCGTATTGAAAGGAAAACTTTCCTTTCGTTAAAAGTCTTGCAGATGTATATTTATTCTTTTCCCAATTTTCTTTTTTGGCTTCAATGATAAGATTTCCGTCTTCAACTCTTACATTTTCCAAGCGATTTTTGGTATAAAACTGAGCTTCATTATTTCCATAACCATTGCCTCCAATATCATAGTTCCATTTTGTGGCATCGGGTAATCCTCTTCCGTTAAACTCGTCATTCCAAATCAATTTTCTGTTTGGATCGGGCTTATTTGAAGCACAATTTAACGATGAAAAAACCAAAATTCCTCCGATAATTAATTGAGAAATATGTTGAAGTTTTATTTTCAAAATTTTTGAATTAATTTTTACTGTTTTCAAAGTTTGTCATGCTGGAAGCATCTCTACAAAGATTATTTAGATTCTTTCAGAATGACAAACTCAATGTTAATAAAGTCTTTACAAAAAATGTTTAGTCTTTTACCACCAAAAGCGGATTTTATCCCGCTCTTATTAATATAAATTGGCATTATTTATTCCAATTAATTCTTTTTATCTGAACATTTTGAGAATCCGTTCCGACCATAATGTCGAATTCTCCGGCTTCCCAATCATAATTTAATGCATCATCATAAAATTTTAAATTTTCCGGAGTCAGCATAAAGTTTACGGCTTTATTTTCTCCTTTTTTGATGAACACTTTTTGGAAACCTTTCAATTCTTTCACAGGTCTTACGACTTTTCCCACTAAATCTCTGATGTATAACTGCACCACTTCTTCCCCATCGTAATTTCCGGTGTTGGAAACGTTTACAGTAATATTTAAAGTCTGATTTCCTTTAAGGTTTGTCGAACTTAAATTCATATCAGAATATTTAAACTGAGTATAACTTAAACCATAACCAAAAGGGAATTTCGGATCATTATCCAAATCGATGTAAGCCGAAACATAGTTTCTATCTGTATTGTTTTTCGCTGGCCTTCCAGTGTTGTAATGATTGTAATAAACCGGAATTTGCCCTTCTGTTCTGGGGAAAGTCATTGGTAATTTTCCGCCCGGATTTACTGTTCCGAAAAGAACGTCTGCGATAGAATTTCCCGCTTCCGTTCCCAACCACCAAGTGTAAACAATTGTTGGAATATTTTCTGCCGCCCAATCAAAAACTAAAGGTCTTCCTGCGTTGATCATTAAAACAATTGGTTTTCCTGTTTTTGCAATTTCTTTCAATAAATCTTCCTGAACTCCCGTAAAATGCAGGTTACTTCTACTTTTCGCCTCACCGCTCATTGCTGACCCTTCGCCTAAAGTCATGATCACAACATCTGCTTTTTTTGCCGTTTCCACTGCTTCAGCAAACATCGATTTATCCTGATCATCAACATTGGCACCTTTTGCATATAATAACGTTGAGTTTTTGTCTAATTGATTTTTAATTCCGTCAAACTGAGTGATAATTCTTTGATTGTCATCTTTAAATGCAACCGACCAAAAGCCGTGATTAGCAACTGTTTCTTTACCGAAAGGTCCGATCAATGCAATCGTTTTCGTAGATTTTGAAAGCGGAAGAATATTTTTTTCATTCTTTAATAAAACAATACTTTTTGAACCAAATTCTCTTCCGAATTTTCTATTTTCCTGATTGTTTAGCTGTTCTTTCTGTCTTTTTTCGTTGCTAAATCTGTAAGGATCATCAAATAATCCCATTTCGAACTTTTTAACCAAAATTCTTCTTGCTGCATCATCGATCAACTTTGGATCAACTTTACCTTCCTGAACCAATTTCGGAAGTTCAACCATGTAAGCACGGCTTTCCATATCCATATCGCTTCCTGCAATGATTGCTTTTTCTGCAGCTTCTTTATTGTCTTTTGCGTAACCGTGAGGAACCATTTCACCAATACTTCCCCAATCTGAAACCACAAATCCCTGATAGTTCCATTTACCCTTTAAAAGGTCTCTTAAAATATATTTGTTTGCCGTTGCCGGAATTCCATTAATATCATTAAAAGAATTCATAAAAGTGGCAACACCTGCTTCTGCAGCTGCTTTGAAAGGTGGCAAATAGGTTTCGTTTAATTGTCTTAAACTCATGTCAACAGAATTGTAATCTCTTCCGCCAACTGCTGCTCCATACGCTGCAAAATGCTTTGCACAAGCCATGATCGCATCAATATTTCCCAGACCTTTTCCTTGAAAACCTTTGATTCTAGCCAAACCAATTTGAGTTCCCAGATAAGTATCTTCACCCGAACCTTCCATCACTCTGCCCCATCTCGGATCTCTTGCAATGTCGACCATCGGCGCAAACGTCCAGTGAATACCATAAGCCGAAGCTTCTGTTGCGGCAATTCTTTCAGATTTTTCAATTAAACTTAAATCCCAGCTTGCAGCCTGACCTAAATTCACTGGAAAAGTCGTTCTGTATCCGTGAATGACGTCTTGCCCAAACAACAAAGGAATTCTCAATCTCGATTTTAAAGCTAATTCCTGAAACTTTCTTGTTTCTTCAGCTCCCGCCACGTTGAGCATGGAACCAACTTTACCCTTTTTAATTTCGTCTAAAACTGTTGCAGAATTGGAATTTTGAGGACCTGTGGCATATTCAAAACCGCTATATTGAACAAGCTGTCCTACTTTTTCTTCTAATGTCATTTTAGACAACAGCTCAGAAACCTTCTGATCGATTGTCTTTTGCCCAAAAACATTCATCCAAAATGCTGATAATAGTAATAAGAACGAAATTTTCTTCATGTTGTTATTTTTAAAAAACGTATGTTGCCACCGAGTTGCCTGATAGGTTGACTGTCGACGTTTTTCCGTTATATTTTATATTAAATGTTTCTTCATTTTTTGATCCGTTTTGCACAACCAAAATTTTCTTTCCTGCAGGCGTAATGAAAGCTGCAGTATAAAGATTATCGGTTTGTGTAGAAGCAATTCTTCTTGAATCAGCAGGAATAAATTTTGAAGCATGAGCAATAATATAATAGCCAACATTTCTGGTAAAGTTTTCACTGTCAGAAATAGTAATTGCACCTTTGCATTCTGTACAACCTCCGTCAGTGTGAGGTTTGTATTTTGTATCATTAGCTAAATTCCATTCCAAAGCTATTTTGCTCCAGTTTCTCATAGAACCGATAATCACGTTTTTGGTATGCCAATTTAAGTCTTCATTAAAAGTTCCTTTCGCGCCTGTCCATTGCTCGGTAAAATACAAATTTTTATCTGGAAAAGCAGCATGAACAGTACCTAAAGCTGAAATTTCGCCTTCATATAAATGGAATGCAGAACCATCAATATATTGAGAAACTTCAGTATCGCTTAAAATATTGGTAACATATTCGGGTTTGTTGCAATTGTGATCATAAACCACAATTTTAGTTTTAATATTATTTGATTTAAAAATCGGACCTAAACTTTTCTTGATAAAATCTTTCTGTTGGTCTGAAGGCATATACAAACTCGGATTATTTCCGGGATGTAAAGGTTCATTTTGAGGAGTTATTGCATTAATTGTAATTCCTTCTTTCTGCATTCCCTGAATATATTTTACAAAATATTTTGCATAAGCATCATAGAATTCTGGTTTTAAACTTCCGCCAATTGATTTCCCGTTATCTTTCATCCAGACCGGAGCCGACCAAGGAGCTGCAATGATCTTGATTTTTGGATTTATTGCTAAAATTTCTTTTAGCATAGAAATTAAATCTTTATCTCTTGCTAAACTAAATTTTGAAAGTGAAGGATCTGTCTGCCCTTCCGGTAAATCATCATAAGAGAAAACTTCGCTATCCAAATCGGATGCACCAATGCTTAATCTTAAATAACTTATAGAAATCGAATTTTTATCATTTCCGAAAAGTTCCTTAAGCAGAGCTTTCCTTTTTGAAGGTGAAAGTCTATTGATTACTTCAACACTTCCTCCAGTTAATGTATATCCAAAACCGTCAACATATTGAAACTTCTGAGAATCGTCGATTTCAATATTTTGAATGTTGTTGGAGTTATTTACAAAACTGACAGGAGTCTGCTTCTGTAACTTTATGCTTTCATCGCCTTTTGTAAGCCAAACCTGAACCATGTTTTCTGTATTCGTTACAGATCTACATGATGATAAAGGTAAAAGTACCACCCCACAAAATAGCGGTGTGATACTTTTTAAAAAGAAACTATATAAATTATTAAATTTCATATTAGTTATAACCTGGGTTTTGCTTGATCGCAGTATTCACCAAATCGTTGTACGGAATTGGTAAAATCTCGTTTTTACCAGTGACAAATCCTCTTGATCCTAATTTAGTTGCAGCATCGCCCCATCTTACTAAGTCAAAAAATCGATGACCTTCTCCAATTAATTCTCTTCTTCTTTCATCCTTAATAGCTTGTAAAGAAACGGGAACTGAAGTTAATCCTACTCTTGCTCTAACAGCATCCAATAAAGCCTGAGCTCTTGCACCTGCTCCATTCAAAGCTTCTGCTTCCATCAGATAAGTGTCTGCTAATCTGATTACCATATAATTTTGTCGGAAATTCAGTTCTACAGGTCCAGGTAAATTTGATTTATCAGCTGTTCTAGGTTGAAATTTATTTAGGAAATAACCAGAATCCCTGTAAGCAGGAGAATAAGTGATTTTATTTTCCTGCATGAACTTTTTAGCGTTCAAAATACTTGCATTCATACGTGGATCACCCTGCATAAAGTTAAATAAATCATCTGTCACAGGATTAAATGCCCAACCGGAAACTAAATCTGGAGCATCATTATTTGGGGTTGCTGTTTTAAGGGTATAAGATCTTAATCCTGTCATAATGCAAATTGAGTTCCCTTCATCATTTCCCTGCCCCCAAAATCCCCAATCTGAGCTTCCTTGATTTGTATGCATTACTTCAACAATTGATTCTGTGGTAAATTTATTATCAACTTTCCACAGATCATCAAAATTAGCAACTAGTTTATAGCCATATTGACTGGTTTGACCAGGAGTTCCATTAACGTCTGCAAATTGTGCTGCAGCTTCTGATTTCTTGTTGTCATACAAATAAATCTTGCCCAGAATAGCTTTTGCAGATCCTTGAGTTATTCTTCCTCTATCAGCTCCAGAAACTGTAGCCGGCAGATTAGGTATTGCAGATAGAATATCAGATTCAATCTGGGCATAAACTGTAGCAGGAGGTGCTTGAGGAATATTATAAAAATCTGAATTAGCACTTATTGGTTCTAAAATAAGCGGAACATTTTTAAACATTCTCAGCAACTCAAAGTAATATAAGGCTCTCAAAGTTTTGGCTTCAGCTATAAATCTGCTTTTTTGAACCTCTCCCATACTTGCATCCGGCACTCTTTTGATTACCAGGTTTGCTCTTGCAATACCTTGGTAAAAATCTTTCCAATAACTCAATGGAACAGTATTTTGGTTGATGGTAAAGCTAGAGAACCCTTGAATCCCTGCGCCATCTGTAGAACTTCCTCCACCTGAATAAAAATCATCTGATCCGGCGTTCATAAAGGTTACCGTGTTTTCAAAACCACCGGCATATTTTCTCATAATATCGTAAACACCTACTAAGGCACTGAATGATTGCTCTTCGTTTGAGAAATAATTGTTGGTATCGAATGCTCCCTGATTTTTTATATCTTCTATATAATTATCGTTACACGATGACACAGTGAATACGCTAATTCCAGATAATAATAAAACTGCTATGCTTTTGTATATTTTGTTTTTCATTTTTTTACCTTTTTTAAAATTGAATATTAGCTCCAAATAAGAATGATCTGGCTTGTGGGTAATAAGCTCTGTCTATCCCGAAATCATCACCTGCTGCAATTTCCGGATCGTAACCTGTATATTTGGTAAGTGTAAATAAGTTTTCGGCAGTAATATAGAACCTTACTTTACTGGCTCCTAAACTTTCTGATATTTGCTTTGGTAAACTGTAACCAAGCTGTACCAATTTTACTCTAAGATAATCGCCGTTTTGCAAGTAATAATTAGACATTCTTGAATAATTTTTATTTGGGTCATCCCTGGAAATTCTTGGTGTATCATTTGAAGTTCCTTCACCTGTCCAACGATCTAATATTGCAGTCTGGTAATTGGCATCGAGCATATCTAATCTTCTTAGACCCTGAAAAATTTTGTTTCCGGCTTGACCTTGAGCAAAAATCATTAGATCAACATTCTTATAATTAAGATTAAATGTTAAACCAAATGTATATTTTGGTAAAGAATTACCTAAATATGTTCTGTCATCATCTGTAATTTGCCCATCACCATTAATATCTTTCCATTTAAAATCACCCGGTTTTGCACCAGGAATGATAAGCGATCCGTTTGAATTTCTATAATTGTCTATTTCAGATTGATTTTGGAAGATTCCATCATACTCAAATCCGTAAAAAGATCCGTAAGGCATTCCTAATGCTGCTCTGGAGACAGGTCCCATTGATTGAAATCCTGGTCCATCTATAAATTTTCTTCCATTTTCTAATTTAATAACTTCATTTTTCAGATAAGCAAAATTACCATTTACTGAAACTCCAAAATCTGACCATTTTTTATTGTATCCCAAACTTACTTCTACACCTGTATTATTCATATCCCCCACATTTGCCCAAGGATTTGTAGATACTCCAACATAACCAGGAATACTTACTTGCCTCAAAATATCAGTGCTTTTCTTTTTGTAATAATCTACAGTCAGATTAAAATTTGTGAGAAATTTAATATCTGCAGCAATATTAAGCTGTGAAGTTTCTTCCCAGTGAAGATCGGGATTTTCTAAAGTCGCAGGTGCGTAGCCTGTAATAATTGTATTGTTGCCATTTGTATAATTGCTTCCGGAAACCATATAACTTGCAAACATAAAATTGGCAAACTCATCATTTCCTAATACACCATATCCACCTCTTAGCTTGACTGTATTAATAATCTTATTTTCTGGCCAAAATTCTTCGTTTGAAATATTCCAACCTAATGATGCCGCAGGAAAATTACCCCAGTGTTTGTTACCGCCAAATCGTGATGACCCATCTCTACGCATTGTACCTGTGAACAAATATTTATTATCATAGTCATATGTAATTCTTCCGAAATACGAAGCTTTGTGCGTTTGAATACCATCGTACGCATCAGCATTAATATTTTCTCTAGATAAATCAAAATTAAATGATGCATCTTCCCAATTCTCAACAGGTAAATTGGTATGAGTTACAGTTTGACCATAGCCAATATTGTATTCATATACACCTTGCCCAATCAGAACATTCAAACTGTGTCTTCCCCACTTATTTTGGTAAGTAGCAGTGTTTTCCCAGCTCCATTCAAGTTTTCTATTTGTATTTCTTGACAAACTATTGAATCCTAAGTTACTGTATGTTGGACTTAAATAAAATTTAGGCGTGAAACCTTGATTTCCCCAATAAGATAGTTTTCCATTAATGCTGGATTTGAAATTGAAATGATTTAAAAATTTAACATCCGCAAAAGCATTAGCAACAAAATCATCAGACCAGTTGTCTTTTCCCTGCTGTGTATATCTGAATGCCAATGGATTAGACATTTCTTGATTCACGTAAGGTGAAATTCCGTATGGATTTCCATTTGGATCTCTTACTATAAATGGATTGGTATATAAATTGGGATCTACCATCGACCAGTCTGTAACTACAGCGGGTGTAGTAGGATCTAAATTGATTGCCGAACTCAAAGGGCCTCCAAATTCTCCGTTTGCATTAATTCCTTTTGTTTTATTATTGGTATAAGAAAACGTCTGTCCCACAGTTAACCAATCTAATACTTTATGGTTGGAGTTGATTCTTGCATTAATTCTTCTGTAATTAGAAATATCACGCATTACAATTCCATCCTGGCTGTAATAACCAAAAGATGTATAGAATGTAGATTTATCACTACCTCCGCTAACGCTAAATTCATGAGAGGTTCTTTCAGCGGTATTAAATATTAAATCTTGCCAGTCTGTACCCTTTCCAAATTGTGCCGGATTAGAAAATCTGGCAGGTTTACCATCATTTGTAAATCCTTCATTAATAATGGTAGCATATTGTGTTGCATCTAAAAGATCTAATTTCTTTGCAGCATTTCCGAAACCGTAGAATCCATTATAGGATAAATTTAATCTGCCTTTTGCACCTTTTTTAGTAGTAACTAAAATAACTCCTTTAGCAGCTGATACCCCATAGATTGCAGCAGATGCACCATCCTTCAATATTTCCATACTTTCAATATCAGATTGATTAAGCCAAGAAATATTGTCTACAACGATTCCATCTACTACCCAAAGAGGGTTATTGCTTCCTGCACCAAAACTAGTTACACCACGTACTCTTACAGTAGCATTAGAACCTGGCTGGCCAGAGTTTGATATCACAGTAACTCCAGCTGCTCGACCCTGCAAAACTTGTTCGGGTCTACCCGCTGGAATATCTTCAATATCTGAAGCTTTTAAACTTGATATTGCTCCGGTCACATTACTCTTCTTCTGAGTACCATAACCAATCATAATCACTTCTTCAATTTTCTGTTCCTTTTGAATTGTGTCTGTTGTAGTGTTTTGAGCATTAAAATTGGCAGTAAAATAAAGTACCGCAATCGCTCCCAAACTTCTTGATATTATTACATTCATATACAGTTAGTTTTTTTAATTCTCAAATTGAGACAATAAAAATATATTTTTTTTTAATTATTTAACATCATAATCACAATTATTTTAATATTTCCACTATTTTTGGGGCTTGAAAGGCATAAATTTTATGTTAAATGTCTTAATATTTCATTAAAATTGCCGTAATCTGGTTCCCAAAATGAGCATCAAACCCACAAATATTTCGCTTCCGCTGAGATTAACCTTCTTTATTTTTTCAATGGTACTCAACTGTATGGGGATTGTTATTTTGCAGCTTTCACAGGAAAATATCGGTTATGATAAGCTTGGTTTTTTGGAAGCTTTCAAAGATTTACCTATTGCATTCATATCATTGTTTGCTGTCAATCTCATCAGTAAAGTAGGAACTAAGAAATCTCTGATCGTTGCTTTAGGCATCGTAGGAATATGCTCCTTTATACTACCTTTTGTTGAGGTGTTCTGGTTTTACAAACTTTGGTTTGCAATCATCGGAACTTCTTTTGCGATTGGGAAAATCTGCGTTTATGGCATTATTCGAAATAATATTACGGAAGAAAAATCCTTAGCAAAAACCATGAATAATGTGGAAGCTTCATTTATGATCGGAATTTTCGTGGTCAATGTTGGTTTTGGCTGGCTGATCGCAAGTGAATACTCAGAATACTGGAAATTTGGGTTTATATTTATTTCAATTGTTTCTTTGATCACCATTTATTTATTATCAAAAATTAATATCATTGAAGCAGATAAAAAACTAAAGACCAATATTTTATCTCATTTGATTTCATTTAAGAAGACACCGGTTATTTTATTCTTTGCAGTTATTTTTTTCATTGTATTCACAGAGCAAAGTTTTAATTCTTGGCTTCCTACATTTTATAAAAATCATTTAAAAGTCAATTCATTTTTTGCCATTCAGGCATCTTCAATGCTTGCTGTGTTTTCATATTTCGGAAGAATAATTACGGCAAATGTGATCCAGAGGTTTTCTTTGGTAAAATATTTCATGTATTGTCTTACCTGTATCATTTTGCTTTTAGGTACTATTTTCAGCATTCAATATTTTGGTTCAGATAAATCCGAAATATTACTTTATTTATTCCCTATTATTGGTTTGTTTCTTTCACCACTCTATCCAATTATCAATTCTAAAATGATTTCACATATTGACAGCCAAAAAATAAATACTTTTACTTCAGTAATTGTAATATTCTCTTCATTGGGAAGTTCGGTAAGTTCTGTATTGATGTCAATACTCTTTGAGAATCAACTATTAACGTTCTATTCCCTTTATATTTTGGGAGCCGTTGTGATTATATTTTGTCTGAGTTTATTTTATTTTAAGCAAGATTATCTCAAAAATTAAAAAATAATTTTATTTTTACGGTCATGAAAACTTACGGTTCAAAAAACATCGAAACACTTAAACAGCTTATTGAGGAAAAACATTTTATCCCCAATATTTCCGTTGATTGTACAATTTTTGGTTTTCATGATAACATTCTGAAGGTATTGCTCTTGAAGTATCACGATCTTGATATGTGGTCGCTTCCGGGAGGATTCGTTTTTCTTGATGAAGATCTACGTGAGGCTGCTGACAGAGTTTTGTACGAAAGAACTCATCTTAAAGGTCTTTTTCTTGAACAATTTCACACTTTTGGACGATTAAACCGTACAGAAAACAACGTACATAAAACTTTAATCAATAACAAAGGACTTGACGTGCCGAAAGATCACTGGATCTTGCAGCGTTTTATTACAGTTGGTTATTGCAGTTTGATCGATTTTTCTTTGGCCAATACTTTTCCTGATGCATTTAACGAAACCTGTGCATGGTTTGAGGTAAGCAAACTTCCTAAAATGGCATTTGATCATGACAGAATCATTGCAGACGGGCATCAGTATTTACGCAAAAACATTGATACTCAGATTGCTGCGAGTAACCTTTTGCCGGAGAAATTCACTATGAAAGATCTCCAGTCTTTATACGAGACAATTTTAGGTGAAAAATTCAGGAGAAATAATTTCCAGCGTAAAATACTGAGTATGAACTCTCTTGAAAGGCTTGAAAAATTCTATGACGGTTCCGCAAATAAAGCTCCGTTTTTGTATAAATTTATAAAAGAATAGTTTTTTTCTTTTTTCTAAAAAAATTTTCACAGAAGTGGTGAAAAGTATTATTTTTAGGAAAATTAAATTTCATGTCATATTATCCTCTTACCACCATTCCGGATTATTACGGAATTGATGCTTTACTTACCGAAGAACACAAGCTTATCCGCCAATCAATAAGAGACTGGGTAGAAAGTTTTGTAATGCCAAATATTGATCAGGCAGCACAAAATCACACAGATTTGCCCGGACTAATGAAAGAATTGGGGACAATCGGTGCTTTAGGTCCTTACATTCCCGAAGAATATGGTGGTTCAGGTTTAGATCAGATTTCTTATGGTTTGATCATGCAGGAATTGGAAAGAGGAGATTCTGCGGTACGTTCGGCAGCCTCTGTACAGAGTTCTTTGGTCATGTTCCCGATTAATGAATTTGGTTCTGAAGAACAAAAAAGAAAATATCTTCCCAAGTTAGCTTCCGGTGAAATGATCGGTTCATTTGGACTTACTGAACCCAATCACGGTTCAGATCCTAGTTCTATGGAATCACAGTTTAAAGATATGGGAGATCATTATCTTTTAAATGGGGCAAAAATGTGGATCACCAATTCACCATTATGCGATATTGCTGTGATTTGGGCTAAAAATGAAGACGGAAAAGTACAGGGATTGATCGTTGAAAGAGGAATGGAAGGTTTTACAACTCCGGAAACCCACAACAAATGGAGTTTAAGAGCCTCTAAAACGGGAGAATTGGTTTTCAACAATGTAAGAGTTCCAAAAGAAAATCTACTTCCCGGAGTTACAGGGTTAAAAGGTCCTTTATCTTGTTTAAATTCAGCGAGATATGGTATTTCATGGGGAGTTATCGGTGCAGCAATCGATTGTTACTGTACTGCGGTGCAATATTCTAAGGAAAGAAAACAGTTTGGAAAACCAGTGGGAGCATTTCAGTTACAGCAGAAAAAACTGGCTGAATTTCTAACTGAAATCACTAAGGCTCAGTTGCTTTGTTTACAATTAGGAAATCTTAAAAATGATCATAAAGCGACACCTGCACAAATTTCAATGGCTAAAAGAAACAACGTAAAAATGGCAATTGATATTGCAAGAGAATCTCGTCAGATTCTAGGTGGAATGGGAATCATGGGTGAATTCCCAATGATGAGACACGCTGCAAATTTAGAATCTGTAATTACTTATGAGGGTACCCACGATGTTCATCTGTTGATTACAGGGCTTGACATTACAGGATTTAATGCTTTTTAAAAATTTGTAACTATAAATAAATTATATAAAGGTGACTGAGGTTTTCGAAGTCACCTTTTTCTTTAGTAAGAATATGTTTTAATATTTTCTATGAAACTAATATCTGGATTTAAAATTTCCATGATCAGACTTTTCACAGATTGCATCGCATCATCAAGATTCCCCTGCGCAAACTCGAGTGAAGCAACTCCTTTTTTGGCATCAGCAAAACTCCAGATTCCCGTTTCCATCGGAAAGCCCCAAAACTCCGGTAAACTTTGAACAACGTATTGATAAATACAAAGCTGTAATGCCTGCTTTCTATCATCTTTATGAAAATAATGATCAATATTTTCACTATCGATTTTTACACTTAAATTTTTGATCTTTGCAGTTTTGTAATCGATAATCCGCACAGTTCCGTTCAATCTGTCTATCCGGTCAATGAAACCAAAGAAAGAAACTTTATCATTTTTAGTTTCGTCAAGATAAAAATCAACATTTTCAAAACGTCTTTCAATATCAATGATCTCTAAAGAATTTCCTTGCTTCACCAATTCAAGATCATACTTCAGAATATTTTCAATCACTTTTTTTGCTATCGCTTTGTGAATAAAATTCATCCCTTTATTATAAAATTCGGGTTGATGTTTTAGCTTCTCAATAGCAATATTTATATATTCATCTATTTGTTTAATTGAATAATCTAAATCTTTTGTTTTTAAAACTTTACCTTTTACAACTTCATATATTTCTTGAAGGGTATAGTGTACAAGATTTCCATAATTTCTTATTGAAAGTTCTTCTTCAATTTCGTCTGTTTCAGAACTGTTTAAAATTTTAGAAAGATAAAAATCTATAGGATTATAAAGATAACTGGTAAGGTGCGAAGCAGAAACTTTTTCTTTCCATTTTTCAAGTTGCTGCATTACGATTTCTGTCTTTTCAATTTCGATCGGCTGGCTTGTGATCGGTTCAGAAGTATTTTCAACGATCAGATGTTCAATTTTATGATTGCTTTCCATCTCAATTTGAGTGATAAATCTGCTTTTTTCACCCGTATTTACACCGGAACTTAATGCATTAAAAAGCAAATGTACATTTTGTGCATCCTGGATCAGACGGTAAAAATGATAGGCATAAATACTGTCGTTTTCAAGAAAAGTATGCAGATCAAAATGCTTTCTGATATCAAACGGAATATAGGTATTCTGGGAATTACCGAGCGGAAGTTTACCTTCGTTAACAGAAAGTAAAATCACGTTTTCAAAATTAAGAAGACGCGTCTCTAGAAGTCCCATCACTTGCAATCCCTTCAAGGGTTCACCTTGAAAATCGATACTTTCTGAATTGATATGCTGATTGATCAGAATCTCCAGAGTTTCCATTCTTATTTCGAAGCCGTAAGGAGTGATCTGGTTTTTTATGATCCTAAATGCATTCTCGAAGTGAGATACATTTTCATACTGTATATCATCAAGTTGCAACCATTTAATTTTTTGACAATATTCAATTAAAATATCTAAAAAAAGATAACCGGAATCAGCTTTTTGAAGTAAATTAAAATAAGATAGATTGCCTAATAATTCATTAATAAGATTTCTTGAAATGTAAACAATATTTCGTTCTTCAATGTTAGATTTGAAATTATTAATTATCTTTTCGTCTTCTTCAGCTTTCGGAAGCTCTTCTAAAATCGGGAAAACATCGCGGTAATAATATGAGGATTTGTTTTTTTCAAGCTGTTTCTGAAGATAAAAAAGTTGCTTCACAGCATTGGAAAACGATAAATTTTTCAAAGGAAAACCCATGGTAATATTCAGGTTTTCAACTTCATGCATAACATCTAAACTTGCTGGTAAAAGATTTTCGTCCAACAAAACCACAGCTGTATTGGTAAATGTTTTATTATCAATATCTTTAAAAAGATCAGGCAAGACTTTAGTTTGTGTCACATTCCCTGAAACTTCATAGATTTTTATATTTTTTGGTTGATTAAAATCATCTTCTATCCAATTGAAACTTCGACTGTCATTAAATTCTTTCCATAATTTATGGTTGCGAAGAAATTTACCTGCCTCCTGTCGTTCATCATCAAAATAATAACGGTCTGCCTGAAAAAAACACTGTGCTTTATCCCATTGCAAAAGATTTCTCACTAATTTTTCTTCAACTGGAGTAAAAGCATTAAAGCCACAAAAAACAAAATTCCCCTGAGTTTTTTTTGCAAAATCTATAATTTTAGCTTTTGCAGCTTCGTGAATCATTCCTGGAGTTGCCCAATTTTTCTCTTTCAGTTTTTGTTTTAAAACAGGAAGAAAAATGTTCATATTTCTCCAAAAATTTAGAAATTTCTTTCTTGGAACTTCTTCTTCATCGCCTAAATCCTGCGCCCACTCTTTGATTCTTTCTTCATCAAACATATACTGCAGAACCGCTTCATCACTTTCAGAAAATTTCAGAATGTCGTCCCAATCTTTTTGAAGCGTCGGAAACCACTTTAGAAATTCAGCAAAATCATCATTCGGAATGAGGTTTAACGTTTTATAAACATCAAAAGAAAACAGCCATAATGCAATTCCCTGAATAGCTTGCTGATCAACAATATCGTTAATCAATTCTTCAATCGTAAAAAAATTCGGAAGAAATCCTGAATAGTTATTTTCCTCTAAAATCTGTCTGATAAAAACAATAGGTCTTTTACCGGGTAAAACGACGTTAAACTGAGATAAATCGGCATTTTGAAGCAGCAATTCATCGATGATTTTATTTAGAAATTTCAAGGTTTTTTGTAGTCTTTTAATTGTTCGAGCTCATCACTGATCATTACATCATATTCCGACTGCTTTTCTTTATTCATGCCATGTTCTGTGACACCATCATACAAAGCCTGAAAATTTTTGTAATCTTTAAGAATTCTGTTATAAATTCCCTGAAAATATCTATCATAATCACCGGAAGTTTTGATTTTCGCAGCAACTTCTTTTCTTATTTTTCGGGCATAAATTTCTGCGATGTCAAAATGTTTTTGTTCGTGATTCAAAACATATTCACTGATCCGATTATCATCTTTCCAGGATTTATCTTCGTTAAAAATCGTTTCTATATTTACTTTTGCGGCTCCTTTAGGATTTGAAGATTTTACAACAGAGTAAACCCATCCGCAATGGGTGTAGGCTACAATATCTTTTCCTCGTTGGTTATTAACTTTGCTTTTAAAATTATTCCACACCAGCTTTCTGTCTTCCTTCCACTCTACTCTCTGACTCCATAAGTGATTGGACATCAAAAACAAAACTAAAAATACATACTTCATTATTCCACTACAATAGTTTTGGTAATCCAGGTATTATTACCATTCCAGAACTTAAAAGTATACGTTCCAACCTGTTGCGGACTAAAATTGATCTGATTAGCCGAAACATGATTCGCTTGTGCACAAGATCCGTTCGTATGATACTGATAAGCAGTCACATCTCTGGTGAAGTTACCGGTATGAATATAATCATATCCATAAAATCCCTGACATTGAGATGCATATGTTGAATATGTTCTTATACTTTGAACGCCAAAAACAGACATTGTATCATTTACTATTTTTACACTGTCGATTTTTACTTTGTCTGTGTATTGGATAGTTTCATAATCATCATCGTCGTTACAAGACACTAAAGAAAGTCCTATAAAGACTACTGATAAAGCTGCATTAAACAATGTTTTCATCTTATTATAAAAATTTATGATTATTAAACGTAAATTATCAAAAATTATTCCCTTGTAATGTTAAATTATGAATTAAAATTACCTTTTGATAGATAAACAACTTTCTTAGTCTCAAAAAATTCTTCTTCAAAATAATTTTTAAGATTAAAAAGTTCACATTTGAGCCCTGCCAATTCTTCTGCCAAATCTCCGCCTTTTAAATACAACACCCCGTTATGCTTCGGGTTGAACTGTTCTTTTTCAAATTTTCCTTTTAGCCATCTTAAGAACTCTGGCATTTGTGTAACGGCTCTACTAACCACAAAATGAAACTTTTCTTTTACTTTTTCTGCCCTTCCGTGAATTGCTGTTACATTAGTCAATCCAACACCTTCGGCTACAGCATTTACAACAGTAATTTTCTTTCCGATAGAATCAATTAAAGTAAATTTTGTTTCAGGAAAAAGAATCGCCAACGGAATCCCGGGGAAACCGCCACCAGTACCGATATCAAGAACTTTCGTTCCGGGAGCAAATCCCATTATTTTTGCAACACCTAAAGAATGAAGAACGTGCTTTTCATAAAGCGATTCCATATCTTTTCTGGAAATTACATTGATTTTTTCGTTCCATTCACCATACAGGCTTTCTAGTTTTGAAAACTGCTCGATCTGTTTTTCGGAAAGTTCCGGGAAATATTTCTGAATTAACGCTATTGACATACGACTGATAATATAAAAAGCAAAAATAAGTTTTATTTCATATTCAGATAATCTTTTTTGAAGATAATATAGCATGATGTAATTTTAGGTTTTATAAAATATCCCGAATTCACATTTTATTCACACTAAGTTTTTACATATATTTGTTAAAACGACAAAAAGAATTCATGAATAAACTTTCAGACAGAGTAAACAGATTAGGTTACTCCCAAACTTTCGTAATGTCAAATAAGGCCAGAGAAATGAAAGCCAGCGGAATTGACGTAATAAGCTTAACACTTGGTGAACCGGATTTTGATGTTCCCGATAATATAAAACAGGCTGCTTTTGATGCTATTAATGAAAATTACAGCCACTACTCACCGGTTCCGGGATTTTTGGAATTACGCCAGGCAATTTCAGATAAATTAAAAAGAGACAATCAATTAGATTATAAACCAACACAAATTTGTGTTTCAAACGGTGCAAAACAGGCAATTATCAATGTTTTAGCAGCAATCATTAATGACGGCGACGAAGTGATTCTTCCGACACCTTATTGGGTAAGTTATGATGAAATGGTAAAAATGATGGGTGGAAATTCCGTAATGCTTCCAACTTCATATGTAACAGATTTTAAAATTACCGCCGAACAATTGGAAGAAGCGATTAATGAAAAGACAAAAGCAGTTCTTTTCAGCTCGCCCTGTAATCCTTCCGGAGGATATTACACATATGATGAATTGAAATCTTTAGCAAAAGTGATTGCTAAATATCCTCATGTAACCATTATTTCTGATGAAATCTACGAGTACATCAATTACGAGACGAAAACAACTTCTATCGCACAGTTTCCGGAGGTTTATGAGCAGACCGCAGTAATCAACGGAATGTCTAAGGCATTTGCCATGACAGGCTGGAGAATCGGATATTCTGCATGTCCTGAATGGTTGGCAAAAGCCTGTGAAAAAGTTCAGGGACAAATGACAAGCGGCGCAAATACAGTTGCACAGAGAGCATCAATTGTTGCTTTAAAAACAGATCCTTCAGAATACAAATACATGATTGATGCTTTCGAGCAGAGAAGAAATGTGATGTTTGATTTAATGAAAGAAATTCCCGGCTTTAAAGTTCTTTTACCAAAGGCTGCATTCTATTTCTTCCCAGATATTTCTCATTATATAGGAAAAACACTAAACGGAACAAAAATAAAAGATGCAGATGATTTTGCCATGTTTATTTTGGAAAACGCTCATGTTGGTTGCGTTGGTGGAGTTTCATTCGGAAGTCCGGAATGTATCAGATTTTCGTATGCTGCTTCTGAAGAAGAATTGAGAGAGGCTATGAGAAGAATAAAAGAATTACTAGCAAACGTATAAAAATAAAAGTTCTTCCTGAGGAAGAACTTTTTTACTACAATTCATTAACAAGATAAACATTCTCCATCCGGTAATTCAGGGGGAACAATAATGTAGCATTCTACAATGATTGGAACGCAAACTGCAGCATCCGGACACCAGTGATCTCCCGGAGGACATTTTGAAGTTGATGCTGCACCTTTAATGTTTTTCAGTTCTTTTCTTGAAAGGGTTTTTAAATTTTTCATAATAATTCTTTTTGGTTGGTGAATTTTTTAGTTCTATGTTCTCAAAGTTACTGATTTTTGATTATGATTTAACTTACTTTACGCTTTATCATAATAAGTTAGAATTCAAAAACAATTATAGATTTTATTTATCAATAATCATTCTTTCGATAGATAGAAATATTATATATTTGCATCATTAAATTATAAATCAAAAATTAGAAAATTATGTCTTTAGTAGGAAAAAAATTCCCAAACGTAACGATTGACGCAATGTCTGAAATGGGTGATGATCTTAGAATCAACATCTTCGAAGAAACTACAAAAAACCAACAAAAAGTACTTTTATTCTGGTACCCAAAAGACTTTACTTTTGTTTGCCCAACCGAGCTTCACGCTTTTCAGGAGGCTTTAGGTGAATTTGAAAAAAGAAATACTAAAGTAATCGGAGCTTCTTGCGACACAAACGAAGTACACTTTGCTTGGTTAAATGTTTCAAAAGACAACGGTGGTATTGAAGGAGTTACTTATCCGCTTTTAGCTGATACTCACAGACAATTGGCAAATCTATTAGATATTGTTGATCAGGATCTTGAATTTGACGAGGAAGGTAATGAGTATTTCACAGGTTCAAACGTAACTTACAGAGCAACTTATTTGATCGACGAAACTGGAAAAGTATTCCACGAGTCTGTAAATGATATGCCTTTGGGAAGAAACGTGAAAGAATATTTAAGATTAATCGATGCTTACACTCACGTTCAGAAGCACGGTGAAGTTTGTCCTGCAAACTGGGAAGAAGGAAAAGACGCAATGAAAGCTGACAGAACTTCTACTGCTGAATATTTAGCAAAGAACTAAAGTTTTATTATAACAATGTAGCAATCTAACAGTATAACAATTTTAAGACTCGTTTTTCAATTGTTAGATTGGTAAATTATTAAAAATTGCTACATTGTTTATTTTTTATTCTAAAAAATAAACTCATGTATACAGAATTAACAGAAGATACACTTCAGAATATTGTAAGCGAAAATGAAAAAGTAGTTGTACAATACGGAGCAACATGGTGCGGAAACTGCAGAATTATGAAGCCGAAATTCAAAAAATTAGCTTCTGAAAATGATTCAATTCCATTTTTATATGTAGATGCAGAAAAACTTCCTGAAAGCAGAAAACTGGCTAAAGTTGACAATTTACCAACGTTTGCTATTTTCAAAAATGGTGAATTGGTAAACCAGGTTCAGTCTAATCAGGCGGAAAGTTTAATTAATTTATTTAATGAATTAGCATAATGAAGTTACCTATAATCAGACAATTTTATCAGAACCAGACTCCTGAAAATCTTGAAAAAACTTTAGAAGTTTTGGAAAGTTTTAGTGAGTTCAGAGGAACAAGCGAAGAAGATTTAAATGTTGCCGGAGAATTGATTACCAATATCTGCGGAGCTTTAGAAGTTCACGCCAACGTACAAAACGGAATGAGCGAAAAAGATGCTTTGAATTCTTTTGCTCAGAAAGTTTTAGGTTCGATTGATAAATAGTTAAACACTAATTTTATAAATATTTCTCATGAATATGCTCTATTTAAGAATTGTGCTATTCGTGTTAAATAAAAAAACAAAAATCCCGATGAAAAGCACATCAGGATTTTTTATTTGTAAGAGTTTGAGCATTCATAACTCAAAACTTATAACTAACTTTTAAAGTTTAGCTTCTTCTGTTTAAAATACTTAGAATATACCAGAACAACAACATAATAGAAGCAAAAAGCTGTAAAGAAGCTCCTACATATTGATCTGTGCTGTAAGAATCTTTCAGTTTACTTGTCTGATATAAAATGGTTGCAGAAGCAAGAATCACCATACCAACAGAGAACCAAAGTCCAAGATTGAAACCGAAAGCAATTCCGCCAACGATCAATCCTAACGCAAGAAAACCACCGATCACAATAATATTTCTAAGGAAAGAAAAATCTCTTTTCGAAGTAAAAGCAACTGCGGAAATCCCGGCAAACATTGCAATTGTAAGCGTCGCTGCCTGAAAAATAACCTGACCTCCCGACTGAATAACCGCAATGTAGATCAAAGGAAGAAAAATCAAAGCTTCAAGCACGACATAAAATCCTAAACCAAAATATTGCGTAGATTTACTTTGAGATAAGGACCATTTTGAAGCTAAAAAAGAAGCCAGCCAGAAGACACCAATGATCAATAACCAAGCGTATTTCTGTGCAAACATCATGTAAATCCATTCTGCAGGAACAGTTTTCAATAAAACAGTTTCAACTCCTATAAAAGCTAAAATTGCAAAAGCAACGTGTAAATAGGTTTTCTTATAAAAACTTGCCTTTTCAACATCTGTTGAGTTCGCAACTAAAACATCTGTCATCATAAATTTATATTTTATTTTTTTAATAATTTATTTTGTCTTTTTAAAGGGCTTAATTCCAAGGATTTTACCGTCATTTTCAAACACCGCCGTGATCACTTCTTTCGGATCATCCGATTTGTCATCTGCATATTTGTATTGAATCATTGGATAGGTATTTCCGTCAATCATAGGCTTATAACCTGTTTTGATGATCTCCATTTTTTTTGTACTGTTGATATCTGATGTCAATTTTTTGTAAACAGCTTCCGTTACAACCTTTCTTGCGTTATCAGCAAGCAGACTTTCCATCTTTTTACGGTCAGAAGATTTTAAAGCGGCGATAAATTGTGAAAATCTTCCGTTGTACAATTCAATCTGCTTTTTAGTTAAATCTAAAGGCGTATCAGTTTTTCTGTTATTCTCAACTTTCAGATCCACAACTTCTTGTGAATAAAAAAGTTGGACAGATAAAAGTGCTAATATTAAAAATAATTTGTTCATTTTGATGATTTGAGTGTCAATTTGCAGATGAAGATACGAAGAATAAATCAGATTACTTCCAAAAATTTCATCGTGTCAACATTATCGGCGTATGTGTCCAGATCTGGATTTTGCGCTTCACCAAACTCAATAGAATCTAGATTCAGCTCTTTTTTCGCAACGACACACTGGATATCTTTTTCATTTTCGGCAATGAAATTTTTCACGTCCTCCAAAGAAGAATATCTACTGAAATGAATGACTGACAAAGGACTGAACAGCTTTTCGTCTTCCTTCATCATCACAAAATTATTATCCCAGAATTGATCCTGGTTCAGAAGATAAACAGCTCTGTTGTAATCGTAATTGTTGGCGTATTTATTATGATTGATAATTTCTTTATAATCAATAAAACTTTCAAAAATCCTGTCGATTACAAAATCTTGAGGGATAAAAAGTCTTGTTACATTTCTGCATCCCAAACCAAAATACAAGAAAATATCATGTGCCAAAAGCTTCAGTTCTTCTTCTGTTTCATCACCTTTTAAAACTGCAACAGAAGTCCTGTTTTTTCTGATAATACTTAAATGATTTTTAAAATAAAACTCCAGATATCTCGCAGTATTATTACTTCCGGTAGCAATTACAGCATCAAAATCTACCAGTCTTTCAACAAACTCATATTTAATTTCGTTATCAGAAAATTCTTTCCATTTTTTTAAGAGAAATGGAAGCATTTGCTTATCTTTTGACGACAATTTGATCAATGGAATATGATTGCTCAAAACCACAGAAATCACATCATGCAATCCCACCAAAGGAATGTTTCCGGCAAGAATCAACCCTACTTTTTTTGTTGTTTTGGATGGAGAATACTTCCCCAACCATGATTTTAAATTTTCCTCTGTCAATAAATCCGTCCATTGCGTCAAAGCAAATTTCTGATTATCCATCGTAAACCACGGATTTTCAATTTCAGATTTCTTCAGAATCATTTCAAATTCAGAATCATTTTCATTAAAATCTGCAGGATTTTTTGATAAAAACGCTTTTATGTACTCACTTAATTTAATAAGCCCTAAAACTTGTTTTTCGATATTCATAATTACTGTAAAAGTGGGGAATATTTTGTAATTTTGTGCAAATTTAAAAAAAATTAGCGATGGCTATTAAAATAACTGATGAATGTATTAATTGCGGTGCCTGCGAACCAGAATGTCCCAATAATGCAATATATGAAGGAGCAGTAGACTGGAAAGCTTCCGAAGGTACCGAATTGAGAGGTACTGTGACATTACCATCGGGTTTGACTGTAGATGCAGATTCGCCTCAGGAACCGGTGAGTGATGATGTATACTTCATTGTTACAGACAAATGTACAGAGTGTAAAGGTTTCCATGAGGAGCCACAATGTGCCGCAGTTTGCCCGGTAGACTGCTGTGTTCCGGATGAAGATCATGTAGAATCTGACGAAGCACTGCTTAACAAAAAAGCATTCTTACACGGTGAATAAACAATGCCGTCTCATTTTTCTTGAGACGGTTTTTTTAACTTTATATTTAAATAGATCAAATACGAAATAGCAGATTGATAAATCGGCAAAATCTCAAATAAAACAAAAAGTAAAATTATGAGCAAAAAGCACAATTTCAGCGCAGGACCATGTATCTTACCACAGGAAGTTTTCGAAAAATCGGCAGAAGCGATTTTAGATTTTAACGGGATCGGTTTATCTCTTCTTGAAATTTCGCACAGAAGCAAAGATTTTGTAGCGGTAATGGATGAAGCTCGTGCAATTGTAAAAAGATTGATGAATCTTGGTGATGATTATGAAGTTTTGTATTTGGGAGGTGGTGCAAGTCTCCAGTTTGCAATGGTTCCTTACAATTTGATGAAAGTTGGCGGAAAAGCTGCTTATCTGGATACCGGAACTTGGGCTGCGGGAGCGATCAAAGAAGCAAAAAAAGTAGGAACTGTGGATGTTTTAGGTTCTTCAAAAGAAGAAAACTATTCATTTGTTCCTAAAAATTATACCGTAGGATCAGAATATGATTATTTCCACTGTACATCAAACAATACGATCTACGGAACTCAGATGAAATCTTTCCCCGAAGTTGATACTTTGATGGTTTGCGATATGAGTTCTGATATTTTCTCAAGACAATTAGATTTTTCTAAATTTGATTTAATCTATGCCGGGGCTCAGAAAAATATGGGACCAGCCGGAGTTACTTTAGTGGTGATTAAAAAAGAAATTCTAGGTAAAACAGGAAGAGAAAATATGTTTTCAATCCTGGATTATTCTCAGCATATTTCAAAAGAATCAATGTACAATACTCCACCGGTTTTCCCTGTTTATGCGTCTTTGCTGACATTACAACACTTAGAAAACAACGGAGGAATTGCAGCTGCTGAAGCAAGAAACGAAGCAAAAGCAAAACTTTTATATGACGAAATCGACAGCAATCCTTTATTTGAAACTTTCTGCGTAGAAGAAGACCGTTCTTTGATGAATGTTTCTTTCAAATTGGTTGATGACAGCAAAAAAGAAAAATTTGACGCTGCGTGGAAAGCAGCAGGGATCAGCGGATTGAATGGTCACAGAAGTTTAGGGGGATACAGAGCAAGTCTGTACAACGCATTACCTATTGAAAGCGTGCAGGTTTTGGTCGATGTGATGAAGTCAATAAAATAGCTTAAATTAGGCAACGCAAAAAATTGAAAGATGATAAGATTAAAATTATTAAGTAAAATCAATGAATTTTAAATAATTAAATCTTTAAATCCTAAAATTAAAAATATATGAAAGTCTTAGCTAACGACGGAATTTCAAAAGCAGGAGAACTTGCTTTAAAAGAGGCAGGGATCGAAATTCTTGACAACAGAGTTGCTCAGGATCACGTTATTAATTTTATTAATGAAAATAATGTGGATGTTCTTTTGGTAAGAAGTGCTACCAAAGTAAGACAGGATTTAATTGATGCCTGTCCGGGTTTGAAAATTATCGGACGCGGCGGCATCGGAATGGATAACATTGATGTAGAACATGCCATAGAAAAGGGATTGTACGTAATCAACACACCGAATGCATCTTCAAGATCAGTCGCTGAATTGGTTTTTGCACATTTCTTTTCGCTTGCAAGATTTCTTCATGAATCAAACAGATTGATGCCCTTAGAAGGAGATACTCATTTCAATGCCATGAAAAAATCTTTCAGCAATGCTTATGAACTTTCAGGCAAAACTTTAGGAGTCATAGGATTTGGAGGAATCGGACAGGAAGTAGTAAAAATGGGAATTTCTTTAGGGATGAAAGTTAAAGTTCTGACAAGAAAACCGAGAACAGAAACCATCAGTTTAAGTTTTTTTGACAGACAGACTGTACATTTTGAAGTAACTTCTACCAACGATACAGAAGCTTTTTTAAAAGATGCAGACTTTATCAGCATCAATACTCCTAAAACAAATGAATATATTATAGACACGCCTCAGTTTGAAATGATGAAAGAAGGTGTTTATATTGTAAATACTGCAAGAGGAGGCGTTATTAATGAAGTTACCCTACTCGATTTTATTGAGTCCGGCAAAGTGGCAGGAGCCGCATTGGATGTTTTTGAAACAGAACCAACTCCTGAACTCATTTTATTAATGAACCCTAACCTGTCTCTTACACCACATCTTGGCGGAAACACCGTAGATGCTCAGGAAAAAATAGGTGTAGAGCTTGCAGAGCAGATTATTGAGATTAAAAAGAAACTATAAATTATATATGCCAGTTTTTAAACCTTTCCGCGGAATTAGACCTCATAAGGATCATGAGGCTACATTTCCTACTCATCCTTTAGATAATTTCACACAGGCTGAAATCGCTGAAAAAGCGCAAAAAGAAAAGACTTACATCAATATGATCAAACCCTATGTTGTAAGTAAATCTAAAGATGTAGACCGGAATTTAAGGAAAATCCGTTCAACTTTTGAGGAACTGCTGGATGAGAAAACTCTCGTTCAGGATAGCTCTTCATATTATCTTTATGAGCAGATTTACCCCAATAAACAGGTTTTCAGAGGACTTCTCGGCTTGGCAAGTATAGAAGATTTCTGGAGTGGTAAAATAAAGAGACATGAGAGTACCATCCCTCAAAGAAAAGAGAAATTAGCTCACTATTTAGATAAAGTAAACCTTCAGGCAGAACCCGTATTGTTAACCTATCCATCCAATTCAAAGATCGAATTGCTGATGAATCATGAGGAAAAAAACGTTCCGATTTTTAATCATGTGGATACCGTAGGAATCAGACACAAAATATGGAGAATAGACAACCGTCTGAAACTTCAGCAGTTCAAGGAGGTTATCGACCAGATTGATTCTTTCTACATTGCCGACGGTCACCACAGAATTGGTTCTACTGCGCTTCATGCAAAGCGTCTGAAAGATAAAAATAAAAAGCACAACGGTACGGAAGCTTATAACTTTGTTTACAGCTTTATCGTTTCCAACCAGTCGATCAAAATCCACGATTACAACAGGATTGTAAGCAGTATTGGAGATTTGACAACAGAAGAATTTCTTAAAAGCTTAGAAAAATATTTCCTGATTCACGAAAAAGAAGAAACTCCTTACTATCCGTCACAGAAATTCCACATTTCTATGTACATTGATGGGAAGTTTTACTCTCTTCATGTGAAGCATGATCTTCGTTCACAGGAGATGTCTTTGGATAATTTAGATCACCATCTTTTAGATAAATACATCATTCAGGACATTCTGAAAATTGAAGATTCGGATAGTTCAGATCAGATTTCTTACATCAAAGGAAGTTCTAATATTGAAGGTATCAAGATTTTAAAAGAAAAAGTAGATAATGGTGAAGGAAAAGTAGGCTTCGGAATTTATCCTGTAAGTTTTAATGATATGATTAAAATTTCTGATTTAAAACTTCGTATGCCTCCAAAATGTACATTCATTGAACCTAAATTGGTGACTGCATTGTTGATGTACGACATGAAGTAATTGGCGGCTGGCGATTGGCTTATTGCTTATTGCTTACCATTCAAAGCGAAAATTAAAATATACTATTTCCTCAAAATTATTAATAATTTTGAGGATTTTTTTTATCATGAAATTTTTATTTAAATTAAAATCTTCGTGGTCTTTGCTAAGTAGAACGCCTTTGCGAACTTAAAAACAGTCAATAGTCAAAAAATCTTTGCGCTCTTTGCGTTAAAAAACAGAAGCATCATCTAAATCTACCATACTTACTGAATTTTTCTTTATTTTTATGCACCGAAAAGAAAAAGGTCAGTACAATGAAAAAAATTCTGCTCATCATATTTCCACTCTTTTTGAGTGGATTTTTATTTTCACAAAAGAAACCTGTCAAAAAACCGAAGCCAATCCCGAAATTTAATTATATCGATGAGTTTAAAAAGATTTCGGATGAAATACTGACCAACGGAGCGGCATACAATAATCTTGGCGAATTGACCAAAGGCGTAGGTCCACGATTCAGTGCAACTCCTGGTTATGCAAAGGCTACAGAATGGGCAGAGAAAAATCTTAAAGAAGCTGGTGCAGAAAATGTCTGGAAACAAGAAGTAAGAGTTCCTGTCTGGATCAGGGGCAGAGAGTCGCTACAGATCAAAGCAGGAAACGGAGAATGGAAAAATATACGAATGCTCTCTTTCGGGAATTCTGAAGGTACAGGCGGGAAAGATATGATCTACGATATTCTTTTGGTGAATGATGTTCAGGAAATGGTTAATCTCACGAGTGCGCAAGTAAAAGACAAAATCATTTTCGTCAACTATCCTATCGATCCAAAAATTGTTTTCACTGTAGATTCTTATCTGATCGCTGCCAAATCTAAATTACTTTCCGCATCTGTAATCGGTAAAAAAGGAGCAAAAGCATTAATTATAAGATCATTAACTACTGCTTTGGACGATGTTCCTCATGCAAAACAGATTTATTACGAACCAGATGACAAAGCAAAAATCCCTGCTGTAACAATCGGAGTGAAATCTGCAGACGAACTGGAAAAGCTTCTGAAAAAACAAACTGTAAAAGCAAAACTCAACATGACTGCGGAATCTAAAGGCGAAACCATCAACCACAATATCATTGGAGAAATTCCGGGAAAGAAAGATTCTAAAGTGATTGTTCTGGGAGCTCAGCTTGATTCCTGGGATTTTGCAGAAGGTGCTCATGATGACGGTTCGGGAGTGGTGCAGTGCCTGGAAGTTTTAAGAACATTTAAAGCTTTGGGTTACGATAACAATCACACTATAAGAGTTGTGCTATACGCCAACAGCGAAAATGGCGGACAGGGAAGAGAAACTTACGCAGCCTACGTGAAAAAGAAAGAAGAAAAACACATTCTCGCTTTAGGTTCGGATTCAGGGGGATATTCTCCGAGAGGTTTCTCACTCGATATGTCTCCGCAGAGAAGGCGTCTGATCTTCCCATGGAAAGAATACTTTCTTCCTTACGGTGTTTACGATTTTGATCAGACATATGCTATTCAGGATATTGCACCATTGAAGAAACTGGATATTCCGTTAATTGAAATGGTAGTTGACACGCAGAGATATTTCGATTATCACCATTCTGCCGAAGATACTTTCGATAAAGTTAACAAAAGAGAATTGCTCTTGGGGGCAGTTGTGATGACACAGTTGGTTTTTATGATTGATAAGAATTGGTAATATGAGAAAGATAACATTTGCAATTACAATATTTTTAAGCCTGAACCTTTTCTGCCAAAGCAAAGAAGATTCTGCCCAATTCCGCAGAATTTCGACAGAGATTTTAAACAAAGGAAAAGCTTACAATGAACTTAAAGATTTAACGAAAAACATCGGTCATCGTCTGAGCGGTTCTGAAGCCTATGAAAGATCTGTTCAGTGGGCGGCTCAGAAACTTCGTGATGCAGGAGCAGATAAAGTCTGGCTACAGGAAGTAATGATTCCGGTTTGGAAAAGAGGAAAAGAATCTTTACAGATAAAAACCGGAAACGGAAAATGGACAAAACTTAAAATGCTTTCTCTCGGAAATTCTGAAGGTACAGGAGGAAAAGACATTTCTGGAGAAATTATTATGGTAAAATCTTTTGCAGAATACGAAAAACTAATGACTGAGCAGGTAAAAGATAAAATCGTTTTCTTCAACTACCCTTTCAGCCAGTCTTTCGTCGAAACTTTTAAAGCATATGGCGATGCTTCTGCGTACAGATCAACCGCTGCAAGTTTAACCGCACAGAAGGGTGGTAAATTCGCCATCGTGAGATCTTTGTCTTCAGCTTTTGATGATGTTCCGCACACAGGAGCAATGCGATATAAAGATAATGTGACCAAAATTCCTGCTGTAGCTATAGGAAATACAACCGCTGATGAACTGGAAAATCTTTTAAAGTCACAAAAAATTACAGCAAAATTAAATTCAAACTGTGGAATGAAAGGCGAAAAACTTTCTCATACTGTGATTGGAGAGCTGTCAGGCAAAAAAGATCAGAGCGTGATTGTTGTTGGTGGACATTTAGATTCTTGGGATGTTGGTGAAGGAGCACATGATGACGGAACGGGAATCGTTCAGAGTATTGAAGTTTTAAGAACATTCAAAAATTTAGGAATCAAAAATAATCATACCATACGAGTGGTCTGTTTTGCCAATGAAGAAAACGGTGTAAAAGGCGGAATTCAGTATGGAAAAACAGCAAAAGAAACCGGAGAAAAGCATCTTTTCGCTTTAGAATCTGATGCGGGAGGATTTTCACCAAGAGGAATTGCCTTAGAAATGGACGAGGCAAAAATCAATCAGATTAAAAGCTGGATTCCGTTGTTTTTACCTTACGGAGCTTATGATTTTGACGGAAGATATTCCGGTACAGATATTTATCCGCTTCATGATATGGGAGTTCCGACTGCCGAATTGGTTCCCGATTCTCAAAGATATTTTGACATTCACCACACCGAAGAAGACACTTTTGAGAAAGTAAACCGCAGAGAATTGTTGTTGGGTGCAACCGTGATGACGCAGATGATTTATATGATTGATAAGAATTGGTAAACCATGAAAATCACATTTCCAAAACAGTTTTTATTGCTTTTAATATTATTTTCAATTTCTGGATGCAAAGAAAATTTTGAATCTGAAAAGTGGCAAAATGAAGAAAACGGTTTGTACGGAGAAAATCACAGAAAGAAAATGCTTCCTGATTTAATCAATAATGTCTTGTTTTTTCCACACAGAGGAAATGAAAAAGGTACAAAGAGAACGGAGGTTGTAAAGTTAATAGGAAAACATTTCATGAAGGATTGTGATGGTAATGACACCTATGAAATTGAAGAAAAGCAGGGTTTGATAGATCCTAATGGTTTTGTAAGACTTAAACTAATGTACGATCAGGATTCAACATTGAGAGGTTATGTGATTGAGGATGGGAATTATTTGGAGTGAAAAACTTAATGTTTAAATTAATCAAGATGAAAACAAAATTTACAATCAAAGCTTATTTACCTTTGATACTTTCTACTGCATTTATGTATTTAATTATAATAATTTTACCGACATTTTTCACTTCTTCTGAATACGAAGATAAATTATTCATTAAAATCTTCCTTCCCTTTATTTTTATATTTTCTTTTGTAATGCTATTTTTTGGAGAGCTGAGAACTAAATGCATCACTGTGAAACTTTACAAAGATGAAATAATTGTGAAAAAGTTTTTCGGATTAAAATCAGAATTATACAAAGTATCTGAAATTGAAGGATGGAAATATAGTCATCTTACTTCCAAAAGCGGTACATATGAGTATTTGTATTTATATAAAGGTGACAAAAAAATCATTAAGATATCTCAATTTTATCATTCAAATTATTTCAAAATAAAAAATCAGATACAAGCAGACTTTAAATATCTCGGCTATGAAAAGCTATCATATTACGACGAGTTTAAGGAAATATTTAAATAGAAATATCACAAAATTCTCGATACGGTTTTCTTCAAAAACCTACTCGAATTGACGAAATTTAAAATAATTAAAAATGAGAAATAACAATATAGATATTATTGAAGTTGATTAAAAAAAGATCGGATGAATCTAAACCAATTAATTCCTAAAGACAAAAGTGATCTTCTACCCGCTTACAGGCTTGAAGATTACAAATATGAAGAAATCAAATCGATTATTCCTCAATTGATGGAATGGTTGCAGGATATGAATTGGCCTGTTGCTGGAATTCTCGCAGAAAATCTGTTACGCTACCAAGATGATATTGAGGATGAAATTATGTTTGTGCTAAATACCAACGATGAAGTTTGGAAATATTGGGTGATTTCAATCTTTGGGAAATCTACAAAAAGTAAAAAAATTCAGGAGAGAATCAATCAAATTGCAACTCACCCTACTCCTACTGAGGTTATTGATGAAGTAAATCTCGTTGCAATAGAAGTGATCAAGTTTGCAAAATGGTCTTGATTACATCTATTTTTAAGCCATTTAAATATAATATTCTCGATACGATTTTCTTTAAAAATCTACTCGAATTGACGTAGGATCTACATTAATTCAAATACTCCTTCTTAGCTACCGTAAAATCTAAAATCTTTCCTTCTCTTTTCACTTTTATGTCAATAGAATTGGCGCTTTTTTCTACTCTGTTGAGTAAATAGTGGCAAGAAGATTCCTGATTTAGATTTTCTAAACTTACATTGTTGATGCTCAGAATTTCATCATCAATTTTCAAGGGAACATTATTCTCACGGAACACCAGTACTACTTTCGCTTTGTAATCAATAAAACGGTATGCAAAACCAAACGACTCTAATTTTGCAGGAACATTTTTGATGCGCTGCAGATAAACCTTGTTGTTTTGCCAGTCGAGGATGAATTTAAACTTTTTCAGAAACTCGTTTCCGACAAGGTTTGAATTTCCGGTCATTACAATTTCGTTGTTAAATTTTTGTCCGGCAAGTAACAATTCATTGGCTCTGAAGTGATACGAAGACAACGGTTTTCCCGTTCCGAAAGCTCCTACCGAGTTTACTCCATATGTTTCAATAGATTTCACTTTCCCGTTTTTGGGATCGTAATTTTTATCCGAAATTTTTATACCTCCGGTGAATCCCGTATCAAAAGTGAGATTGATTTTTTGATCTAAAATTTCTGAGGAAATCATTGGTGTTTTCTGAGGTTTTGGTTTGAAAGAGAAAACCGTTTCGTAACCGTCTGTAGAAAAATTAGTCAGATCTTTTGTTGCCTCAAGCATATTTTCAGAGTAATTGATCCTCCAGAAAAGTTTTGCCATTTGATTGGCTCCTAAAATCCCGTCAATCTTTAAACATCCAAATTCTGGACCTTCCAGATCAACGACTATAGCACCAATATTTTTGAACACAATCTGATCAACAATCATTTCCGGTAACTCTGTGAAAACCTGCATCTGCTTGTTTTTCTGAGAATCTCCTACTCTGCTTTTATGTTTTTTCTTTAGATTTAGTTCGTTATAAACGGCATTTGAAATGACTGTCGGTGCACCTGTATCAAATAAAAACTGATACGGTTTTCCGTTGATGCTTACTTTTATTAAAGGTAGCTCGTTGGCAAATGTAAGATTCACTTTCTCAACATCATTTTTAAGCACCGCTTCCCCACCCTCAAAAAACCTCTTTCCCTGCGCTGAAAAAGTGGTGATATAAAAAACAAAAAGTAAAAGCAGATTTCTCTTCATGGCGTTATTTTGTACTAAAGTAGGGATTTATTTGATAAAAACTATTCTTAATTACAGTCCTGTTTATTTGAAAAAATATTCCTCGCCTTAAAATCTTTTTAAAAAGAACAATTAAATGATTTTCAAATATATTTTCCCTCAAACTGTCTTGAAGAAAGTAAAAAAAAAACAAATTGATACACCATTTTTTAAAATTACAGTAGAAATTTTCATTAAAAAAAATTCATTCAATTAATTTTTTTAATAATTTTGAATAACACAAAACAAAATTTGATGAAAAATAAAACACTTTATCGACCGCTTATTTGGGTTTTCCCCGTCGGAAGTTCCGACAGTCTTCCTCTGTTCAGGTTCTCTCCGTCTGAGGCTCAGACAGTCAAAAACACTTCAGGATCACTCCGTCTGAACTTCAGAAAGCTTCCCTCTGTTAAAGTTCTCTCCGTCGGAAGTTCCGACGACAAGAAACAGTTTAGGTTTGCCCCGTCGGAACTTCCGACGCATTATCGAAAAAAATATTTTCGACTTTGTTTAGCACGACACTATTCTTCAAGTCGAAGACTTTAACTTTAATATATAAAATGCATTTATGAAAAATTTAATTTCATTAGACCACGCTAAGTTACACCACGCAGAATTCGGTCAGTTGATCGTAAGATTCTTTGAAGATTTCGGTAGTTCAGATTTGGATCAAAATGCTGATCCGGATTTTAAAAGGCTTTTTGATGCTTTAAATGCTCAAATCCCTACCTACAACAATGCGCTCAATCAGATAAGAGCGAATGAGGAATCTCAGAAAATTGCAGAACTCGATGCAGAACGTGATGCCGATTTGCAGTCGTTAAGAGACGGTCTGAAGCCGTACAAAAATGCCAAAACTCAGGCAGAAAAAGAGGCTTACAATGCTCTCAAAATTTTATTGAACGAATACAAAGGCGTGGAAGACGACACGTACGAAGAGGAAACCAACAAGCTGAATTCTTTGGTCGGCCGACTTCTCTCTTCTGATTACAGTTCGCACGTTGCAGCGTTAGGACTTGTGAAATTCATCAATCATTTAGCAGATTCTAATACGGCATTCAACGATCTGTTTTCGCACCGTTCTTATCAGGTTTCCCAAAAGATTACCTACGACGTAAAAACTTTACGCAAAAACCTGAGGGAAGATTACAATAAAATGACGAGCTACATTTCTGCATTAGCTTCTGTAAAAGAAGATACTTACTATAAAGATATTCTTACCATCATCAATAATGGAAGAAGTTATTTTTCAAATGTAGTGGTCTCAAGAAGAACCGGAAATAAGAGTAATGTGGAGAAGCCTTAAATGAGAACCGCCCTGAAAAGGGCGGTTTTTATTATTTATTTTTCGAGATTACCTAACCAAGGAGGATTTGATCCAATTATAGATTTATATTCTTCAATATTAACTTCTTTGTGTTCAAAAATTACTGCCGCAAGTTTAGAATTAGGATATTCCACTTTAACAAGCTCAATGGCTTTATTCTTAACAATATTAATATCATATCCTAATCCACTGATTGTTACTACTTTTTGAGTAGAACCATCTATTATAACATTAACTTTATCTATAAAATGTTTTTTCATTATTTTTATTTTAAAATTTCATTTTCTCTATCCATGTAGTCTCTAACTAATATGAATGGAAAATATATTGTACATTTTTTTATCTAAACACTTCTTTGCAATTCTATTTCAGGCATTTCATCATATGTTCTTCCATTTAATAAACGTCCGGCAGCTTTTTTATTTTTCCCTCCCCATTGCTTAAAGAAAAAAGCCACATCATTATCTTTACATTGTTCTTGAATATCAATAACCCAATCAGCATCCATAGGTCTTGGTCGATGTCCACTTTCACCACCGACAATTACCCAATCAATGTTAACAAGATTTAAATTAGGAAGAGGGCCAATTAAAGGCTCTAATGATAAAAATTTAACTCTAGCATTTGTATATCGAAGAAAATCAATTCTCTGTTTTACTTTTTCATTTTCAACTGAAACACCCATCCAAATATTATGAGTCCATTTAAGTTCAGTATGTAATTCAAAAAGTCTTTCCGCTCTTTTAGTCAATACTTGAAAAACGTGTTGAGGATTATTATTCATAACCTTAAATACTTTTTTTATAAAGTCTAAAGGAATATCGTTATGAAATAAATCACTCATGGAATTAACAAATACAACTTTAGAATTTTTCCAAGTGTAGGGAGTACCAAGAGCATCTTCATGAATCCTAACTTCAAAATTATCTTTGTATTTTTCCAATCCCATTGCTTGCAGTCTTTTGGACATTACTTCTGCATAACAATATTTGCAACCTGCAGATATTTTATCACATCCTGTTGTAGGATTCCAAGTCATTTCTGTCCATTCTATACTAGATTGTGCCATTATTTTAAGATTATTTGCTTAATTATTGCGTCTTTTCTACAAATCTTATTTGAAAGATCAAAGTTAGTTTTTTCCAATTTATTATCTTTTATTAATGTTCTTAAGACCTGCTTAGTTTGCATTATTCTAAATCCATTTGTTATTGTAAACAAATATAAATCTCTATCTGTTTGTAAAGTTTTATTTAAAATATTTTTCTTTAATTCTGTTTCAAACAGTTCAACTTTCTGTGGCTTTCTCACTTCACCACTCCATAAATCTAATTGTCCTGGAATTATATTATCTTCATCAATATCAAAATTAGCTTCACCACGTTCTTTATCTAAATTCCAACAGCTTATTAAAAATTTCTCAATACCTAAAACATGACCACTTCCAAATATTAACCCATAAAGTCCTGCATTTTTTTTTAAAGAGAACTGAGCTAAATAATATTCTTTTTTCTCTGGAATTAAGCTTTTATAATATTCTAAAACCAATCGATGTATTTTATGATATGGCGTTTTCTCAACTTGTTTTTCATCTAGCTTAATGTGCTGAGAAATATTAGGATGATCCGTAAATCGTTTTATTGTAGATGAGGAAATAAAAAATAAAAAATCTGTTTGCTTTAAATTGACAATTTTACTAAAAACTTCTTCTGTGATATGCTTTATGCCATTTTGGTCAAGAAATAATAAATTAGCATTACCTTTCTTACCCATTTCAGGATACTTTTTGTCAAATGCAACTTTAAAATCTAAACTATCAACCTCTATACATATAGGTAAATTTTGATATTTAGAATCTTTGATTGTATTTTTTAAAATTTCATATTTAGATTTATCAAATTCATTAAAATATAAATTAACCTGCAATTTTTTTGTTGTAATATTTGATATGTACTCCTCTAGTTCTTTAAGTATTATCAGCGGAGTGCCCAGACTATCGTAACCATCAGAACCAGGACCAGAAAAGAAATCATAAATATTAATTGTAGGATAGTATATTTCTTTTTTAGCTAAAAATACAGGTAACCATTCAACTAAATAATCTTTAAAAATAGCAAGCTTTGCCTTCGTTCCCTCATCAAATGGCTTTTTGTGTATATCTCTTCCCATAAGTCGTGTGCTTAATTACAATTGAATCTTAAAAATAATAAATATACAATCTTAATTATTTATGGAAATCCGTATTTTCACGGAATTTCAACAAAAAAACCAACTTATATAATTTGGTTTTAAAATGAATAGTTTACAGCTTATCCAAAACCTTCTTCGGAAGCACTTTCACCAATTGCGCTTTGTATTCCTTATCAGCGAAAACCAATTTCCATGCTTTTTTATCTTTAGAAACAGCTACCACTTTCATCGGAGCAGTAATGAGGTATGATTGTTCATTGGAGTTGTATTTTACACCGGCTTTACCATATTTAGAATTCATCATTTCGCCTATTTTCTTTTTCATGTCTTCACTCATAGAACTTACGTCGCCTTTCATTGTAAGGTAATAATTGGCAATAGAAAAATATTCACCACTAATTAATTCCGGTTTTCCTACGCTTCCGAATTTCATATCCTGCACATCAATTTTTATAAACGGATTGTTGTACGTCATATTCAAAAGCTGAGTGATCTGCTCTTTTGAAACTGCTGTAAAAAACTTAGGATACAAAGAATTTACCGACTGATCTATTTTTTTGTATTTAATGCTGTTGACAAAATAAACGATTGATTTTCTGATCGCCTGATCTTCGGAATTTACTTTCGTCTGTGCAAACGAAAAATATGCGGTAAAAATGAATAGGAATGTGATTAATTTAGTTTTCATAAAATGCTTTTTTTTCGTATTATTAAAGTTCTCTTTTGGGTGAGAGGTTTCAAATATATGCAAAATTTCGGTCAAATACTTTGGGAAAAAAGCTACATTTGAATAAATTATCTGACAATTCTGATCTTATCTAAATCTTACTAAAAATTAAATTTTACAATGATCAATAAATTTATTCTCGGAATATTTCTTCTGATTTCAGTTTTATATTTTGGTCAGCAAAAACCATTTTCGACATTGAAGTTTGACAAAGTTGTTATGTATGACTTTTCTGGTGGGAAAAGTATAGGTACTTCTATTATTGACGAAAAAGGAAATCTATCTAAAACTGTAATAAAGAAAGTAATATTAGATGAAGAAACGACAAAAATCTTGAACAAAAAAATGGAGAGCAAAGAATCTTACGGTGGCGGAACTGCTGCTTGTTTTGAACCTCATTTAGGGATCGTTTATTATTTGAAAAACAAACCAATTGCTCATGTTTCTGTTTGTTTAGATTGCAACAGGCTGAGTTCGAGCAAGAATATTCCTGCTCAGAATCAGGGCAAAATTGGAAAAGGTAAAGACGTATATTATCTTTCGGACGGAATGAGTAAACCGTTCAGAAAATATCTCAACGGATTGCTGAAGAAATATAATTTTTCACATCAAATCAAAGAGTAAAATTACATTACTAAAATGCATTGTCGATTGTTTTTTGAAATCCTGAATATTGTTTTTAATGTAATATTATATCGCAATCCATCCGATTTATATCTGTAATTTTGCACCCAAGTATTTTTAGAAGAATGAAAACATTATTATATTATTTAAAACCACACAAATGGTTGCTTATTTTGTCTTTGGTTTTGGCAACGATCAATCAGGTTTTTTCTTTATTCAGTCCCGCAATTACAGGGAATATCCTCGATCAGCTGGTTACTCATCCCAATCATTTTGATAAAGAAAAAGTTGCAGCAAGAACTTTAGACCAATATTTATACGGAACTGATATTTATCACGGAGCATTTTACTTCCTGGGATTATTGATAGGAACTGCAATGATCAGCAGAATTGCCAAAGCATTTCAGGATTATGTGGTGAATGTGATTACCCAGAAATTCGGGGCCAACATTTTCACTGACGGACTACAACATTCAATGGCACTTCCCTATCAGGAATTTGAAGATCAGCGAAGTGGCGAAACGCTTTCTATTTTAACAAAAGTAAGAGAAGATTCAGTAAAATTTATTACCAATTTCATCAATATATTCTTCGGAATTCTGGTGAGTATTATTTTCGTTTCGATCTATGCGATCCGTTTGCATTGGTCAATCATGCCGGTTTATGTTGTGGGAATTTTCCTTATTGCTTTTATCACCAATTTATTAAGCAAAAGAATTAAAAATATTCAGAAAACAATCGTTACCGAAACTACCGGATTGGCAGGAAGCACCACCGAAAGTCTTCGTAATATAGAAATTGTAAAGAGTTTGGGTTTAACGAAACAGGAAGTAAAACGTCTGAACAATAATACCTACAAAATTTTAGGACTAGAACTTAAAAAGGTGAAAAGTATTCGTTCTTTAAGTTTTATTCAGGGAACGATGGTGAATTTTCTGCAGCAGTTGATTACGCTTACCCTTTTATATCTGATTTTCAGAAATATCGTAACTCCCGGACAGTATTTATCACTAATGTTTTACGGTTTTTTTATTTTCGGACCGATGCAGGAAATTGGAAACATTATCATTTCCTATCGGGAAGCTCAGGCATCATTGCATAACTTTGATACATTAATGAAGAAAGATATTGAAGAAAAACCCCAAACTCCTAAACAAATTGGAGCAATTGAAAAACTGGCATTTAAAAATGTTTCTTTCAAACATCAAAGTGCTTCTTACAAAGCTCTTAATGATATTTCTTTTGATGTAAATAATGGTGAGACGATCGCTTTTGTTGGACCAAGTGGTTCAGGAAAAAGTACACTGGTAAAATTATTGGTCGGATTATATCGACCGAAAGAAGGTTCTATTTTTTATAACAATATCAACGGAAATGAATTTGATTTTGACGAATTGAGAAATCAGATCGGTTTTGTAACACAGGACACTCAGCTTTTTGCAGGTACTATCAAAGAAAATTTACTTTTTGTAAATCCTAATGCTACAGCAGAAGATTTAGATTTAGCTTTAAAAAAATCGAGTGCTACAACACTCATTGAAAGAGCAGATAACGGAATAGACACCGTTATCGGTGAAGGCGGACTAAAACTAAGCGGAGGTGAGAAACAGAGAATCGCCATTGCAAGAGCTCTGTTAAGAAGACCAAACCTATTGATTTTTGATGAAGCAACATCAGCTTTAGACAGTATAACGGAAGAAGAAATCACGTCAACGATTAAAAATATTTCAGAAGAAAAAGAGCAGATTACAGTATTGATTGCACATAGACTAAGTACCATTATGCACGCAGACAGAATTTATGTTTTGGAGCGTGGTCAGGTTATAGAAACTGGTTCACATGAAAATCTTTTGGATTTGAAAGGACTGTATTATGCAATGTGGAGACAGCAGATCGGGGAAAGAAAAATGGTGAATCCTGCTGTTTAAAAGGCAATTATAAATTATAAGTTTATTATTCCGTAGGAATTTCGACAGTTTAGTTTTTTTGTGTTTAGATTTTTACGAATGACAAATTTTCAACCCAAAAGATATAAGGTTATTCTCAAATAATTATAACATCTTATTTGTCATTCCGGAGGAATCTCAGCAGTTAGTTTCTGCGTTGAGATTCCTCCGGAATGACAAACAGGATTTAAATGATTAGGTTCTATTAAAAAATGCTCAAGAATGGTCGAAGAAAAAGTGATTAAATTTCAACATAAAAGGTTTAGGTTATTCTCAAATAATTATGATATCTTTTTTGTCATTCCAGAGGAATCTCGGCAGTTTAGTTTCTGTGTTTGGATTCCTCCGGAATGACAAAAAGAATGCTTAGAGAGTGAATAATAATGATTATGAAAAATAAATATAAAATACAAAAGCCGTCTCTTTCGAGACGGCTTTTGTAAGTATAAAAAATTCGATTAAGGAACTTTTACCAATTCCACATCAAAAATCAACCAAGCATTCGGCGGAATAACTCCTCCTGCACCTCTTTCACCGTAAGCCATTGCCGGCGGGATCAAAAGTGTAGCAGTTTCTCCTTCTTTTAACAAAAGAATTCCTTCGTCCCAACCTTTGATTACTCTTCCGGTTCCTACAGGAAATTCAAGAGGCTCACCTCTTTTGAATGATGAATCAAACTCAGTTCCGTCAACTAATTTACCTGCATAATGTACAGAAATATTATCACCGGCTTTAGGAGCTTTTCCTTCAGTTTTTTTAGTGATTTTATAATAAAGACCAGACTCAGTTACCAGCATTCCTGCTTTTGCGTCATCAACCATTTTCTGTTGATTTGCTTTGAATTCTTCTTCTTTTTTCTTCTTTTCAGCCTCTTCCTTAGCGATAAAAGCTTTGTTGTTTTCAGCGATTTTAGCTTTACCTTCTGTAAAAGTTTTCGCAGCATCGTAACCTTTGTACTCGTCACCTTTGCTGAAAATGCTTACTTTTTCAAGAACGATATCAGTTTTAGGTTTATCCTGAGCTCCTTTTTCTACGTTGGCAATCGCATCGATCACATCGTTACCTTTTACCACTTCACCGAAGATCGTATGTCTCCCGTCTAACCAGGGAGTCGCTACTTCAGTAATGAAAAACTGAGAACCGTTGGTGTTTGGTCCTGAGTTAGCCATTGACAAAATACCTTTCCCTGTATGTTTAAGATCATTTTTTTCGTCTTCGAATTTATATCCTGGATCACCCATTCCTGTTCCCTGAGGATCACCTCCTTGAATCATGAAATCTTTGATCACTCTGTGGAAGATTGTTCCGTCATAGAAAGGAACACCTTTCGCTTTCGCTTTGTTATCAATTTTACCTTCTGCTAGACCAACAAAGTTAGCCACAGTTACCGGTGATTTTTTGTCTTCAAACTTTACAATCAAGTTACCTTTTGTAGTCTGAAGATTAGCATAAAGTCCGTCTTTAAGCCCTTCGTAAGTTTCTTTGTCTACGTTCATTTTCTTATAAATTGGTGTACAACTTAGCAGCGAAACACTTGCAGCTGCCAGAATTATATTTTTGTTAAACAATTTCATTTTATAGAACTTTTAATTTTATAATTAAAGGAATATCGTTATCTATTTTATTTTCGTCCCCGAAAGTTCCGTAAGCCAATGATGATGGGACAAGCAAGGTTACTTCTTCACCATTTTTCATATATCTCAAGGCATTTTCTACGGCTTTCAATTCATCAAAATGTCCGAATCTTGCGTCATTTCTTTGAATTGGCTTTTCATAAATCTTAGTCTGATCAAAATCATACAGATCATAAGAATAAGAAATCGGAGAATCATCAGGTCTTCGCTGTCTTTGATCAAATCCGTCTACTGTCGTCCAATAATTAAGTTGAGTCGGATAAAATTTAATATCCTGACCATTTACCCAATCCTGAATCTGCTGTCTCTCTAATGTGTTGAGATTTTTCATCCGGTTTTTCGAAACATCGAGATCGCTTTTACTCAGGACACCACCTACCGGAGGATGAACCTGCGGAGTATTTCTTTTACAGCTTATAAGCCCTAATACAGATATGAGAAGTATTTTTTTCATAAAAAACTTTTGCGAAAATACGCATTTCGGGAATGATTAACAAAACTTGATGAATTTATTATTTTTTTACCCGTTAAGTTGTATTTACAGTTTTGAAAATATTGAGATCGAGCTCTATTTTAAGATGTTATTTTAAATTAAAACTCTCATCAATTAAGCTGATTGTGCAGATTAATTATTGAGATATATTTACTCAACATTTTTTTGCAGGTTAAATGAAAAATGAAAAAAGCCAGGAAAAATCCTGACTTTAATATATTATTATTGAATTAGTTGAAAATTAAGCTGTTTCTAAAACATCTTTTTCCACCAATACTCTCCATCCGAATGAATCTTCAGTAATATTGTTTTGTAAGTTGACCAAATCATTTTTCAATAATTCTGCATAGCTTTCTTCAGCAGTAAGCGTAGGAAGTTCTAATTTCTCACCTTTATATCCCAATGCCTTGAATACAGTAGTAACAACAGCTGTACCCACACCCCAGACTTCTTTTAAAGTTCCGTTTTTATGAGCTTCAACAACAGCTTTTACAGCAATAGGTTCTACTTTGATATCAAGACCTCTTTTTTTCGCCAATTGAATAAAACTGTCTCTTGTAACCCCATCTAAAATTTTCTCAGAAGTCGGCGGTGTATAAATAGTATCGTTAATTCTTACGAAAACATTCATTGTTCCACTTTCTTCAAAATATTCGTGTGTTGCGTCATCAGTCCAGATAATTTGATCATAACCTTCTTCCATCGCCAACTGTGTCGGATAGAAAGATGCAGCATAATTCCCTGCTGCTTTTGCAGAACCTACTCCACCACTTGCTGCTCTTGAATAGTGATCAGAAATTTTCACAGAAACAGGGTCTGCATAATAACTTTTGGCAGGTGTAGCAACGATCGCAAACATATATTTATTAGCAACTCTCGCTTTTAAAGCTTCTTCTGTAGCGAAAATAAGAGGTCTTATATAAAGAGACATTCCTTCTCCCTGAGGAATCCAGTTTCTGTCGATATTTACTAATGCTTTAAGACCATCTAAAAACATTTCTTCCGTAACTTCCGGCATTGCCAGACGTTTTGCAGATTTATTGATACGTTCAAAATTCTTTTCGGGCCTGAAAAGGAAAACCTGTCCGTCATTGTCTTTGTAAGCCTTCATGCCTTCAAAACAAGCCTGTCCGTAATTTACTCCCATCATGGCAGGCGTAAATAATAAAGGACCGTAAGGAACCAATTTCACATCGCCCCATTTACCGTTCTCATATTCACAGATAATCATGTGATCACTGAAAGTATTTCCAAACGAAAAATTATTGGGATCGAAAGTAGAAATTCTAGAGTTTTCTGTTTTTTGAATTATCATTTCTTAAAATTTTTATGATGTTCTACAAATTTAACATAATTTTTCAAATATAAAAATTTTACATTAAATTTGAAAAAAAATACTTTGGAAAGAGAAATCAGAACCACAAACGACGGTAGTAAAACATTATATATCAATGAATTAAACGAAAACTACCATTCACACCATGGTGCATTACAGGAAGCAGAACACGTGTTTATCAAAAATGGATTAAATCTAATAAATTATTGCGAAATTAACATTTTAGAACTCGGTTTTGGAACAGGTTTAAACGTTTTAGTTACAATTAATGAATATTTAAAAACTGACAAAAATCATATCATCAATTATTTTACACTTGAAAAATACCCGATAAATGAATCTGAAATAGAAAATTTGGCATACTTCAATCATTTTGATAACCCAGAATTAAAAAATATTTATCAAAAAATTCATCAGACTGATTGGGAAAAACCAGCAGAAATCATTAAAGGTTTTAATCTCAAAAAAATACAGTGTGACTTTTTTGGTCTGAAAAACATTGATTTACCGAAGATTAACCTTGTTTATTACGACTGTTTCGGCGCAAGAGTACAACCTGATCTCTGGGAAAAACCTTTATTTGAAATGGTTTCCGGGAAAATGAGTGTAAACGGACTGTTAACAACCTACTCTTCTAAAGGAAGTGTCAGAAGGATTTTGAAAGAGCTTAATTTTAAGGTAGAGAAAAAACAAGGACCACCCGGAAAAAGAGAAATGATCAATGCTGTAAAATTGTAAGTTATGAATGATGATTATAAATTAATTAAAGTCTCTAAATCATCAATGCTTATTTCAAAACTCCTAATTTATAACTCGTAACTTTTAACTATTTTCCCTATTTTAGCTTTACAAAATATTAAATATGATAGACAAGATCAACGTAAGAGTTTATGCTTGTGCAGTAAAAGACAACAAAGTCCTTACTCTTTTTGAAGAATATGCAGGACAACCCTTATTAAAATTCCCGGGTGGCGGATTGGAACTTGGTGAAGGTTTGACAGACTGTCTTCACCGTGAGTTTGATGAGGAACTTAATGTAAAAATAGAAATCGTAGAGCATCTTTATACTCAAGAAGATTTTTTGGTGTCGCGTTTTCGGGAGAATGAGCAATTGCTTACTATATATTATATGGTTAAAATCATCAATGAGGAAGATTTCCTGATACTTGATCCTTGTATCGAAAGAACCGAATGGCTTCCGATTGATACTGAAATCAATCCTTTCACTTTACCAATTGATAAAATCGTTTTTGATAAATTAAAAGAAAAATTCCTGTAAGTGCATTACAGGAATTTATTTTTATTTGGAAACTTTAAAATCTTTTGCTCCGGGATAAGGCTGTAAATAACCTGAATTCCAATTAGATTGTAGCAAAGATTCTAAAAATTCATCTGTTCTGTTTTTATGTGGATTGTATTGATCTTTTAAATCTATATCTGCGAGTTTTCCTTTTACATTCCACCAGAATGCGCTCCAACCGCCTCTTAACTCTTTTACAATCTCAAAAACATTTTTACCTGTAGCACGATTCATCAATTTCGCAAAAACCTGCCCTTCAGTTGTCGTCAGATCTCTCAGTTGTTTTTCATATTGATCTGCAAGCATATTCTGTCGGTCTTTTACATACTTTCTTTTAGCTGCAGTATCCATTACCTGCATTTCTTTCTGAATATCTCTGTACTGTTGCAAAGCAGTTAAAAATAAAGGATAAACCCTGTATAATTTTTTATTTAAAAAAAGATAATAATTTTTATCCAGCTGATTATTGAATTTGGGCTTATTAAGAAGTATTAGCTCATCCATCACGACTACTGTCTCACCATTGATCTCATAAATTTTTGCTTTTTGTCTTTCATCGTAATAGTATTTATTTCCAAATTCGTCCGTTTTCAATTCATCCTGAGGATATTGGCTTAAAGCCTTTGCAATAACGGAATCCCTTTGCTGCCCAAAGATCATAGCACTAAAAAAGAAAAGAAAAAGAAAGGTGATTTTATGAATTTTCATTATTTTTACGCGTATTATAACGAAACTTAACTGCAAAAATCATTCCTTTAATATGAAATTTGAAAAGAAATCTTTGAAATTTTTAGAGAGATATTTAAACACTTCATCACCAACCGGATACGAACACAGAGGTCAGGAAGTATGGATGAACTACATCACTCCTTATGTTGATAAAATAGAAGTTGACCATTACGGAACCTGCTACGGAATCATCAATCCTGAAGCCGATTTTAAGGTTGTGATCGAAGCTCATGCAGATGAAATATCCTGGTATGTCAATTATATTACAGACGACGGATTGATTTATGTGATCAGAAATGGTGGTTCGGATCAAACCATTGCGCCATCAAAGATTGTTCACATTCACGGTGAAAAAGGAATTGTAAAAGGAGTTTTCGGGTGGCCTGCAATTCACACGAGAGGTGCCAATCAGGACGAACCGACACCTAAAATCGAAAATATTTTTATCGATTGCGGAGCTACAACAAAACAGGAAGTAGAAGATTTAGGAATTTTTATCGGATGCATGATTACATATCCTGACGAATTTTTTGAAATGAACGACCGTTATTTTGTTTGCAGAGCTTTAGATAACAGAATCGGTGGATTTATGATTGCAGAAGTTGCAAGACTTTTAAAGGAAAACAAAAAAGAGCTTCCATTTGGTCTTTACATTACGAATTCAGTACAGGAAGAAGTAGGTCTTTATGGCGCAGATATGATTGCTGACACCATTAAGCCCAATATCGCCATCGTTACAGATGTAACACATGATACAACAACTCCGATGATTGAAAAGAAAAAAGAAGGCGATCAAAAATGCGGTAACGGTCCCGTTGTTTTCTTTGCTCCAAGTGTTCATCACATTATCCGAGAATTAATCATTGATACTGCAAAAAATAAAGAAATCCCTTACCAAAGAGCAGCAGCGAGCAGGGCTACAGGAACTGACACCGATGCTTTTGCACATTCAAACGGAGGAGTACCAAGCGCATTGATTTCTTTACCTTTGCGCTATATGCACACAACAGTAGAAATGGTTTCAAAAGAAGATGTAGGGAACGTAATTCAATTGATCTACGAAACACTTTTGAATATAAAACCTGAAATGAAACTGAAGTATCATTAACAGACATCAGACAAAAGAACAAAGAGTTAAGATCTAAAATTCTTTGTTCTTTTGTTTTTCTAAAATCTAATATTAAGTATAAAAGTAAAAATGAAAACTAAGCTAATTGCTCCTTCCCTTTTATCTGCAGACTTTGGGAACCTGCAAAGAGACATTGAAATGCTGAATAATTCACAAGCTGACTGGTTGCACATCGATGTCATGGACGGAAGATTTGTTCCTAACATTTCATTTGGTTTTCCGGTAATGAAAACCGTTCAGAAACATGCTAAAAAGTTTGTAGATGTTCATTTGATGATTGTAGAACCCGAAAAATATGTTGAAGAATTCATTGAGTATGGCGCAGACCTCGTTTCTGTACATTATGAAGCATGTACGCATCTTCACAGAACAATCAACCTAATCCAAAGTAAAGGCGCAAAAGCAGGTGTTGTATTGAATCCATCTACTCCCGTTCTAATGCTTGAAGATATCATTGCTGATGTTGATTTGGTATTATTAATGAGTGTAAATCCAGGATTTGGAGGTCAGAAATTTATTGAAAACACTTACAAAAAGATCGCAGAAACTAAAGATTTAATTTTAAGCAACAATTCTACAGCACTGATCGAAATTGACGGCGGTGTAAATCTTGATAATGCCTCTAAACTTTTTGAAGCCGGAGCAGATGTTTTGGTTGCAGGCAATGCAGTATTCTCCGCTGATAATCCTGAAAGAACTATTGAGCTATTAAAAGTATAAAACAAAAAGCAGCTCATAAAAGCTGCCCTTTGTTCTCAAGTTAAGAGTATAATGGTTATTAGTTTTCTTAGTTAATAATGCTCAGTTAACGATGCCTAATTGTTAATTTGATTTTTATTTTAACTGCTGTAAAGATGGATTTTTTTTTAAAGCAAAAACATCCGTAAAAACACGGAATTTTTTATTATATAAAAAATATTTTTGCTACAAAGAAACCATATTGATGTATGATTAAGGATTTGACAAACATTTTATTAATTATTTAGAATCAAAACAAATAATTTAAAAAAATATATTGAGTTATTTTATATTGACTAAATGTCATGAAAAAACGAAATATTGACATAAAACGAAAAAATCCGGAATAATTTCCGGATTTTTTATTTCGAAGAGTTTTGCTTAGAAAATCTCTCTTCCTGAAAAATGAAATTGTGCTTCGATTAGAGCATTTTCATCAGAATCTGAACCGTGTACAGCATTCTCTCCGATGCTTCTGGCAAACATTTTTCTGATTGTTCCATCAGCAGCTTCAGCAGGATTTGTAGCCCCGATTAAAGTTCTGAAATCTTCAACAGCATTGTCTTTTTCTAAAATCGCAGCAACGATTGGTCCTGAGCTCATGAAGTCTACTAATTCTCCATAAAATGGTCTTTCAGCATGTACTTCGTAGAATTTTTTTGCGTCAGCAACTGTTAGCTGAGTTAATTTTAAAGCTTTGATTTTGAAACCTCCTTCTGAAATTTTCCCTAAAATCGCACCAATATGCCCATCAGCAACCGCATCAGGCTTAATCATAGTGAATGTAATGTTTGACATAAATGTATATTTTTTGAATGCACAAAATTACGAAAAATATCTAAACTATAATTTTAATTTAATTTTAACATAAAATAACTTTTATTAAGAAAATCACCGATGCTTTTTGGCATACTAATTGCAACTACTATTTCGATTCTCATGTTTAATTTGAGTTTTCATGGTTATTAGTTTTTACCCAGCTTCGGCTGGGTTTTTTTATTTGCAAAAATTACTCCATAAAATTACATATTTCGTAAAATTAAATCAACTCAAATATCATAAACGCAAAGCATCAATTCTATTGTAAATAATAGAATAAAATCAGATCATTTTTCGAGTATAAATTTAGTTTTGAGAATTTTCTTCAGCCTCTTCCATCAGTTTGATGTAGGTTGAATATCTGGAATGTTGTATTTCACCTGTTTCTAAGGCATCAAGAACAGCACATTTGGGTTCGTTGATATGCATACAATTATGAAATTTGCACTCTTTCCTTTTTTTAAAGATTTCAGGAAAATAATGCTGCACTTCTTCTTTTTCAATATCAATCATTGCAAACTCTCTTACACCGGGAGTATCAATAACATTTCCGCCAAAATGCCAAAAATGCATTTGAGCAAAAGTGGTGGTATGTTTTCCTTTAAGATGAGTATCTGAAATTTCTGAAGTACGAAGATTCAAATCAGGTTGTAAAGCATTGACCAAAGTTGATTTTCCACAGCCAGAATGACCAAAGAATACTGAAGTCTGATTTTTAAGAAGCTCCTGTAAATCCTCCAGATTTAATTTAGAATAAGATGAAATTTCCAAACTGTCATAACCAATTTCCTGATAGAGAAACTGAATATCCTTCACTACTTCTATTTCTTCTTCATTTAAAACATCAATTTTATTGAAAAGAATTAGAGGTTTTATGTTGTAAGCTTCACAACAGGCAAGAAAACGGTCTAAGAAACCGAAAGATGTTTCAGGATGTTTTAAAGTAAAAATAAAACAAGCCAAATCAATATTTGAAGCAATAATATGTGCTTCTTTCGAAAGATTAACAGCTTTTCTGATCAAATAATTTTTACGAGGATCGATTTTCGTGATCCATGCAATATCATCCTGTTCCAATTGAAATTCGACAAAATCACCCACAGCAAGAGGATTGGTCAGCCTGGTTTTGATCAGCTTAAATTTTCCACGAATTCTCGCTTCAAAAATTTTTCCGGTTTCCATTTCCAAAACCTGATACCAGCTTCCTGTAGATTTAATGATTTTTCCTTTCATATATATGAATGCAAAGATAAGAATTTAGGATTAAGGTAACAGGATTTAGTTTATATCTGGAATTATATTACCACAAAGTTTGTCATTCCGGAGGAATCTCGACAAGATTTTTTTATTCATCTCGAAGTTTAGATTCCTCCGGAATAACAAACAATATATTTATTTATCAATTCTAAATCCTGTCACAACTTCCTTTTCTACTTTCTGTCGATCATGATATTATTTTGTTTCTCAATAGACTCTTCATGAATCGCTTTAAAAACTTTTTCTATAAAATCTTGTGACATTCCTGTTTCTTTAGCCTTTTGTACAGCATATTCCGTAATCACTTTCCAACGTTCCGGCTGGAAGATCGCAATATCATTTTCTTTCTTCAGCTTACCAATCTTTTCCGAAATTTTCATTCTTTGAGAAAGCAATTCAATCATTTGAAAATCAATATCGGAAATCAATGTTCTGTGTCTTCCCATTTCATTATCAAAACCTGCCAAACCGGAATTTCTTACTTTTAGATTTGAAATTAATTCTGCCAAAACTTCCGGGGTAATCTGTTGAGAAGCATCACTCCATGCCTCATCAGGATTAGAATGGGTTTCAATAATTGCACCTTGGTAGCCCACATTTAAAGCTTCCTGTGTAATATCTGCCAAACCGGTTCTGTTTCCGCAAATGTGTGAAGGATCTACCAACATCGGAATATTGGGAAATTGGCTTTTAAAATCCAAAGCAATCTGCCAGTTCGGATTGTTTCTGTATTTTGTTTTTTGGTAAGTTGAAAATCCACGGTGAATAACGCCTAAATTTTTAATATCTTGTCCCAGAAGTCTTTCCAAAGCACCAATCCATAAAGCTAAATCCGGATTCACAGGATTTTTAACCAAAACTGTTTTCTCAGTTCCTTTTAAAGCTTCTGCGATTTCCTGCACCGTAAAAGGATTTACCGTTGATCTCGCACCAATCCAAAGAATATCTACATCGGCTTCCAAAGCTGCTGCAACGTGATGCGCATTGGCAACTTCGGTAGCAGTTTTAAATCCGTATTCTTGTTTTACTTTTTTTAACCAGTTTAAACCAATTACTCCAACCCCTTCAAAACCATTGGGTTTCGTACGTGGTTTCCAGATTCCGGCACGAAAAATCGGAACCTGAGCCTTGGTATCTTTTATTCTTTTTGCGGTCTCCAACATTTGGGCTTCGCTTTCTGCGCTGCATGGTCCTGCAATCATCATCGGTTGTGGAAACTCTTTGATCCAGTCGTTTTTTAATTCTGTTAAGTTCATATTGTAAAGTATTATTTATTTAAATTTATATTCAATGACAAAGCCTTATAAAGTTGCTTTATAATTCTTTTCAAAAAATTTGATACAAAAATGTAATGAAATGGAAAATGATTGATTTTCCTGTATTTTTTGAGAAAGAAATTCAGTTAGCTATACCAATAAAATCGATAATACGTTCTGAAATTTCTATAATAAAAAGATGAAAAACTAAAATAACTGCTAAAAAAATCAGCAGGTGCAAAAGTAGACAGATATGGGAATAATAATTTTTCCACTTTGAAATTGAGAATGTCTAATTCTAGTTTTTTTAAGTAAATATTTTCCTGAAAAACAACATTTCAGCAAAAACATTTGACAAATATATAAAATTAAGTCAAATCAAACTTCATTAAATCATCAAGATCTTTCAATAATGGGTTGATCTCTACAAATTTCTCGAATATCTTTTTCTTTGTAACTACCTCAATTTTAAGATTTTCGTGATCTTTTTTATAATCAAATTCAATTGTGTAATTATTTACTTTTCTTTTAAAATGATTAAAAAATTCACCGCTTATCTTATCAAATTCAGCTTTTGCAGACTCAGAAGGATACAAAACCTGGATCACTTTTTCGCTGACCTTTACTAATTTAAAAGATTTAATGGCATTAAAAACGAAAGGTTCTTTAGTACGCAACTGCATGAGCAGGAGATTCCATTCTGCCTGAAGATCGGTATCTGTGAAATGATGTTCCTGCAAATGATCATTTTTAACTACAACAGTCTCTTCGACTTCCTGCTTATCTTCTTTATTGATAAAAGAATTGATGCTGAAACCTGATGAAATCTTTGGTCTTGATAATGGTTTTGAAGCCGTTTTTATCGTCAATTCTGCAGGCGGTTCTGTTGTAGCAACAACTGTGTTTACTATGATCTCCTCTTTCTTTTCTTCAGCTTTTGATGGTAACTTTACCTCTTGCTTTTCATGAAGAAATGGAGCTAATATTATAAACTTTTTTTTTTAGCAACGTCTCCAACAGCCGCTAGAGAAGCCAATTGCATTAAAGCAATCTCTACTGTAAGCCTCGGATTTTTAGAATTTTTATAATTAATATCTGCATGGTTGCAAATCTCGATGCCATCTATCAATTGCTGAGCATTCCACTTTTGAGCCTGTTCTACAAATTTTGTTTTCGTTTGTTCGCCAACTTCTATCAGATCAATTGTTGAAGCATTCTGAGCCATCATCAAATCTCTGAAATGGTTCCCCAAACCTGCAATGAAAATATGCGGATCAAAACCTTTTTTTACAATTTCATTAAAGGCAAAAAGCACTTCCGGAATTTTATTTTCTTTTGCAAAATCTACAATTTTCAGATATTGATCGTAATCTAAAATATTGAGAACTTCGGCAGCTTTTGCCAAAGTAATATTTTTCTGAGAGAAAGTAGATAATCTATCAAAAATTGAAAGCGCATCTCTTAAAGCTCCATCTGCTTTTTGGGCAATCAGATATAAGGCATCATCTTCGTACTTGATGTTTTCTTTTTCAGCAATTCCTTTCAGATGTTCCTGAATATCAAGAATGGTGATCCTTTTAAAATCATAAATCTGACAACGAGATAATATCGTAGGAATAATTTTATGCTTTTCAGTTGTAGCCAAGATGAAAATCGCATGAGCGGGAGGCTCTTCCAAGGTCTTCAGAAATGCATTAAAAGCTGCAGATGACAGCATATGTACCTCGTCAATAATATACACTTTGTACTGACCAACCTGAGGCGCAAAACGCACCTGATCAATCAATTCACGAATATCATCAACAGAGTTATTAGAAGCTGCATCTAATTCATAAATATTATACGCAAATCCGTCTTCTGAAACTGAACCGTCTTTTTCGTTGATTTTTCTGGCTAAAATTCGGGCACAGGTTGTTTTTCCTACTCCACGTGGACCGCAGAATAACAAAGCCTGTGCTAATTGATTTTCTTCAATAGCATGCTCTAAAGTATCTGTAATATGAGATTGCCCAACAACGGTGTCAAACTGTTGCGGACGGTATTTTCTTGCAGATACGATGAAATTTTCCATAGCCCAAAAGTAAGAAATATAGTTTTAATCTGAAAGTATAAAATTTCAAATTTGAATAAAACCTAAGCTTAACTTTTGTAAAAAATAATTATTTCTTCTGATATGCAAAATCTATGATATCAACAATCGCTTTCTCAATTTTCTTTCTTCCGTCTTCGGTTTTGGTATCTATTCCGCAGAAAGTGGTTCCGTTGTATGCAGTATACAGATTAAGATGATAAATCCCTGCAACCAGTAAAGCAGTAATTGCTCTGTATTCTTCAGATTTTTCGCCAAAATGCGGATCAGTGATGTTTTTGAATAAGCCTTCACCCACTTCTTCGCGCTGTTCGAATATTTTTTTCAAAATCGGGCGGCTTTCTGAAAGCTCCCATACAATAATTTTCTGAAGTTCTTTATTCTTTCTTAGGCTCTCAAACTGATTAAGCAAAGCCATTTTTGACATTTCTTTTCCACCGTCAGAAAGATCTACATTCATCTCTTTTTCATCTACCCTGCTCCAATAATCCTGTGATCTGATGTATTCATCAATAAGCTTATCTGTACTTCCGAAATATTCGTAAATTAGTTTTTTATCGAAACCCGCAACGGCAGCGATTTTACTTACCATTAATCCTGAATAACCTTTAGTTTTCAAAATTTTTCCAACTGCATTCAGCAGTTTTTGTTTGGTTTTTTCTTTATCCCTGATAGGACCTTGTACAACTTTTCTAGGCATCGTTTATTATTTAAAACTGCAATGAAGCAATTAATTATTTTTATTTTAAAAATAAAAAGTAAATTCTAAAGAAAACGTTTAATCGTATTTCTTTATTCATCACCATTCTTTTATCAAAAAGCTATCCGGAACTGTAGATTTCCCACTTTTTTGAAAAGACTTATAATAATTACGATATTAATATTTGTTTGGATTTGGCTAAACTCTAAAATATTTATTCATAAAAATAAATATTTGCAATATACCTCTGCACTACATCAGCAAAGCTATTAAAAAAATAGTTATCATCAGAACTGATATTGCGATTCACTATTACAAGAGAACTGCTAAAGTAAATTTACATATTAATTTTTTTATTTTAAATATTTTTTTTAGCCTCTAAAATTATACCAAATAAGTTTAATAATAAAATTCACAGTTTTCTTTTTTTATCAAAAGTAACTATAAGTTTGGAATCAATTCTCAAAGTGTTTATATTTTGAATCAATACAAATTAATTTTTATTTTTATTTAAAGAACTTGCATAATATAATTTATACAAATATAAAGTTATATTTACTTTATTCACAAAAAAACCTCAATTATTATATAATCAAGGTTAATATGCTATTAATACTCGATTTATTTTTTTTCTCAACCAGATCACATATGAATTTCTGATTTTTATTTAGCTATTGTTGATTTTTATTTTCTTTTAAGCTTTTAGAATTTCCGGAATTTCAATATTTAAAATCGATAATTCACTCTCGTCGAGTTGATTTTTAATATTTTTGTAATCGTTTCTGAAAAATTCTGAGCAGGCAAAAAGTTTTTGATAGTACTCAATTCCATTAAGAAGATTACTCTTGAATATGTTCCATTTTTTGATTTGTGCATTGGTCAAATTTCCTGAAAAATCTGTTATTTCTTTTTGTAAATGCCTTACGTACATTTTAAGTTCGTTAATGAATATATGAGGACGCTCATTTGTAATCACATTTGAATTTCCGTAAATATGTTTTACCATTTCCGAAAGCGAAAGTTCTTTATCAAAATAGGCAAGATTCGGGCCAGGACAAATGACAACTCCTTGCTTTTCTCCCTTTACAGGAAGATGGTTTTCGATATATGCAGAATTCACCAATCCTACGCACAGGCACGATTTATCGGTAATCTCTTTTTCTTTTTTCTTAAACTGAAGATTGGTCATTTCATGTTTTTGAAGTTCAAGTTCGTTCAATTTGATTTCCTGGTATTTTTTAGAAGCCGTACAAATTCCTTGTGAAGAATATTCTTTATTTAAAGCTAATAGTTTTTTCGGACACGAACTTCCGTATTTGTTTTTGGCTGCTTTCTGGTTTTTTAAAACTTCATTAGATGTACCTTTTACCGTATTGAAAGGGACTCCGAGAGGAGAAATATGACTCAGATAAAAATCTTCTTCCTTTGAATGAGCCAATAAATTTCGGGTTTCTGCATCTACAGACGTTGCTTCTGGTACAAGAAGAAAAGGAGAACCCCAACCAACACTGTCAACAAGGTAATTTTTCAGCAAAAAATCATGCTCTTCAGAAGTTCCTACTCCGCCCTGCACCGTGATTTTCATCTCTAATGGTTCTGAAGGGACAAATTTTCCTTTCTGTTCTAAAGCCGGGACCATTAAAGAATACGCAGAATCTATCAATTCAGATTTTTTTTGCTTAAATTCTTCCATGATCGGGCCTAAAAGCAAACCTTCAGTGGCAAAAGCATGACCACCACAATTTAAACCCGATTCTATTCTGTATTCAGAAATCCACAATCCTTTTTTTGCCAAAAAATTTCCCTGAATCATCGCAGATCGAAAATCACTTACTTTTAAAATGATTTTCTTTTTTAAAACACCTTCATTATCCGGGAAAAAGTCATCAAATTCTTCGATATAAGTATACAAACGAGGATTCATACCCGCAGACAAAACCATTGAAGACGAAAGTTTGCTTTTGGCAAACCCCCTTAAAGAAGCGTGTGCATCATTGTATATAACGGGAAGCTGTTGGTTTTTAATAAAATTATCCTTATCAACTTTCGTCATAATATTAACGTCGATGTTTCCGGGAACAAGATTTTTTTCGATAAAATTTTTAATCTGACATCCAAAATAATCTCTGTTTTCCAAAAGATTCTGAAGTGTCGTTTTGATTTCTGAAGTATTCGGAAGAATGTTGATAAAGTGTTTTAAAGCTTCGGTATTTTTTGAAATTTCCTGTTTGAAGATTTTGAATTTTTCGTTGACGATATCATCAACCATATCGAGATACTCTGTAATTCTTTTAGCGCGATAATCATCTGTTTTTATTGAAATTTCAGGATAATTGAGATTAAATTTTTTATTATAAAAATTTTTCATCTTTTCTATAATCTCATCATCAATTATAGATATTACTGAAGAAATCCCGTATTGTGCAACCCGTATCGGAGAATCGATCGTGTAAGCCAGTCCCATTACCGGAATATGAAAGCTGTGTAAAGGTTTATTAATCATTTTTAAATTAAATATAAATAAAATCATCTTTCATTGATTAAATGAAAGTTTAAATGATCTGAAAACCTGACACCTTATTAATATCCTTAATATGGTCTCGTAAAATTATAATTTAAAAAAGAATTATGCAATCAATACTATTTAAAAAGTAAAAAATCTGTTATTTATCATTTTTATACATTATAATGATAAATAGTATTGATATGAATAATTTTTAAGTAAATTAGCACCACACTTCACAAAAAATCATTTAAATTACAATCTGATCGGATAAAATGCGAAGGGTTTTTCTGAAATTTACCTATTTAATTATTTTATTGAGTGTTTTTCTGAAAGCTCAACAATCTGCTCATGTAGAAAAATTCAGAGAAAAAGTTGCCAAAAATTCTAAGCTTTTTACCACCAATATAGATAATGCATATCGGGAAATCGGGGCATTATTACATGAATCGCACATTTTAAAAGATTCTCTTTCTGAAATGAAACTTCTTGACAGAAAATGCCGTTATTTTTACAGCAAAAATCTTACAGACAGTCTTATTATTTCTACAGAAAATTTGCAAATAAAATCTCGTGAATTTGGGGATTCTTATTATCAAGCAATGGCAAATATTTATCTGGCTGAAACTTACTCCATCAACAAGTTTCATGATAAGGCGATTACTTATCTCAATAACGCCTACGATATTTTGAAAAAAGATCAGTCTAAGTCTAAAAAAATATTCTACGCAAAAGCCAATATACTTAACAGTTATTCAAATATTTATCTCGACATTAATGAACCCAGAAAAGCTGCAAAAAAAATTCTTGAAGAAATAAATAGCGGAAAAGAACTTACGGATCCGGAAGAATATGCCAATTTTCAATATTTAAATTATTCTAATCTTGCCAATATCTATATTCAGTACAATATAGATTCTGCAGATTATTATGTGAAAAAATCTATAGAACTAAAACCTAAAGATTTTTCGAACGACAAAACGATGGTTTCTAATTATATTGTTTTGGGTGAGGTAATGAAGTCTAAAGGTGATTTTAAAACTTCAATTGCTAATTTTCATAAAGCACTTTCAATCAGTCAAAAAAATGGCATTGAACTAAATAAGAGCAATATTTATACAGCTTTACAGGAAATTTACGCGAAGACAAAAAATAAAGACAGTGCAGATTATTATCAGCAAAAACTGAAACAGCTTGACTTAAATATTTTACAGAGTAAGTACAACTCGCTTCAAAAAGTAATTGAAAAAGAGAAGATTGAAGAAGATGAAAACAGTTCTCAAAAATTGCTTCTTTTTGGACTTGCTTTTATTGTTCTCGTAGCTGTTTTCGGATTTTTCATGTATATATTTAAAAGAAAAAACAAGAAGGAAACTGATCTTAATTTACAGGAAACTTACAGCCAATTGATCACCTTGGTCAAAAATAAGGATGAATCTTTTATGTTTACTTTTGAAAATATTTTCCCTCAATTTTCAAGTAAATTATTAAACATCAATTCTGATCTTCAACAATCCGAAATTGAATTTTGTGCACTTTTAAAACTTAAATTAACAACCAAAGAAATTGCGCAGTATACCTTCATAGAAACGCGTACAGTACAAAATAAAAAGTACCGGATCAGAAAAAAATTAGAAATTCCTGCAAACGAAGATATTTATCAATTCATAGATAATATTTAATTCATTATATATTATCAGACATCCAAAAGCCATTATCATTAATTAAATGATAATGGCTTTTAGTTATTGAACATTCAACCACATCAAATCAATTTTCACTTCAGAAATTAGAATCAGAAAAAAAAATTATTTCCAGAAATTTACATTTTCTGTATTGTAAATTAATCAAAAATATTGATCATAAGTCATAAAGTATCTAATGAGTATCATATTTAGACTAGAAATCATCAAAATATTTCAGTTTAAACAAATCACCTCCTACATTTGTCAAATGCTTCTTAAGCAATTATCATAACAAAAACTTAATTTCTGAAAACTTAAAAAAATCACATAAAAATTATAAAATTTAAAATCAATTATCATGAAAAAAAACTACTCTCTTACTTTTAAAAGAACACTCCTACTCTTTGGAGTTGCTGTAAATTTTCTTTCTTTAAAAGCTCAACAGTGGGAAAATGTAGGATCTGCAGCCAATGTTTCGGCAGGAGGTTCCAGTTATAATAACCTAGTTGTTGATGGTACAGGAAAATATTATCTTTCTTATTATGACACCTCAGTTTCTAAAGGTTCTGTACAAAAGTTTGAAGGAAGTTCCTGGTCATATTTAGGAGGAACTGCAGGTATTACAACAGGAATTGCACTTTATAATTCTTTGTCTTTGGATGGTTTGGGAAATGTATTTTATACCAATCAAGGAACGGGGTTGGAAGTACGAAAGTTTAGTGGTACGACATGGTCTTCTTTAGCAAGTGCTACAAGTAATACGGTAAATTATCATGCTTCAGCAGTATCACCAGCAAACGTACTCTTCACTTATTCTTCTGACGGATCAGGAACAGTAAGACGATTTGTAAACAATGCTTGGGAACAAGTCGGTAATGTGGGCTTCTCAAGCGGGGCAACTTTTGCAGAAATGGTGATCGGAACTAATAATAAAGTATACACATGTAATATATCAAGCGGGGTAAGAGTTTACGAAAACACCACAACTGCGACATCTACAGACAACTGGATAATGGTTGGAGGCGCGATTGTAGACACATCATCGTCCGGTGAACAGTATACTTCTGATATTGCGATTGACGGGAATAACAATTTATATGTTGCATATATTTCAAATTCTACGAATGGAAGAAAAATAAATGTAAAAAAATGGAATGGTACATCATGGAGCCAAGTTGGTAATGCTAATTTTTCCGCAAAAGCAGTTCAGCATCTTGCCATTACCGTTACCTCAAGCGGAACACCTTATGTTGTTGCCAGTCAATGGGATAGCTCCGATGGAAATCACCTGAAAAATACAGTATATAAGTTTGACAACATAACTGATACGTGGTCTGCTTTTGGAGGAAATTTCGTCTCTGACGATCAGGCAACATATAATGATTTGGCAATAGATCCGGTAAATAATTATCTGGTTCTTGCATATTCACAAGGTACAACCAAAGTGAAGAGAATTTCTTTGTCCAGCTTATCTGTAAATGATACCAAAAAAGAACTTTCAACTATTTACCCTAATCCAACTACAGGAATTATCTATGTGAAAGGAGAAGACAAAATAAAATCAGTTGAAGTTTCTGATGCTGCCGGAAAAGCAATCAAATCTCAAAATGATACTGAAAAAATAGATATTTCAGATGCATCAGCAGGTGTATATTTTGTAACAATAAAGACACAAACAAATAAAACTATCATCAAAAAAATCATTAAAAAATAAAAAGTTTCATATTATCCTTAGAATTTAGAATTAGAGAGAATAAGACTTTGCTTGCAGAGTCTTATTTTTTATTAATAAAAACGTTTTGTGGAATCATTTTTGATAGGATTTAAAATATAAATAAACCTTATTTTAAAATTACTGTATATTTATAAATATAAATTTATTTAAATGGACTTTGACTTAATTAAAGATACTGTCACATTACTCGAAGAATTTAATTTGAGTAATAAAAACGCTTCCTATCCTTCAACAATTGATGGTTTCAAAGCTTGGGTCTTTGATCAGGAATCTCAAAAACAAAACTATGAGAATATGACGGCAGACACAAATTGGGAAGGGAAAGAGCATGGGAGAAGTGCTGAAAGTGCAATTACAACACTTTTACTACATCTCAACCGATATGCAAAATCTTATTCAAAATCTGCAATTTCAGATTCTGATTTCTCTACTCAGGAAGATTTCATTTACCTGATTAATCTTAAAGCTTTCGGAGCAATGTCGAAAATTGATTTAATAAAAAAAAACATTCACGAAAAACCTGTCGGAATTCTGATCATCAACCGGCTTTTGAAGCATGGCTGGATTCAACAGACAGATTCTGTGCAAGATAAAAGAATCAAATTGATAAATATTACAGAAAAAGGTCTGAAAGTTCTCGAAAACCAGATGGGTAAAATTCGTCAGGCAACCAAAATCGTTTCAGGTAATCTTTATCATTCAGAAAAAATGGAATTGATTCGTATTCTTAACAAATTAGATCAGTTTCACCATCCTATTTATCACAAAAATATTGACAGCAAAGATCTTATAGAAACCGTTTATAAAGATTTTTCATTTGAAAATAATTAATATGAAAAAAATAGCGATTATAGGATCAGGATTTTCAGGTTTGTCGGCAGCAGCTTATTCTGCACAGCAAGGTCATCAGGTGCATGTCTTTGAAAAAAACAGCAGTTTAGGGGGAAGAGCAAGGAAATTCACCACAGATAATGGTTATGTTTTCGATATGGGCCCAAGTTGGTATTGGATGCCTGATATTATTGAAAATTTCTTCTCAGATTTTGGTGAAAAAACTTCAGATTATTTTGAATTAATTCCTTTAAATCCTCAGTTTGAAATGGTTTTCTCAGAGACAACGATGCAGATTCCACATGATTATGATGAGATGAAAAATCTTTTTGAAACTACTGAAAAAGGTGCAGGAAAAAAGCTTGATGAATTCATGAAAGACGCCCAATACAAATATGAAGTAGGCATGAAAGAATTCGTTAACAAACCTTGTCATTCCTGGTTTGAATTTGTTTCTCCGAAAATCGCAAAAAGTGCTTTAAAATTAGACTTACTATCTAATTTCCATAAATTTGTAAGAAAATACTTCAGAGATCCAAAACTGATCATGCTGATGGAATTTCCGGTAATTTTTCTGGGAGCAGCTCCGAAAGATATTCCTGCATTGTACAGTTTGATGAATTACGGAGGATACAAACTGGGAACATGGTATCCGGTTGGGGGATTTTCTAAAATCATCGATGCGATGGCAGATATCGCAAAAAAGCAGGGAGTTCACTTTCATTTAAATTCTAATATTGATTCGATAAAGATCAATAAAGATAAAGCAACTTCATTGTCTGTCAATGGAAGAGATATTGAATTTGACATTGTGATTGCATCATCAGATTATCACCACACAGAAAACACTTTACTTCCCAAAGAGTATAGAAATTATACGGAAGATTACTGGAAAAAAAGAACCTTTGCGCCTTCATGTTTAATTTATTATTTAGGATTTAAAGAAAAAATTCCAAATCTGAAACATCATACTTTGTTTTTTGAAAATGATCTGGATCTGCATACAACAGAAATTTATGATGATAAAAAATGGCCTACGAAACCACTTTTTTACGTTTGTTGTCCGTCAAAAACGGATGAAAATGTAGCTCCTGAAAATTGTGAAAATGTATTTCTTCTGATGCCTGTTGCAACCGGTTTGGAAGACAGCGAAGAAATCAGAGAAAAATATTTTGACGAAATGATTCTCAGACTCGAAAAACACACTGGAACTTTAGATCTAAAATCGAAATTAGACTATAAACAAAGCTATTGCATCAAAGATTTTAAAGAAGATTACAACGCATATGAAGGAAATGCATACGGATTGGCAAACACAGTTTCCCAAACAGCAGTTTTAAAACCTTCACTAAAAAATAAAAAAATAAGCAATTTATTTTACACGGGACAATTGACCGTTCCGGGACCCGGAGTTCCGCCGTCGATTATTTCAGGGAAAATTGCAGCCATTGAAGCAACCAAATAAACCAGGATCAATATGAAAAAGCTATTTGATGATCTCTCGTACAAGATCAGTAAACAGACCACCAAACAATACAGTACCAGTTTTTCATTGGGGATCTTGGCATTGTCACCAAAAATCAGAAATTCAATTTATGCAATTTACGGCTATGTGAGACTGGCTGACGAAATTGTAGACAGTTTCCATGATTTTGATAGAGCAAGTCTACTTGCACGTTTCAGAGAACAGACGAATCAGGCTTTGGAAGAAAAAATTTCTTTAAATCCTATTTTGCAATGCTTTCAGGAAACAATTCATCGGTATAAAATTGATTTAGAACTGATTAACCAGTTTCTACACAGCATGGAAATGGATCTTCAGAAAATTGATTACAATTCTGATCTTTACAAACAATACATTTTAGGTTCTGCCGAAGTCGTTGGTTTGATGTGTCTTCACATTTTTGTAGACGGAAATAAAGAGCAGTACGAAATATTGAAACCTTCTGCAATGAAACTCGGGTCGGCTTTTCAGAAAGTTAATTTTTTAAGAGATTTGAAAGATGATTATCAGGTTTTGGGTCGCACTTATTTTCCTAATGTTGATATAACTTTTTTTGACAATTCCGTGAAAGAACACATTGAAAATGATATTCAGCAGGAATTTAAAGAAGCTTTGGAAGGCATTAAAAATTTGCCCAACTCAGCACGTTTCGGAGTTTATCTTGCATATCGATATTACATTTCTCTGTTCAGAAAAATTAAAAAAACACCTGCAAAAAAAATTATCAATCAGAGAATCAGAATTTCAAACGGAAGAAAATTTTCATTAATGATGAGCAGTTATCTACAGTATAAAATATCATATTTATAAGATCAGAAATTTATTTTAAACAAGAAAAATGGTACATCAACTTAAAAGAGAGCAACAATTAAACTGCGATATAGAAACTGCCTGGAAATTTTTTTCATCAGCCAATAATCTTTCTAAAATCACTCCAAAAGATATGAACTTCATTGTTCGTACAAAAATGGAAAGTGATGAAATCTACGAAGGAATGATCATCGATTATTACGTTTCGCCCTTATTAGGAATTAAAATGGATTGGCAGACGGAAATCACACAAGTCAATTATCATCAAAGTTTTACGGACTTTCAAAAAAAAGGGCCTTATAAATTATGGAATCATTTTCATGAATTTATCCCCAACGAAAAAGGCGTTTTAATAAAAGACACTGTAGATTATGAACTTCCGATGGGATTTTTGGGAGAAATTGCCCATAAGCTTTTCGTTAAAAGTAAATTAGAACACATCTTCCTTTACCGATTTAATATCTTGGAAAAAATGTTTAACCAGAAACAAAACTGATATGAATTTCTTGATTGTTGTTGCCACATTTTTTATCATGGAAGGGATCACGTGGATGGTTCACAAATACATTATGCATGGTTTTTTATGGACGCTCCACCGGGATCATCACGACCATAGCAATGATGGTCACATGGAAAGAAACGACTATTTTTTCGCCATTTTTGCGATTCCTACCATTGCAATGATGTATTACGGAACGGTGAATAATTTTAATGCCTATTTTTACATCTCTATCGGAATAACTTTATACGGAATGGCGTATTTTTTTGTTCATGACATCTTTATTCATCAGCGTTTTAAGCTTTTGCGAGACACACAAAATCCTTATTTATTAGCGATAAGACGCGCTCATAAACAGCATCACAAACATACCGGAAAAGAGCAGGGAGAATGTTTTGGATTTTTGTGGGTTCCTGTGAAGTATTTCAAAATGTATTTTAATAAAAATAAGAAGTAAATGTGGCAGTACACGTATTTGGCGATCAACTTTTTTACGGTGATTATTTGTTTTTTGTTTTCATTTCACCCGAAAATAAAGTTTCACAGGCATTTTAAAGCATTTATGATGGCTTCTCTTTTGGTTGCCGTCTTTTTTATTGTTTGGGATGTTTGGTTTACCAAAATCGGTGTTTGGTGGTTTAATGACAGATATCTTATTGGCAGCCGACTTTTCGGACTTCCTATTGAAGAACTCATGTTTTTTATCTGCATCCCGTTTTCCTGCATTTTTACGTATTTCTGTTTAGATAAATTTTTTAAGCTAGACTGGAATCCTGATTTTGAAAGAATATTTGTGATTATTTCTATCACAGTTCTACTTTGCCTTTCAGTCTATTTTGAACAGAGAATTTATCCGTTTGTTACTTTTTTTACAACAGCAATCAGTCTTTTTGTGTTGTATTTTATTTTAAAAGTCAAATGGATTGGAAAAGCATCATTGATTTATTTAATATTAATGCCCGGTTTTTTGGCTGTCAACGGAATTCTCACCGGAAGCGGACTCGATTCTCCTATCGTCAATTATAATCCTGAGTATATTATCGGAATCCGAATTTTTACGATTCCCATAGAAGATACTGTTTATGGTTATGAAATGATTTTATGGAATCTCTATTTTTTTCAAAAATTCAGAACTGAATGAAAAAGATTAAAAATAGAAGTATACAATACAATTATCAAAATAATTTTATCACTGCTATAAGATTTATTTTAATTGAAATTAATTCACTAATCGAAAAATTATTATTATTTAAAAAATTAGCAGTTATTATTCACTTTTGCATACCACACGTTTAATGTAAGGCATAGTATTTGCAACTTCTCTTCTAAACCACTTATACCACAAATATTATGAACGTTACAGATTTAAAAATTAAAAATCTGGTAGATTATAAAGGCCAGATTTTTACAATTACAGAGATTTTTCAGAATGAGAAAAATGAATATTCAGTAAAGATCGAGAATGATTATCAACATCTGGCTGTGCCTGCAGATTCTATTCAACCTATTACAATCAATGAAGACTGGCTGGAGAAATTCGGATTCATGAGAACATACAGTTCAGATCACAGAATCAGATACGAAAGACCGGAAACATTCATCAAATATGATATTGATTTGAGTTCTAAAAAAATCGTTGAAGGATTGAAGATTTACGGAAATACAATCAGATGTAAATATATCCACGAGTTTCAGAATATTTTTTCAAGCCTGTTCGGAAAAGACACAGGAATTTCTATGAAAAGCATTTTCAAGAATGAAGCTATAGCTTAACATCAACACCAAATCTCAATTATATATATGTTTAATTGAAATCCCGACTTTAAATTAAGTCGGGAATTTTTATTTGTTTTAAGTAATTCTTTTTTTATTGCTCGCCTCAACCCAATTTCTTTTTCCACATTTTTTGCAGGTTCCAGCGTTGCCTGTTTGCTTTTCTTCCGTAGATCCACAGAATGTGCAAGAGTAATAACCTTCATTTTCAACAAATTGCAAAGGATAATCCAATGAATGCGGCATTACCGGCAACCCATATTTAACCTCTTTTTCATCATAAAAGAAAACACTGATATCTCCTGAAGTTTCTTCAATTGCTGTTTCTATCTGACCTAAATGTGAAACACCTTTCAATCTTAATTCTGAGAAAAATTCATCACTGCCCAGATTTTCTTTCTTAAAATTATCAATGGCAAAAACTCCATCTTTGATAAGACAAATCGATTTTCCTTCCAATAAATTTTCAAACTTTTTGAACCTTCCGATTAAATAAGTAAAAAGACTGTAAATGCAAATAATAACAATAAAAACAATAATAGAAGACATTATTCCTACATCTTTGTAAAACATAGGATCACCAGCTGCTGAGCCTAAACCAATGATCACAACAAGTTCAAAAACAGATAATTGCTTCACACCTCTTTTTCCCAAAACCCTCAAACCAATGATGATAGTAAGGAACATAATGATCGTTCGTAAAACAATTTCAAGCATGAAAATCCATTCTTCGCTTCCCAAAAGAAATTCTTTCCAATTAAAATTCAAAAAAACAGAGAGATACATAGATGATTATTTGCAACAAAGATGTCAAAAAATAAGCCACATACAATTAGCTTTAAATTAAAAAGCCTCCTGATCTCAAAATTCAGATCAGGAGGCTCTCACTTTTAATATAAAAGTTTAAAGTAATAAATTAAGGAGCGTAGTAAAATTTTATTTTAAATCAAAATAACCTGCATATTTACTCTGCTGAATTTTTGCCATAAAATCATTATAAGCAGGATACTGTATTCCCGTTGCAATATCAATTACAAACTTATTACGATTGGGCTTAAGTCTTAGTCTTATCTGATCGAAACTATAATTATCAACTTCACATAAAAAGTTCTTTATTTCATTGAAATTAATACCGTTTTTTTCAGTCGTTTTCTTAGTTTTCTGAACCGTTGCTTCGTCCAGAAAAAATTTAATTCGTTCCATAAATTTTAGATTTGGTAGTGATTGCTAAGATACGAAATTTTCCTGACATATTTATGATTACAGTCACATTATCAGTATAATATAAATTTTATTTCCCATTAAAATTTATATTATTCAAGACTTAAAAACTAGTTGGATATAATCTTCAGACTGGTCTGAATTTTGTCTTAATATGAACATTAAAAAAAATTGTTATGGATTCTAAAAATATTTCAAGAATTGCATTAGGAACGATGCTTGTCACGGCAGGAATTGCACATCTCACTTTTGGGAGAAAAGAATTTCAGGCACAGGTTCCGGATTGGGTCCCTTTGAAAAAAGACGATACTGTTGTGTATTCCGGAATTGTTGAAATTGCTTTGGGAGCAAGTATTATCGCTACTCCGAAGAAATACCGAAGTCTTTTAGGAAAAATAACCGCAGTATTTTTCACAGCTGTTTTCCCTGGAAATATTTCACAATATAAAAACAGAAAAGACGGTTTTGGGCTAGACACCGATGAAAGAAGAAAGGCAAGATTATTCATGCAACCTATGCTTATCGGCTGGGCTTTAAAATCTATGGAAGACTAAGCTTTAAAAAATTAATAAATCTTCATTTTTTTAATAAAATCATATTCAAATAAATAATATTTGAATCTAATTCAGATTGATTATTTTTGCTGAAATTATCATCAAAATGAAGAATGGGGTAAGCTGGGTTCTGGTTCTATTTTTAACCATTACCCTACTCAACAATTGCCTGCAAACCAAAACATACAAAGAGATCAGGAAAAAGCAATCTTTCATTGATCAGTTAAGGTTTGTGTATTCTTCAAGTGACATTTCGAAATGGCCAAAACCGATTCTTGATCCTTCCGAACCCACTTTTTCCGAAATAGGTCATCTGCCAAAAGTTGAATTTCCATCAGACAATCCTTATTCTGATGAAAAGGCTGCGTTGGGAAGAACTTTGTTTTACGATCCGAGACTTTCAGGTTCTAATCAAATTGCCTGCGCATCATGTCACGACCCCGAATTGGGATGGACAGACAACAGAAAATTTTCTTTTGGGCACGACAGACAATTAGGTAGCAGAAACGCGATGACAATCATGAACATTGCTTATGCAAAGTCTCTTTTTTGGGACGGCAGAGCGGCATCTCTTGAAGATCAGGCAAAAATGCCAATTGAAGATATGAGAGAAATGCATGAGCATATCGATATTGCCACTGAAAAAATTGTAAAAGTAAAAGGTTATGAAATTCTTTTTGAAAAAGCTTTTGGTGACAAAAAAATAACGAAAGACAGAATAGCAAAAGCCATTGCAACTTTTGAACGTACAGTAATAAGTCCACCAAGCCGATTTGATAGATTTATTGATGGTGAAAAAGATATTTTTACCAATGATGAAGTAGTGGGACTTCACCTTTTCAGGACGAAAGCTCAATGCATGAACTGTCACAATTCAGGTTATTTTTCGAATAATCTTTTTGAAAATGACGGAACTTCTCTGCTCAGCTCAGAAAATGAAGATTTGGGACAATATTTAATCACGAAAAAAACTTCGGATGTAGGGAAATTTAGAGTTCCAACATTGAGAGAAGTTACGAGAACAGGACCTTGGATGCACAATGGCTCTTTTAATACTTTAACGGAAGTCATCAATTTTTACAATACCGGAAATCCTGAATCATCTAAGCATAAGAAAACTATTCATGAAGGAGTACCATTAAATTCTGAAAAATCTGATATGCTTAAACTTTTAGATCTTACAAAAGAAGAGATTTTACAATTGGAAGCATTTCTCGGAACATTGAGCACACCAACGGTAAGACCTGCACCGCCTAAACTTCCAAAGTAAAAGTGTAGAACATTCAGAAAATGTCCTTCATGCTCCACACTTGAGATTTAATTAGAATATTTTCTATTGCTTATTTATTTTATATAATCTCCCGGCATCAGTGACAGCATACAAAGCGTTATCAGTACCTTGTGTAACATCTCTGAAACGTTGATTTTCATCGGCAAGTAATCTTTCTTCACCTACAACTTTATTGTTTTCGATAACCAGTCTTACGATGTGCATTCCGCTTAGAGATCCTATGAAAAGATTGTTTTGCCATTCAGGCATATTATTTCCTCTGTAGAATGTCATTCCGCTTGGTGATATCACAGGATCCCAATAATAAACGGGTTGCTGCATTCCTGTTTGCTGTTGAATTCCGTTTCCGATTACTGCACCACTGTATTCTATTCCGTAGGTTATTGTCGGCCATCCATAATTTGCTCCTGCCTGTATACGATTGATTTCGTCTCCTCCTCTCGGGCCGTGCTCTCCCTGCCAAAGATCTCCGGTTACAGGATGAATCGCCATTCCTTGTGGATTTCTATGACCAATACTATACAGTTCAGGTAAAGCTCCGGATTGGGAGAATGTAGGATTTCCTGATGCCGGCTGACCGTCTTTTGTAATGCGTATTATTTTACCGATTGCTGCAGTAACTGATTGCGCTAAAGGTCTCGTAGAAAGGTCAGACCGTTCTCCCGTACTTACAAACAAATTTCCTGTAGAATCAAATAAAATTCTTCCTCCATAATGAAGATTACCCGTTGAAGCAGATGGATTTGCCCTGTAAATAACTGTCGGATTTTCAATAGTTGTTTCAGAATCCGAAAGTCTGCCTTTTGCAACGGCTGTCAAAGTACCACCAGCGACATTTTCAGAAAACACCCAATAAACCATTCTATTCGAAGAAAACTGAGGATCAAGACACAGTCCAAGCAATCCGCCCTGTCCTGTAGAATTTACTGCGGGAAGCCCAGTAATCGGGTTTCCAACCGTTCCAGTATTTGTGACAATTCGCATGGTTCCTGTTTTTTGAGTAATTAATAATCGTCCATCCGGAAGGCTCGTAATTCCCCAAGGCGAAGTAAGCGAAGATGTAAGAACTGTTTTTTGATAAGGTGTTGTGGTCTTTACAGCGTTGATTCTTGTCTGTCCGGCAAATGCCGGAGCGTAATTGGTGTTTGCAGGATTGGTTTCTACGGGCGGAAATGTCTCGCCGTTGTTTCCGCCATTGCCCTCTAAATCATCTATACAATTGACTAAAAGCATCGACGATGCAATCATTAAGTAATGCAGTTTGAATTTCATATTTAAAAAATTTGGTGTTTTAGTGATTTTCATTTCATAATTCAATTATTATTACGAAATATGTAAACGAAAGCATCAAAGTTTAAGCCAAGAAAAGACTTTCAGAAGATTTTGTATAAAAATATGATACGAATTTCATTTTTTGAAAAAACAAAATACCCTTAAAAATTAATTTAAGGGTTCTATTTATTTTAATATAAATTTTAAAGGTTAGGTTTAAACTATTAAATCAGGAGTTATCGGTAAATTTCTAAAACGTTTTCCAGTTGCGTTAAAAATGGCATTCGCAATTGCAGGAGCAGCACCTATAATTCCCACTTCACCTAACCCTTTGGCTCCACTAGGATTCAGATTCGGATCAGGTTTGTTGATAAAAGAAACTTCGATAATCGGAGCATCTGCATTTACAGGGAAATGATAACCCGCTAGATCATTTGCAATGATACTTCCCAATTTCTCGTCAACCGACATTTTTTCCATCAGAGCCATACCAATTCCTCCTACTGCTGCTCCTGAAATCTGGTTGGCTGCAGGTTTTTCATTGATAATTTTTCCGCCATCTACTACAACAACCATTTTATCAATCATCACTTTTCCGGTTTTTGTATTGACTTTTACTTTACAGAAATGAGCAGCTGACGAACAAAAAGAAAATTTATTTCTCTCATCCCCCGGTCCCGATGAAGCTTCTACATCAATTATTTTTAAATTATTTTTCGTGAAAATATCCTGATAAGAAATAAAATTCTCGCCACTTTTCTGAAAAGAAATTCCTGTATCTGAAAGGATAACATCTTTTGCAACAGCATCTTTATATTTTGGGTTTATTTGAGTTGCATATTCTGCTAACTTTATTTTTAAAGCATCACTTACTGCAACTACAGCTCCGCTGATAGAAGACAATCCTGTACTTCCACCCTGACTTCCCGCCGGAGGAAGATCAGAATTTCCAAGTTCAATGGTAATTTTACTTTTAGAAATACCGGAAGTTTCATACATAATATTCTGCATCCCTGTTCCCGTTCCGGTTCCGATGTCGGTCATTGCTGTCTGTAAAACAACATTTCCGTCTTTCGTCATTTTGATTCCTGCGCTGGATTTGTTTCTTCCTGCATTCCACATTCCTACAGCCATTCCGTAACCGATTTTCCAATCGCCTTCTGAAATTGCTCCCGGAGTTGGCTGTCTTAAATTCCAACCAATCATTTTAGCACCTTTTTCAATGGCTTCTTTTAAATAATTTGTAGACCACGGCAATCGCGTTTCCGGATTTTTCTCGAGTGCCAAATTTTTATATCTCAACTCAACAGGATCTGTTTTCAGTTGATAACTCAGTTCATCCAGCGCACTCTCGATAGCAAAATCACCGGTACAATCTCCGGGACCCCGCATCCATGTTGGAGCGCTTAGATTTAACGGGACAACTGCATTTTCAGTTTTAAGATTATCTAATTGATAGATAAGCCTCGTTACTCTTGTAATTCCCTCACTGAAAGGATCATATATTGCACAACCGTTTTTTGCCTGATGGAGAAGTCCTGTAATTTTGCCATCCTGATCGGCTCCAATTTTTATTCTCTGCCAAGATGCAGGTCTGTAACCTACAGAATGAAACATTTGAGGACGGGTTAACATCAGTTTTACGGGTCTTTTTACTTGTTTTGCACCTAAAATTGCAGCTAAAACATGAGGCCAGACTTTTAGCCCTGAACCAAATCCGCCACCGACAAATTCGCTGATCACCTGAATATTTTCAACCGGAATTTCAAATAATCCCGCAAAAGTTTTTTGCACATTATTGACTCCCTGATTTTTATCGTAAAGCCTTAATTTATTCTCTGCATACCAATCTGCAATCGTTGCATGCATTTCCATCGGATTATGGATCTCGGCTGCAATATTGTATTCCTGGTCGACAGAAAATGGTGAACTGCTCCAGCTTTTTTCGTCACCTCTTTCTTTTCCGGTCGGTTTTAATTCAACGGAGTTTTTAGCTTTATTAAAATTAACTTCAAAAGGCTCGGTCGTATATTCAACCTTCACTAATGATGCTGCGTATGTTGCTTCTTCCAATGTTTCGGCAATCACTAAAGCAATGGGCTGACCTTTAAAAAATATTTTATCGGTATGAAAAACCGGCAATCCGAATTTTGACTCCTTTATTTTAGCTTCGTTTGCAAATCCCGGAACGTTTGGTTTTTTAAGATGAGAAATAATGTCAAGAATTCCATCCGACTGTTTCGCCAAATCTAAATTAATCGATTTGATCGTACCTGATGCAATCTCGCTCGTCACCAAAACTGCATGACAAAGATTATCAACTTTATATTCGGCAGCGTATTTCCCTTGTCCTTTTACTTTTGCAACGGCTTCCACACGACCTTCAACAGGTACTATAAATTCAGTTTCATCGTCAAAAAATCCCATGTTTTTAATTTTTAAAATTTGTTAGAAATAAAACTGTTGCTTTATAAATTTACCGCATTACGCAAAGCAAGTTCGATCGCTCCTTTCAACATCGGAACTTTGTATGCATTATTAGAAAGCGGCTTCACTTTTTCTATTACAATTTCAGATGCTTTTTTAAATACTTCATCTGAAGCTTTTTTACCTTTTAAATAACTTTCAGCTTCATGCCATCTCCAAGGCTTGTGGGCGACACCTCCCGAAGCTAATCTTGCTTCTTTGATGGTATCTCCATCCATCTGTAATGCGGAAGCTACAGAAATCATCGCAAAAGCATAAGAAGTTCTTTCACGCAACTTTATGTACGAATATTTTTTATGAAACTCATTTTTCGGAACTTCAATATGAGTTATCAAAGCATTTTGAGGTAAATTATTGTCTAACCAGGGTGTATCTTCCGGCAATTTATGGAAATCTTTAAAGGGAATTGTAAACTGTTTATTTTTAGAATCAACTCCATGAACATTAGCATCCAATGCAACCAAAGAGATACACAAATCTGAAGGATGAACTGCCACACACTGATCACTATACCCTACAATAGCACTCATTTTATTGTCACCATTCAGAGCACTGCATCCACTTCCCTTTTTCCTTTTATTACATGGTGTTGTCACATCATAAAAATACGGACAACGAGTTCTTTGCAATAAATTTCCGGCTGTACTAGCCATGTTTCTGATTTGTGGAGAAGCTCCTGCTAAAACTGCTTTGGTAATCAACGGATAATTTTTAAGCAAATCAGAATTCGTGGTTAAAGTAGTATTACGAACCATCGAACCTATATTCAATGATCTTTCTGACAGTTTAATTTCAGTAGACAATGCGGTAGATACATCAATCATTCCGTCGGGTTGAGCAATATTTTTTTTGAGAAGATCTACAATATTGGTTCCTCCTGCAATGAAATCTTTACCTGAAGTTTTCAATTTTAAAGCTTCAGCAGAAGTTTTTGCTTTTTCAAATATAAATGGTTTCATAATGCTGCTACTTTTTGTATAGATTCAACAATTCCGTTGTAAGCACCACAACGACAAAGATTTCCGCTCATAAATTCTTTAATTTCTTCAACAGAATTGGTGTGTCCTTCTCTTACACAGGCAACTGCAGACATGATTTGTCCGGGAGTACAATATCCGCATTGGAAGCCGTCACATTCGATGAAAGCCTCCTGCATCGGATGAAGTTGATTACCCGCCGATAAACCTTCAATTGTTGTCACTTCTTTTCCGGGAACCATTGCTGCTAAAGTAAGACAACTTAATGCTCTTTCCCCATCAAGATGAACCGTACAAGCGCCGCATTGACCATGGTCGCAACCTTTTTTTGTTCCGGTAAGATCCAGGTTTTCACGAAGAACATCTAATAGTGTTGAGCGGCTGTCAATTTTAATGTCGTGCATTTTTTTATTGACAGAAATTTTTATCGGTAACACACTCTTTTTAGGAAGAATAAAATCTTTAACATCATTGTAAAAAGCTTTTACTGATGTTGGAATTGCGGCAAAAACGGCAGCAATTGCCGTACTCTTGAGAAAAAATCTTCTGCTGTAATTAGTCGGGTCAGACATATCTGATGGATTTTATGATTTGAAGAAGTACTGATTTTAAATAAGATAAAAATATAAGAATTTAAAAACAGATTCACTTACTTTCAAATATAATGAAAACTTCAGGTAAAATTTATTAAAGATATCTGAATTTAAGTAGGTTTTGTGCAATTTATAATGAAAATAAATTATGATTTCACATAAAAAAAAAGTCCAGACAAAATAAAATATTTGCCGGACTTATATTTTAAAGCCGTTTCGCTTAATAATGTGAAATAATTTATTGGATCACATAACTTTTTTTGCTTACGGTATGTGCAGAAAAATATCCCAAAGCACCATTACTGATATTACTTGGCGGATTGGAAGGTGTGATTCCACCACCGGGACCGCCACCGTCGATAATCTGCAGTAATGAAGTAAAATAAGTGTAAACATTGGTGTCAATACACTGCATTTCAACATAAATGGTATCTCCTACTTTGGTTTTCTGACCATTACCATCTTCGTCGTCATTTGGCAACAATAAAGGTCTTTGATTGACGGCTCCATTATTGACATTATCAGAAAATGCTTCAAACATTTTACCAGAATTATTCACTGAAAAACTGAAAAGATATCTGTTTCCTAACTCCGCAGGATCTGTAAAAACAGGCAAAAGCGTGTATGATAATTCACCTGCAACCATAAAGGAATCCTGCTGGAGATTGTCGAGCAAAACAGGTTGAGGCATGGTGCTTTTTGCGGTATAATCCTTCCCTTCTGCAGAAACTTTCAGGGTATAAGTTCTTCCCGGAGCTGTAGTAAAATTTGTAGTTTCATAAAATCCTTCACCCACATGATTTAATGTTTCGGTTTGTCCGGTATCGTCGCTTAAAACTACAACAGCATTACTTACAATCGGATAGGTATTATTGGTCGTAAATGCTACCGATTTGGTAATTTTCACGTAATATGGTCCTGCCTGATCAGTTAAATTTCCTTCGATCACAATATTTCCGCTTTTGTCGTCAAGGTCGAGATCAATTTCTTTTTCACATGCAGTAAACAAAAAAAGAGATATGATGATTAAAAATATATTTTTCATGGCATTAAAATTTGAAATTATAAGTTACGTTCGGAACAAATTTAAAAAGTGAAGTCTGCATTGCACGAGTCGTTCCGGGTTTGTCGGGATTGTCTTCAAATGTAATGGTGTATGCATTTTCTCTTCCGTACAGATTGTAAATTCCGAATGACCATGAACTTTGAAAACGTTTGTTTTTTCCCGGCTCGTACGTTGCACTCAAATCTAATCTGTGATACGCAGGCATTCTGTCGGCATTTCGGGAGCTGTATTGAAAAATTGTCTGTTCCTGCAATTCGTATTTTCCTGTCGGGAAAGTCACTGCGTTTCCTGTACTGTAGACAAACAGTCCAGAAAATGACCATTTTGGATTCAATTCGTAAGTTGCAACAACTGCTAAATCATGGGTTTTATCTTGTCTGGCGTTGTACCAGTTATTATCGTTGATTCCGTTTATTTTTCTTTCAGTTTTTGATAAGGTATAGGAAATCCAGCCTGTCAGTTTCCCGCTTTTCTTTTTAGCAATGAGTTCTAAACCGTACGCTCTTCCTTTTCCAAATAACAATTCTCCTTCTACATCTGCTGCGGCATCAAAAGTAATTTCTGCACCATTTTTAAAATCAATCTGATTCTGCATCGATTTGTAATAAACTTCTGCATTGATTTCGTAATTATTATTGTTGAAATTTCTGCTGTAACCGGCACTGATCTGATCTGCGATTTCGGGTTTTACGGTATAGCTGCTCCCAATCCATTGATCCGTGGGATTTCCGCTGCTGCTATTGCTGAGTAAGTGCAGGTTTTGAGTGTTTCTTGCATATCCACCTTTGATACTGCTTACTTCATCGATTCTGTAATTGGCTGTAATTCTAGGCTCAAGATTAACATATGTTTTTCCGAATTTTCCTTTTTCCAGAAATTTACTGTCAGTTAAAACTCCATTGTCATAGGTATTAAATGTATCTCCACCCAAAACACTGAACATGGATAGTCTTAAACCATAATTAACCGTAAGTTTTTCTGTAGCTTTAAAATCATCATTGATGTATAATGCATTTTCCCAGGAATACCTTGAATTTCTCGGAAAACTGCTCACACTCGTTCCCGAAGCACTGCTTGGAGTAATTGTATGATAAATTGACTGCAAACCAAAACGGACGGAATGTTTATTCCCTGCAAACCAGCTGAAATCCTGCTTCAGATTCCAATCCTGAATCTGAGAATCTAAACCAAAAGTATTATCGTTGCTAGAAAGACTGACTTTGTAATCGTAATTACTGTAGATGAATGACGTGTTTGAGAATAATTTGCTGTTGATGATACTGTTCCACCGTACTGTTGCTGTTGTGTTCCCCCAATCTGTGGCAAAAGTATTTCCTAATCCCAGAACATCTCTTCCAAAATATCCCGAAACATACAGACGGTTGTTTTCATTAATCTGATAATTGGCTTTTAAATTTAGATCATAAAAATAAAGCTTACTGTCTTTAAAATCATCGGTAGCTTTCAGAAAAACATCGGCATAAGTTCGTCTTCCGGAAACAATGAAAGAAGATTTTTCTTTCTGAATCGGTCCTTCTACACTCAGTCGGCTGCTGATTAAACCAATTCCTCCGTTGACATTATAATCTTTGTTGTTTCCGTCTTTCATTTTTACATCCATCACCGAAGAAAGACGACCACCGTATTGCGCAGGGCTGTTTCCTTTGATGATACTCGCATCTTTCAGTGCGTCACTATTAAATGTGCTGAAAAATCCTAACAAATGCGATGCATTGTAAACAGGTGCTTCATCCAGCAAAATTAAATTCTGATCGGTTGCCCCTCCTCTTACACTGAATCCGCTGCTGCCTTCACCATTGCTTTTGATTCCAGGTAAAAGCTGAATGGTTTTCAAAACATCTTTTTCGCCAAATAAGACGGGAAGTTTTTCTATGCTTTTAATACTTAAAGTTTCTGTTCCCATTTGAGCAGAAGTCAGATTTTTATCTTTTTTCACTGCTGAAATGACAACTTCGTCAATCTGTGCAGTTCGTTCTGTTTCCTGAGAAAGAATTAAATCTAATTTTACATTCTGATCAAGCTGAATTTTCTGTTTGTAAGCTTCATAACCTCCATATGCAACTGCTACTGTATAATTTCCCTGCGGAAGCGAAAGTGAGTAAAAGCCATATTCGTTGGCAACGACACTCACACTGGGATCTTCTTCTACTTTTACGGTCACTCCGATGAGGAGCTCACCATTTTTACCGTCTCTTACTGTTCCGCTGATCGTCCGTCGTTCCTGGGCAAAAGCTGTAATGCTGAAAACCGAGAGCCCGATCGTGGCAAAAATTCTACAATAGATTGCTTGCATTCTTAGATGTTTATTAGAAATAGTTTTTAAAAAAAATAAAAGCCTAAAGATAAGCTTTAATTAAGTGGACCTGAAAGTGAATAAACGGATAATTGGGTTTTAAATTGTCTTTGTTTGTGTGAAATCTTGTTCATAAAAAAATCCTCACTTTAAAAATGAGGAATTTGAAAATATCTTAAAAAAGAATTTAAGTTAATTCTTGATATGCTTTGCCACCTTTTCTTCTAAATCTTCTAAGTTAAAAGGCTTTGCAACATAATCGTCAGCTTGTGCGCTTTCGGCAAGAGCGACGATGTCATTATTTGCAGTCACATAGATGACAGGAATATTTTTGTACTGTTCGTGACTTTTTAAAAGTCTGGTTGCTTCCACTCCACCGATGTTGGGAATCCAATTGTCCATAAGGATAACATCTGGCTCAAATTGTGAAACTTTTTGTATAATGTCGTGTGACGTTTCTGAAATTTCGACATGATATCCACCTTCCTCAAAAATGATACTGATCACTTCAAGAATAACTTTATCATCATCAAAAATCAAAATTTTCTTTCTGTCCATATCTTTATTATTTGTTTAATTTTAAATTATTTGTTTGTAGCTAATTTGTTTATATGTTTTGCCAAATCTTTCGGTTCGATCAGCAAATCGTAATCTACCCGCTCAAATGCCTGTCTTGGCATATAATCAACTTCGGCAGATCCCGGATTTTGAATCCAGACTTTTCCTTTATTTTTTCTAATATAATTTAAACCTTCCACCCCATCTGCATTGGCTCCTGAAAGAAGAACACCTATAACGCTTTCGCCGAAAGTTTCGCCGGCAGATTTGAAGGTGACATCTATCGAAGGTCTTGAATAATTCATCTTTTCTGAACTATCCAACGACATCGTTTTTTTATCTTCAAACAGCAAGTGGTAATCTGCAGGAACTATATAAATTTTATTATTTTCTATTTCAGTCTTATCTTCAACTTCAATCACTTTCCAAAGAGTAAATTGCTGCAACAAAGTCGGAAGAATACTTGTAGAATATGCCTTTCTGTGAACCACCAGCAAAACCGGAAAACCTAGATTCTCATCCAGATTTTTGATCATTTCCAAGATAACCTGCAGGCTTCCGGCAGATCCTCCGATGACGATCAATTCAGTTTTACTTATTGGTGTTTCCATTACTGAATTAGTTATGATCTATTTTTTTCCAGATTTTCTGATCCTCAATCTGATGATAGAATTTATCTAAATTGGAAAAACGTATTGTTTCTTTTGAGCCTAAAGCTAAGAAGCCCAAATTTTCCAGACTTGCATCAAAAAGATTGAAAACCCTTTCCTGCAAAGCTTTTTCGAAATATATCATCACATTTCTGCAGATAATTAACTGAAAGCTGTTAAACGAACTGTCAGAAACCAGATTATGTGTAGATAAAATCAGTTTTTCCTGAAGACTTTTATCAAACCTTGCGCTGTCATAATTCGCAGTATAATAATCTGAAAAATCTTCTTTTCCACCTGAAAGCATATAATTTTCAGAGTAAATTTTCATTTGATTCATCGGGAAAACTCCTGATCTCGCCGTTTCCAAAACTGAAGGATTGATATCTGTTGCATAGATCAGACATTTATGATATAGATTGGCTTCTTTTAATAAAATCGCCATCGAATACGCCTCTTCACCTGTAGAACAACCTGCAACCCAGATTCGAATCAAAGGATAAGTTCCCAGCTGAGGCAAAATTTCTTCTCTTAATTTTTTAAAAAATTGCGGATCGCGGAACATTTCTGTCACATTCACTGTAATTTCTTCGATAAAATGTTTGAGATAATCCGGATCATTGATAATGGTATATCGCAATTCTGCAAAGCTTGTAAAACGGTCAATGAGACAAATACGATTGACTCTGCGTTTGAAAGATGCTCTGCTGTACAAAGAAAAATCGTATCCGTACAAATCGTATACATCTTTGATCAGATATTCTATTTCTTCATCTCTTACGATACTTGGCTCCAGCATTTTAAGACAGTTTTTCTATTGATGTTAATAATTTGTCTACGTCAATCGGTTTTTTTACATAATCCTGAGCTCCTGCATCAAGACATTTCTGTCGGTCTTCTTCCATCGCCTGAGCGGTTACCGCAATTACCGGAATATGCTGTATTGCAGGTGTCTGACGAATGATTTTTAAAGCTTCGTAACCATCCATTTCAGGCATCATCATATCCATTAGAACGACTCCGATTTCGGGATCATTTTTTAAAATCTGAATAGCTTCCTGCGCCATTGTACAGGTTTCCATCCTGAAACCACGGGCTTTCAGGGTTAGTTTTAAGGCAAATATATTCCGTGGATCATCATCCACAATCAAAATTTTCTTCTTCATAAAAAATCTGTGGTTTAACTTTCATACAGCCAGACACGCAGAAGAGACAGCAACTGATCTATATCTACAGGTTTTGTGATATAATCTGATGCACCTGCCAGAATACATTTGTCACGGTCACCAATCATTGATTTTGCTGTTACAGCAATGATCGGAAGTCTTTTAAACTTCGACATTTTTCTGATTTCCTGAATGGTTTCGTAACCGTCCATATTTGGCATCATCATATCCATCAAAACTACGTCTACATCAGGATGTTCTTTAATCTGTTCCAAAGCCTGAACGCCGTCCATCGCCAAAACAACTTCTACTTTATATTTTTCTAAGGCTTTCGTTAATGAGAAAATATTTCGAACATCATCATCGGTGATCAATATTTTTTTACCGCTCAGAACTTCGGTTAATGAACCTAAAGTTTTGTTTCTGATGGTTTCCACTGAGCTGTTTTTTTCCTCTACCAAGTGTAAAAATAATCCGACTTCATCTAAAATTCTTTGATAAGAATGTGCCGTTTTTACTACGATTGAATCAGCATATTGCTTGATTTTAAGCTCTTCAGAGGTCGAAAGGTTTCTTTCTGTAAAAATAATAATCGGCAGATTTTCTAATCCCTCATAACTTTTAATAGATTCGATAATTTTATAGGCATTTCTCCTGTTTGCTCCTATGTCTAAAATCACACAATCTACTCCATTGGTATTGAATGCTCGCACACTGTCTTCCACATTATCTTCAACAGATAACGAAATATCAAAATTGCTCAAAAAATACGATAATGCACTTGCGTGTTTCGCATTTTCTTCCACGATAAGAACTTTTTGCGGAGATTTTTTCAGTGCATCTTCAATTTTTTTGAAAACATCCGTCATTTGTTCCATTGCAACAGGTTTATTAATGAAATCAATGGCTCCTTTCATCAGACTTTCCTGTTTTACATGAAGTGACGACATCATGTGAACAGGAATTGGTTTTGTCTGAGGATTTGATTTGAGTTCTTCCATTACTTTCCAGCCGTCTTTTACAGGAAGCTGTACATCCAGTAAAATCGCTGCAGGACGATACTGCATTGCAGCAGATAACGCCTGATCACCACGAACAACAACAATACCTTTATAACTATTCATTCTCGCAAATTTCAATAATGCTTTGGCAAAATTGGTATCGTCTTCAATGATTAAAATAACTTTATCATCTTTTGAAATATTTTCTCTGTCGTCATCTACATCTTCGGGAATTTCTAAATGATTGAATGCAGTGGTGACATTACTTTCCTCGTAATCGATAATATTTTTGATTTCTTCAACATCTTCTAAAATAACATCAACTAAATTCTGATCAGAATTTACACTTAAATTCATCTGATTCCCTTTTAGTTTTTCACTCACCGGAATGATTAAACTGAACTCACTTCCTTCGTTGACCTTACTTTTCAGATCTAAATAACCACCTAATAATTTTGCGATTTCACGGCTGATAGACAATCCCAAACCTGTTCCGCCAAATTTACGCTGTGTAGATCCATCGGCCTGCTGAAAGGCTTCAAAGATAATTTTCTGCTTATCATCGGGAATTCCGATACCTGTATCTTTTACGGAGAAAATTATAAAATCTTTATTTTTCGGATCTTTTTTAATGTTTAAGGCTACGCTTCCTTCTTTTGTGAATTTCAAAGCATTAGACAATAGATTTCTTAAGACCTGATCCAAACGTAAACGATCTGTTTCAAGGCTTTTTTCCAAACCGTTTTCGATATTGATATTAAATTCAATTCCTTTTTCTTTCACTAAAGGATTGATCAAATTTTTCAGATCTTTCACCACTTCATCAATCTCAACATTCTGATATTCCAGAGACATTTTTCCTGATTCTATCTTTGCCAGATCCAAAATCTCATCAATCAAAGTCAACAAACTGCTTCCCGAGCTCTGAATAACTTTTGCCGATTCTATCTGATCTTCATTCAGATTTTCATCAGGATTTTCAGCCATCAGGCGAGACAAAAGAAGGATTGAATTCAATGGTGTTCTCAATTCGTGCGACATATTTGCCAGGAATTCAGACTTATACTGTGTGCTTAAAGCTAATTCTTCCGCTTTTCTTTGAATTTCAATATTACGCTCAGCAATCAGGTGATTTTTTTCTTCAAGTAATTTCGAACGTTCTTCCAGTTCGGTATTGGTCTGCATCAGTTCTTCCTGCTGCACTTTCAGCTCTTCTTCCGACGCCTGAAGTTTTTGAGTCTGTGCCTCAAGCTCCGTATTCAGGTTTTCCAATTCAGAATGCTGCACCTGCAGTTCTTCTGATTGAGCCTGAGTTTCCTCAAGTAATCTCTGTTCTTTTTCACGGCTTTTGGCTGCACGTATGGCAATGGTAATATTTCTGCAACTCTCAACAAAATATTCGATTTTATCCTGATCGAAATTAGTGCCTGAACTTAATTCCAAAACACCAAGTATCTGTCTATCCGAAATTACAGGAATCAGGAGAATCGCATTGATTTTCATCTTACTGCTTGCAAATGTAACTGCAAAATCGTTTTCATCTAAATCATTATATACTTTGGGTTTTTTCTGAACAAAAACCTGTCCCACCATTCCTTCTCCGGGTGCAAAGAACTGTTTCATAGTACTTTCCAGACCAAAAGAGCCGCTGAGTTTTAATCTTTCTTCATCAATAAGATAAATTGCCCCATTAATACAATTTCCGTATTCGATAAGCTGATTAAGAGCATCATTACTAATCTGTTTCACAGATTTATTTCCGACCAAAGCTTCATTCAATAAAGCCAAACCTTTTTGCCTCCAGTCGCTTTTATTAATCTCATCAAAAGATTTTTTGAGAGATTCTGTCATATGATTCAGAGATTCTACCAGATCACCGAGATCGTCTGCAGAATCATCTGTGAGCTTCTGACTGTAATCACCATTGGCAACACGATTTGCAACCTGCTGAATGACACTTACTCTTCTTGAAATTTCAATATCTTTCTGTTTTAGTTCTTTTTCTAACTTATCTCTACGAAGCAAGTCGTTACGTAATTTCACATAGAAAAATATGGTTACAAAAACTGCTGCTAAAGATGAAAAAATGATGAATAATACCGTAGTTTTTGATGAACTGTCAAGATCTTTATTCTTTTTTTCGAGTCCGTTTTCCTCAAAGTTTACAAAATCCTGCACAAGTGAGCGACATTTGTCCATATACAATTTGCTCATCTCAATTTGTTCCTGAGTCATCTCGATCCCTTTTCGCCTGTTATCGACAAAAAACTTCAAATTTTTGATATTGGCATTTACATTTTCTTCCAGACTTTTCAGACGCAATAGCTGAGACTGGTCTGTAATCTCCAGAGATTTTACACGCTCTATAGATTTAGAATATTCCTGCAAACTTGTATTGTAAGGATCTAAAAAACTTTCTTTTCCGGTAAGCTGGTAGCCCCGGTTTCCGGTTTCTGCATCCAGAAGTGCTATTAAAACATCTTTTACAGCCGTTACAGATCTCCTGCTTTTGGAAACACTTTCGCGATGCTTCATCTGATTTCTGATGCTCCAATATGATGCGACCGAACTCGCAATTAAAATAAGTAAGGAAAATCCAATTCCAAATTGAAGATTTCTTATGACTTTTTTCGGCATAAAATTAATTTAATGGTAATGTAAAATAAAACGTTGACCCTTCTTCCAGTTTACTGGAAAGACCGATTGTTCCGTGATGTTGTTTGATAATTTCTGCACAGATATAAAGACCTATTCCCATCCCCTGAAACTGTACAGATGATTCTTCGACACGGTAAAATTTACGAAAAACGGCATCCTGCTTAAAATCAGGAATTCCGATCCCAAAATCTGTGACGCTCACCTTTACTTCTTCATCATCTACAAATGTTGTGACGATGACCTGATTATTTTCAGGTGAATATTTGATGGCGTTGGTCAGAAAATTGATCAAAACCTGCTCAATGCGTATGGCATCAAAAGAAATGAGCTGATTGATTTCGCCAATATGACGCTCTATTTTCACATTCGGGTTATCATGTGTCTGGAGAATAGTGTCGATGGTATTGTGAATAAGTTTTTCAAGATTTGCAGGCTTCTTATTTATTTTGAGCTTGCCATTTTCAATCTTGGAAACATCCAGTAAATCGGTGATCAGCGTATTTAATTTTTCTATCTGATCCAAAGCTTTCGTTACAAAAACGGCTTCTGTATTTTCGGTATTGAGTTTCAACTTACGATCCAGCAATTGCATATAAGCTTTTATGCTTGTCAAAGGTGTTTTCAGTTCGTGGCTTGCGATACTGAGAAATTCATCCTTTTCTTTTTCTACTTTTTTCTGGTCTTCTATATCTGTGAATGTTCCTACCCAGTTTTTCACTTTTTCGTCTTGATAAACGGGTGACATTCTCAACAGATGATATCTGTAATCTCCGGAATCGAGATTTTTAATTCTGATCTCCAATTCAAGAGCCTTTCCTTTTTTTCTGCATCTTTGAAATTCTTCCTCAATATTGAGATCATCGGAATGCGTTTCCGGAAACTGTTGACCAGATTCAGAATATTCAAACCATTTTTTGTTGACAAAATTGACGACTCCATCCTGGTTTAATGTGAATGCAATTTGTGGTAAGGCTTCCAACATCAGATGAAAATGATCAATTTCCGATTTCATAGAAACCTGGGCTTCTCTTCTTCCTTTCACTTCCAGCTCCAGACTCTCCTGTGTTTTTCTCATTGCAAGATTGTTTTCCTGCAGATTGTAGAAAGTTTTTACTTTGAGCATCAGAATTTCAGGATCTATAGGCTTTGTAACATAATCCATCCCGCCGGAATTGTATCCGCGGGTAATGAATCTCTTATCTGTATTGACAGCAGATAAAAATATGATGGGAATTTCCTTTGTCTTGCTGTATCCTGCAAAAGTTTCAGCCACCTCAAAACCATCCATTCCGGGCATTTGTACATCCAAAATAATCAGTGCATAATTATTTTTCAGTGCTTTACCCAATGCTTCTTCGCCGGAATTGGCAGTATCAACCTGAAAATCTTTCGATTCTAAGAGTTTTTTTAGCGAATAAATATTGTTCTGGTTATCATCAACAATTAAAATCATAAAACGTAAAATAATCTTGTAGAGGGTATCCTTTCCTCAGCTACCAAAAATACTCACAAATTTTCAAAAAACAGTTTATTATTTAAAGAATATTGAACTTATAAACTATTAAGCATCTACATTAAATATAAATAATATTTATATGTTAAATTATCTGTAAAACAATATTTAATATACCACAAATTATAAATTCTTGATACAAATAGCTATTATTTTAAAAACATATCATAAAATTAAAAGCCAAAAATCAACTAATATTGAAAAAATTGGCATGCTTATTCTATAAATCTAAAGAGAAAATCATAAAATTATGAATTACAAAGAAGCCGTAAAACACAAAAAGGAAGCAGTGAATAAAGCTGATGAATCATTATTAAAATTGTATCATATTGTAATCACTCCGGCAAATACCGATGAAAGCTACAAATACATAGAAGATTTTACGAAAAATCCTGAAGCTTTTGACGATGAAAGCTGTAAAAAGTATTGTACTGATGATGAATTTGAAGTGGTGAGTTTTAAAAAAGAACAATGAACCGTCTGTAATCTAAAAACTTTCAGGCATCAATTTCATTTTATTAATTACAGGATTAGCATACATCGATAAAAAACCCTTTTTCAGGGCTATGTCATCGATATTAATACGCATTTCAAGCCTGCGTTCAAAAAGTTGTTTTTCTTTCTCTGTATAGTTTTCTGAAAATCTGTTTGTTTGATTTAAAATATCATAGGCAATATAATTGGTCGGCCAAAGCTGGTAATTTTGTATGATAGATTCATCGATGATCTGTGCAATTGCCTGAAGTTGTTTGTTTTTATTTTCAAAGTTAATGAAAACATCATCCAATTCATGATTGATTACATTGCCTGCGTGTAGGTGAATGCGTTTTTTCTGTCCCAATACTCCACTCATCATGGTCGTAAAATCTTCATCTTTGGCTTTGATGTAAACTTCGTCGTTTTGATTTGCTATTAGTTGCGGCATTTTTAACACATCTGTAGGATCATATTCGTATGAAATCGACAGAGGAACTATTCTCAGATCTTTGAAAAAATCAGAAAGTGATGTATGTTTTGATGCCATTGCAAGCATTTTTAAAACACCTTGTTGTGTTGCATCGTTACCGTCTTTTGTACGGCCTTCACGCTGGGCAATCCATACAGAACGGTTTTCAGATTTCAAAAGCTGAAAAATATATTCAGACATCAGTTGAGAACTTTTCAATTGTTCACGCAAAGATAACCCTCTCTGAACTAAAAAATTACGATTGAGTTTGGCAAGAATATGCAGGAAGTTTTGCTGAACAAGGTTATCACCGATTGCAGAAGATGTCATAATGTAATCTTTCTCTAAAAGCACCAAATTGAGCAATGAAGTGTCTAAAACAATATCCCGATGGTTGGAAACAAAAAGGTAGGAGGTATTTTTATCAAGTTTATCAAATCCCGAATTCGTAAGTCCCTGAGAACTTGTTTCCAAAATTTTACTGATGGTATGCGAAATAAAATTCTTTTGAAAATCGTAGATAGAATGTGTATTCTTCAACTGCTCTGACCATATTTTCTCATCAACATCAGGAAATGTAAAATTCATCAGTGCCTTCAGCATTGGATGGCGGATTATACTTTGTACGGCATCATTGACTTCGCAGTCATCAAAAGACCTGATCTCATCAAACTTCGACATTGAATTACTAACTTTTTATTACAGTTTGCAAAAGAACAAAAAATTATTGAAGACTCCGTGCTAAGTTTAAATAGATTAGTATGTCACAAATTGGAATACGTTTTGTTTAGTATGTATGTCTGAACCAATAATCGATGGAAAAAAATAACTCCGGCCCGAAAAGCAACCGCAAAAAATGGTTTTTGGGAATTACTGCAACTATTATCTTGCTTTTGGCAATATTTCCTTTTGCACTTAACTTCTATTTACAAAAGAAACTTCCGGATCTCATCAACAAAAAAACGCCCTACAAATTAGAATTAAAAAATTTTGATTTGAGTTTGATTTCCGGTGATTTTACTGCAACAGATCTTAAAATATCAACCAAAAATCCCAATGACAAAAAAATCACTCAGATCAATGGTGAGATAAAAAAAATAGAGATCAAAGATTTTGGTGTTTGGAAAGCTATTTTCAACAAATCATATCATGCAGATCAGTTCCTTCTTTATGATTCTGATGTAAAAATGCGACTTGCCCCTAAATCAGATAAAGAAAAAAAATCCCCCAAAAAGACAGATATCCACATCAATAATATTGTATTGAGTAATGTATTTGCAGACATTGTAAATGCTGACGGAAAACCTGTCTTTACGGGAAGAAATATTAACGTAAAACTGAAAGATATTCAACAGAATAAAGATGATGCAAAAATTCCTTTATCTTTCAAAGAATTTAAGATTGATGCACAGGATGTGAAAATCGGAGTAAATGATTTTTATCAAATCAATTCTGATAAAATTTTTGCAGCCAATAAAACTTTAGATCTCAGAAAATTTCATCTTGTTCCTATCCAAAGTCCTGAAAAATACAATTCAAAAAACGTTTTTGATTTTTCTTCGGAGCGTCTTTTGGCAACCGATTTCAATATTAGCAAGGATTCATTGATCGTGTCAGATATTATCTTCACTCAACCAGATTTGAAGGTAACCTCGACAGGAAAAAATATTGTGGAAAAAGAAGAAAATTCCAAAGAGATCGAAATGAAGATCAGCATGAAAAACATCAATTTCCAGAAAGGAAAAATTGTTGTTTTACAGGCAGACAAGGATAAAACTGCTTCGGTTGATAATTTTAATTTTAAATTAAGCAATATTGTCTTTGATAAAAATACGGTGAAAGAAAAAATTCCGTTCAGATTTACCAATCATGATATCGAAGCTGATCATATTTACCTTAAAGCGAACAGTCTTCAGGCTGTAAAGATTAAAAAAATATCCTCCAGAAATTCCGATATTTTGATTGAAGAATTTCAGATGACCGCATTAGGAAGAAGTTCACACAAAGATCTTTTTAATGTAAATACAGACGAGATAAAAATCATCAATAACAAAACTAAATATGTTGGTCAAAAACTGAACATCCAGCTTGATGGCTTGGAAATCAAAACTCCTGATATAAAAATAATTTCTGCAAGTCAAAAACTAAAACAGAAAAAGTCTGATGCTAAACCTCCGGAATTTGCATTAAATCTGGGTTTCATTAAAATTTCGAATGGTAAACTTTCTCAGTCTTCTCAGGGAAAAGAGAAATTATCCGTAGGGAAATTTGATGTTTTGGCCAACCGCATCGTTTCGGGAAACGAATATCTGAAAAACGATTTGCCATTTAAAATCATCAACCATTCTATCACAGCGCAGAAAGTTTTTCTTGACGCAGGAAAATATTATACTCTGAAAATCGGTGAAGTAAAAAACACCGGAAAACAAACGGATATGAAAGATCTACAGTATCTTCCAAAATATTCACGAGCTGCATTCAGCAAAGTAATTGCAAAGGAAACCGATTTATACAGCATCACTGTAAAAAGAATCGGAATTACAGATCAGAACTCAAAATTTATCAAAAATCCTGTGATTGATATCAGTAAAGTAAATATTGACGGATTAAAATGTGGTATTTATCACGATCTCGCTCCGCCCGACGACAATGCAGCGAGATATCTTTTCAGCAAAAAACTGCGTGATGTAAAGATTCCGATGTTTGTGAAAAATGTTTTGATAAGAAATTCAAATCTTACGTATGAAGAAAATGCAGAGAACAGCAATATTCCGGGAAAGCTGACTTTTGACCGCTTCTCGATTGACATCAACAATGTAAACAACGGAAAAATAAAAGGCAGACCAACGACTATCACAGCCGATGCTAATTTCGCTTTTTACGGAACTGCAAATACAACGATCAAATGGAAATTTGATGTAATGAATCTCAACGACCAGTTTACCATCAACGGAAACATTCAAAAACTTTCTGCAGAAAATGTAAACCTTTTTGTGAGACCATATCTTAATGTAACTCTTGATGGAAACATTGATTATCTTAAATTTGATTATCATGGAACCAATGCAGGAATTGGAGGAAACTTTTATTTCAAATACAATGAAATGTACGTCAATCTCCTCAACAAAAAAGGAAATGAAAGAAAACTGCTGAGTAAAGTTGCCAACTGGTTTGTGAAAAATGAATCTACCGGTGAGCCGGATCATGTGGTGATCGAGAAAAAAAGAGATTCGGACAGAAGCTTCTTCAGTATGCTGTGGCAGGGAATTATGGAAGGTTTGAAGAAATATCTTATCTAAAAAAAAATCAAAAATTATGATCAAGAACATATAAAGAACCAAAATTTTATTTTAAATTTGTACCCTTATACCGTTTTTGATGGTATAATTTTTTTTCATCATTTGTGTTTTTAGCCTTCTCTTTTTGAGAAGGCTTTTTGTTTTTTTCTTAAAACTCTTACATTGTACCACTGCAATTACATTCATTACAGCTTTTTACAAAAAACAAATCCGCTTTGGTCTTATTGTTGAAGAATAAAATCATATAAAATTATTCTGATTATGGCAAAGCATATTATCATTGTAGGTGGCGGATTTGCCGGTGTACATATTATCAAGTCTTTGAAAAACGATCCCAGATTTCGTATAACACTGGTTGATAAAAACAATTATCATTTTTTTCCGCCTCTGATCTATCAGGTTGCAACTTCATTTATTCAGGCTTCAAATATCAGTTATCCTTTTAGAAAAATGATTGCAGATCATGATAACGTGCATTTTCATATGGGAAGCCTCATGAAAGTAAATCCCGAAAGTAAAACTATTGAAACCGATACCGGAACTCTTTCTTATGATTATCTCGTCTTGGCTCTTGGTACAGAGTCAAATTTTTTCGGAATGGAAAATGTACAGCGATGCAGTCTGCCGATGAAAAACATAGAAGAAGCTCTTTATTTGCGAAATCATATGCTTCTTACCTTAGAAGAAGCTGCCAGAAATAAAGATATCCGGATCGCTCAACGGTTACAAAACATTGTTATTGCAGGTGGTGGTCCTACCGGAGTAGAATTGGCAGGAATGATTGCTGAAATGGGCAAATATATCGCTGAAAAAGAATATCCTGAAATGAAGCTCAGCCTGTCAAATATATACCTCATCGATGCTTTGCCTTCCCTACTTTCGCCGATGAGTAAGATGGCTCAGAAAACTGCTTATAATAAACTAAAAGAACTAGGCGTAAAGATTATTTTAAATGTTTCCGTTAAAGATTATAAAGATTATAAAGTAGTACTTTCAAACGGAAATTTTATTGAAACCGAAACGCTGATCTGGACTTCCGGAGTGATCGGGCGTGAAGTTCCAGGTCTTCCCGAGGAAAGTATTGTAAAAGGAAGAAGAATTGCCGTTGATGCTTTTAATAAGGTAAATCACACCAATGATATTTTTGCTGTCGGTGACATCTGTATGCAACTAACTGATGAAAAATTTCCCAAGGGTCATCCTCAACTTGCGCAGGTTGCTATACAACAGGCGAAAAATTTAGGTGCAAATTTCAAAAGAATGGAAAAATCTGAAAAGTTGAATTCTTTTAAATATAATGACAAAGGAAGTATGGCAATTATTTCAAAATTCAATGCGGTGGTTGATCTTCCCAAATTCTCTTTCAACGGTTTTTTTGCGTGGCTTACGTGGCTTTTCATTCATGTGATACCATTGGTGAGTTTCAGAAGTAAAATAAGATTAGCACTTGACTGGTTCAGATTGTTTATTACGAATAATCCTTCTATCCGTATGATTTTATACCCAAAAAGGAATACGAAGTACGAATAAATAAAAATCGAAATTGATTTTAACGCAGTCTTTAAAAAGAATTAATTATGATGAAATTGTCTATTACAAAGGAATAAAGTATCTTGCTTCCAAAAACAGGAAACCTCCTTAAAACTCACAATTTTATATGATTAATTTATATCGTAAAACAGCTCTTATTGAAGGAATTTCCTACTTGATTCTGCTCTTTATTGCAATGCCTTTAAAATATATTTTTAATATTTCTGAGGCTGTAAAATATTTCGGCTGGATTCACGGAGTCTTGTTTATTGTATTTGCGGCAGTTCTTTTAGGTGCAGCCATCAAATATAATTGGACTTTAAAAAGAATTGCTATTTATTTAATAGGTTCTGTATTACCGTTTGTTCCTTTTTACCTTGATAAAAATCTGAAAAAAGAATATGATCTTTAATAAGATTTTTAAGTAATACTATTAATTCTAAGATATTGCTCTTGTGGTCTGAATTTTGAACTTGTAAAAACATCAAAGTCTTTTTAAGATTTACAGATAATTACAATCAACAAAATCCAAAATATTATGTACAAGAAAATTTTAGCCGGACTAGGCGGCGCAATTGCGTTAAACATCCTTCACGAGACAATCAGGAAAAACTTCAGTAATGTTCCACATATTAACGAAGTTGGTGAAGAGGCATTGTTAAAACTAACTGATAACACACCAATCAACATTACAGGAGAAAAAAATCTCTATGCTGCGACATTAGTTGGTGACGTTTTGAGTAACGGTTTATATTACGCAACTACAGCAACCAAAAACGATCTTAGTTCCGGTCTGCTTGCCGGAGTTGGTGCGATTGCACTTCCAAAGAAATTAGGTCTTAACGACGATCCGGTTGCAGAAAATATACAGAAAAAAGTGATGACCGTCGGATATTATATTTTTGGGGCTTTGGTAACAAAATTTATCTATGACAGAATCAAATAAAAATTTCTCCTCAATTTCACAAAATAAAAAACTCGATTGCTTATTGCAACCAAGTTTTTTTATTATTTAATTTAAATCTGAATTTTAAGCTGAGTAAGCAGCTCTATTGAGAAATATATTTTTCCCTGAGATCTTGTTTTTTGATAAACTGTAAATAATTTCAACAGAAAAACTTGAAAGTTCGTAAAGAACGTACCGTGAATTGCTCACTGTGTTTTCATTGATCATTTTTCCTTGGCTCAATACTATATCAAATTGCATCTCATCAGGCAGATTCGTAAATTCGTAATAAGAAATATCCATAAGTATAGTTTTTATGATTAGAGTTGATTAACAATTAACTATATGCAATTTATCTACCAAAATCTAAAAATATCATAAACATTGGAAACTATTTATCTTATTTAAAATAAAAACAGATTGCCAAGAAGGAAATGCTAAGCTTTGAGACTGAAATAAAAAGTGCTTCCGACACCTATTTCGCTTTTAACTGAAATTTTCCCTCCCTGAGCTTCTATAAATTCTTTGCTGATGCTTAAACCTAAACCTGTACCATCAGCTTTTGTTCCCGGAATTCTGAAATAGCGGGTAAAAACTTTGTCGAGATACTGCTCTTCTATTCCGTAACCCTGATCTTTTATAGAAAATCTGATCTGGCTTTCAGCATCATTTTCCACTTTAATTTCTATCTCAGAATTTTCATAAGAATAACGAATGGCATTCGAAACAATATTGCTCAGAACCCATGAAGTTTTTTCATAATCTGCATTCACAAACTCAAGATTTGGCTCGATTTGGTATTTAATAGAGATCTTTTTGCTATCTGCTGCTGATTTGTTGGCTGCAATCACGCTTTCAACGATTTGACTAATGCCAGAAGGTCTTATATTCAACTGCACCACTCCGGTTTCCAGTTGGGTAAGATTGAGAAGTTCACCTGTGATTTTCAGAAGTCTTAAAGTATCTTCTTTTATTCCGATTACCAGTTTCTGCTGCTCTTCATTAAGCTCACCAATTCTTTTATTCTCAAGCAATTGTACTCCCATCTGGATTGATGAGATAGGAGTTTTAAACTCATGAGAAACTGTTCCCATAAAGTGAGTTTTTGCAAGATCCAGCTCTTTGAAAGGAGTTACATTTCTCAGCATAATTACCTGTCCGATAAAACGTTTACTGTCTTCTCCGGTTGGTAAAACGTTGATGTCTAAAATTTCCTTTTCAAAATAATTTTCTTTTCCTTCCACAAAAATTTTTAATAATTCTGAATCGGTTTTTTTCTGAATCTCCGGATTAATTATTTCTCTGATAAGATCTCTCACCAAATCATTTCCGACAGCAACATCCTGAATTAATTTTCCTACGAATTGATCTTTTTTCAATCCGGTTATTTTTAAAGCTTCATCATTAACGAAAAGAACCTTTCTATTTTCGTCAATTCCGATCACAGCATCATGCATATTGTCAATCAGTGTTTCAATGCGCTTTTTTCCTTTTAAAATTTTATCAAGCCGGCTTTCAGAATATTCCTGAAGTTTTTCTGCCATTGTATTGAATGACTTTGCCAATTCGCCAAATTCGCTGTTTCCTTCAAATCGTACTCTTTCTTTGTAATTCTGTTGTGCAATCTGATGAATACTGAGTGTAAGCTCACGGATAGGGTTTGCAATATTTGAAGGAAGATTGATCATCAGAATAAAAGCGATCAGAAAACACAGAGTTCCTGTAATAGAAATGACGGCAATGGCGTTTTCGGCTGTAGTATTGGCAATTCCGCTTTTGATCTGAATGGCATTCATATTCAGCTGCATCAGTTCAGCAATATCTTTTCTGATGACAGATTTAAGATTTTGATCTGTCCGGTTTTCGTTTAAATCAGAAAAATGACTGATGATATTTCGGGTTACTTCTTTCTCTCCGCTTTCTGTAATATTTTGACTTTGAAGATTGAGGTTTTTCTGAAATTCTTTGACCGCAAAAGGCTGTTTGTCTATTTCTTCAAGAGACAAAAGCATATTTCGCGAATACTGCAGCGTATTGTAATTCGCAACAAGTATATTCTGCGTATCTTTTTTCAGCTGATAGATAAACCATCCACCAAGTACAGAAAGTATGATAATCATTAAAAACAGAAGACCGACTCCTGCATTAAGCTTAGTTTTTATTTTCATCAGGACAAAATTACTAAATCTACATTTTGTTTTGAAAGTCTTTTGAGTAACGAATTAAAAGTATCTGTCGCCAGAATAATTCTCCAGATGTCAAGATGCGGTTTTCCGATACAAACAGTAGTAATTTTCCTTTCTTCACATTGTTCCATGATGGTCATTGCAACATTTTTACTTTGAATTTTAATAATTTCTGCTCCTAATTCGGTTGCTAATCGAAAATTATTGATCAAATGTCTCTGTTTATTGAGCGCAATTCTGTCTGGAGATTCTCTGGGAGTCTGTACGTAAAGCAAAAACCATTGACTGTTGTAATAATTGGCAAGTCTTGCCGTTTTTCTGATCACATTTTTCGCAGTAATTTCGTTTGAACCGATACAGGCAAGGAATCTTTCTTTTTTTAAAACTTTTCCGGTTACAATTTCAGTCTCTACCTTTCTGGTAACCTGAGAAGCAACTTCTTTTAAAGCCAATTCGCGAAGCTGAAGGATATTTTCATTTTTAAAAAAGTTATTTAGTGCAGATTGTATCTTGCTCTGATCATAGATTTTGCCTTCTTTTAGTCTGGAAATAAGCTCATCTGCTGTAAGGTCAATATTCACCACCTCATCTGCAGCAGAAAGTATGGTATCAGGAATTCTCTCGGTGACTTCTATTCCCGTAACTGCTTTTACTTCTTCGTTCAGACTTTCGATATGCTGAATATTGACGGCAGTAATTACATTGATTCCTGCCTCCAAAATTTCCATCACATCCTGCCATCTTTTTTTGTTTTTGCTTCCTTCAATATTGGTGTGAGCAAGTTCGTCTATAATTACAATTTCGGGACGCAGAACAATAATTGCAGGAACATCAAGCTCTTCCAGCTCTTTCCCTTTATAAAACAGTTTTCTTCTTGGAATAATAGGCAATCCTTGAAGTAAATTGTGGGTTTCTTTACGATTGTGGGTTTCTATATAACCTATTTTCACATCGATTCCGTTTTGAAGGAGAACGTGAGCTTCCTGCAGCATTCTGTAGGTTTTGCCGACACCGGCGCTCATTCCGATGTAGATTTTCAGTTTTCCTCGCTTTGATGTATTGATGAGCTGCAAAAACTCTTGTGCTGATTTTCTAGGTTCATCCATTTTAGGAATAAATAAAATTTACAAATCTCCCTGCACAAAAATAACAGGGAGATTTTATTAATTTAAAATGAAACTGCAATTGCTGTGACAGCAGTAAGACTGTTATTAGAGATATCTTCGTTTCTCTTCATAAAAATCGCATCTTTACTATTCAGATTTCGAATTTCTGTTCGCCAGACGAGATTTGGCAAAATCTGATAGTCTGCATTTAATGAATATCCGAATGTTTTGAAACCATTTTCTGATCCTGTTGAAATGATGACTCCTTTTTCATCCTGATAATACTCTCCTCTTGCCGTGATGCTGAATTTTTCTGTTGGAGAATATTTGGCAATCAAAACCGGAGTGTACCAAATATTGTACTGTTCGCTTCCTTTTGCTTTCTGTTCAGCTCCGATATCGAAACCTGCTGTAATCCCTAATTTTTTACTGATTTGATAAATTCCGTATAAATTATGAAAATATCGCATTTGTCTTATACTGTCGGGCTTGTCATTTCCAATAAAAGATCCACTGTTCAATGTCAGTTTTTCATTGGGTTTAAAAGTCAACTGATGTCCGAAAGCAGGTGTTGAATTACCGTCTACTCTCTGAATTCGCTGCCACCCGTTTAAAACCAATCCGCTTAAAAACCACTTTCCACTTGGTGAATTGTATGAAATTTTTGCTCCGGTTTCGAAATAAGGAGAATTATCGGCAAAAAGGCTTCTCGTCAAAGTCCAGTTATCTTTTCCGATAGCACTTTCAAAGCCAAGATGAGAAGAGAAAATTCCTGCATCAATCCACAAATCATGCTTTTTTGAGATTTTGAATCCTGCATTGGCTTCATAAATATTTTTCATCACTCCCTGTTCCGCAGCATAATTTGCATTCATGTAAGTTCCTGCAGCGATTGCAACATTTGCACGAATTTGATCTGTATTGTATCCTGCTTTTATGAAAGCAAGATTAACGTTGACTTCATTATTTCTGTTATGGCTGTACACAAACGAAGGACGAGTATTGTTTTTAGGATTATTAAAATCTGCCTGATAATACACTTCTGCATAACCGCTTATTGTCAATGGTTTTTTAAGTGAATCATTCTGAGCGTTTGCTGATATACTCAACATCGCTAAAAGTCCAAATATTATTTTTTTCATTAAATCTAATTTAAATATTTTCTAATTATTCTTTAATATTACTTTTTGGTAATTTGATCGAGTGCAATATTCAGTTTGAGAACATTTATTTTTTCCGGACCGAACATTCCAAGAAAAGGTTTTTCGATATTCTTTTCGATTAGCTGATTGATTTTAGATTCATCAATATTTCTGATTTTGGCAATTCTTTTAACCTGAACCTTTGCTGCCTGTACCGAGAAATTAGGATCAAGTCCGCTCCCACTTGCAGTCACCAAGTCGGCAGGAATCTGAGATTTTTCAATTCCGGGATTTTTCATCATCAAAGTATCAATACGAGCCTGAACCTGCTGAAGATATTCTTTGTTGGAAGGTGCTTTGTTGCTTCCACCCGATCCCGCAGAATTATAATCAACGGCAGAAGGTCGTGATGAGAAATACTGATCATCGGTAAAAGCTTGTCCTATATTTGAGTAATATTTTTTATTGTTAGACTCCACAGTTTTTCCTTTCCCGTGATTGGGTGCCAACTGAGCCATTGCAAAAACCAAAGCAGGATAAACAACAGCAAAAAGTATAATGCACATTGCCGTTAATTTAATAGCAGGTAAAATATGTTTTTTCATTTTTAATTAAATTTTAAAAGAATAATGAAACTAAAAGATCGATGATTTTAATTCCAATAAATGGAATGATGACACCTCCAAGTCCGAAAATAAAAAGATTACGTCTCAACAACGCCGAAGCACCAATTGGTTTGTAGGCCACACCTTTTAAAGCCAACGGAATAAGAATAGGTATAATGATCGCATTAAAAATAACTGCTGAAAGAATCGCACTTTCCGGACTGTGAAGATTCATAATATTCAGACCTTGTAATGCAGGAATCGCAGTAATAAAAAGAGCCGGAATAATGGCAAAATATTTCGCGACATCATTTGCAATACTGAATGTAGTCAGTGTTCCTCTCGTCATCAGCAACTGTTTCCCGATTTCTACAACTTCGATCAGTTTCGTAGGATCATTATCCAAATCAACCATGTTTCCGGCTTCTTTTGCTGCCTGAGTTCCGCTGTTCATCGCTACACCAACATCTGCCTGAGCCAAAGCCGGAGCATCATTGGTGCCGTCTCCCATCATGGCAACAAGGCGACCTTCGGTTTGCTCTTTCTTGATGTAATTCATCTTATCCTCAGGTTTTGCTTCAGCAATGAAATCATCAACACCTGCTTTTTCAGCGATAAATTTCGCAGTAAGCGGATTGTCACCTGTAACCATCACTGTTTTAATTCCCATTTTTCTAAGACGATCAAAACGTTCGTTGATTCCGGGTTTGATGATATCCTGAAGTTCGATTACACCTAATACTTTTTCGTTTTCAGAAACAACAAGCGGGGTCCCTCCGTTTTGCGAAATTTCTTTTACTTTATCATCGGTTTCCTGTGGAAATGTGTTTCCTGCGGTCAGAACGATATTTTTGATCGCATCGGTTGCCCCTTTTCGGATCCGGAAGTTTTCATAATTCACTCCCGAACTTCTTGTCTCTGCTGTGAATTTTATATATTCAGGATTTTCTAATGAATAAGTAGAAGGATCAATTCCGGCCAATTCAACAATCGATTTTCCTTCTGGTGTTTCATCGGTCATTGAACTTAATACAGCAGCTTTTATTAAATCTTTTTCATTAACATTATTAGCGGCGTAGAAATGAGTTGCTTTACGGTTTCCAATAGTAATTGTTCCTGTTTTATCCAAAAGAAGCACATCTATATCTCCTGCTGTTTCTACTGCTTTTCCGCTTTTTGTAATGACATTAGCACGCAATGCTCTGTCCATTCCCGCAATACCGATTGCAGATAAAAGTCCACCTATTGTCGTAGGAATCAGACATACAAAAAGTGATATGAATGATGCGATGGTAATACTTACATTAGCATAATCTGCAAAAGGTTTTAAAGTAATACAAACAATGATAAAAACTAAAGTAAATCCTGCCAATAAAATCGTTAGTGCAATTTCGTTGGGCGTTTTTTGTCTTGATGCACCTTCTACCAACGCAATCATTTTATCGAGAAAACTTTCTCCGGGTTGTGTAGTCACTTTTACAACAATTCTGTCAGACAAAACTTTCGTACCTCCGGTTACTGAGCTTTTATCTCCACCTGATTCACGAATGACAGGAGCAGATTCTCCGGTGATGGCACTTTCGTCAATAGTTGCCAATCCTTCAATAATTTCTCCGTCAGATGCGATGATGTCTCCCGTTTCGCAGACAAAGATGTCACCTTTCTGAAGTTTTGCGGAAGAAATAATACTGCCATCACGCAATTTGGCAGGTGTTTCTTCTCTTGTTTTTCGAAGACTGTCTGCTTGCGCTTTTCCTCTTGCTTCTGCGATGGCTTCAGCAAAGTTTCCAAACAGAACGGTAAGCAATAGAATCATAAATACAGTAAAGTTATAGGCAAAACTTCCCTGAGATTTTTCTCCTGTCAAAGTCCATATACTTACGATCAACATGACAAGAGTTCCAATCCAGACCAGAAACATAACCGGATTTCTGAACATCGTTTTTGGGTTGAGTTTTATAAAAGACTGTACAAGTGCTTCCTGCATCAGTTCTTTTTGAAACAACGATTTATTATTATTCATTTGGATATATTTATTTTTATTTGAAGGTCATCCCGAATAGTCGGGACAAGTAATGCAATCGCTGAATCTTCATTGGTTTTATCTTTCCAATCATGGCGATTTCATTTTAATTTCTTTATCTATTTTATTTCAGTGAAAAATATTCAGCAATCGGACCTAAAGCCAATGCCGGGAAGAATGATAATGCCGCAATGATTGCAATGACTGCAAAAATCATTAATCCAAAAGTTGAGGTATCGGTTTTCAATGTTCCTTCGCCTTCAGGAATATATTTTTTCTGAGCCAGTAAACCCGCAATTGCAATCGGACCGATGATTGGTAAAAACCTACCAAACAACAGAACAATTCCGGTCGAGATATTCCAGAAAGGATTATTGTCGCCCAAACCTTCAAAACCGCTTCCGTTATTGGCGGCAGATGATGTAAATTCATATAATACTTCACTGAAACCATGAAAACCAGGATTGTTGAGTGTACTTGTTCCCACATCAGGAAAAGCAGTTGCAATTGCTGCTCCTGCCAAAATCAAAAACGGGTGGAAAAGCGCCACAATCATTGCAATTTTCATTTCTCTTGCTTCGATTTTTTTACCTAAAAACTCGGGCGTTCTACCCACCATCAAACCGCTGATAAATACTGCAAGAATGATATAAATAAATATGTTTAAAATACCTGCACCGTCACCACCATAAAATGCATTCACCATCATTGCCAACATTTGTGTCATTCCGGAAAGCGGAACTGAGCTGTCGTGCATTGAGTTAACAGATCCTGTAGAAATAACGGTTGTTACAATACTCCAAAAACCGGAAGCAGCGGCACCGAAACGAATTTCTTTTCCTTCCATGGCGCCCAATGACTGATCAATTCCCATTGATGAAATGGCAGGATTTCCATTCATTTCCATACTTATTGTTGGGATTGCAAGCAGAAGAAAACCAGCGGTCATGACTCCAAAAATCATATATCCGAATTTTTTCCTTCTGATAAAATGACCAAATGCAAAAACCATAGCCATAGGAATAATTAATTGCGAAACCATCTCAACTATATTGGTGAAATAGGTTGGGTTTTCAAACGGATGCGCACTGTTTGCTCCGAAGAAACCACCTCCGTTGGTTCCAATATGTTTAATAGGAACAAATGCAGCAACAGGACCTGTAGAAACTTCGGTAGTATTTCCTTGAAGCGTTATTACTTTATCTTTACCTTCAAAAGTCATCGGTACGCCTTCAAAAAGAAGAACTGCACCCATGATCAATGAAAGTGGAAGAAAAATTCTTGTGCTTGATTTCAAAAAATAATCATAGAAATTCCCCAGTTTTTCTGTTGATTTTTCACGGAAAGCTTTAAAAATAACAATCGCTGCAGCCATTCCCGTCGCTGCGGAAACAAACTGAAGAAACATCAGCCAAATTTGTCCAAGGTAACTCAATCCAGTTTCACCGGAGTAATGCTGAAGATTGCAGTTAACCAAAAAGGAAATGGTCGTGTTAAATGCCAAATCAGGTGACATATCGGGGTTTCCATCAGGGTTAAGTGGAAGCCAACTCATGTTCATCAAGACAAGCATACTCATGAAAAACCATAAAAGATTGATCGTAAGAAGTGCACTCAGATGCTGCTTCCAGTTCATTTCGTTTTCAGGATTGATTCCTGAGATTTTGTAGATAAAAGATTCTACAGGTTTGAAAACAGGATCAAGAAAAGTCTTTTCTCCTGCATATACTTTAGCAATGTATTTCCCAAATGGTATCGCCAGTAAGAGCGTTACCAGAAACATGGCTATAATTCCAAAAATTTCAGTGTTCATAGTAGTTTAATGAATTAAAGCAAATTTTTTAACCGTAAAAATCAGATAAATAAAAGCAATCACGAAGCAGATCCAAAAGATCATGATGCTCCATTCTTTTATTTCATTTAAAATCTTACGGTTCATTTGATTATTAATTTTATTTAAAATTCTTCCGGTTTTACGAGTACATAAATCATGTAGAAGAAGATGGCTATTGCTGTGATAAATAATAGGGTCATGAGTACGTTTTTAATTTTTAAATCTTTTCAAAATATTCTACCAAAAAGTAAAACAGTGCGAACAGTAATACTCCAGAAGCCAATAAAATAATTGTGATCATTTTCTTTTTTGTTTTAATTAAATTGAATAATTGCTGCTGCTACAAAAACTCCGAGAATGACCGCTATGTTGATCGTTACCACTTCAAAATCGTGTTTTCCACGAATTGATTTCCATTCTTTCCAGCTTCCGATTTTTCTGATTTTTGTTTTCATCTTATTTAAATTTTAAATTCCTGATTTGTAAACCTGGTGAAAGTAATTTTCCTGTAAACTCGGTGACATTTTATTAAATATCATTTTTTTGTAAGTCGGTTCACAGCAAAATGTAAAACTGTCCAGAGAATAGACAAAGATGTTTTCGATCGCATTTTTTAACGCTGCATCGCCTTTACTGTAAAGCTTATTCATTTTAAGAATAGATTTAGTCAGAATTTTCTGATCATTTTCTTTGATCAGTCTCTTGATCTGTTTGGTAAAGACACTGATGACCATGAAGGGTGAATTTGTTTTGTAAGATTCTTTAAAATCTTCCTGTGTTTCAGGGATCGTTTTGATGATCTCTGTGATGGCATCTGTATGATTCATTTTAAATTGTTTTGAAACAGTAATGCCAAGATTTATTCCTCAAAGAAAAATTTAATTATAAACAGTTGATATTTAATTATTTAAAGTAAAATCCAATGATTAGAAAAAACAAAAAACCCTATCAAAATGATAGGGTCGTTATCAGAATGGAATCATTCTTTTATAAAATACTGTATTCTTCGATTTTTCGGTACAGTGTGGCAATGCCAATTTCGAGAAGACGCGCCGCTTCGGCTTTGTTTCCGTTGGTATGCTTTAATATTTTCTGTATCTGCATTCTTTCTGCACTTGCCATAGAAAATGCAGACATCATTTTATTCTGTGAAAGTTCCGTCTGCTCCTGCTTTGCAAGAATATCTACAGGAAGACTGTCAGTTGATAATTCGGATGAATCTGTAAGGATGACACTTCTCTCAATGACATTGCGAAGTTCGCGGATGTTACCTTTCCATTGATGGTTTTTTAAAGCTTTTAAATAATCATCCGAAAAAGAAGAAATATTTTTTCCCATTTTCTGAGAAAAAGTCTTTAGAAAAAAGCTTGCGAGAGATTCTATATCTGCTACTCTTTCTCGTAAAGAAGGAAGTTTAATAGTAAAAATATTAATACGATAATACAGATCTTCACGGAAGTTTCCGGTTTCAATTTCTGTTTCCAGATCTCTATTCGTTGCAGCTATTATTCGTACATCAGTTTTTGTTGGTTTGCTGTCTCCCACTTTCAAAAATTCGCCAGATTCTAAAACTCTGAGCAATTTTGCCTGTAAATCGAGAGGCATTTCACCAATTTCATCAAGAAAAACCGTTCCGAGATTGGCTTCTTCAAAAATACCCTTAGAATCTTTCAGAGCTCCTGTAAAAGCTCCTGCTTTGTGACCGAAAAGTTCATTTTCCAGCAATTCTTTTCCGAAAGCCGAACAGTTGACTGCAATAAAATTTTTCTTGCTTCTGTTGCTTGCATGATGTATTGCCTGTGCAAAAACCTCTTTTCCGGTGCCAGTTTCTCCTGTAAGAAGAACTGTTGCATCCGTAACAGCCACTTTCTGAGCCGAAGAAATTGCGTTGGTAATTTCAGCAGATTTGCCAATAATACTTTTGAAAGATTGTTTATTGTCAAGCTGTTTTTCAAGCTGTAAAACTCGTTTATTCAGTTCTACTTTCTCTGCAGCCTTATAAAGTAACGGAAGAATTTTGGTATTGTCGTCTCCTTTGGTGATGTAATCGAATGCACCGTTTTTGATCGCCATTACACCATCGGGAATGTTTCCAAAAGCGGTCAGAAGAATAATTTCAACACCTGGAAATTGATCTTTCACTGTTTTTGAAAAATCGACTCCGCTTCCGTCGGGAAGTTTAACATCGCAAAGAACAATGTCAATATCGGAAATCTCAAGTCGTTTGAGTCCGCTTTTCAGATTTCCAGCCTCAAAAACTTCAAAACTTTCTAGACTGATGATGCGTGATAAAAGTGATCTTATTTTGGCTTCATCATCAATTATTAAAACTGTATTCAATTTTCTGATGTTCTTAAATTAATAGAAAAAATGTAATTTTTGATCGTAAAATATCTGTTAAATATTTTTTCAAAGATAGATATTACGTTGAGATTTTTCTTTCAAAATATTTCAAAAAATCTTAATTGGCGTTGAGATAATTTTTAATTGTATTTAAAACTCCAAAATTATTATTGCTCAAAGCTTCAAATTTTGCAGCCTCTTTTACCGATGGATGAGCGTTTTCCATTGCGAAGGAATATTCTGCTTTTTTCAGCATCTCAATGTCATTCATATAATCACCGAAAACCATCGTCTGTTGCGGACTGATATTGAGCGTTTTCTGAAGTTTTTCCAGCGCATTGCCTTTGTTGATATCTTTGTTCATAATATCCAGCCAGTATTTTCCAGAAACGACAACTTCCAGATTATATTTTTCAAATTGCTTTAGGGCAGGATATAAATGTTCTTCAGAACCTTCAGGATGATAAACTGCAATTTTGAAAATGCTGTCGTCCAATGCCTGTGTAAGATCGTCTATTTTCTGATTTCCTGTATAAAATTGTGCGATATAATCAATAAAGTCCTGATTGTCTGTTTCATAGTAAGCTCTCTTTTTACCTGAAACTACAACCGTTGCTCCCAAAATCTGGCGAATTGCTATGATGATCTCTTCCACGTACTGTACTTCAAGCTTGTCTGCAAACAATTCTTCGTTTTTATAGATCATGTAACCACCGTTTTCAGCGATGAAAGCCATCTCGTTTTCTATATCTCCAAAGTATTTTGTAATTCCCAGCATTTGTCTGCCACTTGCGGGAACAAAAAGGATATTTCGTCTTTTCAGTTCTTCATAAATTTCGGGAAATTCCGGGCTTACTTCATGTTTAGAATTAAGAAATGTGCCATCCATATCCGTCACTATCAACCTAATATCATTCATAAATCTCTCATTAAATATCAAATATAGTGGATAATATTGTAGTCTCAGCCTTTAACGGCAAATGATAACAATATTTTAACGTAAATAAAATTTTAATCTTATTGCAAATTTACAATTTAGCTTTTGACAAAAAGCAACGATGAATACTACAATTCTTTAATTACATTTTATTGTAAAGAATAAAAATAATGTAAAATTTATTAAAGTAATTCTCTTTTTTTTGAGATAAATTTTAGTTATTAATTTCTAAAATGCCTTAAAAAAAGCCATAAATACTCTTATTTCTCAGTTAATAGACTTTTGTAAATACATTTTTAAAAACATTAAAGATAAAATCAAAACATTGCAACAACTCATTCATTTTCAAAACAATAAAAACTACCCACAATGCAAAAATTGATAAATTTCTACGTAAAGATTTATAAATCACCACTGCATATACTTGTATCCGTCTGATTTCCGATCTATCTTTACTAAAGAAATTAAAAAGCGATACAGCTTTAAGATGACTGAAAATTACACTGTGAATTGCAAATAATTGACTTATAATAAACTTCACACCACACACCAAATCATTTATATTGAAAAAGGCAAAACATTTATGTTTTGTCTTTTTTTTTGTTTGTAATTCTAAACATATTTTTAATAAAAAAGCCATTCAATTCGGATGGCTTTTTCATTTGATAATTAATGCTCATGTTGCCCCGAGCTACTCAATTTAGCATTCACAAAAAAAGCACCCTTTACCACAATATTGATGTTATCAGAAATTTCTTTGACCGGAGTTATCGCTGTGTAGCCCATATCGGAAGAGCCTTTTACAATTTCTATCTTTTCGAAATTAATAGCTTTGCTTTCACTTTTGGCTTTAGCTTCATCGTGTTCCTCAGTTTTTTTATTGGTTTGTATGAAAACGTAAAATTTTCCGTCTGCTTCTACGATGGCTTCATTGGGAACGGCGGGAGTTGTGGTATTATTCAGACTTACAATTCCTGTAATGTTCATTCCGTCAATCAATCCTGATTTATTTCCGATAACTGTACAGTGCACGGAAATCGTTTTGCTTTCATTTTCAAAAGAAGAACCGATGCTGTATACCTTTGCATCATATTCCGTTTCAGGATTATTTGTAAGTTTAAAATGTACGATCTGCCCTGTTTTCATTTTGGGAAGATCTTTTTCAAAAACCTGCAGATCAAGATGAATCGAACCGTTATCAATCACTTCTGCAACAGGTGAAGAAATGTCTACATAACTTCCGATCTGAGCATTAATTGTACTGATCGTACCGCTGATCGGCGAAGTAATCACCAATCCCGAACGCAGATTCCCATTACTGATGTTCGCAGGATTGATTCCCATTATCTGAAGCTGTCTTTGTAAAGAGGCTTTTTGAGTCCTTAAAGTTTTCAGTTCAGAATCTGAGCTTTGAAGATTTTTCTTTGCTCCTGCATCATTGTCAAACAGTTCTTTCTGTCTTCTGTACTCCTGCTCGGCAAAAACAATCCTGCTTTTCACGGTAAGATATTGTTCCTGCACCTGAATATATTCTGAATTTGCTATTGTTGCGATAACCTGTCCTTTCTTTATGTAATCTCCGATCTGTACATTGATGGTTTTGATCACACCTCCGTAAAGTGACGTTACTGTAGCTTTATTATTGTTTGGAACCCTTAATAAACCGTTGGCTTTTATTGTTGCTGTCAGTTCTTTCATTTCAATTTTGCCTAAAGTAATTCCTACAGTTCTTATCTGATCTTCGGTAATGGAAGCAATGGTTTTCGGAGCTTCATTATGATGATCTGCAGTCTGTTCTGTTTTTATTTCACTTTCAGAATCGTTGGTGGCATTTTTTTTCCCGCAGTTTAAAAGAAAGACAGAAGCGAGCGAGACATAGAGAATGTTTTGTTTGAGTTTGAGTTCCATTTTATTTGTTGATTAAATAATTAATAGTAATAACCGACTGATTCACCTGTTGAATCGACTCTAAGTATTTTAGCTGAATATTGGTTGCTGTCTGAAGTGCAAAAAGGTATTCCACATAAGAAATCTCTCCGGTTTTGTAGCCGAGTTGCCCAGCTTTAACGATTTTCTCTGCATTCGGCAAAGCCTGACTGACATAATATTCATATTGCAGAACATCCTGATTGTATTGGCTGAATGCATTTTCCAGTTGTGTAACAAGCTGTTTCTGCTGCAATTTTGCATTAGATTCCGCCAGATGTTTCTGATACTCCCAAGATTGAATTCGCGCTTTTGTAGCTCCGAAAGTCAGCGGAATTGAAATTCCAACATTCGCAACGTGAAAACGGTTTCCCGCATCAAAATATTTTTCCTGACCGTTGAGTGTATGAAAACCAGTAAGAGACTGATTGGTATATCCAAGACTAAATTCCGGCAAACCTTGTGATTTTTCTACATTTTTATTCTTTTCGGCAATCTCCATTTGCTGATACAATGCTTTTACGCTCGGATGATTAGCAATTACAGTACTATCCAGAACATATTCTGCTTTCAGAGGCTTGTAATCTTTAATGAGAGGAATTTCGAAAAGATCCGAAGTATTAAGAAGCGTTTTTAAATTTTTATAGGCATTATTGAGATATACTTTATTTTGACTCAATAAAAGATCAATCTCTCCTTTTTGAGTTTCTGCCGTATTGATTTCAATTTTTTTAATATCTCCTGCTTTATATCTCACCGTAGCAATTCTGATAAAATCCTGATAAAGACTATCCATTTTCATCAGTTTTAGTTGATTGTACTGCAGGTATTCTATTTGATAATAATATGTTCTGATCTGTTTTGCTAATTCATTTGCAGAGATTTCTTTATTAATTTGTTTGGCTTTAATTTCTTCAGCAATCAGATCTTTTTTTGCTTTAAACAAAGTCGGAAACGGAATGCTCTGAGAAATTGAAAACGACTGATCAAATTTCGGACTGTTGTATTGTCCTAACTGCGCATTCATATTCATTTTCGGAAGCTCACTTGCCGTAGGTTTCAAAGCTTCGGAAACTTTTATATCAAGATCTTTTGATTGAATTAAATGATTATTTTTCAATCCTATTTCTGTTGCTTTTTCAACCGTTAAAACTTCTGTTGTCTGTGCATTCAATGTTTGTCCGGAAAATAAAAATCCTAAAACAATAGCTGTTGTCAAAGATTTCAATTTAAAATTTCCTCTTGTAAATTGAGTATTGAAAATAATATATAACATTGGCAAAACAAATAAAGTAAGGAAAGTTGCTGTGATCAAACCGCCAATCACAACGGTTGCCAAAGGTTTCTGGACTTCCGCTCCTGCTCCCGTGGAAATTGCCATCGGTAAAAACCCTAAAGATGCTACTGCAGCAGTCATCAGAACAGGTCTGAGCCTTGTTTTCGTTCCTTTAAAAACTCTTCTTAAAATATCATTTTCGCCATCTTTTTCCAATTGATTAAAAGTTCCTATGAGAACAATCCCATTCAGAACTGCGACACCGAACAAAGCGATAAATCCTATTCCTGCACTGATGCTGAAAGGCATATCTCTTACAAGCAGCGCGAAAATTCCCCCAATCGCACTCATCGGAATGGCGGTAAAAATCAAAGCAGCCTGTTTAAATGAATTAAAAGTAAAATACAACAGCATAAAAATAAGCAGCAAAGAAACCGGAACTGCTATCATCAGACGTTTGCTTGCAGCCTGTAGATTCTCAAATTGTCCGCCATACGTAAAATAATATCCTGAAGGAAGCTTCACTTGTTGATCTAATTTTGCCTGAATATCATTTACAATGCTTTCCACATCGCGGTCTTTTACATTAAATCCGATTACAATTCTACGTTTTCCTTCTTCACGGCTTATTTGGGCGGGACCCAATTTGTAATTGATATTGGCAACCTGCGACAGCGGGATCTGGCTTCCGGAACTTGTTGAAACCATCAGATTATTCACATCATCAATATTGGTTCTGTGAAGACTGTCGAGACGCACAACAAGATCGAAACGTCTTTCGTTTTCAAAGACCTGACCTGTACTTTTTCCGGCAAAGGCAGTACTTAAGACATTGTTTACGTCTTCGATATTCAAACCGTAATTGGCCATTCTTATACGGTCATATTCCACATTAATCTGTGGAAGTCCGCTTATTCTTTCAATTTGTGGAACTGTCGTTCCGTCAACCGTTTGAATTATTTTCCCCACTTTATCGGCATAAACAGCAAGAGAATCCAGGTTTTCACCAAAGATCTTCACGGCGACATCCTGCCGTATTCCGGTCATTAATTCATTGAAACGCATCTGTATCGGTTGATTTTTTTCAAAAAAAACACCAGGAATCAATTCAAGTTTTTCAGAAATTTCATCTGCCAGTTCATCGTAGGATTTCTTTGTTTTCCAGTCTTTTTGAGGTTTTAAAACAATAATTAAATCTGAAGCTTCCGGTGGCATCGGATCGGTAGGAACCTCTGCAGAGCCGGTTTTTCCAATCACCATTTTTACTTCATCAAACTCTTTAATAATTCTTGAAGCCTGCATTGAAGTTTCAATACTCTGACTTAATGAACTTCCTTGTGGTAAAATACAGTGAAATGCAAAATCACCTTCCTGCAACTGTGGAATAAACTCCCCTCCCATTCTGCTGAATAGAAAAATGCTGACCGCAAATAAAAGAACGGTGACAGAAACAATAATTCCTTTGATTTTTATAGCTTTTTCCAATAACGGATGGTAAATACGTTGTAGTTTATCCATCATTTTATCTGAAAAATTCTTTTTATTCGATTGATTTTTAGACAAAAACAATGCGCTCATCATTGGAATATAAGTCAAAGAAAGAATTAATGCTCCTAAAATTGCAAAACCAACTGTTTTAGCCATTGGTGTGAACATTTTCCCTTCAACACCCACCAAAGTCAGGATAGGAATGTAAACAATAAGAATAATAATTTCTCCGAAAGCAGCACTGTTTCGTATTTTTGAGGCAGAAAGAAAAACTTCGTCATCCATCTCCGCCTGCGTTAATTTTTGATTTGATTTTCTTAAACCTAAATGATGAAGTGTTGCTTCCACGATAATAACAGCTCCGTCGACAATCAAGCCAAAATCAATCGCGCCCAAACTCATTAAATTGGCGCTCACTCCGAAAACATTCATCATTCCCAAAGCAAAAAGCAATGACAAGGGAATTGCAGAAGCAACGATAAGTCCTGCCCGAAGATTGCCCAGAAAAACCACAAGCACGAAAATAACGATCAAAGCGCCTTCTATCAGGTTTTTCTCAACGGTGTTGATGGCTCTTCCAACCAAATCTGTTCTGTCTAAAAACGGTTCTATCAAAACATCATCAGGTAGCGATTTTTGAATGGTCGGGATTTTATCTTTAATTAAATTAACAACTTCATTGCTATTTGCGCCTTTTAAGGTCATTACTATTCCTCCTACTGCATCCACTTTTCCATTGTAAGTCATTGCTCCGTAACGGACTGCACTTCCCAAACGTACATCGGCTACATCTTTTACAAAAACCGGAACACTTCCGTTTTCATTTTTTACGGCAATATTTTTTATATCTTCCAAAGACGTAACGACACCAATTCCACGGATGAAATAAGCATTTGGCTTTTTATCAATATAGGCTCCGCCTGTATTCTGATTATTTTTTTCCAGTGCTGTGAAAATATCGGAAATACTTACTCCGATTGCGCGAAGCCGATTTGGATCGACTGCTACTTCATATTGTTTCAGCTCACCACCAAAGCTGTTGACTTCTGCGACTCCGGGTGTCCCGTTGAGCTGTCTTCGTACAATCCAGTCCTGCATTGTACGGAGTTCCTTACTTGAATATTTATTCTCACTTCCCTTTTTCGGATGCAGAATATATTGATAAGCCTCACCCAAACCTGTACTTACAGGAGCTAGTTCCGGTGTTCCTACTCCTTTGGGAATTTCTTCTGCGGCTTCTTTTAGTTTTTCACTGATCAGCTGACGCGCAAAATATACGTCGACCTCTTCTTTGAAAACGACGGTAATTACCGAAAGTCCAAATCTTGAAATACTTCGGGTTTCCTCGATATCGGGAACATTTGAAATACTTTGCTCGATGGGGAAAGTGACCAGTTGCTCCACTTCCTGCCCTGCCAATGTAGGACAAACAGTAATAATCTGAACCTGATTATTGGTGATATCCGGAACAGCATCAATAGGTAGTTTTGTAGCACTCCAAACTCCCCAAACGATCAGCAACAATGTCATAATACCAATGATAATCTTGTTACTGATGCTAAATTTTATAATTTTATCTAACACAGAATTGTATTTAATATTGATTAAATTTGCCTGCTTTTTTCGCATTTGAATATAATTTTCAAACATAAAGCAACAGCATATGAGTTCTGAAAACTGAAAAGTCTTCACAAAAATTTGAAATTAAAATTTCAAAAAATCAATAAAAATTAAATCTTGGGAGGTTGCCAGATATGATCGTAAACCTGATAGGCGAAATCGTTTTTCTGAAAAAGAATTTTCTTTGAAAAATAAATCTGAACGTGCGAAGGCAGTTCCAATAAAGGCTCGATTTTGAAAGATGCAACCGTCATCTGACAGCAATTGCAGGTACAGAAAGGGCTGCAGATATCGCTGTGACCAGATTGATGGTTATCTTGCAGTCTTTCTACTTTGGTTTCTGAAAAACTGTATTTGTCGTCCACATCATTGCATGGCACTAAAGAAATTGCCATGAGATACAATGTGAATATAAATACAAGATATTTCATTCAGATACAAATATAAGAATTATCCTGAAATTTTATTTACTTTAAGTTTTCTTCCATTTATCATTGTAAAAAGAAAATCTATTCATGGCACGATATTTATATTAATATGGTAAGTCAGCATCCAATATAGCTTTAAACACAATGAAAAATCTCAGATTACATAAAAATTTACTTCATCAACTGATATTAACATATCTTAAACGTGATTTTAAAATAAAAATAAACCTTAAAGACGAATATTTATTGGAAAAAAATTTAGTTTCCGGAAAATATATAATCGTACCTACTTTCTCACATTATATCGATTCTAATATAGAACTCAGACTGAGTCTCTACAATGTGTTTCAGCATATCAATCATACCATCACAACGATCAGTGATTTGAGAAAAGAAATTTATGCTCTGAAAACAAGATAATACACTGTTTGCGAATGAAAAAAGCTGCCAAAAGGCAGCTTAAATTTATTTCCAGGGATCAAGAATAACCTTTACACAGCCGTCTTCTTTTTTGTCAAAAAGTTCATATCCTTTTGCTACATCATCAAGCGAAAGTCTGTGGGTAATAATGTCATCCAATTTTACCTGTCCGCTTTCTACATATTTCATTAATTTATCAATGATAGCATGTACCGGCGACTGCCCTGCTTTTAAAGTAATTCCTTTATCAAAAAGCTGACCTACCCTGAAATTGTCATAATTCATGGGATATACTCCTAAGATAGAAACAAATCCACCACGTCTAACCCCGCTCATGCAGGCTTCAAGAACTTTTATAGAACCTTTTTCAAAATTGACTAAAGCTTTGGCTTTATCAACAAGATTTCTGTCCGGTTCAAAACCTACTGCATCAATACAAAGATCTGCACCTCTGCCGTCTGTCATGCTTCGTATTTGCTCAACAGTTTGTTTTGAATCTTCCCAAAGAATGGTTTCGCAACCTGTCAGATTTTTTATCTGATCTAAACGGTACTGAAGAGTATCAATGACAATCACTTTTTTTGCATTATGGAGTATTGCACTCTTAGCAGCCATGGAACCTACAGGTCCTGCTCCGAAAATAGCAACCGTCTCTCCGCCTTTAAGATCTGCCCACATGACACCGGTATATCCTGTCGGAAAAATATCGGTAAGAAATAAAACCTGCTCATCAGTCAGTGAATCAAGAACTTTTCTGGGACCAAAATTAGCATAAGGAACTCTGACATACTGAGCCTGTCCGCCATTGTATCCGCCATAAAGATCGGTATATCCGAACATTCCTCCCCCCTTTTCGGTAATTAATCCTCCTTCCGGTCCATAATTTTCAGGATTGGAATTTTCACACCCACCCGGAAGATCGTGCTGACAAAAATAGCATCCTCCACAGGCAATAGGAAACGGAACAACTACCCGATCGCCCACCTGTAAATGTTTAATATTTTTTCCGGTTTCTTCCACAATCCCCATAAACTCATGCCCCATAACCATTGGGCGGGGTTGAGGAATTCCTCCTGAATACATATGTAAATCACTCCCACAGATTGCGGTTGAAGTGACACGAAGGATGATATCATTCTCATCCTGAATTTTAGGATCATCGATTATATCGCAGGTAATTTTACCCGGCGAATGAAAAACTGCTGCTTTCATAGTAATATTTTAGAAATTGGTGTTGTGGATATATGCGAAAACAATTCTGATTCGCATAATTAAGATTTAAATTAAACGAAATGATATGACTGTCTGAGAAATAAATGCTCGTTTAGAAGTTAGATTTTACATAAAATGATTCAATCATATACAAACGTAATATTTTAAGACATTTCAGATTAAATACAATCTGAAATAATTATATTGGTAAAGTCATGATTAAATTATAAATATTCTATAAAAAAGTTATTTCTGTAAAGATCTTTTTGAGGTTGGATGCTTTACAGGAATAACTTTATCATATCAGTATTGATCTCCTTTATTTTACTGCTGTCTTAGCTTTTTCTGACTCCATCAAATGATGCTCAAGAGTGGGTAGCGTTTTGCTTGCAAATCCTTTAAGAGAAGTTTCTGAACCTTCTGAAGCTTCCTTCTTAAAGTCAGCAATATCTTTTTTGTGGTCATTGACCATTAGATCGGTGTACATTTTATCGAATTCGCTTCCTTTTTTAGTTTTCAGGTCGTCATGCTTCTTCTGTTGCTCAGCGTTTAAGCTTGTTGGTAAAGTGTAACCTGAAGCTGACGCCCATTTTTTAAGTTCTTCATTGGCTTTTCCGTGATCTCTTGCCATCATTTCACCTAACGCTTTTACAGTTGCATTTGTAGAAGTTTTAGCAGCAAGATCGCCCATCATTACTTCCATCATTCCACCTCTTGCAGCTTCGTCGGCAAATTTTTTGTCCTGATCGCTAAGTGTTTTTTCTGTTACCGCCGTATTCGATACTGTTGCAGAATCGTTGAGAGTCGTAGGAGTGTCCTGAGGTGAACTCATGGTGGTGTCTGCTGTAGAATCAGCTGTTGTTGTGTTTTCTTTTTTGTTGCATGCTGTGATTGCAGCCAATGCCAACAAAGTTAGAATTGAATTTTTCATAAATAATAAAATTTGATTGGTTTAGAATATTGAGTAAAATTAATTACTCTGTGAGATGTGTTTACAATTATTTTGCCAATTCGGTTAAATTCAAATCAACATTTATAAAAGATATTTTTAATCAAACTTTTTTATGTCTACATCTTCAACAAATTATGATCTCTAATGCATTCATTTAACGACAACGAAATGCGTAGATTTATGGCATGGAGACAGAAGTGGGCAACATTAAACTGAAATTTCACAAAAAAATAAGAGCCTCGTTTTAATCAGGCTCTTATTTTTGTATGTGCTTTTTTATCAAATATTTCTCTTTACAACATCGATCATCTCATCGATACCAAATGGTTTCTCTATATAATCGTCTGCTTTACATTCCTTCGCAATCTCCTTAATACTACTTGATGTAGAAGTCAGGACTGCCGGAATATCTTCTGTATCAGGATCAGATTTCAATTCTTTAATTACCTGTGAACCTTTAGCTTTTCCTTTGATGTGGTCATCAACAATAACTACATCGGGATCAATCTCCTCAACTTTTTCGATGGGTTCCGTTGTAAGCGATCCTACCACATCAAATCCGGCTTCATCCAATACCTGATCCATAATATTGAGAATTTCGGCATTATCTTGAACGAGAACAACTTTTTTCTTCATTAAGTATTATAGTTTTTTTTACAAAAGTAAATAAATATTTAATACAAAGGATAAAAATGCATTAAGGTAACAGCATGAGTATCTTGTTTCTGTTGCTGCAACTTTCAATAAAAGTTAAAAGGTACCATTTAAGCCGAGCATACGAGGGGAGACATTTAGCTTCCATGAGATTTTTTTCTCTTTTTTCTGGTAATTATTCTTCTGCATATATCGATAGGTACCGTCTACGATGAAATAGCTGATCGCAGTACTCAGAAATACATCAGAGAAAAAATGTGCACCATCCCACATTCTTGATAATGGCGTTATAATGCCTATACTGTAAATCCCTGCCTTTACCCATGGGTTTGAAAATTGTTTTGCCAACGCAAACATGGTAGTAGAAACCAATACTGTGTGACCTGATGGAAATGATCTGTACGCAGGCTGACCACTAAAAGGTTTAAAATAAAATTTTCCTTCACCCGTTCCGGGTCTTGCCCTTCCTACCAATGTTTTGGAGAATGTCTGGATCAATCCGGCAGTTGTTGCAGAAGAAATCATCAGAACTCCTGTTTCTCTGATTTTATCATTTTTTGTGAAAAGTCCCGTCAGATAAACCACACTTGTTATACCGTAATTATTCTGTGGACCTCCGAAATAGTCTCCAAACTTTCTGATAACGCTAGGTACTTTATCTCTTTGATCCGCAAAGTAACGGCTGGTATCATTATCTACAGAATACAGTAATACAGTTCCTAATGCAACTCCGCCCACATCGATCCAATTATTTTTTTTCCATGAAAACGGACTAAGATAACTGTGCGCCATATTGTTAAATATCTGTTTGCCATCAACGACAAGCTGCCTCCCGATACTATTTTTTTTAGAGACAATTAAAGTATCTGTTGCTGAATGAGAATTAAGCTCTATACTATCAGTTTCCTGCGAAAAAACAAAATTGAATAGTAAGAAAAATAATAGAATAAAAAGCCGTTTCATGAGTTCTGTTTTGAAACAGCAAACTTATCAATTTAAAGCACCAACTTAATGCCTTTTTCTTGATCATAGAAAAAAACAATATTTTCCGTTTTTTATAAATTATTAAGTGTTTGTGAATTATCAAAACTATAATGATAGATGGAAACTTCAGTACGTTTTGTGGCTAATTTTAAAATTAAGTTTTAAAAAAATATGAATTGCACCTATGTCATCTATTTGTTCATTATTTTTGCAATCTCTGGTTATCAACAAGCATTTTCTTAATTATATGAATGATACATTTACTGATAATAATCAAATTGGAGTGGTTTCCTCTTTTTCTGAACTTGTAGATACTTGTTTTCAAGGAGATATAAATGCAATTTGTTGGGACAGAAATTTAGGTGGAGATTTTAGAGAAATTGTATCAAAGCTTCAATTAAAAGAAAACATTACAGAAGTTTATTCTGAAGATCTTTTATCTCTTGAACTTTCAGAAAAAGGTCATATTGCAAGAGAAATTATCTTACATGATTTGCAATTATTAACAGACTTCGGAGCGTCTCCTTCACTCAATTTAATTAAGAGTTACGAACGGGATCAGGAGTTTGATTTTATTTCAACAGATGTATATTCTTACCATGTAGATCGTTCGGACATTGGAACGGATACTTTTTTATGCACCTACTACGGCGCTACAAGTGACATATTGCCCAATGACCAATGTATAAAAAAAATCCTGATTCCTGAAATTCTTGAGAAGATTAAAGAATTATACCATGGTAAAGAAGATGAATTCGAAACCTTTCTGAAGGAAAATTATTTTGATCTGCACTATCAGCCAAAACATAATGCTAAACCTATAAATTTAAAGTTAGGTCATCTCTGGAGATTGGCAGTAGATCATCCGCAACAGCAAGTTTTACCTTGTATTCACAGGGCACCTGATGAAAAAAATGGTGAGTATAGACTGCTGCTGATCTCTTAATTCGATCTTACGAGCTAATATTTGCTTAAACTATTTTTCTAAAGCTTCCTTGTAATGTACAAGTGGAAGATTCTTCAATATTTCAGCACTTTGTTCCGGCGTGATGTCGCGTTGTGGTTCTGCCAGCATTTCGTAGCCGACCATAAATTTTTTAACTTCGGCATTACGCAGCAAAGGCGGATAAAAATGCATATGAAAATGCCATTCGGGATGTGATTTTCCATCGGTTGGTGATTGATGAATCCCTGCTGAATATGGAAAGGAAATGTTGAAAAGATTGTCGTATTTTGTGGTTAAATTTTTAATAATCTCAGCCAATGAAAGTTTTTCTGAATCAGAAAACTGCAGAATATTTTCCGCTTTTCTTTTGCTGATAATCATCGTTTCGTACGGCCAGACTGCCCAAAATGGAACTAATACGACAAAATCCTCATTTTCCAGAATGATTCTTTCTTTTACTTCTAATTCTTTTTTGACATAATCTTCCAGAAGCGAACTTCCGTTCTTTTCAAAATACTTTTTAAGATTCTCCTGCGTTCTCAAAACCGTCGAAGGAATCGAAGACTGTGCCCAGATTTGTCCGTGCGGATGTGGATTGCTGCATCCCATTACACTTCCCTTGTTCTCAAAAATCTGAACGTGATTGATGTAATCTTCAGCTCCCAATTCTTTATACTGTTCCTGCCAAACATCTACCACTTTTTTAATGTCATCAACTTCCATTTCCGGTAAAGTGAGACTATGATTTTCCGAAAAACAAATGACTCTGTTAATTCCTCGTTCCGGTTTCAATGTAAAAAAATTAGACTTTTCATCAGAAAATTCGACATCATCTTTCATCAAAGAACCAAAGTCGTTTTCGAAAACAAAAACACCTTGGTAATCAGGATTTTTATCACCATTTACACGCACATTTCCCGAACATAAGTAACAATTCGGGTCGTGAGAAGGAAGTTTTTCTTCAGCTACTTTTTCAGTCTGCCCTTGCCAAGGTCGGTTGGCTCGTTGTGGGGAAACCAAAATCCACTCATCCAAAAGTGGATTGTATCTTCTGTGAGGGTACTGCTTTTGATTAAACGACGAATTCATTTCTTTTGTATTCATTAATTCCATCCGATATTTTTACACGGTACACTTTCATTTCGATGTCAAAACCTTCTTTGTATTTTGCGCTGATGTTTTTAATTACATCATCAACATTTTCATCTTTTATAAGATTAATACTGCATCCTCCAAAGCCGCCGCCCATTATTCTTGCGCCCAAAACGCCTCTTTCCTTTAAGGTTTCTTCTACCATAAAATCAAGTTCTTCGCAACTTACTTCAAACTCTGTTGAAAGTCCGGAATGAGTTTCGATTAAAAGCTGTCCTAAATACTCTACATCTCCTTCTGATAAAGCTTTTGAAGCCTTTTCTACCCTTTTAATTTCCTTAAGAAGATACAGGCATCTTTTGTACGACGTCTCTCCTATTTCTGCCCTCACTTCATCCAGCATTGAAAAGCTGAAATCTCTGAATTTTTCTACTTCCGGAAATTTTTCCCACAAAACTTTCTTTCCGTTATCAACATCATTTCTTCGGTCGTTGTAACCGGAAGTAAGATGCGTATGTTTCACACAACTGTCGAAAAGCACCAGACTGTACCCTTCAATATTAGCTTCAAAATACTGATGTTCCAGAGAATTGCAATCGAGCATAATTACTTGGTGTTCTTTACCGAAAACGGATGCAAACTGGTCCATAATTCCGCATTTTACACCAACAAAGGTATGTTCAGATTTCTGACCAATAAGTGCCAATTCTTTTTTAGATAAATTTAAATCGAAAACCTGATTGAGAATATAGGCAAAACCACATTCCAAAGCTGCCGAAGAAGACAAACCTGAACCCATTGGAATCGTACTGCTAAAAGCAATCTGCAAACCGCCGATCTTTTTTCCGCTTTCCTGAATGGCATTGAAAACACCCAATAAATAATTAACCCAGGTCTGTGAAACCGGAGTTTGTTTCTGATGAATATTAAAACTAAATGATTCATCAAAATCTTTGGCAAAAAAAGTGCAGGTTTCTGAGCCATCCACCTTTTTTACAGCAAAGCAAATGTATTTGTCAATAGCTGCTGGAAGCACAAAGCCATCACTGTAATCGACGTGTTCACCAATAATATTAATTCTTCCCGGTGCCAGAAAAATATTTTCCGGTTCTGATTGGAAGAAAGCCTGGAATGCTTCTGTTGTATGATTGATTAATTTCTCCTTCATAGATGACTGCAATTTATGCTTTTTTAGAGGTATTTTAAAATTAAAATTGTGAATAGTGCTTTAACTTAATCAGAATATTTTAATTATCATTTCATCAATTAAATGATTAACAGTAATCTAATATGTTTAAAAAAATGATTTAATTTCATTCACCAGGAAAAACAATTCCTGACAAATTACGGATTCTGTCTAAAGTTTGCATCAGCAACAAACTCCCGGCGTGAGTTACGATTGGGCTCTCGGTAAGACCATTTTGCAGGCATTCTGTGGCGTGGCGCGCCTCAAACTGGTAGCCAAATCCATCATTCTTTTCTACTTCAATGATATTTTTTTCTCCATTGGAATAATATTCCAAAGTGGACGAAGGTTCGTAGAAAGGGGTGGTTAATTTCAGACGACCTAATGTACCGCATATTTCTACTTCAGTAGCAAGATCGGTTGATAAAGTCGAAAATAAACTTGCCATACTCCCGTTATCATACTTAAAAATAATCCCGCATTGCTCGTCAACACCTTGTTCTGTCGCAACAATGCTGACGTTAATTTCATCAGGTTTACCCAGAACATCCAATGCTGTAAAAACATTATAAATTCCAATATCCATCAATGATCCTCCTCCAGATTCAGGATTGAGCAAACGAGAAGCTGGGTCTGCATTCGCTTGAAAACCGAAATTAGCTAAAACCACTTTTATATCTCCCAAAACACCGGTTTTAATCATTTCCATCATTTTTTGATAATGAGGTAGCAATTTTGTCCATAAGGCATCCATCAAAAATAGTTTTTTCTGATGGGCTAAATTTATCATTTCAGTTGCCTGTTTTGCGTTCAGGGCAAATGGTTTTTCACAAAGAACAGGTTTGTCATTATTCAGACATAGCAACGTATTTTCGTGATGCAGGTTGTGCGGTGTTGCGATGTAAATGATATCTACCACATTACTTTCTGCAAGTTCTTGATAACTTCCAAAACTGAATGGAATGTTAAAGTCTTTGCAAAAACTTTGAGCTTTTTGAAGTGTGCGAGATCCGGCTGCAGTCAGTTCTGCACCTTCTACGTACTTGAGGTCTGCTGCAAACTTGTGAGCAATAGTTCCTGTACCCAGAATTCCCCATCTTATTTTTTTCATATTTTGATTAATGAAATATTTTGCAAAAATCAGAAAGTTTATTTTTAACTCTAATTTAATTTTTTCTTTTCATTACTTTTTTTACAGCTTCTACAATGTCATTTGCAGTCAGTCCATATTTCTCCATCAGTTGATCGGGAGTTCCGCTTTCTCCGAAGCTGTCGTTTACGGCAACATATTCCTGCGGCGCAAGATATTCTGTAATCAAAAGCTGAGCAACGCTGTCTCCCAAACCACCTAATCTGTTGTGTTCTTCGGCAGTTACAACGCAACCTGTTTTCTTTACTGATTTTAAAATTGCTTCAGCATCCAAAGGTTTAATCGTGTGAATATTGATAATTTCGACATCAATTCCCTGCTCTTCCAGGATTTCTCCGGCTTTTATTGCTTCCCAAACCAGATGTCCGGTGGCAATAATCGTCACATCTTTTCCTTCGTTGACCATCCAGGCTTTTCCGATTTCGAATGTTTGATTTTCATTGGTAAAAACAGGAATCACAGGTCTTCCGAAACGCAGATAAACCGGACCTTCGTAATCTGCAATGGCAATCGTTGCAGCTTTGGTCTGGTTGTAATCGCAAGTGTTGATGACCGTCATTCCGGGAAGCATTTTCATTAATCCGATGTCTTCCAGAATCTGGTGTGTTGCTCCATCTTCACCTAAAGTCAATCCTGCGTGAGATGCACAGATTTTCACGTTTTTATCGGAATAAGCCACCGACTGACGAATCTGGTCATAAACTCTTCCGGTAGAAAAGTTGGCGAAAGTTCCCGTAAACGGAATTTTGCCTTCGATAGCTAATCCTGCAGCAATCCCAATCATATTGGCTTCTGCAATTCCAATCTGGAAAAAACGTTCCGGTGCTTTTTCTATGAATTTCTCCATTTTCAGGGAACCGATAAGGTCGGCGCAAAGTGCTACGACATCAGAATTTTTGTCTGCCAGTTCTGCGAGACCGGCTCCAAAACCGCTTCGGGTATCTTTTTTTTCTGTGTAAGTATATTTTTTCATTTTACGATTTGTTGTTGAAATAATTTTAATAGGATTTTATGAATATCCGTAAATATTAATAAATTAGTTTTTTAACAGTTTGTTTGTCATTCCGTAGGAATTCCAACACACTGAAAATAAAGCAGTTTAGATTCCTACGGAATGACAAAATGAATGCTTATTTTATCGTTATTATTAAAAACGGACATTCGTATAGGATTTTATCCTATCCTTTGTTAAGTCGTCCCTTTGGGACTTTTGAGTTTGCGTTGAATCGCTCGCAGCCCGACTTGAGCGGAAATCCTTTTTTGCGTGGTCATCAAGTTCTATTAAACTGAAACCGTCTGCAAAAAAGATTGGGAGCGGAGGGCGGATAAAGCTGCCCAAAGTTTAATGTCTAATAATCGCCCAAAGTTTCTTCGAGTTGATCTAATGCTTTTGTCAGTTGCTCATCGTTAGGTGCTTTTCCGTGCCACGCATGGCTTCCCATCATATAATCGACACCGTGACCCATTCCGGTTTTCAGGAGAATGCATATAGGCTGACCTTGTCCGGTTAATGATTTTGCTTCGTCCAGAACGTTAAGAATTTCTTCCATATCGTTTCCGTTTTCCACTTCAAGAACTTTCCAGTCGAAGGCTTCGAATTTGGTTTTAAGATTACCTAAAGAAAGCACTTTTGAAGTCGGACCATCAATCTGCTGACCGTTGTAATCGATGGTTGCAATCAGATTATCAACCTTGTTGTGAGAAGCATACATTATGGCTTCCCAGTTCTGACCTTCCTGCAATTCACCGTCGCCGTGAAGGGTGAACACGAGATCTTCGTCTTTGTCCAGCTTTTTACCGACTGCGTGACCAATTGCCACAGACATTCCTTGCCCCAGAGAACCGGAAGCTATACGAACGCCCGGAAGATGCTCGTGCGTGGTGGGATGTCCCTGCAATCTGGAATTCAGTTTTCTGAAAGTTGCAAGTTCTGATTTCTCAAAATAACCTGCGTGCGCCAAAACACTGTAAAAAACAGGTGAAATATGACCGTTAGAAAGATAAAATACGTCTTCGCCTTTGGCTTTCATATCGAATCCTTCTTTTCTTTTCATCGCATCAAAATAAAGTGCGACCAAAAAATCTGCACATCCGAGCGAACCGCCAGGATGACCGGATTGACAGGCGTGAACCATTCTTACAATATCTCTTCTAACTTGTGAAGCGATATTTTTGAGTTTTGAAATATCGTGCTGCATAAATTATTGCATTTTTTGTGAATCTTTGATAAACTGCTCCAATCCTGAATCTGTCAAAGGATGTTTTAACAAGGAAAGAATCGGCTGAATTGGGCAAGTCACGACATCGGCACCAATTTTTGCACAATTGATGATGTGCATACTGTGTCTTACAGAAGCCGCTAAAATCTCTGTTTTGTAGTCATAATTGTCGAAAATAAGACGGATTTCTTCAATAAGATTCAAACTGTCTGTCGAAATATCATCCAGTCTTCCAAGGAACGGAGAAACGTAGCTTGCACCGGCTTTTGCTGCCAAAAGAGCCTGACCTGCTGAGAAAATAAGGGTACAGTTAGTTTTGATTCCTTTGTTGGAAAAATATTTTAAAGCTTTTACACCGTCTTTTATCATCGGGATTTTCACAACGATGTTTGGATGAATTGCCGCAAGAATTTCGCCTTCTGCAATCATTTCTTCGTAGGTTGTAGAAAGAACTTCCGCAGAAATATCTCCATCAACAATGTCACAAATATCTTTGTAATGTTGCAAAATAGCTTCTGTTCCGCTGATTCCTTCTTTTGCCATCAAAGATGGATTGGTTGTAACGCCATCCAGAATTCCGAGGCCGTTGGCTTCTTTTATCTGCTCTAAATTGGCAGTATCGATAAAAAATTTCATAAAATGTTGTTTAATTCTTTTAAGTGTTAAAAATACACTTAACTAATGAAATAAACAATTTTAGTTTAATTTATTTTGAAGAAAAAGTATCATTCCATTACATAATTAAACTCTTTACGGTACTGAGAAGGACTTTTCTTGATATATTCTTTAAAAGTTTTGTTGAAATAGCTGAAATTATTAAAACCGCTTTCAAAACAAACGTCTGTAATGCTTAAAGGTTTTTCAGCAAGCAGTTTCAGAGAATGTGTAATACGGTATTCATTAACAAATTGAGTGAAGGTTTTGTTGGTGATTTTCTTGAAATAACGGCAGAAAGAAGGCACTTTCATATTCGCCAAACCGGCAATTTCTTCCAAAGTAATTTGCTCTTTAAAATGATCTTTTACATAATTGAAAATATGATTGATCCTCTCGTTATCCTCAACCTGAGTTTGCAGGTAATATTTTCCGGCGTTGAGGATTCTGTAATCATCTGTGACAGAAAGATCGTGCAGAATTTCAAAAAACTTCAAAAGCTTTTCTAAGGATTCTGACTGATGCATCTGGGAAATCTTTTTTCTCATTACTTTTTTCACATCGTCGCCGAAGACCATTCCGCTTTTTGATTTTTCTAGCATTGCGTGAATTTTTTTCATTTCAGGATTTTCCCAAATTTTTTCACCCAAGAAATCAGGTTTAAACTGAATCACCATTTCGTAATCGTTATTGGTGTTTTCATTGGTTAAACCGCAATGTGGCAAATTACTGCCAATCAGCACCAGATCACCTTCCGTAAAGTAAGAAATATTACTTCCTATCTGCCTTTTGCCGGAACCTCCTTTTACCAAAATCAGTTCAATCTCAGGATGATAATGCCAAACGTGAGATTTGATATTCTCGTTTCTCTGAAACTTAAGACTCGTAAAACTGCTTCCTATATTAGGATTGATAGCTTCAAATGCAGGACTGTGATGTTTCATAATTTAATTATCAATCAAAGTTACAAAATAACATTTACAAAATTAACTGTTCATATTTAATTAACATACAATTAGGGTTAATATAGGACATAAATATGAAAATTGCATTCTAAAATCTAACAGGGAAACACTATACATTTGCAGTATCAATATTAGTAAACTTAAAACACTTTTATTATGAATAATTTATTAAAAATCAGTCTATTTGTTGTGTTTCTTTTAACTTCAGCAGATGTAATGAGTAAAGACAAAGACTTTTCTGTATCATTCGGAAATGTAAATTCTAAAACCCTTAGTTTTGAAGTAAACAATGCGCAAAATATTTCTCTGTTTGTATACAATGATAATGAGGGAGAAATATATTCTGAGAAAATAGGAGATCAAAATTTTATTTCGAAATCATATAATCTTGAGACTTTAACTGACGGAACTTATTATCTGGTTGCAGAATCTGATTATAAAATTGAAAAATATAAAATCAGTATCCAAAATAAAAACCTAGTGGTAGAAAAAACTCCTGTAAGTGAAATCATCAAGCCGGAATTTACCATCAATAACAATATTGTAAAACTGAATATGGAAGATATGGATGGCTCTGTAAACGTTTCTGTTCAGGATTTTTCTGATAATGTATATTACAATGAAACTAAATTTGCAAAAGACGGCAAGCTTAGTTTAACGTTCAAACTTGATCCCAAAACCTCTCCAAGCTACATCATTGCAGTTGAGAAAAACGGTAATATATTCAGTAAAATTATTGCTCTTAAATAATATAAAATTCATATTTATTAAAAACAGCTCTACCTTTTCGGAAGAGCTGTTTTTTTAGTTATGATGTCCCATATTGAGTTTAATCTTTTTCAAATCTTCCAGTTCGTGAACCGGTCGTTCGATATCATAAGGAATTGGTCTTTTGGAAAATGTCTGGAAATACAACAGACACGCATCTTTCCACCAAACGGCATCTTTTGCCTGAATTTTTAATTTAGATTGAACATCTTTAAATCTTTGCTCATCGATATAAGGCTGCATTTTGTCCCAAACTTTTTGATAATTACGTATATTTTTTACGCCTGTATCATATTTGTAAGAAAGTTCTTCCCACAATGTTTTTCCATCTTTCATCTGATAATCCCACGGAACGTGATGAAACCAGAGAATGAGGTTTTCGGGAGTCGTTTTGATATTTCCATAGATGTCGTTGAGTGGAGGGAAATATTGTGAAACAGCATTGCTTCCCGTTTTGGTTCTGTCAAAACCTAAACCCTGTGTATTTGCCTGATGATAGTATACCGGTGACCAGTCTGCTCTCGTACCTTTATAGTCACCCCACGGTTCCGGTCCGTAATGGTGCATTCCTGCAAAAATATGGTGCAAACCAAGCGGCATCATATAATCTACGGCAGTTTCCCTCGAAGCGAGCATCATTTCTTTTACAGGATTGAGGAATTTTTCGTTGTCAGTGAAGGTCATTTTTATCCATTCGTCGGCAATCTGTTCCGAAGTCAAATTGTGGTTCCAAGCTAAACGTCCGAAAGCGTACCAATTGGCCTGTGCAAAATGATGTCCCGTCCAGTTTTTGTCTTCCCCAATGTTTGCAACAGCAGAAATTGCGGTTAATTTTGCAGGTCTTAAAGTTCCGTCTGTAATTTTCGCAATTGTAGAACCTTTTCCGTCAGAATACGTATCGCTGTCCAAAGTTTCCTTGAATAAAGGAGCAAGGTAAACCAGATGATTGGCTTGCCCTAAATATTCTTGAGTAATTTGAAATTCAACCATTTCGGAAGTTTTTTTCAAAGCTCCGAAAAGCGGATTAAACGCTTCACGAGGCTGAAAATCAACAGGTCCGTTTTTAATCTGAACAATCACATTATCTCTGAATTTTCCGTCTAGCGGAACAAATTCCAGATAAGCCTGTTTTGCTCGGTCTTCTTTACTCGGACTGTACACAAATGCTCTCCACATTACGATTCCGCCATAAGGTTTTAAAACGTCAGCCATCATATTGGCGCCATCAGCGTGCGTTCTTCCGTAATCCTGCGGTCCCGGCTGACCTTCAGAATTGGCTTTAACCAAAAATCCTCCGAAGTCAGGAATTAATTTATAAATTTCTGATGCTTTATCTTTCCACCATTTTTGAACATCTTTATTCAACGGATCAGAATTTTCCAATCCGCCCAAAACTTTAGGCGACGAAAAATTGACTGACAAATAAACCTTAATTCCGTAAGGTCTGAAAATATCTGCGAGAATTTTTACTTTTTCAAGATAGTCTTTGCGGAGCATATTTGGTGAAGCATTCACGTTGTTAAGAACAGTTGCATTAATTCCAATCGAAGCGTTGGCTCGTGCATATTCTTCGTATCTGGGGGAAATTTTACTGGGTAAATCTTCCCATTTCCAAAGCGAATGCCCTGCATAACCGCGTTCAATAGTTCCATCCAGATTATCCCAATGGTTGAGAATCCTGACATCATATGATGGTTTTTCGGTAATATTCAAATTTGTTAGTATAGATTTTGTCTGCTGCAAACGTAAAATATGATAAACTCCGTACAACAATCCTATTTCTTTTTCGGCAGAAATGACCAGTTTATTCTGAACTGATTTTATGGTATAACCGCCTTTCAGATTTTTTAATGATTTGTCGGTTCGAAGTTCAATTTCCTGACCTTGCCAATGATTCATTAATTCTTTTTTGGCGATATTCACAGTCGGATTGTTTCCTTTGGAAATAATTTTATCTGCCGAAATTCCGTTCCTTGCCGGAAATCGAAGCCAAAGCTGACTTCCGTCTTCTGCGAAAATCGTTAATGGAATCATTAGAAATAATAGGATATACAGTCGGAAATTTTTCATTGAAAACTTTTTTCTATAGGTCGTACCTACATTTATTAATATTGAACCCTTTGGGGTTTTTTGAAATATTTTATTTTGATAGGATTTCATCCTATCCTTAGTTAAATCGTCCCTTCGGGACTTTTTATAGATTATTCTTCTAAACCTTCAATGGTTTTAATTTTACCATCGTTGCCATATTCCAGCTCGATTACCTTCATACTTCTGAGCCAGGTTTTTCCTTCGCTTGGTACGGAGTCGTGAAAGAACAGATACCATTTTCCTTTAAATTCAACAATGCTGTGATGAGTTGTCCAACCAATGACAGGCGTCAGAATTTCTCCCTGAAAAGTAAAGGGACCATAAGGACTGTCGCCTGTGGCATAACAAATCAAATGTGTGTCGCCGGTAGAATATGAGAAATAATATTTGCCGTTGTATTTGTGCATCCAGGACGCTTCGAAAAAGCGGTGTTTGTCGCCGTGAAGCAATAAATTTCCATTTTCGTACAGAATTAAGATATCTTTTGGCTCTTCTCCAAACTCCAGCATATCATCGCTCAATAAAACAACTTTTGAAGGAATTGCCGGTTCGTTATCATTAGGAATTACGGCTGATTCCAATGCTTTGTTGTTTCTGTAACGTTGCAATTGTCCGCCCCAGATTCCACCGAAATACATATAGTGTTTTCCATCTTCTTCAAAAATACAAGGGTCGATGCTGTAACTTCCCATCATTGGATGTTTTTCCGGAATAAATGGTCCGTAAGGTTTGTCGCTTACCGCAACACCTATTCTGAAAATATCATTTTTATCTTTTAACGGAAAATACATATAATATTTTCCATTTTTGAATGCCACATCACAATCCCACAACTGTCTTCCAGACCACGGAATATCTTTTACCGAAAGGACAACACCGTGGCCTATGATTTCGCCGTTTTCTACATCATCCAACGAGAAAACGTGATAATCGTTCATATCAAAATGGTCTCCGTTGTCATTTTCTTCGATTCCGCTTTCGCGGTCGTGTGATGGATAAATGTAAATTTTGCCTTCAAAAACGTGTACGGACGGGTCTGCCATATAATCGCTTGGGAAGAGGTATTTTGCTTTGTTCATTGTTTTAATTAGAAGTTAGATTTTAGATACTAGATTTTTAGTGAACATCAATATTTTCCAACCACAAAAGTCACAAAAGAATTTTTATGCTTTCAAGCTTTTCAAAAGAACAAAAAGGACAATAAATATACATTAGCTTTTTTATTCTTTTGTATAACTTTAGTTTCAATAATTTCTTTTGTGACTTTTGTGGTTAAATATTATTTTTCTTTTGTTAACTGAATGATTTTTTCTACCACAGGTTTTGCCTGATTATTTCGGTCGAAAAGTAACGGATAATCGGTTCTGCCTTTTACCGGGAAATCGTTTTTCCAGGATTGGGTATCGGTAGTTCCCCACAAGGTTACTCTTCTGATTTTATCCTGATGTTTCAGGAATAATCTGAAAAAATCCAGATAACGGTTTTCCCATTCTGTTTTTACATTCTCAGGAAGTCCCGCTGTATAAGGATTCATTTTTGCTTCATATTCTACCTTATCGGAAACGTTGGCAGAAGTTCCCCACGGTGAAGGAAGTGCGCTGATTTCCATTTCAGTAACATTTACCTTTACGCCGTTTGCTGTGTAGTCAAGAATTGCTTTTTCGTATTCGTCAAGGGTTGGTGTATCAAGACCAACGTGGGTCTGCATTCCTACTCCATCGATTCGGATTCCTCTGGATTTCAGTTTCTGAACTATTTTGCTTACAGTTTTTACTTTTCCGGGATGCCATTCGTTGTAATCGTTGTAGTATAATTCTGCATTCGGGTCTGCTTCCTGAGCGTACTGGAAAGCCAACGGAATAAATTCTTCACCCAAAATTTCGTAAAACTTAGATTTTCTGTAAGTCCCATCTTCCATAATAGCTTCATTAACCACATCCCAGCCTTTTACGCGACCTTTGTATCTGGTGACAACGGTGGTAATGTGATTTTTCATTCTTTGTTTTAAAACTTCAGCAGAAACATCTTTTCCGTCTTTGCCTACGAAAAACCATTTGGGTAACTGCGAATGCCAAATCAACGTATGACCGATGATGAACATTTTATTTTTCTCCCCGAAAGCGACAAATTTATCTGCATCGTCGAAAAAGAATTTCCCTTCTTCAGGTTGAAGGAACATTGATTTCATACAGTTTTCTGCAACAATGGAACTGAACTGATTTTTGATAATCTCAACAGATTTTACATCTTTCTCATCAATCTGAGGAAGACTCATCGCAGTACCGATGTAGAATTTATTTTTGAATGCATTCTTCAGGGAATCGTTGGAAGCTGCCGTGTTGGCTGTCTTGCAGGAGACGGTCAAGGTTAAAATTCCTAACAATGCTGCTATTTTATTCATAATTATTATTTTTAATTTAAACGCAAAGCGCGCAAAGATTTTTTGACTACTATACTTTTTAAAGTTCGCAAAGGCGTAAACACAGCGAAGAAATACAAAAATTTCACATAACGTTTATTTTTCAAGCTTTTCACGGTTTCAAGCCTCGACACGGATTTTAACATCGAATCACTCGCAGCCCGGCTTGAACGGAAATCCTTTTTTTGCGGCTGGAAAAGCTTTGGCAAAAAAAGATTGGGAGTGGAAGACGGAAAAGCTGCCCAAATTTTTATTTTATCATTAATCTTTCGCTTTTCTTCTTTCTTTAAGATCGTGTTCGATTTCGATTTCCTTTTTCTTGTTGATTTCGTAGAACATCAGCAATCCGCACGCTAAAAAGAACGGAATGGATGGAAATACGCTGACCAGCATTTTGGCACCTGTGGAAACGGTTTCCGGCTGTATCACGTTGACTGCACCTTCTGAGGAAATATAACCATATTTTCCGATAATTAATGCAACTAATGAACTTCCGATGCTTAAACCAACTTTCAAACCGACCATCATTGCCGAGAAAATAATTGCTGTCGCACGTCTGTTGTTTTTCCATTCTGAATAATCGGCAACGTCGGCAATCATCGCCCAAAGTAATGGTGTTCCGATTCCGTAGAAGAAACCGTGTAAAACCTGGGATAAAAACATTAATCCGACTGATTTTGGCGGATAAAATATAAATGCTAAAACGAATAGTGTTGAAATAAAAAGTGAAGCGATAAATGCATCTCTTTTGCCATATTTATCTGCAAACTTTTTCGAGAAAGTGATTCCAACAATCATCATAATGATTCCACCTGCATTGAATAACCCGAAACCTGCTGAACGAGGGTCTTCTCCGAAGAAATTCATCCCAATGGAATTGAAGAAATTGGTAATCGGTGATATAAACTGCTGAAGTGAAGCTTCATCTACATAATTATTGAAATAATAAACATACGAACCGCCTTTCATTGCCAATGTAATGAAAATCAATGCTGTAACCGTTAACATAATAATCCACGGCTTATTTTTCTTTAAATCTTTTAAATCAGCCCCTAAAGTAGATTCCTGCTCCGGTTTTGGAATCACTCTTTCTTTGGTTGTGAGAAAAGTGATGAGCAACATTATCGTTCCGATAATTGCAAGCCAAGTCATTACAACCTCGATTCCGGCTGCTTTGTCACCGTGTCCCGCAGACAAAATAATCGGCAACATAAATACCTGAACGAAAAACTGTGCAAACATAACGGCAACAAAACGGTAAGATGAAATACTGTTTCTTTCGCTCATATCGCCTGTAATTACGCCACTTAGAGCTGCGTAAGGTAAATTATTGGCTGCATAAAGCAATAATAAAACAGAGTAAGTAACTGCCGCATAAATCATTTTTCCTTTGTAAGAAAAATCCGGTGTGCTGAACGCAAAAAGTGCCGCTGCACCCAACGGAATTGCTGTTAATAAAATCCAAGGACGGAATTTCCCCCATTTTGTGCGTGTTCTGTCTGCCAAAGCTCCAACCATCGGGTTGAAAACAAAACCAGCCAATAAGCCGACCGTAAGTGTAATGATGGATGCATCTTCCGGTTTTAATCCGTAAATATCGGTATAAAAATAAGCTAAATAGGTTACAAGCGTCTGGAAAACCAGATTGGCGGCTAAATCTCCTAAACTGTAGCCGATTTTCTCAACGACAGATATTTTTTGAGATGAGTTGTTCATTTTAATAATTTATAATTGATAAATGATAATTAATTATTCTGTAGTAAATGGTGATGCAGGAAGTCCGGTCTTATTTTTAAGGTTTCCGTCAGGGTTGTCTGCCCAATCGTATCTTACTGAAATTGGATTTGAAATGGTGTCGTTCCAGACAATGATTTTATTGCCTTCGATTTTTGCTTTTGCCCATTCATACTTTCCGTCTTTTCCTTTGATGGCAAAACCTTTCAGTTCTGAAACTGGTGCATAATCATCAGTTCCGGATTTGAAAGAAAGAATTATTTTATTTCCTTCCACTTTTATTGACTGATAAACCGGTCCGTCTGCGATGATATTCTTTTTGTCTGCAATCTTCAGTGCCTGTAAAGCCAATCGGTCTCCAACTGTTTTTTTGTTTAGAGGATGAATATCATTCCACTCGCCGATGTCGATGATTACAGCTAATCCGGTGTTTGGAACTTTCAGCGAAACCTGACGCTGCTGGTCTCTGAGTTCTGCCCAATTGCTTTCCACAGGTTGTGTTTTTGGTTCCATAAAATTGGCTAATTGTACTGTGAAAAAAGGCATCTCTTTCTGATTCCATTTATTTCGCCAATCCAGAATCATTGTGGTCAGCAAATCGCCGTATTCTTTTGGTTTTCCGGTGTTGCTTTCGCCTTGATACCAAATGGCACCTTTGATGCTATAATTGATAAGCGGATTAATCATTGCATTGTACAATCCGGTTGGTTTCCAACGGATGAAAGTAGTTCCTGGAGCCATTTTTTCCATTTTAGCACCGGTTTTATATTTCCATTCGGTTTTTAAATCGATTTTATTTCCGTCAATTTCGAGGTAATAAGGTTTGTCAGCGATGAACTGTCCTTTTCCGCTCCCATTGGTAATCCTTACAGCAATAATGTTTTTACCTTCTTTCAAAACACCTGCCGGAATATCATACCAACGAGGCGGATATTCGTAGGTTACATTTCCGACTTTTGTTCCGTTGATGTAGGTAACATCAGCATCTTTTATTCTTCCTAAATTTAAAAAAGCGGCTTTTCCTGCCTGATTTTTAGTTAAATTAATTTCTTTTCTAAACCAAACCGAACCTTCAAAAGAACCTTCTTTATCTTCCCAAGAACCAGGAATATTCATTGTTTTCCAGTCAGAATCGTTTAGGTCGAAGTTTTCCCAATGTTGGTTTAATCCGATATCGCTTTGGTCGAGTTCTGTGTACCAAGCTTTACTCAATGCCTGTTCGCCGGATTCGGTAGATTTTATCAAATCATCATTTTGCCATTTTTTAGCTTCGTCCAGATATTCAGGGTATTTTTTCAGAGAATTTTCATCCATCCACGCCTGAATCGGAGAACCACCCAAACTTGCGTGGATAATTCCAACGGCCACTTTATTTTTCTGACTTAATTCTTTAGCAAAAAAATAGGCAACTCCGGAAAAATTAAGAATCGTTTGTGGATTTGTAGCTTCCCATTTTCCGCCATCAAGCTCAGTTTGAGGTGACTTAAAATTATATTTTTGAGGAACCGTAAAAAACCTGATATTTTGGTTATTTGCATTTTTAATTTCGTCAGCGTAAAGCGGAGTCAGTCTGCGCATCGGCAGCTCCATATTCGATTGTCCGGAAGCGAGCCAAACATCACCGATTAGAATATCTTTCAATGTAATTTCATTGATGGTCATCGTGTAAGGACCTCCGGCTTTTTGCTCGGGAAGTGTGATTTTCCAGTTTCCGGTCTGGTCGGCAATAGTTTTATAATTTTTGTTGAGGAATTTCACTTCCACTTTTTCTCCGGCATCAGCTTTTCCCCAAACATTCAGCTTTTGGTTACGCTGCAAAACCATTCCGTCTGAAACCAGTGCAGGAAGTTTGATTTTTGCATTAATAAAAGAAATGCATAATGAGCCTACGAATAAAATTAATATTTTAAAAAAGATTCTGTTTTTCATAGCAAATTGAATTCTGCAGTTTATTTTTAGTTTTTATCTGGCATTTGGCTCAGCAATCTTACTTCAATGAGTTTCGGAGTCAGGGATTTTTCATTTGTATTAAATTTTACATTAAGAATCTCTTTTCTACTTTCAGATTCCGGAATCGGGATTAATAATGATTGTGGAGAACCGCCCATTTTTCCGTCGAAATTTTTAGAAATCACTTTGATTCCATTAATTTCCGCATTCAATGTACGGTTGTTATTGGCATCAAAATAAATAAGATAAAGGTATTTTGCATTTTGATCTTTGTTTCTCATCTGGTAGCTGAACCAACCTTTTGCCTCACGGAAATGGCGGTCTTCCATATAACCGGTGTTGGAATCTTTGCTGTCGATGAAATGGTCGGATTCCGGCTGCTGCTCACCCAACTGAATTTTATCAGCAGTAATGCTGTTTAGCTTTCTGACTTCCTCTTCTTCTTTGATTTTCTGTTTCTGAATCACTTCGATTTTATTCTGATTCGCCTGCGGAAAATAAATAATGTAGCGCTCTTCTTGAATTTTATAAAACGGAACCAACTCCAATCCGTTACTGAACTTATTCTGAGGATACAAACCTTTTAATCTGAAGGTCAGATCTTTTCCGTTAACGGTTTCCAAATGGCTTAAAACTGAAGCTGAACTTCCCAAAATAGTCGGGATTTCATTCAAAGGAATTTGTGGTCCGTGCGCGATATGTCCGCCTCTGCTGTCATCAGCGAAAAGTCCGTCCTGATTTTCTTTTCCGTATTTGGCAGCCAAAACGATAGGACCATATTTGAAGGCAAAATAATCCGAATGGTCAGGAAGCTGTTCTGCGGAAAGGTGCATTGGCATTTTCATTTCGATAACATCTCCTTTTTTCCATTTTTTATTAATGGTAAAATAACCTTCGGCATCAACCGTAACATTGATATTTTTGCCATTCACTGAAATTGTAATTTCAGAAGCATTTGCCCATTGCGGTGCTCTTAATTTTAAATTTATAGTTGATTTCGGAGCAACATCAAAAACTAATTTTGTTGATGGATTTTCAGGGAAATTATTTTCCTGTCTCAAAACCAATTTCTTTTCAGACCATTTTAAAATGGAAGGAATAAATAGATTCACGTATAAATCTTCATCAGAATAAGCATAAATCATTTCACCATATTTGGCGTGATTCTCCATTCCGGAACCTACGCAGCACCAAAAGCTGGTTTCCGGCTGAGAATAAACCCTGTAATGACCGGGACGCATCGGCGTGAAATAGACAAAACCACCTTTGTCGGGATTTTGGGTGGAAAGAATATGATTGTATAACGCTTTTTCGTAATAATCTACGTAAGATGATTTTGGATTGGTTGCATACAATTCTTTGGAAAGTTTCAGCATATTATACGTATTGCAGGTTTCCGGACCTTCGATACTTTTAATCATACCGCTGAAATCATTGATGGGATTAAAATGCTCGCTTACACTGTTTCCTCCGATAATCGCTGATCTTTTTTGCGTGACATTCGTCCAGAAAAAATCGGCAGCACTGCTCCATTCTTTGTTATTTTCTAAATCTGCAATTCTTTTAAAACCAATCACTTTCGGAATCTGCGTATTGGCGTGAATTCCTGTGAGTTTATCTTCACCATTCAGCAATGGGTTTAAAATAGCAAGATGAGAAAAACGATGAGCAAGTTTTAGATATTTTGGATTTTTTGTGATGTCATAAACGTCGGCAAAAACTTCATTCAGACCGCCGTGCTCGCTGCGAAGCATATCCTGAATCTGTTCATCGGAAAGTCCGGAAACTTCATCAGCCATCCAATCCGTGAGTTTTATCAGCATTTTTTTTGCTTTCTCACTGTCTGCATACCAATAGGCATCGCGTAAACCAGAATAAATCTTGTGAATATTATATAAAGGAACCCATCTGTCATTCAACCCGAAAGTTGCGGCACGAATGTTTCCATCAGCAATTTCTTTCCAGGCTTTTTTACCGTTCGGAACACCAGAAAGGTAGCCGTTTCCTGAAAGATTCTGGCACCGCTCCAGCTCATCAATCATATAATCCAAACGCTGCTTGACTTTTGGATCGCCCGTGGAAGCATACATTAACGCCAAAGCTGAAATGTAATGACCGCCGATATGACCGTCAAGCCCGGTATTTTCCCAATTGGGATAATTTTCTTTTTTGGGTTTCAGTCCTGCTTCTTTCAGATAAGGTGCAAGAAGCCGGTCTGCATCCATCGAAAGGATATATTTTTCATCGGTCTGCATTGCCTTGCTGAAAACACTTTCGGACAGATGAACCTTGTTGAGCGGAAAGTAGCTAACATTTTTCTTTACCTGCCCAAAAGCAAGCGAAGTAAAGCTTAAAAATAATATCAGTGATTTTTTGTTCATTAATAAATGTTATTTCTACATTTCTAAAATAAAAGAAAGTATCTATATGGCAAACAATTTTCATCATTTGGAAATAAATCTTATTGAAAAAGCATTTTGTGGCAATGAAAAAAAGCCTAAAAAAGCTTTACCTTATCATAAAAAACAAGAATAGACAAATCATAGAATATCAATTAAATAAATGTAATTTCGTCATTATCAAAATAGATAGAGTGGGTTTATAAAAAACAATAAAAATTTATATTTACACTTATCGTATTTTAAATAATATGTCGAATAAATTTTTAACTTAAATTCAAAATAAAATTTTAACACAATTTTAACATTACATTCATATAGGATTTATAGTAATTTTGGCAAATAAATTGCTCAGAAGATGAAAACAATTCCCCAAAACACTTCCTTAAACCCGCAAATTATTAAAAAAATGGTGATGGTGGAAAAATAAAGTGTTTAACATACATTTATTTATTTTTCATATTAAAATCTACTTTAAAACCTTTAACTTTGTATAAAATCATTTTGATGGAAGAGAATTATTCTAAACATTTTGTCGCAGTAGACTGTATTATCTTCGGTTTTGATGGAGAAAATCTTAAAATTCTCTTGATTAAAAGAAATTTTGAACCCAATAAAGGAGATTGGTCACTGATGGGTGGATTTATCAATGAACAGGAAAGTTCTGACCAGGCGGCCGATCGTATTCTAAATGCGTTGACAGGTTTGGAAAATATCTATCTTGAACAATTGAATACTTACACCGCGGTTGACCGCGATCCCAGTGCCAGAATTATGTCGATATCGCATTATGCATTGATTAACATTCAGGATTCTATTCAAATCAATGAGAAATACAGCGCAAAATGGTTTGATTTGAAAGACAGTCCCGATCTTATTTTCGACCACAACGCTATGGTAAAAGATGCTGTCCTGAGACTGAGAAGAAGAGCAACCACAAGACCGATTGGCTTTGAACTGCTTCCTGAAAAATTCACAATGAAAGATTTGCAGAATCTTTACGAAGCGATTTTTGACGAAAAATACGACAAGCGAAACTTTACCAGCAAAATAAATGCTTTAGATGTATTGGTAAAAACCAGCGAAAAAGATATGAGTTCGTCTAAAAAAGGGTCTTTTCTCTACACTTTTGACGAGGAAAAATACAATAAGAAAATTGCGGAAGGTTTTATGTTTAAAATTTAATTTAGAAACTTCCGGTAAATTTTACTTTGATCCCCAACTGAAAATTGGCAATAGTCTTGAAGATTTCGATTAAAGTTACTTGTTCTATTTTGGTCAATTTACTGATTGCAATATAATTATCAGGATGTTTTTTGTCAATATTAATTTGATTTGCCTGATTTTTTAAGCGGAGCGCCATCAAGTAATAATACGATTGATGCATTTCATTATACTGCTGCTGCGTGAAAATCCCGATTTCCGTCAGTTTTTTCATTCTTTCGCCTGTATTTTCCATTTCCAGATGGTTTTTCAATGCATAAACACGAACCAAATCCACAATTGGGGACATCGCTGTTTTAATATCGAAAACTTCTGATTTCCCGATGGTCTGGGTTTTTATTCTTTTAAAAAAAGTCAAAGGAGGTTCGTATTGCAATGCATTTTTTGCAATATGTGCAAAGAAAATTTGATTGGGTGAAACGAGTTTTTCCTTGATAAAAGTTTTCAGCTCACGCACAATATTTTCGTCACCGTAAATGAAACGGAAATCAAAGAATGTGGAAAATTTCATTGCATTTTCCGGTACAGATTCTTCAATCCATTGGCTGTAATTTCTTTTCCAATGAGAAAGAGAATGTGTCCATTTGGGATTACTTGCCATAAAGCCGCCTTTGCAGTATTCGAAACCAATCGTATTGAGGTCGTCTGAAACTCTTTTGGCAAAATCCAGAAAATATTCCCGAACCATTTCCCTGTGTTCATTGGCCTTGTCTTCGTAGATGATTCCGTTATCCTGGTCGGTACTCAGCGTCTGCTCTTTCCTTCCTTCACTTCCGGTGACAATGAAGGCAAATTTCGCAGGCGGTTTTCCAATTTCTTTTATGACTTTTTCTATCACTTTTCCGGTAATGGTGTCGGCAATCGTAGTAATGACCTGACTGGCAATTTCGCCGTGTACTCCCCTTCCTAAAAGCTGATTGATGATATCCGGAACCTGATTCCATTTTTTACGAAGTTCTTCGGTATTTTCAGCCTGCTTTACGGACTGAATAAATACTAGTGGACTCTGTGCCTGCTCGCTCAACAAACGGTTTCTGCTTAGAAAACCGACATATTCTTCCTTATTTTTTACCAAAAGATATCTTGATTTGGTTTTGAACATCATCAGAACGGCTTCATACAAATAGGCATCGGTGGAAATGCTAACAATCGGATTATCCATTACTTCCGAAATGGCAATCTTTGAATCCAGACAACGAGCGATGACATTATCCCTTAAAGTAATATCTGTTGCATAACCAATAATCTCGTTACTCCTCAACTTTTTGATAAAAATACAGCTTACTTTATTGGCTGCCATCATTTTAGCAGCTTCAAAGACAGGCGTATTTTCCTCGCACGAAACGATGCTTTTGTAAGCAATGCCTTCAATTTTTCTGGAATACAATTGGTCGGCTGCGAAATAACTTTCCTCGAAAGTGGCGGGTGTTTTTACAAAATGAGAAAACTCCTCATCCAACATTTTTTTACCAAAATCTGAAGTGAAATAGTGAAAAAAATCTTCGTAGGCATTACACAATTCGTAAAATTCCTTTCTGGGTAAGGTGTAAACCACGGTTCCTTTTTTGGCTATGGCAGATTTCAATGCACGAACTCTGTTCAGAATAATGGAAATTCCGCCAAAACAATAAGGTTTATGATGTTTGGTTACCGCTCTTTTGTTTTCTGAGGCATCGAAAAAAAAAGTTTCATACTCTCCGGATGCTATAATGCTTACGCCGGTCATCTCCGTCACATCCTGACGATAAATCAGCGTATCTTTAGAAAACTCGGTTTTAATCAATGTTTCAGAGATCTCGGCAAGAACTGTTTCAGGTAAAAGATGGAAAGGTTTTGTTATTTTTAATAGTGAAATGATTTTTTCTTCCATAATTTTATTTTTGCCACGGATGCACGAATTTTAAAATCAAGCAACCTTATATTAAAGATGTAATTCGTGCATTTGTGGCTATTTTTCTCTGATAAAATTAAACAAACTTTATTTCAATTTATCTGTTAAAAATTTTAATTTACATTCGATTTCGTGATGGATTTTCTGAAGTTCATCCTCTGAAATTTCTCCACGGGAACGAATTTCAAAAAAACATTTTGCCGTCATTTCCGCATCAATCATCGCATCGTGAGAGCGTTCCATTTTTTCATTGAAAAGAAACTCAAAAAGCTGGTTCAAGCGAAGATAAATGACGTTTGGATTCAAATTATAGTCTTTACTTTTAAGCATTGTACAGTAAAAATGACTTTGCTGAAAAGGATTTTCCAGATTAGCTCTATAAAAGTCACAGCTCAACGTATCAATATCAAACTCAATAAAATGTCCGATAAGCAACGGTTGATATTGCTGAATATCTTTCGAAAGTTTTTCTAAAATCAATTTTCGGTTTCGACCGTTTTTGCTTAAAAATTCTTTGGTAATTCCGTGTATTTTGAATGATTTGGTACTAATTTTCAAATCATCAACATCAATATAACAATTTTCTCTTTTAATTTCGTTACCGTTCTCATCATAAATAATCCACGAAACCTGAACTGCTGAAGGCCAATTTTCGGTTTCAGAGTAAGGTAAATCCCAGCGTTTCGGGATGCCTGTGGTTTCGGTGTCGATAAAAAGGAGATGTTTTTTCAAAACTTTATTTAAAATTATAAAATCATCAGAATATTTAACAAAAATAGGATGCCAATATTGACATCCTATTTTTAATTTATTTTAAAATTACCAGAATCTTACGTAAAGTGCGGTCAATAAAAGAACCGTTACTACAATCATAACTAAAGTTCTGTTATCTACTTTGAACATTGTCGCATCAATCGCGAAAGCTTTTGGATTCACTTTCGGACCAGCCAAACTGATCATCACCATTACAGCAACTGTGATAAAGAATGACCATCCCATATTAATCAGGAAAGGAATTTCTGTAATCGTGTGAACTACTCCGTTTTCTAATTTTTCATACGTGAAAGCAGTGTATAACCAAGTTTCTTTCCCGAAAATATCTACTGCAAAACTGTTGAAGAAAATCGCAAGTAAAAAGCCAAGAAGAACCCCGACTAAAGCTGCTGTTCCTGTTGTTCTCTTCCAAAACATTCCCAAAAGGAACATCGCAAAAACACCCGGACTGATGAACCCTGTATATTTCTGAATAAACGTGAAACCACCTTCTCCTCCGATTCCCAAAACATCCGTCCACGTAAATGCCAAAGCAACAGCCATTGCGATGATAATTGCCCAACGTCCTGTTCTTACCATCTGGATTTCGGTTGCATCGGCTTTCAGGTATTTTTTATAAATATCTAAAGTGAAAATGGTAGAAATACTGTTTACTTTTCCCGCCAATGACGCAACAATTGCCGCCGTCAATGCTGCAACTGCAAGACCTTTAAGTCCCGTTGGCAAAAATCCTAAAATAGCTGAATAAGCACCATCTTTTACCCCATTGAAACCTGGCAAATGCCCTTTTGTATATAAAACATACGCTGCAATTCCCGGAAGCATTACGATAATGGGCATAAATAATTTCAAAAATCCTGCGAATAAAATTCCGGTTCTTGCGGTTTTCAAATCAGCTCCTAAAGCACGTTGCGTGATGTATTGATTACATCCCCAATAATTTAGGTTGACGATCCACTGACCTGCAAAATACATCGCCAATCCTGGTAAAACCACATATTTCTGAACACTCAGATTTTCCGGCATTGCTAAAGTTGTAGTAGTTGTCGTTGGCTTATCAAGCATTAATTTGAAATGTTGCGGTGCTTCGTTCATCAAAGTCTGAAAACCTGCAAAAGCATTTCCTACAGCCACGCCGTTGATTCTCTGGTCAACAATCTGAAGAGCCATATAAACCGTTGCAAAACCTCCGATAATCAAAACTGCTACCTGAATAACGTCGGTATATCCGATTACTTTCATTCCGCCAAGACCGATTAATAATGCCATTAGAAGTAATCCAATCATTATAATATGAAGATTATCTCCACCCAACAATGTATCAATTGCCAAAGCTCCTAAATAAAGAATCGAAGTAAGGTTTACAACTACGTACAAAAACAGCCAAAAAACAGCCATTATCAGTGAAACCGATTTATTGTAACGGGTTTCAAGAAATTGGGGCATTGTATAAATCTTGTTTTTAAGGTAAATTGGAATGAACCAAACCGCAATGATAATCAATGCAATCGCTGCAATCCATTCGTAAGCTGCCACAGCAATTCCTACGAAAAATCCTTCCCCACTCATCCCGATAAACTGCTCCGCCGAAATGTTGGAAGCAATCAAACTGGCACCAATCGCCCACCAAGTAAGTGAACCTTCGGCAAGGAAGTAATCTTTACTGCCAGTAGCTGCAGATTTTTTTCTGTTGTAAATCCAGATTCCGTAACCGGCTACCACCACAAAATAAACAAGAAATATGATGATATCAATCGTTGCTAAGTTTCCCATAATTTATTTTTTAACTGAGAATTTATAAATCGTTTTAGTCTGATATTTTTGTCCCGGCTTCAGTTCTGTTGAAGGGAAAGAAGCTTGGTTCGGAGAATCCGGAAAATGCTGGGTTTCTAAGCAAAAACCTGTTCTGAATTCATTTTTTCCGCCGGTTTTGGTATCGAATTTCCCGTCAAGAAAGTTTCCGGAATAGAACTGAACACCCGGTTCGTCTGTCAAAACTTCCATCACTCTTCCCGATTCAGGATGATACACTTTGGCGATACTTCTTAGTCCGCTTCCGTTCAAAATCCAGTTGTGGTCGTAACCTTTTCCTTTTTTAAGTTGGTCGTCATCTGCGTTGATATCTTTTCCGATTGGTTTTGAAACGGTGAAGTCAAACGGACTTCCTTTTACCGCTTTCTGTTCACCAGTCGGAATCAATGTTTCATTTACAGGCAAGAATTTATCTGCATTGATTTGCAATTCGTGGTTGGTAATCGTTTTTGAGAAATTCCCTGAAAGGTTGAAGTACGAATGCTGGGTAAGATTCACAACCGTTGCTTTATCCGTTGTAGCTTCGTAAGAAATCTCCAAAGCATTATCGTCTGTCAAAGTATATAAAACAGTGGTCGTCAGCTTTCCGGGATAACCTTCTTCGCCATCTTCACTTGTGTAAGTCAGTTTCAACGTCGGGAATTTCGCATCTTTTACAGGTTCAATATTCCAAAATTTGGTATGAAAACCTTCTTTTCCGCCGTGAAGACTGTTGGGTCCGTCATTTTTATCAATGTCGTAAGTTTTACCTTCCAAAGTGAATTTTGCATTGGCAATCCTGTTTCCATAACGGCCAATCAAAGCGCCGAAATAGTAAGGATTTCCGTTGAAGTAATCTTCAGGTTTTGTGAAACCTAAAACGACATCTTCATATTTTCCGTTTTTATCGGGAGCTGTGAGTGAGGTGATAATGCCTCCAAAATTGATGACTTCCACCTTCATCTCGTTTTTATTCGTTAAAGTATATTTTTTGATGGAATCGCCTTTCGCTGTTACTCCGTAATCTGAAACCTGTATGTTTTCCATATTCTCTTTTTGAGGCTGATTATTATTTTCTTTTTTATTGCACCCGAAAATACATAAAAGCGCAATAATAATCAGGTTATAAGTTATTTTTTTCATAGTCTGAATGATTTTGCAAGATTAACGATAATAAATTTCATTCCAACGAAGGGTATTCTTAAAATCACGGATTTTTGTGTCTTCATCGATAACAAGAGATTCAATTCCTGCAATTTCTGCAAAATCTTCCAGCTGCTCTGCACTGATGTTTTCACTGTAACACGTGTGATGCGCTCCACCAGCCAAAATCCAGGCTTCTGCAGCCGTGTACAAATCAGGAAGCGGCTTCCAAAGAACTCTTGCCACAGGAAGTTTTGGTAATTCTTCGGTGATTTCCAACGCTTTTGTTTTGTTGATTAACAGCCTGAAATGATTTCCGAAATCCATTAAAGCAGCATTCAGAGAGTCAATATTTCCTCTTGAATTGAAAACCAAACGAACCGGGTCAGCTTTGCCACCAATTCCCAACGGATGAATTTCACAAGATGGCTTGTCTACTGCTAACACAGGGTCTACTTCCAACATATGAGAACCCAAAACGGAAGGATTTGCTGGATTGAGATGGTAGGTATAATCTTCCATAAAGGCATTTCCGCCCTCAAGACCTTGTCCCATCGTTTTCATTGCACGAACGAGTGCAGCAGTTTTCCAGTCGCCTTCTCCGGCAAATCCATAACCTTTTTCCATTAATCTTTGAACGGCAATTCCGGGAAGCTGTTCCAAACCGTGAAGGTCTTCAAAAGTATCGGAGAAACCTTTGAAATTTCCGTCTTTCAGGAATTTTTCTAAACCTAATTCTATTCTTGCAGCTACTTCAAGAGATTTTCTGTTGCTTCCGCCCGAAAGGAGAGATTCAGCCATTTTGTATGAGGCTTCATATTCTTCTATCAAAGTTTTGATTTCGCCATCGCCAATGGAATTGACAACACTTACCAAATCTCCGATTCCCCAAGTGTTTACCGAAAATCCGAATTTGGTTTCAGCTTCTACTTTATCACCATCGGTTACGGCAACATATCTCATATTATCTCCAAAACGAGCGAATTTTGCACCTTGCCAATCGTCCCAACCTGCCGCAACACGGCTCCAGTCTCCGATTTGTTTTTGAACTCTTTCGTCAGCCCAATGTCCGACAACCACTTTTCGGTTTTTGCGAAGACGGCTTACCATAAATCCGAATTCACGGTCACCGTGTGCCGCCTGATTCAGATTCATAAAATCCATATCCATCGTAGACCACGGAATATCCTGATTGAACTGCGTATGAAGATGCAACATTGGTTTTTGTAAAGCGGTCAAACCACGAATCCACATTTTTGCAGGTGAAAACGTGTGCATCCAGGTTACAATTCCGATACAGTCTTTTGAGAAATTAGCAGCTGTAAGGGTTTCAAAAATTTCTTCCGTAGTTTTTACCGTTGGCTTTAAAACCACTTTTACCGGAATTGATGAAGAAATATTAAGAGCTTCTACGATTTTCGCTGAATGTTCGGCAACCTGAGCTAAGGTTTCGGGTCCGTATAAATGCTGGCTTCCGGTGATGAACCAGATTTCTTTTGTATTGAGAGGTGTTAACATATTTTTTAGTTGATGGTTTTTGGTTGATGGTTGATTATTGATTGATTTTTAAAGCTAAATGCTAATTGCCAAAAGCTAATAGCTATTTACTGTCCGTAATAGGCATTTTTGCCGTGTTTTCGTTCGTAATGTTTTTTGATGAGCGAATCTTTCAGGCGTGGCGCATTCGGGTTGATTTGTCTTGTTCGATATGCCATCTCTGCAATGGTTTCCAGGACTTTGCTGTTGTAAACGGCTTTGTCCGCATTTTTACCCCAGGTGAACGGTCCGTGATTTCCGATGAGTACCATTTCTACTTCTTCGTAAGACAGTTCTTTTTCTTTGAAGCAGTCCAGAATCTGAATTCCAGTGTTGTATTCGTAGTTTCCTTCGATTAAATCATCACGCATTGGCGGTGCACAGGGAATATCTGTCGTTAAATGGTCGGCGTGAGTTGTTCCAAAAATAGGAATGTCCATCTGAGCCTGCGCCCAAGCGACCGAATAAATGGCGTGAGTATGTGAGATTCCGCCAATGTTTTCCCAGTTTTTGTAAAGATAAGCGTGGGTTTTAGTATCGGAAGATGGTCTTAGATTTCCTTCAACCACGTTGGCATCATAATCTAAAATCACAATGTCTTCCGGTTTTAAAAGTTCGTAGGGAACACCGCTCGGTTTGATGGCAAAGATTCCTTTTTCTCGGTCAACGGCACTCACGTTTCCGAATGTATAAACGACCAGCTTCAAGGCATCCAACTGCATATTGGCTTCGTAACATTCTCTCTGGAGTTCTTTATAGATGCTCATTTTAGTTTTATTAAATGATTAAAAGATTAAAATAATTTAAAGATTACAGGTTACCTATTTCGGGCTGCATACCTTATTGGTTTAGTTTCAGCATTGAATCTCACGCAGCCCGACCTGAGTGGAGCTCTTTTTGTGTAGCAAAGCGGAACAAAAAAGCGGGAACGGAGGGCGGATAAAGCTGCCATAAAATCTTTGGTTATTAGTTGTTATTTTAAAATTGAATGTGATTTCTATCAACTATAAACTGTCAACAATCAACTTCTTCTTTGATTTGATATTGTTTTCCGTGAAGTCGGCGAGAATCTGATATTGACTCATTAATTCCGCATATTTTTCCACGTATTCTGCCTGCGGGAAATATTCGGCTTCGAAATCGGAACCCATTTTTTGACTTGCTTCCTGAACATTGGTATAAATTCCTGCTGCAACTGCTGCATAAATCGCTGCCCCCAAAGCGGGAGCCTGGTCTGACGCTGCTACGACAATCGGCATATTGAGGACGTTTGCCAAAGTCTGCATAATGAATGGTGATTTTCTGGCAACACCGCCGATTCCGATAACTTTTTCGATTTTCACGCCTTCTTCTTCGAAACGGTCGACGATTTTTTTGGAACCGAAACAAATGGCATTCACCAATGCTTTGAAAATATGTGGTGCTTTTGTACCTAATGAAAGATTGCTTATAGCCGCTTTCAATTCCTGATTGGCATCGGGCGTTCTACGTCCGTTCACCCAATCCAATGCGATAGGAACGGCTTCGGAAAGAGGAATTTTTTCTGCCTCCAAAGTCAGATTTCGGATGAGATTGTTTTCTATTTCTTCTTTTAAAAGTTGTTTTTGAGTGTCATCGATGATATTTGAATTCATCAGAATATTATGGACTGGCCAAGTAAGAATATCTTTGTACCAAGCCAACAAATCTCCGAATGCCGACTGACCAGCCTCCAGACCAATCAATCCCGGAATGACCGAACCGTTGACCTGTCCACAAATTCCTTTGACAGTTTTATCTTGAATAATTTCGTTGGGTGCAACCATAATATCGCAGGTGGAAGTTCCCATAATTCGGATGAGTGTGTTCTCCTCGACTTTTGCACCGACAGCTCCGGAATGGGCATCGAAAGTTCCTACGGCAATCACAGTATTGGTTGTTAATCCCAATTTTGCTGCCCATTCTAGGTTAAGATTTCCTGCAACCTCATCGGAAGTGTAGGTTTTATCGTACAATCTGTCACGAAGTTCGGCTAAAGATGAGTCCAACTGTCCGAGGAAATCCTTAGATGGAAGTCCATCCCACGATTCGTGCCACATTGCTTTGTGACCTGCTGCACAACGGCTTCTTTTGAAAGTTGATAAATCCTGATGGTCGGAAAGGAGAAACGTGATATAATCGCAATGTTCCACCCAGCTGTAAGCCGAATTTTTCACATTGTCATCAACTCTGTTGATGTGGAGGATTTTTGCCCAAAACCACTCGGAAGAATAGATTCCGCCTTCAAATTTGGTATAATCTTCGCCGCCCCAATTTCTCGCCAAATGGTTGATTTCCTCGGCTTCTGAAATTGAAGTATGGTCTTTCCACAATACCATCATTGCATTTGGATTTTGTTCGAATCCGGGAGTCAGAGCCAATGCAATTCCTTCTTTGTTTACCGGAAGCGGTGATGAACCAGTGGTATCAATACAAATGCTGACAATACTTTCGGGGGCTACTCCACTTTCTTTGACAACATCGGAAATGGTTTTTTCCAAGCCTTCAATATGGTCAAGCGGATGTTGACGGAATTGATTTTGTTCCGGTTGGCAGAATTTTCCTTCTTTCCATCTTTGGTAGTAGCTTACGGATGTTGCGAGCTCGGCTCCGTTTTCTGTATCAATCAGGACTGCACGCACCGAATCCGTACCATAATCTAACCCGATAACATATTTCTTCATTTAAGCGATGAATTAAATTTTAATAAATGTTGACATTTCTCTTATTGAGAGATTAAAACAAATATAAATTTTTATTTTAAATAAATGTAAATATTACACTTAATTTTTATTTTTCTTTTATTGATGATACTTAAAGGCTATTTTATCTTTAAAACCACGAAAGAATTGGATGGAATCTGAACAGAAAATTTCCCTTTTTTAATCACAGAATTCTCTTCAAGAGGTTTTATGTTTTCTGTTTGAAAATTATTTTCATCAGAAAGTTGTGATGATGTTAAGGTTGTTTTAGTCAGTTTGCTTCCTAATTTGATATTTTTCGGATTGATTTCAATTGATTTTTCCTGAGAATCTGTATTGACAATTTTAATAATCACTTCATTATTTTTACCGTCTTTCACCGCGGATGCAAAGAGTTGATTTTGACCTTTTACAGCATCTCCGTTTTCCGAAATTTTAATTAAATCGGTTCCTTTATTATTTGAAAACAATTTTTGAACATAATAATTTGGCGTTGCATATGACTGAAGATTATTAAACCAAATCAAATCCGGTGTCCATTGCCAACCATCTGCGTGGGCAAAAAGCGGAGCATAGGAAGTCATTGTGACAACATCTGCATTTCTTTCCAATCCGGTCATAAAAGCAGCTTCTGATAATGCGGTTTGCCAGTTATTTTTATTATCCGGTTTTACTACACCGACTGATTGTGCAGCATATTCTCCGGCGAAAACTTTTGGTCCGGAACGGTCGTAAGCATCATAACGTCCGGCATTTTTTGTAAACCATTCGGGCGAATTGTAATAATGCTCATCGACAATCTGTGCATTAAGTTTCTTGAGTTCTTTCCAACCGTATTCAAAAAATTCTCCGTCAGGAGACGGTCCGCTTCCTGAAATGATTTTAATATCAGGATATTTGGAATGAATGGCTTTTTCAAAAATCTTGTAACGCTCTATGTAATCTTCTCCCCACTGTTCGTTTCCAACGCCAATATATTTCATATTGAATGGTTTTGAATGTCCCATTTCAGCACGGATTTTTCCCCATTTTGTACTTTCGTTTCCATTGGCAAATTCGATTAAATCCAATGCATCCTGAACAAATGGATTTAATTCTTCCAAATGAACCAATTCGGCTGTGTTGAACTGACACGCCATTCCGCAACTTAAAATCGGTAACGGCTCAGCCCCCAAATCTTCGGAAAGCTGGAAATATTCATAAAAACCTAATCCGAACGACTGATAATAATCGGGAGTCAGGCGATGGGCAAATCCGGAACTCCATTTGTTGATGAGATATTCTCTGTCTGCCACATTTCCCAATGTTTTTTTCCATTGATATCTTTCGGCAAGGGTTCTGCCTTCAACGATACAACCACCGGGAAAACGTAAAAATCCAGGCTGCAAATCATATAATTTCTGAACCAAATCTTTTCGTAAACCGCCTTTTCTTCCTTTCCAAGTATCTTGGGAAAATAGAGAAATCATATCCATATTTGCCACGCCGTTTCCGGTAAAAGTGATTTGAAGTTTTGTTTTTTCAACTGTTCTTGATGGAGAAAAAACAGCCGTATATTTTTGCCAGCCTTTTCCATTGATGAGTATAGGAACTGTTGAGATTATCTTTCCGTTTTCGTCAATCAGACTTGCGTTGACGGCAGAAATGTTGCCTGATACATTTTCCAAGTCGAAACTAAAATCATATCTTGAATTCTGGTGAAGTCCGATTCCTCTGAAACCTTCATTTTCCAAAATATAATTTTTATCATTGTAAACGGTTATTCTTGCGTAGTTTTTATTGGTCTTGGAATTATCCGAATAAATCGTCAAAAAACCAGAATCCAAATTCGGAGAAAGTGTTTTTGTGTTTTGCTGTTTCCAACCCGTTAAAGGCTCATTAAATTCAAAGCTTCGGTTTTTAATGAGTTCAGCGTAAATACCGCCGTCGGCTGCAAAGTTGATGTCTTCAAAGAAAATACCGTACATCGTTGGCTGGATTTTGATGTTGGTAGATGTTCCGTCCAAATCTAAAGTAAACTTTGAGGTTTGTGCCGATGAAAATGCAACGCAACCTGAAAGAAGAAAGGTGAAAATTTTATTTTTAGTTTTCATTGATAATATTTTTTGATTGTTCAAACAGACACTTCGACTACGCTCAGTGTGACATCTTTAATAGTAAACTTTTAAATTGAATGATATTATTCTGAACCTTATAGGTTTTAAAAACCTATAAGGTTTTCTAAATTGAGAATAGTTTATTTCACCTTCAACTGCATGCTTTTTAATTCCGAGTTTTTTGAAGTTCCGCCGTAGAAAATGGTATAATCTCCTGATTTTGAAACCAAATCATCAGCTTTTTCATCATAAAATTTGAATGAATCTTCTGAAATAGTCAATTGGATATTTTTTGTTTCTTTTGCTTTAATCAAAACTCTTTCAAAAGCTCTTAATGTTTTTACCGGAGCCAAAGCATCATTATTTCTTTTCACATACATCTGCACGACTTCTTCGCCGTCTCTTTCTGAAGTATTGGTAACCGGAATCGTTATCGTAATATTCTCATTAGAATTGATGTTGTTTTTGCTCAATTTTGCATTGCCATAAGTAAATTTTGAGTAGCTCAAACCGTGGCCAAATGCATATAATGGATCTTCGGTCATATAACGGTAGGTTCTTCCTTTCATATCATAATTTTCAAAACCCTGATGCTTGCTTGTGGTCGAAAGTGCATTATCCAATTGCTCAAGATTTTTGTAAAAAGTAATCGGTAATCTTCCAGAAGGATTGTAATCTCCCGCAAGAACATCGGCAACGGCAGTTCCGCTGGATTGTCCGCCGTACCAGGCATTCAGCAGAGCATCATAATTTTTTTCATCCTGCTGTAAGCCAAGCGCACTTCCTGTACAGAGTACAAAAACAACAGGTTTTCCTGTTTTTCTCAATTCTGCCAACAGTTCACGTTGAACTTTCGGAAGTTCTATTGAAGTTTTGTCACCGCCTTTGAAACCTTCTGCGCTTACCAACATTTCTTCACCTTCCAGACTTGGAGAAAGTCCGCCTGCGAAGATAATGACGTCGGCATCTTTCACTTTTTCTCTTACTGAAGCGAAATTTACCGGGTCTTTTCTGTACACTTCAAAGACAATACTTACATATTTCCCTTTTTGACTGTGACGCAATTCTATTTGGTATTCTTTCCCTTTCTCCATTTTCACGGGGAATTCCGAAGGATGTCTTGCATCGGGACCTTTTCTGGTAGCAATTTCTTTACCATCAACAAAAAGCATGTAAATGTCTGATGTTGCGGCAGAAAATATGACTTCGCCCGAATAACTGCTTTTAAAAATCCCGGAAATTCTTGCTGAAGTATTTTCTCTGGCAACTCCGGGTGCAAGCTGGGTTCCGCCAAAACTGTTGTAGGTAATTCCTGTTTTATTAACGGAAATATTAACCGGTTTTTCTTTGAATTCATTATTATTGAAAAACTCAACCTTCATTCCTTTTTCTCCGTTTTTCTGGCTTACAAAATTCTGATAAAGCGAAGCTCTGGAAGATGGATCTGCCACTTCACTTCCTTTTTCGTAAATGATTTCTGCATCCGGAAATTTGGTTTTAATTCCTTCTAAAATCGTTACGGTTGAAGAAGGTGTCCCGTTGTAATTTCCCAACTGCATAATTCCGTCATCGGCATTGGGACCCACAACCGCTATTTTTTTAATATTTTTATTTAAAGGCAGGATGTTTTTTTCATTTTTCATCAGTACAATAGACTTCTGAGCCATTTTTAATGCCTGTTCTTTGTGTTCTTTAGAATCTACCGTAGAATAAGGAATATTGTTCCAGTGAACGGAAGATTTGGGATCAAGCATTCCCAATTCAAACCAGCCTTTGAGGATTCTTCGCATTGAAATATCGAGGTCTTTTTCGGTGATTAATCCGCTGGCAAGAGATTTATTGAGGTTATTATAAGTATCTCCACATTCCAGATCTGTGGAATGTTTTAGAGCATCTGCTGCTGCACTTTTTTCGTCGGGATGTGTTCCGTGGTATTTTTCCTGATAGAAATCTGCCAAAGCCCAACAGTCTGAAACGACCATTCCGTCATACTTCCATTTACCTCGAAGAATTTCATTAAGCAAAGTATTATTGGCACAACAAGGTTGTCCGTCGAAAGCGTTGTAAGCGCACATCACCTCTCTTACATTTCCTTCCAAAACCAGTGCTTTGAAAGCCGGAAGATAGGTTTCATACAGATCCCTTTTAGAAATTTCGGCATTGTAGGAATGTCGGTTCCATTCCGGACCGCTGTGAACAGCGAAATGTTTGGCGCAGGCGTGGGTTTTAAAATATTTAGGATCATTTCCCTGTAAACCTTTTACCGCAGCAACACCCAAAACAGAAGTAAGATATGGATCTTCTCCGTAAGTTTCCTGACCTCTTCCCCATCTCGGATCACGGAAAATATTGATATTCGGAGTCCAGAATGTAAGACCTTCGTAACGTCCGGTTTTACTGGCTTCATCAAAAGATTTGTTGTATTTTGCTCTGGCTTCATCAGAAATCATTTCAAAAGTTTTGAGATGTTCCGGAACATCCCAGGTTGCTGCCAAACCAATAGCTTGCGGAAAAACAGTCGCTGTTCCAGCTCTTGCAACACCGTGAAGCGCTTCATTCCACCATCCGTAAGCAGGAATTTCCAGTCTGGGTACAGCTTTGGAATTGTCCATCATCATTCCTATTTTTTCATCTGCTGTTAGTAATCCCAAAAGATTTTCGATTCTTTGTTCGACCGGAAGATTGGGATTTCGAAATGGATATTTGTGATTCTGAGCAAAACTGAAAGTACAGACAACTACTGATATGGTTAATAAAATTTTGTTCATATAATTGATTTTAAAGCAGTTTTTTATTAATAAATACTGAATATTATCACCGGATATTCCTTTGCAGTGTGATAAAGACAAATATAAGATTCTATTTTGAATAAATGTATATACTACACTTAATTTATAAATAGTAGTAAAAGAAAAAGTCACCGGAATAACCCGATGACCTTGTAAAAAAATTAATTTGAAAAAAATATGATTAAAGGCTATTGCTTTATAAATTTGCTTGTGGTGTTTTTCCCTGAACCGGATATTTCAATAAAATATAATCCAGAAGGAATTTTAGAAACATCAATTCTGTTTTTGCCTGTGGTCAGTTTTGCTTTGTAGGAAACTGTACTTCCTTTTGCATCAATGATAGAATAAGTTGCATCAGCCGATTTCCAATCAACAAAAATTTCGTTTTTAGCCGGGTTTGGATATAGAATAATATCTTCTTTTGTTGTTATTAAATTCTCAACTCCAAGCGTACCAAAGCTCAAAGAAAGAAAATTATTCGTGTAAGTATTATCTTCGGTAAGATATCCCTGGAATGAACTGATTACAGGCTCGTTGCCCGCTGTTACTTTATAAAATCCTGTAACTCCGCTTTCTGTTTTCAAAACATAACCTCCTGCAGCCACTTTTATAGATTGATAAACACCGTTTATCTGGTTTATAGTAATTGCTTTTGGTGTAGATACAGCACCTGATCCAGTGAATGTTTTGCTTCCTGTAGCATTGATTAATACAGGAACATTGGCAGGAATTACTCCATTGGAAATCTGTGTACAAACCACATTTCCGGAACCAGGCTGCATCATGTATGCCGTAACTCCAGAAGGAATGGCCGACTGAAAAGGTAAAAGAACGATCCCGTACCCATTGAAAGTTCTTGTATACGTGGCAGAATTTGCTGTAAAACCGAAAGGAACCTGAAAATCTTTACCCATATCTGAAAGCGTAAGGTTCTGGCAAGAATTACCTGAAACTACATTTACATTACTGTTGCTGACACTTCCGTTAACATAAAAAATACTGTTAAGATTGGCAGAAGCACTATTCCATGTATCTGCTGATGTGTTTCCTGTAACATCTTTGAAATCAACAGATGTATAATATTCATTTTCTAAGGCATCCATAAGATTGCTGTCTGTAAGTGAGTATGCTGACGCAAATTTTGAAGCTCTTTCATTGCCTACATTGAAATATACATCACCCAAAGTTAATGTAAGAATGGAACTGTAATTTCCGCTTCTAAGCCCGATGATTCCTTTGCAGCCATACGGAAGGACTGATCTGGAAATATCAAACACAAGATTGAAGCTACCAGAACCCGGTGCAGGGAATGCTACACTGCCATAATTATGAGATCTTACTGTTCCATTTATATCAACGTAATACAAAGTCGTATTGGAAGAAGTCGGCAAGTTGCTTGTTGTATAGCTTAATACATTAAAAATTAACTTATTGTAACGGTCATCAAGATTCAAATATCCGCTGTTGGCATCAGTATTTGAGCTTATCAATGGTGTGGAATTATAGAAGGTAACCGTTTTTCCGCTAAGCTGATAATTAATACCAAACGCTGAATTGGTCGGGATCTGAGTTTCAATTTTATTATAATGAACATCACCGCCTGTCATTAATGATACTGGTCTGTCGCCACTTTTATTAAAAACAAAAGTCATTATGCTGGAAGGACCCACCTGAACTGTCGGACGGAAACTCGCCGTACTGAAAGAGAAAGGTGATGAAGTCATATTCACAGCTTGTGAAGTAGTTGTCTGTACTCCTGAAGTGGTAAAGAATGGCAAATCAACTTTAAGATCATAGGTGTTGGAGGAAGAATTGATAACAACAAGGGTAATCTGGTTGCCGTCCAGCGAGATATAAGACGAACCTTCCAAAGTTCCGCTTGAGGTTTCCCATTTGGCGTCAATTCTGGTTTTGCCTGTCGTATTTTTAGCATATTGGGATAAAATATATCCTCTTTTGGTCATATCGCCGGCAATTGTTCCGTATGAGCCGTCACCCATCAGTCCGTAATATCTTTTTGAGGCGTAATGAATCCACGCATTTACATTTCCAAGCAACGCATTATTGACACTTTTTGCAAAAGTGAAACCATCGGTATTCCATATAAAATCTCTCGGAGTCTGGCTGCTTGAAGAATTCCAGTTGATCAGATATTCTGTCTGCCATATTTCTTTGTTATAATTCTGAAACTGCTTGTAAACAGACTGCATAGAACCATACTGATGACCTCCATACACCTCAAAATTTGCCATAACCAAAGGATCTAAGAATGCGTTAGCAAAATTATCCGTAAAACCAACACTTTCTGGTGCAATTACCTTACAGTTGATAAGCTGACCGTAGTTTTTAACAAAAGTTGCAATTTGCGTCGGTGTCCAGATACATCCCTGATACTGTGCCATTTCATCAGGCTCGTTCTGTATGGATATGTAATCAAGAGCAACACCGTTGTTTTGCAGATAGGTGACAAAACTATTGAGATAAAGAGCATAATCCTGATATTTTTCCGGCTTGAGATAACCGATCTGCTGTACGCCGTTTGCATCGGTATATACTGCGTTTACGTGGTTATTGGTTTTCCAGTCTGCAGGCATGGTCCACGGACTGGCGAATACGGTAAGTCCCATAGATTTTGCCAACTGAGCCGTTGCCAAAGCTGTACTCCAATTGCTGCTTTGCTCGGGAATATAGAGACGCATAATATTATACCCACCTTCACTGCCTGCGCCCCATAGTTTTTGAATCTCTGTGGTCGTCATATGGTTGTACCCAAACTGCGGACTGCAGACAAAACCGCCAAAACCAGTTATTTTCTGATAAGAAATATTCTTATCGATTTTTACTTTTGCCTGCACATTTTGTGCATTCAGCTGTACTGAAATTGCAATACCTGTAATCATTACAAGTATAAACTTGAAGATTTTTTTCATAGTAATAAGTTGTTTAATTGTGATATAAAATAGATCTAATGAATAGATTATAAGGTTATAATTAATATTCTAAGGCTTTCCTTTGAAAATTTGCCTGCATCATTATACCATTCAATCATCAATTTTCAACAATGACCATCTTCATTATTTTCCCGAATATTCACTTTCCGGTGCTCCTAAGTAACTTGTTTTAAGGCCTCCTGTATCAATAAGTATTTTTTCTAAGACAATCCCCGGTTCCAGAACACGGAAACGTAAAGTATGTTTTCCCGGTTGTGAAATCTGATGTTTAGTAATTGATTTGATAATATGTTCGGACTGCCATTGTCCCAATTCCCCTTTATAATGACCATTAAAATTGACAATTTGAGGTGTTCCGCCATCAAATGAAATTTCGTATCGTAATCCTTTGTTGTGATTATAATTTAAAGTCGGCGCGAGTAAAAGCTGGACTTCAAATTCGCCTTTGGACTCAAAGTTAATGTCGTATTCCAGGTTGATATTTTCATCAGCTTTCGGATAATCATTCTGTGGAAATGTGGTAATTCCTGATTTTGTTTTCCCGAAATCAGGAATTACTTCCCAATGGATTCGGTCTGAGTTATTCATTCTCGCAAAATTTTCAACTTCAATAGAAACGTAACCGTCTTTCTCCTGAAAAACTTTCTCTTTCGGAACATTTGTTTCAGACACATAGATTACTTCAGGCATTACATTTACTTTCCCGTCAAACCAGGCTTTGTATCCTATCTTCATTTGGTCCATCATATGCGGCCATTTTCCGCCGGCAATTTCATTGTTGTATTTATTATCGAGATACGCATTTCTTTCAAAACTTTCTTTTACTTTATCTGCATAATAATTCGCTTTAAGATCATTTTTGGCAGCCAATTCTTTATTTTTCGCAACAGCATAATACATCTCGTACAAATTGCTGCACGCATCAATAGGATAAAGAACCAACTGATAATACGCATCCTGATATTCTGCCGGAATCTGTTCTTTCAGACGTAAAGCATCAACCGCCAAAGCTCTGTAGTCATTCAAAACGGTTTCAAATTCATTATAATTTTCAAGACTGAATGTGTTACTATCCAACGTTTCCGGTGTTACTCTTCTGTTATATTTGGCATAAAGATTAATCATTCTGGCAATTTCTTTTGAATGTTTTTCTCCAAACTGCTGTGCAGACCATTTTTCGGTGTATTCCAAAAGGTTTTTAGAATTAAACTGTTTCGGGTTCCAAGCCATTTCTAAGAAAAAGCTGATTGGAAATTCCATCGGTTTTAAATCACCCACATTCACAACCCAAACTTTATCAACTTTATGTTCATAAGAAAGGTTCATCTGCTCCCAAACTCTCTGAATTGGATTGATGTTAATCCATTTGGAATTCCTCGGTCCACCTACATAATCGAAATGGTAATACATTCCATAACCACCTTTGTGCAAAGGTTTTGAAGGGTCCGGAAGTTTTCTAACATTTCCCCAGTTGTCATCACAAAACAATAAAATTACATCATCCGGAACTCTCATCCCTTTATCATAATAATCCTGAACTTCTTTGTATAATGCCCAAACCTGAGGGGTTTTGCTTGGATTTTTACCCGTCACATTTTGGATAATTTTACGCTGGTCTTTTACAATATTCTCAAGCAAAGAAATATTAGTTCCTTCTCCCATTGCTTCGTCGCCGTCGCCACGCATTCCAACCGTTACAAGCTTTTCCCAGTTTTTGCTTCTTACAATTCCGGCTTTCCAGAATTCCTGCAAGACTTTGGCATTTTTTGAGTAATCCCAAACATTCGGAAGATTATTTTTTTTGATATATCGGTGCCAATCCGTCTGAGCCTGAGCCATCGGCTCGTGGTGAGAAGTTCCCATTATGATACCCATTTCGTTAGCTAATGGTCCGCTCAACGCATCATCGTCATAAAAAGCTTTCCCCCACATTGCTGGCCAAAGATAATTCGCCTTAGAGCGAAGAAGCAGTTCAAAAACTTTTTCATAAAATTTAGAATTGATTCCTCCAAAAGTAGCTCTTGCCCAACCACCAAGTGAAGGCTCTTCATCATTCAGGAAAATTCCGCGGTATTCTACTGCAGGTTCTCCATCGGTATAAATTCCTTTTTTGAAATACAAATTTTCTTTCTTTACTACCGGAACATCTGCCCAAAAATACCAAGGTGAAACACCAATCTGTTGAGAAACTTCGTAAATTCCGTAAATCGTTCCACGTTTGTCGCTTCCTGCAATGACAATCGCTTCGGAAACGCCGGGAAAAGGATTGCTGACATTTTGGATGATGTATTTTTCACGTTTTCCGGTTAAAGATTTTCCATCGATCTTTTTTTGTTTAATTAAATCATCAATGACAGAGTTTGTTCCGACCGTTCCGATAATGATTAAAGGAGAATTTATCCCAAAAATCTGATTCAAAATCGTTGGTTGCTCACCTGTGACTTTCTGGAAATCTGTTTGGAGATTTTTTACAGCTCTCATAATTCCTGCATCAATATTATTGTTTGTAAATATTGAAATCCTGACTGATTTGTCCTTGAGGAGAATGGCATCACTTATTTTTTCTGTCGTGATGAACGGTTCGGTAGCCTGTACATTAAAACAAGCACCAAACAATAGTATAAAGAGAAATAGTATTGGTGATTTTTTCATAATCTTTATTTTATTTTGATTGGATAGAAACCTTATAGGTTTAGTTTAACATTTATCGGGGCGAATTGCACGCAGCCCGGCTTGAACGGAGCTCTTTTTGTGAGGAGGAACGACGAGCAAAAAAGCGGGAGTGGAAGACGGATTAAGCTGCCCAAATTATTCCTGCATTAATTCTTCAACACAAATCCGCCATTGGGCTGAATTTCAATTTCAAATTCTCCTTTTTTATTAATAGAAGCTGGTTTTGTAAAAGTATTCCCTGCTTTATCATCATTGATGAATTCTATGTTTTTACCTGCCAACACCGGAAGATTGAGTTTAAGTTTTTTCGAAGTTTTTTCAGCATTCACGCCTACTACATACCATTTATCCTGATGTCTTCTTGCAATCACAGAATATTTTCCCGGATAGCCATCGATGAAAACCGTCTCATCCCACAGCGTGGGAACTTCTTTCATAAAATCCAATTGGAATTTTGGAGCATCCGTCAGGTTATTCGGCATTACCGCAAACATCTGAACCGGATTTTGAAAAAGAACAGCTGTTGCTAACTGAAATCCGTCTGTAGTGTGTCTTTTATTCCTGTCTTTATTAGATTTCGTTAAATATTTATTGAGAAAAGTCCCGCCAAATTCCATACTTCCGACCGTATTCCTGATGAACGGATGCAAGGCTGCAAAAAATGCTTCCTGTTTACGGACATCTTCAGAAAAATAAAGCATCTCTGAAGCCAAAACAGCTTCGCTTCCTGCATAATTCGGATACATCACTTCCCAACCTCTCGGCAAAGTAGCGCCGTGGAAAATAATCATCAAACCAAAATCATTGGCATCCGACAAAATATCTTCGTACAGACGCATCGTTTCCTGCTTGTCTCCTCCGAAGAAATCAACTTTCAAACCTTTTACACCGGCTTCTTTCAGCCATTTCATTTCTTTTTTTCGCTCTACCGAACTGCTCATTTTGTTTCTCGGTCCCATTGGTGCATCATTGGCAGCTCCATTGGAGTTGTACCAAAGCATAACATCCACATTTTTGGATTTTGCGTATTGAACGAGTTCTTTCATTCTTTCTTTGCCAATATTTTTATCCCAAAGCGCATCCATCAAAATATATTCATAACCGAGTTTTGATGCCAAATCAATAAAGAGAGTTTGATCATCGTAGTTCATACTGTTATCCTGCCATAGAATCCAGCTCCAGGTAGATTTTCCGAATTGATATTTCTGAGAAGGCTCATAAATCGGTTCCACCACATCAAAAGGAATGGTAGTTTCTACAATCGGTTTTAAAGAATCTCCTACCGTAATGGTTCTCCACGGTGTTTTTCCGGGAAGAGAAAGTGCCGCTCCCGAACTTCCGAAACCATTGTTTTCAGCTATATTGGGATAAGCAACTTGGTAAAGATTTTTTTCTGAAGTGGTATCAAGATGAGAAGCACAATACAAACTGCTTACTCCAGTTTCTGAAAGTAAAATCCATCCCTCATTTCCGATATGAAAAAGTCCAGGGAAAACGTAACCATAATCTGCTTTTGTTCCTAATTCTGCATCGGCCTTATATCCACTTTCGTAACTCGGTGCTGTTCGTGCAAAACCTGTCATCGCCTTCATCATTGGTGAAAGAAATGTAGTAGTTTGTTGAGGAAATCTATATCCTGTCACTTCCGATTGTACGACAACGCTAAAACGGTCTTTAATTGGCGGAATGTCATATCGAAAAGCAATATTATTATCGCTTACCTGAAACTCAATCCCGATATTGAATTGGTCTGCATTGGTAAAATTGACGGTCAATGTATTCGCTTCGTACTCAACTTCTGATTTTTTGATTTTTTCGTTGCTGTATTTTTTGGAAAACTTATCCTTTTTACTGTTGATGAATTTTAAGTTTTTAGAAAAATCCGATTCATTGGTTATTAAACCCAAAGGAGATTTTTCCAGCATTGTTTTTCCTTGAAAAGTCACGGAATACAATGCTTTTCCTTCTTCTGAAAATACATTCAGCTTCAGCTTTCCGTCCGGACTGGAAACTTCGGCAACCTGTGCTTTGACCTTCGATAAAAAACAAAAGCTTATTAATGATAGAAATATAAGTGTCAATTTTTTCATTCTGATTTATTTTGAAAACGTCCAATAGTCGAAAAACATAATATCTTTTTCCGCTTTGCCATTGAAGACGAAATACAGATTGTGAACACCTGTAATTTTATTGGACAAATTGATTTTAACCGTTTCAAAGCGGTCGTCTCCGCCAGTCATCGGGACTTTTATAGTTCCTGCAATCGGTCCGTTAAGACTGTCTAAACGAACGTCCATTGTTACGCCGCTGTTATGTGTGGTTCCTACTCTTGCCAAAAAAGTTGTTGCGCCATCTTTTCCAAAATCAACATTCTTCACATTTGTGTAGGCACCGTTTTTCTTTGCTTTAATGAAAACTCCTGCTATCTTGTTCTGATAAGATTTTACATTTTCTGACCACGAAATCATCTCTGCCTGATTGAATGCGTAAGGGTTGACGGTTGCAATAGCTTTGGAAATTCCGGTCATCATTTTGAAGGGTGAAATAGAACCGTCTTTATTAAATTCTAATTCCTGCACGCTTACCGAACGTGTGAATCCACTTCCGCCTGGTAATGCACCGTTGTGATAGAAAAAATAAGTTTTTCCTCTAAAATCAATCACGCCGGGATGGTTGGTAAAAGATTTTCCTTCGGCAGGCATTATAATTCCGCCGTATTTCCACGGACCTTGCGGATTTTTGCTGGTGGAATACCCAATAAATTCCGGCAATGCACCGCCCGGCCAAAAGAGATAATAGAGATTTTTTCGTTTGTAAAGCCACGGACCTTCTTCGTATTTCGTTGGTCTTTCAGGATTGCCTTCCCGCTTTCCAAAAGATTCTTCGGTCATCGGAACTTCAACAATATCGCCGGAATAGGAAATCATATCTTCATTCAGTTTTACATATTTAAGCTTCGGATTTCCCCAATAGAGATGTGCCTGACCATCATCATCAATGAAAACCGTCGGGTCAATGTCTCCCCATTCACTCTGAACAAGCGGTTTTCCCAGCGGATCGTGAAACGGACCGAACGGACTGTCGGCAACCGCAACTCCGATTGCACCTTTGTTATTTGTTTTGGAAATCATCGGGACGTACATAAAGAATTTGCCGTTTCTCTCGATACACTGAGCTGCCCACGCATCACGCTTTGCCCAATCGAAATCGTTGTAGGAAAGAATCACGCCGTGATCTGTCCAATTGACCATATCATTGGTGGAAAACAGTTTCCAGTTGTTCATTGTAAACCAGGTAGAATCATCTTCGTCGTGGCTGGTATAAACATACAAACGGTCATTGAAAACCATTGGCGCCGGGTCGGCTGTGTAAGCAGTCTGAATGATGGGATTCTGTGCAGAAAAAATTCCTGCACATCCTATAAACAGAGAACTTAACACATATTTTATTTTATTATTCTTCATTTTTTAAATCAATTAACATTCAACATTATTTTTTCTGAAAGCTCCAGTAATCGAAATTAAAAAGCTCCCGACCAGCCGTGATATTTTTTCCCTGAAAGACAAAATACACATCGTGAACGCCTGAAACAGATTCTGAAATCTTCGCATTGAATGTTTTCCAGACATCCCAGCTCCCTGTTCTCGGTGCGTCAATTTGTGCTAATTTTGTTCCTGTGAAACTGTCTAAACGAACTTCCAGAATTCCGCCATCAAGCCCGGAAGCTATGGAAGCTGAAAACGCAGAAGCACCCTGAGTTCCGAAATCTACTGCTCGAACTTTAATAAATCCGTTCACCCGGGTTTCAGTAACATAAACACCGTTTTTTTTATTTTCGGCGGTTTTGCATTTTTCTGACCAAGCCATCATTTCTGCTTCATTTCTTTTATAAGGGTTTACCGTTGCTACAGGATTTACACCTTCTTTGGTCATTGTAATCTTCGGAATGCTACCGTCCGGATTATATTTGAATTCTTCAATTGCAGTCGACCTGCCATAACTACCTGCTCCCGGCAATAATCCGGTGTGATAAAACAGGTAGGATTTTCCTTTGAAATCAATAATTCCGCCGTGGTTGGTGAAGCTGTTGGTCGGCTGATCGGTCATTATTTTTCCCTGATATTTCCAGGGACCTGTTGGTGATGAGCTTGTGGCGTAAGACAGACATTCTGTACGTCCGGTCATTCCTGCATACATCAGATAATATTGTTTATTTCGTTTGTAAAACCAAGGTCCTTCCACAAAAACATCTTCAAATTTCTCCTGCTTTTGCAAAACCTCATCGCTTCTTCCGGGTCTTCTGAGTCCGCCAAATGATTCTACCGACTGCGGAATCTCAGTAATTTTTCCTTCATAGGAAACCATATCTTTATTGAGCTTTACATAAAAAAGATGACTGTTACCCCAATAAAGGTAGGCTTGCCCGTCATCATCTATAAAAGCCGTCGGATCGATATTATCCCAGCTTCCCGTTGTAATCAGCGGTTTTCCAAGTGCATCCTTGAATGGCCCTGTCGGACTGTCGGAAACAGCAACGCCGATTGCCATATCATTATTAACGGTTTGAGCACAGATGTACCAGTAAAATTTGCCGTCACGCTGTATACATTGTGATGCCCAGGCGCGGTCACGAGCCCAACTAAAAGACTCTAGGGAAATAGGAACACCGTGATCGGTCCAGTTCACCATATCTTCGGATGAATGTAACCTCCATTTTGTCATATAATAAAAATCGTATCCCGGAATGTCGTCTCCTGTGTAAACGTACATTTTATCTTTATAAACCATTGGTGCCGGATCTGGTGAAAAATGAGTCTGGATCACCGGATTCTGGGCAAATATGGTTGAACTTAAACTGCATAAAGCCAAGCTGGTTATTATTTTTATTTTTTTCATAGTTAGATTTTATTTTGATTAAAATTCTGACTTTACAGAACGACCATCATAAAGAATCGTCCTGTTTATTGTTTTACCATTCAATCCTATTACACTGATATTGAAAGTTCTTTTTTCTGTAATTCCTTTAAAAAATCCCTGACGTGAACCAATCTTCAAGATTTTATTTTTTTCATTCCAGGTAAATGGAATTAAGCTGTAATTTCCTTTTTCATAATTGTAGTTATCGTCTTCATCTTCATAAAGTTCAAAAAAACCGTTTTTGCCGGAATAGACTTTAATGGTCATTGTTTCATTTGATTTTTCAGAAGAATATTGCATTATCGGTCCCGAAGGAATGATAGAACCGGATTTAATGAACAAAGGGATTTTATTTCCAGAAGCATCAGCCGTTATACTTTGTCCGCCATCATAGCTTTTATCCGTCCAGAAGTCGTACCAGGAAGTTTCTTTCGGAAGATATACTTTCCACTCTTTCGCTTCCGGCATCGTGACAGGAGCAACCAATATGGATTTTCCAAACATATACTGATAAGCTTGTTTCACAGCCTCCGAATCATCTTTAAACTCCATCACCATCGGGCGCATTATCGTAGAATTATTGTGAGATACTTCCCACGATTGGCTATATATGTAAGGCAATAACTGATATCTCAGATGGATTAATTCCCGCATTTCGCCCTCCACTTTATCACCGTATTTCCAGGGTTCTGTTTCGGACTGATAGCCGTGAGTCCTGAAAATCGGACAAAATACACCCCACTGAAACCATCTCATCAAAATATCGTGGTATTTAGGGTCTGTATATTGAGACGAACCCGGACGGAAAAAGCCACCGATATCGGTTGTCCAATACGGCATTCCGGTCAAAGAATAATTGAGTCCGGCGACAATCTGCCTTTTGTACGTATCCCAATCCCAGCCGATGTCTCCCGACCAATTGATGGTTCCGTAACGTTGCTGACCTGGGAATGCGGATCTTGTTAATATCACCACTCTTTTATCGGGATTTGCTTTTCTTTGTCCTTCATAAACCGCTTGGCTTACGAAAAGAGGATAGGTCAATCTGTAAAATTCTCCGGCTCCGAAATACGTTTTTTTTCCTGCTAATGCATCATTTTCCGGTTCTGTTGCATCCATCCACCAGGAATCAACACCGAATTTAAAAAGGTTATCATTTAAAGCATTCCAATGAACATTTTGAGTTTTCGGATTATAGATATCAATCCACGGACTGTCCGAAATGTAAAGACCTTCATAATCCTTTGCTACAACGGATTTTTTATCTAAATTTTCCCATACGGATATGGAGAATTTGGAATTTAACTGATGTAATTCTTCAATGAACTTTTCGGGGTTCGGATAATGCTGTTCATCAAATTTCGGAACGCCCCATCCGTATTTCCCCCAATACTGCCAGTCCTGAACAATCACATCCATCGGCAATTTTCGTTTACGAAATTCTTTCACCGTTTCAACAAGATGCGAGGACGAAGTGTATCGCTCGCGACATTGCCAATATCCAAAAGCCCACTTCGGAAGCATCGGAACTTCACCCGAAAGTTCTCTGTAAGCTTCTATCACTTCGTCCGTATCATTGCCTGCAAAAAAAACATAATCCAAAACTTTGCTGTTTGGAGAGCGGAATGTCGTGACGTTACTGGCTTCATTCCATTTTAAAGAGGGTGTATTGCTGGCTTTACAAACAACCTGTATTTGATGTTCACCGGCCTTCAATTGAATTTTTGTGCTTACAGCAGGAGGCAGCCAGAGATTAGACTGGTCGATGACCGGTTTTCCGTCAATTATCAATAAATGCCGGTTATCCATATCACCTAAATCCAGCATAAAAGTATATTCAGAATCTTTGTGTAAAGATAATTTGCCTTTGTAAGAAGCCTGCTGTTGGGAAACTTTCACCGTTCCGCTTGTTGTGGTCACTTCTTTTTCTTCTCCTTTGGAAGATGAATCCTTTTCAAGCAATACATTATTGTCCGCCGGATTAAACCAAGATAAGCCGTACTGATGCCACAAAATACCATATCCTCTGGAGGAATACAGGAAAGGCAAGGCAATCTGACTGTTGACCTGAATTAGTTTTCTGCTGATATTTTTCAGATTATAATGACCGTCCTGAAACTGTCCCAACCCGAAAAGATATTCATCAGGTGTTGTTTCAAAACCTTGTTCTGCAATATAGCAAGGTTCGGAAGAAACGGTGTTGTCCGTTAATTTTCGACTGTTTATTGCTTCAGACAACAACGCTTTTCCTTTTTTATCAAGAAAAGTGAGCCTTGAATTTTTTTTATCGAACAAGACCATAACATTTCCTGATTTAAGCTTTAAGAAATCTTTATTTTCCGAACATTTGAAATTCGGAACATCCTGCTTGTTGACCAAAACAAACTCACGCTCTTCTGCCGGTAAATCTTTTATCCACTGTACTCTGACCGCATTTTTATGAACGGGATTTATTTTCAAAAAACCTTCCGACAGTTTCACCATTACACCATCTTTATTGACGGTATGATTGATATAGGCTTGTCCGTTCACCATTAAAGGAAACAGAATAAAAAGGTAGATGATCGTTTTCCAGTTCATATAAAATACTTTAGAATGTGATTATTTAATTCCGTTAAATTTATAATAAGCCACACCGTGCGCCGGAATATCCAGTGACAGGCTTTCGTTAGTTGTATTCAATTTCGCAATATCTTTCTGTCTCCAGAGGTCACGAATAGTTTGCTTTCCGGATATTCCCAGTTTTGAAAAATCTTTATAATTCATCTTCACTTTTTCTCTCCCGAAATTGGTAAAAGCAACCGCTTTACTTCCGTCTTCCAATTCTTTTACATAAATGCGCAATTCTCCGATGGTTTGAAGACAAACCCCTTGTTTCCCCAATGCATCCTGATTCACGGCAATTACCTCATCATTCGTTAAAAGATTCAAAGTAAAATCATCTAATTTTTCCAAATCGCAACCAATGAGCAAGGGCGCAGAAAATATGCTCCAAAGGCTGATGTGGAGATACTGTTCGTCCGGTTTCAGACGGCTTTTGTGCGGATTTCCCCAACCTACTTCGCCAACGACAAGCATATCTGCATCGTTCCAATTGCCTGGTTTTGCGAATGGAGCGGCTTTGTCCTGCGCCAATGCAATGCTTTTGACGCTTGCCCAAGTATCAGTGATATCGTTAGTAGTTCTCCACGACTGTGCATCTACTTTATCGCCCCATTTCCAGACATCTCCCATCCCGTATTGACAAAGATTATAAATAATGTCCCGTGGCTGCTGACGAAGTAAATCACCCATCACTTTGAAAGGCTTTGTTCCTTTCTCCGGGTCGCCACCGCCCTGAAAAGCCAAGGAAGGAACTTTGAAAGGGTCGTTTTCCGGCAGACCGTCTATCACTCCGCCATAGCTGCACCAGTCATACTTTAAATAATCAATTCCCCATTTGGTGTAGCTTTCGGCATCTTGTTTTTCGTAGCCGTAACTTCCGGCACATCCACCACAAGTCCACGGACCGGGCGATGAATAAATTCCCATTTTCAATCCGTTATTGTGAACATAATCGGCAAGACCTTTCATATCCGGAAATTTTGAATTGGGAATGATAAATCCTTTTTCATCACGCATTTTGGGATGGTCTTTAGAATCGCGGTTGTACTGCCACGAATCATCGATATTGATGTAGCTCCAGCCGTGGTCTGCCAGACCGCTTTTAACCAAAGCATCGGCGGCACGTTTCACCTTATCGGCAGAGACTTCGAGCCCAAAACAATTCCAACTGTTCCAGCCCATCGTTGGTGTGAGGGCAATCCTGTCTCCGCAATTTATTTTTAATTTTTTTGAAGTTTTTCCTTTTGCATTCTGAGCCATTAAGTTGACTTCAAATGTTCCTTTTTCATCCAGTTTTCCTGTAATAATTCCGGTTTGTGAATCCAATTTCAATCCTTTCGGAAGGCCTTTTACATAGAATGTCATTGGTCGTTCTCCTGTTGCCGGAATTCTGAATAGAAATGGAGATTCTGGACGAACGCCAAAGACCGCTGCCGAATTAATTTGCGGCGTTGTGAGAGCTTTTGGTGTTAAAATATATTCTTCTGACGAAATTGGATTGAATGTTTTTAAGGTATTCACTCCTGTAGTTTCAAATTTCGCATTCACCCAATCGGCGTGGTCGTAATAAGGACCATTGCCACCATCAGCAACAACCAATTCTAGTTGATTAATGCCTTCTAATGAAACCGATACAGGTTTTGCCTTGTCGCCAAGATGCATTAATTCACTTGACCAAATCTTTTTGTTGTCACCGTAAATTTCAAAAACCACTGCCGGAGTTTGTTCTTTAATCTCATCATCAAGTCCTACCAGAGCCGTAAACTTCTTTGCTTTTCCGTCTAACTTAATTAACAGAGAACTTTCAGCGTGCGTCCCGAAGCCTCTTTTGAAAACTTCTCCCGCAATCGTTAAAGGTTTTCCGTCAACAGAGGTATTAATGCCCGGTTTGCCGTGACCTTGCGTGGAAACACTGAGGTCAAGTTCATCCAGCCAAACGACAGTTTGTGCATTCATCCAGCATCCGGCTATTAAGAAACTGATAATAAAGAGTTTAAATCTGTACATTTTTAAAATTTTAACTGAGATAATTAATCATATTAAAAAAACATATGATTGTCCATAAGTTCACCCAGGTCTTCGACTCCGCTCAGACTGACATCGTTAAAACATTTCGATACAGCTAGCATTAGAGATGTCACACTGAGCGGAATCTAGGTGTATGTGTAGTTCTTTAATTTGCACTAAATTTCCACCAGTCAAAGTAGAAAAGATCTTTACTTCCTTTGAATACAAAATACACATCGTGAACACCTTTTATATTTTTTACCGGAGATTTAATAGTTTTAAAGACATCGCCTTCTGCTTTTCCGGTTACCTGAACAGTTCCTAAAAGCGACCCGTCCAAAGCATCGGTATGGATTTCTATACTTCCACCATTCATTGAAGCGACTGATACTTCTAGAAATTTTGTTCCTTTTGAAAAATCAACACCTTGAACTTTGAGGTAATCGCCATTGTTGATAGATGAAACCACCAATCGGTCAGTAATTTTTTTGCCGGTATCGTAAGGATTATTTCTTTCCCATTCGGTCATTTTTTCTGTTTTCAAGCCTTCACTATAAGCAATCGTTTCTGCTTCTACTTTTTCATATGGATTCAGCGTTGCTATTCTTTTCACGCCTTCCGGATTCCAGAATGGTAATTTTTGAATCGTGCCATCGGCATTATAAGTCAGTTCGCTTACACAAATGGAACGGCGCTCATAATGTTTGCTTATTGTTTGTTTTCCCAGATTGTAATGGAAACCGAACACATAAGATTTTCCTTTGTAATCTATAACTCCGGGATGATTTCCGTTGGAACGTTTGTCGCTGTCCATAATCATTCCCTTGAATTCCCACGGACCAGTCGCCGATTTGCCCATTGCGTAACCAATCCCTTCCGGACAACACGTTGAGGCATAAGCCATATAATAATTACCATTGCGTTTCCACGCCCAAGGTCCTTCCTGATAATGAAACGGGTCGGGAGAACCTTTGACTTTGGCGATCGATGGGTCTTTTATAACAGATCCATCTATAGAAATCATATCTTCATTCAGCTTTACATACCACAGATTTGGATTTCCCCAGTACAGGTAAGCCTGTCCGTCATCATCAATCAAAACTGTCGGGTCGATATCATCGCCTGAATTTTTAACCAACGGTTTTCCGATAGGGTCTTTAAAAGGACCATACGGACTGTCCGCCACCAAAACACCGATTCCTCTTTGTCCGGGCATCGGGCAATACATATAAAACTTGCCGTTTCTTTCGATAACCTGAGGAGCCCACGCTCCGTTTTCCGGATCAGTCCATTTGAAATCCTTTAATGAAGCCACAACACCGTGATCGGTCCAATTGACCATATCAGTCGAAGTGTACAGCAACCAATCTTTCATTTTAAATCCGAACGCATCATCTTCGTCGTGACTGGTGTACAGAAAAACGGTGTCGTTGTAAACCAATGGTGCAGGGTCAGCCGTGAATTTGGTCTGAATGATTGGATTTTGCGCAGACAGTGATAATCCTGTTAGCATCAACCCGATATTTAAAGCATATTTTAAAACTGTTTTCTTTATCATAATTATTTTTTTTGATTTAATATTTAATAATTTGCTCTGTCCACGTTGGTCCTGTGATGTAGAACATTCCGTCTTTGTAATGCACAGGCTCGATTCCCATTTGCGGACCTAGCTCCCAAGGCTGAAAAGTCTGGCTGTACGGATATGGTCTTTTTTCGTACATAAAATAATGGCAGGAATTCCAGAGATTTCCGTCCGGGCCGATGAACAAGGCGTTGTGTCCGGTTTCCTGATAAGGGTCTTCGGTATCGGTAAAGAATAGATTATCATAGCCGTTTTCTTTTGCCATTTCGGTTCGGTAACCTTTTTTACGAGTTCCGAAAATCGGTTCAGGCGAAGCGAGTTCCCACGATCCTAAAGGTGATTTTGATTTTAACAAACCAACTTCATAACCTCGTGTCCAGGTGGAGAAAAACATAAAGTAAGTTCCTTCTTTTTTAATAACGAAAGGCCCTTCGATTCCGCCAACCATCCATTCCGGCCAGCCGGGTTGTTTTTTATCGAGAAATTTTTGAATAGGTGTGGTTAATTTTCCTGTCTTCAAATCAATTTTAGCCTGGAAAAGTCCGTTGCCGCTACAGTATAAATAAACCTGACCGTCTTCGTCTTCAAACAATGTTGAATCATTATTATACTGAGGTGTCAGAGGACCGTTGACCAATTTGTAAGGTCCTGTTATTTTGTCTGCTGAAAATAACCAAACGCTGTGCGTCGCCATTCCTTTCGGATCTTCTTTGGTGACTTTTCCGCTGTTTACGGTCAACCAGTATTTCCCCTGAATAAAATGAATTTCAGGTGCCCAGAATCTTCCGTTGTAAGGTGTGTCTTTCGGAAGCTTTTTAGCATCAATGATAAAAGAGTGCTGTTTCCAGTTGATTAAATCTTTCGAAACCAACATTCGCACACCGGGATTTGGACCTGTCCAAACCGGATTGGAAGTTCCGACACAATACCACATATCATCTACTTTAATAATAAAATGATCGCGCATAGAAATAGCTGAATCCCTAGTAATTGGATTTGTGTAGCGAAATTCTTTCTGTAAGGAAGTTTTGCTTTTTTCAACCTGAGCAAAAACATTATTCAAAGTAAAAATGAATAATGAAAACGCCAGAATATTTTTAAAAACCTTCATAATTTTAATTTTGTCTTTTTATGTTCATAGGATTTCATCCTATTCTATATTAAGTCGTCCCATTGGGACTCACTAATTTTTTATCTTTTAAGTTCGATAGGATTGCATCCTATTCTTTGTTAAACCGTCCCTTTGGGACTTTTTGGATATTTATCTCTTGTAAGGACTTTCATCCATTTTCAAATATGTTTCTTCGTAGCCACCGTTGTCAACAACTATTTTATACAAGACAATTCCTGGGTCTAGAGGTTCAATAGTCAGGATATAATTTCCATTTTGATTGGCCGGAAGCGTGAATGTTTCCACTTTTTCTACCAATCTTGCAGCCGCGGCCGGATACATTTTGGTATAATTATTTGCCCACGTCAAATCCTGATTGATGCCAATCGTTTTTGAATCATTTTTATCGAAATAAGCTTTAATGCTGTGACCTCCTTTTTTGAAGGGAAGTGTAGAATCAAAGAAAAAATGAATTTTTACAGTCGAAGGATTATTCTTTAGTTTAAACTGATAATTGATGGAAGCTCCGTCTGTTTTCTCGGTGTAAGGCATCAAAGCGATTCCCGATAGTGTTCTTCCCAAATCGGGAATGACCGTCCATTTTGTGTTTTTTGGATTTTTAGTTTCAAAAAAATGTTCGGCTTCCATAGCAACTACACCATTTTTCTCTTCGAAAATATAACCGCCGGTTTTTTCTTCTTCAGGCGTGATTCTGTAAACAGTTGGTTTGATGTTTCCTTCTTTCGGCTCGTCCCACGATTTGTAGCCAATGTGGGTTTGATCCATCATATGATTCCATTTTCCGCCGGAAATATTCAGGTTGTAATCTTTGGTGTATTCGGCATCTCTGGCGAAACATTCATCAGCGTAATCTGCCCAATAATTGGCTTTCAGGTCTTTTTCTTCAGCCAATTTGTGGTTCATTGCCACGGCGTAATACATATCGTAGAGGTTTGCCATCGCACGAACGGGATGCAAAACAATCTGTTTATAAGTATCTTTATAAGCTTCATCTAAAGTCAAAAACTGCCTTAAAGCCCTCGTTTCCAAAGCTAAATACGAATCTCTTACCTGCAAAAATTCTCCGCTTTGAAGATTGTAGGTTTTGTGGTTCATCATTTCTGCGGAAACCCTTGAGTTATATTTACAGTAGAGATTGATGATTTCTGCAATTTCTTTCGCATTAGTCTTTCCAAAATGTTCTTCTGCAAATTTCACCGAGTAATTATTTAAATTATCTTGGGTAAATGAAGTTGGATTCCACGCCATATTCAGGAAGAAATCCATTGGATATTCGTTGGGTTTTAAATCTCCGACATTCAGAATCCAGATTTTATCAACGCCATAACTGTAAGTCAACTGTAACTGTTCCCACATATGCGGAATCTGCGTCATATTCAGCCATTGATACGCTCTCGGTGCACCGTGCAAATCGACGTGATAATACATTCCGTAACCACCGGGATGTTTTTTGGCATCGAGGTAAGGCAATCTGCGGACATTTCCCCAATTGTCGTCACACAGCAAAATCGCCATATCGTCCGGAACTTTCATTCCCTGGTCATAATAATCCAAAACTTCGCTGTACAAAGCCCAAAGCTGAGGTGTTTCTTTTGCAGGTTTTTTGGTTACTTTTTCAATGATTTTTCGCTGGTCCTGCATTATCTGCTCAAGCAATTTAAAATTGGCTTCGGCACTTCCCAAATCACTCATCGGTTCGTCTCCGTCACCACGCATTCCCATCGTTACGAGATTGTCGTAGTTTTTGTTTCGGCTAAAACCGTCTTCCCAAAATTTCAGAAGACCATCTTTGTTGGTGTGGTAATTCCATTCGCCGTTTCCGTATTCTTTGCGGTGATTTCCCCATTCTTTCTGGGCACGCATCATCGGTTCGTGGTGCGAAGTTCCCATCACGATTCCATATTCATCAGCTACTTTAGGATTGAGCGGATCGTCTTCGTTAAAGGCTTTCCCCCACATTGCAGGCCAGAGATAATTGGCTCTGAGGCGAAGCAAAAGCTCAAACATATTTGCATACATATTGCTGTTGATGCCTCCGAATTTGGTTCTTGCCCACGTTCCAAAAGCTGGTTCCTCATCATTTATGAAAATGCCACGATATTTTACTTTAGGTTCGCCTGAAGCAAAATATCCCGGAACAACATACGCCGAAGAACGTTTTTGAACAGGAACATCATTCCAGTAATACCACGGAGAAACGCCTAATTGTTTTGATAATTCATAAATTCCATAAATAGTTCCTCTCCTGTCGCTTCCGGCGATGATAAGTTGTTTCTTGGATTTTGATTTTGGATTTTCTACGGTTGTGATGACAAAACTTTCCCATTTTCCTTTTAAATCTTTGGCATTGATTTTTTTGGATGAAATAAGCTTGTCAATGATTTTATTTGTGCCTAAAGTTCCAATGATGATTTCAAATTCGCCGGAAGTTTCTGTCGTTAAAAGATTGGATAATTTCCCGGTCACTTTCTGAATATCCGACTGTAAATCTTTTGCAGCACGAATAACTGCAACATTTTCTGAAGGATCGTAAAATAAGTTTGCAACATTTCCATCCGCAGAAACAACAGGAAAACCGTTATCATTTGAAATAATATTTTCATTAATTCCAGATGTTTGCTGGGCAGAAAAAATTCCGCTTCCAAAGAAGCAAAGCAGTAGAATTATTTTGATATTTTGATGGGTTACCATATTGATTAAATTTTAAAGGCTTTCAAGCTTTATCATTATTTAAAAATCACTTTAACATTTTTACCCGCATAAGCCACCGTTTTCTGCTGACCATCAGGAAGAATAATAGTGAAGTTTCTGTTCTCGATCATTCCCTTATATTTTCCTTTTCGGGTGTCGATGGTGAGTGTTCGGGATTTATCATTCCAATGCATTGGTATTTCGGTAAAGTCGCCTTTTTCGTAGTTGTAATTGTCGAATTCATCTTCGTATAGGACAAAATCCGCATCTGAACCCGGATAGATTTTCAGGGTAAGATTATCCCATTTTTTCTCTGTCGCATACTGAACATCGGGACCTAAAGGAATAATGCTTCCACCTTTTACATACAATGGAATGCTTTGAATATTGACTGTTTTATCGATTTCCTGTCCGCCGTTATGCTTTGCATTGGTCCAGTAGTCATACCATACAGGACCGGACGGAAGATATACTTTGACGGTTTTATTTTGTGTAAAATCTACATCCGTAGCAGAAGGTCCTTTTTGAATTTCCTCTTTTTTATCCCAACCGGTTTGTTCGTTGGTTTTCACTATTTTTTCAGGGGTATATTGCGCATTCAGTACGGGAGCGACCAGGAAGGATTTCCCAAACATATATTCATTATTGATGTCCCAGACTTTTTTATCTTCTGCAAAATCCATTGCCAACGCTCTCATAAAACTCGACTGATTTTTAGAAACGTCCCTGGAAACTGAATAAATATAGGGTAACAAACTGTATCTTAATCTGATGAATTTCTCAACAGCATCATACACCGGTTCTCCTTTTTTTCCGAACTGGTAAATCTCTCTCGGTACATCGGCTCCGTGCGAACGCATCATCGGCGTGAATGTTCCATATTGTAACCAACGGACATACAATTCCTGAAACATCGGATTTTTTGAACCTGAACTCTCGCTCCAGCCTTTTTTGTAACTTCCGGCAAAGAATCCACCGATGTCCGAATTGAAATTGGGATTTCCGGTAAGGCTAAAATTTAAACCAGCCGGAACCTGATTACGCAAAGATTCCCAAGAAGAATTAACATCTCCTGACCAGGTATTTGCGCCATATCGTTGTTGACCCGCAAATGCAGATCTTGTTAAAATAAAAACTCTTTTATCACTTGTCGTTGCTCTCTGATGGTCATAAACCCCACCAACAGTCATCAACGGATACGCATTTCTTACTTTCCGGAAAGAACCTAAATATGTTTTCGTGTCTAAATCTTCAGGTTTCTGGCTAAGATGGTCAGGTTCCGTAGAATCCATCCACCAAGTATCTACGCCAAGACTGAAAACGCCTTTGTTCAGATATTTCCAGTAAATGTCTCTGGCTTCGGGATTATAGGCATCGTAAACACGCACTCCGGAAGGATAATTCATATCGGGAGGCCAAACTTCCCTACCCGATTCCGGCCACGTTCCAAAATTGAAAAGCATTCCTTTTTTGTCCATTTCACGATATTGATTGGTCATCGGTCCGAATGACGACCAGATGGAAACAGAAAAATGCGCATTCATTCCGTGGATGTCATTAATCATTTTTTTGGCATCAGGAAAATCGGGACTGATAAAATCCATCGCATTCCACTGATAATTGTTTCCCCAATATTGCCAGTCCTGAATGATTCCGTCCAAAGGAACTTTCAGATCACGGTATTTTTTTACAACATCTACAATTTCATTCTGACTTTTGTAGCGTTCTTTGCTTTGCCAGAAACCATACGTCCATAACGGGAACATTGGGACATTTCCGGTAAGGTCACGCATCGAAGCAACCACACCATCAGCATTCCCGCCGTACATAAAATAATAATCCACACCTTCTCCCACTTCGGAAGCGAAAGATGTTTTCTGAGTAGTATCGGTAAACTGAGTCGGGGAATAATTATCCCAAAAAATGCCATAACCTTTTACAGACTGGAAAAAAGGCACAAAATCCCAGGTATTGTTCTGCACCATTCTGATGTCCTGATTCCGTTGGGATAATTTTCCATTCTGTAAAATTCCCAAACCGTAAATTGGTTCATCTTTCTCTAAGTGAAAAGATTGGGTTACAGAATAAGTTGGTTGACCAGCATCATTGAAAGGTTTAAAATCAATTCCTTTTTCTTTCAGAAGTTCTTTTCCGTATGGTGTTGTGTAGGCTATTTCTCCGTTTTTCGTATTAACAGATATTTGCAAATCATTCGTTTTTATTGATAAAATATCTTTATTTTCTGTAACAGAGAATTTTGTTTTTTGTTCTTGTTTAATGACAGACAAACTTTTTTTTACAAATGATTTTCCCGAAGGATATTTGATAATTCTTACCGTGTGTGGTCCGTAAAATTTCACTTCCACATTCATATCAGCTGTAGAAAAGCTCAAGCCTGCATCCGTTTTTTTATACGACTGTGCATTGGCGTTCTGCTCTATTCCTGATAGCACCACAATGGTAATAATTAAAGCTTTTATATTTATTTTTGTGAAATTCATTTTTTTGTGATTATGGATTTGAATTAAATTTATACTCTTAAGTTTCTTAATCCTAATAGACGAAGTTTATCTTCTCTTTTTTCAACATTAAGGAGTTAAGAATTTTGCTCATTATTAAACACTTAAGAAATCAATGAATTGATTTTGATTAAGATTTATTAAGCATAATTCTTTTAAAATCTTAATGTCTTTATGTTGAAAAATTGTTCTTTTAAATTTAACACAGACTCTGAAGGTTAAGAACTACTTAGTATCTTTAAAAAGCAACTGAGCAAACTGATACAGATTGTTTCTCCAAACCGGCCAGGTGTGACCGCCGGGATATTCGGAATAAGTATATTTAATCCCGATCTCATCCAATTTTTTATTCATAATCTGACCATTTTTATAAGCGATATCATCTTTTCCGCCCATCGCAATCCAGAAATTTTTGATATTTGAATTGAATTTCGCCTTGTTTTCAGAAAGAAATTTATATTCATCATCCGCTACATTCTGCAACATAGGAAGCATCCATCCTGAACTGAAAACGCCCAAAGAAGAAAACATTTCCGAGTTCTGAATCCCTGTGTATAACGTATAAATCCCGCCCATTGAAAGTCCTGCCAAAGCTCTGTTAGAAGCATCTTTTTTAACTCTGAAACTCGATTCCGTAAATGGAATCACGGATTCTTTCAGTTCTTTTTCAAACATCTGAAGATTTCTGATACCAAAATTTCCAAATCCGGCAGGTCCGATATTCGCATCCGGCATTACCACAATCATCGGTTTTGCTTTTCCTTCTGCGATCAGATTATCCAGAATCAGATTCGTTTTTCCCTGCATTGCCCATCCGCTTTCATCTTCGCCGCCGCCGTGAAGAATGTAGAGAACCGGATAACTTTCATTGACATTTTTATCATATCCAGGTGGAGTATAAATGAACACTCTTCTCCAGGAATTCGTGATTTTTGAGTACAAATTCTGAATGCGAATATCGCCGTGAGGAACGTCTTTCAGGGCATAATAATCGTCTCCCGCAAAAGGAACTTCAATCCCACTGGCGTATCTTCCCATTCCGTAAAATGTTTTGCTTGACGGGTCTGCAACCGCTACATTATCAATCAATAAAGAATAATAATGAAAGCCTTCGCTCAAAGAATCTGTGGTAGCCGTCCAAACGCCGTCTTTTTCTTTTTTGAGGTCGTATTTTTTTCCTAAATCGATTTGAACTTTCTGTGCATCCGGAGCTTTCACTCTGAAAATTGCTTTTCCGTTGGGTAAAATCTGTGGAAACTGTGCGTTTCTGATGTTTGATTCAGCTGGACTTCCAAAAACCGTAAATTCAGAAAATTTGCTTTTGTCAACAGGCTTAAACAACAACTGCGAAAAAATGTACAAATCGTTTTTCCAGACTTTGAAATCGTGACCGCCCGGTTCTATATAAAAGATGTGCGGAATTTTATTTTCCGTGAGATAATCACTAGTTCTTTTACTGAAAGGCATCAATCCGTCCTGGTCGCCACAGGAAATCCAAAGCAGTTTTAATTCTTTTGCTTTGGCAGGATTCGGAAGTAACTGTTGAGGTTCTTTCGTATTTGGAGCGGAAGAAAAACTACCAACCCAGGCGAATTTGTCGATATTTCCCAATCCGAAATTTAGGGTTTGTCCGCCACCCATCGAAAGTCCGGCAATCGCACGGTTTTCTCTGTCTTTTTTAACCGGATATTTTTTTTCGATGAAAGGAATCAGATCGTTCAGCAAATCTTTTTCAAAGGTTGCAAATGCTTCCACTTTATCTTTTGCCATAATATTTCCCGTTGCTCTGTCATCTTTCATCGCTCTGCCATTCGGCAAAACCACAATCATCGGCGTCAGTTTTCCTTGAGCATACAGATTGTCCAAAATAATCTGGGGCGTTCCGTTTTTGAACCATTCCTTTTCGTCTCCGCCAATCCCGTGAAGCAGGTACAAAACCGGATATTGAGTCCCTTTTTTGAAGCCCGGCGGCGTATAAACCAAAGCTTTTCTCTGAGTTCCTACCGTTTTTGACTCATATTGTATGGTATCAATTTTCCCGTGGGGAATTTCTTTCTTTTCAACATCAAAACCTTGTGGTGCCTGTTTATCAAAAGTTTGTGCAGAAATAAACATTCCTGACAAGACAAAACCTAAGGTAAATACAACTGAATTTTTCATAATTTTTTATTTGTATTTTTTACACTTATTAATTTAGGCAAAAAAATAATATCCACCGGAATTATTTTTCTTTTTTTATTATTAATCTAAAAGTTTTATTTTATGATTGAAGAATCCGTTATTCGGAAAAAATCAACATCCACAAAACCTCCTTTATTTTTCGTTGCATAATTGAAAATCGCAAATTTAGATCCCATAAATAACCTTCTGTAATCGAAAATCATTTTGTAATCTTTTGCCATATTTATCCAGTTTTTCTGGTCGGTGCTGTAAGAAAAATCTGCCAGGTCTTTTCCAAGGTTAAAGTCAGCTTCAATACGAAGATAAATTGTATCCGAAGTTAAAGGAATACGCTTTTTCTCTTCCTTTTTAACCCCCAAAATCGCTTTTGTTTTATTATCTAAGCTGACTTCATTGGTAGAAAAAGTCAAAAATTTCTGATTGCCTTCTTTTATAACCGATAACAACCCTGAATCGCCATTAAATGCACTGAAACCTGTAATATCGCCGTCTTTCATTCCTTTCAAATCTAAGGCAACAACAGCACTTAATTTCGGACCAGTCATTCTTTGCGTGATTGTGTTTGGAGCCAAATAAATATTATCAACAATTCTATTGGTTTTCAGTCGCATAAATCCTTTTCTTTCGGATAAAGACCAGGCTTCATTCACAGGATTATGGTTCCATTGCCATTGGATTTTTAGTTTTTTATTTGAAAATTCATCACTTTCCACGATGTTATTTTTCGGTTTAAACGGCGGAAGCGGAACCTCGCCATTCAAAGGGATTTTTCCGTTGTCACCCAAAACCGGCCAGTCATTTTCCCATTTTACAGGAATCAAAATCGGGACGCGTCCAACGCCTCCTCTATCCTGAAAAATCAAAGAATACCAGTTTCCTTTTTTATCATCAATCAAAGCACCTTGTCCGGCGTAAGAAAATCCTAAAAAGTTGTCTTCCAGAATGACTTTTTTCTCGTAAGGTCCGGTTACTTTATCAGCTCTGTAAACTTCCTGACGGCGTTTTCCACCTCTTGGCCAGGAAATCATCATCATATAATATTTTCCGTCTTTTTTAATGATCTGATTGCCTTCCAGAAGTCCGGTTTCTGAGGAATCTCGTTGAAAAACCTCTGTTCCTTCCTGATTTCCGATGACTTCTTTAAAATCAGGACTTAATTCAAAAACTTTATTGGAGGTGAAAACATAAACCCTGTCGTCATCATTAAAAAGTAGCGAAGCATCGTGAAAATGTCTGGTTCTGGTAATCAGTTTCCAGTTTCCGGTTTCAGGATTATCTGTCACATAGAAATAAGATCTGAAAGGCTCGTCATTCGGAGAAAACAAAACGTAATATTTGCCTTTATAATAGCGTATTGAAGAAGCCCATTGTCCACGACCGTAAACCGTTCCGTCAAGCAAATCATATTTGGAATTGTCATTCAGAGTATTGAAAACATAACTTGACATTTCCCAATGCACCAGATCTTTGGAATGCATTACCGGAGCTCCCGGCATCAGGTGCATCGTGGTGCTTATGAGATAAAAATCATCGCCATTTCTGGTGATGGACAAATCCGGTGCATCTGCCCAAATGATTGGGTTTGTAAATGCTGTCTTTTGTTGTTTCTTAGCAGGATTTACCTGAGCTGAAAGGAGATTCAGCCCGATAAATCCGTATAAAGAAACTATATAAAATGGTTTATTAATTTTCAAAATTTTAATATTTTGGTTGGTTGATTTAATTCTTTAATCCAATTTTAAAAGAAAACACTTCGACAAGCTCAGTGTGACACTGCTAATATTAACCGTTTTGCTTTAAGCTTTTCAAGTTCACCTGTCAAAACCTGCATTTGTATATTAAGTTTTGGCTAAAGCCAATTTGGTTATTCATTTTATTGAATGGGCTAAAGCCCATTCCTATTGATATTTAATTAGGTTTAATATCGTTAGACGATGTGCTGTACAAACCAATCAAGCTTCCTGTGAAACCTCCTGCAACATCTGTGGATAGAATGTCTCCGGAAACCGGACCGCCAAGGTTTTTGAAGTTTTTCCCATCCAAAGAGTAATTGAAATTAAGATCATCTTTTTCACCAACCACCTGCAATTTGATGGTTTTTGAAAGTGAAATCTTTTCGCTGGCAATCAGTTTGGATTCTCCTTTTTCGGTTCTTTCTAAAACAATGTAAAAGTCTTTATCTTTTTTCGTAATTCCGAATACGTAGTTGAATCGTTCACTTTGGTAACAAGTGATTCCGGCTAATTCTTTTTCAGATTTCGGTTTGAAATCCAGTGTTACGGAAGTTTCAAAATCTTCGTGCTGTAATCTGTGGAATAATGCCGAAACCGGAGCCAAAGCTTTGATATTGGTTTCAAAAGGAGTTACTTTCACCCCATTTTTAGCTGTTGCAATAAAGTTTTCTCGTGGTCCACGCATTGCAATCCATCTGTAATCCAGGTTTTTTTCGGTCAGTTTATCGTTATACGTGAAGTTTCCGTTCGGGAAAAATCCGGTTTGTCCGGTTTGATTTTTTACGCCTTCAGGTAATTTTAATTTTGGTTTCATCGGAACTAAACCGTTTTCAAAAACAGGATACTTTCCACTCCAGTCTACGGGAAGAATGAAAGTTTCTCTTCCGTGATTCACACGTCCTTTTTCGTTTGGACGAATCGCCAAAAATACTCCGAAATATTTTCCGTCAGGAGTTTCCACCAAATCGGCGTGACCAGCCCAATCTACTTTATCTTTTCTGTCTTTCGGGAAATAACGCTGTGTCAAAATCGGATTATTTTGTGCAGGAACAAACGGACCTTTCGTAGAATCTGACATAAAAATAACTTCGCTGTGATTACCGCCTGTTCCGCCTTCTGCACACATCAGAAAATATTTCCCGTTCTTTTTATATAAATGCGGACCTTCTATCCAGATTGGTTTTTGAGAAAGATCGACACCGCCGTTTACAATAATTTTATCTGAACCCGCAACAACCTGATCTTTTTCTAAATCATAATCCCACATTTTGATGACACGGTGACCATTGTATTGCTCAGTTCCTTTCGGTGGCGCATCATTGTGAACGATATATGCTTTTCCATCATCATCAAAGAAAATTGAAGGGTCGATGCCATCAAAATTCAGTTTCTGAACTTCGCTCCAGCCTTTTGCAGGGTCTTTTGTTTTCACGACCATATTTCCGATTCCACCAGCAATCTGTGTGGTAATCATATAAAATGTATCGTTGTACTTGTTGTATTTAATATCCGGAGCATAGATTCCCTGAGAAACACCGCCTTTTTCAACTTTAAGCTGAGAAGGCCTGTCCAGAACGTGACCAACTTGTTTCCAGTTAACCAAATCTTTTGAAGTGAAAATCGGAACACCCGGAAACATTGAAAATGAAGAATTTACAAGATAATAATCTTCTCCTTTTCTGGTAATACTCGGGTCAGGATAACATCCCTGAAGAATCGGTGAATAAAATTCATTCTCTTTCAAAGGATTGTTTGAGTATATTTTATCATTTCCACGGTAGGAAAAGTCTGAGAAAGTCTGTGCTGAAACGTTACTTAAAGAAAGTAAAGAAACTGCCGTCACCAAAGTGAGTTTATTTCTTAAAAAAATCGAATGCATTATTCTCTGTCTCATTGTTATATTTTTTAGATTATTATTTAATTTTTAATATATAAGTTTTTCCTGCTTCTGTTGGAAAATCATAAGTGAATTTTTCTTTCATTTTAACCTCATTCAATTTTGCTTCTCGCGAAATTATAGGTTCTTTGATTTTCGGAATTTCAAAATAAGGATTTTGATTGTTTCCTGATGCCAATTTTAAAGTGTTTTTTCCTTTTAATTGTAACTCATTAGATGCACTGATTCTGCAATTTCCACCTAGGTTTGATTTGATTACCACTTCGGTTGCCTGATTGTCTTTCCAAACAATACTGACTTCAAAACCGCCATATGTTTTCAGTCCGGAAATATTTCCGTTTTTCCATTCATCGGGAAGTGCGGGTAGAATGTCAATGCTTCCGTTTTGTGTCTGCAAAAGCATTTCGGTAATTCCTGAAGTACAGCCGAAATTTCCATCTATTTGAAATGGAGGATGTGCATCGAACAAATTCGGATAAGTTCCTCCTTTTTCGCCCCAACCGTCTTTTTCTACCAAAGTCAACTGGTCTTTTATTAATTTATTGGCGTGGTTTCCGTCTAACAATTTAGCCCAAAGATTGATTTTCCAGCCCATCGACCAGCCTGTGGAAACATCGCCACGGTGTAACAAAACTGTTTTTGAAGCATCAAAAAGTTCTGGTGTTGTGACAGGATTGATTTGATTACTTGGAAACAATCCGTATAAATGAGAAACGTGTCTGTGATTGTCTTTCGGGTTGTCCCAGTCTTCCATCCATTCCTGCAATTGTCCGTATCGACCGATTTTCATCGGTGCTAATTTTGAAATGATATTGTTCCAAACCGGAATCTTATCTGAATCTACATTTAAAATTTGTGCTGCTTTTTTTGTCTTACTGAAAAGATCAAACATTAACTGGTTATCCATCGTATTTCCTGATGCCAAAGCACTTCCCTTGTTTCCCTGCGGAATATTTTCGGGAGACATAGACGGACTTACGACCAACCATTTGTGGGTAGGTTCTTCAATCAGGAAATCTTCATAGAACTGTGTTGCAGATTTCAGAACGGGATAAATGGATTTAAGATAATTTTTGTCTCCACTGTACAGATATTTTTCCCAAAGGTGCTGAGAAAGCCAAGCGCTTCCCATCGGCCATTGTCCGGCATTGGCAAAGTCTACAACGCCTGTAATTCTCCAAATATCGGTGTTGTGATGTGCTACCCAACCTCGGCTTTTGTACATTACTTTTGCCGTTTCTGCTCCGGTTACGCTCAAATCTTTTATCATCTGAATCAATGGTTCGTGCATTTCCGGCAGATTGGTTTTTTCCGCAGGCCAGTAATTCATTTCCGTATTGATGTTGATGGTGTATTTGCTGTCCCATGCCGGTTTGTTGGAGTTGTTCCAAATCCCTTGAAGATTCGCTGGCTGACCGCCCGGTTGCGAAGAAGAAATCAGGAGATAACGCCCAAACTGATAATATAATGAAACGAGCTCAGGATCGTAACTGGTGGCAAAATTTTTAACACGAATATCCGTAGAAAATTGTGAAGCAGGAGAAGTTCCGAGGTTAAAATCTACCCTTTTGAAATAGTTCTGGTAAGCGTTGAGATGATTTTTAAATAAGGTATTGAAATTTTTTGTTTCTGATTGTGAAATATATTTTTTGCTTTTTGAAACTTCATCAGTATTCAAAGTTTTGTAGTCTGTGAAGTTGGTGGCAATCGAAATCAGAATCATCACTTCATCTGCATTGGCAAGCGAAATTCCGTTTCCTGAAACAGAAGTTGTTCCTCCTTTAGTAATGAATTTTGCCAGTACATTGAATTTAACCTGACCCTGAATACCATCTAATGTGGAAGAAAGTCCGTCCATCTGCAAGGTGTTAGCATCAATCGCCTTTGTATTTTTTTTCAGTTCGCTGTTGAATCCGGCATTGAAATTCAGTGCATTTTTTTTGTCTGAACTTAGTTTTATCACAATTACCTGATCCGGAATTGAAGCGAAAACTTCTCTTTTATAATGAGTTCCGTTGGAGGAAAATGTGGTCGTTGTTATTGCTTTTTCAATATCAAGCTCACGGTAATAATCTTTAACATCGCCAAGATTAGTAAAATCAAGATTCAAATCACCAATATTCTGAAACGCCGAACCGTTAAGTGTTTTTGCTGTTAAACCTTTATTGGAAAGGATTTCAGCTCTTTTGTAATTTCCGTTAAATAAATAATACCGAATAGAATCCAACACTTTTGGACCATCAGGATTATCGTTTCGGGAAGGACCACCCGACCAGAATGTACCCTCATTCAGCTGAAGTCTTTCCTTTGAAGGATCGCCGAAAACCATTGCCGCCAATCTTCCATTTCCAACAGGTAATGCTTCCACCCATTGTTTGGCGGGTTTGTCATACCAAAGCTTGTATTTTCCTCCTTTCTGTGCAGAGGAAAATCCGCTAATGAAAATACAGATGGTTAATATGCAATGTTTTACGTTCATTTTTACTTTTTATATTTCATTAATTTCAGATAGAAATCTCAGTTTTTTTCCTATTAATCAACCAGATAATTCCCCAAGCGGCAACATAAGAAACGCCGGCAATGAAAAATATAATGTTGTATCCACCATTGATATTTCCTGCTTTCTTGAAAGTATCTAAGACAATTCCGATAAACAAAGGAAAAATAATTCCTGCTGCTGAACCCAACATTCCGCCAAATCCGATAACCGAACTTACATAATTGTTAGGTAATTTATCACCAACAGTTGTCATCAGATTGGCTCCCCAACCTTGATGCGCTGCAGTGGCGAATGCAATAATGATGGTAATCAGCCACATATTATCGACGTATTTTGAGAACATTACCGGAACAACCATCAAAGCAAACAACAGCATTGTGAAACTTCTGGCTCTTCCGATTGCCCAGCCTTTTTTAATTAAAAATGAAGAAAGATAACCGCCGCCGATGCTTCCAATCGTGGTTCCGCTGTAAATGATTATCAACGGAATGGAAGGTTTTGTCATATCCATTTTAAATACATCCGAAAAATAAGCAGGCAACCAAAACATAAAGAAATACCAGATTGGATCAGTCAGAATTTTTCCAATGGCAAAAGACCAGGTGACTTTATATTTTAATATTTCGGACAATGGCACTTTGGATTGTTCCTGCGTTTTCCCGTCTTGGTCGCTTTTGATGTATTGTAATTCTTCCTGACTTAATTTTTTAGTCTTTTCCGGAATTGAATAAAATCTCCACCAAAAGACAATCCATAATAAACCTAAAGCACCAATCCAAACGAAAGTTTGTCTCCATCCGTAATGTCCCAGAATAAATGGAACGAGAAGTGGCGCCAAAATAGCTCCGACTGTAGCTCCCGAATTGAAAATCCCCGTTGCCAAGGCTCTTTCTTTTTTGGGAAACCATTCTGCAACCGATTTTATTGCTGCTGGAAAATTCCCGGCTTCGCTGATTCCCAATGTGCTTCTTGCAATCAAAAATCCGACGGTGCTTTTCACAAAACCGTGCCCTATCGAAGCCAAACTCCAGACAATCAAAGAAACGGCATAACCGATTTTGGTTCCTACCCTGTCGATAAACCTCCCCATCGCAAGATAACCAATGGCATAAGTCGTCGTAAATGCCATCACGATGTAGCTGTAATCTTTTTCGTCCCAGCTGAACTCTTTTTCAAGAACAGGTTTCAGCAAACCCATTACCTGACGGTCGAGATAATTGATCGTGGTAGCGAGAAACACCAAAGACAGCATAAACCATCTGATATTGTGATTTTTAGGAGCCTGCATTTAGTTTTGATTAAGTTTTTTTAATAATTTCTGTGCTTTTTCAGTCAGCTGTTCTGCCGTAAAATCTGTTTTGATGAGCGAACTTCCCAATCCAACAGCAATCGCACCACCTTTCAGCCATTCTGTAATGTCTTCAAAATCGGCATTGATTCCTCCGGTTGGCATAAAATTCATTCCCGGAAAGACAGGATGAATGGAACTTATATAGTTTTTGCCCAAAGCATCTGCCGGGAAAATTTTTACTAACCGAAGTCCGTTCTGAAAGGCTAAATTGACATCAGAAGGCGTGAAACAGCCCGGAATTAAAATGATATTTTTTGAAACTGAATGTTTTACAAGCTCTTCACTGATGACAGGCGTAATAATGAAATCTGCTTTTGCATCGGTATAATCATCCAGCTCATTTGTATTTTTCACAGTTCCGATTCCTAATAAAAGTCCGGGAAATTCGGTGGCGGAGATTTCTTTCAGTTTGATGAAATTTTCCAGTGCCTGCGTTCCGCGGTTTGTATATTCTATCACACGGATTCCACCGTCGTATAAAGCTTTTACGGTATTTTTTGAAACTTCAAATGATTCGTTGTAAAACAACGGAACGATTTTCTGGTCTTTTATTTTCTGTATTATTAAACTCATAATTTTTCAATATTAATACTGTCATTAATGGTATCGCCCTTTACAAAAAGCTTTTTAAAAGCGACTTTTGTAGCATCTTCTAAAATCTGCTGTGAGGAATTTTCTTTTAAAGTTCCGTGAATCAAGGCTGCCATAAAAGAATCGCCACTTCCTATTCTTTCTTCAATTTTGTCCGATTGATATTGTTGTGAAACCAAAAGCTTCTCGTCAGCAAATAAAGTCGCAAAATAATTGACTTCTTCGCCGATTGTAAAACGAAATGTATTGGCAACCAATTCTACATTAGGAAATTGTTTCTGAATTTCTAATGCTGATTTTTCTGCCTGCTTTAAAAGGTTTTTATCATCGAATTTTCCATTTAATTCATATTCTACCGGAATATTCAAAAACTGTTGAATTGACCAGATATTTCCCATCAGAACATTCACAAAAGGCATTAGTTTTTTAATTTTATCTGAAGGATTTCTGCCCTGCCAAAGGGCGGAACGGTAATTCAAATCAAGAGAAACCTTAATATTTCTGAACGCCGCTTCTTTCATTAAATCCAGACATTTCTGATATGCATTTTCACTCAATGCTGGCGTAATCGTGCTGATGTGAAGCCATTTTACTTCTGAAAATATTTCATCGAAGCTAAATGTTTTAAAATCCGATTCCGTGAAAACCGATGGAAAACGGTCGTACACCACCGATGCATTTTGCATATCGCCGTCCGAAGACAGGTAAAATGTTCCGATTCTGCCGTTGTTTTTCTCTACAAGAATTTCGATTCCTTTATTTTTGAGCTGAGATTCCAACTGATTTCCTATAAAATTTTCCGGCAAAGCTGAGAGAAGTGTTACTGGATTTTTCCATTGTGCAAGCGCAGAAGCTACGTTGTATTCCGCACCGCCCACAAAAATTTTCAGAAACTGGTCATTGAGCCAGTTTCCTTCAGAATCGGGAGCAAAATGCAAAAGCAATTCTCCGAAACATAATATTTTATTGGAAGATGAATCTTGCATTGTATTAAATTTCAAAATAATTTTTCGTGTTGTGATAACAGATATCCTGAATGATTTTTCCTACCCACTCTTCATCATTGGGAAGCAATCCTCTTTCCATCTCGCTGCCGAACATATTGCACAAAAGTCTTCTGAAATAATCGTGTCTTGAAAATGACAGGAGACTTCGGGAATCTGTCAGCATTCCGACGAACGTGCTGATGAGACCGATGTTGGAAAGCGTGTTCATCTGTTTTTTCATTCCGTCTAATTGGTCGAGAAACCACCAGGCTGCACCAAACTGTACTTTGGACTTAATTCCGCCTTCATTGAAATTTCCTGCAAGTGTTGCTAAAACTTCATTAAAAGTGGGATTAAGATTATAAATAATGGTTTTGGTAAGTTGTCCGGCAGAATTCAGTTCGTCCAGAAGAATGCTCAATCTTTGGGCAAAATATTGTTCGCCAATGGCATCATAACCTGCATTAATTCCAATTTTGCTGAGCATTTCGGAATTATTATTTCGGGTTGCTCCTACGTGAAATTGCTGAACCCAATCTTTTTCAGCGTACATTTTGCAAAGCTCTTTCAACAGATAACCGCACAACGCTTCCGGATTTGAGAATGTTGGATTATTTCCCTTTAAAAATTCAGAAAATTCGGTTTCCAATTCCAGATTCCATTTTGTGGTATCGGGGAAATATTCAAAACCGTGGTCAGCAACTTTGGCTCCTACTTCTGCAAAATAATTGATTCTAGATTGAAGCGCATTTAACAAATCTGAAACGGATTGAATTGAAATTCCGCAAACATTCTCAAGTTTTTTAATACCCAAAAGATATTGCTCAGGATTAATGATATTGATGTAAGAGTCAGGACGGAAAGCGGGTAAAACCTGAGTTTTAAAACCGCTGTTTTTTAGTGCTTTATGATAACCCAAATCATCAGAAGGGTCGTCTGTTGTGCAAAGTGCTTTTACTTTGAAATTCTGAATGATAGATTGTGGTAAAAAATCTGAGGCCTGCAAACTTTCATTCATTTGATGATAAACAGAATCTGCATTTTTCGGTAAAAGATATTCTTTGATTCCGAAAGGATTTTTGAGTTCTAAATGACTCCAATGAAACAATGGATTTCGAAGCGTAAAAGGAACAACTTCTGCCCATTTTTTGAACTTTTCCAAGTCCGAAGCTTTGCCTGAAATGAATTGCTCCTCAATTCCGAAATTTCTCATTGCCCGCCATTTGTAATGGTCGCCATCCAACCAAATCGCTGTTGGGGAACGGAAATTCTGATTATTTGAAATTACATCGGGCTCAAGATGATTATGATAATCAATAATCGGCATTTCTTTCGCATATCCGAAATATAGATTCTCTGCCTTTGCCGATTCCAGCAAAAACGATTCTCCGAAAACTTCTTTATTTTTAATGGAATGAGTCATTATTCAATTTAAAAATGATTTGATTTTGTAAAAATCTTTAAAAACAAGACCTTAATTGAAATCTATAATATCATCTAAGGCCTTGCAACTATATGAAGAAAATAATATCAATCTTAAACACCACTGAATGCACTGAAACCACCATCGATAGGCAATAAAGCACCCGTGATAAAACTTGCGGCATCTGAACAGAGAAACTGGACAGCTCCGTTGAGTTCATCTGCATTTCCGAAACGTCCCATTGGGGTTTTGGCGATAACTTTTTTACTTCTGTCGGTTAAAGAGCCATCCGGATTTAATAAAATTGCACGGTTTTGGTCTCCGATAAAAAATCCCGGAGCGATTGCATTGACACGTATTTTGTCGCCAAATTTCAATGCCAAATCAGAAGCTAACCATTGTGTAAAATTGGTAATTGCAGATTTGGCTGCGGAATATCCCGCCACTCTTGTGATCGCTGAATAGGCTGCCATTGATGAAATATTGACGATACTTCCACTTCCCTGCTCTGCCATTACTTTCCCGAAAACATAGCTTGGGTAAACCGTTCCGTTGATATTTAAATCGGTTACTTCGTTCCAGGCTTCCATTTTCAGGTCGAAAAAAGATTGGTCTGGAGCTAATGTTGCAGAAGGTATATTTCCTCCAGCGATGTTGAGGAGAATATCAATTTTGCCGTATTTCTCTATGATTTTCTTTGAAGCAGCTTCAAGACTTTCGATATTCATTACGTTGGCTTCCACAGCGAAGGCATCTCCGCCCAAACCTGCCAGTTCTTTTACACGGGCATCCAGAGTTTCCTGATTTCTGCCAAGAGCAACAACTTTGGCTCCGGCTTCAATAAAGCTTTTCGCCAAGCTTCCGCCCAAAACACCTGAAGCTCCAGTAATGACTGCTACTTTATCTTTTATGCTGAATATTTCATTCATTTTTTAATTTTTAAAATTATTGCAAACTTTAGATTTAATTTTTTTGCAATTCTGATTGTACTGCAGCCATCACACCTTCGATTTGTCCTAAAGCAAGCATTCTTCCTAAAAACGAATAGCCTGGATTGTAGCCCTTATCAATATCATCCGTCAAAAGTCTGCCATGATCCACACGCATTGGTAAAGTCGGGTTTTCTTTTTCAAAAATTTTGATTACTTCAATCAATTTTCCTCTTCCACCTAAATGATGAGCTTCGATAAAGTCTCCGTTGTCAAAGACATTGGTGCTTCTTAAATGAACAAATTTTGTTCGGTGAGCATATTTTTGGGCAAGCTTCGGAACATCATTCTGAAGACCTGCACTTAAAGAACCTGTACAGAAAGTCAATCCGTTGTGAGGATTATCGACAGCGTTTAAAAACCAGTCAATATCTTCTTCGTTTGTTACGATTCTTGGTAATCCAAGCAAAGAAAATGGTGGATCATCGGGATGCACACACATTTGAATATTCCATTCTTCGCAGACAGGCATTATTTTTTCGAGAAAATATTTCATATTCTGACGGAGCTGATTTTTATCAATCCCATCATATAATGACAATAAGCTTTTGAAAATAGCTACCGGATTCTGGTCGCTCTCCTTAATGTTTCCATTAACAAAACCTTGTGTTTTTACAATGATCGAGTCTATCAGATCATTATTATCTTCTTCTGTTAAAGTATTTTTTAGTTCTTCTACTTTTTGAAGAATGTCTGAATTATAGTCGTTTTCTGCACCTTTTCTTTGTAGAATATGAATTTCAAAATAAGCAAATTTAGCTTTATCAAAGTATAATGACGACGATCCGTCTTCCCACTGATAAAACAAATCTGTACGAGCCCAATCCAGAACTGGCATAAAATTGTAACAAATTGTTGTTACGCCAGATTTCCCAAGATTTTCAAGACTCTGAATATAATTTTCTATTAATTGATCTCTGTTTTCTCCTCCGTATTTTATGGCCTCACTTACGGCCAGACTTTCTACAACAGACCAGCGAAGTCCGAAACTTTCTATATAATTTTTATAATCATTAATTGCGTCCAACGACCACACTTCTCCGTTTGGAATATCGTGTAGTGCAGAAACAATACCTTCCACCCCGATTTGTCGGAGCATATTTAATTGTATTTTGTCTTTTTTACCAAACCAACGCCAGGTTTTTTCCATAATACTTTAGAAATTTTAATTAAAACAAAGCAGGTGCAATAGAACACCTACTTTGCTGCTGTTAATATGAATGTATTTTGTTGATTTAATAACCAGGATTCTGATATTTTGCCTTTTCTGCAGCACTCAAACTCATATTATCTAACTGACCTTGCGGAATTGGTCTCAGATAATGGAATTTCTGTATATTACGGTTGAAGGTAGTTGGAGTATGATCTCCGTAATTTACTCCTCCAATCTGATAACTAGCAGCATATTGTTCCCATTTTTGAGTACGGATCAAATCATACCATCTGTAAAATTCTCCATAATATTCTCTAGAACGTTCAGCTAAAATATAGTCAACAGTTATCGTAGAAGGCGTTGCTGCAATCATCGCTGCACTGTTATCTGCTATCATAGGAGCATTCTGCGCATTGTTAAATTTCCATTTACCGGCTCTAGCTCGGATCACATTGATCAGATCTCTTGCTGACATTGTACCCGAAGCACCTTTAACTGCCGCTTCAGCAGCAATGAAATAAAATTCTGAGAATTTAGCAACATTAAAAGGTCTTGTTAAGCCAGCGTTTGGATACCCTAATCCAGTTGGATCTAGTGTGCTGTAAGTTCCGATCTTCCATAGACCTGGATATACCATTCTGCTGATACCATTAGGTGCAACAACCCAATCTGCTCTTCCAGGCAATGTTCCAGCTCCAACACCGTTCTGCCCAGCTCCTGTTGGATATGTTGGTGTTTGTGAATCATCATTTAAGAACGAAAGGATAGCACCTCCAGGTTGTACTGGCAAACTGTTTGCATTGTACAATGTGATATTTCCTAAACCGGCTTTTTCCCAGTTGCCTCTATAAGTGCTTACAAATGTTCCGTCATAACGAGAATCTAAAGTTTTGTCAGCAAAAGTATTCTTGATGACACCAATTGTTGGAGCCATACGTACCCATGGTCTACCAAGTGATTGTGTAGCTGCTCTCTGAACAGAACTTACAATATCCGACGACCCCCAAGATGCCGTTTTACTACTTTTCAAATTGGTATAGTTCCAGGTCTGCATCCATGCTGCAAAGTTATCTGGTGACCAACCTGATCCAAACCCTGTAGGATCACTCTCATTGTAATAAGTGCTTGTAGATGTGTGATCTGCATAAAGCATACATTCGCTATTACGATCATTAGAACCAACATTCACATCATAAAAAGTAGGTTGTAAAGAGTATGGTCCAGGATTGTTAATACCTGCCAAAGCAATATCGTATGCCTGCTGAAAATACCATTGTGCATCATGTCCAGCGGGATCAGTTCTTGGTGTTTCCGGATACGTTGGGATGGAATTTGGATTTTGCAACCACCAACCGTATGTTAAATAAGCTTTAGCCAAGAATAATCTAGCAACATTTTTTGTAACTCCTCCTGTAACCCTTGGTTGAGCCGGAAGGTTGTCAATTGCCTTTAAAAGATCAGGGAAAATAGCTTTAGTATAAACTTCGGGAACTGTATTTCTTGTAGAAGTAGTTACAGCAGAAGTATTGAATGCAAGTTCACCCGAACCAAGATTTAAAGGAACACCGCCATAAGTCTGAACCAATAAAAAATAATCAAATGCTCTGAAAAATCTTGCCTCAGAAACAAGAGATTCTGCAATTCCGAAACTTGGCCCTTTTTCAATGATTCCATTTGCTGTGTTAATGTAAGGAAAAACCGAACCCCAAATCATACTTGGAGGGAATGTACTTGGATTAAGACTTCCGACATTTCCTGTCATATCAAGATCTTTGAAGTTTCCATCAGCACTCTGCCCCCATGTGGTTTCATCGGTTCCATTTTGGCAATTACTCATAAAATAACCGTTGCCATAGAGCGTTCGCATATGTCTGTAAAGTGCAGTAACACCCTGTCTTATGCCATCTTCAGTATTGAAAAAATCTACAGTATAAGTTGCTCTTGGTTGCTCATCCAAGATCTCGTTACATCCGGTAAAAGTTAATGATAAAAATACTGAAGCTATAATTATTCTTTTATTTAAATTTTTCATAACCTTATTTTTTAAAACGTTAAATTAAGTCCCATTAAATAGTTTCTTGTTGATGGATTATTTGTACCAATAACCAATTGTCTCTGTCTATAACCAGAGTTCACTGCCTGATTTTGATCTCCTAATGAATTCGGTTCAGGATCCATACCAGATTCTTTATGATATGGTGAAAAAAGAACAACAGGATTAGTTACTGTAAAATAAATTCTTAAACTGCTGATATTTAGATCTTTTAGATATTCGCTTTTTAAGTTATAACCTAATGTTATTGTTCTTAATTTTAGATAAGAGGCATCGAACATTGCTAATGTAGAAGAGTATTTTGGATTATCACCCTCTCTGAGTCCACCTGGTTTGGGATATCTTACATTAGGATTTTCTTCTGTCCAATAATCTACATCTACGTTACCTCCTCTACCAGTTAATCTATTAAGATAACTTGTGGAGCCATATAAAGTACTAATTAAAACACCTCCATGCTGGAATGCACCAACTGTACTTAATTCAAAATTTTTGTATGCAAAACGCATATTGAAACCACCTTGCCAATCTGGTGCAGTATCAATCACCTGTCTATCTGCTGGTCCGATAGCTCTCATTGGAGTTCCATCCGCATTATAACCACCTGTATATAATACCTTTATCATTCCTGGCGCAGCTCCTGTCTGTGGTTCAAGAATATTTAAATAAGGATCTCCGTTTTGCCAAAGTCCGATGTTCTGATAATCAAATAATGCATTGATGTTATGTCCTACAAACCAAAGATTTCCTTCATCTCTATCCCTTCCAGAAGCTAAAGATAAAATTTGATTTCTATTTGTGTATACATTAACTCCTGCATCCCAAGAGAAACCATCGGGATTATTGAAAATACTGCCGTTTAATGAAAATTCCCATCCTTTATTTTCTGTTGAACCAACATTTGCCGTTTGTGTCGGAAGACCTCCTGAAGGTGGTAATGCAACAGATTGTAGTAGACCCTCTGTTTTAGTTCTATAATATTCTACAGTACCCGTCAATCTATTGTTCAGAAATGCGAAATCAACACCATAATTTTGTGTTTTAGAATATTCCCAGCCTAAGTTTGCATTAGGAGCGAGACTTACATAAACACCTGTACCATTTGCAGTTCCAAAGTTATAAGGTACAACCGTTAATTGACCTAATGTAGAATATGGAGCAACTGCCTGATTTGATGTCTGTCCCCATCCCGCTCTTAGCTTGAATTGATTTATAAAGCTGAAATTTTTCATAAATGATTCATTAGCAACATTCCACCCTAAAGAAAGTGCCGGATAGGTATGCCATTTGTTTCCTTCAGCTAATCTGGATGAACCATCTCCACGAAATGTCGCAGTCAACATATATTTATTATCAAATGTATACATTGCTCTACCCATATAAGACATCAAACCCCATTGCTGGTAGTTTTGGTCTTCCGGTCTCACAGAAATATCCGCCTGAGGTGACTGACCTAAATTATAATACTGGAAAAAGTCGCCAGGAACATTTCTTGCACTCATATAAGAGCTTATGAATCTGTTTTGTTCAGCAGAATATAAGGCTACAGCATTAACCTTATGTTTACCAAAAGTTCTGTCATAGGTTAATAAATTTTCTAGAACCCAATGATACGTTTGATTATTTCCTTTCCCTGCTCCAGACGGAGCTAATGGATTAACATTGAATACACCTACACCAGTGTAGTTTCCGCTGTTTGCAGTACGATAATCTAATCCTACATTTAACCTATACTTTAAACCAGGGAGAGGCAAAGTAACTTCCCCATACATATTATTATACGATGCAAAATCTTTGCTTTCATCTACATATTTGTCTCCTAGATTTTCAACAGTTTGCCTTATGTATACCCAACCCTGATCAACATTTGAAGCAGTGCTGATAGTTCTTTTAATACTCCCATCCGCATTATATGGATTTGCTAAAGGAGAATTACCTAAAGTAGGTGCAGCTGCAATACCGTTACCTTCTGATACAGTATAGTTGGTATTGGTTGTAAAACCAAACTTAAAATTTTTACCTACTTGCTGATCCAAACCAATTCTAAATGAAAATCTTTCATAATTTTGGATCGGGACTAAAGCATTCTGTTTAAAATAAGATAATCCCACATTATAATTACCCCCATCTGTTCCACCTGAAACTCCAACATCTTGGCTGGTAATCATTGCTGGTTTATAATATAGATCTTGCCAATCTGTGTTTGTACCTAACGTTTCATCTGTTCCCAATCCATATAAATTACCTGCATCTGTTCTTAATTTTGCATATTTAGGACCATCCATCATAGGATATCTTGAAAACAATGTCTGAACACCCGTAAAGGAATTGTAGCTAAATCTTGGTTTCTGTCCTTTCACACCTCTATTAGTTGTAACAAGTATTACTCCATTCGCACCTCTGGAACCGTAAATAGCAGTTGCAGAAGCATCTTTTAAGATATCAATACTTTTTATATCGCTGGAACTAATGTCACCAAGTGATCCAACAAAAGGGATCCCATCTAAAACAATCAGGGGATTATTATCTCCTGTTAAAGAACGTACTCCCCTTATACGAATTTGCATTGGAGCACCTGGTTTTGTAGAGGTCTGACTAATATCAACACCCGCCGTTCTCCCTTGTAATGCCTGTGTAATGTTTGCAGAAGGCACCTCACGCAAGGCATCACCTTTTACAGTAGCTACGGATCCTGTTACAGATTCCTTTCTTTGGGTACCGTATCCAATTACAACAACCTCTTCAATCTGCTTTTCTTTTGGAATAGTATCTTTTTTACTTTGAGAATAAACCAGGCTTGAAGGTAATAAGGTCATGGCAAAGAACATTGCCGCCTTATTGCTTTTACTTAAATAAAATAGGTTCATAATTATTATATTGTTTTTAAATATTAGGGTAACAAAAAGCTAATTAATTAAACTTTTTGCTTTTAGATATACATATTCACAAGAGCTTCAAACAATTCCTGTTTACCACTTTTTGGTTGTGGCTCGCCAATCTCAATAGCTCTTTTTCTTAGATCTTCCAGAGTTAGCTCGCCGTTTTCAAAAGATTTTCCGATACCATTGTCAAATGAAGAATATCTTTCTGTTCTTAATTTTTTATAATCAGAATTCTCAAGAATATCCGCTGCAACAGATAAACCTTTTGCAAATGCATCCATTCCTGAAACATGAGCAATAAAAAGATCATCCGCATCAATAGAATTACGACGTATTTTAGCGTCAAAATTAACTCCTCCCGAACCTAAGCCTCCTCCTTCAAGAATCACTAACCAAGCCTGTGCAAGATCAAAATAGTCAACAGGGAACTGATCGGTATCCCAACCATTTTGATTATCCCCTCTGTTTGCATCAATACTTCCCAACATTCCCGCATCTACAGCTGCCTGCAATTCGTGCTCAAATGTATGACCTGCCAATGTAGCGTGATTTACTTCCAGATTCAATTTAAAATCTTTGTCTAATCCATAGTTTTTCAGAAAACCTATTACAGTCTCAGCATCATAATCATACTGATGCTTAGTTGGTTCCATTGGTTTAGGCTCGATTAAAAAAGTACCTTTAAAGCCTTGTCCTCTTGCGTAGTCACGAGACATTGATAAAAAACGGGCAAGATGTTCCTTCTCACGTTTCATATCCGTATTAAGAAGACTCATATATCCTTCTCTTCCTCCCCAGAATACATAATTTTCTCCTCCTAATGCAATAGTAGCATCAATTGAATTTTTAACTTGTGTACCGGCACATGCAACAACATCGAAATTCGGATTGGTAGAAGCACCATTCATATATCTTTCATGAGTAAATACATTAGCTGTACCCCAAAGAAGTTTTATGCCTGATTCTTGTTGTTTTTCTTTAGCATATTCTACAACTGCCTGCAAATTTTTCTCATAATCTCTCCAGTTATCTGCAGGATCTACTAAGTCTATATCATGGAAGCAATAGTAACCGAAGCCCATTTTATTCATGAATTCAAAGCCTGCATCCATCTTATATTTAGCTCTGGAAACAGCATCTGTACCTTGTGACCAAGGATGATGGATAGTAGGTCCGCCAAACGGATCGCTACCGTCTGCACATAAGGTATGCCACCAAGCCATTGCAAATCTCATCCATTCTTTCATTGGTTTTCCCATGATCACTCTTTCAGCATCATAGTGACGGAATGCCATTGGATTTCTGCTTTCTTTACCTTCAAATTTAATTTGATCTATTCCTGAAAAAAATTCTTTTGTTGACTTTAAAACGTTCATGTAAGTTGATTTATTAATTGAAAATTTCGTTTTTTGATATGGAACTACCCTGCTCACTATGATTTTTAGTTAGTAAGTATGATAATTTTTTGTTATTTTTTTTGATTATAATATTTCCCTAAGATGATCCTGCCATGTGTAATATGCCTCTAGATATTGCTCCTTTTTTTCATGTTCAGGTTCTATAATTGCAATTTTTTCAAGCGATGCGAATGCTTCAGAAGAGTCTGCATAAAAACCTATTCCCATACCTGCAGCTCTTGCTGCACCTACAGCTCCATCTGTATCGTAAAGCTCTATCACAGCATCGCTTACACTTGCCAGCGACTGCCTGAAAATGGAACTGAGAAACATATTGGCATTACCTGCACGAATAACATTGATGTCCATCCCAATATTCCTCATGATGTTCATCCCATATTCATATGAGAAAACGATCGCTTCTTGTGCAGCTCTCAGAACATCACCTTTGGAATGTATATTGAAATTGATTCCGTGTATAGAGCATCTGGTGTCTCTATTTTCTAAAACACGCTCTGCACCATTACCGAAAGGAATAATACTTAAACCTTTTGAGCCGATAGGTGAAAGTGAAGCTAACTCGTTCATATCTCCATATGAAGAAAGTGATGTAGCAAAGTTGTGTTTAAGCCAGGAATTTAAAATTCCTGTTCCATTGATGCATAATAATACCCCAAGTCTCATTTGCTCCTCACTGTGATTTACGTGTGCAAATGTATTGACTCTCGAAAGCCTGTCGTAATCAAGCTTGTCTAAAACTCCGTAGACAACTCCTGATGTTCCGGCTGTCGATGCAATCTCTCCGGGATTAAAAACATTAAGTGATAAGGCATTATTTGGCTGGTCACCTGCTCTGTAGGATATGGGTGTACCTTCTTTTAACCCAAGTTCATTAGCAGCTGCAGCTGAAACCGTTGACTGAATTCCAAAAGTCGGAACAATCTCAGGGAAGAAACTTTCAGGAATTCCGAAATACTGAATGACATCCTGAGAAATGCAATTATTTTTAAAATCCCAGAAAATCCCTTCTGACAGACCTTCAACAGTAATTCCTATCTCTCCCGATAGTTTCATGGCAATGTAATCTCCGGGAAGCATAATTTTATCAATCTTATCAAAAATCTCAGGTTCGTTATCCTTTACCCATGCTAATTTTGATGCTGTGAAATTTCCCGGGGAATTTAAAAGATGCGAAAGGCATTTCTCCGGTCCTATTTGTTCAAAAGCTTTCTCACCATATTCAACGGCGCGGCTGTCACACCAAATAATTGAAGGTCGCAAAAGGTTCTGATCTTTATCTACCATTATCAATCCGTGCATCTGCCATGTTATTCCGATACCTTTAATGTCTTCGGGGTCTATTCCGGCTTGGTGCATTACTGATTCGTGAGCTAGCTTTAAATTAGTCCACCAATCGGCAGGATTTTGCTCAGCCCAACCAGCTTTCAGCGCAATGATTTTCATTTCTTTTTTAGGTGAAAAATCAGAAGCCACAACCTTGCCGCTCGATGCCTCAATAAGACAAACTTTTACAGAAGAACTACCTATATCGTATCCTAATAAATACATACTATTGAAAATGATTTTTATTTAATTAATTTTGAATTATTCTTTTTGTAGGCCTTCCCATCAAATTTATAGAATCTTGCAGCCCGATGCGGGACGTTATCTTCAATCTCATCCAACGCTACGATATAGCTAAATGAAGAAACTTTTTTATGGAAATTTTTAATATCAATATTCTTTTCACTTAGAGCACAGTATAATTGATATAATTGTCTTATCGTAAACTTTTTTGGTAGAAGCTCAAAAATAATTGAAAAATCAATCTCTATCCATCTTCTGATCTCAACCAGTGCCTCTTTTATGATAATGTTATGGTCAAATGGAAGAGCTGGTATTTTATCAACAGGAAACCAGTCAACATTGCTATACTTTGAACTGTTGATTTTATGATCGATCTTGCAGAGAGACAAATATGCAACAGTAATTATTCTGTCAATATTATGTTTGTACTCTTTACCCATCCATCTGATGTCATTCTGATTACTTGCACGCATTGGGTCGGCGTAACATTTAAACTGTTTCAGCACCATCTTTTTGATACCGGTAAGTTCATACAATACTCTACCAGCAGCATCATTAACGTCTTCATTGCTAAATATCAGACTTCCAGGCAATTTCCTGTGCACTTCTGTTGGGGTGTCATCAGAACGACGTTGAACCAATAATATATTCAGTTGGTTATTTAAGTCGAATCCGAAAACAACACAGTCAACCGAAACATAAGTATGTATAAAATCTGGAGCCATATTAGTATGTTAACATTTACGTAACATGACAAATATAAAAATTCAATTGACAAAAAAAAATAAAATTACATTATATATTAAATATCAACTGTTTACATACCGATTTTTGATGATATGAATTGTATTGTTTTAATGATAAGCTTATCATTAAAAATATGATTATGATAACTTAATCCGCTAGCTGTAAACATATTAAATGTTAAACGTACACTTATTAAGTTAATTTTAGTTAAATTACAGAATATGATAACAAAGGTGATGAATCATTGAAATATTTTTTATTAATAAATTAATAAATGATGATTTTACGTAAATATTAGTCATTTGAGTACCCAAAATTTTCACCAAATTATAGTCCAACAGACAAAATTATGACCGAGTTCGTAATTTTTTAACATAAGATTCAATTCTTTAAAAGTGATTATAGTCATGACAATATGTCTTACTCTTCTATTATTAAACTTATATATAAAAACATCTAATATTGGAAAAGAGTATCATAATGAGCAGTACGCCTTACAACAAAAGTTAACTTTATTGGGCATATCCTTTATAGTATAAAAAAATTAAAAAATCAGTTGGGTAAAGTTTATTGGCATATCAGAAATTTCGGCCGACTAATTGCAAACCATGTTTTTCCAGGAAATGAAAGACAGCAGTAGGCAGAGCTACTTTGTAGAGGAAACCTGATCAGGTTAATAGAATAATTAAAGTTTTAAAAAAAATATTTATTATGGTGGCAGGTGCAGAATTTATTGAAGTATGAATTATAACATTATAAAATATTTGCTGAATAATTGACATCAGTAATACGGATTAGAAAAGCAATGCATTCATTAGAAATAAAAAAATCAATTCTTAAAATTGTCAAGAAAAACATATTATAAAAAAGAAAACTGATCATGCTCCGAAACTGGCATTACAGAGCTAATAGTTTGATTAGTCCTTGTTTTTATGTACACTTGTTTTCTTATTTTTTTTTTGACCAGAGCTGATATCGATTCGATAAACTAAAAAATTTCCGTCAGAGCAATATTCTGTACAGTTCAATAAATTGCTTCGGTCAGATATATTTCGATAATCATTTAGATATTTTTCCATCTCTTCCTTGGCTGCAGGCACAATGATATACTTTGCATCATGCTGATATTCGTCTGCGTATTTCTGCAGTTTCTCAACTCTGCTTAGGGCTTCCTCGTAATTCATTTTATATTAATTTTTTACAATAAACAAATAATGCTCAACACTTTTATAACTATTTTTCATTTTTTGGTAAGAAAGATTGAGATGAACATTTTCTTTTCACAGCCAGCAAAATAACTTCGGAAAATTCTTCAGCATATGCGTACATATGGTTCACCATTTTAAATAAGCAAGAAAACGTCAAGATACAATTGGTAAAAAATCGTAGGTAATAGTATGAAAATTCACTTCTAAGGTCTAAGGAGTATACCTTTAGTGAACCATTAAGAAGTATAGGAACATATTGATGAGTTTTGTATCCTTTATTTATAATCTCTTTTTGGGATTCAATAGTTGTTTGAATACCATTCTCATCAACTTTCCGAAAAAAAATATCATTCAAGGAGGAAACTATCCTCTTTAGAGTTTCTATTTTTGTCATTCTCATGGTTTATTATACTTCAACCGTCTATAATGCACAATCCCTTATTCTTATTCAGAGCCAATCTATATATGGCTAATTAAATATAAAGAGCAGACATTTGTTGATTTTTTACGGAAAGAAATATTAAACACAGCGTTCATTGCAAAACTCCTTGATTTGGATCTGCTCATACTATGTGAGACTGTGTTAAATTTTCATTTCGCTTTAAATTTCAACAACTTAAAAGCATGTTTTAGTTTTCAGTTGCAAATATACTGGTCTTTAGCCAAACAATCTTATAAAAAACGAATTTAAAGTTGTTAATTTCATCCATTATTTTCATTTTCATATGGTTTTAGTGGCAATCAGTGTATTTTGATATCTTAAACAGAATCAGCATTAAGAATCTGTTTTTTGGACGTGAATACAAAACTTTAAATCATAATCTTATATTATTGAATTTTTATAAGTCTAAATTATTAATATAAAGTCTGAATAACCACCTAAGAAAAACAGAAAAAAATGAAGCAGACTTAGAGAGTTTCGCAACTGAGCTATTAAATTTTTAATATTCCATAAAGGTTTGAAGATTAAACCCTTCAATTATTTACATAATAAAAATATGTTTGAAAATTATTGATGGTACCACATATGTAGAAAAGCAGGATATTTTTAATTTTCAAAGCTCAATCGCAAGATCTGAAAATTGCTAATCATATTAATAATTATTTGAAAGAGAAACAAATAAGTGTATATTTGCAAACTTAAAAGTAAGTTACTTTTTCGCAATGCTAATAACCCAAGAAAACAAGAAAAACAAGAAGATAACAAAATTTCTGTTATCTCTTTTCCTTATTTGTTTTTCTAGTTTTATTCACGGGCAGGTTTACATTCAACAAGGGGCAACGGTTTTTGTGGAAAAAAACACCGTTATTACAGAAAACTTATCCAATGCCATTTCAGTATCAGGCAACGTATCCTCACAACATTCTGAAAAAACATCAACCATTCAGCAAAAAAGCAGAGATGATAAAACCTCCGTAATCAAACGAAGAAAGACAAAACCGGCAAAAAAAGACACTCTTGAGCTTTCCCAAAAAAGAAAGCAACAAGTCCCCAAAAAACAAAAATACAAACCGGCTTCCTTAGGATTTCTTTTTAAAAACAGCAGTGACGAAAGTTTCATACTAGCGGGTTCTGCTGAAAAACCCATCCTGTTTCCTGATCACCATTTGAAATGGGAAATACCTGAGACTGTCAACACATTTTACAACATTTATTTTGTTGAAAAGAACAAATCTTTTTACACCTCTACACACCCATTAATCCGCACAAGCAAAAGCTTCCGGACACGTCCTCCCCCTTTTTCATTATTCTAAAAAATGTATTGTAATAATACGTTTTCGAAAAAAGCTATTATAATTTTTTTTTGATTGGTCATCTTCGTCATATTAACTCAATATGAAAAGCGAATGATGATTATAATTTTATGCTAAATAATGAAAAAATCTACTTTAAAAAAACCTACATTGAAAAAATATGTAGGACAAAAGCTCAGACCTATGATTTTTGCAATAGTACTGATGCTCAGCTCCCTTAATGTTTCTGCACAACAGCCAAGTTCTTTTATTCTTGCAATCCCGGGTCAGAATCTTAACTTTTTGAATGCTAACCGCACACTTATTACAAACGCAGGAAACAATGGGTTATCTGCCGGCTCTGTGTGGCGTTACGATAATCTTATTACGACTAACGGAATTACTATTTACGGTCTTCTTACCATCAAAGAAGTTAACGGAACAGGAACCGTTCTTACAATTCTGGATGATGAAGCTCCTAATACAGGACTTCCCGGGAGATTTCAACCCCGGATAACTACACCAGCTTCAGGTGGTAATGTTTTGTTTGAGCTGGAGTTTTATGAAGTTACTACCAATAAAAGAGCCTACATTTCAGAATATTATTTTACCGCAGCAGATATTGACGGAAATGAAGTTGTGGAAATAGGAGGATATTCTACCTATCAGGTAGATGCAACCAGCGGTCTTACGATCAGTCAACAACCATCCGGACGAACAAGATTTGGAGGGATTACAACTGAACTCAATGGCGTTACTTTCGATAATACCGCTGCATTTATTGCACAATACAAGTTTCCATATACCAAAGTTACGTTTGCACTTGGTAAAAGCAATGCTGGAACTGCTCGTCAGTTTTCCGTTCAGTTTGGAACCGCAGGAGGTACTTTTACTAACCCTACTACTGTAAGGAATCCTGTGAAACTGATGTATATTAACAAAACTGCAGATACCGATCATTTTTTAGCGGGAACGACAAGAAAATACACTGTTGTTCTGGATAACCTGGGAAGTACAGCAGAGAATGTAACTCTTACAGACCCGCTTCCTGCAGGACTTTCTTATGTTCCGAATAGCACAACCATCTCAGTACCAGCGGTGAGTGTAGTAGAAAATGTTGGAGATAACTTCAATTCTGTTTCTTACGCCCGAAATAATGGAACGGCTTTATGGAAAAACGAATGGACAGAATTAGGTGAAACGACTACAAATCCGGCTACAGGTGCAATTACAGTTGCAACAAACCGATTAAATTTTGCTACCTTACCTAATGGAAGTGGTATTGAAAGAACCGCAAATCTTACAAAAGCTGCAAATGCTTCTTTATCATTTGCTTACACACAAACTGCTGCTAATGGAACTTTAGACGTTCAGGTTTCTCCGAATGGTTCAACCTATTACTCAATAGGAACTGTAAGCGGAACCACAAGCGGTAACTTTAGTGCGATAATCAACCCTCTTTATTTAACTGCTGATACACGTATCCGTTTGGTAAATTCAAGCGGAAGTGCTTGGGCTACAAAAACAACTACCGTTGATAATCTGTTATTAGAGTACACTTTAAGCCAGGCAGTACAAAATAAAACAAATGCTCTTTCAGGCGGTACTTTAGTAAATGGTGTTCCTTCGAATGTAATTGCCAGCAGTGATAATATCACCTTATTACCTGGAGCAAAAGCAACCATTACTTTCGATGTAAATGTAAACTGTAATGCACAGGGAATTATTACCAACACTGCAACAGCTGCTTGTCCGGGACTTTATGAAGATACCATTTCAGCCTCTCATACAGCGTATGTAGATCCTGTAAATGTAACCGGGTCAAATCGTTGTGATGCCGGTACCGTTACTCTCACAGCAAGCGGTGCACAGGGGAACCAGCAATATCGTTGGTATGCTGCTTCTACCGGAGGTTCTCCTTTAGCAACAGGAGCATCTTTCACGACACCGAGCATATCTGCTACTACCACTTATTATGTTTCTTTTTACAATCCGGATACGGGTTGCGAATCTGGTCGTACGCCGGTTATCGCTACAGTTTCTTCTGCAAGCAGCATCACCGGAACAGGGGTAATTTTCACCACTACAGGAGCTAACGGTACGTCAGGAAATACAGGAGCTTTAGCAGCTCCAAATACTGCTGCAAATAATAATACAGTAGGAACAAATCCTTGGGCTAATGTTGCTAATATTGTAAGCAGCAATAATATCAATACATCAGCTACTAATATTGCTGCAAATGGCGGAACGTCACAATACTTGGAAATTCCTTTTCCAGCTATTACAATTCCGGCAGGAAATTCTATAGCGGGAATTAGCATAAATTTAGAAAGAAATGCTTCCGGCGCTAATAGCATAAGAGATAACGTTGTTCAACTCTTGAAGAATAACGTTGCAGTTGGAAACAATAAAGCAGTTACAGGAACATTCTGGCCTACTACAGATGCTGTTGCTCAATATGGAGATGCTTCAGATCTTTGGGGAACAACTTGGCAATCTTCTGACTTTGCAAATACCAAACTCAGAATACAGGCGTATAATAATGCAAACGGTACAGCAACTGCAAACATAGATTATGTATCGTTTACGGTTTATTACGCTGCTTTTGGAGATGATCAAAGCAGTGTGAACTTCAAAATCACAGGTATTTCAGGTGCTACAGGGTATACTTGGACAGCACCTGCCGGAGCTACAATTACATCAGGACAAGGAACGGATTCTATTTTGTTAAATTTTAACAATGCCGGACAAAGTGGTACGTATACTGTTTGCGCAACCCCTACAAACTCTTGTGGAAACGGAACGCAAATCTGCCGTACAATTGCAGTCACCAATAATGTAAACAATGAAATCTCAGGAACTGTTTATAATGATCAGAACGGTTCGGTAGCTCCACAAAAAGTAGACGGTACTCCGGTATCGCAGATTGGAGGACAACAACTATATGCGATTATTACCCTGAATACTTCTCCTTACACTGCCATTTCATCCGTTACTGTTGCACCGGATGGAACTTATAAATTTAGCTACCTTGCAAGTACAACAGCAAACGCTTATAGAGTATTTATTAAAACTACACCGTACGGTGATGGTATTGCTGTGCCTACAACATCTGATCTCCCTGCAGGAGCTACATTTAACGGAGCTATAGATAATGATACTACTAACTCTTTGACAGGAGGAAATTCTACGAATGCCTATCTTGTTGTAACTGCAGGTAACAATACCAATAATACGAATGTAAATTTTGGTATTGCTATAAGCAACCCTGTAGGAAATGCTGACACGACAAGCACATTGGAAGATACTGCAAAAACATTCAATATATTGACGAATGATACAACCGCTTCCGGAACCCTGGATGGAACTACTGTAGATTTGGATCCTACTACTGCTGGAAGACAGACTACTTACACAACAACCAACGGATCATGGAGTGTTGATAACAATGGGAATATAACCTTTACACCGGCTCAGGATTATTTTGGTAGCGATTCCATATCTTATACTGTAGAAAACTCATTAGGATACAAATCTAATCCAACAAGTATTACGGTAACTGTAGATCCTGTAAATGATTCACCTTCTTTCACAAAAGGAGCTGATCAGACTCATATTCAAACCAGTTCTGCTATGCCTTACGTTGTAAACGCATGGGCAACAAACATCAGCAAAGGACCTTCTAATGAGTCTTTACAAAGCATTGTTGGTTTTATTGTTACCAATAACAACAATGCAATGTTTACGGTACAGCCTAATATCAGCAGCAGTGGACAATTGCAGTATACTCTTGCGGCCAACGCCAGCGGAACAGCTACTATAAGCGTAAGAGTTCAGGATGATGGAGGAACGGCAAACGGAGGTATAGATACTTCCTCTATTCAGACATTCACCATCGCTGTAAAACAAGATACCGATAGAGATGGTATTCCGGATGATACTGATTTGGATGATGATAATGATGGGATTACGGATGAAGCAGAATGCCCTACAATCTATTTTGATTTTGCAGATGCAGCAAACAAGGCTACTCTTTTATCCGGCTCGGCGGGAACAAATACCAATTTTATTGCCGGAACTAAGCTGATCAGAGCCAACGCTCTAACGTATTTAGGACATCAGTATGATGCAATTCTAACTGTAATTTCTAAAAATACGCCAAGTTCAGGAACAGGGACACCTGCATTAGCTTTAACTTCAGCAGGCGCTTTAGCTTTGCAGAATACCAGAGCTTCAGATAATCCTTATGCGGAATTCAAATTAGACTTTGTTGCTACAGGGACTGTTTCTAACGCTTCTGCAATATATACTCCGGCAACTCTTCCTTACGTGACTATTCAATTCAACAATATAGACGGGAATAATCAAGCTTTTTCAGACGTAGCAGGTTTTAATACTTCTACGGCACCAAGCTCAGTTATTATAGGAAGTAACCTCGTGAACGGTGGATTTACAAGTGCGACAAATTCTCCTCCTGCATCATATAACTATTACAGACATATGAATTTGGCAAATGATGGTACGGGAACTGTTCCAAATATCACAACAGACGATGAAAACATCAAGATGTATATGCAATATGACAGCTACACTTCTGCAATGTTCGTTTTTGGAATAACCGGAAACTCTACTACAAATATTGTAGAAAGAGCTGCCGGTATGAGACTAAGAAGTGCTTTTGCCTGTGATACTGACGGTGATGGCATTGCAGATCAGTTAGACTTAGACAGTGATGGTGACGGCTGCTCTGATGCTACAGAAGGTGGCGCAGATATTCTGTCAACACAATTGGTAACAGCACCTGCTTCGCTATCGGGAGGCAGCACTACAGTAAACCAAAATCTTTGTGCCTCACCAACGTGTGTAAACTCGACCGGTATCCCTCAATTCGGAGTATTGCCTGCAAACTACAGCAATACTGCAGGACAAAGTATTGGTGATTCCAAAAACAACGCTATAAATCAATGTAATACCCGTTGCTACAAACCAGGAATTACTGATGCAGGAAATACCTTCCCCTCTAAACAGGGTATTACTGCATTGTCAAGAGCGGGAGCCGACAATGGAAACTGGCCGATGGCAAGACAAAGTGCGTGGAATGTATTGGAATCCAAAGAAAAAGGATTTGTTATAAACAGAGTACCTACTACTGCAGCTCTTGCTAATATTACCAACCCGGTAATCGGAATGATGGTCTATGATATTGAAGCAAAATGTCTGAAAATATATGCTGTAAAATCCGGAGAAACCAATGCTGCTTGGCACTGTTTTGAAACACAGGCTTGCCCGGATTAAGAATATTAACCTCCAAAAAAGGATTATTATGCGGAATTCTACAATTTTTAAGAGTCTGCAAAATTTTCCAGAGAAATTTTTAGAGGGTACCTACAAATAATAACTGAAAAACCTTCAAGGTTTAATTTACCTTGAAGGTTTAAAAAAAGATTTACAATGATAAATATCAAAAAAATAACCGCCACAGTTGCCGTAATTATATCTTTCTCCGCGCAGGCTCAGATAGCTATCGGAAAAAGCGAGCTTTCTAAAATACAGCCTGCCAATACGACAACCAATCCGAGCATTTCGTTAGAATTTTATGACTCGGCAGACAATAAAAAAGGAATGGTTCTCCCATGGACTTCTACAGTAAACAACCAGCCCGTAAGCTACAATGCAACAACCGGAGCCGGCTACAGAGGGATGCAGGGCACAATAGAGAACGGAACTCTCATCTTCGACCTTTCCGACAAAAATATAAAGTACAGAAAAGACGGAGTTTGGTTTAATCTTACCAATGTAACCTATCCCGTTGACGTGAAAAGGTCTGATAACACGACACAAACGATAAGTGCAAACAATGCTGTAGACAGTTCTTTGCAGGATAATGTAAGAGAGAATACCGATGCAAAAGCTGCTATCGGAACCAACTCCAATTCTGATACAACCACAGGAATCTTGGTGCTTACTGATGTAAACCGTGCAATGATTCTTCCTAAAGTTGCAAGCCCGCACCTGAACATCATCAATCCTACTCCAGGAATGATGGTATTCGATACGGTAAAGCAACAATTAGCCGTATACAACGGAACCGTATGGAGCTTCTGGAAACCTTAGCTGTAGTTTAGCTTAGCTTAAAAAAATCCCTGTTTTACAGGGATTTTTTGTTTATGCCTAATAGCAAAAAAATTATTGTGGCTTGATTATTAGAGCTCCTATTAATTTGCCGTTATTTCTTCATTGAGAAGTTCCGGATTACGGCTTTTATGCCCAAATTTTGTTAGTCTTAATGCGGCAATTTATCTCTAAAATAAGCATAAATCCAAGTTCCAAAAACAGCACTCGTTAAAGTATTAAATATTTCAAATTGTGATACCATTTGTGCTGAAATTGGCTTTCGTTGGTACAAATACCGGATCTCTTTTTCTTTTGTCATTATTAAAAAAGTTTAGATTGAAAGAATGATTGGCAAAATGAAATTTGCCATTAAAAAACCGCCAATCATAAAGCAGATCGTTGCCACAAAAGACAGCCATTGCAGATTGGAAAGCCTCATTATAGCATGCCCGCCTGTGCAACCGCCCGCATATCGGGTCCCAAACGCTACGAGAAATCCGCCGACAACCATCAAAATAAAACCTTTTACGTTAATAAACTTTCAAAATCCATTAGTTGTGTAGGGGGCAAGATTGCTGTAACCTGTGATTCCGTAAGTTACCAATTCGGTTTTAAGTTTTGGATTGACTGTAATTTCTTCCTGATTCATCAAAAATTGAGCAGCAATTATTCCTCCAAAGAAAATTCCCAATACAAAGAATAAATTCCAGAATTCTTTTTTCGGTCGTATTTGAAAAAGCTCACGTTTAACGGAATACAAGCTTCACAAATGTGCCGTAATGACGAGCTGATTTCAAAAGATTTGTCTGCTAAAATCAGCAAAGCAGGAACAGTAAGATCAATCAGCGGACCTGCAACGTACCACAGTCAGGGTTCTTTTATGATATCTAACATTAATATTATTTATTTAATTAATTCAAAATTCTTTCAAAACTTTACTCTGACAAACGAAATCGCTTTTGGGAACATCAGTCTGGCTATTGCATTAAAACCGCTCTCAACTTCAGTAAAATTCCTGTAACCCCTTGTCTTTAAAATATTTGCCGCCATCATACTTCTATAACTGCCCACACAGTGAAGATAAAAATGTTCAATAGATTCAATATGATTGATCTATTCATTGATGTAAGCTAAAGGCTTATTGCAGGCTTCATCAACGTGTTTTCGTTTTCTTTTCTAACGTCAATGATTGTAATGTTTTACCTTTAATCTCATCTTCAAACTGTTTTGCGGAGATTCGATGAACTTTGTTTATTTCCTTTCCACTGTTTTTCCAAGATTCAAAACTACCTTTCAGAAAACCTAAAACATTGTCATTACATTCTCTCTTGCTCTTTAAAAATTGCCTCATTTGAAATTGATTTTGGTATCTGAAAAAGCTTGTCTGATTATAAAAAACAATTCCTTAAAACTAAAAAGCTTTAAGGAATTATTTGCAATAAAAAACTTACTTCTAACCAATAAGTTTCAGCAGCTCCATAGCAACTTTTTCAGAAGAAGCAGGGTTCTGCCCTGTAATTAATCTTCCGTCTACTACCGCATAAGGACTCCAGTCTTCTATTTTACTGTAAATTCCACCATTCTTTTTCAGCATATCTTCTACCAAAAAAGGAACAATATCCGTCAGTTGTACAGCATCTTCTTCTGTATTTGTAAATCCTGTCACATTTTTGCCTTTCACAAGATATTCACCGTTTATCTTTACATCTTTCAAAACTCCGGGTGCGTGACATACAAATGCAACGGGCTTGTTGTGTGTGTAAAAATCGGTAATCAGCTCTTGCGAAGTTTTATCTTCAGCCAGATCCCATAAGGGACCATGACCACCCGGATAAAATACAGCATCATAATCTTCACTTTTCACTTCTGATAAAAGAAGTGTATTTCTAAGTTTCTGCTGTAAAACAGGATCGCTATCCATTCTTCGTGTAGCATCAGTCTGAGATGACGGATCTTCACTTTTCGGATCTATCGGCGGAAGACCTCCTTTTGGAGATGCGAGTGCAATCTCAATTCCCTGGTCAGATAATGCATAATAAGGTGCGGCTAATTCCTCAGTCCAAAATCCTGTTTTCAAACCGGTATTTCCTAATTCATCGTGGCTCGTAAGCACAAATAAAACTTTTTTGTTCATTTTAGTAATTTTTAAATTTATAGTACAAAGTTGGATATATTTGCCTGTTTACCACGTGATGTGTATCACTTATTTTTTGTGACCCAGCTCACAATTTGTGGGAAATCCTGCTCAATGTTTCTCTGGAAACGCCAAGATAAGATGCAATAATTGATTTGGGCAGCCTTTGAATAAGTTGCGGATACTGAATAGAAAACTGCTCAAAACGCTCTTTTGCGCTTGCAGTAAGTAATGACAGAATTCTCTGCTGTAAGGCAACATATCCCAAACTGTTTTTGATTCTGAAAAAATGTTCAACCTTATGATTATTTCTGCACATTTCCTCCAGATTTTCTTTGTCTATACCATAAAGTTCAACATCTTCCAGGCAATTTATATTTGTGACTGAAGGAACTTTATTATAGAAAGCCTGAAAATCTGAAATCCACCAGTTTTCACTTGCAAACTGAATGATATGCTCTTTCCCGTCTTGAGTCGTCAAAGACGCTTTTAAAAGACCTTTTCCAACAAAATAAATAGATGTAACAGCCTCATTTTCCTGAATAAGATGCTGGTGTTTTTTGAGTTTCTTCAATTTAAAGAAAGAATTGATGTATTCAAATTCTTCATCCGTAAGAGACACTATTTCCTCAATATGTTTTCTTAATGCTACATTCATTTAATGCTGTTATTTTCATGATTAAATATATGAATTTTCATGTTGTAGAATTTCAAATGAATAGTATAAAAAACAACTTTATCATCAGGCAGCTTTTATTTTAATATTACAGAACATCGCTGATAATGTTTAAAAATAAGGTCAAAAGAATTAATCTTTCAAGTTTATAGCTTATGATTTCTTTAATGAAACAGGATTTTTTTTGTCTAAAATATTTTTAAGTATTGCAATCCAGATGGTAGAAAATAAAAGGGTGAGACAGGTTATAGCAAGACCGGCTTTGTATATATCATAATGAATGATGTGCGCTTTGTAGGCAATAGTAAGTGCCAGAATCCCAAACTCACCTGTCTGTGATAATAAAGCACCACCGTACCAGCTATTTTTCCAGTCGAATTTTAAAAAACGGAAAACAATTGCAGATATCAAACTGTTGCTCAATAACACAAAGAAAGTACCGATAAGAATGATTTTATTATGACTCAGAAAATAGCTGAGATCCAGCCGCAAACCTATAGATACAAAAAATAATGCAACGAAAAACACCTTAAAAGAAGCAAGAGAATGCTCGAGCCAATTGAGAACTTTAAGCCTTCCGACAAGAATGCCCGCAATAAAGCTTCCTAACGCACTGCTCAAACCGACAAGATCTGCCAACAAACCAAATCCCATACAGATCAGAAGACCAAAAAACAACTGCAGGTCGTGATCATACCCCACTTTTCTCAAAAATCCGGGTAATCTTATTTCCTGTACGTTTCTGATTCTTTTGAAAAGAAGAAAGATCGCAATACATATGATGATCGGAAGTATAAAATTTATAGCTGTTAATTGATGTCCACTCCAAGCTTTTAAGAGAGTCAGTACAGGTGCCAGTAAAATATCCTGTAATAGAAGAATATTAAATATTGTACTGCCAAATGTTGTGTTGAGTATATTGTATTTCTTTAAGAATTCGGTGACGACAGCCGTGCTGTTAAAAAAGAAAAGTACAGCTATTAAGGTGATACTTTTGGAGTCTAATTGTAGAAAGTAGCCTATAAGAACTGCAAAACTAAAACCTAATAGTACCTTCATTCCCTGAGCAACCAGTGGTTTTACAATGAGATGCCGTTTATTGGGAATGTTGATTTCCAGACCCAAAAAAAACATAAGAAGCAATATCCCAAGTTCACCAATGATTTCTATCTCTTCTACATTTGAAAAAACACCTGTAATGTGAGGTCCCAGCAAAATTCCGGCAACAATATAGGCTATGAGATAAGGCTGATTAAATTTTTTGAGTATAAAACCAAGAATTAATAGGGTAAGTGATAAAATACAGATAGACCATAATAATGCATTCATATCCTGTAAGTTTAAATTAATGATACGACAAAAAATAAAAGGTTTCCCGGAAGCCGGGAAACCTTTTAAAAATTATTGAACTTCAATTAATTTTGTTGTCTCTATTTTTCCACCGGCCTTTTTCGGAATGATGAGTCTTAAAACTCCATTCTCATATCGGGCTTCAATTCTTTCATCATCAACTACCTCTTTTGCGAGTTCGAAACTGCGTTGAAAAGATTGGTAGCTGAATTCTCTTCGTGTAAAGGTTCCTTTGTCTTCTTCATGTTTGTCTTCTTTAGAAGATGAAATGGTGAGCACATTTCCGTCAAGAGTGATTTTGAAATCTTCTTTGTTCATACCTGGTGCTGCAACCTCTACTTCAAAAACCTCCTTAAGCTCCTTAATATTCACCGACGGAAGTGTTGTACGTGAAGGCGAAAAATTATTATTGCCCCAATTAAAAAGTTCGCGGTTGAAAAAATCGTCAAACAGTGAACGTGGATTGGCAGGAATCAAACTGCCATTGTTTCTTTTTACGATTGTTGTCATAACAAACAAATTTTAAGTTAAACAATATTTTAATGATCTCAATTTTCAAAAACACAAAAAATATACCATCAAGACCATCTGAAACATTGTCATATTGAGACTTTTATATTTTACATTTTGTCATTTTTTCAATGTAAAAATGTCACTCAATAACTAAAGCTATAATCAAACTGAAGAAACCTTTTGATATTAGGGTTCACCTTTAAATGATAGCCGCTGAGTCAAAAATTCGAACTTTTTCTTATGCATTATTGTTAAATTCATTATGCAATTCAATATTTAACAATAATGTATAAGAAAAAACTTGGCTGTATTAATTAAATTTTTAACTTTATTAGCACAAACCAAAATCATATATCATGGTGAAAATTTCAATATAACCATAACTTCCGGCATTATGAAATGGAGCCCAGAAGAAAATATATATACTCCGGATCATCAGCTTTAAATCTAATTAGATTTCCAGAACTATCTTAGCTTTTGCTTAAAAATGCAAAAAACAATTTATTTTGCTATTTATTTTCCTTTGGTATCTTTGGGAAAATGGTTTGCATTTAAAATAATTGTATACTAATGTTCCTGCTTATCAGTATCCGCCAAAATTTCATCTATAATTATTTTTTGAACTCGCTCTGCCTCTTCGGTCAGTACAGAATGTCCTGCATTTTCAAAAGTATAGATATTTTTTTCAGGTGCTTTCAATATCTTAAAATATTCATTCGCAATACCGAAGTTAGTCTGCAAATCTTTTTCGCCTAAAAACAGATATACCGGACAGTTTATTTTGGGTAATTCAACAAAAAGATTCTTCTTCATTACCTCATTCCATGTAGACATCCAGATCTTTGACCAATCTTCCATATATTGCTTCAAAAGAGGGAGGTCTTTTTCTGCAAATGGGTGTCCGTCATAGCTGAACATCCATTTTCTTGAGTAAAACATGTCTTCATAGCTCATAAATGGAATTTTAACGCTATTCAGTTCTTTCTGGGCGGTTACATTAGAGTTCGCTTTTGCATCAAGTTTCAATTTTTCGAGCAAAATTTGTTCGCTTTTTGTTTGATTGATAACAGGGCTGAAAGCGATATAAGCATTTAAAAGTTCAGGATGCTTTTCTGCCATCTTAAATCCCAGAACGGTTCCCCAGGATTCCCCTACGAGATATAATTTTTTTTGATTAAACTTTTTTAAAAGTATCTTGATTAATTCATATGTATCATTTTCCATTAAATTAAAGGTGATGGGAACCGATGATTTGTTTAAAGCATCTGTTCTACCCGCTCCTCTTTGGTCCCATTGAACTACAAGAAAGTGCTTTTGGAGATTATTAGAGAAAATCTCCGCCTGTTTCATCCTTGAACTTCCTGGTCCGCCGTGTAAAAAAAGGATAAGCGGTAAGTCTTTGTTCCCGCTGTAAGAGACAACCTGTTTGATGTTTCCAACGGATACAGTATCATATACAGATTGCGATTGTGCCAATAAATTATTGATGAATAATACAATAATCCATACACTAAAAATTTTTACTTTCATATTCTATTTAACATTTTCTGGTTCAATCTTATTTTCACTATTGGTCATCAGTTATGGCAAGCAAGGTAGTCAAAAATTTAACAAATCATCTGTTATTAAAAAGAAAAAAAGTGACAATATACTTGAATGTTCTAGATTGTATTTTTGAGTAAAATACTTAAACTTTTAACGAAAAACTTAATAGTGAAAATTTTAGTTTATTTAAAATATACACTACTTTGTATTGCACAGTATTAAAATTAAAATATATCTTTGCATTAAATATATGTCATTATGCAAAAATTCTTTTTATTATGTTTTATTCTTTTCCTTTCGATCCCATCAAATGCTCAAAATCCGGATCGGAAAATTGACAGTCTGATTCAGTCTGAATTCAAAGAATCTAATGGACCGGGCGGCGTTTTCCTAGTCTCACAGAAAGGGAAACCTGTTTATAAAAAAGCTTTCGGAATGGCAAATTTGGAATTGGATGCTAAGCTGAATACAAACAGTATTTTTCAGATCGGCTCTATGACCAAACAGTTTACAGCCATCGCTATTCTGATGTTGGAAGAACAGGGAAAATTAAAAGTTGATGATCCTATCTCAAAATACATACCTTCCTATCCTAACGGGAATAACATTACCATTCATCATCTTCTGACACACACTTCAGGCATTAAAGATTTTACGAAAATGAAAACCATATCCGACATTGCACAAAAGGAAATGACACCCGAACAAATGGTTGATTTCTTCAAAAATGAGCCTGTTGATGATGCACCCGGAGAAAAATTTGAGTACAATAATTCCGGTTATGTGGTTTTAGGATATATCATTGAGCTGACATCCGGCGGAACTTATGAAGATTTTATAAAGAAAAATATATTTGATAAGATCGGGATGACCAATTCTTATTATGCCAGCGACAGGAAGGTTATCAAAAACAGAGCTTACGGTTATCATAAAAAAAGTTCGGGTTATGTGAATAAAACAGTGATTAATTTTAGTGTTCCTTTTTCTTCCGGTTCGTTAATGTCAACCTTGGATGATATGTTGAAATGGCAAAATGCATTAAATCAAAATCTTTTGTTAAGTCAAAAAAATAAAATGAAAGCTTTTACAAAATATAAGCTAAATAATGGACAGGAAATAGAATATGGCTATGGATGGCACTTGAAAAATATCAATGGCATCGCAACCCGTGAACATGGCGGAAGTGTTTTTGGATTCAAATCTATGGCAGTTTATATTCCCAGTGAAGATATATATGTCTTAGGATTCAGTAATTGTGACTGCAACTCTCCTACCCAACTGGTGAAAGATATTGCAAAACTAAGCGTTGAAAATCTGAAAAACATAAAATAGTATAATTGGTAATTGTATAAAGTACTTAATCTAAAGATTATAGATGTTTATTCCAAATTCATGCCCAATCACTTAGCATGAATTTGGAATTAAACAGCCTATTTGGCTTTCAAAGCAATAAGTGTTTTCAAGTCTTTTTTCTTAATATTAATGATGATGAGCTGGCTTTTATCGGCTAACAAAATTTTGTAAGTGAAATCCTGATCAGCATTAAACTTCCAATTCATCAGTTCTTTAAATTGTGTCCTGATGAGTTTGAGTTTTTCAATATTATTTTTTGATACGATGATTATTTTGGTCAATGGCGTTTTTTGCATTTTTTCAATACTTTTTTCCGTAATTTGAGTTTCATATTCTGCACTGGAACGGTAACGAAAAAGTTGATTGATCGTATTAAAATCATTCTCATTTTCGGAGATCACATATCGGTAGGTCATTATATTGTCGAGCTCATTGATCCAATTCGGAAAGTTGGTTTCGTACAGCTTTATATAACTGTCAATAAAATTTTTATCAATTGATTTCTTTTGAATAATGTACTCTTTAACTAAAGGGTAAATTTTTCTCGCCATCAGATCTATATATCGATGGTAGTACCAGTCATTCTGATCTAAATTCCCTTCTAATTTTTCATAGACATACCCATTTCCTAATGTCGTAGCCAGGAGTTCATTCAAAAGCTGATAAGCATAATTACTGCTTTTTGATTTATTTTCTTTGAAAGCCTGATCCATTTCAACTTTTATTTCAAGCGATTGCTCATTATAGATGATATGAAAGATTTCATGCATCATCACGCTAAACAAATCTTTATAATCCTTTAAATTGGTTTGAATTGCACTTACAAAATTATTGCAGAATGCCTGTGCGGTGAAGTAATCCGAATCTGGCAGCGGATAGAATGCAATCTGAAACGGAACAGACAGATCCCAGCTTGAATGATAAAAAGATAAGCCTGTCTGAAAATATTCTTCTATTTTATGATCATTAGCATAAGCTGTAATTTCTATGACCTGTTTTTCAAATTTTTCTCTGTTTGGATGATAAATTAATTCGTTATAGATGGGCGTGAAATATGAAATGAATGCTGTCAAATCATTCAAAGTTTTGATGGGAACGATCCCAATGGAGCGAAGCATAAAATCATTCAGATTATCAGTCTCGATGAGATTTTTCTTTAAAATATCCCTCGTCTGCATCGGAACTTTTGATCCATATGGAAACTCCTCAAACTGATAGCTGTAATCAATGGCTAACTTATCAAACTTTGCAATCTTATTTTTGTAGTCTTCCGTATTATATTTTGACTTTTGAAATGCAGTTTTAAATACATTTTTCGGATGATTTTCAGAAAGATTCTGAATAAAGACAAAAACAGCCAACTGCTCGGAATATTTAATTTTAAGGGTTGGTTTTTGTCCAAATGCAAAAACTGTCAAAAGCAACAAGGGTAATAAAAATAAAGATTTCATATTTTTTGTCTTTTAAGTTTTATATACTTCTTCTCAATCCGTATAGTTTATCTTTTTCCGGTTTTAAATGATATTTTATGTTCCTGTTCTCCCAAAGGATAGCCTTCTACTGATTTCGTTGCCCGGTCTGTGATATAAAAGTCGTATTCCGTATCAGACTTTAAGTCATTTAATTCAAGTGTTAAAATTGTTTTCGTTTGGTCTAAACCTACAATATTTTTTAATGGAAAATGTTCCTTACCTGATTTTGAAAAGTTAATCGAAATTTTATCTCTCATAGGTTTTGAAAACTCAATATGAATCTGCTTTAAGTCCGGATTTACATTCTTGCTGCCGTTTTCAAACTCAACTATTCTTATAATCTTGGGTTGATTTTCTTTATAGGCGGATTTAATCAGCTCAGCATTAATTTTTTCTTCAAAGTATTTTGATTTTTCCAGGAATTGAAGCACTGCAGATTCACTATTAAAATCTAAATCAATAATGTCTTTGACTACCTCTTTTTTATCTTTCGAATTTTCGTAATATTTCTTGGAAATAATATAACCAACGAAATATCCTAAATCGGGATTGTCACTTGAGTCACTGTTATAAAACCAATTTCCGAAATTTTGGCTAAACATTTCCTTTTTAAAATCAGATTTTACTTTTTCATAATTTTTAATTCCATAGTCAATGTATTGTGAAGAGAATTTTTTGTTTAAGGTTAATTCTGCAACAAAGTCACAAGAGCCTTCTTTAATTGATTTAGATAAAACATTCACTTCCCCCTCTTTTTGAAAAGTATGAACAAACTCGTGAATCGTAATCTGCTCCAATTTTGAACTATTAGTAAACTGAAACATTTTCTTAAGATTTTCATTCTCAAATTCTGAAACAATAGTGTTTTTATCACCAACGATTTTTTCAATGCCTAAGAGTAAGTCGTGTTGATTGGTTGTTCCTCCAGATTTTAATGTTCCGATGGTATAATAAATACTTCCATCCGAGTTATGAGGATAAAGCTTTTTTAGTTTTTTCAAAGCTTTGTTTATTGTTCTGATTTTTTTATCATCAATCAAAGTATTTGCTCTAAGGGAATTCCAGAATTTAGGATATTTTTCAATTACGGCCAGATAATCATCTTCGCCAAATTTTTTAATTTCCATAAAAGCATTCAGTCCATTTGTTTTTTTATTCAAAAAAAGATTTTCTATAAGTTCTTTTTTACTGTTATTTTCTACTTTTTGAATACTGTCGTAGACAATCCAAAAATTATTGATATCAGAAGTGTATACTTTTTGAGCCTTTGTAAAGTTAAAAAATGTCAGAATAATTAATATTAATAATATGTTTTTCATTTGATCTCCGCTTTATATGTTATGCCCTATATCACAATGATGTTTTTAGCTCAATTCTGTTGTTATCTTTCTTAATCCTGTCTTTCAAGCATGTTTTATTGATTTGAAGTATCTTGCCACAGAGTATTCATGTAATTTAAATAACCAGATTTCCGTTATCGGTTTTTAATATAAGGTTATTGTAAATATAACTATCAAATTAGTGATACAAATATAGAAATTAAACTTACACAAAAAACTATTCTTTTAGTGATAAAATACAAATCAGTAATCAACTGATTATTAGAAATAAATATTTTAATTTAATGAGATTTTTCATGATTCCATTTTTTATTTTTTAATATTTTCTATTGCTAAAACCCATTAAATTAATTATATATGCTCATCTTAAGAATAAAGCTGTTCTGTAAAATGGATTTACGATGTACATCCAGGCTTTTTTAAAACAGACTCCTCCGAATGTACACTCATATATTCGTGATCATTTTTTATGTAAATTTGTTTATCAAACATATACCACGAAGACTCCTATCATGAATTTAAAAACATTAACGGCAGTATTCCTGTCCTTTTTTTTCTTTGTGTCGGCTATGGCGCAAAACAACGATTGGGAAAATCCTAGTCTCGTTGACCAGGGAAAGGAAAAGCCTCACGTCACATTCGTATCCTTCGATCGTCAACAAGATGCCCTTTCCGATGATTATACTAAATCCGTTAACTATAAATCCCTTAACGGGCAATGGAAGTTCAGCTATACAGATCAGTACAAAGACAGACCTACCGATTTCTACAAAACTACATTAGACGATTCCGGATGGGCGAATTTAACAGTTCCCTCCAATTGGGAATTGAACGGTTTCGGTATACCCATCTATACCAATGTCACCTATCCGCATCCCAAAACCCCGCCATTTATAGGCCCGAATAATCCTGTAGGTACTTACAGAAAAACGTTTACCGTTCCTGAAAATTGGGATCAGAAAGAAGTATTGCTTCATTTTGGTTCTATTTCAGGATGTGCATTTATTTATGTGAACGGCGAGAAAGTCGGGATGACCAAAGCTTCCAAGACTCCTGCAGAATTTAACATCAGCAAATACCTAAAAAAAGGTCAGAACCTGCTCGCTGTACAGGTATTCCGCTGGCACGATGGCAGCTACCTGGAAGATCAGGATTTTTGGCGCTTAAGTGGACTGGAAAGGGATGTTTATTTGTATGCTCTTCCAAAGTTAGCCATATGGGATTTCTTTCTGAAAGCTGATCTGGATGCTAAGTACACAAATGGATTGTTCAGTGCCGATGTAGATCTTCGCAAATTCAAAGGGAACGATCTTAAAAACGGAAGCTTGTCTATCAGCCTGCTGGACAAGTCAGGAAAAGCCATTTATAACAAACAGGAAAAATTCAGTGTAAATGCAGATAGCATTCAGACTCTGAAATTCAATGCAATCATTAAAAATCCCTTAAAATGGAATGCAGAAACACCGAATCTATATGATTGTGTGCTCACGCTGAAAGATCAAAAAGGAACGGTACTCAGCATTACCTCTTCAAAAGTGGGCTTTCGTAAAGTAGAGATCAAAAATGCAAGGCTCCTGGTTAATGGTATGGCAATTTCCGTACATGGGGTAAACCGCCATGAGCATGATGATGTAACAGGTCATACCACCACTAAGGCATTAATGCTGAAAGATATCAAATTAATGAAGGAACTGAACATCAATGCTGTACGACTTTCGCATTATCCAAATAATCCGCTATGGTATAAATTATGCGATCAATATGGGTTGTACCTGGTAGATGAAGCGAACATTGAAACCCACGGTATGGGTGCGGAACTGCAGGGCGGGTTTGACACAACTGTACATCCTGCCTACCTTCCGGAATGGGCACCGGCACACACAGACAGGATCGTAAGAATGGTGGAGCGCGACAAAAACCACGCCTCTGTTATTATCTGGTCCCTAGGCAATGAATGTGGTAACGGGCCCGTGTTCCACGATAATTATAAATGGATCAAAAGCAGGGACACTTCCAGGCCGGTACAGTTTGAACAGGCAGGGCAAGACTGGAATACGGACATTGTAGCTCCTATGTACCCACGCATAGCCGATATGAAAAAATATGCTGCTGACACCACTAAAAAAAGACCTTATATTATGTGTGAATATTCACACGCAATGGGTAACAGCAATGGTAATATGCAGACCTATTTTGATATTATGCGAAAAAGCAAAAATATGCAGGGCGGGTTCATTTGGGATTGGGTAGATCAGGGTATTAAAACCAAAGATGTTAACGGCAAGCCATTCTGGGCTTATGGTGGTGATCTGGGTGCATTTTACTGGCAGAATGACGAGAATGGTGTAGCCGATGGGATCATCAGTTCTGACCGTACGCCAGATCCTGGTGCTTATGAAGTAAAAAAGGTTTATCAGAATATGATCTTTACCGCAAAAGACTTGGGTAAAGGTTTAATTAATATCGAAAATATCTTTGATTTTACCAACCTGAACCAATATGAATTTAAATGGGAGTTGCTAAGGAATGGTGAAAAAGTGAATGAAGGTAAATTTGATGTTCAGCTTGCTCCTCATCAGTCAAAAGACCTAAAGCTTGAGCTTCCCAAATATAAGTCTGCTGCAGGAACCGAGTATTTCCTAAACCTTTATGTATATACTAAAACAGCGACAGAAATGCTGCCTGCAGGAGCGGAGATCGCCAGAGAGCAATTCGGCTATGCAGGTTCTTATTTTGAGAAAGAGGCGGATGCAGCTCCAAAATTAGTCATCACAAAAGATGATAAAAAACTGAGTTTCACTGCTGGTGACGTAAAAGGTGAATTTGATCTGCAGGCAGGAAAGTTCACACGATACAGCAAAAACAACAGCAATTTCAATAATTTCCCGGAACCTTATTTTTGGAGGGCACCTACCGATAATGATTTCGGAAACCGTATGCCTTCAAGATCGGGATTATGGCGTTCTGCCCATGACCAAAAAAAATTAAAAAAGGTTACGATTGCAGAACAAGCTGAGAACGGAATGGGGATTAAGGTCGAGTGGCAACTGACCGGCATCGATGTACCTTATCAAATCAACTATTTTATCCATAATAATGGCGACATACAGATCACTGCAACAATGGATATGACCGGTAAAGAGCTTCCTGAACTGCCGCGCTTCGGGATGCGTACTACATTGCCCGGAAACTATAATAACCTCAGTTATTATGGAAGAGGTCCGTACGAGAACTATATCGATCGGAACAGGGCATCATTTATCGGTATCTATCAGGATAAAGTAGAGAATCAATATTACAAAGGTTATATCCGTCCGCAGGAAAGTGGCAATAAAACAGATGTCCGCTGGTTCACTCTGACTGATGAACTGGGCAATGGAATAAAAGTGGAAGGTACACAACCTATTGCTTTTACAGCCATCAACCACAGTGTGGAAGACCTTGATCCGGGTCTGACCAAAAAGCAGCAGCATCCTGTTGATTTGCCGCCAAGACATCAGGTATTTTTAAACATTGACCTTAAACAACGTGGACTTGGTGGTGATGACAGCTGGGGCGCTTATCCGCATGATGAATACCGCTTGCTTGACAAAAAATACAGTTACAGCTATACTATTGGTCTGCTGAACAAAAAATAACTATAACCTGCCCGAAAGCACCTGAATGTCTAATGTTTTCGGGTAGGTGTATTTTAAAATTGCAACTTTTTGAGACAATATTTAGATCTTTCTTTATGCTACATTTTTAGATTGATTACACGTAAAATGTGATATTTTCCCAAAGCGAAATTGAAGATTTGACGGATTCAATTCATCTTTTCTTAATTTCTTCTTTACGATATTTCTTAATCATATTCTCTCTACATTGATAATTATAACTAAACAGCAATGCTATTTAAAATTCTGAGGTAAAATGGTCGGTGGCAACCTTTCTGGGTTTCATCTACCAGGTTTTTTTGTTATTTCAAAAGCAATCATTATTTTGCTTAACTATTTCAGAAAATTTGTATTTACATTTTACTAATCTCTCTATGCTATTTTAAACATCAAAATAAAAAATTGTATCTCTATAATTATTTATTTAATTTTAACAATATATAGTTTGGATTGACGCAATGCGCTAAGCCAAATGTTACCTGCCATTTTAAGAGCGACCGTGTTAACAAGAAAATAGACGACTAAATGACAAAATTTAAAGACTTCACAGCTTTCAATGAATATTTGGGTGTTGCAAAACCTCTGGACAATGATATTGACATTGGTTATTACGACCCTGCGAATATGCGTTTAAAGTCGGAGCCAGTGATGATTGATTTTTACAGAGTTTCTTTTAAAATAAATTTTACAGATAAGACAACACCCAATGCAAAGCCAATAACTGCGGTGTTTTTCAACAGTCCTGAAATGGTTGGCGGTTGGGATATAGAACCCTCCTTTTCGGGAATGTATTTACAACTATCAAAAAAAATCATTGAGGAAAATCGTTTTTTATTTAAAAATTATCTTGACTACGGACTGCACGAAGCCCTATTTTTAACCGAAAGCGAATTAAATGAAATTAGCACGTTGTATAGTTTAATGATAAAGTATTACAACCAAGATAATCAAAATTTTGAGGTGATACTTTCTTATGTAAATGTGATTATCTCGTTGGTAGAAGCATTTTATAAGCGACAATTTTCTGCCGACCCCAAACAATATAATCGAATCGTTACCGATTTTCAACAAGGTTTAAAAGATTATTACAACGAACCAGTAAACCGAATCCCAACAGTTCAATATTTTGCCGACAAATTTGGATTAACCCCAAATTATTTTGGTGACATCATCAAACATTTTACCCAAAAATCTGCCATTGAAAACATTCACGAATTTGTGATAGAAAAAGCGAAAGAAATGCTTGAAAAAAGGAGCGATTTAAACAATACCGAAATAGCTTACGAATTAGGTTTTGAATATCCAAACTACTTTGCTAAGTTTTTTAAAAAGCAAGTAAATCTGACACCGAAAGAGTATCGTCTGCAAGCCTCTGATAAGAACATCAATTTACAACGGATGTAGCTCAATCAGTAATTTGTTTCCTTTTTTATAGTGGTTTGTTTCCTGCCTTCGTTTTACGAACTTCTAATTTTGTTCCATAATTATAAAACAAGATAATATGGACAATTTTAATTCTCAAAAAAAGGAAGAAAGTTCAAGACGAAACTTCCTTCAACAATCTGCCATTGCAGGTATGGGTTTACTTTTTGTACCTAATCTACTTTCTGCATCTAATTATCAATCCGAACATACGCTGAAGAAAGAAAAAGGAGCTAAAATGAAAACCAGAAAATTAGGAAAATTAGAAGTATCTACTTTGGGTGCAGGATGTATGAGCATCAGTGCGAATTATGGTATATCTGCAAAAATTGAAGATGGAATAAAAACTATTCGTACAGCTTTTGAAAATGGTGTTACATTTTTTGACACTGCCGAAGTGTATGGACCTTATACCAACGAAACCCTTGTAGGTGAAGCACTGTCGCCATTCAGAAACAAAGTAACTATTGCTACTAAATTTGGTTTTGAGATTGGGGCTTCGCAAATCACCTTGAATAGCAGGCCAGAACACATCAAAAAAGCAGTAGAACAATCGTTAAAACGACTTAAAACTGACCGCATAGACCTTTTGTATCAACACCGAGTTGACCCAAATGTACCTATCGAAGACGTTGCAGGAGCGGTAAAAGATTTGATAAAAGAGGGCAAAGTATTGCACTTTGGCTTGTCCGAAGCCAATACTACAACCATTCGCAAAGCACATTTAGTCCAGCCAGTTTCTGCTATCCAAACAGAGTATTCGTTTATGGAACGTAGTGTTGAAAAAAACGGGGTTTTAAATATTTGCGAAGAATTAGGCATCGGATTTGTTCCGTGGGGACCACTTGGAATGGGCTATCTCACAGGAAAATTGAATGCACAAACGCCTTTTGACAGCAAATTTGATTTGCGTTCTGCATTTGACCGTTTCACCCCTGAAAGTTTAGCAGCCAATATGCAGATTGTGAATCTTCTAAACAGCTTTGCATCAGCAAGAAACGCAACTGCTTCTCAAATTGCATTGGCTTGGCTTATGGCACAAAAACCATTTATAGTTTCGATCGCAGGCACAAGAAATATTCCACATCTTAAAGAAAATTTAGGGGCATACGAAATTAAATTATCAACTGAAGATTTACAAGAATTAGAAGCGGCATATTCAAAATTAAAGGTAAACGGTGGCAGAATGAATGCTATGCAAATGACCTTTTGCCAATAAATAAAATACATTTAAAATCAGAATAAAAATGACAGAAACAAAAAATGTATTGCTTATCAATACACATTTAACATATCCAAATTGGACAGAAGGAACGCTAAACAATTCATTCTTTAAAGTCGCAAAAGATTTTTTTGAATCCAAATATTATGAAGTTTTAGAAACGACAGTAGAAGATGGCTACAATGCTGATGAAGAAGTAGAAAAGCATTTGAAGGCAGACATTGTTATTTTACAAACACCTTTAAATTGGTTTGGTGCACCTTGGATTTATAAAAAGTATGTGGACGAAGTTTTTAACAGTGCATTTGCCAGTAAATCACTACTAACAGGTGATGGCAGAACACCTGAAAACCCAACCGCTCAATATGGAACAGGTGGACTGATGCAAGGTAAAAAATTTATGATTTGTGCCACTTGGAATGCTCCAGCCGAAGCGTTTGATGACCCCAATCAATATTTATTTGCAGGCAAAGGTTTGACAGATATTTTCTTGCATATTACAAGCAACTATCGTTTTTGTGGTTACGACATTATGGATAGTTACAACTGCTTTGACATTTATAGACGAACAGACATTGCCAAAGACGTTGAGAATTATCCAGCACATTTAGTGAAAGTATTTGACTTCTAAAACGGACAAAACAAACCGACAAAAAACGGCAGGTAACAAGGTATTGGCAAAAGCAGGGCTGAAGTGCAAACTTCAGCTTTTGTGCTTCTATTAAACTTTTGTAAATTAGCCGAACTGAAGTGCTTATATTTCCCTGCCTTCGTCAATACCCAAACCGTTACTGGTAATTTTAAAGAACGTCCGAAAAGATTGAATCTACTTTAACAATTGAACAATATTCAATTTATAAATTTTACCAATCGGAATCTTATAATCTGCGATAGCGATGATGTTTCCTTCAATGCTGTTAATGCGTTTTGGAGCAATTGCGAAAGATTTATGAACTTGCACAAAATTGGTTTTGGGTAATTGTTCTAAAAATGCAGAGAATTTTTCACGAATGGTAATGGTTTCAGTCGTAGTTATAATTTTGGTGTAGTTTCCTGTTGCTTCAATGTAAAGAATGTTTTCAACTTCCAATTGAATGTGTTTTTTGTTGCTCTGCACAAATATTCGATTGGAAATAGGATTGCTTTCTGGTGTGATTTTCTGTTCATTCAACGGATTACTAAACGTTTTATTGATGGCTTTTAAGAAACGTTCAAAACCAAATGGTTTTAGCAAATAATCTGAAATATTATGTTCATATCCTTCCAAAGCAAATTCGTTGTAAGCAGTTGTTACAATTACTTTTGGCGGATTTTGCAATGTTTTTAAAAATTCAAAACCTTTTAAAACGGGCATATTCAAATCCAAAAAAATCAAATCTACTTCATTTTTATTCAGATATTCAAAGGCTTCCAGAGCATCGTAACAGTTTTTCATCAATTGCATATTTGGAAGCAAATCACAATAACTTTTAATGATGTCGTGAGCGATAGGTTCATCGTCAATAATTAAATATTTTATCATAATTGTTTCAAAATTAACTGCACATGATATATATTTTCTGATATTGAAAAACTCAATTCGTATTGATTTGGATAGATTAATTCTAATCTTCTTTTCAAGTTTTTTAAACCAATTCCTGATTGATTTTCGGCTTTTTCATAATTATTTTCAATCTTAAAAATGATTTCAGTTTGTGAAGATGTTAAACTCATTTTTATAAAGGCATTTTTCCTCAAATTTTCGATTCCGTGTTTGAAAGCATTTTCTAAAAGGATGATAAATAACAAAGGAACAACTTTTCGGTTTTCGTCAACTTCACAATCAAAATCGACGCTTATCTGCTTGTGGTAACGTATTTTTTGGAGTTCGACATAGTTTTTCAGAAAAACAATTTCGTCTCGTAAAGCAACCGTATCTTTTTCGCCTTCATAAATGCTGTAACGCATCATATCCGAAAGTTTCAGTATCAATTCTTGTGCTTTTTGAGGGTCTTTCGCAACCAATCCATATAAATTATTAAGTGTATTAAAAAAGAAATGCGGACTAACCTGGCTTTTCAAAAGCATTAATTCGGCTTTCATTTTTTCATTTTTAAGTTTGGTAATAAAAATAATTTCCCGAATCAACCAAACCGCACCCAAGCATAGAAGCAAAACGTAGTAACAAATTACAATAATCACAACTTTCGGGTGATAATTTCCTAAAAACACAACGGATTTGTTTTCTGTAAAAATGACTTCATAAGCCGTAATCATTACAGGAACAATTGCAATTGCTAAAAGTGCAACCACAAACCATTTTCTATTTTTTTTCAGAATCATCATAATGCAATATTACAACTATAAATAAGCCTCTGCAAACCTGTTGACCAACAATCAAAATTAGGTTTTGAAATGATGAAAACGAGTGATGAAAGCACTTTGAGCTTGTGTAAATATTGTTTGTCAAATCCCAGAAGTCGTTTGTCACAATTGTTTTAGAAACGGAAAAAGCATTTTTAGGTTTGCAGAAATTAATTGAAAATAAAATGAAAAAAAGAATTTTAAGATATGCAAAACATATCATTATCACATTTACAGTTTTAGGATTGATGGTTGTATCATTCGGATTGTATCACGACGCAAGTTTTCGGTATTCGGAAAATCCAGCGATGATGAAATGGGACAAAGATGGGCCTTATGTTTTTAATAAAAATGATAGCCTAATTTCGGTAAATTACATCAGAGGAAATCAGGATGATGGGTTTTATTTAAACCAAAAGGATTATGTTTTGGGTTCAAAAATTCCAGCTTTTTGTCATTTTTCATTAGATTCTACAAGTTTTAAATTTACCATCAACAACGAAATTGAAATTCCTAAAAATACGTATCAAGACAACGCAAAAATTTTAGCTATTTCTGATATAGAAAGTGGTTTTAAAACTTTTCGTGATTTTTTAATTACCAATAAAGTCATTGACAATAAGCTCAATTGGACATTTGGAAATGGGCATTTGGTTTTACTCGGAGATTTTGTAGACAGGGATTTTTCTACCACACAAGTGCTTTGGTTTATTTATAAATTGGAGCAGGAAGCAAAAGAAAAAGGCGGAAATGTTCATTACATTTTAGGAAACCACGAATTGAAAAATATGCAAGGAAATTTTGAAAATACTTCCCCGAAATATTACCACGTTTCTTCTATTTTAAAGAAAAAGCAAACCGATTTATATGGTACCAATTCGTTTCTTGGAAAATGGATGTCGAGCAAAAATTCAATCGAAAAAATTAACGGAATCCTCTTTGCCCACGGCGGAATACATCCTGATTTAGCTGGCTACAAAACAAATTTAGATGAAATCAATCAAATTATTCGCAGTAATTATTACCAACCTTACTATCCAAATCCGCAGAAAAATTTGGAGCAATTGTTAATTTCTTCACACAAAGGAATTGCTTGGTACAGAGGTTATTTTAAAGATGATTTGAGCCAAGAAGAAGTAGAAAGAGGATTAAATAAATTCAATGCAAAATCAATCGTAGTCGGTCATACGCTTCAATCAAAAGTCAACAAACAATACAACGGAAAAGTAATCGGAATTGATGTAAAACACCCAAAAGATTTCTCAAAAATTCTGCCCAATAAAAAATCAGAAGCTTTGTTGATTGATGGAAATAAATATTATCGGGTTTTGCATAATGGAGAAAAAAAGGAAATATAGAATGAACCGAAAACCAAAACTACCGCTAACAAGGGCTTGGCAAAAGCGGGGCAGAAATCGTTAATTCAAGTTTTGTGCTTCGGTTGAAATTTGTATTTTAGTTGAAAGTTTCAGCTTCGATTGCCCCGCCTTCGCCAAGCCCCGAAACGTTATATGCCATTTTAGGACGACATGCAAGAACGAACAAATTGACAACTAATTTATGTTTAGACACAAGGGAAAGGCGAGGACATTAAAGCATAACTTAAGAATTGCTTCGTTACTGTCGTTTGTGGCAGGTATTGTAAATATAGCTGGTTTTTTAGCTGTTCAACGCTTGACAACAAATGTAACGGGACACTTTGCTTTTTTTGTGGACGAAATTTTTAAACTCAATTTTTGGCAAGGGTTTGTCTATTTCTTATACATTTTCTTTTTCTTCTTAGGTTCATTTGTATCAAACCTCATAGTTGAAATTATATCAAAGACAAAGGACAGGTTAATTTATACAATTCCGACAATTATCGAAAGCCTTATTTTGTTTTTTTTAGCGGTATTTGGACAATTTCTAATCTCTCAAACCCCCAATCTTCTTGCTTGCTCTTTGCTTTTTACAATGGGGTTTCAAAATTCATTGGTAACGACAATTTCAAATGCAACCGTTCGGACAACACATTTAACAGGACTATTTACAGACTTAGGAATAGAACTTTCTCAATTGTTTTTTTACAAACAGCAAGACCAGAAAGACAAACTTTACTCTTCAATAAAATTACGTCTGAACATTATTACTTTTTTCTTTTTGGGTGGACTTTTAGGTGGTATTCTATATTCGACTTTAAAGCTTTACGTATTAGCAATTGCAGCTACAGTTTTAATTGTTGGAATAATATATGACGACTTAAAATTGAAATTAATAATTCAAAATAGAAGCCACAATGACGAATATAAAAACGGCATATAACATGGGGTTGCGATAGCGGGGGTTCCATGCTTCGCAGAAACATTTGTGCAAGGTGAAAGTTTAGTTCTCCGAACAAAATACAGTGCTCCCCCCCACTATGAAACGTTGTGCATCACCTTTCCGAAACTCAACGCTAATAATAAGACAACCATTGAATGAAATTAGTTAGACCCGAAAAATTAAATTTATTAACTCATAAACAACTCAATGAAACTTGTTTTCAACAGGTCATTGCAGACGAACCAACAATTTTAGGACTTGGCAACCTCATTCTCATATTCATTTAATTTGAAAAATTTCAGCTAGAGATTCTGGTTTTGTCGATGTTCAACTATCGGCAGAATATTAAACACGTGGCTATAAGTTAGTTTTGCAACGGAGTCTTCAACAATCATTAATGGATGAAAAAAATATCCCCTGTATCAACAACGGATATGAGTGAAACGATCTTTCTGATCGAAAAGATTTATACTATCTCTATTTTACCTTTACCTTCTTCTTTTCAGAAGTCTTTTTCACCTTCAATTTCTTTTTTTACAGCATTTAAATATATAAATCACAGTAAAATAAAAGTCTCTATAATCCTTTTTTACCTTCGAGCCAATAACCTTGTGTTATAATTTTTCCCGACATATTATTTTTTAGAACTTTTCTGAAGGCTTGAACTGATTTTACATTTCCTAATACTACAAAACTTGCTGTTTGCCACTCAGATGTTTTGAATAATGGCAAGTCATTTATCCATTTTTCATTTCTGAATAAACCCTTTTTCGGGAAGACTGTAAAGTTTTCCAATCCCAAAAGTTCTGGAGTATTTTTATTTTCTTCGTCCAATTCAAAATAGAATTGATATTGATGATTGTTCCTTTTCAAATAAGGTAGAAAAGAACTCGCCACTCCCAAGCAAGTTTCATCGCCAAAAATAAATTGCTGTTTTACACTTGGGTCATATAATTTTTTCCCTCTTGATGGGCCAATATATAATTCATCGCCTGTTTTTATGGTATCAATATATTGGCTTCCTACTCCATTATCGTGAATATGAAAGATTATATCAATTATTCCCTTTTCCTTGTCGTGATAAGCAGCAGTATAATTTCTGTATTCAGTTTCGCTAACACGAATCACATTGGCGTAGCCAATCTGAAAATTCATTTTTGATATATCTCCTCCAAAACGTATTTTCTTAATCTGTGGATTGATATAGGAAGTGTCTAAAACTTTCACATTGGGACGAAGTGAACTTTCGAACAAATCTCCAACCCATTTTGGTAAGCTTGAAATCATTATTTGCTATTTTAAAATTCGTTACAAAGGAACAATGAATGATAAGTGCAAACAATGTCAATACAGAGTAAGTATTGGACTAATCGTGGTTTTTTTTACGAAAATTTAATGCGGTCATTCCTGTTACCTTGGAAAACAGTCTTGAAAAGTAAGGGTAATCGTCATATCCCAATTCGGCGGCAATTTCTTTTACTGATTTATCAGTATAATAAAGCAAGCGTTTTGCTTCTAAAATAACCCGTTCCTGGATGTGGTATGAAACGGGGTAACCTGTTACATTTTTTACACACTCATTTAAATAAGGAGTTGAAATATTAAGTGCCTCAGCATACGCTGATGGTTTTTTGGAAGTGGTAAAATTGTGTTCCAGTGTGGTCCTGAATGCTTTGGCAATTAATTCAAATCTTGATAGTTTATCGATTCTTTTAGATTGCTCTAAATACTGTGAAATCACCATGCCGACCAAAATATTGCAACTGTCTTTTAGTAATGAATGATGTAGCTTGTCATGTTTGCGTTCAGAAAATTTTATACAGAGTGTTACTGCTTCGGAAATGATGGAAAACATTTCTTTATTTAAAAGTAAAGGCTTTACGGGTGTAATAGTGTCTAGTAATTTTAAATATTCAGGCTTTAGATTTTCATTATTAATTAACCAACCACTAAATGTAGCATTTTTCACTTCTAATGTTCGATGCACCTGATCTGGGTGGATATAGATAATGGAAAATGGCTTTACCGTATGCTTTTTAAAGTCAATTTCGATGGTCGTAGTTCCTTTTTCCTGTAAGAAAAACAAATGATAGTCATCTCGGTGCGACTGGTCTATTCCCTTTAGAGATAAAGACTGAATATCATTAACCGAAATTTTTGCAATACCAATACCTGCCAAACTAAAGTCATAAGCAGGTTGATTTATCGGTATAGATTTTCTTTTTGTCATTGTTGTTTGTTCACTGTATAAAGTTCGTCATTTCTTGTTGTACAGAACAGTCGTTTCAGGATTACCGATGACTGGAAACGGCTTGGCAAAGGCGGTACTTTCTTTCACCTAAAATACAAATTTCAATTAACCTACAAAACTGGAACAATAACGTCAAACCCGACATTAAAGAGTCAGCTAAACAGCAATCGAAAACATCAAGGACAAATGATGTGGATCTTCCTGCCCAAGAACCACATTCTTTGTTCTCCTCCTTAAATCTACTGAAGGACACGAAGACGGTTTATTGCCCGAAGCACAGGGCTAAGATTATAAGGTACAATATTTTGCCAATAAGATGAAGAAAAAAAGGAGAATAAATTAACAAATAATAACCAGCTTGTTCGCCAAGAATAAAACCCTCTATTTTAAGAAGGTTTTAAATTTAATGCTGTAATGAAAATTTGATGGTTTCAATAATTTACTTCAACAAATCTCCCATTCCAAAGGCCATTAACGCCTTATCATATTCAATTTGTACCGCATCATTTGCAGCTTTGATGTATTGTCCTGTGAAAGGATCAACATTAGTTCTTATCGGACGCTGACCTTTGGGTAAGCTGATTAAATTTACCACGGCGTCTGCAACATCTTGCGGATTAGGTTTTAGGGTTTCGAATGCCTTGCCAACAGCAGCACCCATTTTATTAGGATAATCCGCAATGGCTTGATAAGCATCGTTAACCGAAGCATCGGAGCCAGGGTTGAATTTTTGCGACATCTCTGTCGGGAAAGCACCTGGTTGTAGGATTGCAACGTCCACACCCAATGGTCTTACTTCGTAATGCAAACCTTCACTGATGCCTTCCAAACCAAATTTTGAAGCACTGTACATTGTTGCAAAAGGAAACGAAACTGTACCAAATCCGCTGGTGATATTGATGATTAGACCTTCGGATTGTTTACGCATAAATGGCAATACCAATTTCATCAATCGCCAAGGTGCGATGACATTGATATCGAATATTTCTTGCACATCGGCAGTAGTAAAACTTTCGGCCACACCGTTTCTGCTAAAACCCGCATTGTTTACCAAAACATCTATTGTTCCTTCTTTTGCGATAATGGTATCTATGGCGTTCTGCACACTATTTTCGTCCGTAAGTGCAACATCCAGAACGGTGATGTTTTCTATCTTTGAAAGAGATTTTGCTTTATCTGAATTTTTACCGGTTGTATCTCTCATTGTTGCGTAAACCTGGTGTCCCAAGGCTGCAACGCTTTTTGCGGTAAGCCATCCAAATCCGCTATTTGTTCCTGTAATTAATACTATTTTTTTGCTCATTATATTTTGTTTAAATTAATGATACAAAGTTCTAAACTTTAAAAATGAAAACATTTACCATTTGGTAAAAAGAGATTTTTAGCGGATGTTTTTTCTAATTCTACTCAACGACTGTTGGGTAACGCCCAAGTACGAAGCGCCCAATGAAAGCGGAACACGATTGATAAGCATTGGATATTTTTCGAGGAATGACAGATAACGGGTAGTTCCATCTTCCGAAACCAACGGACTTCTTCTGTCCATCGCTTCCGTTAAACATTTGTGCGTTATTTTAGCAGAAATCTTATCCCAATCCAGAATTGTATTTAAAATTTCGTCCCAATCTTTTTTAGAGAATACCAGCATTTTACAATCGGTAACAGCTTGGATATAATCAGTTGCTGCTTGTGCATCAAATTTTTGCTGGTCTGAAACAAAACTGTTTTCGCTAATAAAATAATAGGTTATTTCTTCGCCCCTATTATTGTAATAGCAAAATCGAAAAACGCCCTCCAAAACAAAACCAATGTATTTTGGAATTTTTCCTGCTTCGGAAAAATAATCATCTTTTTTCAGTTCCAATTCCGTTGCCTTGCTTTTGATAAAGTCGATTTGCTGTTGGTTCAAATTGCCAAAATGCAGTATATATTCAACTAATTTTTCCATTATTGTAAAGGTAGGAAGCGATTTTAATTAAAGAATTACCATTTGGTAAAAAGTGATGTAGGCTGGGTTTATAAGAAAATCGTGAAAGGTTTTTAGTTTAGCAAAGATTAAATGATCTTCTCTAATTGAAACTAGACCTAAACTCCAGCGGGCTTTGACTGGTTTTAGCTTTAAATAAGCGACTGAAAGATTGCGAATATTCAAACCCTAATTCATAAGCTATTTCTGAAATCGATAAATGAGAAGTAGATAATTTTTCTTTCGCTTTTTCAATGATCTTGTTTTGGATGTGTTGTTGTCCATTTTGCCCTGTTAGGGAGCGCAACATATCACTCAAATAACTTGGCGAAAGATGGAGGCTCTCGGAAAGATACTGGACTGTCGGAATACCTTTGATGGATAGATTTTCATCTTTAAACAGTTCTTCCAAAATTTTCTCCATTTTTTGTAACAGGTCGTTATTTACTTGTTTTCGAGTGATGAATTGTCTCTTGTAAAATCGATTGCTGTAATTGAGCAAAGTTTCTATTTGTGAGATCATTACATCTTGACTGAAATCATCAATTCTGCTTTGCAATTCTTCATCAATATTTTTGAAAATTGAAATAATGGTGTCTTTTTCTTTATCTGAAAGATGCAACGCTTCATCGGCAGAATAAGAGAAAAAGCCATATTGCTTTATCTTATTTGCTAAAGGATAAGTCAATAAAAAATCGGGATGAATTAATAAAGTATAGCCAGAATGGTCACCGTTATTATCACTGTTTGCAGTAACCTGATTAGGCGATACAAAAAACAATCCGCCTTCATCAAAGTCATAATAATGTTGCCCGTATTGTAACTGCCCGGTAAGATTTGATTTATAAGAGATCTTATAAAATGCTGAAGTTCGCAGGTCGGCTATATTGCTGTAATCTATCTTTCTATCAGTATTGTCAAAAAAACTAATCAACGGGTGCAAGGGTTTAGGTAACCCAAGCATCCGATGCAATTCTGTAAGTGAATTGTAATGGTAAGGAATATTTTTGTCCTTTTTCATCTCATAAATTTAGTGATTTTCTACCACGGAATTTCGCCGGTATCCGTATTCATATCTTCAGAGAAAAATTTACCTGTCGGTCCGTCTTCGCCAATGATGGCATATTTTACAATTCTGTTACCGGCATCTACCACAGAACCTTGCCCCAAATTATGGTTAAAATCTGTCTTTGTAGAACCTGGGCTAACTGCATTTACCTTAAAAGGCAAGTCCTTTAGTTCAAATGCCAGAACAACGGTGTACATATTTAAGGCTGATTTTGAAGATTGATATACCGAACCTTTAAAGTTGTAATGAATAAAATTTGGATCGCTGTGTAAAGTGAGCGAGCCCTGGCTTGAACTTACATTGACTATTCTTGGTGCTGATGAGTTTCGTAATAAATCTAAAAATGCCTGTGTAACTCTTATCACGCCATATACATTTACCTCATAGACTTTCTTGTAAACATCTACATCCGTTTCTGTTGCAGTATGCATTACAGGTTTGCCATCTTTAAATTCTATTCCATTGATGCCGGCATTGTTGATCAGTACGTCCAGTACCTGTGTTTTCCTGCCCAATTCAATCCGGGCATTGTTTACCGACTGCTGACTGGTAACATCTATTTCTAACAATTCAACATTTTCGAGCCCTTCATTTTTTAATTTTTCAACGGCTTCTTTACCATTTTTTAAATCTCTGCTACCCAGATAAACATAATACCCTTTTTGTAACAATTGTTTTGCTACCTCTAAACCAATGCCTTTGTTCGCTCCTGTAATTAATGCCTTTTTCATTTCTTTTAATTTTAAATGTTTGAAAAACAAAGGTCATTATATCTAAAATGTTGTTTGTAACCCAATTGAGGTTTATTATAACAAAATCGTGGAATGTTTACAGTTTAAAAATGGATGCTTTTTTCTAATTAAAACCAGCCCTAAACGCCAACGGACTTTGACTGGTCTTTTCTTTAAACAGTTTGCTGAACGATTGCATATGCTCAAAACCTAGTTCATAAGCAATTTCACTTACCGTTAAATCTGTTGTTGACAATTTTTCCTTTGCTTTTTCAATCAGTTTTTCGTGAATGTGCTGTTGCGTATTCAAACCTGTCAATGTTTTGAGTAAACTTCGCAGATAGGTTGGCGATACATTTAAGTGGTCCGAAATGTACTGAACAGTTGGCAATCCCTTTGAAACCAAATCATCACTGTTGAAATAAGCTGAAAGTAATACTTCCAACCGGTCGAGGATTTGATGGTTCGTTTTTTTACGGGTAATGAATTGTCTCTGGTAAAACCGTTCCGAATAATTCAACAAAGTTTCTAAATGTGAAATAATGATGTCCTGACTAAATTGGTCTATGTTTGTTTGATATTCGTTTTTAATGTTTTCAACAATACCATTTATCATTGTTTCTTCCTTATCCGATAAAAACAAGGCTTCGTTGATGGTGTAACCAAAAAAATCGTATTGTTTTATTTTTTTAGCCAAAGAAGTATTCCATAAAAAATCGGGATGGATAAACAACATCCAGCCGTCTATATTTTCCGGAATGTTATCACTTTCTCCGCGTAAAATTTGTCCGGGCGATAAAAATGCCATTACGCCCTCATCAAAATCATATTGTTGTTGTCCGTAAAACAGTTTGTCGCAACCTCTTTTTAAGGTAATCACGTACAAATCAAATAGTACGGCAAAAATTCCTGTATCCTTTTTTTGTTTGGATAAATCAATGAGTTCAATCAATGGATGATGCGGTTTGGGCAAACCCATTATTTGGTGTAACTCTGAAATGGTTTTTATTCGGATTGGTTTTTCCATAGGGTAGATTTGATTAATTTTCTAAAAACGGATATTTCAACCAAATCAACACCAGCGGCATAATTAAAAACGGAATTTCCATCAACACCATTTTAAAATTCCCAATTCTCATTGCCAATTCCATAATGATCACTATTGAAATTGCATTAAGCATATTACCTAAGAAAAATGTTTTGGGGATAAGCAACAATACACCAACCAATAATGTAAGCCCAGCAAAAATGGGTATCATTGTTTCGGTTATGCCCAAGTCGGCCATCATTTTCATCGCTTCGGGATTTTTTTTGTAATTAAATGTGTCCCAACCGTGTTTGAATGCAAGAAAAACCGACACTGCCAACAATACCAAAGAAATTATACTTTTTACCATCGTTTTGTTTCTTAAACTTACTTTACTAATTTATTGAAATCTTTCAAATTTCATTGAAATACTAAAACTCAACCTTTGCTAACTTTTGCGATACTTCCCATAATCTTTGAGCAACTGCTAAATCATTTGCTTGTTCAGGGATTTTTGCGATAGATGGAAAACCACGCGTTTCGCTCATTTTGTTAGGTCCGTAATACAATCCGCCTTTAGCTTCCGGTGAAGTGGCTGCAAATAAAGTGGGTAATGCTCCTTGTGACTGTGGCTGAAATAAAAATGGAAAAAATCTTCGCATAATTCCCGGAATACTCCATTTTCCGGCACCATTTATTAATAGATTGGTTCGGGAAACGCCGGGATGTGAAGCAATACTTGTAATGCCCCAACCGTGCCTTTCACCTTGTCGCTGAAGTTCTAAAGCAAACATTAAATTCGCAATTTTTGATTGGCTATATGCTTTCCCCGGAACATACGAAGCTGTTGACTGAAGGTCATCAAAATTAATTTGCCCGCTACGATTGGCTACGCTTGAAACGGTAACCACACGAGCATCTTGTGCCTTACGAAGCAAAGGGAGCAATTGGGCTGTCAATGCAAAATGACCAATATGATTGGTACCGAATTGCAATTCAAAACCATCGGCTGTTTCGAGCCTGTTGGGTGGTGTCATTACGCCAGCGTTGTTGATGAGCAGATGTATGGCTTCGCCTCTTTCAATCATTCTCGAAGCAAAGGATTTGATGGAAGATAAGTCGGCAAGGTCTATTTTTTCAAAACTCACTTTTGCCTTCGGATTAATTTGTTGGATTTTAGCAATTGTATCAGCTCCTTTTTCAGCGTTTCGTCCCATTACAATCACGTTCCAACCGGCAGAAGATAATGCCAATGCATCTTCGTAACCAATACCTTCTGTGCTACCTGTGATTACAGCTAAACCGTTATTTCTTTGAGGAATATTTGAAGCTGTCCAATTTTTAATATCGTTTTCCATTTTAAATTTATTTTTGATACAAAGATGGCATAACCTTAAATGTTGGATTTATCCAAAACGACTGTTGATGTAGTCAAAAAAATGCTAGTCTATTGCATTAAAAAAATCAGTATATAAAAAATGTGTTTTTCGTTTAATGTAATATACGAGTAGGGCTACCGATAACCATCGTCATATTTCAAACGAAACAGAAATTTTCAAATAAAATCAGGAAAAACATAGATAAAGGTCGTAAAAATTATCATTAAATAAACGTCTGTCGGAATTCTAGCGGTGGCATTTCAGTTTTATATTTTAATAGTTTATTGAAAGATTGAGGGCGTTCAAAACCTAAAGATAATAAAAAAGTAGCCTCAGAAACCAAAGCATATCAAAAGATACCGCAAATTTTATCCTTTCTCAATGAGCAGGGGGAAGATAAGATAAAACAAGAAATTTTACAGGTTATTGAAATGGAATTGGAACGTATCAAGAATAACCCGGATTTACAGCATCTTATGCAGCAGGAATAGTATTGAATTTATCCGTTTTAAATAGTTTATTTTTTTTTATGCATTTTAATTTTACATTTTGAATATCAATATTACGTATCAAGTATCTTGCACACTATTATGGTACGAATTAAAAAAATTAAAATTTTTAACGTGTTAGTGTTTTTGTCGAAAGTCAGGTTTCAGCTTTTATTTATTTAAATCCTTCTCTGTTCATTTCGACCCGCAAAATGTTCAACTCACCCAATTGCACCGAGGAACACGCCAAAAGCGATTGCATCTTTGTATTGAATTTAAAATTTAATATCAATGCAAAAGATTATTTTAATGGTAACCGGGCTGCTTTTCAGCCTCAACATCTTTGCCCAAACAACCCATGATAAAATTTTGGGCAAATGGACAAACGAAGACAAAACCCGTATCATCGAATTCGTAAAGAGCGGTGATGCTTATGATGCCATCATTAGAAAGGCCGAAGACAACAGCATAGTTGGTAAAAAGCAAATCACAGCTCTTAAAGCAACTGGTACGACTTCATTTGCGGATGGTACGCTGCACATTATCAAAAAGGGGAAAACGGCAAAATGCACCGCTTCACTTTCTGGGGATACTATGCTGTACATTAAAGCGAGCCATGGCATGATGTCTAAAACCCTAACCTGGACCAAGCTCTAAATTATTCCAGGCAATGAAAACTATTATTTTAGCACTATTGGGTTTCACCAGCTTCAACGCAATGGGTCAGGTACAGTTTGGCTCATTGCAGGAAGTGCTGGCTTATGCAGATAAAAATGCCATCTCTATCCAAAGTGCGTTGCATCAGGAACAAATAGCTGCTGTAAAAAACAAAGCATCCAAAACAGCCTTATTGCCTACTGTAAATGCATCTGCCGGGTTTAATGATAACATTACCATACAACCAACCCTGGTTCCGGCTAATTTATTCAATCCTGCTGCACCTGAAGGTACTTTCAATGAATATACTTTTGGAAGGAAATATATGTACAGTACCGGCGTACAAGCCAATTGGGATATTGTGAACTTTCAAAAATGGTTTGACATTAAGACTTCCGAAGCTGCATTACAATTGGACCAAGCCAGTACCATCAATGCAAAATATCAGGTTTACAACCAACTGGCCCAGACCTATTTTTCCATTTTGCTAACGGAAAAATATTTGACAATAAGCAAAGAAAATATTGCGGCGGCAGATAGTATTTACCGAATAGCAAAAGATAAATATGACACCGGAATTTTCACGGAAGAAAACCTGAACCGCAGCAAGATTCAACTGGTACAGGCACAGCAACAAGTGAGCAGCCTTGCCACTTCTTTGGAACAACTGTACAATCAATTGCAGTCACAACTCAACATCGATGAACCCATTGCCTTGAAAGATGAACTTCTCGATAACGAAATGGATATTGATAATGTTCTTGCAATAACAGGATCTCATCCAGAGGTATTGCTGCAGGAAGCACAGGTGAAACTAAATGAAAAACAATTGGCTCAAACCAAATCCCTACATTATCCAACACTTGCACTGGGCTATCAATATAATTACAATTGGGCAACAGATAAGATTACAGATTTTTCGGGAGCCAATAACCTTCCACAACAGTTTTTGGGAATAAAATTGAGTGTGCCCATCTTCAATGGCTTCAGTACCAAGTCAAAAATCAAACAGTCGAAAATACAATTCGAACAAGAGCAATTGGTACTGGACAGCAAAAGGTTGATGGTAAAAAAAGATGATGACAATCTGAAAATACAGTACAGGCACGGAATTGAGGATTTTAGAAAACAGGAAGAAGTATTGCAATTACAATATAAAAATGATACACATTCCAAGAATCGCTACGACAGCGGCATCATTGGCTTAGATGAGAGACTGGATAAATTCAAGGATTTGCTGGAAGTACAAAATCAATATATGCAAAGCCTCAGCAACCAATATATCAGCTATTACAAGCTTTATATCCGTAAGCAATTTTAAGTATGATCATAAATGTTATGATAAAATATCAATGAAAACAAATAAAATAATAGTTGGGTTATTCTATCTTCCAATGTTCGGCCTATTGTCTTGCAACCCTCAGGAGGAAACGACACCACAATACAAGACTATACAGCAAGCCATTTTTGCAAGCGGACACATGGAGCAGGAGGATGAATATATAATTTCCGCGACTGCCGATGGTACTATCCGGGAATTGAGCATTCGTGAAGGTGATTATATTTCTAAAGGACAATTACTGGTGCGAATTGATAGTGATGTTTCCAATACGCAGTTGCAGGAAGCACGAGTAGTTTATAACGATGCGAAACAAAATTCATCGGCCAATGCACCGCAATTAGAGCAGATAAAATCACAGATTGACCAGTCTAAGACTCAGCTCAATCTCGACAAGATCAACTATCAGCGTTATGCCGATTTGCGCAAGAAAAATTCTGTATCGCAGTTGGAATATGAAAAAGCAGAACTACAATACAAAGCCTCACAAAGTAGCTTGCAGGTATTGGAGAAAAGTTACAAACAGGCACAGGATGCATTACAATTAAATGCCGATCGTAGTTTGCAACAGGTAAAAACACAGCAGGCCATTTTAAACGATTACAGCATACAAGCAGATAAGGACGGTATTGTGCTGGAGGTTTTAAAAAAGAAAGGCGAATTGGTACGAAAGGGCGAGGTGATTGCCAAAATCGGCAGTGGTAAAAATATCCTGAAGCTATTTATTGCAGAAGATGATATTGCAAAACTTTCCATAGGTCAAGAAGCGATTGTGCAAATGAACAATTATCCCGACACCACATTTACGGCATCGATCACAAAAATACTTCCGGCATTTGACGAGGCGGAACAATCATTCACAGCAGAGGCAGCCTTTGTAAATCCACCACAGCTTTTACTTTCGGGCACACAGCTACAAGCAAATATTAAGCAGCAAGGCACAAAGAAAGTTTTGGTCATTCCATCAGCAGCGGTCATCCGTGGCAAATATGTAGAGTTAAGAAATGGTGAAGAAAAAGAAATAAAGATCGGACAAAAATCAGGCAATTGGGTTGAAGTAAAACAAGGCTTGACCGGAAAAGATATTATTCTTTTACCAAAAGGAAAGCATACAGAAGAGGGCGTTACAATTCCGGGTACTGAATAGAAAGATATAAGTGTATGATAATTTTAAACAGGTATTCGTTTATCGCTTTATTCATTTTTTTAATGATAGACAAATCCTTTGCACAATTTCCGCAAGGCGACAAATGGTATCAGAATCCATTGGGATTTGAACCCTTAAAACTTCATACCAGTATGGGTTTTATTGTTCCTGCCGCAGTTGTAGGTACTGCCTTATTGCTTACCAAAAAAGACAGTACACTACAAGACAGATTGAGTATTTATTCAGAAATGGGTGTAACATTTGGGTACAAATATCCTTACAGCACCTTAGTACAAAACAGTACAGGCGTAAACCTGATGATGCGAAAATGGATGTCCATTGGTACAGAATTCAGTATCACAGCACCTTTTGATGATTACAACAATACCGTGGGTTTTGCGATAAGACCTTTTGCAAGATTTTACGCAGTCAATAAACCGGATTGGAAATTATGGTTTGAAGCGGGTGGAGGGATGATATACTTTATTGATAATTTTCCAAATCCTACCACGCAAGACAATCGCCTTGGCACCTACTGGAATGGAACAACCAAGTACGGCATCGGGACATCAATACATCTCAACAATTTGGACTTATTATTTGGCGTACGACATCTTCATATCTCTAATGGCAATACAAAAGGAGCAGAAAGAAATCCTGCACACGACAGCAATGGATTATTTGTAGGATTAAGCTGGAATTTAAAAAAAGAAAGAAATGACAAATATAAATAACAAGATATCCTGGACACATCTTACTTCCAAAGTAAAACAGTTGATTGTAGCGGTACTAAGCGTAACATTTGGGATATCGATGTACGTTTTTATGAACAGCTTTATGAACGGTGTAAATAATGCCCAGACCGATATCACTTTTACCTCAATGTCACATATAAGGGTATATAATGACCCTGCCGGAGAGCCCACAATACTGTTGTCGCAAAAGAATGCTTCGGATACATTGAATATGGTAAGCAATGCCAGGCACATCAATTATACGGAAGGTATACTCAATGCCGATGAAGTAAAACAAGTATTGCAAAAAAACAAAAACATTGTCGCCATTACCGAGCAGGTCAATCAAAACGTATTTTTCAGAAATGGCGTGACCAAAGTAAGCGGTTCACTTTCTGGCATTGATGTAGTGAATGAAATCCAGATGTTCAACACCACGGAGTATATAACAGAGGGTAATTTGTATGATTTAGAAAAGCGTTCGGATGCTGTGGTACTGGGCAGTGGATTGGCAGATAAGTTAAGTGCATCAATAGGTGACAATATATCGCTTACTACATCCGATGGCGTAAATAAAATTTTTAAGGTCGTGGGATTACTAGAAACCGGGAGCGGAAGTGTTGATAAGAGCCGTGCAATTATTTCTATCAACACGGCACGACAGTTATTGTCTAAGAATAAAAGTTATGCAACAGATGTGATGGCAAATGTAAAGGACTACAACGATGCCAAAATTATTGCCAATGAAGTGTGTCCAGATATTAAATACAAAACAGAAGCCTGGCAGGAAGGCAATGCCCAATTAGAATCTGCCAATACCCTGCGGGACATCATAGCGATTGCTGTTTCACTTACCATACTTATTGTTGCGGGTTTTGGAATTTATAACATTATGAACATGACCGTGAGTGAAAAGATACGGGAGATTGCCATCCTGAAAGCAATGGGTTTTGATGGAAAGGACATCGTACACATTTTCCTGGTCCAATCTGTCATTATCGGCTTAATTGGTGGTTTTATAGGCTTGTTATTAGGTTTTGCTGTTGCTTTTATTGTAGACAGCATTCCATTTAAGATTGCATCTTTTGACACATTACCCATCACCTATCTGCCTTCTGATTATATTTTGGCAATGGTATTTGGCTTGGCCATCACGTTTATTGCGGGCTATTTACCTGCCAGAAAAGCATCCAAGGTAGACCCTGTAGAAATTTTGCGAGGATAATGGGACAGAATAATTTTAAGAAGAAGCTATTACCGAATGAAGGCTCGGAATTCATTTGGCTGACAGTTTTTTTAGGTGTGTTAACTCTACTTCTATATTACCTGGATTGCTATTACTATTACCAGTACTGCGATTACTATTACCAGTATGGTTATGAATGCGAATGTTACTGGTTTTATGGGTGTTACTATTACTATGGATGTTATTAAAAATTAAAAATGAAAGCATTAACTGCAAATAAAATTACAAAATACTTTCACGACCCTGAAACGTTTCAGGTATTGAAAGACGTGAGTTTTGACGTAAACAAAGGTGAATTTGTTGCCATTGTTGGTAAATCCGGTTCGGGTAAATCTACCCTCCTTTACCTACTCTCCACAATGGATACATCCTACGAAGGAAACATCGTTATCAATGACACTATGGTTACCGGGTTAACACAAAACCAGTTAGCCAAGTTCAGGAATGAGCATATCGGGTTTGTGTTTCAGTTTCATTATTTATTGCCGGAATTTTCCGTATTGGATAATATAATGCTACCGGCTTTGAAGCTTAAAAAGAAATCTAAAGACGAAATAGAAGCAAGAGCAATGGAACTATTGACGTTGCTTGATATTAAAGGCCACGAAACCAAAAAGGCGTCCAAAATATCGGGTGGTCAGCAGCAAAGAGTTGCTATCGCAAGAGCTTTGATAAACGAACCAGCCATTATTATGGGCGATGAGCCTACGGGAAACCTGGACAGTAAAAACACCAAAATTGTGTTTGATATTTTTCGCCAGTTGGCCAAGGAAAAAGGGCAAACCATCATTGCCGTTACCCACGATGACGAATTTGCTGCCAATTGCGACCGAATTATTGAAATGGTAGATGGGAAAATAGTAGCAAATTGAGAATAGACTTTCAGTTGTTAATTAAAAATAAAAGTCTTTAAGAATGATAAAACACAATACCCTGCTGCTATTAACGACATTCTTATTTGCAAATAGCTTACTTGCTCAGGATAGGGATTTATTGAATGTCAACTATGCAGTTTCGACATTAAAATATAACGACACTTTTGCTAATGCCAATTTATTTGATGTAAAACTCAAACTTCCGGTGTTCCAAAAAAAACAACATACCATTGTTGGAATAGTGGGTTACAAAAATTTATCGCTACAGAATTTCCCGGCGGATCATACCAGCAATTTACACGGTCTCACTTTGCAGGGAGCCTGGATCTATAAATTATCAGACAGAAAAAGCCTGACCTTTTTTGCTCAAACAGGATTGTTTTCAGATTTACAAGATGTGAGTGGCAAAGATTTCAGGTATACTGCAGGCTTGCGTTACAGGGTAAAACATTCCGAAAAGTTGCGTACAGGTTGGGGTCTGGCTTATTCCAGACAGTTTTTCGGTAACCAGATTATCCCATTCATTGATGTAGATTACAAACCCAATGATAAATGGAGCATTACCGGGCAGTTCCCCATCAAACCAAAAGTGCTTTACCATTTTAATGATAAATGGAGTGCCGGGATTGAAGTATCCGCAGATGCATCCAGCTACAGGCTTTCAGCAACGGAAAGTGACAATCAGTTTATCCAGGTCAATCAATGGACTGGTTTGGCAAAGCTGGAATATCAGTTTGCAAAAAACTGGGAACTGAATATTGGGGTCGGTAGAAATTTTAGACAGAGCTACAAACTTTATGATGATACAGCTACTACACCTTGGACGGTTATTACTATGCCTTTAGGTGAAAAGCCCGACCCCATCTATGAAATAGACAACAACGGATGGAATATTCAACTGGGTATTTTATTTAAACCATTCTAGAAGACCTTATCTTTTGTAACTTTATCATAAAAATGAAATTACCCATAGAAAAAATATTGCCCATTGCTTTATGTATCGTATTTCCGGCATTAAATGCGATTACTACGAGGGGGATTATAAATATTTTTGATGTTGATTCCTTGATATTACTTCGGTGGGCGTCTGTTTCTGCAATGCTTTACCTGCTTTGGATCTTGCTGGATTATATTTCTAGAAAAGCAGAAACGTACAGATTTCTTAAATCAATTATTGCAGCGACAGCGTTACTTATTATAGTTTACAATATATTTCTGCTCACACCGCTATTTCAAAATAAGAATTTGAAATGGATGTTTGTGGTGAGGTATTTTATTGCCATTATTCCATTTCTAATAATTCAATATGCCTTTCGTGCCAACAAAAAAGTAGCACAACTGGAACTGGAAAAACAGCAGATACAAACAGAAAACTACAAGGTTCAATTAGAAGCATTACGCACCAAAGCCGACCCGCATTTTTTATTTAATTCACTCAATACCCTTCGTACAATGGTGCGGCATCGAGACCCGAAATCTGAACAGTTTATCCTCAGTCTTTCCGACTTTTACCGGCAAACTTTACGGTACAACGAAAGCACATTGATTAAACTGATTGATGAGGTAAAGGTATTGGAATCCTATTTATTTCTAATGAAGAACAGAAATGAGGAAGCTGTACAAATCAGTATCCAGATTGCTGAAGAATTGTACGAACACCAAATTCCTACATTGGCATTGCAAACCGTGGTAGAAAACTGTTTTAAGCATAATATGATGACATCGAAAATGCCTTTGTATATTGAGATCAAAAGTGCCGATAATTATATTGAAATTAAAAATAATGTTCAACCCAGGATGACCAACAGTTCATCTTCCGGCTATGGATTGGAAAATTTGAAAAAGAGGTATGAGTTGCTAAACATCGAAAACGGAGTGGATATTGAATCGACAGATGGTTACTTTCTGGTAAGACTTAAACTTATTTAATGAAGGGGGTAATCTAAATGCTCAACTGAAATAATATGAACGTACTGATAGTAGAAGACGAATTACATACTTCCAAGTTGCTGAAAGAAATAATTGAGCAGGATGAAGATTTTTTGGTAACCGAACGTTTGGAGTCGGTAGCAGAAGCTGCGCAATATTTAAGTAAACACCAGCAAAAATTAGACCTGATTTTTCTGGATATCCAGTTAGCCGACGGGCATAGCTTTGAGATTTTTAACCATATTGACGTTACTGTTCCCGTAGTGTTTTGTACCGCTTATGATGAGTATACTTTACAAGCCATTAAAAATAACGGTATTGATTATATCCTCAAACCTTTCAAGGAGGAAGACATTCACACTGCACTAAACAAATACAAAAGGCTGGTTCAAACTTTTAAGGGCAAATCATCTGCCCCGTTACAATTTCCCGATGCTACTCAATACCAGCAAAGCTTTCTGACACAATATCGAGATAAAACACTGGTAAAATACGTAAAAGACATCGCTCTTTTTTACATTGAATTTGAGACTGTTTATATATACACCATTGGCGGCGAAAAATTTTCCTTGTTCAAAAATCTGGAGTACATCGAATCAGTTTGTGACCCTAAACAGTTTTTTCGTATCAACAGGCAGGTTTTGATTAATAGAGAAGCAATATTGTCTATTGAGCCATATTTCAACAGAAAAGTCATTGTTCAAACAAAGTTCAACCTATCAGAAAAGTTAATTGTAAGCAGGTTGAAAGTTACTGCTTTTAAAGACTGGTTAGAATCGTAGTTTATATTTCATCCCTATTCGCAGGTGATATTTTGATAAAACCAAGGTTTTCCCAGACTACCTTGTTATTGTTGTACAACTTCAAAACCAGAAGTGCAGAAACATTCAGCTCTTAGCTGTTTTGCTTTATTAATCTCTCCAATTCATCTGCCTGAAAGACACCGGACTGTTTCCATTTAACTTCACCTGCTTTAAAAATCATCAAAGTAGGAACACTACGGATTCCGAACTGAGCTGCAACCGCCTGATTTTTATCAATATCAATTTTGACGATATTGGCAGAGTCTCCTATTTTCTTTTTTAGGTCCTGAAGAATAGGAGCCTGCATTTTACACGGACCACACCATTCTGCAAAAAAGTCTACCAAAACAGGTTTATCCTGATTGATAAGTTCTTGAATTTATTCATTTTTTTGGATTTTATTTGATTTCTTCATATTCGACCTCATCACTTGTGTTCACAAATATAATGAAAGGGCAAAATTTAAAATAATATTTATCTGGAACAGCTTTTTCCGTCGTCCTTAATCCCCAATTTGCGAAGGATTACATACATCAAGCACCAATTGGTAAAAGCATTTTGTAAAAGATTGAGACCTACAAAACCTGTAGGCCAAAACCAGTTCTCATTCACTTTAATTCCTAAAAAAAGACTGGACAGAATTAAAATTCCGGCTATTGCGTGTGCGATTCTCGTATGCATATATTTCTTGTTTTAAATTGATTTTTCTAATTGTACGGTTGCGATATGAACGTGTGAAAATGTTTTTTGTTTTGAATTGAAATCTTGTATACGGATATAAATTTCGTCAACATATCTGCTTTCTATAAAAACGGTAAATAACAAAGAATCAATCTCAACATTGTCCGAACTGAACCAATTCTTGAGCTCATCACCGTTGTTTTTGAATCCTTTTACCGATTGATAGGAAAAGGCTTTCACTCCGGAATGTTTTAGAATATTTTTCACTTCTTTTTCAAATTCTTCTATTGCTGTTATCAATAATAGTTTCATAATTTTGAACTTTATTTGAACCTCGCAGGTTTTTGAAACCTATGCGATATGTTATTTTTTACTCTTCGGAAACTTTATTTTCAACTTCAGTTTTTTTCTCCCATTTATGTTTCTCCGTGATATAATAAATAACAGGAACAACAATCAATGTCAGAATGGTGGAAACTATGGCCCCGAACACCAGTGATATCGCCAATCCCTGGAAAATAGGATCGAAAAGAATGATTACCGCTCCGATTACTACCGCTCCAGTTGTTAATAAAATGGGCGTAGTTCGCACTGCTCCTGCTTCTATAATGGCTTGTTTGATTGGGATACCTTCGTTCAGACGGATTTCTATAAAATCAATCAGTAAAACCGAATTCCTTACCATCACACCAGCCAAAGCAATCATTCCTATGAATGAAGTTGCGGTAAAGAAAGCGCCGAGAAGCCAGTGTCCCAAAACAATCCCAATGAGCGACAGCGGAATGGCAACCATCATTACAATCGGGGTTTTAAAATTCTGGAACCAACCGACAATCAGCATATAAATAATAATAATTACCACAGCAAAAGCTGTCCCCAAATCCTTGAATACCTCTAAAGTAATCTGCCATTCTCCGTCCCATTTTACGGTATAATTATCTTCGCTTTCCGGCTGGTTCATATACAGTTCGTTCAGTGAATATCCTTTCGGAAGCTGGATTTTTTTCAGTTTTTCTTCCATTCCCAAGATCGCATACGCCGGACTTTCAAGACCTCCTGCCATGTCTGCCATTACATACACCACTCTTTTCTGGTCTTTTCTGTAAATGGATTTTTGCAACGTATCTTGTTCTACTTTTACCAAGTCGCTTACAGGAATCATTCCCATTTGTCCTTTTATTTTCAGGTTGATCACGTCTTGAATGCTGGCTTTGTCGCCGTTATTCAGTTTCATTACGATATCAACAGGATCGTTGGATTTTTCGTCATATAAATTTCCAATCGGATGTTCGCCCATCAAATATGATAGATTACCAACAATCTGTTGTGGTGCAACACCATTCAGCATTGCTTTTTCTTTGTCCGGAATAATCTTAAATTCAGTTTGAGGTGCTTCTACCATCCAGTCGATATCCACAACATCGTCGGTTTTATGCAGAATTTCCTCCACTTGTTTGGCAACTTTTATCTGCCCATCATAATCAGGACCATAAATTTCGGCTACAATAGTTGATAAAACCGGCGGACCAGGCGGAACTTCCACCACTTTGACATTGGCGTTGTATTTTGCTGCAATTTTCTGAATTTCCGGACGGATTTTCTTGGCTACATCGTGGCTTTGCGCATCTCGGTCTTCTTTGTGCAAAAGATTTACCTGAATATCTGCGGTATTGCTCGCTCCTCTCATATCATAATGACGAACCAAACCATTGAACGTAATTGGAGCAGAAGAGCCTACATAATTCTGGTAATTTACGACTTCAGGAACGGTTTTCAGGTATTGGGAAATGTCTTTGGTAACAGCGGCTGTTCTTTCCAGAGTGGTTCCTTCCGGCATATCAATCACCAGCTGAATTTCATTTTTATTATCAAAAGGAAGCATTTTCACAGCGACCCATTTCGTGAAAAATGCCAATACCGAAATCAATAAAAGTACCACCGTAACGCCCGTCATCGTCCATCTTTTGGATTTGCTGTCGAGCAATGGCTGTTCTATTTTTTTATAAATTTTATAAATTAAACCGGTTTCCAATCCCTGTTCTTCCTTATGCTCGTGCGTATCTTTTACTTTTAATAAATGAAAACCTAAATATGGTGTTACCGTTAAAGCTACAAACAGCGAAAGCAACATCGCAATCGAAGCTCCAATCGGCATTGGCGACATATAAGGTCCCATCATTCCGGAGACAAAAGCCATTGGTAAAATCGCAGCAATTACCGTAAAAGTGGCTAAAATGGTTGGATTACCGACTTCATTAATGGCATAAATAGCCGCTTGTTTGAAGGGTAATTTCTTCATATGAAAATGCCTGTGCATATTTTCCGCAATGATAATACTGTCGTCCACCACAATTCCGACCACGAAAACCAAAGCAAAAAGCGTGATTCTGTTTAAAGTATACCCTAACATATAATAGCTGAACAATGTCAAAGCGAACGTAAGCGGAACTGAGAAGAACACGACCAATCCGCCTCTCCAACCCATCGCAAGCATTACCAAAAAGGTAACTGCCAAGATTGCAATGCCCAAATGCATCAATAATTCTGACACTTTGTGGGAAGCCGTTTCTCCGTAATTTCTGGTAACTTCTACGTGAACATCATTTGGAATTAAAGTTTTCTTCAATTCTTCTACTTTGGTTAGGATTTGCTCGGAAATTTTCATAGCATCTGCACCTTTTACTTTGGAAACAGAAAGTGTCACTGCAGGATACTCAGACTTAAATTTCTTGCTGTTTTCCATCGCATTTCCGTTTCCGAAACTTACGTAATTGGCGGGAGAAGCTGCTCCGTCTTCAATTTTCGCGACCTGTTTCAGATACACTGGCATATTTTGAGAGGTTCCAATAACCAGATTTTCTACATCTTCTGCTGAATTCAGGAATTGTCCTGTTGTCAAAAGATATTCTGTATCATTAGAATCAAAACTTCCGGATTGTGAACTTCCGTTGTTGGCCTGAATCATCTGCATCACAGAAAGTGCATCGACGTTCAGTTCAGCCATTTTATCTTTATCTACGATGACTTTTAGTTGTCGGTTTCTTCCGCCAATCACATTGGTCAGGGAAACGTCTTTAATTTTTTTGACTTCCGAAGATAATTCTTCACCGATCTGACGAAGTTCGTAATCGTTGTATTTTTCGCTCCAAAGCGTAAGTCCCAACATCGGAACATCATCTATGGAACGGGTTTTCACCATCGGTTCCATCACGCCTTTCGGCAAGATGTTTTTGTTTTTCATCAGTTCATCATACAATTTCACATAAGAGCGTTCTGTATCTTCACCCACATAAAACTGAACAATAATCATTGCTTTTCCGTTCATTGCCATTGAGTGGATGTGCTCTACCCCTTTGATGTTGGAAATAACTTTTTCCAAAGGTTTTACCACGCGGCTTTCTACTTCTTTCGGCGATGCGCCTGGATAACCGACCATTACATCTGCCATTGGCACAATGATTTGCGGTTCTTCCTCTCTTGGTATTAATGTGGAACTGTACACCCCGATTATCATCAAAGCGACCATCAATAAAATCGTCAGTTTTGAATTGATGAAAAACTCGGCGATACGTCCTGCGAATCCTTTTTCCATAAAAAAATATTTTTTTAATGTGAAAATGTATCAATGTAACAGTATAACAATTACAAACTTTATTCGTAAATCAGTAATTGCTGCATTGGTCAATTGTTACATTATTTAATTTGAATTTTTGCTCCGTTATACAATTTTCCGTTGGCTGAAATGATGTATGGTTCTTTAGCATTTAAACCTGATAGCACTTCCACCTCATCTCCGAAAGATTTCCCGATTTTTATCCATCGTAAGACTGCTGTATTTTATGAACTTACCGTGTAAACTCCCGTTAATTGTCCATTTTCTACCAAAGCAGATTTTGGAACCGTTATGCTTTCCTCGAAATCCTGATTGGTTTTACCGGAATTTTTAAATGGAAACTGCACATTGACAAACATTCCGGGGAGCAATTCTTTTGATGCAGGAATATTGATTTTCACCATATATTGCCCACCAGTGTTGGTGGCCGATTTACTGATTTCGGAAACCTTTCCTGGAACCGTTTTGTTGATGGATTTGAGTGTTACCTGAACAGTCATTTCCGGATTAATCATAGTAATGTATTGCTCGGAAACCAAAACCTGCGCCTGCAAAGCTCCCGAAGATTCTATCGTAAGCAGAGGCATTCCCGGACTTGCCATATCGCCCTGTTCCGCAAATTTCGCAGTAATTGTTCCGGAAATCGGAGCGGTAATGTTGGTATATTTATATTGAGAATTGACTTCGTTTTTCATTTGCTGAGCGGCTTGCAAACCCGCCTGAGCCATTTCGAAACGGGCTCTCATATCGTCTAATTCTTTTTGAGATGCACTTTGATTTTTGTATAAATTCTGGAATCTTTCGTAATCTTTTTTAGCAATATTGAAACTAGCCTGAGCTTGCGAAATCTGTGCGTTGGCTTGTCCGCCTTTTGCCTGAATATCGGTGGAATTAATGCTTATCAATGCTTGCCCGGCAGATACGTTCTGTCCGACTTCTGCTCTCATCGAGGTGATGTAGCCCATCATTCTGGTAGAAACATTCACGGAATTTCTGGCAACCAATTTTCCGGTGGCAGTTGCGGATGAACCTGTGGAATTGGTAGTTGATTGATTGACCGTAACCGAAATGGGAGCATCTGTGTTTTGTTCGGTTTTTTTGTCGTCGGACGAGCAGCTGCTCAAAAGAACTGCTGACAGAATAAGACCGGAATAAATATATGTTTTCATAATGTTGATTTTATTTTTCTGTTTCAAACCTCATAGGTTTTTATTTTTTATTGTATTGAGCGAAACTTTAATCATAGCCCCGATGGGAACGGCATCCTTTTTTGCTTATCCTAAATTTTCTATTCTAAAAAAAAATCAAAAGCAAAAAAGATATAGTGGACAGCGGGATTAAGCTCCTAAAAAAATTAATTTTTCAAAAATTTATAATACTCTAAAGCGGTGTTGTATTCGAAAATGGCTTGGATGTGTTCTAATTCTTTCTGTGACATTTGCGTTTCGGACGTAAGCAGATCGGCAGATTTTTCCAGACCTTGGTCGTAGCGGTTTTTGCGGATTCGGTAGGCTTCTTTGCTCTGTTCCCAGGCAAGTTTGGTGAGGTTTACTTTGTTCCCGGCATCCTGAACTTGTCGGGAAGTTTTGCTCAATTCCAGCTCGCTTTGTTTTTGGTATTGCTGGATTTCGGTTTCTGCTTTGGAGCGTTCGGCTTTGTATTTTTCCTGTTCGCTTTTGGCTTTCAAACCATCGAAAACGTTCCAAGAAAGCTGAATTCCGGCTAAATATCCGTTGGCATCGAACTGTGCGATTTTGTTGTCGTACATCTCGAAACTTCCAAAGGCGTTGAGTTTTGGTAGAAATTTGGCTTTGGAAGATTTTATCATCAAACCGTAAGCTTCGAGAGATTTTTGGTAGGCTTGTAAATCTTTTCTATTAATATTCAAAGTGGGATTATTTTCTACCATATTTTCCTGATATTCTAATGATTCTGTGGGTTTTAGGACTTTGTTCTGGTAATTTTCATCCAACAAAAAATAGAGATAATCGGAAGCATTTTTGACATTTGATTTAGCGTACTGAATCTGATTGTCAATTTCTTTCAGACGTACATCCATATACAAAACTTCTGATTTCTGAATAATTCCGTTTTTGTAATAATTGTCGATGACTCTTTTATTTGCCAATGTTGTTGTTTTAGCGTTTTCTAACGTTTCAACCATCTTGTACGCCACCTGTAACGTCATATATGCTTTTTTGAGTTCGAACTGAACGTATTCTTTGGTTCTTTCTGTTTTGATTTTCAGCACTTCTGATTTTACCTGTCCGGCTTTTTTCTGGTAAACCGCATCCATATTGATGATGGGCTGCTGAATTTCTAATTTGGTCGCAAACGTAGAAATACTTTTTGGCGAATTGAGATTATCCGGATTGAAATCCGTCATCGTAATACGTTCCTGATTGAGTTTTGAACCAAATGCATACAGCGGATTGTTAGTATTGGAAAAAGTGTAAGACGCATTAATGTTTGGGAGATACATCGCTCTTGTTCCCAACAGTTCTGCATCGGCAAGTTCGGCTTCTTTTTGCGCCATTTTTACCTGAAGATTATTGTCCAAAATTTTCTGCTCTAGTTCGGTTTTGGAAATAGTTATGGTATCCTGTGAAAATATAGTTTGAAATGTGATTATCGATAAAATAAGCACCCAGACTTTTTGCATAATCTTTAATTTTTGACAAAATTAGACTGATGAAAACTGTTGCACAGTAACCTTTATCACATAAGAAGATAATTCAGAATAACATTTGCTTTTATTTTGGGGACAAAAAAAAACCGCCAGTAAAGGCGGTAATAATTAAAAATATATGGAAACATTTATGTTAATTTGATTTGAGGAATCATCGTGATTTTAGATTTCACAGAATTGGATATTAAGCAATTGGCTTCTGATTTCTGCAAAATTTTCTCAGCTTTTTCTCTGTCCGATTCGTCTTTGATGGTGACAACAGGTTCCAAAATCACTTCGATCATCAGAAATTTGCCTTCAACCTGTTCTAATTTTCCTTTGGATTTGCACTCAAAATTTTCAAATTCTAATTTTGAGTTTTCTGCAATTGCGAGGAAAGTTGTCATCAAACAACTGCTAACGGCTGCGGTAAACAAATGTTCCGGCGACCAGATTCCTTCGATTCCTTTGGGAAATTGAGGAGGTGTTGCTATTTCTATGCTTTGAAGAAGTTCCGGCGATGACATTTCTCCCTTACGCTCATTTTTCCAGGAAATATTAACGTTATAATAATGTGCTTCCATCGGATTATAATTTAGAGTTTAAACTACTCCATCCTCCACCATTGTGGACTTTTTTATAGCCATTATTCTGTAGAATATTTTTCGCAGAAGCACTTCTCATCCCCGATGCGCAACAGGTAATAATGGTTTTATCTTTGTTTTTTAACTTTGAAAGATTATTTTGAAGTTCATTAACAGGAATGTTAATAGAATTTTTGATATGTCCGCCAGCATATTCGCTTTTGCTTCTTACATCAAGGATAACAGCACCTTCATTTACAAGAGCCGCATAATCGGTTTTATCCATACCGAAAAGGTTTTTTATTGCATCTAACATTTTATTGGTTTTAAAATTTATAATGCAAATGTACGGATGAGATAAAAGTCAGTCAGTGATGTAAGTTACAATAGGGTAATTTTATTTCGGGAAAGTTTTATTTTACCTTCGATCTCTATCTGTTTCAGCACACGGCTTACTGCTTCTCTCGTAATACCTAGCTCGTCTGCAAGTTGTTGATGGGTAACGGAAAGTTCTCTAGATTTATACAGTTTTGATTTTTGATCTAATAAATATAAAATTCGAGCATCTGCTTTTTGGAAAGCAATTGAATTGACCATATTGACTAAATCCTCAAATCTTTTGTGATAAAGCTCAAAAACAAAAGTAGACCATTCCGGATATTTTGTGAGCCATTCTTTGGCTTTTGGAAGTGACAGCATCAGAATTTCAGCGTCCTCTTCTACCACCGCCTTAACTTTCGAAGTGCCTTGGGTAAGCCCTGAAAGTATTGATGAGATACAACTTTCCCCGGGCGTAAGATAATACAAAAGGATTTCTCTCCCATCCTCTTCCGTTCTTACGACCTTCACACTGCCAGACATTACCAATGGAATGTAATTAACATAGGAGTTGATATCTAAAATAACCGTACCTGCAGGGAATATTTTTAAATCGCCACTGGCTGCAATTTCTTTCTTGAGTTCAGGATCTAATATTTCATAAATATTCATACTCAAATATAACTATAATCATGGAAAAGCGGAATGCATTCCTAAATAGTAGATTATTCTTTTTTTTAATAAACTACCCCGTGGCAGAGCCCCGAAATATTAGAAACAAAAGCTTAGCTTTAGCTTAAGGAAAACTTTTGAAAATTTCTTTAGCTGTGATACTTTTTACTTTCATACAAATTTTACTAATTGATAAGTTTGGAACAATTTGTATCAAAAAATGAACATGGTTATCTTCATAACCAATTTCTAAAAATGAATTTCATAGCGATGAGACAATTCAATTATAGCGGATTGTTTCAATTTATATAACCTTTAAAATCACATACATTTCGCTGAGCAGTTTCATCAAAAAAAAACTTAAAAGTACATTTAGTGCTTTTAAGTTTTTTTACAAAAATGGATTAGAAAGCATATTCATAGTCAACTTCTAATTCATTTTTCACATGCCAGATACCGGGTGTTTTCCAGGCTATTCGTCCAGCTTCTTCTTTTGCATAAAAAGAATTTACCAATCCTGTTAGAGTTACAGTTGTTCCTGAAACGGCAACATCAATATCGCTGTCATCAATCGCACTTCTTTTAAGAGCATCTTTTACCGCTTTCTGTTCTATTACGTCATGAAGCTCGGATTTAATTTTAATATTATTAAAAACCCCCTTCACTCCTTTAAGATATTTGACCACTCTTTTAGCCGCTTCTTTCTGATGGTTCCATGGCAATACTCCTTCTAAAGTAACCCACCCATCTTCTACCTTTACCGAAACTTTATCATCAGGAACGTCCCATGCAGCTTTCAAAGCATCCAATACTTCTTTTGCAATTTCCGGATCTGTTTTTGTAAATGAATTGGGAAATTTCACCTCGATGTTTTCTACCAAAGCTTTTACACCGCTTACTCTTTTAGCAGCCTCTTCCGCCTCCGTTTTTTTCGCATAGCTGTCGACAATACCTGTTAAAGAAACGATACCATCTTTAGCAATGACTCCGATTTCTGCTGAGTTGAGCAGTGGTTCCCATTTAATGGCATCCTGAACGTCTTTCTGTAATTCTGAATTTGTTTTCATTTTTTTTAATTTTAATTTTGAATATGGCTTGCTGCCTTTGTCTATCTGAGCGATTAGTTCATCAGATTTTCAACTTGCCCTTATTCCGATTATACAATTATTAATTTAGTCTTGCTTTATTTGCAATCAGGTTACGTAATCCTCTTGTTATTAAAGTGTTTCAAAGTTCCGCAAAGTTCTGGTCAAATAAAGTGATGCTCATCACGCTGTCATTTGATATTGATCAACTTGCATTATTGGTGTAGGTGATCAAGGATAAGAAAACATTAAATATTATTATATTAGATGAAAAATTAAGAACTCATGAACAAAAAATTATTTTTACTGCTTCTCCTTTTATTAATGGGAAGCTGTGCTTCAACACATGATTTATCGAAGTGTATACAGTCCACTGATGCAGGATTTTTACACGGATTTTGGCAGGGCATTATCTCTCCTGTTTCTTTTGTATTAAGCTTGTTTGAAAAAGACATTACCGTTTATGAAGTTGCCAATAATGGCAATTGGTATAATTTAGGTTTTGTACTTGGATGTTATGTTACTTTTAAAGGCAGTAACGAGGGAGCCAAAAGAATATCTAAGAAATAATCTCTTCAGTCTAAATCAATAACGTCATTGCTGACGTATGGATCAAGATTGTCGACCACAAATTGATTTGTTACATAAACCGAATCATTTAGAAACATAATATATATTGATAAAGACGTACTTTAAAATTTTGTGAGAATAATGAAAAGTATATTTAGTATGAAGGATGAAATTCCTACAGAGAATCAGCTGAAAGAAGTCCTAGGAGACACTTTTGATATATGGAAAAGCTTTGAGAAATTTACTCATGAACATGATTTCAACTCTAAATCAGGATGGCATTTTTCCGGAGCAAAATTCGGATGGAGTTTTCGAATCAAAGATAAAACAAGGGTTATCATATATCTTTTACCGCGAGAGAAATTCTTTAAGGCAGCATTTGTTTTTGGACAGAAAGCGACTGAAAAAATACTTGAAAGTAATATTTCAGACAAAATAAAAGCCGAGCTTTTAGCCGCAAAGGCTTATACAGAAGGACGTGGAATCAGAATTGAAGTCAGAGACAGATCAAATTTGAAAGACATTGAAAAACTAATAAAAATAAAGATTGATCACTGATATCTTAATAAAAAAGCAGTAATAGGTTTTCCGTCCGTTACTGCTTTTTTTAAGTATTTTTAATTCCAATAACAAATCTATTTCTAGTTGGTTACAGAATTGTATTTCTCCAACCATTCCTTCATTCCCCCGTAATAAATTTTTACGTTCTCAAAACCATATTTCTTTAAGATAGAATAGGCGATAGAAGCACGGTCACCGCTCTGACAATAGATGATCACCTGCTTTTCATGGGAAATCATGTCGAGATGATCTTCAAGAGTTCCAACAAAAAAGTTTTCTGCATTGGCGATATGTCTTGCTTCATATTCAGTTTTGTTTCTTACATCGATCACCTGAACGTCTTCTCTGTTCAGATAGGTTTTAAATTCTTCAAGATCAATGCTGTCAACGGTCTGCAATTCCAATCCCAAATTTTCGGCACTAGAAATGTAGCCCATCATTTGATCCATCCCTATCCTCATCAGTTTACGGGTAAGGTCTTCCATTTGTCCCTCTTGGGCTAACAAAATAAAAGGTTCTGAATAGTTGACCATCCATCCCATCCAGGTCGAAAAAGAATTATTCCCCTGAATATTGAGGCTTTTCGGAATAAAACCTTTGGCAAAGTCTTCCTTACTTCTCGTATCAATCACCTGTACTCCATCATGGTATGCGCTGAGAAATTCTTCCTTTGAAAGTTTTTTCTGTATCGGAACTTCCATCAATAAAGGTCTGTCTACTTTATTCCACTTTTTCATCATTGCAAAATATTTCGGCGGTTCCGGCTGACCTTCTAACAGATACTCGATGAAACCTTCCTCATCATCTTCATACTGAAATGCCCAGTTTCTGATTTTCTCATAACCGACCGTAGAACTTGGGACAGCACCCAAAGATTTTCCGCAGGCCGAACCTGCTCCATGTCCCGGCCAGACCTGAATAAACTCAGGGAGCTTGACAAAGTCCTGCACCGAATGGTACATTTCTTTTGCTCCCTTTTCCTGAGTTCCGGTCAATCCCGCTACTTTTTCCAGTAAATCAGGTCTTCCTATGTCTCCCACGAAAACAAAGTCTCCGGTAAAAATCATCACCGGTACATCCGCTGCAGGATGATCGGTTAGTAAAAAACTGATACTTTCAGGGGTATGTCCCGGGGTGTGAATTACTTTCAGTGTAAGGCGACCTACTTCAATTGTATCCCCATTGATTAAACCAATATGCTGAAACTGATATTGCCAATCCGCTCCGCCTTCATCAGAAAGATACAGCTTCGCACCTGTTGCTTTTTCAAGCTCACGGGAACCTGAGAGAAAATCTGCGTGAATATGCGTTTCCGTGATATGGGTAATTGTCAGATTATTTTCTTTGGCAAGCTGAAGATAGGTATCGATATCTCTTTTTGGATCGATAACTATTGCTTCTCCGACTGTCTGACAGCCGATTAAATAACTCGCCTGCGCAAGGCTCTTATCATAAATATGTTGAAAAAACATAAATTATTTTTTTAATGTTGAACTTTAAATTAGAGGACTGGTTTTTAAGTATATCCATGCCCTATTGTTATCATCAATAAGATTTTAATATTGCTGCAAACGAACGCTATGGTTTTGCGATTTCCAAAACCATTCTGCCGCTGATATCTCCCTTTTTCATCTCATCAAAAACGGTATTAATATCTTCGAGTCTGGCTGTTTTTACAGTAGCTTTCACCTTTCCTTCCACGGCAAAAGCGATGGCTTCTTCCATATCTTTACGTGTTCCTACAATAGAACCACGGATAGTAGTACCATTGATCACTGTGTCGAAAATCGAGAGATCAAAAGTACCTGCAGGCAGTCCATTTAAGGAGAGTACCCCTTTACGTCGAAGGGTGCCGAGCGCCTGATTAAATGCAGTTATCGACGGTGCTGTCACAAGCATGCCATGCATTCCGCCGGTCTCTTTCTTAAGGAACAATCCCGGATCTTTTTCCTTGGCATTTACGATGACATCTGCCCCTAAGTCTTTTGCCAATTTTAGTTTATCATCAGCAATATCAATCGCTGCCACATGCAGACCCATCGCTTTGGCATACTGTACAGCAAGGTGACCTAATCCCCCGATTCCGGAAATACCTACCCATTCCCCGGGTTTGGCTTCAGTTTGTTTCAAACCTTTGTAAACGGTAACCCCGGCGCAAATGATCGGTGCCATTTCTGCAAAATTGATACCTGAAGGAAAGCGGGCAACATATCTTGAATCAGCAACAACATATTCAGCAAAACCACCGTCTACACTATAACCTCCATTTTTCTGACTTTCACAAAGGGTTTCCCAGCCCGTGTAACAATAGTCACAACATCCACAGGCACTGTATAACCAAGGTACACCGACAATATCACCTTCTTGCACGTTTTTTACACTGTGTCCTAACGCAACGACATATCCTATCGCCTCATGTCCAGGAACCAAAGGCATCTTTGGTTTGGCAGGCCAATCTCCCTCACATGCGTGAAGATCGGTATGACATACTCCACAGGCAATGACTTTCACTAATATTTCATTGTCGCCTGGCTCTCTTACGGGCATTTCTTCGATTTGTAACGGCTCTCCAAAAGCGTGGATTACCGCTGCTTTCATTTTTTTTGGTATCATAATTTATAAAGATCTAGAGCATATGGCTTTACTATTAATAAAGCCATATGCTGAATTAAAGGTTAAATTGGAAAAATAAAAAGATATGCTATTTTGCAACTCTCTGCTGTAATTAATTGCGACGTCCAGAGCAGTCGTACGAATCGGATTTGTTGCGCATGATGACCGCAAGGCGTTGTAATAATTACGCCAGCTCAGATTGTACTAATTTCTTACAGCTTTTGAAAGCTTTATCCGTCAGCTTGATTTTGACTCAAGCTGTTCCTCTGTCATTCATCAAATGACTTCACAAGTTTATTATTGAACGGGTTCACCGTTTTGATAATTGATGTCATGCCCATTGTTTCCATGTTGCTATTTTAAAGTTGAACAAATTTAGAAACAGAACCCGATATAGAAAATGACCCTCATCATGAATTTTTGTGATCGTCAGCAAAGTAATTTAGTATCCCGATTAATTATAGTGCCAGGATGATATTTGATGAACCTAAATAAAATAAAATATTGATAATCAATAAATTAAATTAATTTAAATATTAAAAAGACATTATGAAGACCAAATAATTATTAGGATTACAAACATTTCAGATGATCATAAACATGATCCTTGAGAAGCTGAAAGAATAAAGTGATGAGGATCATTTAAAAATGAAATTACCGTCATCTTCTGAATATTACTCAGATTTTACCTTTGTCCTATAAATTTAAATCAACTTCCAACAATAAAGTTCAGAGAAATCAACACGGTACAATCAATACTAATCTCGTATCGTGATGATAAACAAAATTTAAATCATCCTTTTATACGAGTAAAATTAATTACCCACTTCTTCATCTTATAAAATATAAAAAACATAATTAAAACAATAAAATAGTATCAAAATGAAAACTACGAAACATCTTATGGCGCTTAGTTTAGTATTAGGAAGCATGTTAATGCCGCAATTGTCAAATGCTCAAAGATTAGTCCAAAAAAGTACGGCAATCACTATTTTCGGAACATCTCCGATGCACGACTGGGAAATGACCGGTACCAATGCGAATTTTTCTGGAACTGTTTCGGGGAATGCAATCACGAATGTGACCTTCACCGTCCCTGTCAGAAATCTGAAGGCAGAAAAGGGAAAGACGATGGAAAAGAAGGCTTATGATGCATTGAAGGCAGACAAGGCTCCGAATATATCTTTCACAGCTACCTCCATCAATCTTGGCAAGAGCAATGCTACTGGAAAATTAACAATTGCAGGAGCTACTAAAACCGTTGCGTTCCCTATCTCCATTGTGAAAAAAGGAAACACTTATATCATTGACGGAAACGAAACGATCAAAATGTCAGAATTCGGAATGGAACGCCCGGGATTTATGGGAATCAAAACTGGTGACGTTGTCACTGTAAAAATAAATGTAGTAGCAGATTAATTCAAATCAAATAACTGAATAATATTTAATATCATGAAAAGAAATATATTTAAAGCCGGCTTCATCGCTGCTTTACTAACAGCAACATCGGGATTCGCTCAGGAAGGTAAATTAGACAATTTGAAACCAAGAGACCAACGGGGGTTGACGGTTTTTGAAAACCCAAAAGATACTGTTTCCACTTTTGATCACTTAAGAGTAAAAGTAGGGGGTGCATTTGCATTACAATTTCAGGGAATAAAACATGAGAATAATGCAACACCGGTTATCGTTAACGGTGTGAATACTACTCAATTGTACAACATCGGAAATAACATCAACCTCCCAACCGCCAATTTAGACTTGGACGTCGCTTTGTATGATGGTGTGAACTTACACTTGAGAACATTCCTGTCTTCAAGACACCATAACGAAACTTATGTAAAAGGTGGATACTTACAGATTGATAAGTTGGACTTCATCCAGAAAGGTTTTGCAGAGGAATTGATGAAATATACAACTATCAAAGTAGGTCAGGATCAAATCAACTACGGTGATGCTCAACTGAGAAGAACCGATAATGCTTACGCCATTTTGAATCCATTTGTTGGAAATTACCTAATGGACGCTTATGCTACGTTTCCTTTCGCAGAGCTTTATTACAGAAGAAACGGTGTGATCGTAATGGGTGGTGTAACCAACGGAAAACTTAATCAAACTGCTACGGGAGGAACAAGCCCCGGCATTTACGGAAAATTAGGATATGACAAACAGATCAATCAGGATCTTAGAATAAGACTTACAGGATCGGTTTATAATATTGCAAGAGCTCCAAGACTGGACTTTTACAATGGGGACAGAGCAGGTTCCAGATATTATTTTGTGATGGAGAATACAGCAGCCACTTCTTCAGCGCAGATGAGATCCGGAATGGTAGATCCGGACTTCGCCAATTCGATGACTTCATTGATGATCAACCCGTTTCTGAAATACAAAGGATTGGAATTCTTCGGAATCTTCGAATCCGCCTCTGGACGTAACCTCGTAGAAACTGATAGAAGAACGTACAACCAATATGCTGCAGAATTGCTTTACAGATTTGGAAATACTGAAAACTTCTACTTCGGCGGACGGTATAACAAAGTAGACGGAAAACTAATTACAGGTGACGACATTAGTGTAGACCGATATAATATTGGTGGAGGCTGGTTTATGACCAAAAACATCCTTACCAAAATAGAATACGTAAACCAGAAATATGACGGATATCCAGCAACCAACATCCGCAGAGACGGTAAGTTCAATGGATTTATGCTGGAAGCTGTGATCTCTTTCTAAATGTTCAGCTAACAGAAGCAGAGGAAACTCTAGAGTCTCCTTTGTTTTTTAAATTTAAAATCATGAAACCCTTACATATTTTTCTGCTTCTTTTATTTTCTGCAACAATGATCACTGCTCAGGAAAACTTTGTTAAAATTAATGGTAGTACAAATGTCAACAGTTTCCAATTCATCAACAGCAAATTCGGAAATGACCGCGGTGCTTATTCTTTCTCAGAAAAAGATTTACCCAACATCATTTTGAAAGTGAGCGATTTCTATTGCGAAAACAAGATGATGACCAAGGATTTCCAGAAGATACTGAATGCAGAAAAATACCCTGAGATGACGATCAGATTCATCAGCCTTACTAAAGATCAGAAAAATCTTCTTGCAGTGGTAGAAGTCAAAATGATGAATAAGAGCAAAAGATACAATGTGCGATTTGAAATGGAAAACAATAAACTTACAGGTAGGAAGAATGTCAAATTCAGTGATTTCAATATCACACCTCCAAAAAAGATGGGCGGAATAATCATTGTGAAAGATGACCTTGATCTGATATTAAGCCTGGCAACAAGAATTTAGATAAACTTTTTCAGATAATTAAATTTTTTCCACGCAGCATCACTGGATCTAACTGGTGATGTTGCTTTTTTATTTAGCCGCCTTAAATAAGTTATCTAAAAATAAGTAATTATTACATACAAATTAAATTTCCTGCCTTAACCATATCCGGTAATCATCTGTATTGATATAGCAGTTGGTTAATGTTTGGAGTTTTATTCTAATGATACTACATTATTATAGATTCAAAACCAGACCCAGACCGGCAGACTTCGATTGAATGACCGGATAGATGAAAGTGACGCCTTTCGATTCGTTATTTTTGAAGATCTTATTGACAATGGGGAATATCCAATAGGCAATTTCGGTGCTCAGGATACCAAATCCAGCGCCTGCAACCACATCGCCTACCCAATGTTTATCATTTAATGTCCTGTAAACACCTGTAAAAAGGGCAATTGGATATCCTGAAAGAGCAATCCACATATTCTCATCCTGATATTCTCTGAAGAGAAAATGTGCGGAAGAAAAAGCAGTCGCTGTATGACCGGAAGGAAAAGAAAGATGATTGGTGCCATCCGGACGTTCCTCTTTTACCAGATGCTTTAAAGGCAAAACAAATGTGGCTGAAATCAGCTGAGAGGTTCCGTAGATAATAGTTCGTTCCTTAAGATTATGCTTTCCTTTTATGCCTGCAAGATTATAACCGTAGACCATTGCTGCAGGCAAATATTGGGTGTAGTTATCAAGAGTGATATGCTTGGGTTGATGTTCTCCGATTTCATACTTTGTGGAACTGTTTAGATTTTTGAGCGCATCAGAACTTAGGCTGACCACTCCGAAGCCAATAAATACTGTTGGAATAATTAGCTTTTTATAGCTTGGTTTGTACACTGAATTACCGTAATTCTCTACAGAGAGTTTTTTCAGTTCGGCTGAATCAGATTGAACCTGTCCAAAACAAATATTTGAACAGGTTAAAACAATGATTGTTACTATTTTCATGGTAGGTTATTTAAACATTAAATTTAAAGAAATAAGATAAGATTTCATGGCTGATGTGATGATTGATTAAGAATGATTGAAACTGAATCTAGTCATCTATTTCACCTCCTTTTTTGTCTCATAGACCCATTTTTGTATTTCAGCCCGATCCGAAACAGATAGTTTTGCATCCTGATGAATAACCGTGTAAGAAGTAAGCGGCATTTCTCTGTCTTTGACAGTTTCAATAATCTCATCAAGTTTTTTAAGCTTCTCTTCCCGGCTGTAAGAATTGAACTCGTCAAAATTCAAATGTCTTTTACCAGAATTTACGTGATCAGCCAACCACCATTTCACAGGCTGTAACTTACTGTATGAAGGATAGGTAGTGTTGTTGGAGTGGCAGTCGTAGCAGCTCGTTTTCAAAATAGATTGAACGTTTGCCGGTATTTTATAATAATTTCCAATAGCATTTTCAGATTGACTCTGACTGATATTTTTTTTAACATCAATAAACTGAATACCGATAAACAGTAACAACAGTACAGCTAAAATATTTCTTATGGTGAAAAATGACTTATTCATTATTTTTAATTTTTGCATGATTATTTTCTAATTATTTAAATCGGAATTATTCCTCTTCACTTGCCGTATTTTTAAGCTTCATCAAAAGCGTGTACGCATTTTTGGTGACGATTTTTTTATTCTTGAAATCTCCAAAATTTTTGATCTGAACAAAACCGTTTTCAGCTTCTCCCAACGTTACAGGAGTCAGTTTATAGGTTTGTTTTTTTTGTTGAACAAAAACATAATTGTTCCCTTCAAAACTGACAATACTTTCCTCTGGAAGTGCATTGGAAAAGGATGTTTCAGTATCGATCTCAGCGTTCATATATATTCCGGGAATCAGGTTCTGGTCATAATGCTCAAAATGGCAATGCACATCTGCCGTTCCGTCTGCATTGATATCTTTGCTGATGAGAATAATTTCTCCATTATATTTTTTCTCCGGCTGTGTATTGGTATAGGCGGTAAATCTTTGTCCTATTTTCAGCATTTCAAGGTCTTTTTCATATACTTTAAGATTCAGATGAATGTCATTAGGATTGATGAGTTCAAATAAAACATCAGACGGATTTACAAACTTTCCTATATTCACATTCACTTTGCTCACAAAACCATTGATTGTACTGTAGACCGGAACACTTTTTCTAATATTCTCTGCGGTTAAATTTCCCGGATTTATATTGACAAGCTGAAGCTGTTCTGCCAAAGTATTCATCATGATCCTTTGGCTGTTCATTTCAGACTGAGCCTGCTGCATTACTTTATCACTGCTTGCCTGGCTCTGGTTGAGCTTTTTCTGTCTGCCATAATCCAGTTCTGCAAAATGAAGTTTTGATTTTGCCATCAGATAATCCTGCTGAAGCTGCATAAATTGAGGATTTTCGATAACAGCAATCACCTGTCCCTTATTCACCCGCATTCCCGGAAGCAGATTGGTATTTTTCAGATAACCACCCAGAGGAACGCTTACGGAAACCAAATTCTGAGGCGGAACATCTATTTTCCCATTGATTTTAAGTACCGTAGAAATATTTTTCACAGAAAGTGACATTGTTTCTATAGGCGTGTTTTTAAGCTGGGCATCGGTAAGTATAACGATACTTTCATCTTTAGAAGTTGTTGGCTTTATAACAGCTTCTTCTTTTTTATGGCATTGAACCGAAAAAAAGAGGACAAGCATTAATAAAATCAAATATTTATTTTGAATTAATCTTGACATAATTTATTGATTTAAAGTAATATATTCCAGTTCAATGATACTTTCATTAAGATTCCAAACGGCATCTGTATAATTATTTTTGATGCTGATTGCCTGATTGGCAAGCATTACAAATTCCAGATAATTGATATCTCCGTTGATGAACTGTTTTTGAGCAGTATCAAGAATGGTATCGGCATTTTTCAGTTCATATTTCTCGTACTGAGAAACAATTTCCATGTTTTTCTGCTGAATCTCTGAGAGTTTTTTATACTGTTTTTTTAAGGTAAACTCGGCATTCTGAAAATCATTTTCGGTCACTGATTCTACAATTTTTGAAGCTTCAATTCTTGCTTTATGACTTCCCGAAAATAAAGGAACCGAAACGCCGACCTGAACAGAATGAAACTGAGGTGAAGCATTGTAAACCCTGTCATCTGCCCCCATTCCACGGAAACTGTTGAGGTTGTAGGCAAGCTGTAAACCCGGCAGTAATTTGGATTTCTCCAAAGCCGTTTGCTGTGCTGCAATATTTTTTTGCTGTTCTAATATTTTCAACGAAGGATTTGTGAAAACATCATTTTGTAGATTAGAAAGAGCGAAAATACGTTCTCCATCAGGAATGAATTCCGTTTCTGAATTGAGAAGCCATTGCAATTGCAGCTGCAAAGTTCTGAGTTCCTGCCGCACCCGTTTAATCTGGATTTCGATAGCTGATTTTTGGTTGGTAGCAGTCGTTTTTTCCAAAATATTACTCTCACCGCTTTTTAATCTTAAAGTCGCCTTTTCCAGAAATTGAGAATAAAAGTCTAAAGATTCATTCAGGATTTTCTCCTTTTCCTGCCAATATAGAATATTGTAGAATGTAAGCGTCACGCCTTTTTTCAGCTGATATTCTTTTAATGAAATAGTAAGCTCACTTTTTTTCCATTCTTCGGTGTACAGATTTTTCTGTCTTTTGTAAACGGTGGGAAATGCAATGCTCTGTGAAACTCCGAATTTTATATCCCGGTAAGCACTATTGATTTGTCCATAGTCCGCAGAAATTCCTGTCTGAGGAATGTCTGAAGAAGTTTTAATAAGTGCTTTTGCATATTCTGATTTTAATTTTTCATTTTTCAGGCCTCTGTTATTTTTCAAAGCTATAGCAACAGCTTCATTTAAAGTGACTTTGGTTTGAGATTTCATAACACTTCCTGTCAATACAAAAAAGATGATAAGAATGGGTGTCACTGTATTTTTTCGTATTTTTTTCATTTTAAATCCTTTTTCAATAGTTACATATAGCAGCGGAAGCACAAAAAGCGTGAGTAATGTAGCAATCAAAAGTCCACCTATCACTACAGTTGCCAATGGCCTTTGAACTTCTGCTCCTGCTCCGTTGCTTAGAGCCATCGGAATAAAGCCTAGTGAAGCCACAAAAGCAGTCATCAACACAGGCCTTAACCTTGCTTCTCCGCCGTCTACAACAATTCTTACAATATTTTTAATTCCACCTTTATACAATCTGTTGAATTCTGAAATCAGGACAATTCCGTTGAGAACAGCCACTCCAAAAAGAGCGATAAATCCTACACCTGCACTGATACTGAATGGCATTCCCCTGGCTGCCAGTAAGAATACGCCTCCAATGATAGAAAGTGGAATCGCAGTATAAATCAAAAGGCTTTCCTTGACCGAATTAAAAGCCAGAAACAACAGCACAAAAATTAAAACCAAAGCAATTGGTACCGCAATCATCAGCCTGTTTTTTGCATTTTTAAGGTTTTCAAAAGAACCTCCGTATGTGATGTAGTATCCCAGAGGAAGTTTGAGCTGTCGGTCTACCTTAGCTTGAAGTTCTTCTACAATCCCCTGAACATCGCGGTTTTTGATATTAAATCCCACCACGATTCTTCGTTGTCCGTTCTCCCGTTGGATTTGATTTGGACCATCTTTAATCTCAACATTGGCAAGCTGCGAAAGCGGAATCTGATTACCTGATGGCGTAGGAACCAGTAAATTCCTGACATCATCCAGGTTTTTACGGTCATTACTATTTAATCTTACCACCATATCAAAACGTTTTTCGCCCTCAAAAACCAAGCCTGTACTTTGACCTGCAAAAGCGGTATTAATAACCCTGTTGATATCTCCGATAGACAAATGATACTGCGCTATAACCGGTCTGTTGTACTGGATAATAACCTGCGGAAGACCTGAAATGGGTTCGATATACAGATTTTGAGTTCCCTTTACTGTATTAACTATTTTTCCAAGCTGATTGGCATTTTTCACCAGTGTCTCCAGGTTTTCTCCGAATATTTTCAAAACAACATCCTGTCTTGCGCCTGTCATCAATTCATTAAAACGCATCTGAACGGGATATTGAAAACCAAATGTAACTCCCGGAACATCTTCTAAGGCTTTGCCCATTTTCCCCGAAAGCTCCGGAAAGGTTTTAGCAGAAGTCCATTCGCTTTTATCTTTCAGAATTACCATCATATCAGAAGCATCCATCGGCATCGGGTCGGTGGGAACTTCTCCGCTTCCTATTTTGGTAACTACTTTCTGAACTTCCGGAAAACGGGTCTTCAGAATATGTGCCGCTTTTTGTGTACTTTCAGTTGTTGTTTTGAGATTGCTTCCGGGGAGAACTCTGGTATCAACAGCAAAATCTCCTTCTTCCAATGACGGGATAAATTCACCTCCCATTCTGCTTAAAACCACAACGGAAAAAATAAAAAGAACAATGACAATACTGAAAATGGTTTTGGGTATTCTTAAAACTTTCAGCAAGGCCTTACGATAAATTATTTCAGCTTTTGCCATTAACCGGTCTGAAAAATTCATTTTATGGCTTATTTTTTTGTTTAAAATAATAGAACTCATCATCGGAATATAGGTAAGCGAAAGCAGAAATGCCCCCAGTAAAGCAAAGGCAACGGTTTGTGCCATCGGTTTGAACATCTTTCCTTCAATCCCCTGCAATGTTAAAATAGGCAAATACACAATAAGGATAATAATCTGACCGAAAACTGCACTGTTCATCATTTTTCCTGCAGAATCTATGACAATTGTATCCATTTCCTGTTTTGAAACCGAAAGGGCTTTGCGGAATTTTGAATTATGGGTAAACTGATGCATGACCGATTCTACAATAATAACAGCCCCGTCTATAATCAGCCCGAAATCCAGTGCGCCAAGACTCATTAAATTCCCACTTACCCCGAAGAGATTCATCATACAAATTGCAAAAAGCATCGCCAGAGGAATAACTGAAGCTACCAATAGCCCTGCACGGAAATTTCCTAAAAACAAAACCAGCACAAAGACAACAATCAACGCACCTTCCATCAGATTTTTCTCAACAGTTCCGATGGCGTTGTTTACCATCTTGGTTCTGTCTAAGAATGGCTCAATTACAACACCTTCCGGCAAGGTTTTCTGGATTTGCAGAATCTTAGCTTTTACATTTTTAATGACCTCACTGCTGTTTTCACCTTTGAGCATCATCACAACCGCACCGGAAACTTCGCCATTATCATTATAGGTCATTGCACCGAATCTTGTCGCATAACCATAGCGAACATCTGCAATATCTCTTATAAACAAAGGAACATCATTGTTTTTGGTGACGATTGAAATATTTTTAATATCATCCAGATTTCCGACCAATCCTTCGCTTCGTATGTATAAAACGGTAGGTCCTTTTTCAATATAAGAACCACCCGTATTCTGATTGTTGGTTTTCAGTGCATCGAAAACATCTGTGATGGTAATTCCGTAAGCATTCAGCTTATCGGGATTGACGGAAATTTCATATTGTTTCAATTTTCCGCCAAAACTGCTGACTTCCGCAACGCCTTTTACACCAAGCAACTGTCTTCTGACAATCCAATCCTGAAGCGTTCTGAGTTCTGTAATATCATATTTACTTTCATATCCTTTTTTAGGGCGGACTACATATTGATAAATTTCACCAAGCCCTGTTGAAATAGGTCCTAAAGTAGGTGTTCCGACATCCTGCGGAATCTGATTCTGCACCTGCTGCAGTCTCTCTGCAACCTGTTGTCTTGCCCAATAAATATCAATATCATCATCAAAGACAATGGTAACTAACGAAAGGCCAAACCGCGAGAAACTGCGGATTTCTTTTAACCCTGAAATATTACTGTTGGCCTGTTCTATGGGAAAAGTAACTAATCTTTCGATATCGGTAGCTCCGAATGACGGCGCTGTGGTTATCACCTGAACCTGATTATTGGTAATATCAGGGACTGCATCTATCGGTAATTGAGTTACCTGATAGGTTCCTACACCGATCAGTCCAAAAACCAATAGTATTATAATGAGCTTATTCTTTACAGAAAACTCAATGATTTTTGTAAGCATAAATAATTCTGTTAAAATTTTTAGAAATTGAATACGTTTTAGCTGATAAGAAAACCATCAGCACTATCAGATCGTGAAATACAGCCGATAATCTTGGTTTTGAATATAACTAAGAATACCATCAACATAAATGTTCACAATGAGATTGACGTAATAAAACGTAATGTAAAAACGAAAAGATTTTAACAGTTTTTCGGCGGCTGCCAGATAGAATTTGAAGCATCTTTATCATAGAAAAGATCATAAAATGTACTGATCTCCTTATGATAATCTAAGATAATTTGCTTCTTAATTTCAATTGTAAAGTCAGGATTTACAATAAATAAAAGTGCAAGTGGACACGAGTGAGCTACGAAAGGTAATTTCTGATCTTTTTGATAATCAGCATCTTTTACAGGATGATCATAATGCATTTTAAGAAAAGAAATGAGTGTCATCTTAGGATTATCTCCCCTATGTTCGATAAAGTGCTCTATGAGTGTCGGAATTTTTAATAGCTGATACAGTTCAGTTGTCGAAACCAAATAAAAGGAAAGTAACAGTATGGAAATCCATTTTTTCACATATCAAAATTATGAAATGTTTCGTTAAGAATGATTATAAATATATATGCTTATCTCTAAATGCAAACAATATAAACACCAATATCAATCAACTATAATTAAAGAAAATTATCTGCATATAAAACTAAAGTCCCCCAAAAATTTGGGGGATATTGTAGAAGTTTAAATGCTAGATCGATTATTCAAAAAACCCTTTAGGTAACCGCAGAATGAACCTTTAAGGTTTCTTTTCTATTACAAATGCTTTCAGCTCCGCAATTTTTCCATCTTCAAATCGCCAAATATCACAATAATTAAAATGTTCATATTTTCCGGTCTTATTTTTTAAGCTGATACTGCCTGTTACCGTGACAAAGTCGCCATCTTCGATAGCCAATTCAACATCAAATACCGGTGGTTCAATATAAAATTCTTTCATATAGGCCCGAACTTCTTCTTTTCCATTAAGGGTACGCTCGCCTACAAATACCCATTTCGTATCAGAGCTACAGTAAGCTAAGAAACTTTCATAATCGCCTTTTGATACATATTCATTGGCCGTGTGCAGGATTGTTGTGTTGTTCATATTTTTCTGTTGTTTTAGATGATTATTTTTTACTTGTGCATCAATGTTCACTTTCAAAAACAAAAGTGAGATAATGATCAATGATTTTTTCATATTAAAAGCTGAATTTAATAAATATTAGATTAGATTCTAACCGATATCTTCAATGGTATTAATTCCAAATTCTGACAAACGTTTGATAATATTGTCCTCTGAAACAATAGTTTCAGGAAGATACAGACCTCCTGTTTTTTGTTCGGACTGCCCTTTAAGACCTAATATTTTTTCTGTAATCAAATACACACCTACAGCAGTGAAGTGAGAATTTCCTCTTGATCCTGAAATTATGGTACGAAACTTCTTCTTTGCACCTGATAACAAGATACCTTCAATTTCAATATACAGATCATGCGAAGCTTCCAGCCCCTTACCACTGCCTATCGAATCTCCGACAATGAAATCAAATCGGATATTTCCAGCACCCGTAAATGCAGCGATACTGGGAACATCAAGAGTGCCCATTGGATAACCAACTGCGGATGAACCGTCATACAGATCGATCAATCTGGTATTGGCTTTTGATTCTACATGCAGCCACTTTCCATCCTGGCGGATCAGTGCCCGACCTACAAAACCTGTCACCTCGTCTGTAACCAACGGTCCCACAGGATCTTTCTCATCATATAATCCTGCTGTTTCTACGCGACTAATATGACTGAATTTTGTTGCCAGTTGTTTAACAATAATTGTCAACAATCCTGCCTGCCAATGTCCGGCAAAGACTATCGGAGCAGCTATTGTTTTGTGCAGGCTCAGAAACGTCGTTGGAGAGATCTCATCAGCCAGCTCGCTTACCGTAATACAGGCGATGTCATTTAAAATAGCAGTTTCCCTTAAGATATTGCTGTGGTCACCCAATGCAGATATGATAAGGTCAATGTTTCGAAATTGATCTAGATTGAAACCTTCCTCAAGATTGACATAAACAGTTTCAGCATGAGTTAATTCTTTTGCCAGCAGTTCGCCTTTCCGAGGGTTTCTGCCCGCAAGAATGAGTTCAATGGTAAGGTCAGCTTTTCTGATCAAACGTGCTATGTTGCTTCCCACCTGGCCATAACCTCCAATAATTAAGATTCGTTTTTCCTGTGATTCCATAAAAAATATTTTAAAAATTAAATTAGGTCAAATGACCTAATGCAAATATAGGTCATTTGACCTAAAACAACACTACTTTAATATTTTATTTTTAAATTTACCAGATGGACAAAAAGGAGGAGCGATTAAACAAGATTTTATCAACGACGATAGCTATACTTATCAAAGAAGGAGCAGAAAATCTCTCGATGAGGAAAGTCGCAAAAAATGCCAATTTGTCTTTAAGCAATCTTCAGTATTATTATAAAGACAAAAATCTTCTTCTGATCGCAACTGTAGAATTTTACTTTGAAAGTTGCAAGAAAGAACTTTCCCATGCTATTAAACTTTTAAGCGTTGACAGCACACCGGATAAAGATGTTTTTCTGGAAAAGATATTGAATATGTTGTTGATAGATGGAAGGTCCAGCCATCAGACTTTAATGTTTCAGGAAATATGGACTTTGGCATCAAGAAATAAAGAACTGCAAGATGCGGTAGAAACTTATTACAAAACCTACTGCCTGTGGATGATAGATTTAGTTTCTAAATTCTGTAAAAAACCTGAAGAGATTGTAAGTTTTCTTATTCCCTTTGTAGAAGGTTATACTATTGTAAGTAATGTTATTCCTCTGACAAAAAAAGGAGTAATTGAGATGATGGTAAAACTAATTTCCATTGTGGAGAGATAAATATTTATATTTCCTAAAACAACCCTAATGCTAGGTTGATGAGTACATACCAATGTTATTTATACGATATTAAGTATTATAAATTTAGTCAACTATATATTTGAATGTACCGAATCAAAAAACTACAATATCATTTATTGTATAATCCAGTTTATTGTTCAATAAGTAGTAAAATTGGTTTTTTATGTAAAATTATAATTTGGGACATTTAAGTATATTGTCAACTAAAAAAATTGCCTGTTCATTTTTCGGTTGTACTCTGATTTAATTTGAAAGTAAATTTGCTGAAAAAAAATATGAATAATTTTAAATTTATAGCACTAAATCATTTGGAATTTGATTATCTGAATGACCTTTCGGCACAAGAGCTTTGCGAAAAAGATATTATCAAAATGACTGTTGATAAATTTCCGGGTTTTCCTTGCAGAATAACTTTGGAAGATGCTGAAGTTGGGGAAGATGTTTTTTTACTGAATTACAACCATCATTCAGCCAATTCTCCTTATAAAGCTAGTGGCCCTATTTTCATCAGAAAGGATAAGGTGACCAAAGATTATCCGATGAATGTAATTCCGAAAATGTTTCTTCATCGGCTGCTTTCAGTGAGAACTTATGATGAAAATGGAATGATGGTAAAAGCCGATGTTTTTGAAGGAAATATTTTGAAAGATAAGATTGAAGATGCTTTTGCTAATCATAAAATTAAGTATCTTCATATCCATAATGCAAAGCCGGGTTGTTTCAATTGCCTAGTAAAAAAAGTAAGAAATGCAGATCAGTAAAGAGATAATGTATCAGGCGTCTGTTGATAAAGATCCGGAATTTGAAGGCGTATTTTGGATGGGTGTAAAAACAACAGGCATTTTCTGTCGGCCAACTTGTACAGCCCGAAAACCAAAACCAGAAAATGTAGAGTTTTTTGATAATACAAAAGACGCTATTCGGAAAGGTTACCGGCCGTGTAAAGTCTGCAAACCTTTGGAAAATCCGGATGAAACACCTGTGGAAATCCAGAAATTAATTAGTGAATTGTCAAAAAATCCGGAACTTAAATTCAAAGATTTTGATTTGATAGAACGTGGATTACAGCCAATAACGGTAAAACGTTGGTTTCTGAAACACCACGGAATGACCTTCCATGCGTTTCAAAGAATGTTCAAAATTAATTCTGCTTTTAAGAAACTTCAGCAAGGCGAAAATGCTTTGGATGTTGCTTTGGAAAATGGTTACGAAAGTCTAAGCGGTTTTAATGACAGCTTCAAATCGATAATCGGAACATCGCCAAAGAATTCTAAACTTGAAAAAATTGTTGACCTCAAAAGAATCGAAACACCGCTCGGAACAATGATTGCCTGTGCTAACGAAAACGGCATTTGTATGCTGGAATTCTCCGACAGAAAGTCACTTTCAAAAGAATTAGAAGATATTTCAAAATACTTTAAAGCAAATATCATTCAGGGAGAAAATCCACATTTCAAAACTTTAGAGAAAGAACTTGCTGAATATTTCGAAGGGAAAAGATTGTATTTTACCGTTCCGCTTTCGCCTGTTGGAACAGATTTTCAAAAAAATGTCTGGGAAGTTTTGAGAACAATTCCTTACGGAACTACCAGAAGTTATCAACAGCAAGCCGATATTCTAGGCAATCCAAAAGCCGTAAGAGCAGTTGCAAATGCCAATGGGCTTAACAAAATTTCAATCATTATTCCATGTCATAGAGTCATTGGAACCAATGGAACTTTGACCGGTTACGGCGGCGGAATCTGGCGGAAACAGAAACTGTTGGAACTTGAAAAAGCAATACTTTTCTAGTAGCTTCGACAGCCTCAGTCTGACAACCAACAACAACGTTATCAATCTATAAGTCTACAATGAACCTCCAGCCAACTTTAGAAAACCAAAATATAAAACTGGTTCCTTTGCAGGAAAATGTTAGCTGCCGTTTCTCTTCGGTCTAGATAATTTGGATAGTTGTTTTTGAAAGGCATTTTCTGCTACTTCTAAAATTCGCTTTTGTCTTGTTGCTTCTGTTTTTGCAAGTGCTATCCATTGCAATAAATACTTTCTATTGCTTTTGCTTAATGCTAAGAAATGGTGTTTTGAGTTGTCAAGATTTGTAAATGCTTCTTCCAAATCTTGTGGAATAATTAATTCTTCTACTTCGTCCAAAATTGTCCACGAACCATTTTGCTTGGCAACCTCAATAACTGCCAAACCCGCAGGTGTCATTAAACCTTTTGACATTAGATTTTCAATTTTTTGTTTGTTTATTTTACTCCACGTACTATTTGGTTTTCGCTTACAAAAATATTGCCTGAAAGTATCGCAGTCAATGGTTTCTGCTTTGCTGTCAATCCATCCAAAACACAAAGCTTCATCTACAGCATCGCTCCAGTTTACAGTTGGTTTTCCTGTATGTTTCTTATAAAATATAAACCAAACGGCATCTTTTGTTAGATGATTTTTCTCTAACCATTTTCTTAAATGCTGTTTGCTTTCTGGGTAATATTTTTCAACTTGGTTTAAGCTCATTATTTATTTAACTGAATGCCTTTCTCATTTACGATTTTGCTGTTAGGTATTTCTTCTGCATCAAATACAGCCTGTAAAAAATCGATTAAATCAGATGAAGAGCGGGGATATTACCCAAGGTGTTACAGAGGTGTAATTATCTGGAACGATTTTAATTTGTGCTTCGTTGTTTTGCATAATTCTATCTTTTTTGATTATTGCACAAAACTAAAACCAATCTATGACAACATTATGTCAGTAGCGTCAAAAATTATTTTTCCTATATCCCTTTAATTATTCCCGGCAGGTGTGATGTGAAGCCTTTTTACAGGCAGTATTTTGTCTCCGTGTTACTCAGATCAATTCAATAAAAAGTCTTCTACAAATTTAGAAAGAAGTACATAGGGAGACCGCAGCGCAGTTAAGACAGACCATCAAGGAAATCGGATTTCCGACCATTTCAAAAGCTGGAAACGAAGCGCCTGGCTAATCATTTAGCATTCCATTGCCGAGTCAGAGTTTATGAAGGATGCTTATCAATTGATTTTTGAAAATACTTTAGATGTTGACCTGAAAAATCTGACCGACCTCTTCGACAGGATACAATTTTTTCAGGGAATGCCTCAGAAATTTGCTACACAGCTCAATTCAGATGGCACCATTTATCCTTTGATCAACAAGAAACAAATCAATGAATTAAGAATTAAAAACAATTTACCTGTTTTATCCCCTGAGGAAATCGACCGTATCCTTCCCATTGAAGATATTGAGAGTATCTAGAATGAAAATCCAGACTATCTCTTGTTGAGAAAAAAAGTGGTATGGATTTAATTTTTCATGTATTATTAAAGGTATAAAATAGGTTCATTGAGTCTTAAATAAATGAATCAAAAATAGAACTCAAAAGATCTCCAAATCGTATTACTATTTATCTGAAATTGTCTAACTTTATGAATATTGGAATCCATATTGAAGGAATATGTAAAATCCCGATCTTCAAAATAATTATAAAACGGCAAGACCATGACACAACAAACAGTTAAAAAACCGGCAAAGGCCTGCTACGATCATTTGGGTGGTAAACTGGGGGCACTTCTTCTGGAACAATTTATAAACAAAGGCTGGATTGCAAAAGAAAAATCCAGTGACAAGTATTTTTTTATTACCGATAAAGGCGAGCAAGAGTTCGCAAAGCTGGGGGTTGACCTTTCACAAATAAAATCTGAGAAACTGTGAGTTTTACATACATATTTGATGTGGCTGAACAAGATTTTTTCTAAATTTAATCGCTCCGACAAGATCTACGACTTATTTTACATCCGCAGAAAATATTCTGATCAGGACCATAGTAATTGTTATTATTTAAAAAGCAACGGTCTTGTGAAAAAAAAGCAACTGAATGCTATTTTTCTTCTTTTAAAAATCTGTAATTAAGAATGTTTAGATGAGTTTCAATAGCTCTTCCGCCAAAACATTGTCATAGCAATTTCCTTTTACTCATCAATTTTTAAAAGATGCTAACCGCCTCTTTTAAGATGTCATGTTCTAGATTTGTTTCTTTTAAGTTCCTTTCGGAGCCTGATCTTTTTCATACTCTTAATGTTAAAGATTATAAGAATTGTGTCCTAACAAAGTTAGCAACTCCACTCATCTTTATAACCTTATTAAAAGATTCAATTCTACTTAGAACATTGTTCTATTATTTGTAATTATGTTGCAGAAATCTCTTCATACATTTTCTGAAAGTAATTACTTAGCTTAACCGTTCTGTCCATGTCAAAAGAGTTTATATATTTTAGGAACATTTCTTCGGTACTGTGCCCCGTGGCCTCCATTAGTAAAGGAGTAGGTATCTTGCCATAAAAGTTAGAAGCAAAACTTCGCCTACCGATGTGACTTGATATTACTGACCATTTCTCAATTCTCAACAGCTTAGTCCTGTGTCCTAAACGCTTACGGGCATTTATCGTTTCATCGATCCCGGATAACCTTGCTATTTCTTTTATATCCTCATTATATTTTTGTATAGCTAAAGCATCAGGAAATTTACAGTTGTTTCTATTGATTATATTCTGAACAATAGGATGTAGCGGTAGAAAAATTTCCTTCTGTGTTTTTTGCTGAACGAAATTTAGACATTTTTTCTTATTTATTTCTATAAGCTGGGTGTTAGAAAACTTCATAAAGTCGGAGACTCTTTGCCCTGTATAACAGCTGATCAGCAACCAGTCCTTGGCATCTTGTAGATGGGAAGGTACGTTGGTATACTTTATTTTAAGTATCTCGGGTTCAGTCAATGTTATAACTTCTTTGTTCTGTCGCTCTCTACGTACTTCAAGTTCACGAACACGCGTCTGAATGCCTTTACGTTCAGCAAAGTTGAGAATTGTTTTAACAAAGTGAATTGTTCTATACAGTGTATTTTCACTATAATCTTCTTCTTTTCCAAACACTAAAAAATTCTTAATAAATTCTGAATTAACCTGTTCAACATATAGCCTTTCAGCAAGGTATCCCTCAAATTTCTGCATTAAATTAAAAAAAACTTTGTATCGTTTATAAGTGGAATGCGAAATAACCTCCTCCTTTGTACGTATGTATTGCTCCATAAAAAACAATAGAGTCATTTCAGGGAAACTGCTCTGTTTATTAAGGCAGATATTTTTTACGATTTGTGAAAAAAGCCGTTGACTAATCTGCTTCTTTTTAATGATTAGTTGGCTGTAATATTCCTTGAGCTCAACTTTTAAAGTATTTATTTTATTATTAAGATCCTTATATTTTTTGAGGTAAATATTTTTGGGACGTTGTTTTTCTCTATCCCATTCTGTTTCTAAAATTCGAAGTGGCATATGAACAACAAAACTATTGTTATTTAAATCATCTGTAAATTTTAGATTAATATTTCTTATAGCTCCATTACTTGAAAGGAAGAACTGAAATGTCATTTTGATAATTTGAAGAGTTAATTACCTACGAATCTAGGGAAAAAAAAGTAGTCCTATCTAGACTACTTAATACCACAAATATAAAAAAATATACATAGAAATAAAATTTTTAAACAATTGATAATTAAAAGATTTGCAAAATTTATTTTTTACAAAATCCTAAAATGCGATATATTAAATTTTCAACGATACATCCTTTTTATTAAAAAAAATAATATATATTCTGTTTATCAGTAAATTATATTTAATAGTAGTCTAGATAGGACTACAAATATGTACTTTTTATATTTCTAACTAAAAAAATTAGTTTTATGTTTATTAACGAGACGGAATATTTATCTCTACGCAAAATCAATTATGCGTTTAAAATATGATGCAAATTACATATTTAACTTGACCAACCTTCCTAAGACGTTAAAATCAAAGTTTAAAATATAAATAGAATACTAATAAATCTATACCCTTTACCATGAATAAATAACAATAACCAATTCTAAATCACCACCAAATGCAAACTAATCAAACTATGAAAATACCCTATTACAAAAATGATTGCAATGATATTACATTTTTAAAATATTCTGAAAAAATATCGCAATGTCACAAGTTATTAAATAAAGATGTTCGAACCTATTGCCATCTTGTTAATACTTATAATACAACTTTTGCTAAAAACAATCTTCTAGCATACGACACCTTTAACCAATACCATCGATTTGTAATAAGTCCACAACTAGCGAGCTATTACAAGCTTGTAGAAATACAGTTATGAAATGGAAAACAGCACCATATCTAAAAACTCATAACTAAATATTAATTTCATGCTTGTTACCAATAAAAAGAGCGTAGTTCGAAAAATGAATCTTCTGCTAACTATTCTTGCATTAATTTTTTGCGCAACCGTTGTAGGTTTTGTTCTAAAACCTTTAATCAAATATAATTTTAGAGTTCCATTTTTAATATTGATGATAATATTAATTATGGTAATTTTTAATTCAATTAAAAATTTAAGGATATTTCAATTTGAAAATATAGGATCGACATTCAGTATTAAATACTATCACCCATTTAAAGGAGGTATTATATTTCCTTACCTTGAATTTCCTATTTCTAATATAAAAAGGTTCAAAATAGAAGAAAATTTTTTAAAATCCGACCTTCTTAAAATTGATGTTCTTGTAAAAGAGAACAACAGAATTATAAAAATTAAGCTAAAAATTTCAAACCTCAAAAACAATGACTACCGAAAAATGGAAAACTCTTTAAAACCAAACTATTAAATGAAAAACCCGCCATTTCTAGAATTATTAGTAAAGTTATGATTAATCATAATTTCTTATTTCTAATAAATCTTTCTATCATTCTATATTAAATCTCCAAAACATTAAACTAATAATATGAAATACTTAAAACGTACATTTTCTCTATTTATGAAATTTCTCCAAAAAAAAATTTTTATCAGCAAAGAAGTTTGAGTATCGTACTATCATTTTACAAATAGTAGAATTGTAAAATACAAACAGCCTTCACTATAATTATTAAATTTAAAAATATGATCGAATTATCCAGTCAAATCGTAAATCATGGATTTAGCTTCAATTCTTTATCACAAATCATTGAGAGAAACAATTATACACTGAACTTTACAACATTAAAATTTAATTCTATTTTCCTTTCAATAGACGACTTAGAGATTAAAGTAGGAAATGAGCTCTATCAGATTGAGGGAGGGAATATAGTATTTTTAGGTCCTCAACAAAAATTTGAGTTAGTAAATACTGATGCAAAAAACTTATATATTATCGCTTTTTCATCAACCTTTTATGAAAGTCCTACTAAAAATATTTTACTAAACTCAGAAATTTTTTCCAATAATACATGTCATATCTTTGCTGATCCTTATTTTTGTAATGACAAACATAACAAGGTATTTGTAATCGAGAGACTTTTGAAATTTTCACTTAAAGATAAATTATTATTTAAGTCGGTAGTTCATAATACCATAGAATCACTTTTATTAAATGCATACTTTCATAAAAATTATCTTAAAAAAAATAATGCCTCTTACACAGTAACCACAAAATGACCACATTCACCTCAATCTGTCTGATGCAAATTCCTTTTCATAAATCGTCTGAATTTCTTTCTTGGTAAGATATGGACGTTCTACTACCTTAAGCTTTGCTTTGTAGCCTAGAAAAGGATCTTTAGAGAGCCAGCCATTCGCTATACATAAGCAAATGATCTTTTTAAAATTCTTGATGTATTTTACAGCAGTATTGTTTGCGCATTTACGCACACTATGAAGCCAAAAATCATAATCCATTATAAAAGCATGATCAATTTTTGTGATGTCAATATCAGAAGTTTTATATTTCCAGATTAAAAATTCCTGCGTATGCTTTAACGATGTTTTATAACGCTCCAATGTTCCCGGGGCAAAATCCTGACCTACCAGTGCTTCCACTTTATCATTATGATCCTGAAAAATAGGAATGAGCATTCTTGTGGAAATATCGGTTCCAAGTAGTTTAGATTTTAAACTCTCTGATGTTACAAAGTCTTCTTCTTTCAGCATCAGGTAATGAGAATCGTAAACTTGCTGTTCCAAAGTTTTAAGATAGACATTAAGCGTTTTCGCCTCCTGAGAGTTGCCAACTGCTTTATGTGCTTTAACATCCCATTTCTGTGGGTCGATGTACCTTTTAGCGGCAATGTCAGCTGCCTTGCCATCTATCGTTATTCTTAAGTAGATGGGAGCAGTTCCGTTTGTTCTAATTTTATTCTTTTTTATAAAGAATAACAGGTTGAATGTTTTGTTCATAGTGTGGTAACTTTAATTGTTAATAATTTACTTTTTGTTACCACTTTCTGCAAGATGTACAATCGTTAGACTGCCTATTGGTCGGGCTTCCCTGAATTTTTCGTGACCTATTTTCAAATTTTCAGGATAGGTCACGAAAAAGGTCATATAAATCGTGACCTTTTTTGATTTTTTTTTACTCTAGCGTAAAACAAAAAACGCTGTAAACATTGATGTTTACAGCGTTTTAGCTTATTTTAGTATCTCTACCAGCGGAGAGAGAGGGATTCGAACCCCCGGACCTGTTACAGTCAATAGTTTTCAAGACTATCGCAATCGACCACTCTGCCATCTCTCCTGAACTGCGACTGTACTGTCGTTTTCAGTGGTGCAAATATAGGACTCTTTTCAATATCTGCAAAACAATTTCAAATTAAATTTATTTTAAATTAATAATCCATTAAAAATCAGTCGAATTATTTTAAATTGAAATTAAATCATTGCAACAAAACCTGAGATTTCATTCCTATTATAACTGCAGCAAAACCTAAAACTATGCTCAAAACTACATATAAAAGTAGTGTTGTGTATTGTTGATTTTGCCATAATGAATAATTCTCAACAGAAAAAGTAGAGAAAGTAGTAAAACCTCCACAAAATCCTGTAATGAGTAGATATTTTAGGTAATTATCATTCTTCATAAAATAAGAAGTTAAGAATCCAATAATAAGGCATCCCATTATATTTACCAAAAATGTCCCCATGGGAAATGAATTTACATTCCACAGTTTTTGGGTATAATTTGACATAAGATATCTTAAGATACTTCCAAATCCGCCACCGAGAAAAATGAACAGTATGTTTTTCATGATAAAAAGAAACGCACCAAGAGGTGCGTTTTTATATTTAAAATTTGACAATTAGTGTAATTCAGCCAAATATTTTTCAGCATCCATTGCTGCCATACAACCGCTTCCTGCCGCTGTAATCGCCTGTCTGTAGATATGATCCTGAACATCTCCTGCCGCAAAAACTCCGGGAAGATTAGTACGTGTAGATCCTTTTTCAGTAAGAATATATCCGTTTTCATCTAAATTGATCTGTCCTACGAAAATATCGGTGTTCGGTTTGTGACCGATTGCGATAAAAATTCCGTGAACATCAATTGTAGATTTTTCCTGAGTCTGGTTATTGATCACAACAGCTCTTTCAACCAAATTATTCTCACCTTCAATACCAATTAATTCATGGTGAAATTTCACTTCAATATTCGGTGTATTTTCAACTCTGTGAATCATTGCTTTTGATGCTCTAAATTCATCTTTTCTTACCAACATTGTTACTTTGTTGACAAGCTTTGCAAGATAAGTTGCTTCCTCAGCGGCAGTATCTCCGGCTCCTACAACCACAACATCCTTTCCTCTGTAGAAAAAACCGTCGCAGGTTGCACAGGCAGAAACTCCTCCCCCATTATATTTTTTTTCGTCGTCTAAACCTAAATATTTTGCAGTAGCACCTGTAGAAATAATTACTGTTTTTGCAAAAAGCTCTTTATTTCCTGCATATAACTTATGAACACCGCCAACTTCTTTGGAAAATTCAGCTTTGGTGATCATTTCGTAATGAACTTTTGTATCAAATCTTTCTGCTTGTTTTTGCAGATCCATCATCATTTCAGGACCTGTAATTCCTGCAGGATATCCAGGAAAATTATCAACTTCGGTAGTTGTCGTTAATTGTCCACCCGGCTCAAGACCTGTATATAACTCAGGCTTTAAGTCTGCTCTCGCTGCATAAATTGCTGCTGTAAAACCAGAAGGTCCGGATCCTACGATGATACAATCTAAAATATTTTGCTCCATAATTAGCTTTTCAAAAAGATTTAAATTTTTAAGATGACAAAGTTCGTAATTTTTAAGATTTAATTAAAGAAAAATTAATGATAGTTTTCAATAATAAATATGTCGATTGTCAATTGAGACTGTCAATAAGTAAAAGTAGAATGTGTGTGTTCAAAATCTGTCACAAATTGACTAGGAAATTAACCATTCATACTTCATCCACTAAACCTTCATCTTAATTTTATCAACATTAATAATTTTATAAACCAATTCCTTAATCAATTCTGCCTCACTCATATTCACAGCTCCCAAACCTTTTCCTTTCATATCAAATTCGCGGAGAATGGAAATCACTCTCGTAGAATGTTTTAGCGGATATAATCTCGCCGCTTCTGCATAATCTTTAAGAAAATAAGGATTAACTCCCATTTGCGAAGCGATTACTTGTGGTGGCTGACCAGTCATTGTACTGTAAACAATCACATTAGAAAAATAATTATAAAGACTTGAAAGCAACATTACGAAAGGATTATTTTTTGGATTTTTACCCATAAAATGAGCAATCTTAAACGCAGCGTTCGCATTTTTTGTTCCCAAAGCTTTCTGAAGTTCAAAAACATTGAATTCTTTGCTAATTCCGATGTGGTTTTCAACAATGGTTCCATCTAAAATCTGATCTTCTTTCAGAATAATTTTCAGTTTTCCCAACTCATTTGAAATTCTGGAAAGATCATTTCCGAGATATTCTGCGAGAAGATGAGAAATATTCGGGGCTGTTTTTATTTTAAGTCTGAGACATTCATCGGCAATCCATTTCGGGAGATTGTGATCTTTGAAAGACTCGCTCAAAAAAAGTGCGTTTGATTTGTCTAAAGATTTAGTAACCTTCTTTCGGCTGTCTAACTTTTTGTGTTTGTGAGCAAAAACCAAAACCGTAGATGGAACAGGATTTTCCACGTACGCTTCCAGAGCTTTGCTTTCTTCATCATTAAATTTTAAATCCTGAGCTTCCTTTACGATGATTACCTGCTTATCGCCCATCATCGGAAACTGTCTCGCCAGAGAAAGAACTTCCTGATAGGTTGTATCTTTTCCGTACGTTACAGTTTGGTTGAAGGCTTTTTCGTCTTCCTCCAGAAACTCGTGTTCAAGAGCTTTTACGGCAACGTCAATAAAGTAGGGTTCTTCTCCGTGAAAAAAATAAATCGGTAAAACTTCTTTATTTTTAATATTTTTGAGGATTAAATCTAATTCTTTCATCTTAATAAATGGAACTTCCCAAACTGAATTTTCAGGAAACTTTTGATTTTAAATTCAAGAAAGACAAAGATAAGTTTTTTATCTATGATTTGGTTCGTAAAACTTACCTTTTGCTTACTCCTGAAGAATGGGTAAGACAACATTGGATACATTATTATCTTACAGTAAAATCTTACTCTGTATCGGCCCTGATCACAGAAAAAAAAATCGTTCTCAATGGTTTGACTAAAAGAATTGATCTTTTAATTACGGAAAAAGCACAGCCTGTAATTCTTATCGAATGCAAAGCGCCACAAATAAAGCTGACCGAAAAAACTTTCGAACAAACCGCACGTTACAATTCTATTATCGGAGCAAAAGAAATTGTTCTGACAAATGGTTTACAACATATCAATGCTTATTATGATAATGGAGAATATCAGTTTTATAAACCCTGAAAGCTTTTATAACGTTTTATTCATCTCATTGTAAGTTATTTTTGTTAATTTAGATAAAGGATTTATTTCAAATAACAATCATGCACAATTTTTGTCATTCCGTAGGAATCTCGGCTCGAATCTAAAAACATTGCTTAGATTCCTTCGGAATGACAAAGAAGCTGTTAATTTAGTGATGAAAATTTGCAAATCTGACAAAACTCCTAGCCCCGATTGTAGTGGAAATCTTTTTTTGAAAAAAAATTGACTACGTCGAAGCACTTGGTTAGATTTGAAACGAAAAGCGGGAAATTGCTTCAAAAAATAAACTGCAATTCAACATAGTCAATAGTTCTTAAAAAATTAAATTACAAATATGATACGCTCAATTTTATTATCCACATTTCTTTTTACTTCAACAACAGTTTTCAGCCAAAATTTAAAACCCGTTTCTTATCAGGACGGTTCGCAAAAACTGAACGGTTTGGTTACGTCAAATGCAGGAAAAAAACTTCCCGGAGTGTTGATTCTTCCCGCCTGGAAAGGAATTGACGATGAAGCGAAAGCTGCAGCCGCAGATTTAGAAAAACAAGGGTATGTTGCATTTATCGCAGACATTTACGGTGAAGGCAATATACCGACAGACAATGCTTCAGCGGCAAAAACAGCCGGATTTTATAAGAAAGATTATGCTGCCTATCAAAAAAGAATTTCTCTGGCCTTGGAACAACTGAAGAAAAACGGTGCAATTTCTGATAAAATTGCAGTGATCGGTTATTGTTTTGGGGGAACCGGAGCTTTGGAATCTGCAAGAGGAAAATTACCGATTGTAGGTGTGGTTTCTATTCACGGAAGCATCGGAAAAGATCAATCAAGACCAAATGAACCCATTTCAACTAAAATTTTAGTAGAAAATCCCGCAGAAGATAAAGGGGTAACTCCTGAAGATTATAATAACTTGGTGAAAGAAATGAATGAAGGAAAAGCAGACTGGCAAATCATTACTTACGCCAATTCAAAACATACTTTTACAGATCCGAAATCAGCAGATTACAATCCAGTGATGGCGAAAAGAGCCTGGAATCACACGCTTTTGTTTTTAAAAGAAATTTTGAAGTAATTGAACTATAATAAATTAAAAACAACCTCATTGATTGAGGTTGTTTTTGTTTATAAATCACTGGTTGCATTACAATTAGAACACCACCAGTACTCAGTTTCTCTATCTTTCAACTTTATTTTTGATTTTTCTTCGCAGTTTTCACATACTTGCTCATCACTGTCAGTCTGCTTCGCTTCATAATCGCAACTAAAGCAACTCCAGCTCGTCAAATGAGTTTTCCCGTTGATAAACCAAGTAAATGAATTTTCTTTGCATTTAGGACAAATTTGTAACGCCATATTTTAAATTATTTCTTGTTCTCTATTCACTAAATCCATAGAAAAAGCAGGAAGACAAATTGCAATATATTCACAAGGTTCTGAGAACGGATTACTGTAACGAATTCTTGCTCCTTTTTCAATCAAAATACTTTGTCCTTTTTCTAAAACTACAATTTCATCATCAATTTCAAATTGTTTTTTCCCTGAAATAACGATTGTAAATTCATCAAATTCAGGAGTTTGGTGAGGCTCGCTCCAATTTGGAGGCGCAATCATGTGAGCTATAGAAATATTTGGATTCTGTGTGGAATTTCCCCAATGTTCTTCAATTAATTTTCCATCATCTGTAGGAACTACAAATGGTGATTTCTGAATTTTATATTTTTTCATTATTAATTATTTTTATTTACAATTTCATACACAAAATTGGTTCTTGTCGGTTCACCAAAATAAGCAACTTCTTCTTCATTAACCTTTTTCCCGCCCAATCTTTCTAAAGCAATCTGTGAGCGGAAATTTTCTTTTCCGATGTGAAAGTAAACTTTGTCTACAAATTGAAAAATATAGTCCAACATCAGTTTTTTAATCTGCGGATTGATCCCTTTTCCCCATGAATTTGTTCCGTAAAATGTATATCCGATGAAAATACTTTTTTCAGATTCATCAAAATCATAAAAACGGGTGCTTCCTAAAATATCACCTGAAGATTTTTCAATAATTTTAAAAGCACCTTTACTTTCCATTGCGCCTTTAAAAAAGTTTTCAAAAACTTCTCTTTTGTAACGGTCTTTATTCGGATGTTGTTCCCAAACTTTCGGATCTGAAGCAACCTGGTATAACAATTCAAAATCCCCTTGTTGTAAGGGGATTAATTGATATTCCTGATTTTCTAAAATAGTCTGAATTGGAAAATTCATCATTTAGCTTTTTGCTTTTGCAGCGTCAGATTCTATTTTTTTGATTTCTTTCAATTTTTCAGCAATTTTTGTTACCGCTTCTGGTTTTGCAGGTTTCAATGGAACTTCTGCCTGAGCCATATCCCATTTAATCACTAAGTTTCCGGAATTTTCGTCGGTTGGGTTTAAAGTAATTTCAAACCACTCTTGTTTATCTGCCAATTTATTTACCGGAACTGTAACGTCTACAACATCCTGTTTAGGATCGTAAGTATAAGCGCCCCACTGTTGGAAATCTTTATTTAAAATGACTTTCCATTCTTTTTCGGTAGGTACGATAAACAAACCGTAAGTTCCTGCAGGAACCATTTTTCCACCAAAATTCACCGACTGTCCGAATGTAACTTTTGTTGATGAATTTGCTCCTGCTCTCCAAACCTGTCCGTAAGGAACCAATTCTCCGAAGATTTTTCTTCCTTTCACTCCCGGTCTTCCGTAATCGATGCTGATCTTAGACATAGAAAACTGCTGCTCTACCTTCTGACGCGGGCTCGCTGCCGGTACCGAATAGTCCTGTGCAAAACCGAAAGCCGAAGCCGAAATGCAAACTGCGAATAATAATTTTTTCACTTTTTTTAAATTTTGATAAAAATACGAAATGGATGTTAGAAATTTGTTTTTGAATGTGATAAAATTTGTTAAATTCAGAAGAAAATTTTATACGTTTAAAATTCTTTTTGTCTGCTCAATATATCTGAGATTATGATAAATAACAAAACGAGGTATATCTCCTAATTTTAGTTTAATTAATTTAGAAATACTTATACTTATTTTTACTTTATTTAAATTGACATTTTTCGATTCATTAATTGATTCATTAATTGATTCTGCTGAGTAATAAACTCATGCAAAACTTCTTTGTCAAGATTACGATCAGCATACCGAAATTGATACTTTTCTAAATGAAATGGATTCAAAATATGGTGTTTAAGATTACTATTTCACATGAAGCTAAAATAGATGTTGAACATTCTTATCTCTATTACCAAACGAAAGTAAATAAAAAGGTTGCTAACAACTTTTTGAAAGAATTCAAAACTATTATAGATGTGATTTCAAAAAGTCCATTTTTCAAAATTTGGTTTGATAATTTTCGTGCTAAATCAATGAAAAAACATCCTTTTCTACTATTCTATATTGTGGATGAAAAAGAAAAAACAATTGTTATAGCAAGAGTTTTTCATACTTCACAACCCTGAACAATATCCGTAAATAAAAAATCCCCGCAAGAAAACTTACGGGGATTAAATTTATTTTATTTTTTGAAAACTACATCGTCTCCATTTTAAAACTCATGCTTTCGATCACTTTCAAGATCGCTTCAACTGTATCCATTGATGTTAAACAAGGTACACCATTTTCAACACTCATTCTTCTGATCTGGAAACCATCTCTTTCAGACTGTTTTCCTTTTGTCATCGTATTGACAACATATTGAACTTTTCCTTTTTGAATCAGATCGATCAGATTTACACTTTCCTCTCCTATTTTGTACCCTATTTTACAAGGAATCCCTTTTTCTTCAAAGAATTTTGCCGTTCCTTCTGTTGCCCAGATTCTGAAACCAACTTCATGGAATCTCGCCGCCAAATCAGCTGCTTCCTGTTTGTGCTTATCAGCTACCGTGAACAAAATAGATCCGTGCATCGGAACTTTTCTTCCTGCTGCAACTAATCCTTTATATAAAGCTTTTTCCAAGGTTGTATCTTTCCCCATCACTTCTCCTGTAGACTTCATTTCTGGTCCTAAAGAGATATCGACTTTCGTTAATTTCGAGAAAGAGAAAACAGGAACTTTTACGAAAACACCTTCTTTATTAGGAACCAATCCGTTTTTGTACCCTAGATCTTTTAGTTTTTGACCTAAAATTGCTTTGGTAGCCAAATTTGCCATCGGAACTTCCGTGATTTTAGATAAGAAAGGAACTGTTCTCGACGAACGTGGATTTACTTCAATTACAAATACATTTCCTTCGAAAAGAACGTATTGAATATTCATTAAACCAATTACATTCAATCCTTTAGCTAATCTTTCGGTATAGTCAACCAAAGTATCGATTTCCGCTTGAGAAACATTCTGTGGCGGATACACAGCGATCGAATCACCGGAGTGAACTCCAGCTCTTTCGATGTGCTCCATAATTCCAGGAATAATTACCGTTTCACCATCGCAAATCGCATCTACTTCTACTTCCCTTCCCGTAATATATCGGTCAACTAAAACTGGATGTTCCGGACTTGCATCTACCGCAAACTCCATGTAATGAGCTAATTCGCTTTCTGTGTAGACAATTTCCATTGCTCTACCTCCCAAAACGTAGCTTGGACGAACCAGAACAGGGTAACCAATCTCGTTCGCAATTTTTATTGCTTCTTCTTTTGAAGTGGAAGTTTTACCCAAAGGTTGCGGAATATTTAATTCCTGAAGTGCTTTTTCAAATTTATCTCTGTTTTCGGCTCTGTCAAGATCTTCAAGAGAAGTTCCCAAAATTTTCACTCCGTAACTTGCCAATTTATCTGCTAAATTGATGGCTGTTTGTCCGCCAAACTGAACTACAACTCCCATTGGTTTTTCAAGATCGATAATGCTCATCACATCTTCTTCCGTTAAAGGCTCGAAGTATAATTTATCTGAAATCGAGAAGTCTGTAGAAACTGTTTCAGGGTTGTTGTTGATGATAATCGCCTCGTAGCCCATTTCTTTGATCGCCCAAACCGAGTGAACAGTTGCGTAATCAAACTCAACTCCCTGACCGATTCTGATGGGTCCAGAACCTAAAACCACTACTTTTTGTTTGTCTGAAACTACGCTTTCATTCTCCTCTTCATAAGTTCCGTAGAAATAGGGAGTTTCACTTTCGAATTCAGCAGCACAAGTATCTACCATTTTATAGACGGGGATGATTCCGTTTTCTTTTCTGAAATTGTAGACTTCACGTTGAGTAGATTCCCATAAATGAGCGATATTCTGATCTGAAAAACCTAATTTTTTAGATTGAATCAGAATTTCTTTATCAAATCTGTTGGCTGCGATCGTTTTTTCGAAATCAATTAGTTTTTTTAATTTCCAGATGAAGAATTTATCGATTTTACTCCAGTCCACAATCTGTTCCCAATCATAACCTCTTCTTAGAGCATCACAAATGATAAACAATCTTTCGTCATCACAAACTCTGATTCTTCTTTCGATATCTTCATCTGTTAATGCCGCAGCCTGTTTAGTTTTTAAGCCTAAATGTCTTAAACCTGTTTCCAGGGAACGAACCGCTTTCTGTAAAGATTCTTCGAAATTTCTTCCGATTGCCATTACTTCTCCCGTTGCTTTCATCTGAGTTGACAATCTTCTGTCTGCCGTTTCAAATTTATCGAAAGGGAATCTTGGGAATTTAGTTACCACATAATCCAAAGCCGGCTCAAAACAAGCATATGTTTTACCTGTAACAGGGTTCATGATCTCGTCTAATGTTAATCCAACTGCAATTTTAGCTGCAATTTTAGCGATCGGATATCCTGTCGCTTTTGATGCTAAAGCTGATGAACGGGAAACTCTTGGGTTCACCTCGATGATGTAATATTCAAATGAATGCGGATCTAAAGCCAACTGTACGTTACATCCTCCTTCAATTCCTAAAGCTCTGATGATTTTTAATGATGCATTTCTCAACATCTGATATTCTCTATCAGAAAGTGTTTGAGAAGGTGCCACAACGATTGAATCACCGGTGTGAACTCCAACTGGATCTATATTTTCCATGTTACAAACCACAATCGCATTGTCGTTTGCATCACGCATTACTTCGTATTCAATTTCTTTGAAACCTGCGATTGACCTTTCGATAAGACACTGAGTAACAGGACTGTATTTTAGACCTAATTCTGCAATTTCTTTTAATTCTGTTTCGTTGGCAGCGATTCCTCCACCCGTTCCACCCATCGTGAAGGCAGGACGAACGATTACCGGATAACCAATTTCTTCAGCGAAGCTTAATGCTCCTTCAACCGTCGTTACAATATCAGATTCAGGAACGGGTTCGTTCAGTTCTCTCATCAACTCACGGAAAAGATCTCTGTCTTCTGCTCTGTTGATCGCAGAAAGCGTAGTTCCAAGAACCTCAACTTTACATTCTTCAAGAATTCCGGATTTTTCCAATTCTACCGCCATGTTCAATCCTGTTTGTCCACCAAGTGTTGGTAAAAGTGCATCTGGACGCTCTTTTCTGATGATGTGACTTACAAATTGAAGTGAAATCGGCTCAATATATACTTTATCAGCGATTTCAACATCCGTCATGATCGTTGCAGGGTTTGAATTGATCAAAATTACCTTGTAGCCTTCTTCTCTCAAAGACAGACAAGCCTGCGTTCCTGCGTAATCAAATTCTGCCGCCTGACCGATAATGATTGGACCGGAACCGATTACTAAAATTGTTTTTATATCTGTACGTTTTGCCATTTTCTTTTTAATTATATGCTAGAAGCTAGATATTAGATGTTAGACTTTTAGCATTGTATTTTTGTTTTGACTTAATTTTCTCACACATTGTCATTCCGTAGGAATCTAAACTTTCTTTGTTGAGATTCTTCATTCCGCATTCGCTTCATTCTGAATGACAAACTAACCGTCTTACTGATTCTTCTTATTCTTAAAATCTTCCATCAAATGAATGAAATCATCAAATAAATAGTTTGCATCTTCAGGACCAGGGCTAGCTTCCGGGTGATACTGAACTGAGAAACAAGGGTGAATTTTATGTTTCAAACCTTCGTTTGTTCTGTCGTTCAATGCGATGTGTGTTTCAATTAAATCTGTTCCTTTCAAACTTTCCTGATCAACCGCATAACCGTGGTTTTGAGAAGTGATTGCCACTTTATTTTTTTCTAAATCTAAAACCGGGTGATTTCCTCCTCTGTGACCGAATTTTAATTTGAAAGTTTTCGCTCCGCAAGCCAAACCGATTAATTGGTGTCCCAAACAGATTCCGAAGATTGGAACTTTTCCTAATAATCCGCGGATCATTTCCAACGCTTGCTCATTGTCTTCAGGATCTCCGGGACCGTTTGACAACATGATTCCGTCCGGATCCATTAATAAAATTTCTTCTGCTGTTGTATCTTGAGAAACAACGATAATGTCGCAGTTTCTTTGAGATAGTTCTCTGATAATCCCTAATTTAGAACCAAAATCTACCAAAACAACCTTGAAACCTCTTCCCGGATTTGCATAAGGTGTTTTTGTAGAAACCTGCTCTACCTGATTGGTTGGGAAAATTGTTGATTTTAACTCTGAAACGATTGTGTTTTCGTCAGTATCATCATTGACGATTTTTCCTTTTACTACTCCGGAATTACGTAGAATTCTTGTCAGTCTTCTTGTATCGATTCCTGAAATTCCTGAAAGGTTTTTCTTTTTAAATAACTCATCTAAGGTAATCTGAGTACGGAAATTCGAAGGCAAATCGCAAATTTCTTTTACAATAAGACCTTTGATAGCCGGCTCGATACTCTCATAATCATCTCTATTAATTCCATAGTTTCCGATAAGCGGATAGGTCATACAAACAATCTGACCGCAATAAGAAGGGTCAGAAATCAGCTCCTGATACCCTGTCATTCCGGTATTGAAAACCACTTCTCCTGCAGTTTCCAATTCTGCTCCGAAACCTTCTCCATGAAATACTTCACCGGACTCCAGTATTAACTTTTTCTTCATTTTTTAAATTAGATATTAGATTTTAGAAATTAGAAGTTAGACTTCTGCATTCTGTTATTTTATTTATTTTTTTAGCTTATTTAAAAGTATGTCCTTCTTTTTCCAAGGCTTCTTTCAAAATGGCCATTCTTGCGAAAACGCCGTTCTGCATTTGTTTGAAAACTCTTGAACGTTCACATTCTACCAAGTCTGTATCAATCTCAACTCCTCTGTTGATTGGAGCCGGATGCATGATAATAGCTTCTTTTTTCATCGCTTTTTCTCTTTCTTTTGTCAAACCATATTTTCTATGATAATCGGAAGCTGAGAAACTCATTTTTGAATCGTGTCTTTCATGCTGAATCCTTAATAACATCAAAACATCCACTTCTTTAATCAATTCATCTACTGAAAGATAAGTTCCATTAATTAAAGCGCCTTCATCAAACCATTGTTCTGGTCCTGAAAAATATACTTTTGCTCCTAGTCTTCTTAATGCTTCTGCGTTTGAATTGGCAACCCGGCTGTGCTTTACATCCCCTACAATTCCTATTTTCAAACCTTCGAATTTTCCAAATTCCTGATAGATCGTCATTAAATCCAGCATACATTGAGATGGATGGTTTCCCGTTCCGTCTCCTCCGTTGATGACAGGAATTTTAATATTTTTTAGTTCATCAAAATATCTATCTTTCTTATCTCTGATCACGACTAAATTTACTCCTAAGCTTTCGATCGTTTTTACTGTGTCATATAAACTTTCGCCTTTATTGACAGAACTGTTTGCTGCATCAAAAGGAACGACCTGCAATCCTAATTTTCTTTCGGCAATATCAAAGCTTGTTTTTGTTCTCGTGCTGTCTTCGAAGAAAAGATTAGAGCAAAAAACTTCTCCTTCAATTTTGGCAGTTTTTCCGTTTGCAAAAGCCAGTGCTTCTGTTACTATACTGTTGATTCTCTCGGTGCTTAGTTCTGTAATCGTAAACATAATATCTTAATTTTTTACAAAAAAAAAGCGAAGAAAATATCTTCGCTTAAAATAAATAAATATCGTAAAGGGCGTCTACGCCCGGTAATTCTAATGATATAAATACTGTGTTATTCATTAGGTGCAAAGATATAACATTTCCGCGAGCTGACAAAACCAAAATCCTGATTAAATTAAAAAATCTTAATCTCTCTTTATTTTCATTTTTAAATACTATTTTTGTTAGAATTCAATCTTATTCTATATTCTATGGATTTAAAAGACAAAATGATTCTCAGTATCATTCAGGAAGACTCTACCTATTCTGTGAAAGAAATTTCAGAAAAGATAGGTCTTACGTTTACTCCAACCTATGAGCGTATCAAACAGCTGGAAAAACAAGGAATTATTGAGAAATATGTAGGTCTTTTGAACCGTGAAAAATTAGGTTTAAATATTGTTGTCTACTGCAATGTTCGTCTCAAAGAACAATCCAAAAAAGTTTTGGAAACTTTCGAGAAAAATATCATGCAACACGATGAAGTTCAGGAAATTATTAGTCTTTCCGGCGAATATGATTATATGTTGAAAATCATTGCAAAAGATATTAATTCTTATAATGATTTTACGGTTAATGTGATTTCAAATATTCCTAATATCGGGCAATATCATAGTTCAATTGTGCTGCATGAAGTTAAAAAATCCACTAAGTTTAAGATTGATTTAGCTTAATAAATTAAAGATGCTTCGACTTCGCTCAGCATGACATTTCTAATACGATCTGTTTTTGTTAGTGATTTATTTGTAGCGGTGTCATGCTGAGCGAAGTCGAAGCATCTAAGAAAATTTTAAGTCTAAAACTATTAACCCAACAACTTTCCTTTCAATTTATTAAACTGATATTCAATTTTATCTAAACAGAGATTTCCAATGCTTCCCTGATGAGTATGATTCAAATTTTTAATTTCAAAATCAAACTCATTATTTTCAATCTCCTGCCCTACTTTTACATAAGCATCACGGAATGAACTTCCGTTTTTCACTTCTTCATTGATTTTTTCTACGCTGAAAAGATATTGATATTTTTCATCTTCCAAAATCCCTTCTTTCACCTGAATATTTGGTAATGTATAACTCAAAATTTCAAGACATTCTTTCAAGGAATCGATTGCTGGAAAAAGAATTTCCTTTGTCAACTGCATATCTCTGTGGTAGCCGGAAGGAAGGTTATTCGTTAATAAAATAAACTCATTCGGCAAAGACTGAATTCTGTTGCAACGGGCACGAACCAACTCAAAAATATCAGGATTTTTCTTGTGAGGCATAATGCTGCTTCCTGTTGTAAATTCCTTTGGAAAGCTTATAAAATCAAAATTTTGACTTAAATATAAGCAAACATCGTATGCAAATTTTCCTAATGTCCCCGCCAAAGTTGCCATTGCCATCGACAACATTTTCTCTGATTTCCCACGTGTCATTTGCGCATAAACTGAATTATAATTCATCGATTGAAAACCTAAATTATACGTTGTACTCTCACGGTCAATCGGGAAAGACGAACCATAACCTGCCGCTGAGCCCAATGGATTTTTATTAATGATATTTTTAACCGAGAAAAGCATTTCAACATCATCCAACAACGCTTCGGCATAAGCTCCAAACCACAATCCAAACGATGAAGGCATTGCAATTTGTAAATGTGTATAGCCAGGAAGAAGAATATTTTTATGCTGATCTGCCAGTTTGATTAATATTTGAAAAAATTCATCCGTCAAAATTGTGATCTCACGGATTTCATCCAGTAAATACAGTTTAATATCCAATAAAACCTGATCATTTCTTGAACGAGCCGTATGAATTTTCTTTCCTGTATCGCCCAATTTTTCAATTAAAATAGATTCAACCTGCGAATGAATATCTTCCGCAGTTTTATCAATTTCAAAAGTTCCGTTTTCGATATCTTTCAAAATTTCTTCCAAAACAGACAACATCTGCTCTGATTCTTCATTGGAAATAATTCCCACTTCTGCCAACATTTTACAGTGCGCCATTGAGCCTTTAACATCGTATTTTGCTAAACGCTCATCAAAATCAAGATCTTTCCCGACTGTGAATTTATTGACTAATATATTGGTGGCATTATCGTCTTTTTGCCATATTTTTTTCATAAAATTTATTTTTTTATTTTAAATTTTCTTTTGTCTTGAAATCGAAGATTCGACGTAGTCAAACAAAAGAAACAAAAATTGCCTCCATAAAGTCGGCGAATGTTATTTCAAGACTGGAAACTCCGGCTAAAAATTTAAATTAAATCCTAAAATCCCCAAAACTTGCGCGAATTCAAAATTTATTCTTCAATTCAAAATTAGTGTCGCGCTTCAAACAGTGGGAATTTTTTAAGGGATTAAATTTCAATTTTCTTAACGCCTCCGTTTCCTAGGTCGATTTATAGAACCTTCTCAAGGATCTGGATGTAAATAGCAATCCCCTCTTCTATTTCCTTTATATAGATGTATTCATCAGCGGTGTGAGAGCGTGTGCTGTCTCCGGGACCGAGCTTTACCGATGTACAGGGAATAATCGCCTGATCGGATGAAGTTGGCGAACCGTAAGTTGCCCTCCCGATTTCCAGACCTGCCTGTACAAATGGATGATCCATTTCGATTTTTGAAGAATTTAACCTAAAGGACCTTGCCTTTAAGGTCGATTTCATCTGAGATTGGATGATTTCAAACGCTTCTTCATTAGAATATTCATCCGTAACCCTAACATCCAAAGTAAAAGCACAGGATTCCGGAACTACGTTATGCTGAACTCCGGCATGAATTCCCGACAAAGTAATTTTAACTTCACCCAAATAATCCGAAACTTTTGGAAATTTGAAATTTAAAATCTGCTGTACATCTTCCATGCATTTTACAATCGAGTTATCGTCATTCGGATGAGCGGCGTGAGAAGGAGTGCCTTTCATTTCCCCATCAATAACCAACAACCCTTTCTCGGCGATTGCCAGATTCATCTGTGTTGGTTCTCCTACAATAGCAAGCTCGATATTTGGTAGTTGGGGGAATAAAGCTTCAATTCCGTCAAACCCTGAAATCTCCTCCTCTGCCGTCAAAGCAATCACTAAATTATATTGTAAATCTTCTTTATCATAAAAATGTAAAAAAACCTGAGCCATCGAGACCAGAGAAGCTCCCGCATCATTACTTCCCAATCCGAACAATTTTCCGTCTTTCTCACTCGACAAAAACGGGTCTAGAGTGTAAGCTTTATTCGGTTTTACCGTGTCGTGATGCGTATTCAGCAAAATCGAAGGCTTAAAAACATCAAAATTTTTATTCACTGCCCAGATGTTATTTTTAAAACGTTTTGTAGGAATCTGATGTTTTTTGAAAAAATTTTCAATCTCTACAGAAGTATTAAATTCATCTTTGCTGAATGACGGAATTTCAATCAGTTTTTTCAACAAATCCACTGCGTTATTCAGTAATTCTTCTTTACTATAAACAGATTTCAGTTCCTGCATGATGGTTCTCTATATGGTTTTTTAGTTCGGTTTCTTTAATTAAGAATACCTTATTTACATTATTTTTTACTGCTCCAAGAGCGTTTTCCAGTTTTGGAAGGATTCCTTTGTGAAGCTTTCCTTCATTTTTCAATATTGAAAATTCTCCTTCAGAAATATTTTTGATGACAGATTCAGGATTTCCAACATCTTCCAAAACACCTTCTTTATCGAAACAATATAACAATTCAACATCATATTTTGAAGACAGCGCCTGAGCGATTACCGAAGCAATTGTATCAGCATTGGTATTGAAAAGATTTCCTTTTTTGTCGTGAGTGATTGCTGAAAACACCGGAACGAGGTGAAGTTTAATTAATTTTGAAATCAATTTCTTGTTCACACTTTTCTTCTCGATATCGCCCACAAACCCAAAATCTATTTCTGCATGTTCTCTTTTTGTAGCTTTAATTAAATTGGCGTCAGCTCCCGAAAATCCGATTGCTTTGCATTTTTTCTGCTGAAGTTTTGCCACAATATTTTTGTTGATTCCTCCCGCATAGACCATAGCCACAATATCCAACGTATCTTTATCTGTGATTCTTCGTCCGTTGACCATTTTTTGTTCAACGCCTAATTTATCAGCCAATGTAGTTGCTAATTTTCCTCCGCCATGAACTAAAATTTTCTTTTCCTTAATTTCAGAAAACTGCTCCAGAAATTCATTCAATAATTCTTCATCATCGATTAATGCTCCGCCGATTTTTATGATGTATAATTTATTTTTCATTGCAAATCTTTTTTTAAAAACCTCATAGGTTTTTGAAACCTATGAGGTTTAGTTATTAAGAATTCAATTCATCTAAAATTTCAGAGAAAACCGCCTGAGCAGAGAAAATCCGGTTTTTTGTCTGTTGATAAATAATAGAATTTCCACCATCCATTACCTCATCACTCAATTCTACATTACGACGAACCGGAAGGCAGTGCATAACTTTCCCCTGATTGGTATTGGCTAATTTTTCATTCGTCAGCATCCAGTTTTCTTTCACTTCAGGCATTGCTGCGTAATCATCAAAAGACGACCAGTTTTTCACGTAAATAAAATCCGCATCTTTCAACGCTTCATCCTGATTATGGATTACTTTTACATCTTTTGTGAAATTTTTATCCAAATCATAGCCTTCAGGATTGGCGATCACAAAATCGACATCCATTACCTGCATCCATTCTGCAAAAGAATTTCCAACTGCGTGAGCAATTGGTTTGATGTGAGGAGCCCAAGTCAAAACTACCTTCGGTTTACGGTTTACACTGAGCTTGTCGAAGTGTCCCAAGTTTTCTGTAATCGTGATACAATCAGCCAAGCTTTGCAAAGGGTGACGTGTAGCCGACTCCAATGAAATAATGGGGACTTTCGCATGTTGCTCGAACTGGCTTAAAATGCTTTCGTTAACATCATCTTCCTTGCTTTTCATTCCTGCAAAACAACGAACCGCGATGATGTCACAATATTGATTTAATACTTCAATGGCATCTTTGATATGCTCTACCGTATCACCGTTCATTACGGCTCCGTCTGCGAATTCTAAATTCCAGGCTTCTTGTGCTGCGTTTAACGTCAACACATTTAATCCTAAATTTTGCGCTGCAATCTGGCTGCTCAAACGTGTTCTCAAACTTGAGTTTAAAAATACAAGTCCGATTGTTTTTCCTTTTCCTTTCTCGGTTTCCGAAAGAGGATTTTCTTTAATTTGTAAAGCTTTTTTTATAATTTCCTGTAAGTTTTCAACATCACTTACAGAGGTAAATTTTTTCATTTGGTAATTTTTATTTTACATATTTCGCTGAGGATTTTAGGCAATGATTTCAAAGTTTACTTTAACTACTAAACTTTTTTACGTTCGCAAGGACGTTCACTCAGCAATTGGAAGTTGCGTTTGTAATTCTGGCGAAGGAAGAATCTAAATTTTCATTTTATCTGTTGGGATTCCTACGGAATGACAAACTTTGCGCTAGATTATTCTACTTATATTTAAACTTTATTGATTTTATTCGTCTTTAAATTTCTTCAAGAACAGTTTTCAGAGCACCGATGAATAAATCGGTTTCTTCTTTTTTAATGTTAAGTGCCGGAAGAATCCTCAACACAGCCTTATCATTGGAGTTTCCTGTGAAAATATGATGATTGTACAACAGGTTATTCCTCACTTCCGAGCAATCCCTGTCGAGTTCGATTCCAATCATCAAACCTTTCCTTCGAATGGTTTTAATATGTGGAAAATCTTTCAATTCATTTTCAATATACTCACCCATTTTGTGAGCATTGTCGATGAGATTTTCATCTTTCATCACATCCAGTACGGCAATCGCAGCAACACAAGCTAAATGATTTCCTCCGAAAGTGGTTCCCAGCAAACCATTGCTTGCCTTAAATTTCGGGTGAATCAAAACGCCACCGATTGGGAATCCATTACCCATTCCTTTTGCGGTTGTGACAATGTCTGCTTCAATTCCAAATTCCTGATGTGCGAAGAAATGTCCGCTCCTTCCATATCCTGACTGAACTTCATCTAAAATCAAAACCGCATCATGTTTTTCACATAATTCTTTGATTTTAGTTAAAAATTCAACCGTTGGAATCATAATTCCGCCAACTCCTTGAATTCCTTCAATAATTACAGATGAAATTTCACTTCCTTGATTTTCAAAAACAGCTTCAAGCTGTTCAATATTATTCCATTCGGATTTAATGAATCTTTCGTCATAGTTTACAGGAGCAACAATTTTCGGATTATCTGTCACGGAAACTGCTGCCGAAGTTCTTCCATGGAATGAACCAGAAAAATAGAGCACTTTGCTTTTTCCATTATGAAAAGAGGCTAGTTTTAAAGCATTTTCGTTCGCTTCAGCTCCTGAATTGCATAAAAACAAGTTGTAATCTTCTAAACCTGAAAGTTTTCCTAATTTTTCAGCCAATTCAGTTTGTAATTCATTCTGAACCGAGTTTGAATAGAAAGATATTTTATCTAATTGGTTTTTTAATTGAGTTTGATAATGCGGATGGTTGTGACCGATTGAAATTACCGCATGACCTCCGTAAAAATCAAGATATTTTTCTCCTTTATCGTCCCAAAGAAATGATCCCTGAGCTTTTACTGGATTTATGTTAAATAATGGATATACGTTGAATAAATTCATTTTCTAGTTGATTGTTGTTGGTTTTGAATAGCTATATTTCATTTTTTATTAATTTCTTTTGTCTTGAAACAAAAGAAACAAAAGTTCAAGACTGGAAACTTTCGCTAAAAAATATTTTTGTTCTCTAAAAATTCTAAAACTTGCGCTAAATCGATATTTGTTCTTCGATTCGACATTTGTCTCGCGCTTCGAACAGTAGAATTTTCTTTACGTTCACAAAATTATTTTTCTTAACGCTCCATTTTCCTAGGTCGGATTATTGTCCGTTTTAAAACGCAATCGGCTTCAAGTTCAATCCCAAATTTTCTTCCCAGTCCATTGCAAGATTCATGTTTTGAACAGCCTGCCCAGAAGCCCCTTTTAACAAATTGTCAATCGCTGAGTGAATAACTGCAACATTTCCACTCTTTTCTATATGAATCACACAGCGATTGGTATTGACAACCTGTTTTAAATCAATTGCTTTCTCACTTACCTTCACAAAAGGCTCATCTGCATAGAAATCCTGATACAATTGATTAATATCTGAAAGTTCTAAATCTGTTTTCACCGTGGAACTCGTAAAAATTCCTCTCGCAAAATCCCCTCTCCATGGAACAAAATTCAGACTGATTTCATTCGTATTAAAAGAAACTAACTGCTGTAAAATTTCATCTACATGTTGATGTGTCAAAGTTTTATATGCTGAAATATTATCGTTTCTCCAGGTAAAATGTGTAGTCGGTTGTAAAGACTGACCTGCACCTGTTGAACCTGTAATTCCTGTTGTATAAACCTCATCCAACAAACCTTTTTCAGCCAATGGAAGCAGAGCCAGTTGAATTGCTGTCGCAAAACATCCCGGATTCGCAATACTTTTTGCTGCTGAAAGTTGTTTTTTGTTGATTTCAGGTAATCCATAGATAAAATTTCTGTTTCCAAAATTTCCTTCTAAACGAAAATCATTTCCTAAATCGATCACTAACGTTTCATCTTTTACAGCATTCTGAGTCAGCCAATTTTGGCTTTCTTTGTGAGGAAGACATAAAAATAAAATATCTACCTCTTCAGGCTGATCCGTTAAAACCATTTCACAAACCGTCGCTAAATCAGGGTACAAATCTGAAATTTTTGTCCCCGAATTTGAACGACTATATAAAAAACTCAAAGTCACATTGGGATGAAAAGCCAACAGACGAACTAATTCGCTTCCTGTGTAGCCGTTGGCTCCTATGATTCCTGCTGTTTTTATTTCTTTTTGATTAATCATTTTCTTCCAATAATTATTTTTGATAGGATTTTCATCCTATCCTGATTTAAGTCGTTCCTTCGGAACTCCCATTAATTTATATTTTGATTAATCTGATGATATATATTTAAAGAATTGCTTACGATTTTTGTGTAGCCTTTCACATCTTCTCCCGTCCAAGCTCTGTTTGCTTCGCCGTAGCTTCCGAATTTATCAGACATCAGATCATGTTTAGATTCAATTCCGTTTAAAATAAATCTGTATGGATGAAGCGTTACAAAAACTTTCCCGCTTACTGTTTTCTGAGAATCGTTTAAGAAAGACTCGATATTTCTCATCACAGGATCTAAGAAAAGTGCTTCGTGAAGCCAGTTTCCGTACCAATCGGACAATTGAGATTTTATCATCTGCTGATATTTTGAAAGCGTATGTTTTTCCAATAAATGATGCGCTTTGATAATCACCGATGCCGCAGCAGCTTCAAATCCTACTCTTCCTTTAATTCCAACAATCGTATCGCCAACGTGGATATCACGACCGATTCCATAAGCAGAAGCTAATTCTTCAATTTTTTGAATCGCGTAAACCGAGTGTTCAAAGTTCTCTCCATTCACTGCTACAACTTCACCATTTTTAAACTCAATTTCCAGTTCTGAAGGCTGAGTTTCTTTAATTTGAGATGGAAAAGCTTCTTCGGGAAGATAATTTCTTGAAGTCAAGGTTTCTTTTCCACCAACTGAAGTTCCCCAAAGTCCTTTATTCACAGAATATTGTGCTTTTTGAAATTCCATTTCGTAACCGTGGTTTTTCAAAAACTCAATTTCTTCTTCACGAGACAAAGCCATATCACGAATTGGCGTAATAATTTCTACATTCGGACACATTACCTGAAAAATAAGGTCAAAGCGAACCTGATCATTTCCTGCACCTGTACTTCCGTGAGCAATCGCATCAGCTCCGATTTCAATAGCATACTTTGCAATTTCCTGTGCCTGAATCGTACGTTCAGCACTTACAGACAATGGATACGTATTATTTTTCAAGACATTACCAAAAATCAAATACTTCACACAAGAATTGTAATAATCTTCCTGAGCATCAACGCACCTGTATTCTTTCACACCAAGATTAAAGGCTTTTTCCTCCAGTTCTTTTTCCTCTTCTTTAGAAAAACCTCCGGTATTTACAGTGACTGCATACACTTCATACCCAAGTATTTCACTCAGATATTTGGCACAGTAAGAGGTATCTAAACCTCCACTAAATGCTAAGATTACTTTCTTGCTCATTTTTATATTGATTTTCGGGTTGATTACTTACAACACCATTTTCTTTATTATTATCGGGAACGAAAAGCATGGCCGTACATAGGCAGTTTTTGCGTTCTTTTTTCATTAAAATTTCATAATTCACACAGCTTTTGCAGCCGTTCCAGAATTCTTCATCCTGTGTCAATTCAGAATAAATAACAGGCTTGTAACCTAAATCGCTGTTGATCTTCATGACAGCCAAACCTGTTGTAAGCCCGAAAATTTTTGCAGTCGGATATTTATCTCTAGACAATTGGAAAACTTTATCCTTAATTAAAGTTGCAGCTCCTCTTTCCCTGAATTTTGGAGAAACAATCAATCCCGAGTTGGCTACAAACTGTCCGTGGGACCACGTTTCTATATAACAGAAACCCACCCATTCCCCGTTTTCAGTGGCGACAATAGCATTGCCTTCTGAAATTTTTTTGCTTAAATATTCTATGGAACGTTTAGCGATTCCCGTTCCTCGTCGCTGTGCAGAATCATACATTTCCTGCTGTATTTCACTCACATACATTAAATGTTCGCATGAGGAAATTTGTATTTCCATTTATTTATCTGAATTTTTTGGCAAATTTAAAGTATATTATCTTTAAAAACCAAATTAAAAAGATAATTTTATTGTTTAATTAATATTAACAGGTACAATTATCTTATTACTTAAATTTAATATTGCTAAATTATTATATATTTGCTAAAATACTATATATGGAAAATATCTGTCCTAAATGTAAGAGTGAAAAAGTAGTAAAAAGCGGTATCATTAATGAGAAACAAAGATTCCATTGTAAAGACTGTAATTATTATTTTACCGTCAAAAAATTAGGTAAAAAGATTGATGATTACTATGTAACGAAAGCACTTCAATTATATCTTGAAGGCTTAAGTCTCCGAGAAATAGAGAGAATTATCGGTGTTTCTCATGTTACGATAAGTTCATGGATTAAGAAATATAATATCACACGACCACCTCATTCAGACTTTCATCCGGTTTATAAAATTTTAAAGCAAAATGAGTTAATTGAATATATTTCGAAAGAGGAAAATATTAAAGACTCAGGTTTAATTATTACTCAGTTTGCAGACAAATACATGTTGATTAAATGGGAACGGTTTAAAAAATAAATCAGATTATTTATGATAATTCAATTATAAAATAATAAGTTAAAACATTAAAATTATTATTTAATCATAATTAAATCAACATTTTATCTAAAATTTTCATCTATATTAATATTAACTTCCTGCTTATCAATTATCATTAATGATTGATCAACTATATTCTAACCATTAATATATATTAAACTTTCATAACTAAATTATTAATTACAATTTGGCTTTCACAAAATAACAGCCAAAAAATTAATAATTTATGAAGAAAATATTAAGTTTTATTGGATTAGCTTTAATGAGCAGTTCTGTATATGGTCAAGGTTCTCCTGATTATGGAAATGGTTTAAAAATAAATTTAAATCCTGAAGGAGACAAGTATGTTAGATTTATTTTATGGGATCAGTTCTGGATCAGGAACACTGAAATGAACCCCGGAAGTATGGTGGGTGGCGAACCGACCGATAATACCTGGAACTTAGGAAACCGAAGAGCGCGTATTTTAGCTTACGCTCAAATTACCAAGCGCTACATGATTCTTACGCACTTTGGGATCAACAATCAGACTTTTATCAACGGCGGCGCAACAGGAACTACAGGAACCGGTGGCTACGGGAACGGTAAAAAACCACAGCTTTTCTTCCATGATGCATGGAATGAATATGCAGTCGTAATGCCCGGAGAAGCAGGAAAATTTAGTTTAACTTTGGGAGGCGGACTTCATTATTACATGGGGCTCTCTCGTATGACAATGGCTTCAACACTTAATTTTCTTACTTTAGATTCACCAATTTTCAGCTGGCCTCTGATTGATAATTCTGATCAGTTTGCAAGGCAGATGGGTGTTTTTGCAAAAGGAAAATATGGTAAATTTGAATACCGAATGAGTTTGAACAAACCATTTGCAACAGATTTAACTCCTGCAAACACACTGGTTCCAGGAAATGAAGTTGCTGTTGACAACAACGGAAATCCAAACTGGTCTAAAGCAGGTTATTTTGAATATCAATTCTTAGACACGGAATCAAATCTTCTTCCTTTCAAAGTGGGTTCTTATTTAGGAACTAAAAAAGTTTTCAATCTTGGTGCAGGTTTTTATCACCAAAAGGAGGGAACAAGAACTTCAGTTAATTCCAATATTGAAAAACACGATATCACTCTACTTTCTGTAGATGCTTTCGCAGATATTCCTTTAGGAGAAGCTAAAAATAAAATGGCAGTTTCGGCTTATGCAGGATATTTCAACTATAATTTCGGACCGAATTACGTAAGAAATTTAGGAACAATGAATATTGCAGCCAATGATCCCAATTTTGTCGGACAAAGAGCTTTGGCTGGTCCCGGAAATCTTCAACCGATGATTGGAACCGGAAACGTAATCTACGCTCAGGCAGGTTTATTATTACCAAGTCAGGCAGAAAAACCGAAAATCAGAATTCAGCCTTTTGCAGCATATACTTATAAAGATTTTGAAGCATTTGATAAACCTTCTTCACAATTTGACGTAGGAGCCAACTGGTTTTTAGACGGTCATCACGCAAAAATTACCACACAATATTCTACAAGACCAGTTTACACAAGCCCGACGGAAAGCCCGACTTCAAAAGGTGAGTTTATTGTTCAGCTGCAAATTTATTTATAGACCTCAAGTAATCAAAAACAATTTATTTAATAACTAAAAAACAACAATATGAGCAATCAGCAAGTCGAAACCTCCTTTGAGGATATGACAGAAAAGCAGAAAAATAAAACCATTTGGGGCGTGATTACTGCATCTTCTCTGGGAACATTGATAGAATGGTATGACTTCTACCTCTTTGGAAGTTTAGCTGTAGTTTTGGCGACTAAATTTTTCCCTTCAGACAATCCGACAGCAGCATTTTTGTCAACATTAGCAACTTTTGCAGCAGGATTTGTAGTGAGACCTTTCGGAGCATTATTTTTCGGAAGACTGGGTGATATTATCGGAAGAAAATATACTTTCCTGGTAACATTATTAATCATGGGATTTTCTACATTTTTGATAGGATGTATTCCGGGGTATGAAACGATAGGATTTTTGGCTCCCGTTTTAGTTTTAATTTTGAGATTATTACAGGGATTGGCTTTAGGCGGAGAATATGGAGGTGCCGCAACCTATGTTGCAGAATATGCACAACCCCACAGAAGAGGCTACTGGACTTCTTGGATTCAAACAACGGCTACCGCAGGACTTTTCATTTCTCTAATCATTATTTTACTAACGAAAAGCTCGCTTTCTGCAGAACAGTTTGATTCTTGGGGGTGGAGAGTACCTTTCTGGATTTCAATCTTGATGGTAGGAGTTTCTTATGTCATCAGAAAGAATATGAAAGAATCTCCTTTGTTTGCCAAAGCCAAAAAAGAAGGAAAAACATCAACCAATCCTTTAAAGGAAAGTTTCGGAAATAAATACAACTTCAAATTTGTTTTATTGGCATTATTCGGAGCTGCAATGGGACAAGGTGTAATTTGGTACACCGGTCAGTTCTACTCTATGAGTTTTCTTCAGAAAGTAATGAATGTGGAATCTACACAGGTAGATTATTTAATGGCAACTGCTTTATTAATGGGAACTCCTTTCTTTGTGTTTTTTGGTTGGCTTTCTGATAAAGTCGGTCGTAAAGCAATTATGATGACGGGAATGCTGATTGCAATTTTAGCGTACAGGCCAATCTATGATACGATGTTTAAAAGCGTCAATCTGGAAAGTAAAACAGTTGCAGCTAACGGAATTACAGAAAAAAGAACTGCAAAAATCCACAAAGATATTGCAACAGACAGTTTGGTCACTTTCCACAAAGAAATTTTGTACACAGACGGAACGTTAATGAAAAAAGACAGCATCGTTCATTGGTCTGCAGCAGGTCCGGTAATGAAAGACGGAAAAGCTGAAGAACCGAAAGTTACAAAATCCGTTACTCTGAACGATGATACAAGATGGTATTTGGTGTTTTTAGTCTTTATTCAGGTGATTTTTGTAACGATGGTTTACGGTCCGATTGCAGCATTTTTAGTAGAAATGTTCCCGGTCAGAATCCGTTACACATCCATGTCTCTTCCGTATCATATTGGAAATGGTGTGTTTGGAGGATTGCTTCCGGCAGTTGCAACATACTTAGTAACAACCGGTAAAGATGCAGGACATGCAACATGGTATCTTGAAGGACTTTGGTATCCCATCGGTGTCGCAACAGTCTGTCTGATCATTGGATTATTTTATCTAAAAAATAAGAACAATAATATCCACGATTAATAGCTTATTCACTCAAAATTTATTAATTTTAATACAAAGAAAATGGACGGATTAAAAAAAATATTAGGCATAGTTTGGATCTTGATTGCGCTTGCTGTAGCTTACTTCGGAATCACCATAATGGGAATCCCAAAATTGGCATCAGGAAAACAGGAAGATCTGGTATTCGGTATTATCATACTCTTCGTATTGGTACCGATTGTCTCTGGCGGAATGGCAATTTTCGGATATTACTCTTTAATAGGAGAATATTCTGACGACAAGCAATAATTTATAAACGATATTTGATAATTGATGAATGATTCTGTTCATCAATTATCTTTTATCAACAATTATTTATGAAGAAAAGACACGAGCAAAAACTGATTATCCTGAGCTTCGGGTTGCTGATTGCTTTCAGTATCCCCATTTCATTATTATTCAATAGTGAAAAAGAAGTTTTCGGTTATCCTATGATTCTTATTTATGTGTTTGCTGTCTGGATGATTTCCATCATTGTATCTTTTGTAATCATAAAAAAATATGATGAGTAGCTTCGTATTATTTGTTGTTGTTCTTATTTATCTTGCACTTTTGTTCTTAGTTGCTCATTTGGCAGAGAAGAAGAAGAGTAAAATCTGGATTAATAATCCGTACATTTATGCATTATCTCTTGCCGTGTATTGCACAGCTTGGACTTATTATGGAAGTATCGGTGTTGCAGCAACAAGCGGACTCAATTATTTACCGATTTACATAGGTCCGATCATGGTCATTCCGGCCTGGATTTATATTAATACAAGAATCGTCCGTATCTCAAGAGTCAACAAAATCAGCAGTTTGGCCGATTTTATTTCTTTACGATACGGAAACAGCAGAAGTTTTAGTGCAATAATCACTCTGGTTTGCATTTTTGCGATTGTTCCATACATTGGATTGCAGATTAAAGCCATTTCTGAAACTTTTCATTTAGTGACAGAAACTCCGATGTCAAAAAACATTCTGACTGATAATGCAACATTCGTTGTTTTGTTAATCGCTTTATTTTCATCTTATTACGGAACAAAATATGTAGATGCATCTGAAAAACGTTTAGGAATTATCTCAGCAATTGCTTTGGAAAGTTTTCTTAAATTATTCTTTATCATTATTTTAGGGTTATTTGTCATTTATTTTGCATTTGACGGATTTTCAGATATTTATCAAAAGGCAAGTAAATTTCCTGATTTTAAAGCAAAAAATACGTTCAACGGAATCGAAGGTGCAATGAACTGGATGATTTTATGCATGATTTCAGGAACGGCAATTTGTATTTTGCCAAGACAGTTTCACACCGCAATCATTGAAAACAGACAGGAAAAACATATTAAAACAGCAATCTGGTTTTTCCCTTTATACCTTTTAATTTTCACATTTTTCATCTTCCCGATTGCATGGGGCGGAAGATTGATTTTCGAAGGACAAAATGTAAATCCTGAGTTTTATTCAATCCTGATACCGCAGTATTTCAATAATACTTTAATCACAGTTCTGGTATTTTTGGGAGGTTTAAGCTCTAGTATTTCAATGATTATCATTTCAGCAATTACTTTATCGATCATGGTTTCTAATAATTTAATTATCCCTTACGGATTATTGGGAAAATTCAAAGCTGAAAATGAAGTACAGAACACCAGAAATATTACCAATATCAGAAAATTTTCAATTTTCGGTCTGGTAATTTTAGCTTTTGGTTTTTATAAATATTTTATCTTAAAAACCTCTCTCGATTCAGTAGGATTGATTTCATTTGTGATTATCGCACAACTAGCTCCTGCTTTTTTTGGCGCATTATTCTGGAGAAGAGGAAGCTACAAAGGTGCAGTTGTCGGACTTTTAGCAGGTTTGGTGATCTGCTATTTTGGGTTAATCATTCCACAGTATTATTTTTCTTACAATCAGGAAGTTAAAGGTGCTTTGAGAGGATTGTATGATGCTTTTGATTTTTTCAACATTCCGTATTTAACAAGAATACCTGAGATTTTCTTTTGGTCGATTTTAATTAATACCGGTTTGTTTACTATTTTATCAGTCAGTATGAAAGGAAATTACCGCGAAAGAAATTTTGCCGAACTGTACGTCGATATCGACAAATATATTCAAAATCACGAAAATGCATTTATTTGGAGAGGAACAGCTTATGTTTCTGACATTCAGAACATTTTGGAACGTTTCTTAGGTAAGAAGAAAACCGAACAGGCAATGCGGATTTTCAACATTAAATACAATATCGATTCGCAAACCGAAACGGCAGACTCAAGATTTATTAAATTTTCTGAAAACCTTTTGGCAGGAAGAATCGGAACGGCTTCAGCTAAAATTTTGATCGAAGGCGTTACCAAAGAAGATAAAATATCTTTAAAAGAAGTTTTAAATATTTTAGAAGAATCAAAAGAGAACATTACTTTAAATAAAAAACTGACTGAAAAATCTGAAGAATTAAAGCAGCTTTCAGATGAATTATCAGCTGCCAACAAAAATCTCATCGTAAAAGACCGCCAGAAAGATGACTTTTTGGATTCCGTTGCGCATGAATTGAGAACCCCGATCACAGCAATTCGTTCAGCAGGAGAAATTTTAGCAGATGATGACGATATTCCATTAGATATTAAACGAGAATTTCTCAACAATATCATCACGGAATCTGACAGATTAAGTGAAATTATCAATGATATTTTATATTTAGATAAACTTCAACATGGCGAAATTGCTTTACATATTCAGGAAAACAACATTATCGAAACCTACAAAAAGGCCTTAAATCCTATTTTACATCTGATTCAGCAGAAAAACATCCATATAAGTGAAGTAAATCTTCTCAATCATTATATTTTTGAATATGACGAAGCGAGAATGATTCAGTTATTTCAGAATATTTTAGGAAATGCTTTGAAATTTACTGACGAACAGGGAACAATTCAGACCAAATTGTCAGAAAAAGACAATTCCTTAATCATAAAAATATTCAACACCGGAAAAAACATTCCCGAAGAAGATTTAGAAATGATTTTCGATAAATTTTATCAGTCTAAAAATCAAAATATATTAAAACCTACCGGAAGCGGACTCGGACTTGCCATCTCAAAAAGGCTTGTAGAAGCTCATTCCGGAGATATAAAAGCAGAAAACAGCGGATTGGGTGTCACTTTTACAGTCACTCTTCCCAAAAAAACAAGAAATAATAATGAAGTTGAACAATAACGGAACACACCATGAAAAAGATACTCATTGCGGATGATGAACATAAAATATTAATGTCACTGGAATACAGTTTCAGAAAAATAGGCTACAAGGTTTTTATCGCAAGAGACGGAACAGAGGTTTTAGAATTCCTGAAAACACTAGTTCCCGATGTGATTTTACTCGATATCATGATGCCCAATCTGGATGGTTACAGCACATTGGAAATCATTAAGCAAGATAGAAAATTAGACCAGACAAAAGTTATTTTCCTGAGTGCCAAAAACAATCCGAAAGACATTGAAAAAGGTCTGGAAATGGGAGCCGATGCATATGTAACAAAACCCTACTCGATAAAAAAACTGATTTCGCAAATTGAGGAATTGCTTAATGTTTAATCACAAATAGCTCGCACAAATCACACAAAGAATTTTGTGGAATTCGTGCAATTAGTGTTTCAATAATAACAAAAGAATATGAACGCAGACGATTTATTTAAACAAAGCATAGAAAATAAAGAGCAGTTCTGGGCAGAACAAGCTAGGGAAATCTCATGGTTTGAATTTCCTAAAGAAATTATTACCAAAGACGAAAACAATTACACACAATGGTTTTCAGACGGAAAGCTGAATATATGCCATCTCTGCATCGACAAACATATTGTAGACGGTTTCGGGGAAGAAACTGCAATAATTTATGATTCTCCAGTTACTAATCAAAAAACAATCTATACTTTTAGCCAAGCTAAAGAAGAAATTTCAAAATTGGCGGGCGGATTATTGTCTTTAGGTTTAAAAAAAGGCGATACAGCGGTAATTTACATGCCGATGATTCCGCAAACACTTTTTTCAATGTTGGCTTGTGCGAGGATTGGTGTGATTCACAATGTCGTCTTTGGAGGTTTTGCTCCGAATGAATTGGTTGTAAGAATTGACGACTGCAAACCAAAAGCACTGATTACCGCAACGGCAGGAATAGAAATCGCAAAAAGGATTCCTTATTTGCCTTTGGTTGAAAAAGCCATCGAATTAGCTCAGGACAAGGTTGAGAACATCATTGTTTTCAATAGAAAACTGGTTGATAATCAGAACGAAATGTTTGACGGATTGATCGATTACGAAGAATTGGTTGAAAAATCACAACCTGCAGAATGTATTTCTGTAGAATCAAATCATCCATTATATTTGTTATACACTTCCGGAACAACAGGAAAACCAAAAGGAATTACAAGAGATACAGGTGGTTACGCTACCGCTCTGAAATTTTCCATGAAATATATTTACGGAATTGAGCCTGGAGAAACTTTTTGGGCAGCATCAGATTTTGGTTGGGCAGTTGGTCATAGTTACAGTGTTTACGGACCATTGATTAATAGAAATACAACCATCATCTTCGAAGGAAAACCCATTATGACTCCCGATGCAGGAACTTTCTGGAGGATTATTTCAGAATACAAAGTTGTTGCGATGTTTACTGCTCCGACTGCAATTCGCGCAATAAAAAAAGAAGATCCGAATGGTGAATTGGTGAAAAAATATGATTTATCACATTTTAAAAAACAATTTTTAGCAGGTGAAAGATGTGATGTTGCTACTTTAGACTGGTTTGAAAAACACATTGGAGTTCCCGCAATCGATCATTGGTGGCAGACAGAATCTGGCTCGCCAATGTTGGGTTTAATAACTTTTGATGAAAATTATCAGATCAAAAGAGCTTCGGCAGGAAAACCGATTCCGGGTTACGATATTAAAATTTTTGATGAAAACGGTTTTGAGCTTGACGAGCACAAAGAAGGATATTTGGTAATCAAATTGCCACTTCCTCCTGGTGCACTTTTGGGAATCTGGAATGATCACGATCGTTTTGAAAAAAGTTATTTATCACAATATAATGGATACTATTTTTCCGGAGACGGCGCAATAAAAGATGAAGACGGATATATTTTCATCACTGGAAGAGTTGACGATGTCATCAATGTCGCAGGACATAGACTTTCAACTTCCGAAATGGAAGAAATCGTTTCGTCACATCCCGATGTTGCAGAATGTGCAGTGGTTGGAATTGATGACGAATTGCGCGGCCAAGTTCCTTTTGCAAGTGTGGTTTTGAAAAATGGTTCTGAAATTTCAGAAGAAGATGTAGAAAAAGAAATCATCTTAAAAATAAGAGAAAAAATAGGTGCAGTTGCATTTCTTAAAAGTGTGATGGTCGTCAAAAGACTACCGAAAACACGTTCCGGAAAAACTTTAAGAAAATTGATCAGAACGATTATTGACGGTAAAGATTTTCAGATTCCATCGACGATTGATGATGAAAAGATTATTGAAGAAATTCAGGAAAAATTCAAATTATATCAGTCTAAAAAAATAGTTTAAGTATAAATAAATTTAATTAAAAAAATAAAAAGTATATGAGAAATTACGTGATCGAAGATTTACCACATTACTACGAACAGTATAAAAAATCTATAAAAAATCCTAAAAAATTCTGGGATAATATAGCCGATCAAAACTTCGTATGGTACCAAAGATGGAGCAAAGTCGTAAAATACGACATGAATGAAGCAAAAATTACATGGTTTAAAAATGCTAAATTAAATATAACTAAAAACTGTCTCGACAGGCATCTTTCGGTACGTGGCGAGAAAACCGCCATTATCTGGGAACCAAACGATCCCAAAGAAGAGGCGCAACATATTTCCTACAACGATCTTTACACAAGGGTAAACAAAACAGCCAATGTTTTGAAGGAAATGGGAATCCAAAAAGGTGACAGAGTCTGCATTTACCTACCTATGATTCCCGAATTGGCAGTTGCGATGTTGGCTTGTGCAAAATTAGGAGCGGTTCACTCAGTAATTTTTGCCGGATTTTCTGCTTCTGCGGTTGTTTCAAGAGTGAATGATTGTGGAGCAAAAATGTTGATCACTTCAGACGGAAGTTACAGAGGTAGTAAAGTTTTAGATTTAAAATCGATTATCGACGAAGCGGTAGAAAAGTGTCCTACCGTAGAAAAAGTTTTGGTCGTAAAAAGAACCAATAACGAGGTTAAAATGAAGGAAGGAAGAGACTTCTGGATGGAGGATTTATATGAAAAAGCTTCATCAGATTTCGTTACAATCATCATGGATGCAGAAGATCCGCTATTTATTTTGTACACTTCAGGATCAACCGGAAAACCAAAAGGAATGCTTCATACTTGTGCAGGTTATATGGTTTATTCGGCTTACACATTCAAAAATGTTTTCAATTATCAGGAAAACGATATTTATTGGTGTACCGCAGATATTGGCTGGATTACCGGACATTCTTACATTCTTTACGGACCACTTTTAAATGGTGCGACAACCGTTATTTTTGAAGGAATTCCCACTTATCCTGAACCAGACAGATTCTGGGAAGTTATTGAAAAACATAAAGTTACCCAATTCTATACAGCCCCAACTGCAATCCGTTCTTTGGCAAAAGAAAGCTCAGAATGGGTTGACAAACATGATTTAAGTTCATTAAGAGTAATCGGATCTGTTGGAGAACCTATCAATGATGAAGCTTGGCATTGGTTTAATGACCACGTTGGAAGAAAAAAATGTCCGATTGTCGATACTTGGTGGCAAACCGAAACGGGCGGAATTATGATTTCGCCGATTCCTTTTGTGACACCTACAAAACCAACTTATGCTACACTTCCGCTTCCGGGAGTTCAGCCGGTTTTAATGGATGATAAACGCAATGAAATTACAGGGAATCAGGTGACAGGAAATCTTTGCATCCGTTTTCCATGGCCGGGAATTGCAAGAACCATTTGGGGAGATCATCAAAGATATAAGGAAACTTATTTTACCGCTTTCCCTGGAAAATATTTCACTGGTGACGGTGCTTTGAGAGACGAGGTTGGATATTACAGAATTACAGGTCGTGTAGATGATGTGGTGATTGTTTCCGGACACAATTTGGGAACTGCTCCGATTGAAGATAGCATTAATGAACATCCTGCTGTTGCAGAATCTGCAATTGTTGGTTTCCCGCATGACATCAAAGGAAGTGCTTTGTATGGTTTTGTCATTTTAAAAGACAGCGGTGCAGGTCGTCAAAAGGAAAACCTGAAAAAAGAAATTAATCAGTTAATTTCGGATCAGATCGGCCCGATTGCAAAATTGGATAAGATTCAGTTTGTTTCCGGGCTTCCGAAAACCCGATCAGGAAAAATCATGCGTAGAATTTTGAGAAAGATTGCTGAAGGTGATTTCAGTAATTTCGGAGATACTTCTACCCTTTTGAATCCTGAGATTGTGGATGAGATTAAAAATGAAAGATTAGGCTAAATAAATTTAACTTAATATCTTAAACTCTGTATAAATTGTACAGAGTTTTTCATTTAAAAGGAAACAAAACCATTTTCATTTAAAATAGATAATTTATTAATTTTTATTAAATCACTATAGATAAAATAATAAATTACAAATTATTTTAAATTTTTATTAATTATTAGAAAAAATATTTTTATCTTTAAGTACCAAAACAAGATTACTATGTCAAGCATTTTAGCAGGATTATTTGAACGCAACGGTGATTACAAACGACTTGAAAACGAACTGGAAAATTCAGGGTTTGAAAACTCTGATTACATTGTTTATCTTACAGAAGATCACCATCACTCACAGTTTATGGCGAGTGTCGAAATAAAAGATAACGAACAGTCACAAAAAGCACGTGATATATTTCATCAGAATTCTGTTCTGAAAACATATTTATTTGAAAACATGAGCATCAATGAAGCGTCGTACAGCAATGTAAAAAAATATATCGACGCAAGAAGCAAAGCCGAAATTCACAACAGTCCGGATGTGAAGAAAAAATCTCAGCACACAGGAATGGATTCTGAGGTAAAATTCTGAAAATTAAACTAAAGCTAATAACCGAAATCCGTGGAATTTTTTTCTGCGGATTTTTTGGTTGCAGGAATTGACAAATCGCTTTATTTTTCGTATTTTCGTTTAAACAAAGCCTTTTACACAAATGAGTTACGACTTAGAGCAAGAAAACAAAGAAATCTCTGCGAGGTATAAAGACCTGATTTCTAATACATACAGAACTTTGGATGAAGAAAACAACAAGCTCATCCGAAAGGCTTTTGATATTGCATTAGACGCTCATAAAGACCAGAGAAGAAAATCTGGTGAGCCTTACATTTATCATCCGATCGCGGTTGCAAAAATCGTAGCCAAGGAAATCGGTTTGGGAGCAACATCAATAGCCTGCGCTTTATTGCATGATGTAATTGAAGATTCTGATTACACTTACGAAGATTTAAAGAAAATTTTCGGTGAAAGAATTGCCGTTATTGTGAATGGACTGACGAAGATCTCCATCATGAATCATCAGAATATCTCTGTACAGTCTGAAAATTACAGAAAGCTTCTTCTTACGCTTTCTGAAGACTTCCGTGTGATTTTGATTAAAATTGCCGACCGCCTTCACAATATGAGAACATTGGAAAGTATGGCTCCCGATAAGCAGAAAAAAATCGCTTCCGAGACAGTATACATTTATGCTCCATTGGCTCACCGTTTAGGTTTGTACAATATTAAATCTGAGCTTGAAGATCTTTCTTTAAAATATAACAATCCTGAAGTTTTTAATGAAATCACTCAAAAATTAGAACTCGCCAAAGAAAGCAGAGAGCGTTATATTGAAGAATTTAAAAAAGAAGTTTCTGAAAGACTGAATGATGAAGGTCTGAATGTGACCATCAAAGGTCGTGCAAAAGCAATTTCATCAATTTACAGAAAAATGCTGAAGCAGGGCGTTTCTTTCGAAGAGGTTTTTGATAATTACGCAATAAGAATCATTTATAAATCTGATGCCAAAAACGAAAAATTTCTGGCATGGAAAATATATTCTATCGTAACGGATGTTTATCACAGTAACCCGTCAAGAATGCGTGACTGGATTACTCAACCTCGTTCTACAGGCTACGAAAGTTTACATCTAACGGTTCTCGGTCCTGATAAAAAATGGATTGAAGTTCAGATCCGTTCAGAAAGAATGGACGATATTGCCGAAAAAGGTGTTGCCGCTCATTACAAATACAAAGAAGGTTACAAACAGACAAACGACGACAGGAATTTTGAAAACTGGGTAACGGAAATCCGTGAAGTGCTTGAACAGCAACAGAATCTTTCTACTTCCGAGCTTTTAGATAACATTAAACTTAATTTATATTCAAAAGAAGTTTTTGTTTTTACACCGAAAGGAGAAATTAAAATTTTGCCAACCAATGCAACGGCTCTGGATTTTGCATTTTCAGTACACTCAGATCTGGGAATGAAATGTCTGGGAGCAAAAATCAACGGCAAACTGGTTCCTATTTCTTATGTTTTGCAAAATGGTGATCAGGTCGACATCCTTTCATCCCAGAATCAAAAACCAAAGTTTGACTGGCTTGATTTTGTGGTTACTTCAAAAGCAAAATCAAAGATCAAAGGTTATCTGAATTCTGAGAAAAACTCTTTGGTAGACGAAGGAAAAGAAATTCTTCAGAGAAAACTGAGACATGCCAAGATTAATTTTAATGATGAAGAAATCAATAAGCTTCAGAAGTTCTTTAATCTGAAAACTTCTCAGGAATTATTCTTAAAATTTCAGACGAATGAACTGGATGCAAGCAGTTTAAGAAAATATATTGAAAGTAAAAACGTATTTAATAATCTGCTTTCAAGATTCAGAAAATCACCAACTAAAAACCAGCATTACATTGAGCCGAAAGAGATCAATCTTGACATGATCGTTTTTGGAAAAGACGAAGAAAAACTGAATTACAGCTATGCAAAATGTTGTACAGTAATTCCGGGAGATAAAATTTTTGGTTTTATTACAATTTCAGAAGGCATAAAAGTTCACAGCGACAATTGTCCGAATGCCATCAACCTGAGAGCACAATATGATTATCGTGTCATTCCTGCAAAATGGGTGAATGAGGAAAGCTTCAAAAACCGTATCAAAATTGAGATTGAAGGACTCGACAGAATGGGTATGATCAACGATATTACAACCGTGATCAGCGGTGCGATGGGAATGGATATGAAAAGTATGTCGATAGAATCAAACGATGGTGTTTTTGTAGGAAATATTAATTTAGAAGTAAAAAACAGAAGCCAACTGGACGAAACATTTAAAAAACTGAAAGATATTGACGGTGTTTCTAAAGTTGTCAGAATTTAAGCATGAAATTAAGCATATATTTTAAAAAATTCTTTGAAAGCAGTCAGTCATCAGGAATTTTATTGATTCTCTGTGTCGCTTTGGCACTTGGAATTGCCAACTCTTCTTTGGCTGAAAATTTTCAGAATTTTTTGGATCAGAAAATCGGTATCAATCTTTTTCATCTAAAATATGCTGTAAGTATTTGGATTAATGATGGTTTGATGGCAATTTTCTTTCTTTTGGTGGGCCTTGAAATCAAAAGAGAAGTCGTTGAAGGCGAACTTTCATCATTTAAAAATGCATCACTTCCCATATTCGCAGCAATTGGCGGAATGATTGTTCCTGCACTGATCTACACAGCTTTCAACTATGGAACAGAACACAGCAACGGTTGGGGAATTCCGATGGCAACAGATATTGCCTTTTCTTTGGCAATTGTTTCTATGCTTGGAAAGAAAGTTCCGAATTCTATCAAAATATTTTTAGCTGCATTGGCAATTGTAGATGATTTGGGAGCAATTTTAGTGATTGCTATTTTTTATACCGATCAAATTCACTGGTTATATATTTTCCTTTCTTTGGGAGTATCAGTTTTGTTGTTTATTCTGAATTATTTAAAAGTCACAAAAATTATTTTTTATCTGATTCCGGGTGTTTTTCTTTGGTATTTTCTGCATCATTCAGGAATTCATGCAACGATTGCAGGAGTTGTTCTTGCGTTTTCTATTCCTACAAATATTTCTACTACAGAAATTTCACCTTTAGAAAAACTGGAACATCAGCTCCATTTTCCGGTGAGCTTTCTCATCATGCCGATTTTTGCATTGACGAATACCAATATAACATTCACCAACGGAATGGTTGACGGGCTCTTCAGTGGTTTAGGATTGGGAATTGTCAGCGGTTTGGTTTTAGGAAAACTGATCGGAATCAACCTTTTCTCTTTTATTGCTATTAAATCGAAAATCAGTTCACTTCCTCAAAACTCATCGTGGAAACAAATGTTGGGCGTCGGACTTTTAGCAGGAATAGGTTTTACGATGTCAATTTTCATCGCATTGCTTTCATTTAAAGATAAAATTCAGATTCAGGACGAAGCAAAATTTGCAATCCTGATTGCTTCTTTTATTGCAGCAGTTTCCGGTTATATTATTTTAAATTTAAGTTCGTCTAAAATTACAGAAGATGAAGAAGATTAGATTTGTAAGAATTTAAATTCCTTTAAAAATTATTTATTTACAACACTTTTAAATCAAGACTTTAGCAAATTTTGAATTGATTTGTATACTTTAAAAAAGTATAGACTATTTTAAATAAAAACTATAATTAACCTATTTTTTATCATCTTTCTTCTTTATGTCGGTTATAATACTCCTTATATGCTCTTCATCACTATCCAGATTGGGCTCTTCGTTTTTTGATTGATAATGTGATGTTTCTTTCTTAATTTCATCCGCTAAAAGTTTTTCAACTCTCAGCTTTCGCAAAGCCATATTAAGTTCATTCCCGAAAAGCAGAAGATACACGTTCACATTTACCCAAACCATCAGTAAAATCATACTTCCTATGGAACCGTATAAAACGTTGTATCGGGCAATATTTTTAACATAAAGAGTAAACAGATAGGTTGTCACAATAAATAAAACAGTTGTGAGAATTGCTCCGGGAATTGCCTGTCTGAATCTGATTATTTTCACTGTTCCCAGCCAATAAAACATAGCCAGCAATAAGAAAAAGAACAGAGGAAAAGAGACAAAACCAATAATCTTCGAGAGGTTATTGACCAGCCAGGAAATATTGTAAGTCGGTGTAAAGAGCTTGAGAACAACTTCAGAATAATAAACTCCGAAAAGTGCTAAAAATACGATAGTCACAAAGCCAATCGTGATAAAAAATGAAAGGATAAATTCTTTAACATCAGGAAGTTTTTCTTTAGAATTTTCATTAAAACCATTGATGATAGAAAATGTACCGTTAGTAGCAAATACGAGCGCAATAAGAATAGTTAAATTACTGATTCCCTTCATATTGGGAATAATATTATCTTCAATATAACCTCTTACATCACCTTCAATATTAGAAGGGAAAATATTATGCATCAAAACCTCAAAAATATAAAACTGTAGTTTATCATAATGCGGCATATATGGCAATACTGAAAGCAAAAACAAGATAAAAGGAAATAAACTTAATGTAAAACTCCAGGAAATTGCTGCAGCTTTTTTGCCAATTTTCCCTTTGAAAACACCTGCAAAATAGATTTGAAACAACTGCCAAAGTGATATCCCCAATAATGGAATATGTATATCATCTAGAAAATCTTGAACTTTCAAAAGAAAACCCGGAACTTTTATTGCCATCTTTTATAAAAAAAACATTAATTAAAGCAAAGATAGGAAAAACAGTGAAGAGGGTCGGTAATAATGGTTTTACATCCCTTTATGAATAAGTAAATAATTTTGAAGTAAAATGCAAAAACAGGTAATAATTTAGTAATAAATCGTTACCCATTTTTGCTTTGAATGATTGTATTAAAGACTTATATTTTAGTTTTTGTGTTTTTAATAGTACTTTTTAATCTTTAATACGCAAATAAAAATTTAGCTATAAGCTTTGATTTTAAAATCCAGATCATAAATTTTTCACCTCATTTCATATGTTAATATTAAAGTTTGTTCTTAAGGATGACTCTCAGATAAATTTGTTTAGATCATCATGGTAAAACAGGTGCAGGTGCAGATGCAACTCCCGTGGTCACTCCGTTCATATTGTAGTTGATGGTATTATTTATTGTCGTCAACATATCTCTTCTGTAAACGCTCACATTTAGTCTGATTTCCGGACTTTGATCAAATACTCTATTGTTGTTAGGAGTGAACTTTATATGCCATGTTCCGTTCTGAATATAAGATCTCGCTGAGTATTGAGGGATAAATTCATTTAAATTCGTATTAGCAGGCTGAGTGATGTTGATATTTGAATTATTATTAACACCTCTGATAATAAATCCTCCGATAACAAGATAATAATCATTGGCGGAAATCCCTGTATTGAAATCAGTCAATCCCCCTGCGTTAATGTTCTTTATATAAAATACCGTACTGTTTATAGCACTATACTCGGCAGTTGCCGGAACGTATCTTTTCAGTACCTTATCGGAATTATCACGTACAATTAAATATGAATTTGATGCAACATCCGAATATACTCCCGGGTTTTCGAAATAAAGTTCATCACTGAGCTTCACATTACCTACGACCTCAAGGTTATGTGTAGGGTTGGTGGTTCCTATGCCAACTCCCTGAGCGTTGAGTGTTGAGATGGCGAAGATGAAGACAAAGAAAATATTTTTCATAGATTTTTATTTTTAAATTCCGGAAGGTGGATTTGCTGCACTACCTGAATTACTACCCTGTAAATCATAAGTTACTATACCTAAATTTTTATAAAATCTCTTAGAATAAAGAATAATATCAAATTTGTAAGTATATCTGTCTGATGTACTTAAAGTATTTAAAGTGGGATAGCCTATCTTAACATGCCACATATTATTGGACTGAAATATGTCGATTAAAAAATGACCTTTATTATTGGATGTTGTATGAATCCCATTATTCCCGTTGCTAGGAATCGCCTCAAAATTGGCAATAGTAATAAAGAATTTTTCAGTTGATATATTAAGATTAAGATCATTCAAATCATCTCTGTAGACGTTAGATATTGAATAAGGCTGAATGATCAGTGGAGTGTAAAGATTTTCAATTGCCAAAATTTTCCCATTAACAACGGTAGATTGGGGATCTGTACCAACTATGGTGAATCCTGAAGCATTATTAACATATACCAATGGGTCAACCGTCACAGACGTTGCGATCGCAGTACTTCCTGTAATTTCCAATTTTTCTGTAGGCGCAGTTGTACCTATACCAACTTGAGCATAAAAACTAGTAGTCGATAACATTAAAGCGTGGAATAAAAATTTCTTCATAATTAATTATTGTAAAATTGGGGAATTATCTGTTCCTGTAGAGGTATTGTTTAAATCAAACGGACCTCTTTCAGGAAAAATCTTCACATATGTCTTAGGATAGACAGCGCAGACAATCGTCCACGTACCGTTAGAAGCAGATGCCAACTGCGAATAGTCAGCATATAGATTCCATTCGTTATTAACACTTTTTACACCGTACGAAGGTATTGCAATATTGCCACCCTCTACATCGATGTTAAAGAATGCAGATAAAACCATAAGAGAATAATCTGTAGAGTTAATTTTGGTATTGAAGTTTTCAACCCAATCAAGATTAACATTACTAAGTTTATAAGTAATTATACTTGCCACTCCTGTCGAATTTCCCTGTGACGGATCTATTCTCCGTATTTTATTATCTACGGTACTTTGATTCATCAGAAGGTATCTGTCCTTTTCCGCAGCAGATACAAAAGGAATGTTTCCGGTAATGATTTTAGTAGATTTGAATGTTCCGTTAACCTCCAGTTTAACGCGTGGATTTATTGTATTAATACCAACATTTCCCTGTTGTGCTTTAAACATTGGTAGAAATACCAGACAGGAAAAAACTAAAATTTTATACTTCATGACTTTAATTTTAATTTCTTAATTAGTTTATGTTAAATGAGAAAATAACTATTGGTAAACTGTGTAACCGGATCATTTAAGAAATAGAATATTTTTTACAATACAAAAGTAGGATCTCTGCAGCGACACAGGAAATTTTACATTTTCTTCAATATCCCTTTTGTCGAAATATATATATTAAGTATAAATTCGCATATAAATTACAGTTTTCAACAGCATAAAATCAACATAATCAGAAAGATAAATAAATAAGTTAAATATACTTGTCAGAACACATAAACTGACAAGGAAGATCATAATTATCGTTGATAAAGTCTGACAATTACATTACTTTTACCTGAAAAAAAGTATTCTGATGCAATATATATGTAAGAAAGTCTTAACCTGCCTATTCATTCTGCTTGCCACTTTATTATATTCCAATGAGCTTTATTTCGATAAACTTTCAAATGAATCTCCAAGTGATTTTGTTTTAAAAAGTGAACGCCTGCTGAATGAAGCAAATTCAGAAGAAGACAGGCTGCATATAATTTACTACACAGGTAGGGCTTGGTACAAACTTAAAGAAGATAAAAAGGCTATTGCAAATCTTCTGATTCTTGAAAAGAGGCTTCATGCATTTGAGAAAAAAAATCCGGTAATCAGTACCAAACTTTATGGCGAAGCTGCTTATTTATATACATATCTCAAATATGCTTTTAAGGCAAAAGGTCTGCTTGATGACAGCAACAGAATAAGTATGTTTTTGAGCAATAAAGAAAATTTTCATGAGGCAAGAGCGTATTTCTATTTTTATACTGCAAAGATTAATTCAGTAAACGGTGAAGATGACTATTCTATGCAAAATTATAAAAAAGCTGATGATCAATACCGGATTCTACACAGCATAAAACCATCCAAAAATCTCAGGCTGGGACACAGTATAGCAGTAAACCTTGGAGATGTATACATGGTTAAAGGTGATTTAAAAAATGCACTTAAATATAATCATATCGCCTTACAAAGATTTGATGATGGAAAATTTTCAGGTGTCGCTTATATGAATATCGGAATGATCCATTCAAGATTAAATCAAAAAGACAGTGCATTGGTTTATTACAAAAAAAGTATTGAACCTCTAAAGAGTGAAGGTAATATTGAATATCTGAATGAATCATTTGATAGCATCAAATCGATTTTTTTGGCAAAAAACAATGTAAAAATGGCTAAATATTATTCTGAAACTCAAGTGAAATTTTTACAAAAGCTTGAAAAGATTGACAACATAGCTATTAACCGGGCTAATAATTATAGCAGCAATGAAAAAAAAGAAAATTTTCTGAAATTAGCACTTACCGTGATGTCTGTATTATTACTCATATTAATTTTCAGAAAAATACGGAATGAGAAAAAAATAATCAATCTCGAAAAAATAATAGAAGCTTCCTCCCAAGATCTAGACAGTAAAACCAAATTGCTTTCAGAATGCCAGGAAGAAGAATCACCTGAAGATGCGTCGATTGATAATGCTTATCATAAAAAAATACTGGAACAACTAACGGAATATGAAAACACTGTTTTTTTTATAGATCCGGATATTACAATGTCTAAAGTAGCTGTTCATCTGAATATCAGTCCACAAACCCTTTCAAGAGTAATCAACAAAAATAAGGATATGAATTTCAGTACTTATATTACAACATTACGCATTGAATATATTATTTGTCAACTCTCTGAGAATCCGCAATACAAAAGTTACAAAATTGCATACCTGGCAACTCTTTGCGGTTTTGCATCTCACAGTACATTTACTAAAGCATTTAAGAATATTAAAGGCATATCACCTTCGGAGTATTTGGAACAACTTTATGCAGAAGGAGAAGATTAATTACAAAAAACTCATTTAAAACTTGTCCTGATTTTAGCTTTTCCGATTTGTCATTTTATTTTAAAATTTGATCAATCCTGTCAAACTGTTGATTGACAAAGTTAGGGGAATTTATTCTAAAACCAAGTCCGAATCGAAATAACCAGTTCGTGGTTGAATAGAAATTTTCATTATTGCTATTAATCCAGTTAAGCTGCGCACCGCCACCGAAAAACCATTTTCCGTTGTCGAATCCTATTCTAGTGTTAGAATTCAGACCGATATTGAATTCATTATAATTTTCATCAATTAAATGCGCATAATAGACCTGCGGATAAAGTTCTATGATTGCGTACCAGTTTTTAGCAATCACTTTCTGCATTCCGCCACCGGTTCTAAAAGTCAGACGTATATCTTTTGTCACAGAATTATCGTTTGAAGAATCAGAGATTTCCATTCCCTGATAAATGACACGATCTGTATCTTTCATCATATTGTATTGATAAAACAAACCTGAAATCATTACAAAATCATTTTTCAATGGCTTATGCGTCATATTTGTATAACTTCTGTAATTATCTTTATTTCCAACCCAGAGATAACTCGTTTCACCTGTAAAAGATTGGTATTTAGCATCACGAAACTGCATATAATCGTTAGTGAACTCATTGGCGACTTCTGTATCAAAAACAGCTTCAAAAAATCTTTTTGTACTTTCAAAATACAGACCTTTCACCTGGCTATAATTAATGTATTGACGAAATTTCGGATTGAGGAAAAAAGCAAATCCCAAATTAAAATATCTGGTTTTACCTTTGATATCATCATCATTATTGATTCTCACCAATTTTGGAGCAAATGAAATACTTGCATCGACCCATCGGTAACGAAGAAAAAATTCCGTGTAAAAAGAATCATTTGGTTTTAAAAGGAAAGTCTGACCTTCGTAATACAATCCGAAAGAATTATTCACATAACTCACCCCTGCAACCAGAGAAATTTTATTGAGGTCTTCCTGAAGATATTTTTTCTCAGCAGAATCGCTAACTTCCTGACAGAAAGTCATTCCCGAAAAACTAAAAAACAACAATGAGTAAAAAGAAAACTTCATTCTTGATTGTGCTGGTCTTGTAAAAATACAGATTTTAAAATAATTCTCTTATTTTTTAATTATAAGTATCTTTGAACTTTCTTTTTTAAAGCTAAAAAATGCGCATCAATCTACTTTGTATCGGGAAAACAGATGATAAAGAAATCAATTCTCTGATCAGCTATTATCTCACCCGACTTCCAAAACACTGGAATTTTGAAATTATAGAAATTCCTGACATTAAAAATGCAAAAAATCTTTCACCTGATTTACTGAAAAAGGAAGAAGCCAAATTATTTCAAAATCACATCGATAAAAATGATTGGGTCGCTATTTTGGATGAAAAAGGAAAACAGTTTACCAGCAGAGAATTTTCTCAGAAAATCGACAACTGGATGAATTCTTCAGTAAAAAAAATCCATATTCTGATTGGTGGCGCTTATGGGTTTTCGGATGAAATTTACAACAGAGCCAACGAAAAAATGTCACTTTCAAAAATGACATTTACACACCAGATGATCCGGTTATTTATTGTTGAACAGTTGTACCGTGCTGATCAGATTTTGCAGGGAAAACCATATCATAATGATTAAAAAATATTTAAACTAAATTTTTAGATTAATTTGTCTTTTTGCCTCACCCACCACAAAAGCAACGGAATTGGCAATATTAAAACTTCTGATCAGCTTAGACATCGGGATCGTTAGATGATTATCAAATTGGTCTAAAACCTCTTTGCTTAAACCCACACTTTCCTTTCCGAAAACCAACCAGTCACCATCCTGAAAATCAATTTCAAGGTAAGATTTTTCTGCATGAGAACTCATCAGAAAAACGCGTGATAAGTCAGGAATTAATTTCATCCATTCGTCAACATTTGCATATTCTGTAACATTGAGATGCACCCAATAATCTAAGCCGGAACGTTTGAGGTTTTTATCATCAATCAAAAATCCGAACGGATGAATTAAATGCAATTTACTTTCCGTTCCTACACATAATCGTCCGATGTTGCCTGTGTTATTGGGTATTTCCGGTTCTACAAGAACAATGTTTAACATGAATGAATTTAATTTATTTAAAAAATTGACTTTTTATTTTTTGACACATTTCTTATACTGTTCAGCAAGAGCACCTTTCTCATATCCTAATGCAACTGCTTTATCTAAACTTGCGCAAGCTTCTTTTTCTTTAGCAGTATCAAATAAAATCATAGCTTTTGCTACATATGATTGTGAAAATTTGGGATCGATTGAAATTGCTTTATTGACATCTGCTAAGGCTTCCTTATACTTTTTCAGTTTCAGATAAACATCTGCTCTTCCGTTGTAAAGTAGTGACTCAGGCTTTTCTGACAGGAGTTGGTTGTAATCTTTTAAAGAACCTTCAAGATTACCATTTCTTTTTTTAAGATTCGCCAAACCCGTTCTTGCAAAAATATTGTCGGGAGCGAAAGTCAGAATTTGATTGAGATCTTTTTCAGCCAAATCTTTTTTACCTAAATTTTCATAGACTTTTGAACGCGTAAGATACATTTCGGCATTCTGATCATCTATTTTTAAACCACTGTTAAGATAATCCAGCGCTTTGGTTTTGCTGCCCTTTTGATTGTGTAATGATCCTAAGTTTGCATACACAGAAGCTGAAAGAGGATTTGATTTTAAAGCAGATTCATAAGATTTAAACGCTGCAGGAATTTTCCCCAACCGTCTTTGTGCCGTTCCTAAATTATTGTAATATTCAGACTGAAATTTCTGAATCTTCTCTTTTTCTGCCAATTTTGTGTACTGTTCTTCAGCACATTTAAAATCAGCTTTCTGCATACATTCTTCTGCAATTTTTTTGTCCTGAGCCGAGAAAAACTGAAGCGAAGAAAACGCTAAAGTAATAATGAGTAAAAGTTTTTTCATTTTATATAGTTTGTTTATTGATGACTTTTTTGGCGAGCATAGAAAATAGAGCTCCCAATAAAATTCCAACAAACGCCCCCACCAAAATATCTATCGGGAAATGCACTCCTAAATAAATGCGGCTGTATGATACCACTACTGCCCAGACAAATATAATATAAGGAAACCATTTGAGCTTATCTTTTAACAAAAAACTTAGATAACTCGCTAAAAAAAAGGTATTTGAGGCATGGGCAGAATAGAAACCGAACTGTCCGCCACATTTTACAATTCTCATATAAGATTGTAAACCTGGGTCGTGACAGGGTCTTAATCTTGCAACTCCGTATTTGAAAACACCGGCTAACTGATCGGAAACCGTTACTCCTATTGCGACAAAAATAAGAATATAAAGTAAAGATTTTAGCTTAAAATTTTTATAAAGAAAATAGCAGAAAATGATGTACAAAGGAACCCAGATCCACGTTCCTGAGATCATCATCCAAAACTGATCAAATGGAGTATCTCCCAAATTATTGAGGTACAGAAATACCTTTTTATCTTCAAGAATGATTTCTTCCATTATTATCTGCTTACAGGACCTTCGTATGTGTCGTCATCGGAAGGCTTCAATTTTGGAGTTGTATCAGCTAAAGGTTCACCAATAATATCTTTCTGAATATTTTTTGTAGGATCAAAATCTTTGGCCGCATCTTTCACTTTTTCGATCTCACGTTTTATTTCAGAGACAGGATTATCTGTTTCTTTCATGATTTCGGTTTTGATATCTTCTACTGCGCCACGCATTTTTCTTACTCCCGATCCTAGATCTCGAGCAATCTGAGGCAATTTATCCGGTCCGAATAAAACCACAATCGCAATGGCGATCAATGCCATTTCTCCAATGCTTAATTCCATGATGCTAAATTACAAAAGATTATAAACAAATAATGTTTTAAGGTTTAATTTTAAATAAATTTTAAGATTTCTTTTTCTGGAAAGCATAGTATGTCACCACCACACTGATTGTCATTAAGATAAATGCTAAGAAAAACGGCGCACCAGAAAATTTAAAAGGTGCTTCTTCATGCGTGAAAAAGTAAAATAAATTGGTCATCATCGGAGGTCCGATAATCGCAGTTGCACTCATTAAACTTGTTAATGCTCCTTGCAATTCACCCTGTTCGTTTGAAGGAACGCTTTTGGTGATCACAGATTGTAAAGCAGGACCGCAAATTCCACCCAAACAATATGGAATCAGGAAAACAAACATCATCCAGCCTTCTGTGGCAAATGCAAAAAGTAACATTCCGAGAGCGTAAAGAGCTAAACCGTAATAGATGCTTTTCTGTTCACCCAATTTTGGGGTCGTCCATCGAATCAGAACTCCTTGTACCAAGCCGACCAACAAACCAACTACACCCAAAGAAATCCCAACCATTCTTTCAGTCCAGTCAAATTCGTACATCGTAAAAAAGCTCCAGTTACTTTGCACGGCATGACCTGCGATGTAGATTAAAATTAAAGCAACAATCAACCCTGAGATTTCAGGATGTTTGCCTAAAAATTTAAATGAACCGACAGGATTTGCCCGTTTCCAGCTGAATTCTCTTCTTTTGTCTTTATCTAAACTTTCAGGAAGAATGAAATATCCATAAAGGAAATTCAGTAAACATAAAACCGCTGCCGCATAAAATGGAACTCTTGCTCCATAATGTCCTAAAACGCCACCAATCACAGGACCAATGATAAATCCGAGCCCGAAAGCAGCTCCAATTAAACCAAAATTTTTAGCTCGGTCTTCATCTGTCGAAATATCTGCGATATATGCACTTGCTGTAGTTACACTTGCTCCGGTAATTCCTGCAATAATTCTACCTGCAAAAAGCCAGATAATTGTTGGTGATAATGCTAAAAGAATATAATCAATGGCAAAACCGAACAGTGAAATCAGAATAATAGGTCTTCGACCGAATTTATCACTCAGATTACCGACAATTGGCGAAAATAGAAATTGAGTGAAAGCATAGGCAAAACCAAGCCAACCCCCATATTTTGCAGCTTCACTGATGTCAGCATGAATCAATTCTTTGATCAAAGCCGGAACTACGGGAATAATAATTCCCCATCCTGTAATATCGATCAGCAAAGTGATGAAAATAAAGCTCATCGCAGCTTTTTTCTTTGATTTTTCCATAGCTCTGCAAAAGTAATCAAATCCCTAAAAATAATGATCCTAAATTTTCTCTATTAAAAAAGTATAATATTCAGAAAACGAAAAAAGCCTTTCAAATGAAAGGCTTTTTCTTATTTATTGTAGTGTAAATTATTTTGAAGCAAGGACTTCTTTATCAGAAGATGATTTTCCATGTACACCTTCTTCTTTTCCTGTTTTAAGGAAGTCATAAGCAATCGCCGAAGCAATGAATATTGATGAATAGGTACCGAAACCGATACCGATCAACATTGCAAACATAAATCCTCTCAGGTTATCTCCACCAAAGATGAAAATAGCCAAGATTACAAGAATTGTTGTAAATGAAGTGTTGAAAGTTCTACCCAATGTACTTGAGATAGAATCATCAAACAATCCTGCCAATGTAAGAGATTTTTTCTCTCTCAAATATTCTCTGATTCTGTCGAAGATAATTACGGTATCATTGATTGAATATCCTAAAACCGTCAAGATCGCAGCAACAAAATCCTGATTGATCTCCATGTTGAAAGGCATGAATTTGTGAAGCAACGAATAAGCTCCCAAAATAATAATCGCATCATGGAATAATGCCGCAACAGCACCCAATGAGAATTGCCATTTTCTAAATCTTACTAAAATGTAGATAAAGATACCTGCCAAAGCAGCAGCAACTGCTAACATACCATGAGTTTTGATATCATCTGCAACCGTAGGTCCTACTTTTTCGGAAGAAACAATTCCTGTATTACCTTTATCAGCAGCTTTGAAATCTTCCAAAGTAATATTAGCCGGTAAACTTGATTTTAAACCTTCGTATAATTTTTGCTCAACAGTTTGATCAGCTTTCAAAGATTCGTCATCGATTAAATAATCTGTAGATATTTTCAACTGATTTTCGCTACCGAAAGTTTTAGCCTCAACAGAAGAGTTTTTACCGTCTTCAGTTTTGAACATTTTAACCAAATTCTGCTCGATATTTTCAGCATTTACATCTTTATCAAATCTTACAACGTAGTTTCTACCTCCGGTAAAGTCAATTCCGTATTTGAATCCGTGGATTGCGATTGATGCTATACATACAACTGTCAATAAACCAGAAACGATGTAAGCATATTTTCTTTTCCCGATAAAATCGATCCAGGTATTTCTGAATAGATTTTTAGTAGGAGCTGTCCAAACAGAAAGATGTTTTCCTTTATTCAATCTGCTGAAAATCATTACTCTTGAAAGCAATACAGAAGTAAAGAATGTCATTAAGATACCAATTCCTAAAGTCAAAGCAAATCCTTTAATAGGACCGGTTCCGAATAAGAATAGTACACCTGCAGTCAATAATGTCGTTAAGTGACCATCAACAATCGCACTTAATGCATGTTTGAAACCATCTTTGTATGCTTCAAGAATACTTTTTCCTGCGAATAGTTCTTCTTTTGTTCTTTCATAAATAATTACGTTCGTATCTACTGCCATCGCCATTGTAAGAACGATACCTGCAATACCAGGAAGCGTAAGAGTAGCGTCTGCGGAATCCATAATTCCGAAAATGTAGAATAAGTTGATAATCATTGCGATTACAGCGTAAACTCCCGCTCCACCGTAATAGAAAATGATATAAGCAATAATGATTAAGAATGCAATACCAAATGAAAGCATCCCTGCATCAATAGATTCCTGTCCTAATGAAGGTCCTACCTGAGTAGCCTGCACTACTTTTGCACCTGCCGGTAATTTTCCCGCTCCTAAAACGTCAACCAATTCTTTAGCTTCCTCTTGAGAGAAGTTACCAGAGATCTGAGTTCTACCGTTTGGAATAGCATTTACAACATTCGGAGCTGTATATACTCTGTTATCCAAAGTTACTGCAACCGGTTTTCCAACGTTTCTCTCCGTTAGAGTTTTCCAGTCTTTTGCACCTTTAGAATCCATCTGCATGTCTACAACTACTCTGCTCAATTCATCGTAACCTATGCTTGCAGTCTCAACAGCACCGTCTACCGGAGCTTTTTGGTTAATATTTCCTTTTACGGCATACAATACCAAACTGTTTGTATCAGTAGATTCCGGCTTATATCCCCACATAAATTGGGTATACTTTATGTTTGCAGGACGTAATGACTTAGCAATTTTGCTGTTTAATATTTTATTAACCTTCGCTGTATCAGATAATTTTACGCTGGCAACACCATTCGTTTTTAATTTATCTAACTGAAGAAGGCTCATGAAATTTGTATTCTTTGCAACTCCAATAGAATCTCCTTTTGTAGAAACGGTAGTTGTAAGAGTCTGGAAATATGACGCTACTTCAGGAATTTGCTGTACTTCCCAAAACTGAAGTTTCGCAGAAGTCTGAAGCATTTTCTTCACCTTGTCAATGTCTTTCATTCCCGGCATTTCAACAGAAATTCTTGCTGTACCCGGAACTCTCTGAACATTTGGCTGAACAGCTCCCATTTTATCAATTCTGGTTCTGATTACTTCAAAAGCAGTACCTACAGAAAGGTCTATTCTTCTTTTGATGATACTTTGAACCTGCTCATCTGTTGTGTTGAATTTGATCTCAGAAAGATTCGTATTACCAAAAATTTCAGGATCTGCAAGTTTTAGATTTGCTCCTTTTGCTTTGTTTACAGCATCAAACTCAACAAAGAAATTATCAATGTAAGATTTTGTTGAATTTTTCTGAACTTCGTCTGTTTTGTTTAAAGCTTCGATCAGAATTGGGTTTGTAGAATAATTGGTTAAATCATTCACAAGATCTCTCTGATTGATCTCCAAAAGAACGTTGATCCCACCTTTAAGGTCAAGACCAAGTTTCATTTCCTTGTCTTTCGCTTTGGTGTAATAAAGTTCTGTAAAACCTAGATTCAGTGTATCCTTAGAAAGTCTTGCGATTTCTTTCTGATACTTTTCCGGATTGTCTCCTGCAATAGCAGTTGCCTGCTTTTCAATTTTGCTGGCGTACCATGTTGGTAATAGCTCATTTAAGCAAATTAACCCTAGTACAATAGCAACAATTGTAATAAGTCCTTTTCCTTGCATTTTGTTATAACTACGTTAAATTAAGTCGGCAAATATAATGATTTTATTGATATTTTATGAATTTTTAAGAACAGAAATGGTTTATTTTCAGATATATCGGTATTCTTCTTTCAATTAAAGATTTACTAATTTTTATATAAAATTTTAATGAATTTTTTAATTTCCTTTTGGTACGGAATTTTCATTTAACATAATACACTAAATATCAAAATATTATGAAAAAATTACTACTTTCAGTTTCACTATTTTCTTCCTTACTGTTTTATTCCCAAAGTTTTGTATTGCAAGAATTTGCGACAGGTCTTACTGCACCTGTAGAAATCACGAATGCTAACGACAGCCGATTATTTGTCGTACAACAGAATGGAATCATTAAAATAATCCAACCCAACGGAACCGTCAATACCGCTGATTTCCTCAATATAAGTTCAAAAATTACTTATGGCGGAGAAAGAGGACTTCTCGGATTAGCTTTTCATCCTCAATATGCAACCAACGGCTACTTTTTTGTGTACTATAACAATACTGCAGGAAATATTGTTGTTGCGAGATATTCTGTAAGTACAACCAATCCGAATGTTGCTGACAATACCAGCGAAAAAATCATCCTCAATATACCAAAACCATTTGACAATCACAATGGCGGAAGTATTCACTTTGCTCCTGATGGTAATCTGTGGATTGTGACCGGTGACGGTGGAAGCGGCGGTGACCCTAATAATAACGGACAAAATAAAAATTCTTTGTTGGGAAAAATGTTGCGAATCGACATCAATTCGACCGGACCTTATAACATTCCTGCCGGAAATCCATTTATCGGAGCCGGAGTTGATGGTGCAGATGAAGTTTGGTCTTACGGATTAAGAAATGCATGGAAATTTTCATTCGATCTTACAACAGGAAGCGCAATGATAGCAGATGTCGGTCAAGGCGCGATTGAAGAAATCAACAAAATGCCAATCGCAACTTCAGCACTCAATTACGGATGGAGATGCTACGAAGGAAACAACACTTATAATACTGCAGGTTGTGCTGCTTCAGCTACAATGACATTTCCAATAGCGGTATATGATCATTCAGGTGGAAAATGCTCGATTACGGGAGGTTACGTTTACCGGGGAACTGCATCAACGAGTCTGCAGGGAAGATATTTTTTTGCGGACTACTGCTCACAACAGATCGGAACTTTAGATTCTAATAATTTTATTACTTGGACTACTGCTTATTCAGGAAACAATTTTTCAACATTTGGCGAAGATTTTCAGAAAGAATTATATGTGGCAGCAGTCAATAACGGAAAAATTTATAAAATCACGACAGCCAGTTTAGGAACACAGGAAAATACTTTGAACCAGATAAGAATTTATCCAAATCCTGCTTCTGAAAGAGTTTTTGTGGAAGGATTACAATCTGCTGATGCTAAAATAGAATTAATCAGTACAGAAGGTAAAATCTTTATGACTGATGTGAAACTGGATAGCGAAAACAGTTTTGACATTACCGGAGTTATACCCGGAGTTTATTATCTCAACATCAAATCGGGAGATTTGCAAGAGTACAGTCAGAAGTTGATTATTAAATAGCTTTAGGCTTTAGGCTTTAGGCTTTAGGCTTTAGGCAAAGAAAAGCGATTCAGTTTTGAATCGCTTTTCTTTTATATCGTCATTGAGAAAATTCTCGTTTCCGGTTTATTTCTCATCATTCGGAGATCAAAAACCATGGCAACGTTTCTCGTGAATGCTCTACCCTTTTCGGTAATTTTTATTTGATTGTCATGAATTTCCACCAATTCATCTTTTTCCATTTCCTTTAACATTTGAAAAGCATTTTCAAGCTCAGGAAAAGAATTTTGTATATCAAAAGTAGTTTCAAGCTGACACATTAAATTTAAAATATGTCTTCTTACAATTAAATCTTCTTCGTTCAGAATATGTCCTTTTACTACTGGAATCATTCCTTCTTCAACAATTTTCTGGTACTCTTCCACAGTTTTTACATTCTGCCCAAAAGCATACCACGAATCTGAAATTGCAGACATTCCCAAGCCAACCATTAATTGGGTATTGCTCGAAGTATATCCCATAAAATTACGGTGAAGTTTTTTCTGAATTAAAGATTGATACAAATCATCGTGTTCGAGAGAAAAATGATCCATTCCCACCTCAATATATCCTAAATTTTCCAAAAGTCTTTTGCCATCTTCATACAAACGTCGCTTTTCTTCACCACTCGGAAGATCATTTTCATCAAAACCTCTTTGTCCGACTCCTTTTACCCACGGAACATGAGCGTAAGAATAAAACGCTAAACGATCTGGTTTTAGTTCCATTGTTTTGTGAATCGTATGTTCCATTGCTTCCCAACTTTGATGCGGAAGACCGAACACCAAATCGTGACTGATTCCTGTATAACCAATTTCACGGGCGATTTCGGTTACTTCTTTTACTTTTTCGAAAGGCTGAATTCGGTTGATCGCTTTCTGTACTTTTGGATCATAATCCTGAACCCCAAAACTCGCTCTTCTGAAACCTAAATCATATAAAGTCTGCAGATGTTCTCTGGTTGTGTTATTCGGGTGACCTTCAAATGAAAACTCGGGATGTTCAGCAATTTCAACTGTTGAAAAAATCCCTTCCAATAATGTTTTTAAATTCTGCGGAGAAAAAAAAGTGGGAGTTCCGCCTCCTAAGTGAAGTTCTTTTAAAATTGGTTTATGGTTGTTGGTTGTTGGTTGTTGGTTAAACAAATCTAAATATAACTTCCATTCTTTTAAAACACTTTCAAGATACGGAATCTCTACGCTGTGCTGTTTGGTAATACGTTTATGACATGCGCAAAATGTACATAAAGCCTCACAGAAAGGCAGGTGAATATAAATTGAAATACCTTCTTCCGAATTGCTTTCATTGAAAGATCTTATCACACTTTCTTTCCATTTTTCTGGTGAAAAAGTGCTTTCGTCCCAATAAGGAACAGTGGGATAAGACGTATAACGAGGTCCGGGAATATTATATTTATCGATTAACGAATTCATTTTGAAATTTTAAAAAAGATTAAATCCTTGTGAGATTTTCATCATGCAAAATTAACCATTACGGATGACTTTTTGAGCATGAAATATATTAGTTCTTATTTTATAATCAATCTAAATACTTCGTCTGCGAAGTTTTTTCCTAAATCAATATAACCTGCGCTGTCGTAATGCCAAGGATCATTTCCGTAATTGTATTTTTTGGTTGAACGGACGATTGCAGCGTTTTTATCTGTTTTTACAAATTTTTCCTGAGCATATTGCACCAATTCACCAGTTGGCCAAACTCTTCCTTTTTCGTTCTTCCCAGAATCTGAAATTTTACCGATCACAACAGGAAGATCATCTGCAAGCAGAGTTGCTCTCATTTGATTCATTAAAATTTTTAAATGTCCGTAATATTTGCTGGCAATTTCTTCGTTGTAACTTGCATCACCTTCACCTTGCATCCAAAGAATTCCTGATGGAATGATTTCATCTTTTTTTCCGTTTCCATCAATGTCACTTTCAGACAAGGCATTTTTCACTGTTTTCAAAAAATTATCATATTGATTAATCTCATTTTTGCCATTAAAATCAGCATCCCAACATCCAAAATTTGCCGCTGCAAGACTGTCAATAGAAGTACCCTCTCTTGCATATTTTATCAAGGCGATTTTATCGTTCGGGAAAAGTTCTTTCATTCTTTTAGCAAAAGAAAGTTCCAGACCAAATCTGTCTGAAAGCGTGTTAGTTTTTCCATCAGACTTAAAGCCTGTTCCGTTCCCGGGTTTTAAAACATCCCATTTTCCGGTTCCGCCATTCAGATCTCCGTCAGGAACAGAATTTCCCTGAAATATGTAAACGTCTTTAAAAGACTTTAAATCATTGGGAAGATCTTTATTATATCCAAACCCGTTCATATTCGATTGTCCGGCAAGAATAAAAATCCTGATTTTCTGAGTATAAAATAAAGCAGGAACTAAGAGTAAAAAAAACATTTTCAGGTTTTTCATTGGAGAAATTTTATCAAAGGTAATTTGAAAAAGTCAGTTAAATAAACGATATCGTCTATCAGAAACATTAAAATAAAAAATAAGTCATCTTAAATTTCATTTAAATATTAATCCATTTCATTTTTATAATTCTGTCTTTTCCTGCAAAAACTACCGTTTTATCATCAATCCATTTACAGACAAAAAGTCCTTTTTCGTCAGAGATTTTCTTCCATGTTTTTCCGAAATCAGATGAGTAACTGATGTGTTGATCTCCAACTGCTATAATTTCTTTTCCTTTAGAATTTGGTTTTATTTTTACACAAGTTGTATATCCTGCATTTTTTCCAGAAGCCTGAATCTGCCATGTTTTCCCGCCGTCAATTGTCGTTGCGATATTATTGATGTTGGCTTCTTGTTTGGTATAATCTCCACCGACTGCAATCCCAAATCTATCATCAGAAAAATCAATTGAATACATACCCTGTGAAGATTCTCCCTGAATAAATGGTGTATTAAAAATTTCGATCTGCTGGTTTTTTAAATTTAATTTCAAAATTCTTGAAGATTTTCCACCTGTTGCAATCCAAACGTAATTTTTAGCTGAGGAAATATTGGTGTTACTTGCTGCAAATGCTGCTTCACCCGGATTTAGTTTTATATTATTTTTAAAAAAACTCCATTCTCCATTTTTATACATTGTAAGTTTTAGTCTATTGTCATCAGTATCACTAAACGCAAAAGCCAAGTCCGCATTTACAAAATGAAATGCATCATAAAATGCAGCTTTACTTACATCTGTGAAAACTCTTTGAGAAATCAGTTTTTTCTTCTCAATTTTAAAGAAATAAGCAGGACTTTCTATATTGATTGCATAAAATGAATTTTTATCCTGAGCTAAAGTGCGGAACTGTAGTTTTTCGTCTGATAATTTAATCTGTTTCTGGTTTTTTGAGTCTTTCAAATCTACATATCCGAATTTAGAGTCTGTTCCGCTGTACCATACTTTGCCGTCCCAGATTTCTATGGCTCTGATACTGATTTTATCATTAAGTAAAGTTTCAAAACTTATATTTTGGGCGAAGAGAAAAGTTCCGAAGAATAGAAATAATGTGGGGAATATTTTTTTCATAACAGTCAAATTTAATGAAAAAAAAAATTCCGCATAAAGCGGAATTTAAATTTATTCTTTATTGTCAATATTAATATTGACGTCTTCTAAAGGTTTTTGCTCAGCCTTGAAGGTTTCTCCATAACCGCCATTCTGCAGTTTTGAATTTCTCTTACTGTAAAGGAAATAAATGATAAATCCTATAATCAACCAACCAAAAGAGTACATCTGTGCTTCTTTACTAAGGTTGAAAATCAAGTATACATTGATCGCAATTCCTAAACAAGCAATTACAGGCAATGCAGGAACTCTGAAACTTCTTACCAAATTTGGTTCTTTTACTCTTAATACCCAAACTGCAACACAAACCATTGTAAAGGCAAATAAAGTCCCGAAACTTGTCATGTGTGCTAGCTCGTTAATTGGCGTAAGTGAAGCTACTATGGCGATAACTGTACCTAAAATCATCAGGTTTTTCCTAGGAACTCCAGAAGTAGGATTTACTTTTGAGAAAGTTGAAGGAATTAAACCATCTTTGGACATTCCCAAGAAAATTCTTGATTGTCCCATGATCATTACCATCAATACAGAAATTAAGCCTACTGTAGCAGCAATCGTAATGATATAACCAGCCCAAGCCTGACCTGCAATATCAAATGCATAAGCTACAGGTGCTTTAATGGCATCAGGATATTTACCTAGAGGATTAAAATCAGTATAATGCATCATTCCTGTAAGAACCAATGATACCAAAATATATAAAATTGTACAAATTACTAACGAAGTGATGATAGCAAAAGGCACATCTTTTTTAGGGTTAATCGCCTCACCCGCCTGCGTAGAAACTGCATCGAAGCCTACATAAGCAAAGAAAATAGCAGAAGCTCCGGCAATAATTCCGCCATAGCCATATGCTTTGTGGGAGACTCCGTTTTCTGTAATGGTAGTTGCTTCAGGGATAAAAGGTGTCCAGTTATCAGTATCTATAAAAAATAAACCGGCAATAATCACAAATATAATTGCAGAAACTTTTAAGATTACAATAAAGTTGTTGGCTTTAGCAGCACCTTTTGTACCTCTCAATAAGATCCAGATTACAAACAAAACGATAAGTAAAGCAGGAAGATTCAAGAAAAGTTTAAAATCTAACAATTCAGGAGCTGCATTGAAATTATTGATAGTTTCCTGAAAGCCCAATAATTTATCTGCAGGAAGTTTTCCTTCGGCAATCTGCTTCGTAGCTTCACCGAACGCTTTGTGAGCTGTTCCGGGATCAGTGGTCATCCAATAGGGTAAATGCAGACCAAACATTTTGAGAAGTTTAGCAAAATAACCTGACCATGAAACGGCGACCGTCATCGATCCCATCGCATATTCTAATATCAAACCCCAACCGATGATCCAGGCAAAAATTTCACCTACCGTTCCGTATGCATACGCATAAGCAGAACCTTCTACTGGAAGTATTGACGCAAACTCAGCATAACACAAAGCTGCAAATACACAGGCAATACCAGCTACTACAAAAGAAAGTGCCAATGCAGGGCCTGCGTTATAATAGGCACCAGTACCTGTAAGTACAAAAATTCCTCCTCCGATAATAGCACCAATTCCGATAGCAGTAAGGCTCCATTTTCCTAAAACACGTTTTAGTTCACTTTTCTGTATATCGGCTTCATAAGCACTCATTGGCTTTTTAGCCCAAATTTTTGACATATTTTTTATTTATTAAAGATTTACGAAAATATAAAAAATTTATAGATCTTAACATTTATTAATAAACTTTCGATATTAAATTTAAATTTTAAAATATAAAAAACTGATTTACACCTGTTTTAAAACATTTCAGACCGATTGATATTTTCATTATTTTTGATGACATGAATTTATATGATCTCTTTGTAAAACCGTATGAGTATTATACCTATTTACAAATTCTGCTGGAAGCTACGGGAACTATTTTCGGAATCTTGAGCGTCTACCTTTCCATTAAAAAAAACATCTGGCTTTATCCTACAGGAATAATTTCTACATTAATTTACGTTTATATCCTTTTCAATTTCGGATTGCTTGGTGACTGCATGATCAATGTTTATTATACTGCGATGAGCATTTATGGCTGGATTTTGTGGTCAAAAAACTCAGAGGATCACATTCATGTAGACGTAACATGGGCAACCAGAAAAGAATGGATCTTTGCGATCATGCTTTTTATCCTCAGTATGATTATGGTGACTGCCATCTATTACTACAAACCTTATATTGATAATCATTTTTCATTTGATGGCGCAGATCTGGGATTACATCATCTTGATTGGGCAAACTGGCTTGATGTAGTCGTCACTTCTACATTTCTTGTAGGAATGTGGCTCATGGCGAAACGCCGCATTGAGAGCTGGATTTTCTGGATCCTGGGAGATTTAGTTTGCATTCCAATGTTAATTTATAAAGAGCTCGGAATCACTTCGGTTCAATATTTGGTATTTACCATAATGGCGATCATGGGATACGTCAACTGGAAAAAAGTTTTAAAGAGAAAAATACATTAAAGTCATGAAAAATTTAATAAAAATAGCATTCACGGTATTCATAGCAGCAAGCTTAGCTTCTTGTATGTCATACAATAACGGATATGCAGATAACTACGGAGATCCATATTATGATAATGGATATTACTACGCACCCCAAGGTTATTACAACACGGGAGGATATTATGGTAATGACGGATATTACTACAGAAATGATATGAGGTATTACTATGACAATGGTGTGCCTTATTATTATGGAAATAACAGAACAAAAGTGTATGTAGAAAAAAGAAGCCCTTCAAACAGACCTGCTCCTAGTTTCAGAGATACACCAAATAACAATAACGGAAATTACACAAACCCTAGAAACAATAATAACAGCAACCGGAATAATAGCGGAAACAGGGGTTTTAGAAATTCAGGAAGCAACAGCAGCCAAAGACAGCAGCAACAAAATGCTCCTAGATCAAACAGCAACAGCGGTTTCAGAAATGGTACCAACAGTACAAGAAACACTACGCCTTCCACTCCTGCGACTCCTCAAACTCCCCAACAGAATAACTCAACAAGATCCAACGGAGGTTTCAGATAGTAATCATTCTAAATAAGTAAACGGACAGCCACCACTGTTCGTTTTTTCGTTTTTATTATAGTAATTTTGCACGTTAATTTTTTAGACAGATAAGTATGGAATTTTATAAATATCAGGGAACAGGAAACGACTTTGTAATGATCGACAACCGTGATTTGCAGTTTCCAAAAGATAAAAAAATCATTGAAAGATTGTGCGACAGACGATTCGGGATCGGTGCAGACGGTTTGATCCTGCTTGAAAACGATGATAAGTACGATTTTAAAATGGTATACTACAATTCTGACGGCGGAGAAAGCACAATGTGCGGAAACGGCGGAAGATGTCTCGTAGCCTTTGCTTTTTTCCTGGATATTTTTGAAAACAAATGTACTTTTATCGCAACAGACGGAGAACACAAAGCTGAAATTCACAACGGAATCGTAAAATTAAAAATGATTGACGTTGACAGCATTAATAATGACGGAAATGATTCAGTTTTAAATACCGGTTCACCACATTACGTAAAATACGTAGAAGACATTGCTAATTTCAATGTTTTTGCAGAAGGAAACAGCATTAGAAATTCTGAAAATTACAAAGAAAATGGCATTAATGTCAATTTTGTTGAAAATATTTCTGATGAAGAAATTTTCGTAAGAACTTATGAACGAGGCGTTGAGGACGAAACTTTCAGTTGTGGAACCGGAGTTACAGCTTCGGCTTTAACTTTTCTTCAAAAAAGCAATCTAACTTCCATAAAAGTTAAAACATTGGGCGGTGATCTTAAGGTTTATGCTGAAAAAAACGGAAATTCTTTCCGTGAAATTTGGCTCGAAGGTCCGGCAAAACAAGTATTTAAAGGAAAGGTAGAACTTCTTTTATTTTAAAAAACTTTTAATCCATTTTAATTATAATGAAAAAAGCTATTCTCATTATCGTCCTTTTAATTCTTGCTGTGGCAGGATTTTTTGGTTTGAAATTCTACAATAAATACTACGGAAACAACGTAGAAAAAGACGGCTACGTTTTAATTCCGCATGATGCAGAATTTAAGCAGATTTTAGATTCTATTGCACCTTACGTTGACAATAAAGAATCTTTTACTGAGGTAGCTAAAGATAAAGAAATGGATCAATTTTTCAAGCCGGGACGTTACCACTTCAAAAAAGGAGCAAGCAATACAAGCCTGGTTAATATGATCAAAGCAGGAAATCAGACCGAAAATTCTTTCAGAATCGGAGATTTCGGAGACATTTATCAGATGGTTGGTAAAGTTTCAAAGAAAACTGAATTGGATTCACTGAAATTCGTCAATGATTTAAATAAAATTGCCGGAGAGAAAGGCTATAATAATGCCGAAGATCTTAAAAAATATTTTTTCATCGATACTTATAATTTCTTCTGGACGGTAACTCCGAAAGAATTTTTCAAAAAATTTGAAGATCAGTATAATGAATTCTGGACTGCCGACAGAAAAGCAAAAGAACAGAAATCCGGTTTGACAAGAGATCAGATTTATGCTTTGGCATCTATCGTTTATAAAGAATCAGGAGGGAAACCAGACGAAATGAAAACCATTGCAGGATTATATTTAAACCGTTACAGAAAAGGAATGAAATTACAATCTGACCCAACTGTAATCTATGCGATGAATAAACAGACCAACTTTAAAGAATCTATTAAAAGAGTTTTGTTTAAACATTTGACAACACCTTCACCTTACAACACGTATGCAAATGCAGGAATTCCTCCGGGACCGATTTGTGTAGTTGACAAAAATTCTGTAGATGCAGTTTTGGATGCCGAAAACAACTCCTATATTTTTATGTGTGCCGATCCTGCGAGAATGGGCTATCACAAGTTTACAGCCAGTGCGGAAGAGCATGTAATCAATGCAAAAGCGTACCAAGACTGGCTTAATTCAAAAAATATCAAATAGTAAATATATTTAACTTTAATTTAACAATTAAATAATTAACATTTCGCTCTCAAAAGCGACCTATCTATTAAAAATAATAAACGAAATCTTGAAAACCTGAAAAATTCAGCGTTTATAATTTCACAATTATAAATATGTTTTTCATGATTTTATTTAAAGAATATCATATGAATCAGACGGAAATTATCAGCATTTTCACAAAGAAAACTTTAGGGCTTACTTTTGTATTATCTGCAGCAGCCTTTGCTTTCGGGCAAGAAAAAGTGGGCGTAACGGGAACTATTGTAGACAAAAGCAATCAGCCTGTTCCTTATGCTTCTGTTACTTTTAGCAACAAAGCAAATAAACTTTTCAGTGATGCTACTTTAACGGACGAAAAAGGCCAGTACAAACTTGAGCTGACTCCCGGAAACTACGACATCACAATAGAAGCAATCGATTACAAAAAAAGTGTGATCAACAAACAGATTGCAGCTGCAGGAAACATTGGTGCTTTATCAATCGAGGCTGAAACTTCCGCTACAAATCTGAAAACTCAGGATATTCAAGGGGTTACGATCACTGTTGCTACAAAACCTTATAAAGTCGAGCTTGATAAAAGAACGTACGATCCATCTCAGGATATTGTAAGTAAAGGTGGAAATCTTCAGGATGTACTTTCAAATGTACCTTCGGTTTCTGTAGACACAGACGGAACGGTATCAATGAGAGGAAGCTCTAATGTAAGATTTTTGATCAACGGAAAACCTTCTGCTCTTCTGGGAATTGACGATGGCGCAAACGCATTACAGAGTATTCCTGCAGATCAGATCGAAAGAATTGAAGTGATCACCAATCCTTCTTCAAAATTTGAAGCAAGCGGAACGGCAGGTATTTTAAATATCATTTTAAAGAAATCTAAAAAAACAGGTTTTAACGGAAGTGTAATAGGAACTTTAGGATATTTGCCTCAAACCAATTTAAATACCAATTTAAGCTGGAGAAAAGGAAGCCTGACATGGTTTTTGAATGGCGGTGGTGGCTATCGTGAGTCTAAGAATACGAATAGAAACAATGCGACATTCTTTAATGCAGTTTTGGATGATGACAGAACTTTCACAGGTCAGGAATCAATCACAAATAACAATAATAGCAATTATAATGCATCATCAGGTATTGTTTATGATATTTCTGATAAAACATCGGTGAATGCTTCAGCAACTGTTAGAACTTTCGAAAGTGAAAACATTGGAAATGTCACTTATGATTACCGTTTTCTTAAAAATCCAAACTCGTTTGTAAACAGGATGAATACCGGTTCTAATGACAACCTTGCGTTTCAGGCAGATTTAGGGTTAGATCACAAATTTGATGACAAAGGACAGAACTTATCATTATCTGCAAGTTTACAAAGTAACAGATCTTATAATGATACTGATGTGAATCAGACTCAAGATAATATTTTTCAATTGCAGAATGTAATCAATCAGACTACTAAAAATAAAACATTAGTTGGTAAAGCTGATTACGAGCTTCCTCTTGGTGAAAACTCAAAAATTGAAGCCGGTTACAGACTAGATATTAATCAAAATATTTATGATAATGATGTTTTGGAAAGAACTGTCGACAATCCTGAGTTTCATTTTCTTAATAATTATACTTATAATGCGTATTACAGAGAAATTTTCAACGCCGGGTACTTACAGTTTAGAAGCAAAATTGGCAAATTAGGGTATCAGTTAGGACTCAGAAATGAGTATTCTCAGGTTGATATTAAATATTCAAACTTAGATTATTATACTGACAATATTAACAGTAAAAAGACTTATAATAATTTATTTCCGTCTGTATTCCTGAGTTACGAAATCGCCAAAGACAATCAGTTTTTAGTCAATTATTCAAGAAGAATTGACAGACCAAGATCTTTCTTTTTGATTCCAAATCCTAGTTATACTGATAATCAAAATATCTTTGAAGGAAATATTGATTTAAACCCTTCTTATGTAGATTCTTATGAGTTTGGATATAGTATTTCAAAAGGGAAATTCACGATCAACCCTACTCTTTATTATAGACATTCATCAGATGATGTAAAGATGTTGGTATATTCTGACGATGGAATTTTCAAAACAAAGCCAATCAATTTGGGTGCTGATGATCGTTACGGATTAGATTTAAATTTCAACTGGGATGCAACAAAATGGTTGAAATTCTTAGGAAACGTAGATTTATTTGGATATAAAACTACGGGAATTTATACAAATCCTGATATTTTGAATCAACCGATGTCTTTCGAAGGTACAGGTTTCTCCACAAGAGCAAGACTTACTTCAACTTTTAAAGTTGATAAGACATTCAGTTTCCAGCTGCAAGGATTCTACAGAGGTGCTCAAAAGACAGAAAACCAGACCAGAAATGATATGTATGCTTTAAATTTTGGCGCTTCAAAAACAATTTGGGATGGTAACGGAACAGTAAGTTTCAACATTCAGGATATTTTCAATACCCGTGCAATGAGAAGTACAACCACTACTTCAGAGTTTAGCAGAGATTCTTATATGCAGTGGCAGCCGAGACAATTTGCAGTTTCTCTAACTTACAGATTTAAGCAAGGTGAAAAAATCGAACAGCCGAAGAGAAAGAAAGATGTCAATTCAAATGCTACAGGAGATGATCAACAAGGTCCTATGTAATCAGAGTTTAATGAACATAAAAAGTCCCGAAATTTAAATTTCGGGACTTTTTTATTTTGATGATTTTGCCATTTCAGCTTCGTAGATTCTTTTTCTTAGATCGCTGGATGAGAAACGGTGATCTCTTTTGTTGTAAAAAATCTCAATGCCCTTTTCTTCGCAGTATTTTTTTCCGGTGAAATCTCTGTCCATATAGTCGTCACCGATAATTCTGACATCGATTACAAAAGATTTTAAAATATCCTCCAAATCTTCCTCTGTGTAATAAGGAATGATTTCGTCAACCGCATTCACGGCTTTTAGCTGAATATATCTTTCAACAATGGTCTGTGTAGGTTTATTCTTTGTGGGGCGATCATGAGAGGGATCAATCTGCAATCCTACAATGAGGTAATCACATACCGTTTTAGCCTCTTCTAACATTTTGATATGACCAGCATGTAGCAAATCAAATGACGAAAATGTGATGCCTATTCTTTCGGTTTTCATCTTTTATATATTTATGTTTAAATTAATTTTTTCTTGATTCTAAATATTTTTGCCACTCCCAGACAGTTTTTAAAGCTTCCTCCAACGAAGTTTCAGATTTCCAGTTGAGTTCTTTTTCAGCTTTATCGGCGTTGGCGTAAGCTATCGTAATATCACCCTCTCTCCTATCACAGATTTTATACGGCACAGCAACATTATTAGCCAATTCAAAAGCTTGTACCACTTCCAAAACTGACGAACCTTTCCCTGTTCCAAGATTGTAGATATCAATTACAGTTTCTTCTGTATTTTTATTGATTAAGCTTTTTAAAGCAGCAACATGGGCTTTCGCCAAATCCACTACATAAATATAATCACGGATTGCTGTTCCATCTTCTGTAGGATAATCATTTCCCCAAACATTCAATTTCTCACGAATTCCTGCAGCTGTCTGCATCACATAAGGAACCAGATTATTCGGAACTCCGATGGGTAATTCTCCTAATAAAGAAGATGGATGTGCGCCAATAGGATTAAAGTATCTCAAAAGACAGATTTTACTTTGATAAGCCTGAGCAAAATCTTTAAGGATTTCTTCGCCCATCTGCTTTGTTTTTCCATAAACGCTTTCGGGCATTTTTAGCGGAGTATTTTCGTCGATTGGCATTTCATCTGCCTGCCCGTAAACGGTACAAGAAGAACTAAAAATAAAGTTCGAAATTTTTCTTGCTTTAAATTCCTGCAAAATATTGATTAACGAAAACAAATTATTCTCATAATAATCAATTGGTTTTTCCTGACTTTCACCAACCGCTTTAAACGCTGCGAAATTGATACAGCCTTCAATATTGTGTGCATCAAAAACCTGATGCAGAAGTTCTTTTCTTTTTAAATCAAAAGGGTAAAAAATAGGTCGCTTACCTGTAATTTCCTCAATATTATTTAAAATAAATTTTTCCGAATTGGATAGATCATCTACAATAACTACTTCAAAGTTATTATTAATGAGTTCTACCACGGTGTGAGAACCGATGTATCCAAGTCCGCCTGTTACAAGTATTGCCATTGTTTTTGTTAGTTTTTAATCATTTTGTCTTCCTATATTATCTATTTCACTTTTTGCTGATTGATGTTTAAAATAATTTATAAGTATTGCTGGTCCAACAACAAATAATATACTTACAAACAAAAAAGACCTAATATATAATCCTAAATCTGGATTTTTTTGATATCTACTATAAAAAAAAATTGCATTATAAAAGGTCATTAAAAGTAGAGAAATATATAAATACTTAAACATATTTCTAGATTCTTTGAAAATACACACAAAAGCAATAATTAATAATGGCAATATTGTAAAATATAATATATAAACAGGCACTTCAAATGCAGAATACGCTTCCTCGATTCGATAGCCTCTTAATAAAATATTAAACGCATGATATGCATAAAATATCATCCAACCAAGAATAAATATTATTGTAAAAAAATAAGCAAACTTATTTTTTAATATTCTTTCATCGTGAAGCATAGCTTATTTTATAAACTCCAACACAGCATCCGTAATATACTTCAACTGCTCTTCATCCAATTCTGTATGCATTGGAAGAGAAATCACCTGATCTAAAAGTTTATCTGTATTTACAAAATCTGCATCATTACTTTCCTGATAATATGCTTTTTGTTTTCTTAAAGCTACCGGGTAATAAATCATTGCAGGAATTTCTTTTTCAGTTAAGAATTTCTGCAACTCATTCCGTTTGCCATTTAGAATCCTTAAAGTATATTGATGAAATACGTGTGTTGAGTACTCTGCTCTTTTTGGAGTTAAAATATTTTCGTTTCCGGCAAAAGCTTCGTCATAATAATCAGCAGCTTTTCTTCTTGCATCGTTATAAGAATCCAAATTTGGAAGTTTTTTTCTCAAAATTGCCGCCTGAATGCTATCCAATCTGGAATTTACTCCCACTTCATCATGATAATATCTTTCGTACATTCCATGATTGACGATTCCTCTTAAACGGTGTGCCAATTCATCATTGTTGGTGAAAATCGCTCCACCATCACCATAACAACCTAAATTTTTAGATGGAAAGAAAGAAGTTGTTCCTACTGTCGACATTGTTCCTGCGTGTCTTACACTTCCGTCCGAAAAAGTAAACTGAGAACCAATTGCCTGTGCATCGTCTTCGATCACAAATAAATTATGTTCTTCAGCAATTTTTAAAATCTCTTCCATATTCGCACACTGTCCGAAAATATGTACCGGAATAATTGCTTTAGTTTTCGGAGTAATTGCTTTTCTGATTTGCTCTGTTGAAATCGTAAACGTATCGTAATCTACATCTACCAATACAGATTTTAATTTAAGCAAATGAATGACTTCTACAGTTGCTGCAAAAGTAAAATCAGCAGTGATCACCTCATCACCTTCCTGTAAATCCAATGCCATTAAAGCAATTTGTAATGCATCTGTTCCGTTTGCACAAGGAATTACGTGTTTTACATCAAGATAAGTTTCCAGCTCATTCTGGAAAGATTTTACTTCAGGACCATTGATGAAAGCAGCTGAATCCATCACATTTAAAACCGCATTATCGACATCATTTTTTATTTTATAATACTGACTTTGCAAGTCAACCATCTGTATTTTTTTCATACGTCAATTTTATTTTTCTAAGTTAAATGTAACCGCTTTGCTTTGATGTTTTTTACGTAAGGCGTTGAACAGCGATTTCACCAACAAATATTTTCGTAAAAATAAGGATTTTAAAATCCTTTTAAAAATTTTATTGAAATTGTTTTATCTTTATACAAAATAAATAGATGAAAAGACTTTTATTATTTTGTTTTATAGCAGGTTATGGTTTCGTTCACGCACAAAGCGAACTGGTTTTTGTATACTTTAATAACAAACCCAATAAAGCTGCATTTTATGCAAATCCTTTATCAGAATTAACTCAGAAAGCACTGACACGAAGAACTACTTTGGGAATTCCGCTGAATGATCAGGACGCTCCTATCGAACAGTCATTTATCCAAAATCTACAAAATTTAGGATTTACCATCACCGATTCTTCTAAATGGTTGAACGGGGTTGCTGTGACTGCAAATCAAGCTCAAGTAAATTTGATTAAAGCTCAATCTTTTGTACAGTCGGTAGAAAGTTTTGCGAAAAATTCTTCTCTTGTTTTAAAAACTCAAACTGTCAATAAGTGGGAAAGTTTTGAACTGGCTCAAAAGAATCTGACCGTTTTTAACTACGGATCGGGATCAGAACAGATTGACCAGATCAATCTAAGGCCGCTTCACCTTGCCGGATTTACCGGACCAGGCGTTACTATTGCCGTGATTGACACTGGTTTCCCTACTGTCAATACAGGCTCTGCATTTTCAAGACTTTGGTCAAACAACAGGATAAAAGGTGGTTACGATTTTGTCACTAAAACAACCAATATTTATGACGGTACTTTAAATGCGCATGGAACTGTGGTTTTAGGAGCTATCGGCGGATATATTCAAAACACATTTGTAGGTTCGGCTCCCGATGCAGATTTTTATTTATACAGAAGTGAAAATACTGCTGTGGAAGTTCCCGAAGAAGAACTATATTGGATTGAAGCCGCTGAAGAAGCTGACAGAAAGGGAGTTGACATCATCACAACATCTTTAGGGTATAATGTTTTTGACGATCCGAAATACAGCTACACGTACGCCAATATGAACGGAACAACTTCTTTCATTGGAAGAGCAAGCCAGATTGCGGTGAGCAAAGGAATTTTTGTTCTAATTGCGGCAGGAAATTCAGGAGAACAGACATGGCATTACATTACAACTCCTGGAGATAATGCGCAGGTTTTCACCATAGGATCCGTAGATTCTGCCGGATCAGCTTCAGGATTTTCGTCATTCGGACCTAATTCTGCAGGAGTTATCAAACCAGACGCAAGTGCAAGAGGAACCGCATCTACGACTGTAAATGATAATTCTACAACAATAGTTTCAGGAACTTCAATTGCCACGCCAATCGCCGCGGGAGGCGTTGCATGTTTAATACAGGCTTTTCCTACGATGAGTAGAGATTTAATGAAAACCAAATTAAGACAGACCGCATCCTTATATCCAAATATGAATAACCAAATAGGTTACGGAATTTTAAATTTCGGGAACTTATATAATTCAGTTTTAAATACTTCCGAGCTTGTAAAAAGAGAAAGAATTTCAATATTTCCCAATCCTGTTAAAACGATTTTGAATGTTGCTACAGAAGGCGAAGTAGTATCTCTCGAAGTCTATGATAACTTAGGAAGATCAGTTTTACAATCAAAAAATCAAAAATCGATCAATGTACAGGATTTTTCAAACGGAACTTATTATCTGAAGATTCAGGTAAAAGATAAATTTTATTATGAGAAATTTCTGAAAGAATAACTAAAGAAAAGCCTTCCGATTTGGAAGGCTTTGTTTTTAATATAGCATATTATGTTTGTCATTCCGTAGGAATCTCTACAGTATTTTTTAATTCTTTAGTTAGATGACAAAGATTGCGATTAAGTTTATCTAAGCTGAATTTCTACTCGCATTAATATTTCCAAAAAGTGATCTCGTCACCAGTTTTTCATACGCAGCTTTATTACCTTCGCCTTTTTGAATTTTCATTAAAGCATATTGCTGAATACTTAATAAAGGAAGTACAATTTTCTCACGAATTTTCACTGATTTTCTTGATAACGGATCTTCTTCCTGAAGTATTTTAAAACCTGTCAGTTCAAGCATAATATCTTTTGAAAGATTGTATTCGCTGAAAAGTACATTCCAGAATTCACCGAATTTAGGATTGTCTTTAATATAATAGGTTAATGGGAAATAAGATTTGTTCATACTCATCATTGAGTTCAACACCAAAGTTTTAAAGAAATCTGAACCTTTGTACAATTCTCTTACCTCATCAAATCTTCCTTCTTCTTTCAACTGCTGCATCGCAAAACCAAAACCGAAAAATCCCGGAACATTTTGTTTCAATTGTGACCAAGATCCTACAAACGGAATAGCTCTCAAATCTTCAAATTTCAATTCATTTCCTCCACCACGTTTTGAAGGTCGGCTTCCGATATTGGTTTTTCCGTAATATTCTAGCGTACTCATCTCCTGGAGATAAGGTACAAACATCGGATGAGCTTTTAGATCTGAATATTTTTTATAACTGATATTCGCCAGTTCAATAATTAATGCTCTTTCTTTTTCCGTTAAATCTTTTTTGGAATTTTTAAACACATCATTTTCAACTCCTGCAGTCAACAATTGTTCAAAATTGAATTTCGCCTGTTCTTTATTCCCGAAAATACTTGTAATGGTTTGTCCCTGAATTGTTAATTCAATTTTATTATTGGCAATTGTTTTCCCTTGCGAAGCATAGAAATCGTGTGTTTTACCGCCTCCTCTTGCTGGCGGACCTCCTCGTCCGTCAAAAAAGACCACTTTAATTCCGTTTTCTTCAGACAATTTGGTCAAAACTTCTTTCGCTTTATAAATTTCCCAGTTGGCTTTCAGATAACCTCCGTCTTTCGTTCCGTCTGAGAAACCGAGCATAATCGTCTGCTGATTTCCTCTTCGCTCTAAATGTTTTTGATAGATTGGGTTTTGATACAATTCGGTCATAACGCTTTCTGCATTATCAAGTCCTTCCATCGTTTCAAAAAGCGGAACAATATCCATCTCTATTTCTTCATCTTTGTAACCTGAAATTTTGAAAAACGCATATACATTCATTACATCTTTCACTGCATCAGAATTGGAAATAATGTATCTGTTCATCCCACGGTTTCCGTTGGCTAACTGAATATCTTTCACCTGAGCAACATTGATTAATGTATCTTTTACAATATCTTCAAACTGATCTGCATCTATTTTTTCTGAAAGCTGAATAAGTTTATTGAATTTCTCGTCGTTACTAATTTCAGAATTTTCACCAAATTTCGCATTATAAACATCATCAATTACCTGCTGATGAATTCTGCTGTCTTGTCTTATATCTAATGTAGCAAAGTGAGTTCCGAAGATCATCACACGGTCTTTAAAATTTTGAAGCAAATCGAGAAACAGCGAATTGTGCTGCTCAATCAATATTTTTTCAGCTTCATTCAGCCTTTTAAGAATATCTTCCGCTGTGATTCTTTCATTTCTGAAAATGGCAGAGTACAATTCAGTGCTCAGCTGTGCAAAAACTTCAGAAACTCCTCTGAAGCTTAGTCTTCTTCTTACATCTTTTAAATTTCCGTAATAGGATTTTAAAATTGCAGAACGAAGTTCTTCCGAAACTCTTTTCGTAACATCTGCCGTCACAAAAGGATTTCCGTCTCTGTCACCTCCTGGCCAGAAACCAAGCTGAATCAGATCTTCATGCAAATGAAAGTGTCCGTTTCCGAAAGTTTTTTTAATTTTAGTAAACAGTTCCCCGATCGTATCGTAATACACGTATCTCAGGTAATGAATAATGCTCAAAGCCTCATCAATAGGAGTTGGCTTTTCTTTATTTACAAAAGGTGTTTTACCCAATTGCTGCAAAAGCATATCGATGTTGGTAATAGAATCATCGGTAATCGATTTTCTCAGATCATGCAAAATTCTCTGCACCGAGCTTGGATAAAACTGTGTCGGGTGTGCTGTGAAAACTACTTTCACCGTAAAATCTCTCAATTTTTCACGCACTTTTTCAAGTTTATGATCCTGCAAAGAACGCTCAAAAAGATTGGTCACCGTTCCACTGTCGCTTTCAGAATGTAGGCTCGGAAATGCAGCATCTTCGATACTGTCAAACAAAACCACCTGCCTTTCAATATATTGAATGATCTTAAAGAGTAATTCAAGCTTCTGCTCTTCGGTTTGTAAATCGGTATGATTTGTAAAAAATTCTTCCACAATCTGTTCAGGAGTTTTTCCTGCCTGATAACCTTCTTTACTTTCTTCATAAAGAAAAGGAAGAAGCATCCCGATATTGGTCATTTTATCATAAGGCAAACTCATAAATAATGAATTGTAGATCTGAAACTTATTTTCTACAATCTGCCTGAATTTTTCTGCGCGCTGGTCGTGTATCATCTAACAAATGTAATAGATTTTAAATTTAATTGCGAGTGATCGGCTTTAAAAAAATGTGAAATTTTAATTTATTTAACAAAACATTTTGATGTTAAATGCGTTATTTTAAATAATTAAGCTTATTTTTATATAATTAACGGTATACAATCACCTATTATGAACGAGAAACCTTTAAAAAAGCAAAGCATTGATGAATTGTATTACAACGAAAAGAAGACGCAAAGAGATTTTATAAGAAATTCAATTGTGATGATTTTTATCATCGGTATTTCTATCTTCATAACTTCAGAAAAAGGATTGGGATTCTTTACTTTCTTTCCTGTCTTTTTCAGCTATTCTATTTTGTCTGCTTTTTTTAGATTAAAGAATATCCGGGAAGAGATAAAGTCCAGACTTATACATTTAAAGGAATAATTCTTTTCATTTTTTTCAACAACAAGGGAGTTTTTATTCTTTTTTTATCGAGATTTTTCCTATTTTTGTTTTGCCAAATTCAAAACAGATAATATATGATGTTTAGGAAAATCTTATACCTATTTGCTATAACTCTATTTTTAATTTCCTGTAAAGACGATATTACACTTCTCCCGGAACTGTTACTTTAAATTTATTAATTCTCAAGGCAAAAACCTTATAGAAACGGCAGTCTGCTAGCTTTTGCCATTTCGGAAAATGCAGGAAAAGGGAATTATTATGGGGTACGGCTTAAGAAAACTGACAATCATAAAGTTATTCTCAGAGATGTCGGATCTTTCAACGGAACAAAAAACTATAGGCTTGTCTCCGGAATCAGATTTTAAATTTTTCGATCCGCTCATCCAATGTCACTACAGAATGTGATGGATTTCAGATTGACCAGATAGAATTTGACAGCATCATCGCAACAAAAGAAAAATGATTACTACAGAATAATTTAGAATAAAACAGACTACATGAAAAACAATAAATTATCAGATCTTAGCTCAGAACAATTAGCTTCAAAAAAGAAAACGATGACCGGTGCAATAATTGGTCTAAGTATTGTATTGTTTATCGCATGCTCTATTCTATTTTATCTTGCAGTTACTGACAAAAACATCACTCTCATTCCCATTGCCATTTGTTGTTTATTGACTCTTTTACCAAGTTTTATAGGAATGAGTCAGATCAATGCAGAGATAAGATCAAGAAAATCAAAGTATACTAAATGAGAAATGCATTAATATTGGTTTGGACTAAGCTTTATAAAATAAACAATAATATCTACTACCATTGAATTATATTAAAACAACCCATGCTGTAAATATTATAAAACATTCGTTTTCAACCACATAAATACAAATTACACATTATTTATTCATTAAATAGGGATTTTCACTTGATTAATATTAATCTTTTTTCGTAACTTTGTCTTTTAAATTATCTCACAAATGCAAAAGAAAATCTTTTCGGATCAAACTCTAGAAGAACTAAAACGTACTGAAAAAAAATATCTTTCAATAGTAAAATTCCACATCATTTCATTTTGCATCCTCGTTGGAATTGCTGCTTATATAACAATTGAAAATGACTTTAGTATCTACACTTTTTTCCCTTTGCTTTTTACGCCAATCTATATTTATTCGCTCATTAATCTGAAAAAAGTAAAAGCTGAAATTAAGACAAGAACGGCTTATATCTTTATACAAAAGAAAATACAGGAGAATAAATAAAAGCAAAACATTTTATGATTGATGAGAAACAATTCAGGCATATTCTTCCATATTATATTTGGAGTAATCACTTTTACTCTGGGAGTGTATTATCTGAAAAACCTTCTTTTTTTATCTTTAATTTTTTTCATTGCTACAATTGCCAATATTCTGTTACTCTACAGGGAATATCAAATTCGGGTTTCTCTGATGAACAATCTAAACTCACTTGAAATTCAGGAAGAGCTACAAATCAAAAACTCTAAATCTATTTCTGTAGTTACATCTTTAAGTTACTTAATCTTTATAATAGTCTGCATTTTTTTCTTAAATCTTCTTCTGAAAAATCAACCAGAAAGCTTAACTACATTCGCAATTATGCCGATTGGGACCATACTGTTTTCTCTGATTATGATATTTTTGGAAATAAGAAAAATGAATTCTATAGTTATTCAAATCAATAAAAAAGGAATACAAACTTATAAAAGAGCATTAATGAATTGGGATGATATAGAGAATGAAAAGATTATTTCCAGAACTTTCACCGCCAAGGAATCAAAACATGATTTCAAGAATGAAATTAATTATTTATTTTTCAATTTTAGAGATGAAAGAATTGAGATAAAAATTGATGATCTTGATATCACTGATTCTGAACTCAACCATTATCTTAAAATATATCGTGAAAGTTTTAATCAGAGACAACAAAACATATCTAATTATAAAGTTCATTAATATTTCCATAGTTTAAATAAAATTCAATCATCTAAATTTTAAACTTTCATTAACTGAAATTTCGATAATCAATGCGTAAATTTGGTTTAAAATAAATTTAGAACAATGCTTAATTTCGAGTTAAAAAATCCAACAAAAATACTTTTCGGAAAAGGTGAAATTGCCAAAATTTCAAAAGAAATTCCGAAGGATGCTAAAATTTTAATGATTTACGGAGGCGGAAGCATCAAAAGCAACGGCGTTTACGATCAGGTAAAAGATGCCTTGAAAGATCACAATCTTCAGGAATTCGGTGGCGTTCCCGCCAATCCTGAATATGAGGTTTTACTGAAAGCTTTAAGTTTCATTAAAGAAAATAACATTAATTATCTTCTCGCAGTTGGCGGAGGTTCTGTAATTGATGGTGTAAAATTCCTTTCTGCTGCAGCAAATTACAATGACGAGCCTTGGGAAATCCTGACAAAACCGGTAAGAACTCTGGAAGGTGAAGGGATGCCTTTCGGAACCATTCTTACTTTACCGGCAACAGGTTCTGAAATGAATTCCGGATATGTCATTTCGAGAAGAGAAACTAACGAAAAATTATCTTCGGGTGGTCCCGGATTATTTCCTCAGTTTTCCGTTTTAGATCCTGAAGTAATCAGATCCATTCCAAAAAAACAAATTGCCAACGGAATTGCTGACGCATACACTCATGTTTTAGAACAATATATGACTGCACCATCATCTGCAGATCTTCAGGAAAGAATTGCAGAGAGCATTTTGATTAGCTTACAGGAAACGGCACCAAAGGTAATGTCTGAAGATTTTAACTATGACGCTGCAGGAAACTTTATGTGGTGCTGCACAATGGCTCTTAACGGGCTGATTCAAAAAGGAGTCATCACAGACTGGGCGGTTCACGCAATGGGTCATGAGTTAACTGCTTACTACGGAATTGATCATGCAAGAACGCTCGCCGTCATTGCACCTTCCCACTACCGCTATAATTTTGAAACTAAGAAAGAAAAACTGGCTCAATACGCTGAAAGAGTCTGGAAAATTACCGAAGGAAGCACAGAAGAAAAAGCTGAAGCTGCAATCAAAAAGCTTGAAGAGTTTTTTCACAGCCTTGAAATTCAGACTAAGCTTTCAGATTATACTGACGATTTTCAAAATACTGCTGAACGTGTCGAAAAAGCCTTTACAGAAAGAAACTGGGTTGGTTTAGGGGAATATAAAAAGCTGACCCCGCAGGATGCTTATAAAATTGTCGAAATGAGTTATTAAATCCTGAAACCTTAAGTAGAAGTGAGAAGTCTTCGGATCTTTGAGTCTATAAAACCTAAAGTTTCCAGACTTTTCTTCTTCCGTTATCACTGTTTTAACTTGAAAAATTATCTTTTTTATAAACATTAGTTTAAAAAACCTAGATTTCATTATAAATATTTGAAATTTATTTATATTTTAGCATCTTAAATATGTGAAAATGAAAAAATACCTACTTTTATTTGCCTTTTCAGCCTTAGCGCTTAGTTCATGTGAAGATGATGATGTCGAAGGTTTTGAAATGGACATGCTAAAAGGTGAATGGAAAGAAACAAAAGAAGAAGTAATTTCCGGAGCTGACAATAAAACGGTACTTAATACTGTAGTACCTACCGGTTGCAGCGCAAAAAGCACAACAGAATTCAGGATAGATTATTACGCTGCATACACTGCAGTTACCGGAATAGGAGCTACCTGTACAAGTGCAAAAACAGAAGGAACTTATACTTATGATGCCGAAAAAAAGATTTTAGTGATCAAATATAATAATGATAATGATAATGAAAGACCTTACAGAGTCGATATACTCAGCAACAGCGAACTGAGGTTGATGGAAATGTTTGACAGTATAGATTACAACGGAGATCAGAAGATTGACTTTGTTTACAGAAGTTATAAAAGATAAAAACCACTTAACTCCCGAAAATTTCGGGAGTTTTTTCTTATATTTATTTCTAAAAAATTTAGAGAACAATGAAGAAGATTTTCGCAGCATTTCTATTGCTTGCCTTTACCTTTATTTTTTCACAGGAAAAAAAGCCGATGTTTTGGCAAGACATTCAAAATTTTAAAGTAGCTGACAGACAGTCAGTTCCACCCAAAAATGCTATCCTATTAGTAGGAAGCTCATCTTTTACAAAATGGCAGGATGTCTCGGAATATTTCCCGGGCAAAATGATTATCAATAGGGGATTTGGGGGTTCAAGACTGACAGATCTAAATTATTATTCTGAAGACTTGCTTAATCCTTATCAACCAAAGCAAATTATCATTTATTGTGGCGAAAACGATTTTGCTGACGATGCCCAACTGAAAGCAGATGTGGTAGTTAACAGATTCAAAACATTTTACAGAAAAATACGTGAAAAGTTTCCGAATATTGAGATTGATTACATTTCGATAAAATATTCTCCGAGCCGAGAAAAACTTTGGCCTCAAATGAAAGAGGCTAATAAAAAAATTGCAAAATTTATGAAGAAGGAAAAAAATGCCGAGTTTATTGATATCACCAAAACAATGAATGATGCAAACGGAAACGTAAGAAAAGACCTTTTTGTAGAAGATATGCTCCACATGACTCCGGAAGGTTACAGACTTTGGGCAAATGTTATGAATCCTTATATGAAATAATTTTTAACCATGATAAAAAAACAACTAACCATTTTAATTACTGTACTAATTTGTTGTTTAGGTTTTGCACAACAAAACGTAGACAATAAAAAATTAATCAAGGAACTTTCTGAAAACGCCTGTAAATGTGTGGATTCCATAGAAATGTTCAACAGAAATAAATCTGATGTCATAAAAGATGTTCATGGTTGTATTGACAAATATACAGGAGCTTTACAGTTAGGATCTCTTCTCTCAAGTGTTGATGAATTGTCAAAAAACGCACCGGAAGTCAATGGTAAAAAACAAGTAAATCTAAACTTTAATACGGATAAAGATTCTAAGCAATATACAGAAAGCTATAATGAGATTGAACGTTATATGATGAAGAACTGCCCAAGTATAAAAAAAACAGTAAATGTGGCAGAAAGCAAAATAGAAAAAGTCACTAAAAATGAAGAGGCTTTAGAATTTTATCAAAAGGCACTTAACGCATCAGAAAAAGAAGATTGGGCAGAAGCTATAAAAAATTACGAAAAAGCGGTAAAAAAAGATCCATCTTATACCTACGCATGGGATAATTTGGGTGTATGCTACAGGAGAGCCGGAGAATATGACAAAGCTTTGGATGCCTATAAAAAATCTCTAAAAGTAGATCCGAAGGGAAAGATGCCTTTGCAGAATATTCCGGTAATATATATCTACAAAAAAGAATATCAAAAAGCTATTGATGTATATTTAGAATTAGACAAGGTATATCCCGGAGATCCTGAAGTATATTATGGAATTGGTAATATTTATTTTTCAGGAATAAAAGACGATGAAAAAGCATTAGATTATATCTGTAAAGCCTACAGAATTTATACTAACCAAAAATCTCCCTACCGAACAGATGCTGAAAGCATTATATCTTCAATTTATAAAAGTATGAAAGAAAAAGGACAGGCTGAAAAATTTGAGGGAATTCTGAAAAAAAATAATATCGAGTTCAATTAAACAAAAAACGATTCCAAATTGGAATCGTTTTTTATTATTTCTTTCTTTTCGACTTAGATATCGATTTCTGTTGCGCTCTGTTGGCTCCGAATTTTTTAGGAGCTTTTCTTTTTGAAGGACCTCCCCAGTTTTCTTTTTTGTTTTTGTCTTTCTTTTCGTGAAAAGCACCACCACCATCAAAAAGTTTAACCTGAGCCGGATTTTTCATAATAATCAAATCTTCTTCAGAAGCAATCTTTTTAGGATTGATTTTCACTTCGGTCGGGAAGTCAATATATCTTAATTCTTTATCCATCAGTAATTCGATGTCAAGAACCAAAGTTTCTTCTTTTTTCGCCACAAAAGTAATGGCTTTACCGTCTTTATCTGCTCTACCCGTTCTACCAATTCTGTGAATATATTGTTCCGGAACTTCAGGAGTTTCAAAGTTGATAACGTGGGTAATATCTGAAATATCAAGACCTCTTGCCATAACGTCAGTCGTTATCAGACCTCTGATTTCTTCATTCTCAAAACGCTTCATCGCTTTCAGTCTGTAGTTTTGAGATTTGTTGGAGTGAATCACGTCAAACTGATCGGGGAAAAGCTCATTGATCTTTGTAAATAACAAGTCTGAATGCTTTTTGTTATTGGCAAAAATCAAAACTTTGGACATATCTTCATTGCTCTTCAGCAAATGTTCAAGTAAATTGATTTTCGTGTTGAAATTTTCAACTTTGTAAGCAGTCTGCTCAATTTTTTCAAGCGGAGTTCCCGATTTTGCTAATGAAATTTCAATAGGACCTGCAAAATACTGATCCAGCATTTCGTCAACGGCTTCTGTCATGGTTGCAGAGAAAAGAATATTCTGTCTTTTCTCTCTCATCATTTCGAAAATATGCGTTAACTGAGGTCTGAAACCTAAGTTCAGCATTTCGTCAAACTCATCAATGATCAGTTTCTGAACTTCTCTCAGGGAAATTGCATTATCAATCGCTAAATCCATGATTCTTCCAGGAGTTCCAACTAAAATATCACACCCATCGTTGAATAGAAGCTTTTGGGTATTGATATTCTTTCCACCGTAAATCCCGATTACTCTTGCAGTAATGTTTTCTGTCAGTTTTTCTACAATTTCTGTTACCTGAACTACCAATTCTCTTGTAGGAACCAATACAACGACCGTAGGATTTCCGTTTTTATTATATTTCCAGGTCTTTAAAACCGGTAAAAGATAAGCTAAGGTTTTTCCTGTTCCCGTCTGTGCAATTCCCATCACATCTCGTCCCGAAAGGATCGGACCTATACTCTTCTCCTGAATTGGAGTAGGCTCAAATAAATTTAAATCAGCTAAAACATCAAGAACTTTAACCGGAAGGTCAAAATCTGCAAAAGTGAGTTTTTCCATTTTGCAAAGATAGGCAATTAATTTGGTTGTGGATTATTGCAGAAATTTGAAGGATATAGGATAAATTATAGTAATTTTTATGCTTATTTTTTACGTCAAAAATTAACAGAATGTTTGTCATTCAGTAGGAATCTAAGCAACTAAAAAAAATTCTGTATTGGGATTCCTCCAGAATGACAAACTAGCTGGCAATTTAACTATAAATTTGTATATAAATCCTATTTCCTTGTAATTCTCAATAAAAGAATAATCACCAACAATACTGAAAACACAAACCCTAAGATAGCAACCAAAGACATCTCCCCTATTCTCGGTCCGGATTCTGAAACAAAAACAATCGCCGTTGCAATAATGTTGGCTCCCAAGATCATTGCTAAAATTAAATTGATAATACTTGATTTGATCAAATTGTTGGTCTTTTCAATATTTTTAATTTCACTCGAAATGGTAAACTTATTATCATCCAGTTTCTGCAAAACGGAGCGAAGTTCTTTCGGAATTTCATCTACATTATCGGTGAAGGTCATCATCTTTTCCATTCCGGTTTTAAGAAGTTTTTTCGGACTGATCTTTTTTGAAAGAATCTTTTTTGTGTACGGATGAAGACTTTTTACAATATCAAGATCGGGATTTATGGTTCTTCCGACCCCTTCAATCAAACCAATTCCTTTAAATAAAAGATAAAAATAATCAGGCATATACAACTGATTATCCTTTAAAACATCTTTCATCTTATTAATGATGATATGCGGATCGATGTCTTTCAGCGAAGTGCTGTGAACAAAATTCAAAACTTCCTCGACATCATTTTCAAATCTTCTTTCATCAGGAATCTCATAACTGACCGCCATTTTCTTAAGATATCTTACGATCTTATGGGAGTTTTTAGCGACAAAAGCAACAATCAGACTTTCAAGAATTTCTTTATCATTTGGCTGAATTTTTCCTACTGCACCGAAGTCGATGAACACCACTTTTCCATCTTTTTTCACTAAAATATTTCCGGCATGAGGATCTGCATGAAAAAAACCGTAATCTAATATCTGAGACACAAAAAGCCTTAAACCAACCTCAGAAACAACAACCGGATCTATATTGTTGTTTATTAATTCGACTTTGTCAGTTACTTTAATTCCGTCAATAAATTCCATACAAAGGACATTATTGTTGGAAAATTCGTCATAGACAACCGGAACGTAAGTTTCTTTATTATTTTTAAAATTTAATGCAAACTGATGAATATTGTTTCTTTCATTGACCAGAGAAACTTCCTCTAACAAAGACTTTTCGAAAGTTGCGATCGCTTGTTTTAAATTTAACTTCGAACCAATTTCTGAATACGTCGAAATCAGTTTTACCAAATCTTTTATGAGAAGTAAATCATCTTCAATGACACTGAGAACATCGGGTTTTTTGATTTTTAAAATAACTTCTTCACCTGTTATTAAGGTCGCTTTGTAAACTTGAGCTATAGAAGCTGTCGCTAAAGGTTTTAGAATAATTTCAGAAAAATGTTCTCTAACAATAATATTAAATTCGTTTTCCAGGATTTCCTCAACGTTCATGTCGATCACTTCTACTCTGTCCTGAAGTTTCTGCAGTTCCTGAATCAGTTCAGGTGGAAGCAAATCTTCACGGTTGCTGAATGTTTGTCCAAGTTTTACAAACGTAGGTCCCAATTCTTCCAAAACCAGACGGATTCTTTCGTACACCGTTCCTTTGGAAATAATTTCTTCAGATGGCGCAGAACTTTCTTCCGGTTTTTTGCCCATTCGTGCGATCATATCTTTAAACCCGTATTTGCTTAAAACGGATATTAATTTGGCAGATCTTTTCAGCTTTCGCTGTTGCTTGTCAAACATAATTTTGAGAATGAATTGAATTGCAAAGTAAGTTCAAAAATTATTCCTATTGAAAATAGATTTTGGAAAATAAATTATTTAAATTTAAAAATTCTTTTTTAAGATCTAATGACAAACAAAATTAAAAATTTCGAAAACTATCAAGTATATTTCATTCATTGTAATGAAGAAAATAATCAAATTTATATTTATTACAAAAAAGAAGGATTTCATTCACAAAATATGATAGATGTTTTTTGCGGTAAAACTGAATCATTACTTTACAAAATTGAAATACCTCAAATTAATTTTAATATTGTCACCGATCTAAAATTCAATATTGAGACACAGGAGTTTGTTATATGTTACTTCGAAAAAATTGCAATTCACAATCTAAGTGGAAATCTAATCTGTTTATCAAATATTGACGGAGTAATAAGTTCAAAATATTATAATAAAAATGAAATTCTTCTTGAGATTTATGAGCCTTCTTCCAATCGGTCTTTAGGACTTTTTAATACTAAAGATAGGACTTTAAAAAAATATGAATTAGAAAGTATTGGCCACTATAATCGAAATTTCACTATCGAAAAAACTAATAATTTGTTATTTGGTTTATGCAATGCATATGAAAATAGGATGTATTTACATTTATTAGATTTAAAAAAAGATTCTTTGAAAATTATCTGCGAAAGTGGTCTGTACTGCCATAGAGATGAAATAGAAAATGCTTATATTGAAATAAACAGTTTAGGCGATGAATATATTTTCGTTGCTAATGACGACTACGAAAAAATGACTGTTTGTATTTATAATATTTATGATCAAAAAAAGCCATTGCGAGAAATCCGTATTGGAAAGGAGAAATCGCCGATGCTACATCTTTTGTTGGATAAATATTTAGTGATTGAATATGAAGATAAATTTGGAATATTAGATCTTCAAATTAAAGATTCGTTATATAACACCAGCAGTAATACTTTCAAGTTTTTTGATAAAGATGTTAAGATAAAATTAGCAACTTTAAAAAAAGAAGGAATCATTGTATATATTTTCAATAATGAACTTCAAGTTTATAAAATTAGTGACGAGCCTTTAGAAATTACAGAGGAAAGAATATTAAAAATGAAAGAATTCATTGATAGAGTGTGGAATTATGAATTTTTGATGGCGGATATTGATGAGTTTTATTAATATTAATATAAGTCTATTGTCTAATAAGATAATGATCATCTTTTAAGAATTTTTGTATCCATCAAAATTATTCTGCGAAAACATACTCATCATAATGTCCTAAAAATTTCACATTAGAACCCAACGAAATGATCTCATCAATTGCATTCTGAGACAGAACATTGTGCCATTCACTTGCAACATTGATGAAGAAAAAATAATTTCCTAAACCGGTTTTCAGCGTTCTGCTTTCGATTTTTGAAAGATTCATTTTTCGCCAAGCGAAGACAGACAAAACCTGATGAAGACCTCCTGCCTGATCTTCAGGAAGTGTGATAATTAGAGATGTTTTTTCAGAAGTTTTGGGTAGCGGAAGTTGTAACGCAGATTTTTCTTTTGAAATCACAATAAACTTGGTGTGATTTTGTTCAAAATCCTGAATATTTTCATGAATGATTTTTAAACCATATAATTTGGCAGAATATCTGTTAGCAATTGCAGCCCATTTTTCTTCTGGGTTTTCAGAAACTAACTTTGCAGAAGCTGCAGTAGAACTAAAATCCTGCGATGGAATATCTTTAAAATTGTCATATCTGAAATGAAAAGTCTGTGCTAAAGCCTGCGGATGGGAAATGACTTTCTCAAAAACTTCATTATCCGGATGAATCATCAAGTGATGAGCAATCGGCATCACAAGCTCAGTTTCTATGAAAATGTCAAATTCATACAGATAATCAAGTGTCATTGAAACAGTACCTTCAATTGAATTTTCCAAAGGTACGACTGCTTTATCTACTTCATTATTTTTCACCGCATTGAAGCAATCTAAAATACTCGATTGTGGAATCAATTCTTCATTCGGGAAAATCTGTGATGCTGCCAACTGCGTGAAACTCGCCTGTGGACCGAGGTATGCTATCTTCATTGAACAAATTTAGAAAATATTGACTGAATTGATGACATTGGACTAAGTAAAAACTAATATTAATGTACTTTCAAACAAAAAGTTTCTATTGCCACAAATGCACGAATCTATAATGAATAATGGTTTTGCTTTTTAATGAAGAAATTTTTGCATTGCTTCGCAAGTTCGAGTAAAGCTTTCGGGTTGAAACCCAAAAAACCAGCCTCGAAAAGCTGGTTTATATTTAATTTAAATCAAGACTATTCCCACTCAATGGTTGCAGGTGGTTTGCTTGAAATATCGTAAGCTACTCTGTTGATTCCTCTTACCTCGTTGATAATTCTGCTTGACACAGTATCTAAAAACTCGTAAGGAAGTCTGCTCCACGTTGCCGTCATGAAGTCGATAGTGTTTGCCGAACGAACTACAGCTGTATATTCATAAGTTCTTTCGTCACCCATAACTCCGACAGATTTTACCGGAAGTAGAACCACGAATGCCTGAGAAACTTTCTCGTACAAATCATTTTTATATAATTCTTCGATGAAAATATCATCCGCTTCTTGTAAAATTTTCACTTTTTCAGCATCTACAGCACCCAAAATTCTGATTCCTAAACCAGGACCAGGGAAAGGATGTCTGTGTACCAAATGATGAGGAATACCCAATTCTTCACCCACTTTTCTTACTTCATCTTTGAATAATTCTCTCAAAGGCTCTAGTAACTCAAACTCCATTTCTTCCGGAAGTCCGCCCACATTATGGTGAGATTTGATTACTGCTGAAGGTCCATTTACAGACTGACTTTCGATCACGTCAGGATAAATTGTACCCTGAGCTAAGAATTTAGCACCTTCAATTTTATGAGATTCCTCATCGAAAACGTGGATAAATTCGTTTCCGATAATTTTTCTCTTCTGTTCAGGATCGTCGATTCCCGCTAATTTTGATAAGAATCTTTCTGAAGCATCAACAAGTTTAATGTTCATATGGAAATGCTCACCGTAATTTTCCATTACTTTTACATCTTCATCTTTTCTTAAAAGTCCGGTGTCTACGAAGATACATTGCAACTGATCGCCAATTGCTTTGTGAATCAAAACAGCAGCAACAGAAGAATCTACACCTCCTGAAAGACCAAGAATTACCTTGTTGTCTCCTACTCTTTCTTTGATTTCTTCAACTGTTTTTTCGATATAGTTCGTCAGTTTCCAGTTTTTTTCTGAATCACAGATTGCGAAAACAAAGTTCTCCAACATTTTTCCACCTTCTTCTGTATGAGAAACTTCCGGGTGGAACTGTACGCAATAGATTTTTTTATCTTCATTAGAAATCGAAGCGATTACACCGGATTTTGCATTCAATTCAAAACCTGGAGGCAACATTCCCACTTCGTCGAAGTGGCTCATCCAAACTACAGAATTCTGAGCAACACCTTTTAATAAAGAACTTTCTTTTACAATATCTAAATGTGCTTTCCCGTACTCTCCTTTTACACCTTTATGTACCGTTCCACCTAAAAGATGAGCTGTAAGCTGCATTCCATAGCAGATTCCCAAAACAGGAATTCCCTGTTCGTATAATGCTTTTTCAACCAAATGAGCATTTTCTGCATTTACAGAACTTGGACCTCCCGAAAGGATGATTCCTTTTGGCTGCTTTTCTAAAATTGTTTCTAATGGTGTATTGAAAGGTAAAATTTCGGAATACACACCCATCTCACGGATTCTTCTTCCGATAAGCTGATTGTATTGAGATCCGAAATCTAATATGATAATACCGTTGTTCATTTTTTGAATGATGAGTTATGAGTTATAAATTATGAGTTAACTTGATTTTAATAAAGTTTTTAAGAGCATTTATCATCCCGTAGGAATCTAAACTTCTAAATTTTATCATCATCGTAGAGATTCCTACGGAATGACAAAAATTGTTTTATGTAAAATCAGAATTAAACTCAAATATTTTTTGATTAATCTTATTCTGGTTTTGATAAAGCCCAATCCTATTGATAAAATTTTTACAAAAAAAGACTTGGAAATTAATCCAAATCTTTTTTCGTGATTTATTTAAAATTTCCCAATGTCTTCTCTGTAGAAACTGTAATCGAAATGTACGTGAGCGGCATCTTCATAAACTTTCTTTCTAGCTTCATCGTAAGTAGCTCCTGTTGCAACAACATTCATTACTCTACCGCCGTTAGAAACCGTTTTATCACCTTTCTTAATAGCTCCTGCACACAACACCTGGCTGTATTTTGCTTTTTCTATACCTGTTATTTCAAAACCTGTTTCGATATTTCCGGGGTAACCGCCTGAACACATTACCAAGCAAACTGCTTTTTCGTCTTTGAATTTAAGATCTAAATCTTTTCCGTTCATACAGTCGTTGATCACGTCTAACAGATTGTTTTCCATTAACGCCATCAAAACCTGAGTTTCAGGATCTCCGAATCTCATGTTGTATTCTAAAAGATACGTTCCGTTTTTAGTCACCATCAATCCGAAGAAAATGATTCCTTTAAAACTGAAACCTTCAGCTTTAAGACCTTTCAACGTAGGCTCTAAAATATTTTTTTCAAAATCTGCAGTATGTTCAGCTGTAAATTCCGGACTTGGTGCTACAGAACCCATCCCACCTGTGTTTGGACCTTTATCACCGTTTCCTACTTTCTTATAATCTTTAGCAGCAATACAAGGGAATATTTTTTCACCGTTTGAAAATGCAATAATTGATGCCTCAAAACCTTGTAAAAATTCTTCAATAACCAAACGTATTCCTGCATCCCCATAAATTCTACGGATCATAAAATCATGGATGGTAGCTTCAGCTTCTTCGATAGTGTCACAAATAACAACCCCTTTTCCACCTGCTAAACCACTTGCCTTAATTACCAAAGGATATTCCTGAGTCTGTACATAGGCTTTTGCTTCGTTGTATGAATCAAATACCACAGCTTTCGCCGTTTTGATATCATAGGTCTGCATAAATTTCTTTGAGAATGCTTTACTTCCTTCAAGACTTGCTACTTTCTGGTTCGGACCGAAAACTTTAAGATCATGTTTCTTAAATTCATCCTTCAAACCAGCAACTAAAGGAGCTTCAGGACCAACGATTGTAAGATCTACCTTTTCTTTAATTGCAAAATCTCTTAATTCTTTAATCTCCGACATATGAACATTTTGCCCGATTGCATCAGTAGATGCGTTTCCGTTGGCAAAAAACATTTTAGTAACTCTGTTGTCTTTTTGAAGTTTCGCTGCCAGTGCAGACTCTCTTCCACCTTCACCTATGATTAATATTCTCATACTTTATTTATTTCTAGTCTAGTTTACAAATATATAATTTTGAATGCTATAAATACAATCTCAAATTACTATTTTAATTCAATTTTAATGAAAGAAATGTCTTACACCCGTGAACATCATTGGGATTTTGTGTTCGTTGGCAGCATCAATACTTTCCTGATCTTTTACACTTCCTCCAGGTTGGATAATCGCAGTAATACCTTCCTGAGCGCAGAAATCTACCACATCACGGAAAGGGAAAAATGCATCAGAAGCCAAAACTAAATCTCCTGAGAATTTCTCTTTCGCTCTTTCGATTGCCTGTTGAGTCGCCCAGATTCTGTTCACCTGACCTCCACCGATTCCGAAAGCCTGAATACCGTTTGAAACAACGATTGCATTTGATTTTACATATTTTACTACTCTCTGAGAGAATAATAATGCTTTTTTCTGCTCTTCTGTTGGTTGAGTTTCAGTAACGACTTTAATATCTTCTGAGAAAATACTGTCGTTATCCTGAACCAAGATTCCACCGTCAACTTTTACCCAAGTTTGCTTGTCTGAAACCGGATTAACGATTTTTATAATTCTTAAATTTTTCTTTTTTCTTAAAACTTCCAAAGCTTCTTCATCAAAGTCAGGAGCCATTACGATTTCAAGGAATGTTTTGTTTAATTCTTCAGCCGTTGCAGCGTCAATTTTGAAGTTGGCAGCAACGATTCCACCGAAAATAGAAACAGGATCACATTCGAAAGTTTTCTTATATGTTTCTAAAGCTGAAGTTCCGATTGCCACTCCACAAGGCGTAGAATGTTTTACTGCGCAACAAGCCATCTCGTCTTTAAATTCAGTAACCACTTTCCAGCAAAGATCCATATCACGAAGGTTGTTGAATGATAATTCTTTACCTCCTAATTGTTCGAAATCTTTCATCGCACCGTTTTCAAAAGTTGAAACGTAGTACGCTGCAGTCTGATGCGGGTTTTCACCATATCTTAGGTCTGAAACTTTCTTGTAAGAAGCGCTTAAATAATTTGGATAATCTTCTTCTAAAAGCATTCTTGAGATTGCCGCATCGTAAGCCGAAGTAAGATTAAATACTTTTCCTGCTAATCTTTTACGGGTTTCGATGAACGTGTCACCGTTTTGTTCCATTTCGATTTTTACTTTTTCGTAATCTTCAACATCAGTAATTACGGTCACAGAATCGAAATTCTTAGCTGCCGAACGAAGCATTGAAGGACCTCCGATGTCGATGAATTCTACTTTTTCGTGTAATGAAATGTCTTTATTAACATTTTCAAAAAACGGATACAAATTCACAATCACCATGTCGATCAAACCGATATTGTGCTCCTGAACGGTTTTCATGTGTTCTTCGTTTGAACGAACTGCCAAAAGACCACCGTGAACTTTCGGGTGTAAAGTTTTTACTCTTCCGTCAAGCATTTCAGGAAAATCAGTTACCTCATCGATCTGGATTGGATTTAAACCAGCGTCTTTCAAATGTTTGAATGTCCCTCCTGTAGAAATCAATTCATAATTCTGGGATTCTAAAAACTGTGCAAATTCTGTTAATCCGCTTTTGTCAGAAACACTGATCAAAACTCTCTTGCTCATAGATTTTTTCATTTTTTTTAAGTTCAAACCGCAAAAAAATTGCGGTTTTTCCCTCATTTTACTTGCCCTTTCGAGGCTTTTCACTTTTTACTTTTTACAGTTATTTCAAACTGTAGACCGGTTCTTTCACCTCCGATCTTACTTTACTTAGATTTTTTTACTTTTTCGAAATATTCTTTATTCAATCTAAGTGTGTCTTTATATTTAATGTAACATTAATTTTGTATAAAAGCATTTGCTTTGTTTAGATTCCTACGGAATGACAAAGTGAATGTTTTTTATTTTTTCCTGAATACTTTTGTTTACAAAAGCGTTTTACTCAGATAAGGTTGATGTTTTAAACCACCCCGTCAAAAATTCTTTGAATTTTTGACACCCCTCCAGAGGAGGGGAATTTTTGTATCTCTAATAATTAGCTTCTAATTATTTCCTAATACTTTGTTTATTGCTATTGGGAAAATTTCATATTCAATTTTATGAACTTTTTCTGCTAATGTTTCGGGAGTATCGCTTTCTGTGACTTCGAATGATTTTTGAAGAATTGCTTCTCCTTCGTCAATTCCTACGGTTACAAAATGGACGGTTGCTCCGCTTTCTTTTTCTTTAGCTTCGATAACTGCATTGTGAACATGATGTCCCCACATTCCTTTTCCACCGTATTTTGGAAGTAAGGCCGGATGAATGTTGATGATTTTTCCTGCCCAACTTTCCACGAACTCAGGTTTGAGGATGGATAAAAACCCTGCCAACACAATCAAATCTGTATTTTCTGGGATAATTTTACCTAATTCGCTGCTGAAGTTTTTCCCTCTCGGAATCAACGCAGTTTCTATGTTGTGGTTTTTTGCTCTTTCAAGTCCATAACATTCTCTGTCGGCAACAACTAAGGATACTTTTGCATTCTGGATTTCTCCGCTGTCAATGGTATCAATAATTCTCTGAAGATTGGTTCCTGAACCTGAAACTAAAATGACAATATTTTTCATTTAAAAACTACTATTGCTAAAATGTCTTCTTTCCTAGCCCCGATTGAAGCGGTATCCTTTTGTGTAGCGAAGCGGAACAAAAGATATAGCGGAAAGCGGGATTAAGCTCCTAAAATTTTAAATCAATTTTTTCGCTTCCTTCTGTAATTTCTCCGATTTCGTAAGCGTCGTCTAAAAGGTGAAGCACTTTTTCAGCATGTTCAGGATCTACAACTACAATCATTCCGACACCCATATTGAAGGTTCCGAACATTTCTTCACGAGCAATATTTCCTCTTTTTTCCAACTCTAACATTACGCTAGGAATCTGAATTTTTGATGCATCGATTGAAGCACATAATCCGTCACCAATAATTCTTGGGATATTTTCATACAAACCACCCCCTGTAATGTGAGCAATTCCTGAAACTTCAACTTCTTCGATTACGCTGTGAATATCTTTGAAATATAATCTTGTAGGAACTAAAAGTGTTTCATACAAAGGTTTTCCTTCAAATTTTTCTTCGAAATTCGGGAAAATTTTTCTTACCAGAGAGAATCCGTTTGAGTGGAATCCTGAACTTGGTAAAGCGATGATTTTATCTCCGTTTTTGATTTTTGAACCATCAATGATCTGATCTTTTTCAACAATTCCTACGCAAAATCCTGCTACATCGTAATCTCCCGGCTGATACATTCCCGGCATTTCGGCAGTTTCACCACCAATCAATGCGCAGTTGTTGTCTTTACAAGCTTTTACCATTCCTAAAACGATCTCAGCAGCAATTTCAGAATCTAATTTTCCGCAAGCTAAATAATCCAGGAAAAACAAAGGCTTTGCACCGTGACAAAGGATGTCATTGGCACACATTGCGAAACAGTCTACACCGATAGAATCGTATCTTTTTGAATCTAAAGCGACTTTCAATTTCGTTCCTACTCCATCAGTTCCTGAAACCAAAACTGGGTTTTTGTAACCTCCAATTTCGTAAAAAGCACCGAAGCTTCCCAAATGATTCAATACATTGGAGTTGTGAGTTTCACCCACCGCTTTTTTGATTTTATCAACGGTTTTGTAACCTTCTTCTTTGTCTACACCTGCAGATTTGTACGTATTGCTCATAGTATGTTAATGTAACAATGTATCAGTTTAGCAATCTAACAATGTTTTCAATTGTAATAATGGTAAATTGGTACATTCTATTTTTAATTATCTAAATAAAAAAGCCGACAATCTTGGTAGATTATCGGCTGATGTTTTATCTGAGAGTTTCAGAGTCCACAGTTTTTCCATAAACTGAAAAACATTCTTTGAAAGTGGACTGAATCTTCATCTTTTTTCTTTTTGCAAAGATATTAATTTTAAGTTAATATTCAAATGCTATTTTTCTAAGATTGTTTCAACTGCAGAAATCTTACTTACTTTTTCACGTAACTCGCTGTCTTTTTCCTCATTAGAAATTTTTTGAGCTTCTTTATCGAAATTGTCATTAAAGAAAGGAAGCGTAAAAGTTCCTACGATATTTCCTCCATGTAAAGGAAAACGCTTTTCTGCAGCTTCTAAAACGCCTAAACCACCTCTTCCACCGGGAGCTGTCGCCATCAACAACATTGGTTTTTCGTTCCAGACTGCTCTTTGTTTGATTCTTGAAGTCCAGTCGAAAACATTTTTGAATGCTGTAGAATATGTTCCATTATGCTCAGAAAGTGAAACTAAAAGGACATCTGCGTTGTCAATTTTTGAAGCAAAATCGATAGCTTGTTGTGGAACGCCACTTTCTACTTCACGCTGATGTTTGTAGATTGGCATTTCAAAATCATTCATGTCTACGATTTCTATTTCTGCATTTTCAAACAAAGTTGTGGCGTAAGTTACCAGTTGTTTGTTGATTGATGTGTCGGAATTGCTTCCTGCTATGGCTAGGATTTTCATTTTTATAATTCTTGTATATTTTTTCTTGATTTCATAGGGCTTTGCCCTACACTTTTTTATGTCGCCCCTTTGGGGCTTGTTGTTGAGATGTTTTGTTTTATTGTACTGTTTTAAACCACCCCGTCAAAAATTCTTTGAATTTTCGCCACCCCTCCAGTGGAGGGGAATTTTGGTTTGCGAAAATATTACTTTTTATTTTAGATATTCAGGTAAATCCATTGGAACTTCCATTAAGAGGATTTCTGTATCTTCAACGGCTTCGATGTTAAAACTTTGAGTGTCCCACATTCCTAACCCATCTTTTTCGTTTAAGATTCTATCACCAATTTTTGCGCTGCCTTTTAATACAAAAGCATACACGCCGTTTCCTTTTTTGTTGACAGTATAGTTTTTACCGTTTCCTTTTGTGAAATTGGCTAAATTAAACCATGCATCCTGATGAATCCAAACTCCGTCATCATTTTTGTTCGGTGATAAAATTTGTTGAAAACCGTTGATTTTCTCTCCATCTTTGATACTTTTCTGGTCGTATCTTGGTTCCACATTCTCTTCTCTCGGAAAAACCCAGATTTGTAAGAATTTTACGGCTTCGTCTTTGTTTTTATTGTATTCGCTGTGCATTACTCCGGTTCCGGCACTCATCACCTGAATTTCTCCTTTTCTGATAACCGCTGTAGTTCCCATAGAATCTTTATGTTCTAAATTTCCTTCTAACGGAATTGAAATGATTTCCATGTTTTTGTGAGGATGCGTTCCGAAACCCATTCCCTGAGAAACGGTGTCGTCATTTAAAACTCTTAAAACTCCAAAGTTTGATCTTTCTCTGTTTTGATACCCTGCAAAACTGAAAGTATGATAAGAATTTAACCAACCGTGATCTACGTGACCTCTTGAATCTGCTTTGTGATATACTGTTTTCATATTGTAGCTATTTTTTTGATTATTTATAGTACAAATGTACTCCAAGCATTATTTGAAAATATTGATGTAAGGTAAGAAAGGAATTCTAGTCAATATTGAGTTGTCAATTTTCTTGAAATGAATTTCAACTAGGTTTTTAAGAAAATTAACTTTCGGCTAAAGCCTTCTTCTATGATTAATTAAAAAAGCGGACTAAAGTCCGCTCCTATTTATTTAAAAAGATAATTGTTAAATTTCAAAAATGAACTTGTTGTATTTCTTCTTCAATTTCTTTTGAGTTTGAATCATCTGTTTTAATGAAAATCAAGGTAAGAATTGACGCTAAAAGCATACAAATACCACCTATGACAACATAACCCATTGCATAATTTCCAAAAGCACCTTTCACAATCGGTCCTCCAAAAAGTCCGTTAATGATTTGAGGAATTACAATAAAGAAGTTGAAGATTCCCATAAAAACTCCCATTTTTCTTTGTGGAATTGCATCAATCAGCATCGCATAAGGCATTGCCAAAATACTTGCCCAGGCAAAACCAAGACCAATCATTGAAATCCAGAGCAACGAGGTATCTTTAATAAAATACATCGAAATTAAACCCAACCCTCCGCAAAAAAGTGCCAAAGCATGGGTTTGTTTTTTGCCAATCCACTTTGCAATCGGGGTTAATAAAAAGGCAAAAGGAATTGCCCAAAGATTGTACATTCCGAATAATCTATTTGTTAAATCTCCTGCATTATTAAATTCAACCGAATGAGTATCTTCCGGAGAAAGCCCGAAATGATGTGTTGCCAAAGCACTTGTCGTGAAAACCCACATCGTGAACAGCGCAAACCATGAAAAAAACTGAACGATTCCCAATTTCTTCATCAAAGTTGGAATTTTAGCGAAGTCATTAAAAATGTCCGTGAATTTTGAAGGCTGTTCTGCTATTTGTTTCCCACCTTCAAACTCGGCAAATTCTTTCGGGGAGTATTCTTTCGTTGTAACGATTGTATAAATGATTGTCAATAAAAGAATTCCGGCACCACAGTAAAAAGCATAAATGACATTATCAGCGACAAAACCCTCTTTTGCAACATTTGACACCCCTAATTTTGTCAGCCAATCTGGTAAATAAGATCCGATCACTGCACCAATTCCAATTAAAATAGTCTGTACCGAAAATCCTAAAGTTCCCTGATGTTTCGGAAGCATATCGCCAACCAACGCACGGAACGGCTCCATTGCAATATTGATTGATGCATCCATCATTGCCAAAAAAATCACAGCCAGCAATAAAACATTCGCAGCCATCATTTGGGTTGCGGACGCTGCGTTGGGAAGTAAAACCAATCCGACTGCACAAAGAATCGCACCAATCAGAAAATAAGGTTTTCTTCTTCCAAGCGGACTCCACGTATTGTCGCCCATATGACCGATGATTGGCTGAACGATCAATCCTGTAACTGGGGCAACCAACCAAAACCATGAAAGCTGGTGTACATCTGCACCGAAATTTCCAAGAATACGGCTTGCATTTCCGTTTTGAAGTCCGAAAGCCATCTGAATTCCTAAAAATCCCATGCTCATATTGATAATCTGGGACATGGAAAGATTTGGTTTTATTTTTTTTGACATTGTGTTTTTTATTTATTTTTTTATTTTTAATTTTTCAATCAGAGCATCTTCAATTACCGTTTTTTCGTCAACTACTTTATCAACAATATCATTTGGGACTGTCATTGAAAGAACATATTGTTTCACTTTCCAGGTTCCGTTGATTTTTTCTAAAACTCCTGAACCACGGCAGATTTTCATTTGAGTGTCCAATAATTCATCAAACCAAGCTAATTTTCCGTCTTTGCTGAAATAGATGTTTCTTTTTAATGAAGTAAAATTCCATGTTTTGTTTTTATCAAAATATGGTTTTGCCCAAATCATAAATTCTTTTTTGTTCCAAACTTCCGTGGCATCAGTGCCGATGAACGTTGATTCGTCAGCAAAAAAATCAAAATAAGTTTTGTAATCTGCTTTTGCAGCAGCTACATTAAATTCATCAAGCATCTTATTGATGGCTGTTTTTTCTTTTTCAAAATTTGCCTGACCTGAAACTGTTGTAAAACTTAATACAAATAAAATGAACGTAAAGAATATTGTTGTTGTTTTCATATCTAAATTATTTTAATTCAATGATCATAGACGTTTTTGCTGGAACAGTTAAATTATTTTCCAGAGAAATTTCTTTTCCTGAAGTCACCTCATTTCCTTTTGTCGAAGTTTTTATGGCTTCCGAAAAACGTTTTAAATCTAAATTTTCATCTTTTTCATTGCTGTTTACTACAACCATTACCGTTTCTTTTTCGTTATATCTAAAGTACACAAAAACATTATTCTGAGGAACGAAATTTTTAGTTTTTCCGGTGTGAATGACTTCTTTTCCTTTTCTCCAGTTTAATAGTTTCTGAGTAAACTGATAAAACTCTTTCTGTTCAGGGGTTTGAGTTGCAGGATTTAAGGCATTTTGCTTGTCAGATTTCCAACCGCCCGGAAAATCTCTCCGGATATCTGCATCGCCACCTTTATTTTTATCACCACGCATTCCAACCTCTGTACCGTAATAAATCTGTGGAATTCCACGAATGGTTGAGATGATCGACATTGCCATTTTGTAGCTTTTAGGATCGGAATTAAAAATCTCATTCCATCGTTCTGTGTCGTGATTTTCAAAGAAAACCATGACGTTATTGATATCAGGATAAAGAAAATCGCTTGACATACTGTTGTAAAGCCTGTTCATTCCTGTGTCCCAACCTTCTTTTTCATTTAAAGCTTTCGGTAGATCTCCATACAGCATAAAGTCCATCACAGAAGGCAAATTTGAATTGTAATTGGCAGCCTCGCCTGTTTTTGAATCTTTTTGCCATGCAGAAATATGGCCTGCAGTATTCAGCCAAGTTTCTCCAACGATATTAAATTTAGGATATTCATCGGTGATCGCCTTTGCCCATTTCGCCATTGCTTCTTTATCATTATAAGGATAAGTGTCTACACGGAAACCGCCTAATTCGGCATATTCGATCCACCAGATTGCGTTTTGGGTTAAATATTTTAAAACCAATGGATTTTTTTGATTGATATCGGGCATTGTCGTATCAAACCAACCGTCTAATGCTACTTTTTTGTCGGCTTCAGATGCGTTTGTATCAAACTGTGTGGTCGTTTTATAATTGGAACGTTTAAACCCGTTTTCGCCATCAGAAAACCAATGAATCCAGTCTTTTGTCGGCAAATCTTTGATCATCCAGTGTGAAATTCCCCAATGATTGGTGACGTAATCCATCACAAGCATCATTTTTCTGTCGTTGAGTTTTCTCGAAAGTTCACGATAATCTTCGTTGCTTCCGTAACGATCGTCGATTTTATATAAATCTGTCTGTGCGTAACCATGATAAGAATATACTTTTTCGTTGTCTTCATTTACAGGTGTGAGCCAGACTGCAGTTGCACCGAGATTTTGAATATAATCAAGATTATCGATGATGCCTTTCAAATCTCCACCATGCCTTCCATTGGGAAGGCTACGGTTTGCTTTTTCAATCAAACCGGGTGTGGAATCATTTTTTTCATCTCCGTTGGCAAAACGGTCGGGCATAATGAGATACACCAGGTCTTTTGAGGAGAAAGATTCCCGGTTGGCAGAATTAGGATTTCTTTGTTTTAGTTCATAAGTGTATGAACCTATACTTTTCTTTCCTTTTTTAAGATTGATTTTAAATTGTGAACCTTTGATTTCGTTTGTGTTTACGGTAACAAAAACGTAATTGGGATTCTCAACTTTCTGAATTTCTTTTGCTTTAATTCCGTCTGAAAGTTCAATTTCATTACCTGCAATATTTTTTCCGTAGATCAAAATCTGAAGCTCAGGATTTTTCATTCCTTTCCACCAGAATGCGGGTTCTACTTTCTGAATCTGCGCAAAAGCTACGGAAGCTGCCGACAGCGCAAAAATTGTATATATTTTTTTCATTCTTTTAAATTATTGTGTAACTATCATGATGTATGAGACTGTTTGTAATAAATGTTTCTGAAAATAAAATTCATAATTTTAAAGATAATCAAATATATTTTTCATCTCTCAACATCGCTCATTCTTTTTGCAATTTTATTGGCGAGTTAGCTTACATAAAATAACTGAAAACTATGTTAAATCATCACGGGAAGAAGAAAAAGCAGTTTCTGATTGCCGGGAATTCCTGCTTGTTGAATACATTTGTCATCACCTACATCGATAAGAATTTTAAAAATTTAATTTGCAAAAAAAACTTTGTCAAAGCGTTTAAACCCTGACAAAGTTTGTATAAATATGGTCTTTCCTAGCCCCGATCGCAACGGCATCCTTTTTTGTTTTAGAACAAAAAAGATATAGTGGAGAGCGGGAAATAGCTTCTAAAAAATAAAAATGCGTATAAAACTACCCCATCTTTTCGCTACGCTCAAAATCTACCCTCTCAGAAAAGGGGAATTTTATTTTATCGGTTTTATTGAGATGGCAAAACCACCGCTTCTTACCATTTTTAAAGGAATTTTTGACTTACTTGTAATCTGCTTCTTGTAAATATTGTAGCTCTGAGGATTATCGATGTAATCTGCATCTTTTCCGTCCTCATAAATTACGGCTTCGTACTTTTTACCTTTATCAAGGAAAGAGAAATCAACGGTGTAATCGCGTTTGTTTTCGTCTGTAATTCCACCTACAAACCAGTTTTCTGTACCTTTTGCTTTTCTAGCCGTTATGACATAATCTCCCGGTTCTGCTGATAAAATTTTGGTATCATCCCAATCTGCTGCTACATCTTTGATAAACTGGAAAGCGTCCATATGCTTTTTGTAATTTTCAGGTAAATCTGCAGCCATCTGAAGCGGCATATACATCGTCACATAAAGTGCTAACTGTTTTGCCAGAGTGGTTTTTACGAAACGTTTGTCTCCAGGGAAATAATAGTCTAGTTTGGTCTGGAAAATTCCGGGAGTGTAATCCATAGAACCTCCCATCCATCTTGTGAAAGGAAGAATCGTCTGGTGATCCGGGTTGTTTCCTCCGAATGCTTCATACTCAGTTCCACGAGCAGCTTCGGCAGAGATATAGTTTGGATAGGTACGGCTTTCACCTGTCGGACGAACCGATTCATGAGAATTCACCATTACTTTATACTCATTTGCTTTTTCGGCAATTCTGTAATAATGGTTGATCATCCATTGAGAATAATGATGCTCTCCTCTCGGAATAATATCACCTACATAACCTGTTTTCACAGATTTGTAGCCATATTTATTCATCAGCTGAAAAGCTTTGTCTGCCCATCTTTCGTAATTGGTTGCAGAACCTGAAGTTTCGTGGTGCATAATGAGGTCAATTCCTTTTGAATGCGCATATTCGTTCAGCATTTTGATATCAAAATCCGGATACGGCGTGATAAAATCGAAAACATATTCTTTTGAACGACCAAACCAGTCTTCCCAACCGACATTCCAACCTTCAATCAGAAGCCCCTGGAAACCATTTTCAGAAGCAAAATCTATATAATCTTTCACTTTTGTATTGTTGGCACCATGATTTCCGTTGGGTGTCAGTTTTGAAAAATCAGTCTGCCCAAGACGTACATTTGATTCCGGCTGTCCGTATGCCCATTGAGATTTTCCAATAATCATTTCCCACCAAACACCCATGTATTTTGTGGGTTTGATGTATGAAGTGTCGGTATATTTTGTAGGTTCGTTGAGATTAAAAATCATTTTAGAATCCATCACATCTTCGGCTTTCGGAGCAACAATAATTGTTCTCCACGGTGTTACCATCGGAGTCTGCATGTATCCTTTTGCACCCTGTCTGTCGGCTGTAAGGTGAGTTTTGAATTTAAAATTCTGAGCATCCACTTCAAGGTGAGAAGCCGGATAATCTAAAACCGCAGCTTCCGCAACGTTAATATACAAAGGTTCTTTCCCTTCTTTTTTGAGCATTAAAGGTGACTGTACCGCATCTTTAATCAATGTCTGTGACGCATTCGCATCTGCTGCTTTTGACCATCTTCCCGGAATTTCAGAAACTTTGGTTTCCTGATACTGATATTCCTGAGAATCGTAGTCGGCAACCATCCACCATGCTTTCATATCAGTAGGAAAATCGATTTCAGAATCTTCCTCACGAATGACAAAATAATTTAAATTTTTCTGCTGCGGAAACTCATATCTAAATCCCAATCCGTCATTAAACAATCTGAATTTCACAATAATACTTCTTTCAGTACTCGCCTGATTAAGCGTAACCGCCAATTCGTTGTAATGGTTGATATAGTTTTTCTTTTCTCCTAAAACCGGTTGCCAGGTTTCGTTTTTTGAATCTGTTTTTTCTGCTGTTTTCGTAAATCCGCTATTTAAATCAAATTTAGCATCTTCCGGTTTTGCAATTTCTGAAGCAAATTTTATTGAAGAATCTTTAAAAATTCTCAATCCTAGTTTTGAATCTTCAACTACTGTTTTACCATTATATTTCAGATTATAATAAGGCACTCCTTGCTTCAGCTGAAAATCCATTTCGAATTTTCCGTCAGGTGATTTTAAAGATTGTGCATTAGCAACTCCAAACATCATTGAGAGCAAGAATGCTCCGATTGTCATTTTCTTCATATGATTATTATATAAACATTAAAAATAAAAAAACTGTTGCTATAAAGCAACAGTTTTAAAGAATTGATAGTTACTAATTTATTGTATAAGTAAGTTCATACGGATCGAAAGTAACAGTGTGCTGACCTGCCGAAATCGCTAAATTACCTCCGGAAGTTGAAGCATTTCCGCCAGAACCTCCCCAATTTGGTTGACTCCAGTCATGGTTGAGCCTGAATTTAAACTCTCCCGCTAAAAAATTTGCTGTAGCAGTCCACTTCAATTGAGTATTATCCCAAACCATATCTATATCTGTACTCCAGTTACCACCAGGTGTTGCAGATCCTATTAAACTCATTTGATATGGGATCATCTTCAGAGTATTAGCATTAGTGTTTACTGTAGCTTGATAATAGCCAACGCCTGGTGCTACAATGTCACCACCTGCATTATACAAAATAGGAATTGTATTTGTTGCTGATGAAAACTGGCTATTTGTTCCGTAAGAGTTATCCCAGTTTTTCTGTGGGGTAATTTTGAATGCAAGTCCATTGTCTGCAGTTGCCAGAAATTTAATGTAGCCAACATAAATCCCATTTGAATTAGGAGATACAAGAGTATTTGCCGTATTAGGATCCCATCCCTGATATTTACCAGGAGCATACATATAAGAAATCAGCGCATAAGGATTCACAGAAATTTTTTGTACCGCCGAATAAACAGGAGTTCCTTTTCCTACAGTAGTTTTTAATCTTACATCTATGTTAGAAGCAACACCAGTTGGCAATCCAAGACTTAGCATTAAAGCATTAAATTCTATTACCGTATATGATTTAGACAATACTCCATTACTTAAACCTGCTTCTTTTAGTGGGGCAAAATTAGTACCTGTAACTGCAAATTGTAATACATTTGTAATCTCAACTTCAGGAGTATATTCTGCAGGAGTAATTGTGAAAGTAACCGCATTGTTATTTGCATTTGCACTAGACAAAGATAGTGTAGTTGCACTTGCTTTAAGTGTAGGCTCAGATTTTAAAGATAAAATAGCCTGATCTTCATCTTTTTCGCAAGACCAAACCATCATAATAGCGACAGCTGCGAAAAAAAATTTTATTATATTTTTCATTATTTTAAGCTTTTAAAAATTAATAACCTGGATTTTGAGTTAAGTTAGAATTAATATTCAAATATTTATTCGGAATTGGGAACAAAACTCTGGTAGAAGCTATAGAAGAACCATTTTGGACTCCTCCTTTCCATTGCCAAGTATAACCAGATACGTAATGATTTAATCTAATCAAATCTTGTCTTCTTGTACCTTCCCAATACAATTCTTTAGCTCTTTCGTTCAAAATAAACATTTCTTTTGCATCTGTTGTAGTAAGAGCATTAATATCAGACATTGCTATATTTGTAACACCACCTCTTGTTCTTAACGTATTGATATATTCTAAAGCTGTAGCTGTACTACCTTTTCCGTTAACAATTGCTAATTCTGCATACATCAAATAAGCATCTCCCATTCTGAACAATGCAAAATCTGCATCTGCAAAAGTACCATCACTTCCATTTGCGCCGCTTGTTTTTTTGTTAGAAAACTTAATCAATTTTGTACCTTCTTCAAATTTAGCATAATCTGAAATAGATGCAGGGTCTGTACTTCCGGCTACTTTCATTACTCTGGCATCTGTTCCTGTAGACTGAATAAATTCCTGACGGGTTCTAAAACCTGCCCAACCCGCATCAACACCTAACAAAGCTCCTACTGCATTGGTACAACTTGCGTGAATTAAAAAAGTAGTTCCTCCGTAAGTTTTAGTTTTAATACCATCGAAAGTAATAGGAAAAATAGCTTCATCCTGTGCTCCATTGATATTGTTATCTGCTTTAAATAAATTAGCATAAGGTATTGTTGCTACTTTATATGGTGAACCAATTACTTTTGTAATTTCTGTTAAGGCTTCTGTGCTCCTGTCAACACCTGTATATACTTTTGCATTTTGGTATAGTTTGGCTTTTAACATCCAGGCAGCAGCTTTATCTGCTCTACCATATTCATTGGTTTTTGCACCTGCTAAATCTCCATCTATTTCATTCAACTCTCCTAATATATAGTTGAAAACATACTCTCTTGATTGTACTGATGGTTTTATACCAGAACCAATAATATCTCCCTCAGTTGCAAAAGGAATTCTACCATAAATATCTATAGCGTGATAGTAAGATAAAGCTCTTAAAAATCTAGCTTCCGCACGGAAAGCTTTTATCTGGGTTTTTAAATCTGCTGAAACCCCTCTTGATGATAACTTGTCATCAGTTGTTTCTCTTAAAAACTCATTGACCAAGCCAATTTGGAAAAATATTCTTGCAAAAAAAGCCTCGTTAAATTTATTATCTGCATTCCAGGTATTGAAGTTTAAATCTCTGATCCCGGGATTATCAGATTCTCCCCAAGCAATAATAGCTTCATCAGTTGTAAGTTCCTGCAGTTGCCAATATCCTCTGATATATTGTGAAAAACCTTCATTGGGTCCTCCATCTGATTCTAGTCCTAAATCTGAATTTCCGTTAGGAGAAGTCTGTCCTGTTACCGCTAAACCGGCATAAATTTTTGCCAAAAACTGTTTATAAGAGTCTGGATTTGCATAAAATTGTTCAGATGTGTATAATTCATCATCATTTACTTTAACGTCCAGATCATTAAGACAAGAGGTTGCCGATAAAAGAAATACACTTGCAATAGCCAGATTTCTTAATTTTACTATATTTAATTTCATTTTTTATAAAGTTTAAAAGTTTGCATTAATACCTAAAGTAAACATTCTCGCTCTTGGGTATATTGAAGCATCTCTTCCATCATTAAACACTTCTGGATCAAGGTTTTTATACTTTGTGATAATAAGTACATTATTTACACCTGTATAAAATCTTATAGAACCATTGTTTTTCAATAAATTATTAAAAGTATATCCTAAAGTTACATTATCTAATTTCACAAAACTTCCGTTTTTAACGTAATAGTCAGATTCTTTATTGGTAAATGTAAAACTGGTATTACTAAAATCTACGGGAGCATTATTAATAGTACCATCTACAGTATTGTAAATGTTACCCAATTGAGCTCTATCAGCAGAAATTTGATCATATACATAATTTCCTACACTTGCTCTCCAAGCCATAGAAAAGTCAATATGCTTTCCAAAAGTTGCATTGGTCATGAATCCCATTGTAACATCTGCCTGTGGTTTTTTGTAGATGTACTTATCTGCAGAAGTTATTACCCCATCATTATTTCTATCTACATAAGCTCCTTCTATTGGTTTACCATTGCTGTCATATACTTGTTGAAATACATTAAATGCATAAGGAGAATATCCTGTTGTAAATGTTTGTACAAACCCTCCTAGGCCAACACCTCCTTTATCTATCTTATCTAATTCTAATTCTTTAATTTTTATATTATTGTAGGTTGCATTATAATTAAAATTTAGTGTGAAATTTTCTTTTTTCACAGCTTTAATATCCAAACCTAATTCTATCCCTTTAGATTGTAATCTACCAATATTTTTAGGACCAATAATTCTTAAATTTTCTAAAGGACCTTCAGGTACAATAGATAATAGATCTTCTGTATCTGCTAAATAAAAGTCTAATGTCCCTGTTACTCTATTTTTAGCGAATCCAAAATCTAATCCTAGATTATATTTTATACTTTCTTCCCATTTTAGGTTTTCATTATATCCGTTGGCTTTTGCAATCTGATAAAATGTATTTCCAAATTGATAAAATAATGTTGAAGAAACATTATACGTTTTAAAGTAATCGAATCTATAATCTCCAATATCCTGATTTCCTATTTTACCAATACTCGCTCTTAGTTTAAGATCTGATAGTGTAGTATTTCCTTTTAAAAAACTTTCTTCTGAAATTTTCCAGGCAGCAGCAACTCCTCCAAAATCTCCCCATCTATTTGCTTTGCTAAAACGAGAAGAACCATCTCTTCTATAATTTAAGGTAAGTAAATATTTATTGGCATATCCTAAATTTAGCCTACCAAAAAATGCTTGCAAATTAAGATCTGGTTTAGAATCCGGATTATAAAAATTATTAACAGGATCTAAAGTATATAAAAATGTATTTCCACTTGAAAAGCTCGTTTTATGATAATTTTGATACTCATAACCTCCCATTACATCAAAATTGAATTGACCAAAGGTTTTACCATAATTCAACTGAACGTTAGCGTTTTTGTTCAACAGACTTTCTCCAGAGAAAGATTCTGACCCATAATAAGCAAAAGTATTAGCTACAGAATAATATCCGTTTCTGGAATTTTTAGTTGTGGTAACATGACCATCCAATTCTTTGCTATCCAAACCAGCATTAGCAACCAATCTTAATTCTGGTAAAAAATGGAATTTATATTCCATGTTTACATTTCCAAAAAATCTTTTGAAATTTTGAATATCGTGCTTATTTCTTAACTGTGCTACAGGATTCGAAACTCCATTGGGATTATACGTTCCTGTAGTAGAATTAAAATTACCCAATCTGTTTTCGTAATAACCATCTCCATAGATAGAATTATCATCATAAACAGGTTGTGTAGGATTCATAGAAAGTGCATTACCGATAGCTCCTTCTTCTGCATTATTTTTAAAAGTATAAGAATAAGTACCTGTGATATTAAATTTTAAATGATCATCAAAAAAACTAGGGCTGATTGCAATATTCCCCGTTGTTCTTTGGAAACCAGAAGTAATCAGTAAACCGCTATTTTCTAAATGATCTACAGAGAAACGAGTTGGTATTTTCCCGAATAAACTTCCTGAAACTGAAGCATTAATATCATTCGTTACAGAAGTTTTAAAAATTTCGTCTTGCCAATCAGTATTAGCAGTGCCTAATTGAGCTACTTTATCCGGAACATATTGATTAATTAAAGCCCTAAACTCATCACCACTATATACTTTAATTTTTTTAGCTAAAGTATTAACCGTAGTAAAAGCATTTAATGATACTCTTAATCTTTTTCCTCCTTTTTTTGTAGTAATTAATATAACTCCATTAGATCCTCTAGATCCATAAATTGCAGTAGAAGCAGCATCTTTTAATATAGAAAAAGATTCTATATCATTTGGGTTAATAGTAGATAAAGAAACTCCATCTAAAGGCAAACCGTCTACAACCAATAAAGGTTCGTTACTTGCATTCAAAGAAGAACCTCCTCTTACTCTGATTATCGGTTCACTCCCGGGTGTTCCGGATTGAGTAATCACCACTCCGGCAGCACGACCATTAATAAGCCCTTCTGCAGTTGCTACAGCACCTTTATTAAAATCGGCTGTTGATAGAGAAGTGATTGATCCCGTCAAATCAGTTTTCTTCTGTTTTCCGTATCCAATCAATACAACCTCCTCGATTTTTCTCTCCTTAGTTGTAGAGTCTTGTGTCTGCGCATGCATCATGGAACTTGCCAATAAAAATGCAGGTGCAATTTTTAATACCGTCGTAAAGTTTTTCACAAATATTATTTTTATATAGTTTTTTTGTTTGATAATAACTGCCAAAGCAGTCTTGCAATTTAAAAAAAATTACAATTATCATAAAATTATATAATATTAAGTTAATATTTTGTAAATTAAACGAATGTTTTTCGTTAGATAATTGAATTACAATTAATTAAACAGAATTATTCATTACATAACATATAGTTAACACACATTCATAAATTAAACAACCGTTTAACAATAACACCGTTTTTTTCTTTATCAGTAATCAATTTCAATATTAAAAATTTGTAAAAAAAGATTTAAGCAAATTATCTTTATCTTTGCAGACTTAAAACTATACTATAAATGTCAAACAGAAAAATGATTACGGCAGCTTTGCCATACGCAAACGGACCGGTTCATATAGGGCATTTGGCGGGTGTTTATATTCCTGCGGATGTTTACGCAAGATTTCAGAGAAGATCAGGAAAAGATGTAGCGTTTATCTGCGGATCAGATGAGCACGGAATTCCTATAACCATAAGAGCTAAGAAAGAAGGAGTTACACCTCAGAATATTGTAGATCAGTATCATGAGATTATCAAAAAATCTTTTTCAGATTTAGGGATTTCTTTTGATGAATATTCAAGAACGACTTCTAAAAAGCATTATCAGACGAGTCAGGATTTCTTCAGAACCCTGCATGACAAAGGAAAATTTACGGAAGAAGTTTCTGAACAGTATTTTGATGAACAAGCTAATGAATTCTTGGCCGACAGATATATTGTAGGAACCTGCCCGAATTGTGGCAACGAAAACGCTTACGGCGATCAGTGCGAGAGATGCGGTTCTACCCTTTCTCCGTCAGAATTGATCAATCCAAAATCAATGTTGAGCGGAAATGTTCCTATCTTAAAAGAAACAAAAAACTGGTATTTACCTTTAAATGAATATGAAGATTTCCTTAATGAATGGATCATTGAAGGTCATAAAGACGACTGGAAACCCAACGTTTACGGACAGGTTAAATCTTGGTTAAATGACGGCTTAAAACCTCGCGCCATGACCAGAGATCTGAACTGGGGTGTTCCTGTTCCGCTTCCGAATGCAGAAGGGAAAGTACTTTACGTTTGGTTTGATGCACCGATCGGATATATTTCTTTCACTAAAGAATGGGCTGAGAAAAACGGAAAAGACTGGAAGGATTACTGGCAGAGTGAAGAAAGCGATTTAGTTCATTTTATAGGAAAGGATAATATTGTGTTTCACTGTATCATTTTCCCTGCGATGATGAAAGCTCACGGAGATTATATTATGCCGAAAAATGTTCCGGCTTTTGAATTCTTAAATCTTGAAAATGATAAAATTTCAACTTCAAGAAACTGGGCGGTTTGGGCACATGAATATGTTGAAGATTTCCCGGGACAGCAAGATGTTTTAAGATATGCTTTATTATCTTCTGCTCCCGAAACAAAGGATAATAATTTTACGTGGAAAGATTTTCAGACGAAAAATAATTCTGAATTGGTTGGGATTTTCGGAAACTTCATTAACCGAGTTGCCGTTTTAATTCATAAATATTATGATGGAATTGTTCCTCAAGGTGATGTAAATGCTTCTGAATTACAGGAAATCAATAAATCAGCGAAAGAAATTTCAAGCTTCCTTGAGAACTATGAATTCAGAAATTCTTTGACGGCTTTAATGAATTTGGCACGTTTCGGAAACCAATATCTTCAGGCTGAAGAACCTTGGAAAACCATTAAAGATAACCCTGAAAAAGCGGCACAATCTTTATTTGTCGGAGCTCAGATTGCTGTTGCTTTAGCTCAATTGTGTGAGCCGTTTATGCCTTTCAGTTCTGAAAAGTTGTTGACTATGTTCAATGTTCAAAAATCAGATTGGAGTGATGTTGAAACAAAATCTGTTTTAATTGAAACGGGTCACAAAATCAATGAATCATCTCTTCTTTTCTCAAAAATCGAAGACGATGTTATTGAAGCTCAAATCCAAAAACTGGAAAATACAAAACAAAATAATAAAAAAACAAACCCTAACGCAAATCCTATGAAAGACGAAATCTCTTTTGATGATTTTACGAAAATCGATCTTAGAACGGCTACCATTTTAGAAGCTGAAAAAGTAGAAAAAGCTGATAAACTGTTGAAACTTAAAGTCGATACAGGTGTAGATGTAAGAACAGTCGTTTCAGGGATCGCAGAAAGCTTTACTCCGGAAGAAGTAATTGGAAAGCAAGTAATGATTTTACTAAATCTTGCTCCAAGAAAAATCAGAGGAATTGAATCTCAGGGAATGTTATTATTAACGACGAAAGCAGACGGAAAGTTATCTTTTGTAACCCCTGATGAAACAGTGGAAAACGGTATTGAAATAGGATAATAGTTCACTATTCTAGATAAAAAACAGACGCATAATTTATACGTCTGTTTTTTATATTTTATTTTTTAAGCCCATTTTTTTCCATCAACTTTGTCATTCCGTAGGAATCCAGACTCATTTTGTAGAGATTGAGGTGTAAAATCCTTGTTTAGATTCCTACAGAATGACAAACTGAACGGTCAGATATTGGTGAGATTACTTTGTTGCTATACTTTACAATGACAGCTATTTCTTAATCAATTTCGCCAAATAAGAATCCTCATCCTGCAATACTTTTTCAACCACAAAACCATTATTTTCTGCAGCATTTTTCAATGTATTAAAATCGAGATACAGCCATTTGATCGGATCTTCAGATTCTCCTTTGTAATGAACGATGTAATCAAGCTCACCATAATAACCTTCTGCGGGAATATAGACGCCACCGTCTTCATCTGCATCAAACATATACAGAATATCTGTACTGTCAATAAGAATCTGTCCGTTTTTGTTTAATAAGGAATGTAGTTTTTTGAGATAAATATCAATTACTTTCAGACTTTGGAAAATTCCGGTTCCGTTCATTAACAGAAGAATAGTATCAAAAGTTCCATCAGAAAATTCAAGCATATTTTGAGCAACTGCTTTCTTAATTCCTCTCAACTGACAAACTTCAATTGATTTTGGTGAAATATCTAAAGTCGTAACATCTAAATCCCTTTCATTTTGAAGATAAAGTGAATGCGAACCGGCTCCAGCTCCGATATCAAGAACTTTTCCCTGAGACAATTTCAAAGCCTTCTTTTCGATTTTATTCATCTCTTCAAAATCTCTGAAAAGATAGTCTACCGGAAGCTCATCGAGTTCGGAAATTGAAGTTTCAGTCTGCAGATCTTCAGGATTTTCGTTATGAAAATAATCCCAGATTGCACGTCCCATTAAGTCTTTCATGCTGAATTTTATTGAGGGCAAAGATAAGGGTTTACCACTTAATTTCATTCTTAATCACATTCCAAACAACTTTTTCATAAAAATGTCATGTATATTGGCTTTTGTAGTTATAATCTGAATCAGTCAAAATTTCATTTTGATATTTAATGATAAAGAAATTGAGAGTAAAACTGAACAACAAATTACTACCAAAATATAAACTAAATTAGAATACTCTAGAATTTCAAGCATTGGTAAAAGGATTTCAAAACCTAAAGCTAAATAATAAAAATGAAATTAACTATCCAAAATTTTATCGGCTATCACCATAATCCACATTTTCTATTTTTAAATAAGCTTCTTTAAAACAAAATTTCCCTAACTTGTATATTCTAAAAACGAGATTCATCTCATGACAGATAAACAATTTAATTTTCAACAGGGATTTACATTTAGCAAGCACGTTCCGGAAGAAATATCGCATTTTGACCGGGTTTTTGATGTATTCAAAGATTTGCTGACCCACACTTCCGGCGATATTGAGGAAGCTTTTGAGTGGCTCGATATGCTTGATAAAGAATACGATATTTTTACCGACGAATATACACTTGCGGATTTTGAAGAAGACCTGAGAAAGCGAGGCTACATTAAAAAAGAAGATGATTCCGAAGACGGAAATACAGGACCCGGAAAAGGTAAAAATATTCTGACTGCCAAACTCGAAGCGGCTTTACGAGAATATGCTTTAGATCAGATTTTCGGAAAGCTCAAAAAAAGCGGCATCGGAAATCATAGAACCAACAAATCCGGAGTTGGTGACGAGCGTGATGGTGAAAACCGAAATTTTCAATATGGTGATGATTTATCGACAGTCAACATGACCGAGAGTCTGAAAAATGCTCAGATCAACAACGGAATTGCCGACCTTCAAATGACCGAAGACGATCTCATCGTTGAAGAAACCAAACATAAAGCTCAGATGAGTACAGTTTTGATGATCGACATCAGTCACTCAATGATTTTATATGGGGAAGACAGGATCACGCCTGCTAAAAAAGTTGCGATGGCTTTGGTGGAACTGATCAAGCGAAAATATCCAAAAGATTCTATCGATATTATTGTTTTCGGAAACGAAGCGTGGCCGATCAAAATCAAAGACCTTCCATATTTACAGGTCGGTCCGTATCATACGAATACGGTGGCAGGATTGGAATTGGCAATGGATATTCTCCGCAGAAAAAGAAATACCAACAAGCAGATTTTTATGATCACCGACGGAAAACCGAGTTGCCTGAAATTGCCCAACGGAGAATATTATATGAACAGTGTCGGGCTCGACCAAAGAATCGTAACCGAATGTTTGAATAAAGCAGCTCAGGCAAGAAAACTGAAAATTCCGATCACCACATTTATGATTGCACAGGATCCTTATCTGCGACAGTTTGTAAATGCTTTTACGGTACAAAATAAAGGAAAAGCTTTTCTTACAGGGCTTTCAGGTTTGGGACAAATGATTTTTGAAGATTACGAAAAAAATAGAATAAAGAGAATTTAAAATAATGAAAAACGATATTACATTTAAAGAATTAAAGAAATCAGGATATACCGATAAAACGATCAGTCAGGAAATTCAGGCAAATTTAATTGCAAAAATTAAAGCGAAAGAGCCGGTTTTCGAAGGACTTTGGGGTTATGAAGATTCTGTAGTTCCGCAATTGAAGAAGGCGATTTTGGCTGGTCATCATATCAATTTATTAGGGTTGCGCGGGCAGGCAAAAACCCGTATTGCAAGAAGCATGGTGAACCTTTTAGACGAATATATGCCAATTGTAAAAGGCTCTGAGATCAACGACAGTCCGTTTCAGCCGATTTCGAAATTTGCCAGAGATCTGATTTCAGAATTGGGTGATGAAACTCCGATTTCATGGGTTCACCGTTCGAACCGTTTTTTCGAAAAACTAGCGACTCCGGATGTGAATGTTGCCGATTTGATTGGAGACATTGATCCGATAAAAGCAGCCACGTTAAAACTTCCTTACTCAGACGAGCGTGTTTTGCATTACGGAATGATTCCGAGAGCCAACCGTTCTATATTTGTATTGAATGAACTTCCCGATTTACAGGCAAGAATTCAGGTTTCTTTATTTAATATTTTGCAGGAAGGCGATATTCAGATTCGTGGATTTCAGTTGAGAATGCCATTGGATATTCAGTTTGTGTTTACAGCAAATCCTGAAGATTATACCAACCGTGGAAGCATCGTTACACCTCTGAAAGACAGAATCGGGTCGCAGATTTTTACGCATTACCCGAAAACAATTGCATTAGCAAAACAAATTACCGAACAGGAAGCTCAGGTTTCAGCGGAAGATAAAGCACAGATACAAATTCCTGATTTAGCTAAAAATCTATTGGAAGAAGTCGCTTTTGCAGCCCGTGACAGTGAATATGTAGATGCAAAAAGTGGCGTAAGTGCGAGATTAACCATCAGTGCGATGGAAAATTTGATAGCTGCAGCAAAACTTCGTTTAATTGAAACTGACGCAGAAAAAACAACTGTTCGTCTACTCGATTTTATGTCGATCATTCCATCGATTACCGGAAAAATTGAGTTGGTATATGAAGGTGAACAGGAAGGCGCAGATTACGTTGCGAAAATATTAATCGACAAAGCAGTGATGACCCAGTTTGAAAGCATTTTTCCACGCATTTCTAAACTTGAAAAAGAAGGCATCAAAACGCCTTACACAGATTTGATCAAATGGTTTAACAAAAACCAGCTTGAGCTGAATTATACGGATACTGACGAAGAATTTTACAAAAAACTTGAAAGTATTACTCCTTTGACCAAAGTTATTGAAGAAAATGCTCCAGAATTAAGTAAGGAGGATCAAAACTTCTGCAAAGAATTGATTTTATGGGCGTTGACGATTAGTAAGAAATTAGATAAATCTGAAAATTCTGCGACATATACATTCGATTCCGCTGATGTTAGGCAGTTGTTCAGAAACTAAAATTTAAAATTTTAATTATATATTGGAAACATAAATTCTCAAATAGTTGAGTAATTTATGTTTCCTTTTTATCAAATATATTACTATTGGTCTATCTGTCAGTTCGATTAGAAATTCTGAAAGAATTTTATATCGAGAACAGACGCTATAACAAATTCTTAATAAATTTTTCTTCTTTATTAAGGAAAAATATTCTGACTGACCTAATATAATTTTATCCTCAACATTCATTCTAAATTGTATATTTGTCACAAATTAAAAACGCAATTTTGGAATTACAGGAACTTACCGAACGTTTAGCGATACTTTGTTTATCCATCTTTACCTTATATTATTTTTCAAACAGAAACCGGAATATCAGATTGCATCCACTTTTGGGTCTGATCAGTATTTGTACTTTTTTCATGTGTCTGGTTTTCACGAAAGCAGAATACAGTCTCGGCGTGGGTTTCGGTTTGTTTGCTGTTTTTTCGATCCTCCGTTTCAGAACAGAAACTTTTACCATTCAGACGATAGTTTTCTTATTTGTATCAATTACTCTGTCACTTTTAGACGGACTTTTGCCCATTAAAAACCTTGAAGTTCTTTTAGGAATTAACATTACGATTGTTACGATCTATCTGATTTTAAATTATTTCGAGAAAAAATCACCCATCGTTTCAGAAAAAAGTTCGATTGAAATCATTTCATCCTTAGATTTTTTACAGCTTGAAGAATCTGACCGGAAAAGAATTCTTACCGAAAAAACCAAGTTGAAAAATTTCAGCTACAATATAAAGAGCATTAATCTGAATGATAATATTGTGATTTTAAAAGTTTCGCATTAAGGTTTTAAATCAAAATCTCCACTGTATTTCTACCAGATTTTCGTGATATTAAAAAACTGCTCAATCATCTCAATTTGAGATAAAAAATTAATCCATATAAGCTCTTGCCTGCTTTATATACAACTGTTTTTCATCACCCAAATATTTAAATTCAATATCTAAAGGATAATATTTTTTTGACATTTTTCTCTTTTGCCAAAGCAGATTCAGTCTTCTTTCTAAAGGAGAGGAAATATCAAAAAGTTTTTTAATTTCTTTCTCCGTAAGAATCGGTTTTCCATTGTTAAGGCTTGATGTAGACCGATAATCGACCACAAATGAACCAAAACTACTGAAATTGTGACAATAAAATTCATCGCAGGTCACACCCGGTTCCGGCTTTACCACAGAATCTTCACCTAGCTGAACATTCACAGTAATTCCATCATACTGATTACGGTATAGATTTTTAGAAACCAATACTCCGTTTGCTTTCTCATCCGGGAAAGAGCGGTGAACCAAAACTCCCATCGCACAACTTTCATGATTGATGCCAAACAAATCACGCTCCTGAAAGGCACGGAAATTCCAGAAGCTTGACCATACATCAAGAATAGCTTTTTCCACAGTCTTTTCCGGATCTCCGATGATTGCCGTTTTAGAATCATATAATCCGGCTCCGTTGAAGCCTTCCATATCTTCAGCATTGGTGGAAGAACGAAATCTGAAGTTTTTGAAATCAGTCTGAGCATTTAGTTTCTCATCAATCTTCTTTAGCAATTCAGGATTAACCTTTGAATTTTTAACTACCTTTCTAAAGTTTTTCAATTCTTTTTCAAGAAGTTTTACAGAATCTTTCGGAATCGTGTACAATGCATTGATTTTATCCTGAAGATGATTTTCTTTAATATGCTGATCAAAATAATAAAACGGAATAGCAAAAGCATATTCGGGAGTTTTAAAAGAATTCATATCTTTCTGAATCTGTTTTAAAAGTCCCAGATTGGTTGCCTTTGAACCTATTGAATTGACAATATTCAGAGGCGTTGTAGTTTCTAAATCGACTAAATCGGTTACCGAAAAATCTTTTTTCAGAATAATTTCTTTTACAGCTTTTTTAATCGGAATAGCTTTCTGCGAAGCTTTTAATGAATATGAATTTTCTCTGGTAATCAATTCAACTTTCTTTCCCAGAAGTGCATTCACAGACTCTTTATCCCAAACTTTGGTATCCACATAAACAGGAATATTTCTGTTTTTCGCCAATAAAACCAAATGGCTCAAAGGAGTTTGTAACTCGGTAATAATAATTCCTCGCACGGTAGGAATAAACTCAGGCGTGGTATTGATGATGATAATTTCATCAGATTTAGGATTAAAATCTTCCTTTTTCTGCAGATCATACTTTCTCAGAATTCCAATATTAGAAGCATTTTCAACTGACTGTTCTGTAATTCTTTTAAAAATAAAATCAGAGAGAACTGTCGGAATTTTCAGTTCTTTTTTTGCATTTAGACCGATTACGTAAGGAGAATTGAGATAAAACTTCAGCTTCTCTTTGAAAAATACATTCTTACTTACCACGTTATAAAAAAAATTGATCATTCCGGCATTCATTTCGTCCGAAGCAGCCAGCTCCATTACCCAATCATCAGAATCTTGAAGATAATTGATATTGGCAAGAAGGTAAGTTCTTTTATTGGTCGGGTTATAAGACTGCTTATTGAACTCCCCAATTTCATCATTAAAGCCCAAGACTTTCAGGCAAAAATCGTAATGATAGGTATATCTCGTACTGTTAAAGAAATATATTTTTTTTGACTCATAGTCATATACCACTTTTACAGATTTCATATTGGTAAATTTATCTGTCAGTGGTTTTCCTGCAAGATTCAGAAACTGCTCTTTTTTGGTAATTAAATGTACATAATTGTCCTGCGAATAAGAAAAAAGCGAAATTGTAAGAAATAAGAATAATAAAATATTTTTCATTTTGTGTAGATTACATACAAATGTAGAGAATATCTTTAAATTTTAAAGCTTCCCGAAATCATTAACAGTAATTTAAAAATATTAAAGGTTTGAACCTCGTTCTTACAAACTTTCTGACTTCGAGAAGAGTAAATATAATTAATCTAATTTCTGATTGCAAAAATTTATTATTTTAGCAGACCAAATTCAAAGTTATGAGAAAGATCGATTTACTTTTCGCAGAATACGCCGAAAGCCATAGAAATTCAACCAACAAAATGATTCACTGGATTTGTGTTCCGTTGATTTTCTGGACGATTTTAGGGTTTATTTCGCTGATTCCTTCCCCACATTTTTGTGCATCGTATTTTGGATGCATCAGTTTGGTCAGTTTAATTGCCATTGCACTTGTTACTTTATTTTATCTGAGATTGTCGCTTTTGATTGGATTGATCATGATTTTCGCAATGCTTTTAATGGAACATTTTGCGTACGCAGTCAATATTCATTTTGGGAAAAAATCGTGGATAGTTTATCTTGCAGTTTTCATAATTACATGGATTTTGCAGTTCCTAGGGCATAAAATCGAAGGTAAAAAACCTTCATTTCTAAAGGACTTACAATTTCTTCTGATCGGCCCGATCTGGCTTTTAAGTTTTATTTTAAAAAAGGTGGGAATCAGATATTAATTTAGTTTTCCAAAGCATATACGGCAAAACTTGCCAACCAGTGATCTCCGCCGTAATTTCCCTGAAATAACAATGGTAAACCGTTTGCTAAAAATACATCTGCTGTTTTTAAGAATTCTTTTTTTATAGGATGATTACTGGGAAGAGATTTGGCAATTCCTTTCATGCACCATGCTTTTGTGAAAGATAAACCAACTAAATGCACGGTCTGATAATCACTCAAATCACTAACTACCGGAATTTTTTCGATGTTTTCTAAGCTTCTTTTTTCGTAAAAATTATTAAACCATTTTACAAATTCTTTTTGCGGCAGAACTCTTCGCATCAAATCGGCAATTTCTAAACTTGGCGAGAAAAAATCTGAACCATCAGGTTCTAAATACGCGGGCGTTTTTGTATTATTTAAATAAAAATATTTAGCCTTCTCCGTCAATTGGTTTTCGAAATCCTTATCCTTTGAAGCTTTCGCCCAATCTAAAGCAAAAACCATCGCAAATGCCGTATTTGGATGAACTCCAGTCCTATTCGGATAGGTTTGTTTGGGTAAATACGTTTTCCACGAACTAAGAATTTTATCAGTTAACGGTTTTAAATTCTGATGCCAGATCTTAGCTTTAGGATGGTTCCAGGTCATTAGTTCTTCGTCCAATTTCAGAAGCCAAGCCCAGCCATAAGTTCGTTCAAAAGTTGTGGTCAACTGATATTTTGTAAAATAATCGGCTTCAGTCTGAAGATTTTCTTTTCTAAATGAGTTATCTAAAATATTCTCAATGTCTTTAGCAACCGACAAGTTGGGTTTAGTTTTTAATAACCTCACCAGCATCCAATGTCCATGAACAGACGAATGCCAATCAAAACATCCATAAAAACTTGGGTGCAGATCTTTCGGGCTTAGAGAAACTTCGTTGGCAGTGTTTATAATATGTGCTGTTTTATTGGGATATTCCTGATTGATGCAATGAAGCGGTTTTTCTGATAATTTAATGGCCATTTCATCAGTCAGTTTCGGGACTTCCTGAGCGAAAATGAAGAAAGGTGAAAACACAAATAATAGAAGACTTTTTTTCATTCCATAAAAATATTAATTATTAATTTAATCAGCATAATTGACAGTTGATTATTCTATTATCTAATTTATCTAAAAATATTTGAGAAATTTCTAATAAATAATACTTTGAGCACGTTTTTTGATACCACATTGAAAAATTCATTTATGAAAAACATAATTTTACCATTATTCTGTTTGATCCTTTTTAATTGTAATAAATCTGAAGCTGTTGCAGATAAATCTGTAAGTGCGATGGCTGTAATGGAAGATGTTGCAGTTGATTCAGCAGTTAGTTCTTATGCACCTGTTGCGAATAAATCACAACCCAATTCCGGAACTCCAAAAAATGAAATTATTTTAAAAAAAGTAATTAAAAATGGAGAAATGGAAATTCAGGTCGGTGAAATTAAAAAAGCACAAAATCAGGTAAGTGAAATCCTAAAGAAAAATAAAGCTTACATTCAATCTGAACGTTTTAACAATAATGATACTGCCGAAAATTTAAATTTAACGATAAGAGTTCCGCATCAGAATTTTGATGCATTGATCAATTCGTTTTCAAACGGAGTTGGTTCTGTTTTATCAAAAAATATTTCTTCTGATGACGTGACAGAAGAATACACAGATGTTTCTATCAAGTTAGAAAACAAGAAAATTTATCTTGAAAAATATCGTGATATGTTACGAGGTGCAAAAACTACCAAAGATATGTTGGAAATTCAGGAAAATATTCGGGAACTTGAGGATGAAATTGACGTTTCGGAGGGAAGACTTCGTTTCATTGACGACAGAGTGAATTATAGTACTTTGGAATTGATGCTGTACAAAGAAAAAGTCAGAAGTTCAACAACTTCAAAAATGGGTTTCGGAAGTCGCTTTGGAGATTCTGTAACTGAAGGCTGGAACAGTTTTGTAGCATTCTTTTTAGGAATTATTTCTTTCTGGCCTTTCTTGCTACTTATTCCAATAGCTATTTTCGTTTGGAAAAAAAGGAGGAAAAACAGAGTTGAAAAATAAGATCATAAAACAAAAAACATCCGAATATCAAAAATATTCGGATGTTTCATTTGCAATAAAAATTTATTTAAGCATTAAAATGTGATTTTACAGTTTCTAAAACCTGTTCATCAGACATTTGCTGAGAGGTTTCTAAGGTGATTTTTAAATCTTTAAATTGTGCGGTATCGTGCAGATAATGTTTCAACTCTTCCTGAATGGTTCCCGGACCGGTAATTAAAACTTCTTCAGAATTGGTCAAAAGATGTTCTACTTCCTTGAAAAATTTGACTTTATTGGTTTGCTCGGCATTATTTCCGGCGTTTTCACTTGAATTCCCATGCTGAATTGTCGCTTTCACCGGACTGCAAAGGAAAAACTTAAAAGCGTTCTGTGCATCGTGGTTTTTTACTACTACAGCTTTTTGGGTATCGATCCAAAGTCCTGCTAATTTTTTGTCAGACATAATTTAATTTTTTAATGTTATGTCTTTGTATTCGCAATAATGATGCTAAAGGTCTGTTAATGGCTGTTAAATTAATTTAGTCAGATTTTTATAAACACAAATTTCACTGATGAATTTCACAAATAACACGATCATTAAGATAAATCTGCTCAATTGATAAATCTGCGGGAGCTTACTAAATGAAAATTATTTCCCTATAACAAATACCGCAGGAATTTTATGTAATTCAGGTTTTTGTTTCTGCCAGTCTTTGATGCTTAACGTTTTAATAAATTCATGTTCTGAATCGTTGATGTTTGCAGCGATGCAAAGTTTAGTATTTGGTGAAAGAAATTTAGACAAATCTTCAAAAAGGGCATTGTTTCTATACGGTGTTTCCATGAAAATCTGTGTGTAACCTGTTTTCTGAAGTTCGCTTTCCAAATGTTGAATTCTTTTTTTCTTTTCGCTTTTTTCAATTGGAAGATATCCATTAAAAGTAAATTCCTGACCGTTAAATCCGCTTGAAATTAAAGCCAAAATAATCGATGATGGTCCGGAAATGGGAATGACTCTAATATTTTTCTCGTGACACCATTTTACAATCAGATTTCCAGGATCAGCGATACATGGAAGTCCGGCCTCTGAAAGTAATCCGAAATCCTGACCATTGAGCATTCTGTCCTGCGCTTCTTTGATATCTGCGTTTTCGGTGTATTTATCTAAAAGAAACAGCTTCAAATCTGATTGTTTCTTCTCCGGAGCAAAAAATTTGATGACCTTTCTTGCTGTTTTTTCATTTTCAACAAAAAAATAATCAGTCTGCATGATGTATTCTTTGATAACAGGTGAAAAATGGGTAATTGGTGTATTTTCTGAAAGGTAAGCCGGAAGTAAGAAAAGCATTATATCAAATTATTTTAGTATTAATAAAAAATGAAAGATAAATAAATTATCCTATTTTATTGGTAATTGCCTGTTGCTGCAATTGATGAGAAATCTTGTTGCAAGCATCATCCAGTAATTGAAATACATTTTCAAAATCATTCATATCTCCCCAATAAGGATCGGGAACTTCAGAATTCTGATGATTTCCCGCCTCTTCTAAAAATAAATGAACTTTCTGGCGTTGTTCTTCATTTTTAGTCATTGAAATAACATCCTCGAAATTTTTCAAATCCATACAGTAGATCTTATCAAATTTCTCTAAATCTGAATGATGAAGAGGTCTTGATTTTTGTTTTGAAATATCAATACCATGATTAGCGGCAGTTTTTACGGCTCTTTTATCAGGGGTTTCTCCTTCATGCATTGAAATCGTTCCGGCCGAATCAACTAAAAAATTCCCTGATAATTTAGATCTTAAAATCCCTTCTGCGAGAGGACTTCTGCATATATTTCCAAGACAAACCATGAGTATTTTCATTGAACAAAATTTAAAGATTGAAAATTGAGTATTACTATATTTTCAGTTGACAAAATTAAATAAAAAATGGAGAACAAAAATTTATTCTCCACTCTTCAATTATTTTGGTTACAGATTAATGTTTGATCTTCTCTGTCAATTCTTTTACGTATTTTTTGACTTCCTTATCGATTTTAGAAACATCTTTTATCGTATCACAAGCATACATTACCGTTGAGTGATCTTTACCACCCATTTCTTCACCAATTTTTGTGAAAGTTGCATTGGTAAATTCTTTTGCAAAATACATTGCCAACTGTCTTGGCAAAGCGATTTCTCTTTTTCTCGTCTTAGACAAAAGCTGCTCTCTTTTGATTCCGAAATACTCGCATACAACTTCCTGAATATAAGGAATATTGATGATCTTTTTCTGATTGGCAGCAATCTTATTGATTGTTTCCTTTAATAATTCAAGACTAAGATCAGATTTATAAATCGTAGAATATGCAATCACCGAATTGATAACTCCAATCAATTCTCTTACGTTGGTTTTTGCTTCTGCAGCAAGGAAGTCCAACATATCTTCTGTTAAAACAATTCCGTCTCTGCTTAGTTTGTCAACGATAATTCTTTTACGGGTATCCAGATCCGGAGATTTAATCTCTGCAGAAAGTCCCCATTTGAAACGGGAAACAATTCTGTCCTGGATATCCATAATATCAACAGGCGCTTTATCTGAAGTCAGAATAATCTGCTTTCCGTTTTGATGCAAATAATCAAAAATATGGAAGAAACTATCCTGTGTTGCCGATTTACCCGATAAAAACTGAATATCATCGATAATCAGAACATCCACCATTTGGTAAAAATTGGCAAACTCTGTCTGTTTATGCGCTTTAGCAGCAGAAATAAACTGCTGGATAAATTTTTCTGAAGAAAGATAAAGTACCACTTTATCCGGAAACTGGCTTTTCACTTCCAATCCAACCGCCTGTCCGAGGTGAGTTTTACCGACACCATAACCTCCGTATAAAAACAATGGGTTAAAAGCTGTTGCTCCAGGTCTTTTTGCAATTGATCTTGCAACCGTAGAAGCAAATTTATTGCTCTCTCCTTCCACATAATTATCAAAAGAAAAATCAGCTTTCAGATTAGAATCAATATTCACTTTTTTGATTCCCGGAACAACAAAAGGATTAACGATGTTGGATGAAAAACCCTGTGGCATTGTTTCCTGCATTTTTGGTGTAGGAACCGTCTTTCCTTTCATATTCATTGTAACGGGTTTTTCTAAGCCGCTTGGCTTGTTTTCCATTACCGAATACCAAAGTTTAACGCCTTTACCGATGTTTTTCTTCAGGGCAGCAGAAAGCAACGATAAATAATTATCTTCAATATATTCTTTGTAAAAGTCACTTGGAACCATCAACGTAAGATTGTTGTCAACCAAAGAAATTGGCTGAACTTTATCAAACAGTAGGTCAAAAGATTTTTCTAGTTTTTTAAGATCAGAATTGTCTTCAGCCGCGTTTAAATTATCTCGCATAAACTGAAGGCACTTCTGCCATATCATCATTAAATTTTCATCCATTTTTTATGCCCTGATTATTTTGTGGTTACTTGTTTTTACTGGGAAGACAAAGGTCTTATATTTTAATTTTAAAAAAAAATATTGCAGGTATTGATTATTAAAAAATATATTTGTATGTATAATTTAAACCGCCACATGATACACACAACTCACACAATACGAGTACGTTACGCAGAAACTGACCCTATGAAATATGTATATTACGGCAACTATGCCGCATATTTTGAATTAGGAAGGGTCGAACTTTTCAGAAGCATAGGAATATCATATGACGAGATCGAAAAGCTTGGAATCTGGCTACCGGTTTCAGATTACAATATTAAGTATTTAAAACCAGCTTTATACGATCAAAAATTAGAAATTCACACTTATGTAAAAAAAATTCCGGGAGTGAGAATAGAATTTGAATATGAAATCTACAACGAAGAAAAAATAAAAATCACAGAAGCCCGCACTACCCTTTTCTTTTTAGATGCCAAAACCAATAAAGTGATCAAATGTCCCGACTTTTTGATGAAACTCATCGAAAAAAACTGGAAAGAAGATTGAATTTGGAATCTATTTCTGTAAAAAAATTTGCACAACGGATTTTTTTAAGACCTATTTTTCAAATTCATATATTTGATAACAAATTTAATTTATGAGTTCTGTTTTTGTAATAATGATCATATTAATCGTGCTACTCATATTAGTTTATCACAAGCTCAATAAGCGCATTAATATTTTAGAAAAACAGATTTCTGATTTGTCTAAAAAAGCAGTTCCAACAATTGAGGATGTGGACGATAAAGAAAATCTTGCAAATCCCGTTCTCGTTCCTAACCAGAAAATAGATGTTCAAGATCCAAATATAATTTCAACCGATTTTAGAGATACGGAACCACAAAAAGACTGGCTCACTCCTTTCTTTGATTTTCTAAAACAGAATGCACTCACCATTATCGGTATTTTCACTTTAGTTTTAGGAATCGGATATTTCGTAAAATATGCCATCGATAAAAACTGGATTGGCGAAACATTAAGAGCAGGAATCGGATTCATCGTCGGTGTCGCCATTATAGGAATCGGACATTTTCTGAGAAAGAACTACAATGCTTTTTCATCAATCATTACAGGTGGCGGAATTGCTGTACTGTATTTTACGACAACCATTGCTTTTCGTGAATATCATATTTTTTCACAGAATTCAGGTTTCTTGATTACCTGTCTAATTACAATTGCATCAATTGCGCTTTCCTACTATTATAAAAGTGAAATTTTAATCATTTTTTCTTTGTTTGGCGGATTTTTAGCTCCGTTAATGATCAGTACCGGACAAAGCAACTATCTTTTTTTATTTACTTATTTATCCGTTTTAAATGTAGGAACGCTCATCATTGCTTATCTTAAACAATGGAAAAGTATTGGCTGGATTTCTTTCATATTCACTTCAATCTATCTGTTTTTCTGGACAACGGAAAATCCTGAATTGAAAGCTATTCCGTTTTACATGATTACGTATCTTATTTTTTATGCATTTGCGCTGCAGAATTATTTCAAAAAAAATATTTTAGAGCAACTTGATATTTTAATGCTTGTTCTGATTAATTTTTCAAGCGTTGCAGGTTTAGTTTTTACCTTTAACGAATTGCAACTGCTTCCTGCGTCAGTATTTCCTGTTATTTTTGCTCTAATTAATGCTGTGGGGTCGTATAAAGAATATCAAAAGAAAGATTTCGGCATTAATTATTCGGTTTTTACAAGTATCACGATTAGTTTGATAACTTTAGCTTTTGCGCTTGAATTGAAAACACATCTCATTACCAGCGTTTGGGCAATCGAGGCAAGTCTCCTTCTGTATATTTGGAAGAAAACCAATCATAAAATTTTCAAAGTTTTCTTTTATGTTTTGTTTCCGATGGTTATTTTGTCTCAAATGATGACATGGGCAAGATATTTTGATGCAGGATCGTTGGCTGTTATTTTTAATCCGGTTTTTATTACGAGCTTGATTGTGATTGGAAGTTGTTTTATGAATTTGTATTTATTGAAAAAAGATTCTGAAGAAGAAAAATCAGAACTGGAATTCTATGAAAATGTATTTAAGATTTTATGCATTTCAGTTATTTATTGTTCTGTTTTCTTTGAAATTATTTATCATATTTCAGATGAAAGTTTAGTTTTCATCTTTATAATTGGTTTTCTATTCACCATTTATTATTTATTTATTTTAATTCTTTTCGCCGAAAAACTCAGCATCAGTAAAGATTTCCAGACAGGAATGATTTACATATTTCTGTTATTGCTTTTTGCACATATTTTAACTTCACAAGTTGCAACAGAAATTATCCGCAACAAAATTGATTTCGGTTTTTTCATTGTTCACTTGTTGTACATTATTCCATTTGTCTATTTAATTTTAAAAATATTTCCAAAATCAGATTTTATTAAAATTCATATATCTTACTGGGCAATTTCTTTAATTATTATTTTGGCGTTCAGTTTTGAATTGTACCGATCTTATATATTAATAAATGCTGATAACCCTGATGAGATTTATATGCTTCAAAATCATTTCAGTATGTTGTACTTACCCATAATTTGGGCAGTTTTATCATGTCTTTTTATTTATTTTGGTTTGAAAAAGGAACTTTCTGAATTTAATAAAATCGGCTTTACTCTACTCGGAATCATGATTTTTAAATTATATGCTTTTGATGTTTGGCAAATGGATAACATTTCGAGAATCATTGCCTTTATCATTTTAGGAATCATTTTGCTTCTAAGTTCATTCATGTTCCAGCGATTGAAAAATTTAATTAAAAATTTAGTGGATAAAAAAGAAGAATCTCCTGAAGAAAATCTTTAGAAATACTATAAAATCTATCTTTTATCATTATTTTTTAATTTATATCAATTTTTCATTGACAATTTGCAAAAAATAAGTATATTTATCAGGTTTTTAACACTTATATTTTTGACTATGAAATCGCCATGATTTGGAAACACAAACACCAATGAAGATTCAGCGATTCCATATGACCTTTAAAAATAATAATTATCTACATATGAAAAAAATTCTCTACTCATTATTAATCTTTGCATCGGCAACATTATTTGCTCAGAAAAATCCTACCGTAAAATTTGCAATCTGTAACGACGCTGTGGGAACTGTAGCAATGTTTGATGCAAAAAAAGAATTTGTTCAGAGCGTAAATGTTTTTAAGGCAAAAGCAAATCTTCCTCAAAATCTGAAAAAATTTGATTATTTAGCTGATAACGGTTTGGCTGAAGTGAAATTCAAAAAAGATTTCGGAACATTAGATTTTATGACATTAGGAGACTACAATACTCAAAACGGTCTTCCACAAGACGCTTCAGTTTTTATTGAAGGTTATGAATTTAAAAATCCTGATACAAAAATCTTTGCTGACATGATCACAGATACAAAAGTGGAAACCGTAGATGGTAAAAAAGCTTTGGTAATCACTACCATCAAAAAATAGTTTATACTTCAAAATACAAAACGGATACTCTCATTGAATATCCGTTTTTTTAATATTTATTATTCCATTTTTTCTTGAGCTCATCATAAATTTTCTTTTCTGTAGCATTATTTCCGGGCTCGTAAAATTTCACATCGTTTATTTCTTCAGGTAAAAAATCCTGATTTACAAAATTGCCTTCGTAAGAATGGGCATATTTATATTCTTTACCATAATCAAGATCTTTCATCAGTTTTGTCGGAGCATTTCTCAGATGCAAAGGTACAGGCAGATTCCCGGTCTTTTTCACAAAAGCCAAAGCATCGTTAATTGCCGCATAAGCCGAATTACTTTTCGGAGAAACCGCAAGATAAATTGCTGTTTCGCTCAGTAAGATTCTGGCTTCGGGATTTCCGATCACATTAATTGCCTGAAAGCAACTGTTTGCGATAACCAAAGCATTCGGATTTGCCAGACCAATATCTTCAGAAGCTAAAATAAGCATCCTTCTTGCGATAAATTTAATGTCTTCTCCTCCCGCAATCATTCTTGCGAGCCAATAAACTGCACCGTTCGGATCGCTTCCACGCATTGATTTGATGAAAGCTGAAATGATATCATAATGCTGTTCCCCGTTTTTATCATACAACGCCATGGTTTCCTGAAGAACCTCCATCACTTCATCATTCGAAATTTCTTTCGTATCTGAATTGATGAACTGACTGAGAACCAACTCAACAGAATTGATCAGTTTTCTTCCGTCACCACCAGAATATTGAATAAAAGCCTGTTTTTCTTTTATTTTGAAATCGGTTTTTTCATCTTTATTAAATCTTTCAAGCGCAATGTCAATCAGTTCTTCCAGTTTTTCATGAGTCAAAGCTTTTAAAATATATACCTGGCTTCTTGAAAGCAACGCAGAAACCACTTCAAAACTCGGATTTTCTGTGGTGGCTCCGATTAAAACAATCCAGCCTTTTTCTACCGCATGAAGAAGAGAATCCTGTTGCGATTTATTAAACCGGTGAATTTCGTCAATAAAAAGAATCGGAGATTTCCCTGAAAAAAGATTTTGCTTTTTGGCTTCTTCGATTACATCACGTACATCTTTCACACCGGAAGAAACCGCTGAAAGCTTAAAAAACTTACGACCTGATTTTTCTGAAATGATTTCTGCCAAAGTTGTTTTACCTGTTCCGGGAGGTCCCCAAAGGATAAGAGAATTCAGCGTATCATTCTCCAGCATTTTACGTATGGTTCCTTTTTCACCGGTAAGATGTTCCTGCCCCAAAACTTCATCCAGGTTTTTAGGTCTCATTCTTTCGGCTAGTGGAGTATTTTGACTCAAAATTTTATGATTTAATTTTAATTGAAATTTTATTTAAAAAATAACAGAGCTACTACATTAATATGATGGTTTGTAAAATGATAAAATTCAAAATCGACAAACCCGTCAAATAATCCGATAAACACCTATTTATCACTCTGAAACTTCTAACAAATTTAAACTAATTTTCAAATTTTTAGCCTATTTTTGCATTGTTTTGAAACTTACATTCAATAAAATCATTACATCGCCTTTGGTAATTTTAATCAGATTTTACCAATGGTTTATCTCGCCATTACTTCCAAAAAACTGCCGATATGAGCCGACTTGTTCGCATTACATGGTAGAATCTCTTCAGGTTCACGGCATTTTCAAAGGATTTTGGCTTGGTGTAAAAAGAATTGCAAAGTGTCATCCATGGGGAGGAAGCGGTTACGATCCTGTCCCGCCAAAAAAATAAATTACATTCAAACGAACTATAAAAAAATAGAAATGAGCAATATTTTTTTCAGAATTTATCTTTTCATATTTGCAATTACAACGCAGTGTTTTTTTGCGCAAAATATTCAGGACAGTTTATCAGACGGAACTTTAAAAATAAATTCAACAGAAATTCCTGTAAAAATATACACCAACTCTGAAGTGGGTAACTTGAGTAATTTTGCTGATCTTAAGACCAACACTAATACTTTGGTTATCTTAAATAAATCAAATTTAGAAACCACCCATTTCGAGTATAGCTTAAATGTATTAAGCAAATTTAAAAATGGAAACTATCAGTTTTTTGATAAAGATTTTAAATTACTTGCCAACCTCAATATTACTAAAGAAAATATTGAAACTGTAAAATACGCTGTAAAATCTTCAACTCCGATAAAATCATCAGACAATATTGAGCTTGAAACTCCTTTTAAAATCTGGGATCCCTCAACGGGAATTCATTTAGGACCGATCACTTTACATTTTTACAGTTTAATGTTCATTTTCGCATTTGGAATCGGATATTTTCTGATGACAAAAATGTATTCTATTGATGGTGTTGATACAAAATATGTGGAACCATTTTTCACATGGACTTTGATCGGAACTATTCTAGGAGCAAGATTGGGTCACGTTATCTTTTATCAGCCGGAATTATTCAAAGAAGATTTCTGGAGCGTATTTTTGCCGATAAGCACAAAAAACGGATTAAAATTCACAGGTTTTGCAGGTCTTGCCAGTCACGGAGCAACACTTGCCGTGATCGTGACAACACTTTACTATTCTTATAAAATTGTGAAAAAAAATCCGCTGTGGGTTTTTGACAGATTAGGAATTGTAGTGGCTATTGGTGGCGCATTTGTGAGAATGGGTAACTTTTTCAACTCTGAAATCATAGGAAAACCAATCGATCCTACTTCACCATTTGCATTATTATTTCCACAACAAAGCAGTGAATATGGTGTAACTGTTCCACGATATCCTACACAGTTGTTTGAAGCTGCAGGTTATGTTACTTTATTTGTCATCCTTTGGGTTTTGTATAGAAAAACTGACAAGAAATATCAACAAGGATGGTTATTTGGTCTGTTCTTTTTCCTTCTTTGGGCAATCAGATTTTCTGTAGAATTTTTAAAAGAACCTCAGGGAGACGAATTCATTTCGTTTGCAGGATTGAATACCGGACAGATTTTATCTATACCTTTTATGATCGCCGGATTGGTAATTATGATTTATTCTAAAAACAACAAAGCTTATCCTGAAACGGAAAAAACTGCTTAAGAAAGATTGAAAATATCATTAAAGTCACAACCGAGTTGTGACTTTTTTATTCAGGTACAAAAATGCATTTCCCAATTCGTCAATTACATCGGTGGGAAGCATAGATTCTTTTGAGAATTTTTCAGCAGCAAAATCTGCGGCTTTTCCATGAAGCCAGACTCCTAAAATGCAGGCATTTTTTTGAGAATATTTTTGTGCTAAAAGTGAAGTGATAATTCCCGTTAAAATATCACCGCTCCCACCTTTTGCGAGACCGGCATTTCCCGTAATATTGTAAAAAACCCTTCCTTCAGGTGTAATAATCTGCGTGTGATGGTCTTTTAAAACAATATAAATTTGCAGTTCATTTGCTTTTTTTATTGCCAGTTCCAGCCTTTCAAAAGAATTTTCAGTGGAGCCAAAAAGTCTTTCAAACTCTTTAGGATGCGGAGTGATCACTGATTTTTCAGGAACTAAGCTTATATTTTCTTTATTTTCTGCAATCATATTTAAAGCATCTGCATCTAAAAGTATGGGTTCAGAAGTTTGTTTTAAGAATTCTAAAAGCGCTTTCTTTGTTAAAATATCTGTACCTAAACCGGGACCAATTCCGTAGACAGATTGTTTCTGAATTTCAATTTTTTCTAAATATTTATCTCCTCCTGAAATGAACATTGCTTCAGGACAATTACTTTGCAGAATTTCATAACCACAGTTTGGCGCAACCGTAAATGTGAGTCCTGCTCCGGTTTTAAGAACAGATTTTGTTGCTAAAACTGCTGCACCCATTTTACCATAACTTCCTGCAGCAATGATTGCTTTACCGTAAGTTCCTTTATGTGCAAAATTGTCTCTTGGTTTGAAAATTTCTTCTATTGTTTCATCGTCAATTACAAAATAGTCTGTCTGTGTTTTATTGATAAAATCTTTACTTAAACCTATATCTAAAATGATCACTTTTCCGATAAACTTTCCTGTTTCGGGATGAAGAAAACTTCGTTTCCAGAATTGAAAACTCAGCGTGTAGTCTGCTTTAAAAATAATTTGATCTTTTTCTAAAATCTGATCTGCAAAAAGACCTGAAGGAAGGTCAATAGAAATTTTTATGTGTTTGAAATCATTCAGCTTTTCAATTAATTGAGAAAAATTCCCCTCTAATTTTCTTGACAATCCTGTTCCGAAAAGTGCATCAATAATCACAGTCTCACAGTCAATTTGAATAGAATCAATCTTTGTAAAATCATGAATTGAAATTCCGGAAATTTCTTTTAATCTTTTATAATTGATGTGAGCATCATCAGAAATTTTCTCATTGTGAGGATCAACGAAAACATCTACATCAAAGCCTTTAAGATAAAGCATTCTTGCAATGGCAAAACCATCTCCGCCATTGTTTCCGGTTCCACAAAATACTGCAAATCTATTATGCTTTTTACAATTAACAGAAATCCAGTCTATACATTTTTGAGCAGCTCTTTCCATTAATAAAATTGAAGAAATTGGTTCATTTTTAATGGTAAACACATCTGCCAATCTTATTTTTTCCGCTGTGAAAATTTTCATAGAATAATCTTTCACATAAATTTAATGATTAAAATCTAAAAATAATCGGATTATCCTCTCAAAAAACAGATAAAATATGCACGATTAGCATTTTTAAATTATAATTTTGTTTTAAACATCTAAAAAAATATAAATTATGGGATTTTTAAAAGAATTTAAAGCCTTCGCATTCAAAGGAAATGTGGTTGATTTAGCAGTCGGTGTAATTATTGGTGCTGCATTCAGTGCTATCGTCAAGTCATTTGTAGATGATATTGTAACGCCATTGCTATTGAACCCTGCTCTTGAGAAAGCAAATGTGAAAAATATTGCAGAACTTTCGTGGAATGGCGTAAAGTATGGCAACTTTTTATCTTCCGTGATCAGTTTTCTGATTGTAGCATTTGTTCTTTTCATGATGATCAAAGGAATTAACAGTCTGAGTAAAAAAGACGAAGAAGTTCCCGCTCCTGCAGGTCCAACAGAAGATCAAAAATTGCTGATGGAGATCAGAGATTTATTGAGAGCAAAAAATAACATATAAAAGAACAAACCGCCGCAAAATATTTTGCGGCGGTTTTTATTTATTTAAAGAAATTCTTATTAGTGAATTTGCAGAATACTCGAGATCTGTTCTGCCAGAGAAAGACCAATTCTATCCTGAGCTTCTAACGTTGAAGCACCTGTATGAGGTGTTAAAGAAATTTTAGCATGATTTAAAATCTCTTTTGAAGGGGTTGGTTCGTTGATGAAAACATCAAGACCTGCAAATTTTACTTTCCCGGAATCTAACGCTTCGATCAATGCAGCCTCGTCAATCACACCGCCTCTTGAGCAATTTACGATTGCAACACCGTCTTTCATGATGTCAAATTCATTTTTCCCGATCATGAAACCTTCTTTCTGAGCCGGAACGTGAAGTGTAATAAAATCTGAATGTTTCAAAACTTCCTGTAAAGGTTCTGTTTCTATATCAACGTTGATGAATTGATTGTTGTAGAAAGTCACTTTAATACTCGCTTTTCCGATCATATTATCAGCAGCAATCACTCTCATACCAAGACCTAAAGCTATTTTTGCAACTTCCTGACCGATTCTTCCCATCCCGATAATTCCTATGGTTTTACCTTTCAGCTCAATCCCTGCAGCATATGCCTTTTTAAGTGAAGCAAATTCTGTATCTCCTACCAAAGGCATTTTTCTGTTGGAATCCTGCAAAAATCTTGCACCTGAAAATAAATGCGCAAAAACCAATTCAGCAACAGATTCTGATGAAGCTGAAGGGGTGTTGATCACATGAATTCCTTTTTCTCTCGCATAGTCTACATCAATATTGTCCATTCCTACTCCACCTCTACCGATGATCTCGATTGACGGACAGTTGTCTATAATATCTTTTCTAACCTGTGTTGCACTTCTCACCAAGATCGTTCTGATCTTGTGCTCGTTAATATAATCAACCAAAAATTCCTGCGGAACTTTTTTAGTAATTACTTCAAAACCTTTTTCCGCTAATGCATCAATCCCTGATTGATCTAAGCCGTCATTTGCTAAAACTTTCATACTCCTATTTATATATTAAAACTGAAAGATTTAAAAATTAAAAAATGGAAGTCGTTTAAAACTTTATTATCTAATTTTTAAATCTTTAATTTATATTTTAATCTTTAAAAACTTCAATGGTTACCTGTTTTTCAACCAAATCAGTAAATTTCCCTTTGTATCTTGTCGCACGTACCAAATGATTATCGATCCAGTGGTAATTGCCGCCTCTTGGCTTTCCGCACAATACACTGTGATATTTGAATCCGTGTTTATCTAACCAATCGATGGTAATCTGCTTAAGGTTTTCTGTTCTTGATGTAAAAAAACAGATTTGGTGACCTTCGTCATACCATTTGTTGACTGTTTCCAATGCGTCCGGATAAGGCAAACATGTGATCATTCTTTCCGGTTCTTCGTTTGGGACATCATCTGTAATTGTTCCGTCAATATCAATAAGATAATTCTTCACTCCGTCTTTCAAAATCGGGCTTATGTGCTCAATATAATCTAGTTCCATCTTCAATTTTTTAAAGTGCAAAGTTACACATTATCAGATAAACCCTTATATTAATCTTGGTTTATGTTAAAATTTTAACATAAAAAATATTTTTAAATCAGCAAAAAACACTATTCTATTACATTATTCATAAATATGAAGTCTTTTTTTTACTTAAAAAAAAGCCAATATTTCATAAATATTAAAAATTTTAAACAATTATTTTACGAAATCATGATTTAAACTTAAATTTGTAGGAATGGAAGAATATGTAGTTTTAGTGAATCCTCAAGATGAAGTTTTGGGTTTAATGGAAAAACAGCAGGCTCATATCAATGGTTTGCTACACCGTGCATTTTCTGTTTTCCTATTTAATGATCAGGGCGAAATGCTTTTACAAAAGCGTGCATCAATGAAATATCATTCTCCAAATCAATGGACGAATGCTGTTTGCTCACATCCAAGAGAAGGAGAAAACTATCTTGACGGAGCAAAACGAAGGGTAAAGGAAGAACTGGGAATTGAAACTGAACTTTCAGAAAAATTTAATTTTATCTATAAAGCAGATGTAGGAGGTGGACTTTGGGAACATGAACTTGATTATGTCTTCACAGGATCTTACAATTCTGAATTTAATCTTAACAAAGATGAAGTGGAAGAAGTACGGTATATTTCCATGAAAGATCTAGATCAGGAGATTTCAGAATATCCTGAACGATTCACAGAATGGTTTAAAATCATTTTAGAAGAATACAAACACAATTTTTAAAAATATAATGAAAAAAACAGTATTTCTTTTTGCTCTCATTATTTCTTTAAGTCTGTTTGGTCAGAAATCAGATACCAAAGTTTTTGAAAGCGAAAATTACTCAGTGACAATGCCAGATACTTGGAAAGCGACCAATGATGAAGGCATTGTTAATATTTTCCCGACCAATCAAATCGGTGCAATAACGATATCAGAATATCATGATCTGGAACTTCCGAAAAGTGAAACAAAGAAATTTATTCTTGCACTTTACAATTCTGCAGATGAAGAGAAAAAAATCAAAAGCAACGGAGGAAAGAAAGGTTTCACCGAGTATTTTTACGAATATTTTGATGAAAAAGAAAATTTGTTCTGGATCACCAAAGTTTTTCAGAAAAATAAAGACCTTTATATTATAAGCATCAATTGCCAGAAAAAATACTGGAACGGAAATTACATGAAAGTTTTTAACGAAACTTTTGAAAGTTTTAAAATCAAGAAATAAAAAGTAATAAATCAACCTATGAAAAAAACAGCCTTGTACGACAAACACGTTTCTTTGGGAGCGAAAATTGTACCTTTTGCAGGATTTGAAATGCCTGTACAATATTCCGGAGTGACGGAAGAGCATTTTGCAGTGAGAGAAAAAGCCGGATTATTTGACGTATCTCACATGGGACAGTTTTTCATTGAGGGTGAAGGTTCTAAAGATCTTTTGCAATTTGTAACCACAAACAATGTAGACGTTCTTGAAAACGGAAAAGCTCAGTATTCTTGCCTTCCGAACGAGAACGGCGGTATCGTTGATGACCTTATCGTTTATAAAATGGAAGATAATAAATATTTTGTTGTCGTAAACGCTTCAAACATTGAGAAAGACTGGGATCATATTTCAAAATACAACACTTTCGGGGCGAAAATGACCAATGCTTCAGATGAAATGTCTCTTTTGGCAATTCAGGGTCCGAAAGCTACGGAAATTCTTCAGAAATTGACAGAAACTAACCTTTCTGAAATTCCTTACTACCACTTTACGGTTGGAAACGTTGCAGGAGTAAATGATGTAATTATCTCAAATACCGGTTACACAGGAAGCGGCGGTTTCGAAATTTATTTTAAAAATGAAAATGCAGAACAGCTTTGGGACGAGATTATCAAAGCAGGAGAAAGCGAAGGAATTATTCCTTGTGGACTTGCTGCAAGAGATACTTTAAGACTCGAGAAAGGTTTCTGTCTTTATGGAATGGACATCGATGATACAACTTCTCCTATTGAAGCTGGATTAGGCTGGATTACAAAATTTGATAAAGATTTTGTTTCAAAAGAAATTTTCGCAAAACAAAAAGAAGAAGGTGTTAGCAGAAAATTAGTAGGTTTTGAATTAACTGATAAAGGTGTTCCGAGACATGATTATCCGGTTGTTGATGCAGAAGGAAACGTGATTGGGAAAGTAACTTCAGGAACGCAGTCTCCAATGAAAAAGATCGGGTTGGGAATCGCCTATGTTGATAAACCACACTTTAAATTAGGTTCAGAAATTTTTATTCAGGTAAGAAATAAAAATATTCCTGCGAAAGTGGTGAAAATGCCTTTCGTTTAATAGAAATTTATTAAAAAAAATAAAAAAACCACAGATTTAATCTGTGGTTTTTACTTTTTAAGAGAGAAATAAGAGTTTTAATTATTTCCGTTGAAATGTGCTCTTAAATTTTCAATGTTTTTCTTATCATTGCCTATAAAAATCTCTGTATCTGTAAGGAAAACCGGACGTTTCAGGAATGTGTAGTGATCCAGCAGCAATTCTTTGAAATCACCTTCGCCCATTGTTTTCAAATCAAGCTCTCTCAATTTTATCTGGGTAGATTTTTTACTAAACAAATCCTCGTAAGAATTGGTAATCTTGTGCATTGCTTCCACTTCCTCTTGTGTAATTGGCTCTTTTTTTATTTCACGCATCTCCCAATCTCTCAGATCAAATTTTGCTAAAATTTTTCTGCAAGTGTCGCAACTATTAAGATAAAATACTTTTTTCATCTATATTATAATTTATAATTTTTTTATTATTCAAGTTCAAAATTGAACATTTTGACAATATAACACTTTAAAACCTTAAAAGACGAATTTAATCTGACTTTTTCAAAATAATTAAATATCTTTAGTAAAATATTAAAAAAAATGGATAACAAACCGATTACTTTTCAGTTTATTTCGGAGCCTTCAGATGTCAATTACGGAGGAAATGTACATGGTGGAAGCGTTATGAAATGGATTGACCAAGCGGGATATGCCTGTGCGACAACATGGAGCGGGAATTATTCTGTCACAGTATACGTTGGAGGAATCCGTTTTTATGAGCCTATAAAAATAGGAGAAATTGTAAAAGTGGAAGCTCAGGTAATTTATACAGGTTCTTCGAGTATGCATATTTCGATCAATGTCTTCTCCAGAAACCTGAAACAGCCTATTTTCGACAAAAAAACACACTGTATTATCGTTTTTGTGGCAGTTGATGAAAACGGTAAAAAACTTCCTGTCCCAAAATGGATTCCCGAAACCAATGAAGAAAAACAACAGGAAATGTACGCCAAACGTCTGATGGAACTCAGAACTCAGATTGAAGATGAAATGAAACCTTTTCTTTAGCTGAATATGAACAGAACCGATTTTATAAAACTTTCATCATTAGGATTTTTCGGATTGTATTCATGCGGAATTTCTAACTCATTAAAAAAAGATCATCGATTGGCAATACAACTTTACACAATACGCGAAGCTATTTCAAAAAACCTTGAGGAGGCATTTGAAAAATTGGCAGCTTTAGGTTTTAAAGACCTGGAAATTTACGGATATGATGGAGCTTTTTTCGGTAAAAACAAAAAAGAATTTTTATCAATTTTAAACAATACAGGTTTAAAAGTGATCAGTTCTCATCATAAAACAGGAGTTTTAGAAAATGAAAAGGGAACTTTGCTTAATAATTGGGAAAAATCTGTTGAGGATCTGCAATTTATTGGCACAAAATATATGGTCTGTTCTTATTTGATTCCTGAAGAAAGAACAAATGAAAATTACAGAAAACTTCCTGATATATTAAATAAATCAGGAGAAATTACAAAGAAATCGGGAATTGAGTTTGCTTATCATAATCATGACTTCGAATTTGAAAAATTAGGCGACAACAAACTTATTTATGATTTCATTTTAGACAATACTTCACCAGATTTAGTCAAAATGGAATTGGATTTATATTGGATTACGAAAGCGGGATTTGATCCTTTAAGTTATTTTGAAAAATTCCCTGGAAGATTTCCTTTATGGCATGTGAAAGATCTGCAAAAAGACACCAAAAATTTCACAGAAATCGGAAATGGCATCATTGATTTTAAAAAATTATTTGAAGCAAGAGAAAAAGCAGGTTTGAAATATTGGTTTGTGGAACAAGATTCAAGTGACAAAGATATTTTCGAAAGTATTTTGATGAGTAAAAAATATATTGAGAACAATTCATTTTTTTTCGATTAAAATTAAAGCATCCCCCTATTATTAAAAAAGTCTTCCATTATCTGGAAGACTTTTTATCTTAAATATTTTTAATAATCTTAACAAGTAATCACTTGTGGGCATCCCATATATTGACTGCAATACTTAGGACCAGTAACTGCTCCGGTGCAGCTGCATCCGCAAAGCGATAAATCGGGAGTACCAATTTTACCGACACCTCCTACGATGTCTTTCAGATCAGCACTTTTTAATTTCTTAGCGTTTTTTAAAATTTCGTTTAACATAATGATTGGGTTTTTAAGTTAAAAAATATAAAGATCTCAATTTATACAGCAAAATCATCACAAGTATACACCTGTAGACAGCCAATATAAGTTGGGCAATATTTAGGTCCCGTAACAGCACCTGAACAGCTACATCCGCAAAGCGATAAGTCTGGAGTACCACTTACGCCTCCTACAATGCCTTTCAGATCAGCACTTTTTAATTTTTTAGCGTTTTTTAAAATTTCATTTAACATAATGATTTGGTTTTAAGTTGATATTCAAATTTAACAATTATAATAACAACTTTGTAATTTATTTTATATTATTTATAACTTTGAATATAAATTCTTAGTATATCATTAGAATATTAATGTTATGACTCAATTTTAATAAATAAAAATCATTAATTTAAGCCTGATTCAATAAAAAAATCCTTTCAAATTTCTTTGAAAGGATTCTATCTATTTCTTTTAACTATTTATCTTGCGATATTTACAGCTCTTGTCTCTCTGATTACAGTGACTCTTACCTGTCCCGGATAAGTCAGTTCGTTCTGAATTTTCTCTGAAATATCGTAAGAAAGTTGAGAGGCGATTTCGTCATTCACTTTTCCGCTTTCTACCATTACTCTCAATTCTCTACCCGCCTGAATTGCATAAGCACTTGACACACCTTCAAAACTCAACGCTGCAGCTTCAAGATCTTTCAATCTTTGGATATATGATTCTAAAACCTGACGTCTTGCTCCCGGTCTTGCTCCGGAAATAGCATCGGCAACCTGAATGATCGGTGATAACAATGAAGTCATTTCCACTTCGTCGTGGTGGGCTCCGATTGCATTGATTACTTCAGGATTTTCACCGTATTTCTCAGCCCATTGCATTCCTAACAAAGCGTGAGGAAGCTCAGATTCCTGCTCAGGAACTTTACCTATATCATGTAAAAGACCAGCTCTTTTAGCCATTTTTACGTTTAATCCTAATTCAGCAGCCATTGTTGCAGCGATATTTGCAACTTCTCTTGAGTGCTGTAAAAGGTTTTGTCCGTAAGACGAACGGTATTTCATTCTACCAACAATTTTCACCAATTCAGGGTGTAAACCGTGGATTCCAAGATCAATAATTGTTCTTTTTCCAACTTCAATGATCTCTTCTTCAATCATTTTCTTAGTTTTCTCAACCACTTCTTCGATTCTTGCAGGGTGAATTCTACCGTCAGTTACCAATCTGTGAAGTGACAATCTTGCGATTTCTCTTCTTACAGGATCAAAACACGAAAGAAGAATAGCTTCCGGAGTATCATCAACGATGATCTCTACACCAGTCATTGCTTCCAAAGCACGGATATTTCTCCCTTCTCTACCGATAATTCTACCTTTTACTTCGTCTGATTCAATATTAAATACAGAAACTGAATTTTCAATCGCCTGTTCTGTACCAATTCTCTGAATGGTCTGAATAACAATTTTTCTAGCCTCGCTCTTGGCATTCAACTGAGCTTCTTCCATGATGCTCTGAACGTGCGCCTGAGCTCTGGTTTTTGCTTCAGCTTTCATGGTTTCTACCAATTCTGCTTTAGCTTCTTCAGCTGTATAGTTTGAAATTTTTTCAAGCATTTCAACTTTCTTCGCCGTTGCAGAATCAAGATCATGCTGTTTTTTCTCTAAAATCTCAGTTTTCTTAGCGTAATCAGCGATCTGTCTGTCAAGATCTTTTTCTAATTTTCCTGCTTTGCTAAGCTCGTCATTGAGCTTATTTTCTTTGTCTTTGGTTCTTTTTTCAGCTTCCTGCATTTTCTTTTCACGAACCTGAATATCTGCATCATGCTGAGATTTTAATTCAAGAAATTTTTCTTTAGCCTGAAGGTTTTTTTCTTTTTTTATCGATTCAGCTTGTACGGTAGCTTTTTCTATAAGGTTTTCTGCTTTTTTGGTAGCATCGTCTATAATAAATTTGCCTTTAGCATTCAGAGAGCTTTTAGAAAATATCATTCCTAAAACAGCACCTACTACTAAACAAATAACGCCGACTATTATGGCTGTTGTCATATATATATTGAGTTTTAATTGTCTAAATTTAAAATAAAAAAAGCCTACAATAATCCAGTGATTTAGAGTAAACTCCCGATCTCCACGATTTGATCTGATTTCTTCTCTCTGTAATCTGCGTAAAGCAGCACGCCATTGAAAAGACTTTCGAACATTAATTGTTTAGTGTTGAGTTTACCTTAATGTGTTAGAATTACTGTAGGCAGCTTTTCGTGGAAAATTTATTTTCCAACTTCATTCAACGTCTGATTAATTTTAGCTAATCTTTCGTTGGTAGAATTTATATTTTTTTCGTAGTTCAGAGATACAACTTCTGCATTGGTTCCCAATTTGAGGGCGCACATTGCCAAAGCATCTTGTTTATCTCTTACATCGAAATTTTGCTCAAAATCTTTAATCATATTTTCAATTTGCTTCCCCACTTTGCGCAAAGTCTCTTCTTCTGCTGCGGGTACATTCAGCGGATATACTCTTCCTGCAATATTGATGGTTATTCTCCTTACCTCCATTATAGTCCACTGTTTTGAAGCTGTGCAATACAAAAGTCTACTTCTTTTACCAATCTGTTGATGTGGCTTTTCATGAGTCTGTTGTGCTCAGGATTTCCTGATATTGCTGAATACAATTTTATATTTTTCTGTTCTTCTGCTAATACCTGATTTTTCTTACGCTCTTCATCATATTTCATCTTCAGCTCTTCATGCTCTTTATTCAATTCTGATAACTTTTCAGAAAGATTTTGATGACTTTTATGAAGATTCAAAATCTTTTTTTCCAGTTCTGAAAAATTGTTTTCTAATTCTTGAAGCATTTCAGGTTTCTAAATATTCTAACTAAAAGCAAAAATATGAAAATAAAAAGACTAACAAAAATAAAAGTCTCTATATTTTGACTAAAAACAAAAAGGAGATGCCAAAGCACCTCCTTTCTATATTAATTTTTTATTATATTATTCAAATTTCAGCACAAACATTACGGCTCTTGTCTGTAATGTAGAAACTGCTGCAGACCAGTAAGGTGGTGTAGTAGCGTTATCAGCTACCATTTCGTTGTTCATAAAGAACGTTCCTCTGATTGCAGGAGTCAGTTTAAATTTATTAAAATAAAACTGGATTCCCATTTCTGCAGACCAGGCAAAATTGTGAGTTGTAGATCTGAAAACCTGCTGTTGGTTATCATCTTCTGAATCAGAATTTGACTGTAAATTCACAATATAATTAACCCCTGCAGCAATGTATGGTCTTGAATTATACCATCTCTCTCCATGAAGTTCTAATAATACAGGAACGTCTACCAAAGTAGATTTAATTTCTCTTACTCTGTCTTTTTCAGTCAATGCAATTGGTGTAAAAGCCGGATTTTGAGGATTTCCGTTTTGATAAATATCGTTAGATTGCGTATTGAAGATCAATTGTCTCTGAGCAAACTGTAAACCTGGCTCTACTCTTACGTCTAAATAATCATTTAGTCTGAATTTTGTGATAAGACCCGCACCAAAGCTGTAACTTTCTTTTGAAGTAACAAGATTCTGGTTCCCGTTCATCCCATATCTTGGATGAAGTACAATGCGATAGTCTAGTCTATTTCCGTTTAAAAAGAAACCCCAGCTGAATTTTTGCTGGTCAAAATCTTCCAGCTTATCCATCCTGTTACGAGTTCTAAATTGCGCATCTGCAAAAGTTGCAATGCTAACTGAGGCTAAAACCAGAGCTTTTAATAGAAATTTATTCATAGGTTATTTTGTTGCTTTATAAATTGTGGCTATACCTAAACTTAATTTTTTATATTCTACTTTTTTGAATCCTGTATCTAAAAGTATTTGTCTCATTTTTTCTCCAAATGGAAAAGCATTTACAGAATCCGGAAGATACGTATAAGCTCTGTTGTCTTTAGAAACCAGTCTTCCGATTGCTGGTAATATATTTTTGAAATAAAACATATAAAACGGTCCTAAAAAACCTTCCACTTTTGAAAACTCAAGGATATACACACTTTTGTTTTCTTTCACTACTCTTCTCAGCTCTGCCAAACCTTTTGTAAGGTTCTCAAAGTTCCTTACTCCAAATGCAACGGAAACAGCATCAAATCTATTGTCCTCGAAAGGTAAATTTTCTGCATCGCCTTTCTGCATAGAAATTTTGCCGTCTAATTTAAGTTTTTTTATTTTAATAACGCCAACATTTAACATTTGTTGCGATAAATCTAAACCAACTACTTTTGCGCCGGTTCCTTTTTCTACAGCAATCGCCAGATCACCTGTTCCAGTAGCCACATCAAGTACCTCCTGTGGAGCATCTTCTTTCATCATGCGAACAAGCTTGTTTCTCCACAAAACATCTATTTTCATAGATAAAGCATGGTTTAGCAAATCGTATTTCGGCGCTATATTGTCGAACATATCCTCTACCTGGCTTTTTTTCGTAGCCTCAGAATTGTAGGGAGTTACTTTATTGATATCGTTTGTCAAAACTTGTAATATTCTTTATAATAGTTAAGGTAATCTTGTTTTCTAAAGATCTTTGAACGGGATTCTACTTTATCAATATTTTTTATCAGCTTGTCATAATCTTCGTCTACATTGTAGTAAAAGTCTTCTGTATAAAGCTTATTGAAGTGTTTTGCCCCTCCAAAATACGGTTTCCCGTCTATAATCGTTTTATCCAACGCCAAAAGTAATGAATCTTTTTTAAGATTGTACCCATAATATTGACGATTAATGTAATAATCCTTATGAGCTATATTTATAAGACCTCTGATTTTGTTCACTTCGAAGGCAGAATCGTATAATAATTTCTTATTCTGATCAAAAACTTTTATTGAATTTTTTCCCTTTTTAAGATCAACATTTACATATTGACCGGCAGAAATAATCCCTTCAGATCCATTATTGATTTTATAATAATACGTATCGGGAGTCGGGTTATCTACCAGATAATAATTTTTCTTTGCAAGTAAGAAGAAGTAAACTCCAAAAGCAAGTATAAAAACTACAACAGCGATGAGTAACCCTTTTAAAGACGGATTGTTTTTCATAGATTGTAAAGCACAATTTTTGCAAATTTAATAATATTTTTAATTCTTTCTTATTAATATTAATTATTAACTTTGCATCTTTAAAATTATTTGAACGAATGCCGAATACGATCATTATTGGTTCTGGATCTTACATTCCTAACAGAGTTATTGGTAGAGATTATTTTCTAAATTCTGAATTCTATACCGATGAAGGCGAAAAAATAGACAAGCCAACCACAGAAATCATCTCAAAATTTGTAGAAATTACAGAAATTGAAAACAGAAGATATATTGAAGACGACACTTCAAACTCCAAAATCGGTTACGAAGCTGCAAAAGTGGCTCTTGAAGATGCAGAAGTTGACGGTGAAGATTTAGATTATATTATTTATGCAAGCAATTTCGGTGAGGTAGGAACCAATGGTGCTGCGAGCTTTATGCCGAATATGGCTGGAAGAGTAAAGAATCATTTAGGCATTAAAAACAGAAAATGTATCACTTATGATATGATATTCGGTTGTCCGGGTTGGGTTGAAGCGATGATTTTGGCAAACAATCTTATCAAAGCAGGCGTTGCCAAAACTATTTTGGTTGTAGGTGCAGAAACTTTAAGCCGCGTTACCGATCCTTACGACAGAAATAAAATGATCTTTGCTGACGGAGCCGGCGCAGTTGTAGTAACCGCAACTGACGAAGAAAATGTTGGAATAATTTCTCACAATACCATTTGCGATAACGGTCCTGAATTAGAATATTTACGAAACGGCGCTTCTATCAATAAAGATTTTGACGATCAGAAACTGTACATCAGAATGATGGGAAGAAAAATCTACGAATATGCGCTGAAAAACGTTCCCACTGCTATCAAAGAAACCATTGATGATGCGGGACTTTCTATTGAAGACATTGATAAAATTCTGATTCACCAAGCTAATGCAAAAATGGACTATGCAATGATCGAAAGACTTCACAAGCTTTACGATGTGAAAGATTATGATCACTCAATTTCACCAATGACGATTCAGGAGTTTGGAAATTCTTCTGTAGCAACAATTCCTACCATGTTTGATTTAATAATTAAAGGAAAAATGGAGGGTCAAACGTTTAAAGATAAAGGGAACATTGTGATGACTTCGGTAGGTGCCGGAATGAATATCAATGCGATCGTTTATAAATTTCCTTAAGACTTAAAATTTAATTAAAAAAAATATTAAAAGCACAAAGGAGATTTCTTTTGTGCTTTTTTAAAACTCCATTATGCAAAGAAATTTTTTATTTGTAGCTGCAATCTTCTTGTTTCTTGAAGTCTATATTTATCAGGCAATTAGAACGTTAACCGATAATTCATGGATTAAAATCGGATACTGCGTTTTGTCTTTAGCCGTTTACGGATTCTTTGCTTATGAAGTTTCCCATTTTCAGAGATCAGACAGAAGTACAATGAGAGCCCAAATCATGATCTCGTTATTTTTGGTCTTTATTTTACCTAAAATTTTCATCGTTTTATTTTTATTAATTGATGATATTTTCAGAACGGGAGGTTATTTAGTCGGATTAACCAGACCAACGGAAAACTTTTTCCCGGAGAGAAGAAAGTTTTTGAGCATTATGGGACTTGGTTTAGGTGGAGTTCTTTCAGCGTTATTTATTGATGGAATTACCTTTGGAAAGTACAGACACAAAGTAAGAAGAGTAAAAGTAAAAATTAAAAATCTTCCTCAGAGCTTTAAAGGTTATAAAATCATTCAGATTTCAGATGTTCACAGCGGAAGCTTTTCTGATCCAAGCAAACTGGAACATGCTATTGATTTAATTAACGAACAAAATCCTGATTTAGTGTTATTTACAGGAGATATGGTCAATAATGTTTCTGAAGAATTCAAACCCTTTATTCCTCTTTTTTCTAAAATCAAGGCGAAAGACGGAAAGTTTGCGGTGTTGGGAAATCATGATTATGGTGATTATGTGACTTGGGAATCTCCTCATGCTAAAAAAGTGAATCTTGAAGCATTGATTGAATACGAAAAACAGGCAGGCTTTGATATGTTGATGAACGAAAACCGCGCGATCGACAGAAATGGAGAAAAATTATACATTTTAGGTGTAGAAAACTGGGGTTTAAAGCCTTTTCCACAATTTGGAAAAATTGATAAAGCATTAGAAAACGTACCGCAAAACGCCGCAAAAATATTAATGAGCCACGACCCTACTCATTTTGATTATGTGGTTAAAAAACATCCTGCAGATATCAGTTTGACTCTTTCCGGTCATACTCACGGAATGCAGTTTGGTTTAGATTTAAAAAATATCAAATGGTCACCCGTACAATACAAATATCCAAAATGGGCAGATTTGTATGAAAGTGAAGGAAAAATGCTTTATGTGAACCGTGGTTTTGGGGTTTTAGGTTATCCGGGAAGAGTTGGAGTTTTGCCGGAAATTACTCTACTGGAACTTTCTTAATGAAAACCGTTGAAAAATACTCCTATGAAAATAATTGATTTTGAATCTAAATCATGGTTCTTTCTGAGTCATGAAGAGGACTACTACATTGATGTCAACTGCAGTCATTCATTTATCAGTTTTAATATGCTTATTCAATTAAACAAATCTGAAATGAGTCAGTATCAAAATAACGGGAGAGATTACCTAAATTCTTTTGTAAAAGAGATTCAGCACTATGCTCTTTCCACTTTTAAAGACAGAAATATAAAAGGAGAGATGGAAAGAATAGCAAATGATTCTATCATCAAATTCTTAGAGGAAAATAGCAAATATTTTTTTTAATCAAAATATATAATCCTTCATCCTCGAAGTCGCCAATTCCTTTTCATTAATCCAGACCAGAAAATCTTCTAGCTTATCCTCCATCTTTTTACCGCAGTTAAAGCTTCTATGAAATGGGACTTTAAAGTTAAATTTTTTGACATCCGTGAATTGCCAAATATCAAGATAAACTAATACAAAATCATCGTTTTTTAAAGTCTCAAAAACCATATTCTGATAGTATTTCATTGGCAAAACCTGAAACACAAAATCATTATAAGGAAGCTGACTGTAAGGCGAAATACTTTCCGGAACAATACTGATTCCGTTTTCTTCTGTGATATCAGAATCTCTTTTCAGACGTTTAAATGGAAACAGAATATCCGCATGATCAATATTGGAAATATAACTGAATCCCATCAGTTTTAATTCTGATTCAGCAATTTTAAATTCTTTTTGACGAATACCTTTGATTTGTTTTTCAAGAAATTCTTCTGCAATTTTTTTGGCTTCTTCAATTTGCAATGCTGAAGAATTTTTATTGTAAAAAGCAATTTCATGCCCTTGAGCAGAAATTGCTTTTATAAGGTTTTTAATTTTTTCTACGATGGAAATTTCAACAAAAAAGCTCGCTTTAACTTCATGAATATCTAAAATTCTAAGAACAGATTTTGCATTTGCAATTGTAATTTCCAACCTTTCATCATTGGTAATTTGAGAACCATTTTTGGTTCCTGACTCAATATTCAAAATGTTGAAGGTTAATAATATCATTTAAATTAAATTTTATATAAAAATCACAATTAATTAATTTCCAGTAGTTAAAATCAATTTTACTTAAAGTAAAACTTTATAATTAATTTTTATTTAATTTCAGTTTCAAATTTTTAATCATGTCTTTAGACATTTCAGAAATTCCAAAATCATAAGAAAGATTCCAATCTTTTTTAGCGATTGAATCATCAATTGATGATGGCCAGGAATCTGCAATAGCTTGTCTGAAATCCGGTTTATAATCTATCTCAAATCCCGGAATTTCTTTTTTAATTTCTGCTGCCAATTCTTTTGGAGTGAAAGACATTCCACCTAAATTATAAGACGAACGAACCGTCAGACTTTCCTTCGGAGCTTCCATTAATTTCAATGTTGCGTTGATCGCATCATCCATATATAACATCGGCATTGCCGTATCTTCAGAAATAAAACTTGTATATTTCCCCTCTTCTACTGCTTCATAAAAAATCTCTACTGCATAATCTGTTGTTCCTCCACCTGCAGGAGTTTTCCATGAGATCAATCCCGGATATCTGATACTTCTTACATCAACACCATATTTATCAAAATAATATTCGCACCATTTTTCACCCGCCATTTTTGAAATTCCGTAAACTGTAGTAGGATTCAAAACGACATCCTGAGCAACATCATTTTTAGGAATTCCTTTCCCAAAAACAGCGATCGAACTAGGCCAGAAAATCTTTTTAAGCAAACCTTCTTTCGCCATTTCACAGAAATGAAGAAGTGGCTCAAGATTCAGTTTCCATGCAAAAACCGGTTGTTTTTCAGAAGTTCCTGACAAAAGTGAAGCCAAATGATAAACTGTTGTAATATCGTAATCTTTAATGACCTGTCTCACCAATTGCGTATTGGTAACATCCATTCTTTCATAATATCCTGCAGAAGTAAGGTCTTTTTGCCATCTGTCTAGCCCTGAAGCAACTACATTTTCAGCTCCGTGAATTTCTACAAGTCTGTTGGTAAGCTCTGTGCCAATCTGCCCCAAAGCTCCTGTGATGAGAATTTTTTCCGTGAAGGATTCCATTTTTATTTTTTATTAGATGAGTAAAAGCAAAAATAGAGATTTTGACTACTATAAGAAAACAAAATTGTAAATTCGGATATAATTTTTGTCATTAAAAAGTTTATTTCAGCATCAAAAACAATTTAACATAACATTTTACACAATTTAGAAACACAGATATAAAATGAAAAAGTTGTTATTCACCATCTTGTTAGCTTCATCATTTATCAATGCTCAATTTACCGACATCAATATTGTAAAAGAAGTCAAAGTCAAAAACAAAGGTGTGGTAGTTTCTGCACATCCTCTTGCGAGTGAAGCGGGTGCAAAAATTCTCAAAATGGGTGGAAATGCTTATGATGCAATTGTAGCGACACAATATGCTTTAGCAGTTGTTTATCCTCAAGCAGGAAATATTGGAGGTGGCGGATTTTTAGTCGGAGTAAAAAATAATGGAGAAAAATTTACTATAGATTATCGCGAAACAGCTCCCAAAAAGGCTTCAAGAGATATGTATCTCGACCAAAAAGGCAATGCAAATACAGATTTATCTCAAAACGGAAGATTATCCGTGGGAATTCCAGGAAGTGTGGCAGGATTTTTTGCTACTTTAAAATATTGTAAACTCCCTATGAATCAAATCATTCAGCCGGCAATTGATTTGGCTGAAAAAGGATTTGCCATTACCGAACAGGAAGCTGGGTTACTCAATTCAAGTAAAGAATATTTTCAGAAACATAATAAAACTTCAAATGCTTTTGTAAAAAATGAAAGCTGGAAGTCCGGAGATATTTTAGTTCAAAAAGAATTGGGAGAAACTCTAAAATTAATTCAAAAATCAGGTTCAAAAGGATTTTATGAAGGAAAAACAGCAGAACTTCTGGTCGCCGAAATGAAAAAAGGAAACGGAATCATCACCTTGGAAGACCTTAAAAATTATAAAGTTGCCGAAAGAAAAGCTTTGGAATTTGATTATAAAGGAAACCAGATCGTATCAATGCCATTGCCTTCAAGCGGCGGAATTCTTTTGGCGCAAATGCTGAAAATGTCAGGTTTTGAAAATTTAGAAAAATATCAACAAAATTCCACTCAGGCAATTCAGATCATGGTAGAAGCTGAAAGAAGAGCCTTTGCAGACAGAGCCGAATATATGGGCGATCCTGATTTCATTCATGATAAAACTTCTTACTTGATTTCGGATGACTATTTAAAAAAACGATGGAAAAGTTTTAGTTTTAATAAAGCAACACTGAGTTCGGCAGTCGGGAAAATCATTCAACAACCTAAAGAATCTACAGAAACTACTCATATTTCTGTAATTGATAAAGATGAAAATGCAGCGGCAGTTACAACCACTTTAAATGGATTATACGGAAGTAAAGTTGTTGTTTCCGGAGCAGGCTTCTTTCTAAACAATGAAATGGATGATTTCTCTGTAAAACCAGGCGTTCCGAATATGTTTGGAGCGGTTGGCGGAGAAGCTAATTCTATTCAGCCGAACAAAAGAATGCTGTCATCAATGACTCCGACAATCGTTTTAAAAAACGGAAAACCTTATATGATCGTCGGAACTCCGGGCGGAACTACAATTCCGACGTCCGTTTATCAGTCGATTGTGAATGTAGTAGATTTTAAACTGAATGCCAATGTTTCCGTCAATTCTCCAAAGTTCCATCATCAATGGCTTCCAGAAACAATAGCTTTCGAGAAAAATTTTCCTGAGACAACTATAAAAGATCTCGAAAAACTGGGTTACAAAGGTGAAAGATGGGGACAATTAGGAAGAACGGAAATGATTCTTATTGATGATAACGGAAATATTCATGCCGTTGCAGATGGTCGTGGTGACGATTCTGTTGCTGTGGAATGATTGAGATTTCTTTATATTCTGAATAAAACGAAAGTGTAATGAAGAATCATTTCTGTTACTAAAATTCCCCCTTTGTCAGAATGATAAACGAATTAAAAATTTAGTTTCGGCGGGGCTGAAAGCCCCGCCGAAACTTCCCATGACATCCATATTATTATCCCAAGTAATTTTCTTACTTTTCAGCCTATAAATAAATACGCTTTGAAAGCCAAAAAAATCTACCAGCAACTTTACTTTCAGGTAATTGTTGCCATCATTGCAGGAATTCTTTTAGGAAAATTTTATCCCGAATTGGGTGAAAAAATGAAACCTTTGGGTGACGGTTTCATCAAATTGGTCAAAATGATTATCGCTCCCGTCATCTTCATTACCCTGACTTTAGGAATTGCTCACATGACCGACCTGAAAAAAGTAGGAAGAATTGCCGTAAAAGCAATGATCTACTTTTTCACATTTTCTACCTTGGCTTTAATTATTGGTTTAATTGTAGGAAATCTTTTACATCCCGGATCTGGATTAAATATTGATCCAGCAAGTTTATCGGGTGACGTTTCTCAATATCAGCAAAAAGCTCACGCTACCACATTGACTGGTTTTCTGATGAATATTATTCCGGAAACTTTATTCAGTCCTTTGGTTGGTGATAATATTCTTCAGGTGCTTTTGGTGGCAATTTTGATGGGAGTTGCTTTGGTTTTAACAAAAGAAAAAAGCCAGAGAATTACCTATTTTTTACAGGATTTGGCAACACCGGTTTTCAAAATTGTACATATGCTGATGAAACTGGCTCCGCTTGGCGCTTTTGGGGCAATGGCTTTTACCATAGGAAAATACGGACTCGCCTCCGTTTTAAATTTAATTTTTCTCGTGGGAACATTTTATATTACTTCCGCCCTATTTGTAGTTTTGGTTTTGGGCGCAGTTGCTTGGTACAATGGTTTTAGCATATTTAAACTTATGTATTATCTGAAAGAAGAACTTCTTTTGGTTTTAGGAACAAGCTCTTCAGAATCTGCACTTCCGGGAATTATGGATAAGCTTGAAAAAGCCGGATGTTCCAAAGCCATTGTAGGATTGGTAGTTCCTACAGGTTATTCCTTTAATCTTGACGGAACTAATATTTACATGACATTGGCCTCTCTTTTTATTGCTCAGGCTTTAAATATTGATCTTTCACTTGAGAAACAGCTGATGCTTCTTCTGGTGGCCATGTTAAGTTCAAAAGGTGCTGCAGGAGTTACAGGAGCAGGATTTGTGACTTTAGCCGCAACATTAGCTGTAGTGCCTGAAATTCCGATTGCGGGAATGACTTTGATTTTGGGAATTGATAAATTTATGAGTGAATGTCGAGCTTTGACCAATGTTATCGGGAATTCTGTGGCAACTGTGGTGGTTGCAAACTGGGAAAAACAGTTGGATAAAAATCAACTGAAATATTCTTTGGATCATCCAAATGAGGTGGAGAAAAAACTGGAAGTTTAATTTTTTATTTTTGATATAATTTGTACTCGAATTGTCATTCCGGAGGAATCTCAACATCGCATAAAAACATAGTTTAGATTCCTACGGAATGACAAACTTAGCGTATTACTTTGACAAGATTTTCTAATGAAGACAAAAATCCCAGCCCCGATTGAAGTGGAAATCCTTTTTTGAAAAAAAAGATTGCAACGGAAAGCGGGAAATAGCTCCTGAAAAATGAGTAATTGGTAATGGGTAATAGATTCTTAATTCATCAGAATGACAGACCAAATGTAATGATCTATATCAAAATATTTAAACTTGCAGGCTGAACTTTAATATGAATCGGTGATTTGATTTTGTTGAATTCGCCATCGAGATGCCAGTTTTTGGTATTTACTTTAAATTCGACTTCTGAAACTGGTAAATAGGTGATGTAATCGTCTTCTTTGAGTTTTTTTGTAAACATTCTGAAAGCAAAGAGTGGCGAATACGTCAATGGAAATTTTTTAACCAAAACCATATCAACCAAACCGTCACTTTTGCTCGCCATCGGAGCAATATAAGCGTTGTTACCAAATTGACGGGTGTTTGCGATGTTGACCATCAGATATTTTCCGTTGTGCTGCTGATATTTTTCGTCCAAAAATTTGAGTTTAATGGGCTTGTAATTAAAAAAAGTTTTGAGTGAAACTTTGATGTAATTTTTAAATCCACGATCGGTTTTTTCAAACTCTTTTACGACTTTTCCATCAAATCCGGTTCCCGAAACATTGATCGACAACCTTTCATTAACCGTGAAAGTATCTATTTTCCTCGATTTTCTGTGATTTAGTTTTTCTATAAGCTCGTCTAAATTTTTGCTGAACTGTGTCTCGTTTGAAAAACCATTTCCCGAACCAGCAGGAAAAATCGCCAGAATTTTTTCTGTATCAATCAGATTTTTCGCCACCGTAGAAATCGTACCGTCTCCGCCGATTGCGACGAAAATATCTATATCAGAAAAATGTTTCTGAATAAACTCATCAGTTCCCGGAATAGACTCCGAGATGTAATATAACGGATTTTCGACTTTTTTTGTAAGCTCATTGAGAAATGGCTGATAATTCTTTTTCGCCGAAAAAGGATTGATAATAAAAGCTACTTTTTCCATTGCCACAAAAATAAAAAAATGCTTCCTGATTTGGAAGCATTAATATTAATTAATTTTCATTCTTTCTTTAAATTGCTCATTGATAGTTCCTTTCAGTTCTTCCCAAGACACAGGAATTATAATATCTCCCGCTGCAAAAGCCGCAATCTCGTAAGGACTGTAATGGAAATATAGGTTTTTGTCATCAAAATAAAAATTATCGCTCGCTGGAATAGATTCAAGCAAAAGCATATCAGAATTTTTAACCGCTCCTTGAGAATCGGTAGTTCCACTTGGAATGTTGTTGATATTCTTCATCAAAAGCGCCTCTAATCTTGCTTTTGGCATCGTTGTAATGTCCTTCAAAGCAACTCTTTTATTGTTTTTTAAGTCAAAAACTCTTTCAACAAAACCATAATTCCCGTGTGCCCCTCCTTCATAAGAAGAATACATATACTCGATCTGTAAAAAATCGTTTGAATGTGATTTCAGTTTCATAAATGATCCTGTATCCCACGTTTGAGGATGCTGAATATCTGCAATCCAATCGTTATCTTTTCCTTTAACGGAAGCAAAATATTGATCTTTATCTTTATCTAAAAATTTCTGTAAACCTTGTTTTGAAAAATCTGTAATTCCTTTTTTGTCGTAATAGATACTGTCTAGAAGTGCCTTGTCTTTGAGAGTCGGAAAAACAAGCATTTTAGCTTCATACTTTAATGAAAGCAAATTGTTGACCTTTGCTGAATCACTCAATTTAACAGAATCAACAAAGAATTTTTCCGGAACTTTGGTTTCCGTAGTATTTAATTCTGCGTTCTGAGAATCTGTTTTCTTGCAAGATGTAACAGCAAATATCGTAGACAATGCGAGAATAGCGAAGGTATTTTTCATAAATTATTATTTTGTCTAATAATGCAAAAACCATTCAAAAGATGAATGGTTTTTAAATATTTCGGTTAATTTTTATAAATTTATTTTTTAATCAGACTCATCACCTGATTTTCGCTGTCAGAAATCACTTTCCAGATTTGTTTGAAAGCCGGATAATATTCTTTGGGATAATCTGCACTTGCAATCTCAAATTTAGAAACGGTGATAATTTTATTTTCTTTCTTTTCTACAACGTAAGAATAGCTTATTTCTTTATCTTCTGTCACAATCTTTTTACTTTTAGGCAAATCTGCAACATCATATCCTTCAGGAATTTCTATTTCTACGATTTTTGTTTTACTAATTGGTGAAATAAAATCGATCATATATTTTCTCTCTTCCTGCTGATCAAAATCGTTGGTTGTCTGATGCAAAAATAATAGCGGATTGATGATTTTTCTTTTCCCAAGATTATCCATCAAATTGCCCGATTCAAAATTCATGGTAGATCTGAATTCTCCTGTATCCAAAACTCTTGAGCTGATATTGGAAAAGTCTACTGAAAAATTTTCTTTGTACTGTTTTTTGTATTTATCAGGATTCTCGTCAAAATTTTCTTTTGCATTTAATGCAAACAAACCTTCATCATCATCTTGATACTGCCCTGTTACAGTACCATCAGGATTTATTTTCGCTTTTGTTGTGTGAGTAGAATAGCTCATTTTGATGTTATTCAGGGAAATTACTTCAGCTTTGTCATCTCTCAGCAAAAGTCCGTTGCTATTCCAAACTCTACTTGGCAGAATCCCTTCTTTTGCCTGCTTAGATGTTGCATCAAAAAGGTATATATCTTTTCCTATTTCTATCGCTGCAATTACATAATTAAAGTTTCCGATGTTTGGAAATGTAAGATTGACATATCCGTTTTTTACTGTGGAAATCAAAATTGGATACGCTTTTAGATGCTCCGTTCTCAACATATTAATCAACACAAGATTAATATCACCTGTATTTCCTGTTTTAGTTTTATTTAACTCTTTGATACCGTTTTCTGTGTAGAAACCATATGTTTGATTCCATGTGTAAGAATTTTTAACATGATCAAAAATTGAATTCGCTTTTTTTAGTTCATCTTTTTCTTCAGAAATATTTTTCGGAATCAAATCTTTTACCAATCGGTCTTTTTTATATTGCAAACCGAATTCCTCATGATCCCACAATTTTTTTCTAATGTCTTCCCAAGTAGAAGTGTATGTTTTTAAGCCATTGTTAAAGAATGTAGAATGAAGCTCTGCACGTATTTTAGTTCTGTAATTATCACTATTCTTTACAAATTTCTCTGCTTTGAAAGCCTTTAGATTTTCGTAAGCAAATCTATATGTTTTAGAGTCTGCTCCATATAGAAACTCATCACCCACTTTTTTATGCTTAGGAGTCAGACTACCCGTAAAGTCAATGTGGTAAGACATATTGGTAGGTGCATCCAATACATATTCAGAATACATTGAAGGTGTATCTAATTCCATATAAATCAACGGAATTTCATACAAAAATGGTGAGGTAACCTCATATTGATACTCAATCACCGAGCCATTTTTGATGTTGGGGAAAGCAAACTTATTTACAGTCGTATATTTATTTTCTTTTGATTTGAATTTCGAACTTTTATCAACTCTAGTTTCAGCTATCTGATCATTTTCAAGATTATAAACATAGGCTTTTACAGAATTGAGTATTTCCCGGCTTCCCGTATTGTTATCATATAAGGAAATATCCAAATTTAACCAGTCTTCAGATTTATCTTTGTCATAAATCTTTACTCTGTAAGCATATTTTTTTATCAATTGACCGTTATAAGGATCTACACGATAATGTATCGAACGATAAAGAATTTCTGCCGGAGCTTTTTCATCAATATTTGATTTTGCTTTCTTTAAATCTTCAATTGTGAATTTTGGCATTTTCAGGAACTCATGTTTCTGTGCAAAGACGGAAGAACTCATCACGATTACACAGAGAACTAAAAATATTTTTTTCATTCTTATGATTTTTTTGATATTAAGATTTTTGAATTATCGGCGTTCATTATTTTTTTTCTGAAATTGACGTAATCGTTGTATTTTTCTTTAGAATAAATTCCTTTTTTTATATTAATGCTTCTTTTTACCACAAGCTGATCTTGTTTTTTCTCAAAAGTCAGCATGTAAGTTCCAAAATCTGAGGTCAGAATTCCGTTTTGCGGCATTTCTTCAATAATGTAATTAGAAGGAAGCTGAAAAACAATTTCATAATCGTCTTCATAAGAAAATCTGTTTTCAAATGGCAACTGACGGTTTTCATCCTGATGATAAAAACCTGTAGAATAAATAGGAACCGCTCTGAAAATAAAACTGTCGCCCATCATTTTGGAATAATTTGAGGCTTTAAAATTCAAATCAAAATCTATTGAAGCCAAATCTTTATTGTTGATAAAATTATTCATTTCCACATTTTCAAAATTCAAACTCGAAAATTTAGATTTCACCGCTTCATTTTTATCTTTTTGAGAAAGTGAAATGTAGCTTAAATTAAAATCATATTGATTTCCTGTGTATGAAAATTTCCCTTTTCCGGAGATTGTTTTATCAGGATTGATCTGAATATTCAGTATTTGTTTCTCTTTATTTTGCTGTGATGTATAGCTCGGAGTTTCCATAACCTCAATACCGGTTGGCATTACAGCTAAAACATTTCGGTCTGTTGTATGATAACTTAAATGGTTGAAAGCAATATCCTGAGAAGTGTTTTCTAGCCAAATATTGCCTTTTTCTGTAGGAACCATTAAAATAATGTGATTTCCACCCATTTTCGGAAAGTCTTTATCAAAAGAAATCGGAGACTCGTTGGAATTGATTTTACAATAATAAGATGGAATTCCCGCTTCGTCAAGAAGCGTTTTCATATAATTACTTAGCCCTTTACAATCTCCATAACCTTTTTTCTGAACTTCATCCGGCATCATTGGTTGCCAACCGCCAATTCCTAGAGCCACAAAAATATATCGTGTTTTGCTCTGCATATACTGAAATATTTTTTTCACTTTATCTTCCGTGCTTCCTGAAAGATTGAGTGCAGCAATTTCAGATTTGATCTGAGGTGTAGAAACCGATACCGGAGTCAAAAGATTATTGTGATACCAAAGTCCGAAATCTTTCCATGAGGTGATATTCCCTTTTTTACCCACCAAGTTGAATTGATCCAGAGAGAAACTCACTTTGGGCAAAATTTTCTGCGGATTGGGAACCAATTCTGCATTATCAATTGCCGGAACATTCTGATAAGTGTACAATTTTTCGTTTCCGTTGTCCTGAATATCAACAGCAGAATATTTAAAAGGAGATTCGTAAGTTTTTGAACGAAGATTGATCCCAGATTTATTGACAATTTTAAAACTGCTTTTCTCTAATGAAATATTGTAATCATAAAATGGCGTAAAATCAGGAATAAAAATAGTATTCTGATCTTTCTGATCATAGCTAAACTCTACCGTATAAGGAAATGATGTCGGTGTATAAGGCAAAACCATCACTCTGTTATCCGAGTAAAAAGTTCCCTGAGAATTGGCCGCCACATCTGAGAAATCACTTTTTGAGAAGCTTTTCACTTTAGTTCCCTTTTCATCAAATATGATGACCTTTACATTTGAGATAACATCCCCTTTTTCGTAATAAATCTTGGGAATGGAATAGCTTATCGCATCTTTATTTAAAATGGTAACTGCAGAAAGATTTCTGTAAACAATTTCATCAATTTTATTGATCTCAACGACTGTGCTTTCATTTCTTATGACTACACTTGCATTTTTCTTAAGATTTTCGCTGATTTCTGAGACTGGATAACTTTGCGAGTAATACAATGATGCTAACGAAAAAGCACCTAAGCAAAGAATTTTCATCATGGTTATTTAATTTCCCCAAAAATATAAAAATTCTTAATAAAATGTTAAATAATTATCGTTAATATGAGATTTATTAGTTTTTTTAAACGCAAAAAAAAGACTCCATTAAAAATGAAGTCTTTAAATATTATTTCAGAAGATGATTAAACATCAATCTTCGCGTATTTTGCATTCTTTTCGATAAATTCTCTTCTTGGCGGAACCTCATCTCCCATCAACATTGAGAAAACACTGTCAGCTTCTACCGCATTATCAATCGTTACCTGCTTCAGAATTCTGTGTTCAGGATTTAGTGTTGTTTCCCAAAGCTGCTCAGGATTCATTTCCCCAAGACCTTTATAACGCTGAACTTCAACACCTTTTCCGTCCGGAGCCATCTCTAAAGTAAATTCTTCACGCTCTTTTTCATTATAAGCATATGTTTTTTTATTCCCCTTCTTTAATAGATATAAAGGAGGTTGAGCAATATAAATATATCCGTTCTCAATCATTTCTTTCATAAAACGGAAGAAGAATGTAAGAATCAAAGTAGAAATGTGAGAACCGTCAATATCAGCATCGGTCATGATTACTACTTTATGGTATCTTAACTTCGCCATATTCAATGCTTTGCTATCTTCTTCTGTACCTACAGAAACACCTAAAGCCGTGTAAATATTTTTAATCTCTTCGTTATCATACACTTTGTGAAGCATTGATTTCTCAACATTCAAAATTTTACCTCTCAAAGGAAGAATCGCCTGGAAATGTCTGTCTCTACCCTGCTTTGCAGTTCCACCTGCCGAATCTCCCTCGACTAAGAACAATTCAGATTCTGCAGGATCTTTTGATGAACAGTCAGAAAGTTTACCCGGCAAGCCGGAACCTCCCATCGGAGATTTTCTCTGAACCATTTCACGGGCTTTTTTCGCAGCCTGTCTCGCTTTTGCAGCCAAAACAACTTTTTGAACGATGATTTTTGCCTCGTTAGGATTTTCTTCCAAGAAATTGGTAAGCATTTCACCAACGATTTTATCAACTGCACCTGAAACTTCAGAGTTACCCAGTTTCGTTTTTGTTTGTCCTTCAAACTGAGGCTCCATTACTTTTACAGAAATTACAGCCGTCAAACCTTCACGGAAATCGTCTCCGGTAATTTCTACTTTTTCTTTAGCAGGAATTCCTAAATCATCTGCATATTTCTTCAAAGTTCTCGTCAAAGCACGTCTAAAACCTGCTAAGTGAGTTCCTCCTTCATGAGTATTGATGTTATTTACATAAGAATGTAAATTTTCGCTGAACGAAGTGTTGTAACGCATCGCAACTTCCACAGGAATGTCATCTCTTTCACCTTCCATGAAAATAACGTTTTCCATTATTGCTTCGCGGTTTCCATCGATAAATTCAACGAATTCTTTTAAACCTCCTTCAGAATGAAAAACCTCAAAAGCGAAAGATCCGTCTTCGTTAGGCTCTCTTTCATCAACTAAAGTAATTGTAATTCCTTTATTTAGGAAAGATAATTCTCTTAATCTTGCAGCAAGTGTATCATAGTTATAAACCAATTCCTGAAAAATAGTTCCGTCCGGCTGGAAGAAAACTTCAGTTCCTCTTTCATCTGTAGTTCCTATTTCCTCAACTTGCGTTAATGCTTTTCCTTCAGAATATTTTTGCTGATATAATTTACCATCACGGCTTACTGTAGCTACCAACAAAGTAGAAAGTGCGTTCACACATGAAACACCTACCCCGTGAAGACCACCGGAAACTTTGTAAGAATCCTTATCAAATTTTCCACCCGCTCCGATTTTGGTCATTACAACCTCTAAAGCTGATTTTTGTTCTTTCTCATGAAAATCTACAGGAATACCTCTACCGTTATCTTTTACAGAGATACTTTCTCCCTGATGTATTGTTACTAAGATCGTATCACAATGACCTGCAAGAGCTTCGTCAATAGAGTTATCCACTACTTCATAAACCAAATGATGAAGACCTCTCACTCCTACATCACCAATGTACATAGATGGTCTTAATCGAACGTGCTCCATGCCTTCTAATGCCTGGATACTACTAGCTGTATATTGTTTTTGACTCATATAAAATTGAAATATTTGCTTAATGCAAAGACTCACAAATATCGTGATTTTTTTCGACTTATGAAAGTAATTTACCTCTAAAAATATCAGAATTTATCCTAAAATTTGAATGATTTGTTCAACAAAAAAACAATAAAGTTACAATGCAGATTTGAATTGATTGCAATGTTTTAAATCATATAAAGTTACCATAATTTTATCCGTAACTTTCAGCTGAAAAATTGATATTATGGATGATTTCATTGCAGCACGCGCTCAAATGGCACTCTCGTTAGGCTTTCATATTATATTTGCCTGCGTTGGAATGGTAATGCCGTTTTTGATGGCTTTTGCCCACTGGAAATATCTGAAAACAGGAAACGAAATTTATAAAGGTCTCACCAAAGCATGGAGCAAAGGTGTCGCAATTCTTTTTGCAACCGGAGCCGTTTCAGGAACAATGCTTTCGTTTGAATTGGGATTGCTTTGGCCGGGATTTATGAAACACGCAGGTCCTATTTTCGGAATGCCTTTTTCTCTTGAGGGAACGGCATTTTTTATTGAGGCAATTGCTATCGGTTTTTTCCTTTACGGTTGGGATAAATTTAATAAATGGTTTCACTGGTTTTGCGGATTTTTAGTTGGCTTGAGCGGATTAGCTTCCGGGATTCTTGTTGTTGCGGCTAATGCTTGGATGAACTCTCCTGCAGGTTTTGATTATATAAATGGAGAATATGTAAATATTGACCCAATAAAAGCAATGTTTAATGAGGCTTGGTTTCCACAAGCTTTACATATGACGGTGGCTGCATTTTGTGCAACAGGTTTTGCTGTTGCGGGAGTTCATGCATTATTAATTATGAGAAAGAAAAATGTAGAATTTCATACCAAAGCTTTTAAAATTGCCGCAGCTTTTGCGCTTGTCGGTGCTTTTGGTGCTCCATTAAGTGGTGATGTTGCTGCAAAATCTGTTGCAGAAAGGCAACCCATAAAATTAGCTGCAATGGAAGCTCATTTTGAAACTGAAAAAGGTGCTGCATTCGTTTTGGGTGGAATTCCTGATGAAGAAAAAGGAGAAATAAAATATGCTCTAAAAATTCCAAAAGTTTTAAGTTTTCTGGTAAGTAATGATTTTGATGCTGAAGTAAAAGGCTTAAATGATTTTCCGAGAGACGAATGGCCTCCTGTAGCTGTTGTACACTATGCTTTTCAGATCATGATTTTCTTTGGAGTCGTGATGATCTGTATCGGAAGTTTGTATCTCTACTCTTTCTTTTTCAAAAAAGAATGGCTGACGAAAAACTGGCTGTTAAAGACATTTCTTTTCGCAACACCTTTCGGATATATTGCTCTGGAAGCCGGCTGGACAGTCACTGAAGTCGGCCGACAACCCTGGATTATCTACGGTATTATGAAAACCGCAGATGCTGTTACTCCGATGCCGGGAATTCAGTATTCATTTTACTTTTTTACTGCTATTTTCATTTCATTATCATTGATTATCATTTTTCTTTTGAGAAGACAGATACAAATGGTTCCGAGACTTTATGATCCGACCGATGCGCAGTTTAACTCTAAAAACAAAAAATCATGATCTACGTTGTAATCGGTTTTCTATGGCTTTCTGTATGTCTGTACCTCATTTTGGGCGGTGCAGATTTCGGAGCCGGAATAGTAGAATTAATGACCAAAAAGAAAAACAGGAAATATACCGAAAAAATAATGTACGAGTCGATCGCCCCTGTCTGGGAAGCCAATCATATGTGGCTGATCATTGCGATTGTCATTCTCTTTGTCGGTTTTCCGGAAATTTATACTACCATGTCTACTTATCTTCATATTCCGTTGGTATTAATGCTTCTAGGAATTATTGCGAGAGGAACGGCATTTACATTCAGACATTATGATGCGGTGAAGGACGATTGGCAGATTATCTATACCCAAATATTTTATTATGCGAGTTTATTAACTCCTTTTTTCTTAGGCTTAATAGCTGCAGCTACTGTTTCACAATCTATTAATCCTGATGCCAAAACTTTTCTAGACTTATATATTTTCAGTTGGCTCAATTGGTTTGGAGTTTCAGTAGGATTTTTTGTTGTAGCACTTTGTGCTTATTTGGCATCAATATTTTCCTTACGAGAAACCAACGACAGACTGGAACTTAATTTAATGATCAAAAAATCACAACAAACCATGATTTTTGTGGTGATAACAGGACTATTGGTTTTCGTAACTGCTTACTTTTCAGACATTCCATTGGTAAAATGGGTGTTTTCAAAACCCTTAGGTATTATGTCAATCACGTTTGCTACTATGGCTTTAGGTTTAATTTTAAAAGCCATGCACAACAAGAAACTTTTACCCGTAAGAGCTTTAGCCGGATTTCAGATTATTATGATTTTGGTTGCGGCAACTTATCAGCACAATCCTGATATTATCTTATTAGGAAACGGAGAACATCTTTCTTTATTGAAGCACATAGCAGCTCCGAAAACCATTTCAGCTTTAGGATGGGCTTTGATTTTGGGTTCACTGTGCATTTTACCTTTTTTATTTTATCTGATGTTTTCGTTTACGAAAGCATCGAGCAAAAAATTGTAAATTACTTTTTAAGTAAAACCAATTCTACTCTTCTGTTTTTAATCCGGTCTGCTTCTGTAACTTCAGGATAAACGACCGGATTGAGGTGTCCTGATCCGTTGGCTTTAATTCTTGAGGCTTGTATGCCTTGTTTTATTAAAAATTCTTTAATGGCATTTGCTCTGGTCCATGATAAATTGAAAGTTCCCAAATCTGTATCTTCACCATCAAAATTCTCGTAATCACAACAAATATGACCTTGCAGTTCTATTTCTAATGAGGGATTTTCTTTTAATATTTTTAAAAGCCTCAAAAGGTTTGGGTTTCCGCTTGGAAGCCAAACATGACGACCTCCGATAAAATTTACATCAGGAAGAGAAAAAGTATCTTTTACTTTCATCTGAGCAATTTTTGTACTCAAAAAACTGGGTAATGCTTTTCGGGAAATTTTTTCTCCTTTAGCAAATGTTTTTTCAATAAACACATCTACTCTTCTGTTTTTACTGCGTAAATCTTCTGTGCTGTTATCATTAATCTGTTTTTCGATTCCTAAACCAACTGTACTTGCCAATTTTATCTTGTTTCCAATTTTTCCTTTTAAATATTCACTGACGGCATTTGCACGGTTTTCTGACAATTTTTTGTTGAGTTCAACATTTCCCGAAGGATCGCAATTTCCAAAGATTCTGAAAGTGAGATTTGATTTTAACTGTGCTAAACTATCAAGCTTTACTTTAGATTCTTGACTGAGCTCATAACTGTTATTTTTAAAATATATTGAACTCACTGTTTGTGAATTCATGTTAATCGAAATGAAAAACAGAAATAAGAATATGAGAGTTTTCACTTAGCTTTTTTTTAACAACGAAAAATATTTATTTGTAGTTTATCTGAAATAAAAATTCCTGAAAATAATTTCAGGAATTTTTATTTCTAATTAAGAGTAATGATTAATTTTAAACCAGTTTCATCAAAACATTCTCATCAATCTTCTCCACCTTCACCAAATTATGTTTAGTCAAAGTTTTAGAAGCTTTATCCCATTTTTTTCCTGATAATTGACTTCTCTCTTTCACTTCAGCTAAAGAAAATGCTTCTTGTTGAGAATTTAAAATTTCAAGAATCACTTTTTCGTCTTCACCCAATTCTATTTGAGGAACAGTTTTTTCCGGTCTCATCTGAGGGAAGAACAATACTTCCTGAATTGACGGATTATTCGTTAAAAACATAATCAATCTGTCCATTCCGATCCCTAAACCAGAGGTTGGCGGCATTCCGTATTCTAAAGCTCTTAGGAAATCTTCGTCGATGAATTGTCCAGCTTCATCATCACCTTTTTCAGCTAATTTCAACTGTTCTTCAAAACGCTCTCTTTGATCGATCGGATCATTTAATTCCGAATAAGCATTAGCAATTTCTTTTCCACAAACCATTAATTCAAAACGTTCTGTAAGACCTTCTTTGCTTCTATGTTTTTTCGTTAAAGGCGACATTTCGATCGGGTAATCTGTAATGAAAGTCGGTTGGATAAAGTTTCCTTCACATTTTTCGCCAAAAATTTCATCGATTAATTTTCCTTTACCCATCGTTTCGTTAACGTCGATTCCGATAGATTTAGCAAAGTCGAATAATTCCTGCTCCGTTTTACCTGTAATATCAAAACCTGTATATTTTTGAATCGCTTCAGTCATAGAAACTCGTGGATAAGGTGCTTTCCAGCTGATCGTATGCTCGCCAAAAGTAGATTCAGAATTTCCGTTCACTGAAGTTGCGCAGAATTCCAACAATTTTTCTGTGAAGTCCATCATCCAATTATAATCTTTATAAGCAACATAGATTTCCGTTGCTGTAAATTCCGGGTTGTGCGTTCTGTCCATTCCTTCATTTCTGAAGTTTTTCGAAAATTCATAAACACCGTCAAATCCACCAACGATCAGTCTTTTCAGATACAATTCGTTTGCAATTCTTAAATATAATGGAATATCTAAAGCATTATGATGGGTTATAAACGGTCTCGCCGCAGCTCCACCAGGAATTGACTGTAAAATTGGAGTTTCAACTTCAAAATATCCTGCATCATTAAAGAAAGTTCTCATTGCATTGAACAATTTTGTTCTTTTCACGAAAATTTCTTTCACTTGCGGATTCACCGTTAAATCTACATAACGCTGTCTGTATCTCATTTCCGGATCGTTGAAAGCATCATGTACTACTCCATTTTCATCCGTTTTTGCCTGTGGGAGTGGACGTAATGCTTTGGTAAGCAACGTAAAGTTTTTTACCAAAACTGTTTTTTCACCAACCTGAGTCGTAAACAATTCGCCTTCAATTCCGATGATATCACCGATGTCTAATAAATGCTTGTAAACATCGTTATATAAAGTTTTGTCTTCTCCTGTACAGATCTCGTCTCTGTTGAAGTACACCTGAATTTTACCTGTAGAATCCTGCAATTCAGCAAAAGAAGCCTTCCCCTGAATTCTGCGGGACATCAATCTTCCCGCAATCTTCACCTGTTTACTTTCAGAAAAATCCTGTTTTATAGATTCTGTAGTATCTGTAATGACATATTCTTCTGCCGGGAAAGCGTTGATTCCCATTTCAACAAGCTTATTCAGCTTTTCTCTTCTAATGATTTCCTGTTCTGATAATTGCATTATAATTCAATTTTTTCGAATTGCAAAAATAGTGAATTTTAAGTGTTTATGGAAGTTAAATTTTCGAGCAACCACAAAATAACAAACATTATTTATTGTAATTTATTTCAATACACACTTTGTCATTCCGGAGGAATCTCTACAGCTTTGTCTAGATCCTTCCGGAATGACAAAGTGAGGTTTAATTCTCGAAACAAGATATGAACATTCAATTTTCAGCCCGACTTGAGCGGAAATCTTTTTGCAAAGCAAAAGATTGGGATCGGAAGGCATAAATGAGATATAAGCGAACGCTTTTATCGAAGTTTACGAACCAAGTTCGTTGCTGCCAAAAAAATTAGACCCAAGTTTTTCTTTCTTTCGGGAGCACAAAAGTCCAAGCCAAAATCCTGCTCACTTTCTGACCTTGCGCCATATCAATTGTTTTCACTTCGACAGCTTTTACTTTTTTTAAAAGTGAATTCAGTTTGAAAAGATTTTCTTTTTTGGAAACCAAACATGTAAACCAAAGAATTTGAGTCGAATACAAAGCACTTTCCTCAATCATTTTTGAGATAAAAGCCACTTCGCCACCTTCACACCAAAGTTCAGATTGTTGTCCACTAAAATTGAGATTTGGCTTTTGAGCCTTTGACTTTTTAAGATTTTTTGTTTTTCTGAGATTTCCTTTCAAGGCAGATTCTTCTGAATCATGAAATGGTGGATTGCACATGGAGAAAGTGAATCTATCCTCAGAATTAAGAATATTTTTAAATGTAAAATTTGAATCCGGCTGGAATCTCAATTTTATATTTTCAGAAAAACCAGGATTATAATCCAAAATTTTCTGAGCATTTTCCAAAGATTTTTGATTGATATCTGTTCCGATCATCTCCCAATCATAAGATTGATGGGCAATCAAAGGATAGACAAGATTGGCTCCGGTTCCGATATCCAAACCTTTTATCAATAAACCTTTGGGTATTTCCGCTAAATTTTCAGCTAATAAATCTGCGATGTAATGAATATAATCTGCACGTCCCGGAATGGGTGGACAAAGATTTTCGTCAGGAATATCCCAATTTTTAACATCATAAAAATGTTGCAATAAAGCTTTATTAAGCAATTTTACAGCTTTCGGAATGCTGAAATTTAAGGTTAAATTCCCATAAGCATTGGTGAAAACATAATGTTTCAGTTCCGGCACACAGGAAATCAACTGTTCAAAATTGTAAGAATTTCGATGTAAATTTCTTATGTGCAGTCCTGATTTTTCGGTCATCAACTATTTTTTCTGACTTAAAATATATTCCACCATTTTTTTTGCGTCAGCTTTTGACACTTGCGGATGAGGCTGCATCGGAACACTTCCCCAAACTCCGCTTCCTCCTTCTATAATTTTTGAAGCCAGCATTTCAATATCCTTTTCAGAATATTTTGCAGAAATTTCTTTATATGAAGGTCCGATCAAACGTTCATCGGCATTATGACACGCCATACAGTCAGATGCTTCTATCAAGCTTTGTCCCGAAACATTGGTCGTGACAGGTGTAGAAGCATCTGATGAAGGTTGTATTTCTGAATTTTCTTTCTTAGAACAGGAAAAAGTAAGCAAACTCAATACTCCCGTTAAAAACAGTTTTTTCATTATTTTTTTGATGCCGTAGAATCTGTAGATGGTGACGGAGCAGGAATTGCAGTTGCCGGAGCAGTTTCAGTTTTAACTGTAGAATCAGCCGGAACAGTAGGAGCTGCAGGTTCTTCAAGCATAATATTGCTGTCTTGTAAAGATTTGTCTGTTTTTTTTGAACAACTAACTGCGAATAAACTTCCGATAAATGCGATTGCTAATACTTTTTTCATATGTAAATACTTATTGTTTTTAAAGGACATATGTTATCGCTACTCAAAATGCTTGTGAATTTAAAACAAACAGAGCGATTTCATATCTAAATTTCTATTATTTCTAATTATTATAACAAAACCGAAACCGATTTCATAGCCTTTTAATCTGCTGACAAAAATATAAAAATAAACTTTTAAATAAGAGAATTCACACCTTTTTTAAATCATAATTAAATTTTTTCTAATTTTTGTTTTTGATATAAAAAAAATATCTACATTTGTCCCATGTTTAATACAAGCAACAATTTTTGGTGGTGGCACTCAAACTCTTCGTCGGGTCTGATGCTATTATCTTGTTGCTAAATACAACCGGAATATTATAGAAAATATATAGACTTTGACGATTGCGTTGAAGTCTTTTTTTTGTCAACTATTTAAAAAAATTAAAATGTTTAACAACAAAATCCACATAAAAACTACCTCCAAAAAATCATTGGGCGATCTTCAGACTCCGATGAATATTTATCTTCAGATTCGCGATAAGTTCAGAGATACGATCTTACTTGAAAGTTCGGATATCAAAAGCACCGACAACAATTTTTCATTTATTGCGATCAATGCAATTGCCGGAATTGAGATCAAAAATCATCACGAATTTGAAATAAAATTTCCAAATGAAAATCCGGAGAAAAAAACTTTAGAGAACATTCAAGTGACAGATTTGCTTAATGATTTTTCAAAAGTTTTTGTATGTGAAAAAACAAATGAAAAAATAGAGGAAACCGCTCAAAGTCTTTTTGGATATACAAGTTTTGATGCTGTTCCGCTTTTTGAGAAAATTGACTTTAAACCACAAAGCAAAGAAGTTGAAATTCCGATTCTTCGTTACAGATTGTATCAGTATGTCATTGCGATCAATCATTACAATGATGAGATGCATTTGATAGAAAATGAAATCGATGGCGTAAAATCTGAAGCCTACACTTTGGAAAATTTAATTAAAAATAAAAATTCTGTCGTTTTTCCTTTTGAAAAAATAGATGAAGAAACTTCTAATCTTACTGACGAAGAGTATCTTGAACTGGTAAAAGTGGCTCAAAAACATTGTATGCGAGGCGATGTTTTTCAGTTGGTTCTCAGCAGAAGATTTGAGCAGAAATTCAAAGGAGATGAATTCAATGTGTATCGTGCTTTAAGAAATATCAATCCTTCACCTTATCTTTTCTTTTTCGATTACGGAAACTACAAACTATTCGGATCAAGTCCTGAAAGTCAATTGATTATTAAAGATAACAAAGCAATTATTCATCCCATCGCAGGAACATTTAAAAGAACCAACGATTTTGAAACCGATTTACTTTCAGCCGAAGCTTTAAAAAAAGATCCCAAAGAAAATGCCGAACATACAATGTTGGTGGATTTGGCAAGAAATGATCTTGGAAAACTCGGAAAAAATGTTACTGTAACCAAATTAAAAGAAATTCAGCTTTTTTCTCATGTCATTCATATGGTAAGTGAAGTTACAGCAGATTTGGAAGAAAATACCAATCCATTTGAAATTGTTTCTGCAACTTTTCCACAGGGAACTTTAAGCGGAGCTCCAAAATACAAAGCTCTTGAGTTGATTAATGAATACGAAAAAGATTCTCGAGGTTATTATGGTGGCTGCATCGGGATGATTGGATTAAATGGCGATTGCAATCAGGCGATTATGATCAGAACTTTTTTAAGCAAAAACAATACTCTTTTTTATCAGGCCGGAGCCGGTTTGGTGGCAAAATCAATTCCCAAAAATGAGTTGGAAGAAGTCAACAATAAGTTAAATGCTTTGAAAAAAGCAGTTGAAAAAGCAGAAAAATTGGTTGCTAATTAATTATTAAAGAAAAATAAAATGACAAATATTTTAAAACCAACAACCAACAACGAACAACCAACAACTAAAATATTGGTATTCGATAACTACGATAGTTTCACTTACAATCTCGTTCAGATGATTGAAAAAATCACCAATCAAAAAGTTGATGTTCATCGAAATGATGAAATTTCATTAGAAGAAATTGAAAAATATGACAAAATCATTCTCTCTCCAGGTCCTGGAATTCCTGAAGAAGCCGGAATTTTACTGGATTTGATTAAAAAATATGCTCCAAAGAAAAGTATTCTCGGAGTTTGCCTTGGTCAACAAGCAATTGCAGAAGCTTTTGGTGGAAATTTGATTAATCTTTCAGAGATTTTTCATGGGGTTGCAACGACTTCAAAAACGATAAAGGAAGATGTAAAGCTTTTCAAAAATTTACCAAAAGAAATCGAGGTTGGAAGATACCACAGTTGGGCTGTCAACAACGAAAATTTTCCTGACGAGTTAGAAATTACCGCAGTCGATAATGACGGAATGATCATGGCTTTGCAACATAAAACCTACGATGTCCACGGCGTTCAGTTTCACCCCGAAAGTATTTTGACACCTGAAGGAGAAGTGATTATCAGAAATTTTCTTTTGAATTAATTTTAAATAGAAATGAAAATTCTGAGTTGGAATCTTGAACGACCAAAGAAAAATCAGGCTATGAAAATAGAGAAAATTAAGAGTTTAATTGTCGCTGAAAATCCTGATATCATTATTCTCACAGAAAACAATCTTTGTTTAGATTTTGGAGAAAAATATTTTAGTTTACATACAACGGTTTTACCTCCGATCTATGAAAACCAAAACTACTCGGAAGGTGAAAACAGAGTAAGTATTTATTCTAAATTCCCTTTTAAAGAAAAGATTTCAACATACGACTCTTTTACAAGTATTTGTGGATTAGTGGAAACTCCTTTTGGTGAGCTTACTATATATGGAAGCATTATTGGAAGTTTTGGTGGAAGAGGTTTTCACTTTGAAAATGATTTAGAACAACAGAAAAACGATATTACCAATTTGAAGGGAAATATTTGTTTTTCAGGAGATTTCAACATCTCATTTTCCGGCTGGAAATATCCAGGTGCAAAAGTTATTGAAGAAACAAAAGATTTTTTTGAGAATCAAAATTTAGAAATACTTACTAAAAAAAATGAAGATTCTGCAATTCATACAGTGATAAATATGGATTTTTTGTCCAATAAAACATATACAACAAAAATGATCGAAATCGAAAAAAATATATCTGATCACAATTTAATAATCTGTGAAATTTTTAACCAAAATCAACACAAATGAAAGAAATCTTAGAATACCTTTTCAATCATCATACTTTGTCAAAATCTGAAGCAAAAGCGATTATGATTGAGATTGCTCAAAATAAATTCAACACAGCAGAAGTTACAGCATTTATCACTGTTTTTCTGATGCGGAATATTACCTTAAAAGAACTTGAAGGTTTCAGACAGGCTCTGCTGCAAATGGCAGTTCCCGTCAACATCGATGCGAGCGATGCTTTGGATATTGTCGGAACAGGCGGTGACGGGAAAAATACCATCAACATTTCTACTTTAGCAGGCTTTGTTATTGCAGGAGCCGGACAAAAAGTAACCAAACACGGAAATTACGGTGCATCGACAATTACAGGCTCTTCAAATGTTCTGGAAGAACTTGGTTATCAATTTCATAATGATTCTGAAAGTCTGAATGAAGATTTAGAAAAAGCAAATATTTGTTTTTTACATGCACCCTATTTTCATCCCGCTTTGCAATCAGTAGGAGCTTTGCGAAGATCTTTAGGGTTACGAACTTTCTTCAATTTGCTCGGACCTTTAGTGAATCCTGCAAAACCTCAGTTTTCGGTGATCGGAGTTTACAATTTAGAAATTGCAAGAATTTATCAATATCTCCTTCAAAAAGACAATCGTGAATTCACAATTGTGCACGGATTGGATGGTTATGATGAAATAAGCTTAACCAGCGACAGCAAAATCATCACAAAAAACAGCGAAGAAATTTACTCCACGAAAGATTTAGGTTTTAATACTTTAGATCCAAAAAGTATTGTTGCCGGAGAAACTCCTCAAGAATCAGCCAAAATTTTCAGAAATATTTTGGAAGGTAATGGAACGTTTGAGCAAAACGCAGTTGTTGTTGCTAATGCGGCGGTTGCGCTTCATCATACTCAAAAATTCGGAAAATATGAAGACTGTCTCCTTCTTGCTCAGGAAAGTCTGGAAAGCGGGAAAGCATTGAGAAGTCTGAATAATTTAATTCATTAATTTTTTTATGGCGACAATTTCCGTCTTCCACTCCCACTCTTTTGCTTTGCAAAAGGAGTTCTGTTCAAGCCGGGTCGCAATGTGTAAGAATTAGAAACCGATTACCAACATGACTATTTTAGATACAATCATAGAAAGAAAAAAACAGGAAATTAAAGAATCAAAATCTAAAATTTCTGTACAGCAACTAACAGATTCAGAATTTTTCAACAGAAAAACGTTATCGTTAAAAGAAACATTAAAGTCCAAATCCGGAATTATTGCTGAATTTAAGAGACAATCTCCGTCAAAAGGAATAATTAATGACATAGTTTCTCCGATAGAAGTTGTTTCTGAGTATGAAAGATTCGGAGCAAGTGCGGTTTCTATTTTGACAGATAAAGATTTTTTTGGAGGAAGTTTTGATGATATTTTAAAAACAAGAAGAGAAATCAACATCCCAATTCTTCGAAAAGATTTTATGATCGATGAATATCAGTTTTATGAAGCAAAAAATATAGGAGCAGATCTTATTTTGTTAATTGCTGCTTGTCTTTCACCTTCTCAGGTTCTAGAGTTCACAGAATTGTCTCATCAATTAGGTCTTGAAGTTTTGTTGGAAATTCATACAGAAGAAGAACTCAAACATTATCACAAAACAGTTGATTTTGTAGGAATTAACAATAGAAATTTAAAAGATTTCAAAGTTGATTTAAAACATTCTGTCAATCTGAAAAATCAGCTTCCAAAAAACGTTTTATCAATTGCAGAAAGCGGAATTTATAATATTGAAGATTTTAATTATCTAAAAGAAAAAGACTTTGACGGATTTTTGATGGGAGAATATTTTATGAAAAACGAAAATCCTGCAAAAGCTTTTGAAGAATTTACAAATAAAATATCATGAAACTCAAAGTTTGCGGCTTAACAAAATTGGATCAGATTCAGGAATTAATTTCGATGAATACAGATTTTCTTGGCTTTATTTTTTATGAAAAATCATCACGATATGTTTTGAATCATTTAAGTTTAGATGAAATTTTAAAAATAAATCATTCAGGAAAAGTCGGAGTTTTTGTTAATGAAAATTTAGATAAATTAATAGAAATTGCAGAAAAGGCAGATTTAAATTTTATTCAGCTTCATGGTGACGAAAATAATGAGTTTATTTCTGAACTAAGGAAAAAACTGAATCCTAAAATTAGAATTATTAAAGTTATCAGAATTGGAAATCAATCTTCCGATGAATTGCAAAAAAACATCAACAGACAACTGTCAACCATCAACTACTTACTTTTCGACACTGATTCAAAAGCGTACGGCGGAACCGGAGAAACATTTAATTGGAATATTTTAAATGAAATTGAAATTCCTATTCCTTATTTTTTAAGCGGCGGAATTTCTTTAGAAAATATCAAAAACATTGAACTCATAAATCAAAAACCTTTTGCATTAGACATCAATTCAAGATTTGAAATGGGACCCGGAAATAAAGATGTAGAAAAAATAAAAAAATTGGTAAATTTATTTCAAAGTCCCAAAGGGACGACTTAACAAAGAATAGGATAAAATCCTATTAAAATATAAAACACAACAGAAAAATGCCACAATCTTTAGTCAAAAACTACATTCATATCATTTTTAGTACAAAATATAGAAATGATTTTATTGATGAGAAAATAGAAACCGAGCTCTTCGCATATATTTCGGCTTTATGTAAAGATTTAGAAAGTCCAGCATTACAAATTGGTGGAAACGATAATCATATTCACATTCTATGTTTATTGTCAAGAAAAATTGCTTTGATGAAATTTGTACAGGAGATAAAAGCAATTTCATCTAAGTGGATTAAGACTAAAGGAAAAAAATATGAAGATTTCTTTTGGCAGGAAGGTTATGGAGCTTTTTCTGTTAGTCCAAATAACATTTTCGTGGTTACAGAATATATTAAAAACCAAAGAGAGCATCATAAAGAATTTGATTTCAAATATGAGATGGTTAATTATTACAAAAAATACAAAATAGATTATGACGAAAAATATATTTGGGATTGATGTCTTTATGATCTCGCTAAATTCATAGGAATAAATTCCTATGCTTTGTTAAATTGTCCCTTTGGGACTTTCTATTATTAAATAAAAAAATATGAATTATAAAAACCCAGATCAAAACGGTTATTACGGAGAATTCGGAGGCGCATTTATCCCCGAAATGTTGTATCCGAACGTGGAAGAACTTCAGAATAATTATTTAAAAATCATAGAATCTGAAGATTTCCAAGATGAATATCAGGATTTGCTTAAAAATTATGTTGGACGTGCTACTCCGCTTTATTTTGCGAAAAATTTAAGTGAAAAATACAATACAAAGATTTATCTGAAAAGAGAAGATCTCAATCATACGGGAGCTCATAAAATCAACAATGCTTTAGGACAGGTTTTGTTAGCAAAACGTCTCGGAAAACACAGAATTATCGCCGAAACCGGAGCCGGACAACATGGTGTTGCTACGGCAACAGCTTGCGCATTGTTAGGTTTGGAATGTATCGTCTACATGGGCGAGGTTGACATTGCAAGACAGGCTCCGAATGTTGGAAGAATGAAGATGTTGGGAGCAACCGTAATTCCTGCAACTTCAGGATCAAAAACTTTGAAGGATGCCGTGAACGAAGCCTTAAGAGATTGGATTAACAACTCAACCACAACTCATTACGTGATCGGAAGTGTTGTAGGACCGCATCCTTTTCCCGATTTGGTGGCGAGATTTCAAAGTGTAATTTCCAAAGAAATTAAAGAACAGCTTTACGGACAAATCGGAAGAGAAAATCCTGATTATGTAATTGCCTGTGTCGGCGGAGGAAGCAATGCAGCGGGAACTTTTTATCATTTTGTAGAGGAAGAAAATGTGAAAATCATTGCTGCAGAAGCAGGAGGTTTTGGAGTAGAATCCGGAAAATCAGCTGCCACTACTTTCCTGGGAACTTTAGGAGTTTTGCATGGAAGTAAAAGTCTGGTCATGCAGACAAAAGACGGACAGGTGGTTGAACCTCATTCAATTTCAGCAGGTTTGGATTATCCGGGAATCGGACCTTTTCATGCCCATTTGTTTAAAGAAAACCGTGCGGAATTTTTCAGCATTAACGATGATGAAGCTTTAGAATCTGCATTTGAACTGACAAAACTGGAAGGAATTATTCCTGCTTTGGAAAGTGCTCATGCGTTGGCAGTTTTAAATAAGAAAAGGTTTAATGAAAATGATATTGTCGTGATCTGTTTGAGCGGACGTGGTGATAAGGATATGGAAACGTACTTAAAAGAAATTAGAAGCTAGATACTAGACATTAGTATACAGCATGAAAAATAACCTCTAAATTCTAAAAAATGAAAAAACTCAATATATACTTCACAGCAGGAATTCCTCAACTGGAAGATACAGCAGAAATTATAAAACTAATTCAGGATTCGGGAGCGGATATGATGGAAATCGGAATGCCGTATTCTGATCCGGTTGCAGACGGACCTGTCATTCAGAAAGCTCACGAACAGGCTTTAAAAAACGGAATGACGATTGAGAAACTATTTTCTCAGCTAAAATCAACTAAAAATGAAATGAAAATTCCGGTAATTTTGATGGGTTATATCAATCCTGTTTTAAGCTTCGGATTTGAAAATTTCTGTAGAGAATGTTCTGAAAGTGGTGTTTCAGGATTGATTATTCCTGATCTTCCACCTATCGAATTCGAAAAAAATTATCAGAAAATTTTAGAAAAATATAATTTAAATTTTACATTTCTGATCACACCTGAAACTTCGGATGATAGAATTCTGTATCTTGATTCTTTGAGTTCAGGGTTTTTATATGCTGTGAGCTCGTCTTCCACAACAGGAAACGAGAATGCAGTTTTAAAAAATGAAGATTACCTTTCTAGAATTGCAGCACTTTCATTAAAAAATCCTGTGATGATCGGTTTTGGAATTAAATCTAAAGAAGATTTCGAAAACGTGACCGAAAAAGCAGACGGCGGAATCATAGGAACTGCATTCGTCAATATTTTGCTGAATGATAAAGATTGGAAGATAAATGCAATAGATTTTATTCATTCAATAAAAAATTAAAAATCACTAAATTTGTCTGTTAATAATTGGAATGAACACACATCAAAATAAAGTCGTAGCATTTGAAGATTTGGGCGTAAAAGATTATCAGTCTTCCTGGGATTATCAGGAAAAACTGATGAAAGAAATCATCGATACCAAAATCAAAAACCGCGACTTACCTGCTGAAGAGCACATTACAACTCCTAACCATTTTCTTTTGGTGGAGCATCCTCACGTTTACACATTAGGCAAAAGCGGACATGAAGAAAATATGCTCGCCGGAATTGATAAATTAAAGGAAATCGATGCTACTTTCGTAAAAGTAAATCGTGGCGGAGACATTACGTATCACGGTTTCGGACAAATTGTGGGTTACCCGATTTTAGATCTTGAAAATTTCTTCACCGATATTCATTTATACATGCGAAATCTTGAAGAAGTTATTATTCGGACTATGGCTGAATTTGGTTTAAAAGGTGAACGCTCACCCGGAGAAACCGGGGTTTGGCTCGATGTAGGAAAACCTTACGCCAGAAAAATTTGTGCGATGGGTGTAAAAGCTTCCCGTTGGGTGACTTTGCATGGTTTTGCTTTTAATGTCAATACCGATATGCGTTATTTTGAATACATTATTCCGTGTGGAATTAAAGATAAACAGGTGACTTCTTTGAAAAGAGAATTGGAAAGAGAATTGACTCAGGAAGAAGTTGAAGATATTAAAATGAAGATCAGAAAGCATTTTGCAGATGTTTTTGTAGCGGAATTGGTGAGTCGATAATTATTTACAATTATGAGTTACGGTCAGATACAATTTGAGCCTGGAATAGAACGAAAAATCAAAATATCTATGGTCATTTTTTTAGTTGTGATTATTGGCTTTTTATATATTCGTGAATCTATTTATGGAGATGAAATTACGAAAGACAGCTTATTAAATATAGAAAGACACACGTCAGTAATCGATCTTTACGATAATAAAGAACAACACAATGCCCCTTATGTAAAATATTCAAATGGCACTAGTAAAATGTTAGAATTTCCTTATCAAATAGGAGATTCAATATCAAAAGATAAAGGAGATTCCATAGAATACATATTCAGAGACCAAGAAATTATCAAAAATAATTTGCTTGAAAATTATCGAAATGATAAATAATGGCTTAAATCTTTTGATAAATATTTTATTACAATTTTAAATAGATTTCATCTAAAATACATTTCTCAAAATTAAATTGCACACAATTTAATTGTTAACTACCTTTGCTTTGTTAATTTGATCAAATAAATATTCTGGTCAAAAAATTTTAAACAGATAAAAAATAACAAACAATGTCGTTAATAGAAAATTTAAACTGGAGACACGCTGTAAAAGCATATGACTCAACAAAAAAAGTATCAGAAGAAGATTTAAATAAAATTTTAGAAGCTGCAAGACTAGCTCCTACTTCATCAGGACTACAACCTTTCCGTGTGATTGTAATAGAAAATCAGGAACTGAAGGAGAAGATGGTAAAAGGTGCATTGAATCCTGAAGTGATGAGAGATTCTTCTCATGTTTTGGTTTTTGCAGCATGGGATAGCTATTCAAACGAAAAGATTGACAAAGTTTATGATCATCATACCGATGTAAGAGATTTGCCGAGAGGGCGTTTTAGCAGCTATACCGATAAAATCAAAGAATTGTATGGTGCTCAAACTCCTGATCAACATTTTGCACATACCGCAAGACAGACTTATATTGCTTTAGGCTTAGCTATGGCTCAGGCTGCAGAATTGAAGATCGATTCTACTCCTGCAGAAGGTTTCAGCAATGAAGTGGTAGACGAAATTTTAGATTTAAGAGAATTGGGTCTGAAGAGCGTAAGTCTTTTATATCTTGGCTACAGAGATCTCGAAAACGACTATCTTTCTCACATGAAGAAAGTAAGAATTCCGATGGAAGAATTTATCATTAGAAAATAGTTTTTTCTTTTCAACATCCTTATTTAATTATGGAAAATCATCCGCCCAAATTAGGAAATCAGCTTTGTTTTCCGCTTTATGTTATCGCAAAGGAAATTACAGGTTTATACCGTCCATTTCTTGATGAGCTGGATATTACCTATTCGCAATATCTTGTGATGATGGTGCTTTGGGAAAAAGATGGATTGACTGTGAATCAAATCGGTGAAAAACTGTATCTCGACAGCGGAACTTTGACTCCGCTTCTGAAAAGACTCGAATCTAAAGGTTTTATCATTCGTAAAAGAAAAAAAGAAGATGAAAGAGTGGTAGAAGTTTTTTTGGATGATGCAGGAAGAAATTTACAACAAAAAGCCTGTGAAATTCCGCAGAAAATGCAGGAAAAACTAAATCTTACAACTGAAGATCTTCTGGAACTGAAAGAAACTGTCGAGAAAATTTTAAACAAAATTCAAAAATAAATGAAAACATTATATACAACCAACGTTACCGCAAAAGGTGGAAGAAACGGACAGGTAAAAAGCGAAAACGGAGTTTTGGATCTTGAGGTGAGAATGCCAAAAGGATTAGGCGGAGCCAATGACGATTACACAAATCCTGAAATGCTTTTTGCAGCAGGATATGCAGCTTGTTTTGACAGCGCCTTAAATTTGATCATCAATAAATCTAAAATTGAAACCGGAGAAACTTCAGTTACCGCAAAAGTAAGCATCGGACAAAATGAAGACGGTGGTTTTGGTTTGGCAGCAGAATTAGATGTGAATATTCCGAGAGTTTCTATTGAAAAGGCTCAGGAATTAACTGAAAAAGCTCATCAGATTTGTCCGTATTCTAATGCTACGAGAAATAATATTGAGGTGAAACTTTCGGTAACGAATAACTAAGATTTTTTTCTTTTTTAATTATATGAATCTGCTTCCTTTGGAGGCAGATTTTTTTGTTTAAGTTGAATAAATTCAGCATTTTTGAAGTTTTATACATAATTCTAATCATATGTATTTCAACATGAATAAAATATTTTCACTAACGATTTCAATGACTTTTTTAATTAGCTGTACTAAGAATGAAATGAACGAAAAAATAGAAGTAAACAAGATATTAAATACTATTTTGAAATATGAATCTAAACGAAATAGTTTCAGAGCAAACCACAAATTTTTAATAAATCCTGAATTTCAAAAATTAAAAATCTATGTTCCAAGTCAAAAAGAGATTTTAGGTGAAGAACCGGGACCTCCTCCATTTTTCAATAAAAATATTATTCATTTATTAGATTTGAAAGGGAGTAAATTTAAAAACAGAAAATCTGATTCATTAAATTTATTAAAACAGAACGTATACATCTTTGATTCCTTAAATATTGATGCTGAAATAAATTCAAACATTCAAATAGCAAATAAACAAGAGATTGATAAGCGAAAAAAGCTGTATCAATTTTCAAATCCAGTATATTTTAATGAAAATTTTGTTTATATCGAAACCATTTATTATGACTCAGTTTTTGGAATTGGTTTTGGATATTTACTTGAAAAGCAAAAAGATGGAAGTTGGATCATAAAAGAGATTACAAATACTTTTATTACCTAAACATCTAGTATAAAAACCAAAATAGTTACCTCGTAACAGAATCACTCCTCTTATAAGCATCCACTTTTATATACTCATCATTCAGTTCCTTTTCTTTTTTATCTGAAATTAAAATTCCGAAAAGATGGTCGATTTCGTGCTGGAAAATCACTGCAGTAAAACCTTCTACAATTTCTGTAAACTTTTGTCCTTTTAAATCTACATATTGTAATTGAATGACCTTGCTTCTGTAAAACTGTCCTCTGAATTCCGGGATTGACAAATCACCTTCCGGTCCGAGATTTTGAAGTTCAGATTTCCATGTGATCACAGGATTTATAAAATATTCCAGCGGTTCTCCTTCTTTATCAAAACGCTGAACCCAGATTACTTTTCTGTTGATTCCGACCTGTGGTGCAGCAATTCCTACTCCACCGTCTGTCGAAAGTAAGGATTCTTTCATTCTTGCTACTAAAACTGCGGTGTTTGGATCGGTAGGATCGATTTCCTTCGACTGATCTAATAATGTTGTATGCTGATGAGAATCTGTCGTTTGAAAAATGGGTAATAATGTTTTAATATCTCCTTGATTGATTAGAGAAATTTCGGTGGAAGTCAGTTTTTGAGCGTTGATAAAACTGACGAAAAATATGAGAAATAAAGAGAGTTTTTTCATTTTTTTGAAATCTTAAACAAATATAGATGTTTTTTAAAACACAAAGTTTGTCATTCCGAATATTACTTTATCAAATTTAATAGGTCTTCGTCATATCGGCAGGAATGATCAGATTAAAATCTGTCGGGATATATTCTTTTTCAGGAATTTTCAATTCAGGATTTTCAGATTCAAAAACGGAGATGACAGCCATTTTCAGGTTGGGATTTTTATGTTTGATATACCAGTAAATTCCGCCAAATTCTTTGCTATGGTAATTTCCATTGTAATGGATGAATGTTTTTCCTGCCTCAAAATTTTTCAGGATAGATTCTGCCATTGTCGCATCCTTCGTTGCCTGAGCAGAAATAAAATTCATCACTTTCGTTCCATCTGCATGTTCACCCATCATGGTTTTCATTTCAGGATAACCGGGTGTGTCTAAAGTTACTTTTATTGGTAGTTGAGCAATATAAGTTTTCTCTTTTTCGCTCAGTTTATTCAATGATTCCAAACCTTCTTTGGCTGTTTGAGAAGCATATCTTCTGGGAATATTGGTTGCGATGAACTTCAGTTTTTTATCTTTGGCAAAATCAACCAAAGGTTTGTAATCTGTGGTAAAATTATTCCAAAGACGGGCAGAATCTTTCAATGTTTTAGCATCAAATTTTCCGCTTAAATAATTGTTCAGTTGAGATTGATTATCTCTTTCAAACATTTCTGCTCCAAGAATGATCTGTCCGTTTTTCTTTGTAAATAATTCCTCGGTGATTTTCAATTGCAGCCAATGATTGATCGAACTGTTGTGATTTTCACCAAAGAAAACAATATCATATTCCGCCAATTCTTTGACCAATTTATCTGTTTTAATTTCTTTTCCTTTTTGATTGTAAAACTGAAAAGCTTTTATATTCTGAGCATTTATAGAACAGAAACTAATCAATAATATGGCGATGAAAATATTTTTCATTTTTAGTCTTTTTAGTCGTTTTTAGTAACCATCATATTTGTTATTCCGTAGTGATTTAGACACTAATCTTTCCAGTTTAATCTCTAATAATCCGGTTTAGATCCCTACGGTATGACAAGCTAAGTGGATCAATGGAAATTTCATGACCCTTTGCTGTTAAGCAAATTTACAATTACTTAAGAAAAAAGCCGCCTTGAAAAAACAAAACGGCCTTTACAAATCAATTATCAATTACTTTTCCAAATCTGCTACAAGATCTTTCCACTCCTGCAATTCAGGGATTCCCGGTTTTCTTTTTCCGAAAAACTGAACGATGAAATCACCTTCTTTGTTGAATACTTCAATTGCTGTTACTTCACCGTCTTCCGTAGGTTTTTTCACGATCCACGCTTCAGCGATTTTAGTTACATCAAGGTGTAAATTAAAATCAGGGTCCATCACGTTAAACCATTGCTGATGCCACATCGTTTTCTTCACTTCACCTGTATGAATCTGGATAATTCCTCTGTTACCCACGAAAATCATGATCGGAAGGTTCTTTTCAGACGCATCTTCCAAAACGTTGACCACTTTTGAAGTCTCCATCTTTTTAGCGTATCCTTCAGGGGCCAATCTCAAAGCCTGAGTTCTTGAAACTCCGAATTTTCTGGTCATCATAAAGAAATCGTGGGTATCTTTCAATTCAGTCCAAGCTTTTTTGAAACCTTCAGCATCAATTTCAGAATCAGCCTTTTCAGGAGCTTTTGGAGCGGCAGCTTCAAATTCGAAAGTTTCGCTTTGGTTTTCAGCTTTAAACTGAGCCACGATCGGATCGAAAGCTTCAACATTGCTATCTTTTGTTAAATATATTTTATGAAGTGCCAAACCGTCTTTTCCGAAGAACTGAAGGCTTTTTCGGTCACCTTCCACTACTGCGAAAGCAAATTTCCAGTGATTCATAAAAATTCTAAGGTCAATATCTTCACCTACAAAAAGCTGGGCATGAGGACTGCTGAAATCGCCGTTCAGATAGGTTCCTTTTCTCTCATGTACACACTCATCATTTCTCGTGAGAGCCATTACTTTGCCTAATTTTTCAACTTCTGTCAAGATGTTGGCAAATTCAGGTTTCAGAACGGTAACTTCTTCACCTACGTTAGTTAATAATAATTCTGCTTCGCTTACACCCAATTGTTCTGCGGCATTTCTTATTCTCAAATGTGGATTTTCTGCTTTAAGAGCTTCCCATTTTTCTTTCAGTTCGTTAACTAATGTGCTCATTATTTTATTTTTTTATGGTTAAAACTGTGTAAATTCTTTTGATTACTTCATCTCCGGTTTTGCTTTTTATTTCTTCTTCTTTTTCGGAGATTTTCATTCTTTTAAAATGACTTTCTGAAATCAATTCTTCCATTTCGTCATTATTATAAAGTTTAAAATTGTATTTGGTGAAAGGTAATTTTTCCATGAAATCACGCTGACTAAAAGTAAGAACAAACGTTCCATTATCTTTTAGAACCCTGTAAACTTCATTTAAATATTCTACAGGTTGTTCCCAGAAATAAACGGTGTTGACTGTAAATATTTTATCAAAAAATTGATCTTCAAAAGGAAGTTTTTCGCCCTCATACAATACAAAATCAGCCTGATCATTAAAATCTTTATTTAATTTTTCAGCTTCATTGTGCATGGTTTCAGAAATATCAATTCCTGTGTATTTTAAGTTTTTAGCTTTCTTTAAAATATTTTTTAGATGACCTGCATTTCCATGACCGATTTCGAGGATATTTTCATTGTCTTCAAGCAAAAGCATTTTGATGCTTTCCAGCGTCATTCCGATATTGGTGGCATTCATCATCTCGCCAATTTCGATTCCTTTTTCACCTTGCGGATTGGCAAGATTTTGTGCTAATATTTTAAGTTGATCTTTTTCCATATTATCCAAAAATTATCATCGGATTTGAGTTAACAGGATGCGGACAAATCGTACAGGGGAAATGATAAGCATTCGTAATATTTTCAGCCGTAAAAACTTCTTCCGGTGTTCCGTACGCCGAAATTTTCCCAGATTTCATCAATAAAATCTTGTCTGCAAACTGGGCTGCCAAATTCAAATCATGTAAAACCACGATTGCCGAATTTTCATTTTGTGTAAATTTTTTGATGATCTCTAAAGCTTTGTACTGATGTTTTATATCTAAATTATTCAAAGGTTCGTCTAAGAAAATCAGTTTTCTTTCAATTTGGTTTTCCACCTGAGCCATGACTCTCGAAAGATGTACCCGCTGTTTTTCACCACCCGACAAAGTATTGTAATCCCGGTCTTTCAAATGATAAACATCGGTTTCGTACAGATGTTTATTCATTGCTTCGAAGTCTTCTTTTCTAGGTTGGGAATCGAAATACGGATAACGTCCCATCATGACTACATCTTTTACCTGCAAAGGAATTTCATTCGAGTTATGCTGAGAAAACTTTGCTTTATGCATTGACAATTCCCGTACTTCCCAAGCTGAAATCTGTTTTTCCTTAAATAAAATCTCTTGTTTTCCCTGTTTTATTTCATTTGCCAAAACACTGAGCAAACTAGACTTTCCGGCTCCGTTGGGACCGACAATCGCTAAAAATTCTCCGTAATTCAAAGAAACATCAACCTCATCAAGAATAAAAAACTCTTTATGCTTATAATTGATATGATTTGCCTTTAACATTAAAGTGATTTTTTAAATTTAATTAAAATAGCAATGAAAATCGGACCTCCAATCAGTGATGTCAAAATACCGATGGGTAATTCTGACGGTGCTACAATGCTTCTGCTGATCGTATCGGCAATTAAAAGTAAAATACTTCCCAAAACTGCTGACAAAGGCAAAATAAATGTATAATTTGATTTAAATAAAAGCCTTAAAATATAGGGTACAATAAGACCTACAAAACCAATCGTCCCGGAAAATGCTACACAGGTTCCTACCATTAAAGAGGTAATTATCACAATCTGTTTCTTTAATCTTTCAACATTGATTCCTAAATGCTGCGCATCTCTTTCTCCCAACATCATTGCATTTAAAGCCTTTCCTTTTGGGAGTAAAATGGTGTATGAAATTGCTATTACAATGGCTAAAACGATGTTTTTCGTCCATGTTGCAGCGGCTAAACTTCCCATATTCCAGAACGTTAAATCTCTTAACTGCTCGTCTTTAGAAATATAAATCAGAAATCCTGTAATTGAAAAACCGATGGATGTAATGGCAACTCCGCTTAACAACATCATGACTACATTGGTTTTCCCTGCACTCGTTGAGATTCTGTAAACCAGCATCATTGCTAATAAAGCTCCTACAAAAGCTGAAATACCCGTCAGTGAAAACTGAACCATTTCAGGAAGATACTGTTTGAAATGCCCTCCTAAAACAATTGCAATTGCCGCAAGTAAAGTTGCTCCGGAAGTTAAACCTATTGCTTCACCGGTTGCCAAAGGATTTTTGAACAATCCCTGCAAACTCGTTCCTGAAACTGCGAGCATACTTCCTACTAAAATCGCCATCATAATTCGTGCTGCACGCACATCCCAAATGACATATTTATCACTTAAGGCTAAATTCGGATCACCTTGAATCAACTGTCCTAAAACCGTAAAGGGTGAAACACCGTTAAAATCGTAAACTCCTACATAAAGTGCCCCGGTTGCCAGAATAATGAGCAACAGGGCACTTGTAATAAAATAAAAGTATAATTTACTTTGTGTTCTCAACTAAAAGTTTGTTTAATGCAACTGCAGCCTCTCCTAATCTTGGACCGAAACCGGAAACCAAACCTCCGTCCATCGCAATAATTTTTTTGTTTTTTCCGGCATTGGTCTGTGAAACACCCGGCATTTTAAGAGCACCTTCGTTTCCGCCTGAACCTTGTAATCCGCTTGTGAAAAAGAATAATACATCAGGATTTGCTTTTACAACTGCTTCCGGAGTCAAAGGTTTGAAATCTTCAAAATCATTGATTGCGTTTTCACCTCCTGCAAGACTGATCAAAGCTGCCATCGGAGTATTTTTCCCTGAAACCATCATCATATTTCCTCTTGCATAGATGAACAATACCTTTGGTTTCTTAGCAATCGGCTGTACCTGCTTTAAATCTGCATCGATTTTATCGTTTAGTTTCTGATAATCTGTATTACCTATAGCTTTTGCAACATCAGCGATTAGTTTTTTGGTTCCATCAACAGAAAATTCCTGTTTGAATAATTCAGTTTTGATCCCTGAAGCTTTGATTTTCCCTAACAAATCCGGATTAATATCTTTATCTGAAGCTAAAATTAAAGTAGGGCTTACAGCCATAATCGGCTCAATAGTCATTGATCTTACGTGACCTAAATCTTTAGCGGTAGCTTTCAGACTCTCAGGATAAGTGCTTGTAACATCTGTAGCAACAATTTCGCTTTCGTGTCCCAAAGCTGCGACAATCTCTGTAATTCCTCCACTTAGAGAAACAATTTTATTATTGGTTTTCGGAGTTTCAGAAGAAACTTCCGTTTTATTTTCAGTTGGTTTTGAAGTTTCTTTTTTACAAGAATATACTGCTGCAAGTACAGAAACTGCAAGAATGAATTTTTTCATGTTTTACTTATTATTTGATTATTTCTATAAAGGTTTGTATTCAAATTGGGGTCTTCCTCTTTCTCCTGCGGTGTTGGTCAATCTCGTAAATCGTAATTTAAAATAGAAACCTTCAGGATCTTTGATGACATAAAAACGGTCACCATATACTTCGAGACCATTGGTCCCGACAGGGTTTCTCCAGTTTGCACCGATTACTCTCTGATCGTCGTGAATAAATTTAGACTGATCAATATCTGAAGTTTTGAAATTTGTATAGGCTTCAACTCCCGAAGATGTTGATGGAACGATAATTTCGTAAGCAGCTGCTCCACCTACATTATTAATCGTTACAAAATCAGCATAAATGTAACTTCCGGCTCCTGTGATTGTGTTTGTAAATACAGTAAAACAGATATCCCATTTCTTTTTTTCAGGTTGAATAAAAACTTCTTTGTTGTTCTTTAAGCTTACAAAGTTATAGTTATAAGCAGTATTTTTATTGACACTTAGTTCTTTATGAGTAGCTGAATTAAGTTCAGCATATTTCACTTTATATCCTGTAGCTGTTCTTGATATCTGAACTTTCATCCAACCTCTACTGTCTCCACCTGTTGCTACTGAACCTGTTGGTACCGTTCCCGAATAAATTTCTTTACCCATGTTGACCAAATAGATTGCGTTATCAGATTCGTTTGCTTTGATGTCTTCAATTGCTGTGTATCCTGAAGGAAAATTACCTTTTACATCATCAATATAAGCAACGTTTGAAGGATTAAAATCAGCAACCTGAACCTGAGTTTTTAATGTCGCCACACTTGCTTCTGTTACCAGATCTATATTGGTAGCATTAGGAATTTTACCTGCCGCCATCATGATGGATGAGTTTAAAACCACTTTAAATTCGTTTCCTGAATATAATGCAAGATCCCAATCGGTTCTTTTCGTAAGGATTTCTGTGTCTGTACCCAAATCAAACCAAACCTGATTTGGCTGGGTAGCACCTCCCACATCAGGATCAACTCTCGATCCGTCTGAAGGTGGTACTGCTATGGGGTCTTCGTTGTCATTTATACATGATTGAGAAATAAAAGAAGTGCCTATCAATAAGCAAAATAGTATTTTTTTCATTTTCAATTTATTTAAAAAGTATAATTTAATCTGGCAAAATAACTTCTGCCATAGAATAGATTTTGTTGGTCTTGTGGTCCGTTATGACTATTTCCAGCCTGCACAGTGTTTCTGATGCTCGTCACATCAAAAATATTTTTAATTCCTAAACTAACTTCGAAATGATTTTTAAAAAACGGCTGACTTAGTGTGAAATTCAGCATATTAAAGTCACCAATTTCTCCTAAAATATATTGTCCCGGATCTTTTGGATCCTGAGCATTGGTTTTCAAAGTATATTTTCTCTGTTCGCCAGTATATTTATAATAAAGGGCAAATAAAGTTTTAGTGTAGGGTAAGGTATAGTTAGCTGCCAAATTGGCTTCGGTATAGAAATTATAATCATCAGGTGAAGAAATATTTCCTGAATTTAAAGACTGTGAAATTCCCATTACCGAAACTCCTGCGTTGAGTGATAAATCTCCTTTTCTTACATTGATACCACCTCCGAATAATAATGATTTGTAATTATCAACATTTAAAAAAGTGATTTGTAAAGGACTGTTATTAATTACAACATCTTCAATTCTGTTTTTCACATCAAGATACATTCCTGAAGCACTGAAATTAAACTTCCAATCGTTTGATAAAGTTGTGGCATAATCCCAGAATATACTTCCTGAATACCCTATTTCCGGCTTAAGGCTTTCGTTCCCTCTGATATCATGATTGTTATCTACTACAAAAGTATAAAGCTCATCATAGGTCGGAAATCTGTTGGCAGTACCAAAAACGGCACGAATATCTGATTTTTCTGATGTTTTGAATCTGAAAGTTGTAGAATAATTATATTGAGAATCAAATCTATCACTTAGCGCCAATCTTACACCGGGACGGAATGAAAACCAATCAACAACATTCCATTCTGCGGAAAGGAAATTTGCATAGTTGAAGATTAATCTTTCAATGCTTCTTCCATTATTATTGCTTTCAAAAGTAGTTGCGTCGGCAAAGCCTTTGGTTCTGTCTAATTCGTAACCAAGCTGAAAATTGATTTTTTCACTATTTAAAAAGTTACTGAACATCCCTCTTGAGTATAGAACATCAGATTTATAGAAAGTAATTTCCGGCTCTCTTGAAATCTCTTTCCTGTTTGGAACATCGTAAAGATAATCCTGAGATTTTCTTTCCTGAGTCTGATAAGAAAAATCACCGTTGTAATTGATTCTTCCCAATTTGGTCTGAATATTAAACTGATGAATCCAGCGTTGTGTATTGTAATCTATATCTTCAGAAGTATAGGTTCTGTTTCCAGCGCCAAGATATTCTTCAACAACTAAAGGATTGTAGTAGTTTATTTTTTCTGTTAGAAAATTTAGCTTATAAAAAAAGCTTGTGTGCCCTTTACCATATCTGATGGTTCCGTTGGTTGTAAGCATATCTTTGGGCTGCCATTCATAACCGCGTTTTCCGTCGTTATTTTCGCTGAAATACTTATAGCCGTTCAGAATTCCCTTATATCCCTGAAAATCATTATGATTAATATCTGCTGTCACAGACCAGTTATCGTTTATTCTATAGCCAAGGTTTAAAGATTGCAAATGACGACCATTACCCTTTTTGAACCAGTCGTAATCTTTACCTACAGTTTCTTCCTGTAAAGAAGCAATCGCTGTAAACTTTTTTCCATAATTTTTCTTGGTAATAATATTGATAACTCCAGCTACGGCATTATTACCATATTCCACGCCCATTGATCCTTTTACTACTTCAATTCTTTCAATATTGTTGACATTGATTTTGGTAAGATCAACCAAATTTCCCATTCCTTCATCACTTACAACGGGAATATTATCAATCAGGATTTTTGTGTATTCACCACTCAATCCCATGATATTCGCACTTGAATTTCCCGAACCTCTGCTTGGTTCTATTAAGATATTAAGATTCTGATTAAGAACTTCTGCAACGTTTGTTACCGCCATATTTTTAATCTGCTGTGCATCAATTACCTCAACCTTATAAATAGATTTATCAATAGACTGCTGCATATATTGCCCAGTAATAACAACCTCTTCTATTTTCTTCTGGTTAAGAGAATCTTTTTCCTGTGCATTGATCCAAAAAATAGCTGATAATGACACGATTGAAAGCACTTTCTTCTTCATAAACTCAAAAATTTTCGACAAATATAGTGCTTTATTTAGAACAATTAAAAATAATTAGAATTTTGTCACATGTTTTTTTGCAAGAGCACGATGATAACACAATACTGATAATGATAACTTCTATTTGGAAAATTCTTACGTAATAATTTTTAGTCCAATTTTGGTTAAAATGAAAAAAACAAAATAAAAATCATTGTTTTATTTAGAACAATTAAAAACAAATGTTTAATTTTGCGTCATAATTAAATAATAGAAAAAATGAAATTAAAATTACTTTTTGCAGCTCTAGCTTTTTCTGCTATTACTGCACAAGCTCAAGTAGCTACAATTAATCAGAACTTCAACACTTTTACTGCGGGAAACACTACTTTTCCTCAGAATGGATGGTCTGCAGTTTTACCGACACCGACAGGTAATCCTGGTCCGATGATGATTGTATTTAACGATACAGCTAATTCTAATCAATATATTCAATCTTACTCAGGAGCTAATGTGAGTACCCCACAATATTTGGTATCCCCACAAATTACAGTTCCTACAGGAAATAAGAGCATCAGTTTCAAAGCCAGAAAAAATACGGCTTCTGCACCGGTTATGATTCAGGTTGGTCTTGCTTCAAGCCCAACTGATATGACTACATTTGTGGGATTGGGAACTGCGACAATGCTAACTACAGATACTTTTCAAAATTTCACTATAGCAGTTCCAAGTTCATCATCTTCATATTTGGTATTCAGAACAGTAAGTGCTGTTGCTGCACCTCACACAGCTGTAGATATTGATGATGTCGTATATGATCTGACTTCTGTTTTGGGAACTTCAGATGTTTTAAAAGCTACAGACAACACCAAATTCGCCATCAACGCAGAAAACACAGCACTCCAATTCGTAGGTAAAGTACAACCTAAGAATCTAGAAATTTATTCTGCAGAAGGACAAAAAGTTGCTTCAGGAAAAGTTGACAACAGTCTTTTTGATATCACTAATCTTCAGACAGGAGTTTATTATATTCTTATTGAAACTACAGAAGGTAAAGCTGTGAAATCTAAATTTATCAAGAAATAATTCAATTATTTAAAATAATTCAAAAGCTGATTACAAATTGTAATCAGCTTTTTTATTTATAAAAATTTATTAATCAACATATTATTAATTAAATTTAATATAAAAGTGATAAAAATAAGACAAATGTCATGTTTTTATTTAGACTGATTAAAAATAAATACTTAGTTTTGTAGAATAATTCTAAATAAGAAATCCATTATGAAGACAAAACTACTTTTAGCTTCTTTATTTGCTTTAACAGTTCAACAGACTGTTTTATCACAAACTGATGCAAACGGATACACTTCTGTAAATTTAACGACAGGAGCAAATTATCAAAATCGTGTATTTTTTGATTTTAGTGCAAATAATATTGTTTCACAACCTGCAAATACTTGGGATGTTGCGTTCTATAGAAATTCATCAATGAGTTTCGGAACAAGAATCAATGATGCTCAAAATATAGAAGTTTATGAAGCTTCAAATGTAGCAACCAACTGGGACAATATCAATATTGCCAATATTGCTTCCTGGGGCGCACCGCTTTATAATCCGGATGCAACAACGACACTTCAGGACGGTGCTTTCGAACAAGGATCTGCACCTTACGGATGGGGATCTTACAATCCAGGAAATCATCATATTGAAGGAAATGTCATTTTTGTTTTAAAATATTTATCTACGGGAGAATACATCAAATTTATGATTCAGGATTATTTTGGAGGATATACTTTCAAATATTCTAAATGGAATGCTACATCTTCTACTTGGGATGCAACCCAAACTAAAACGATTGCAAACGGAACTGACGATGCATTCTTTAATTACTTCTCTTTTACAACGGGTGATAAAGTTGCTAATCTTGAACCTCCAAAAGCAGACTGGGATCTTATGTTCACAAGATATTGGTCATTTTATGCCAATATTATGATGTACAGATTATCAGGAGTTATCCAGAGTCCAAACGTAACAATCGCAAAAGTACAGCCTGAAACTCAGGAAACTTCAGCCGCAACTTTACCTGCAACAACAGCATTTTCAAGCAATATTACAACAATAGGACACACTTGGAAACCAACAACAGGAGTTTACAGCGATGTAGTTTATTATGTGAAGCAAGGAAGCACTTATTACAGAATGTATTTCACACAAAATGGTGGAGCTACGACAGGTAATATGTATTTTAAATATAAAAACATTACTTCAGTTTTAGATGTAACTGAGGTGAGTAAAAAAGCATCTTTCGGGATCTATCCAAATCCTACGACTGCAGACAAAAGAGTTACTGTATTATTTGATGTAAAAGAAAAATCAAGTAACAGAGGAAATGTAGAAGTATATGACCTTACCGGAAAAAAAGTTTATAATGCCGAATTGACCAATCAAGAAGGCTTCTATAAACAAGATTTAAACTTATCTCATCTTCAATCAGGAAACTATATTGTAAAAATCACGTATGGTGGAAGCACAGAAACAAAAAAATTAATTGTAAAATAAATGAAGTGAATGGTAAATCAGCATTCTGCTGTCAATGGTGAATTTTAAAATTAACGATTGTCTACTATTCACAATTAAAATTAATACTTTCTATTTTTTCTAAAAGGCAGTTTCAAAAATGATGAAACTGCCTTTGCATTTTTTGAAGCTATTGAGTAAATTAATAAACCTTAAATCCCTTATAAACCTGAATGCTACTTGTCATAATTTTTGAGGCATCTTTTCTGAAATTCAACAAATGATCTGTTCCGTTGTGATGATTGTGGTGTTCTACACTTTCCCAAAGTTCCGTCAGGAAAAAAGTTCCCTTCTGCTCATTATCTTCTATCAAATCATACTGAAGACAACCCTCTTCCTTTCTTGTCTCTCTCACCAATGTCTGGAAAAGTTCAACCGCTTCCATCAGATAACTTTCGTTAAACTTGAAGAGCGCAACAATGTGTAAATTCATGCTTTATTTTTAGGGTGTAAATGTAAATAATTTCGCTGCTTATTTTAAGTTTAGATCCTAAAATTTCTTTAATAAAGATAAAGTTTTTTATTAAAATACAGATTTATAAATCGTTATTGAGCTCATTACAATTACTAATATTCCGATCACAATAAACATTTTTTTTACGGGCAGTTTTGCTGTAAGCATTGCCGAAAACGGAGCGGTTACAATTCCGCCAATCAAAAGTCCTAAAATAATGTTCCAGTGCTGAATTCCTAATGTAAAAATAAAGGTAATTGCCGCCGTAATCGTGAGAATAAATTTGGCAACCGTAGAACTTCCGACCGCAAATCGTGGTGTAAAACTATTCTTAATCAAAGTTCCGGTAACTAAAGGTCCCCATCCTCCGCCTGCAAAAGAATCGATAAAACCACCGATCAATCCTAATCTTGTTAAGTTTGTTTTCTTTTTTAAAGATTTATTCTGTTTTGGCTTAAAAGCATTCGATAAGATCTGAAAACCTAAATATAAAGTGTAAAAAGCGATAATAGTTTTTGTAATTTTCGAATAATATTCTCCAACATAAGTGAGACATAATGCTCCGATAATGGCACCGATGACTGCAGGAATTGCCAGTTTTTTCACCAGACTTTTACTTACATTTTTCAGTTTAATATGACTGATGCTTCCTGCAGCTGTGGTAAAACTTTCTGCTGAATGAATACTCGCACTCACGATATGCGGAGGAATGTTTAGGAACAAAAGTGTCGTTGTACAAATGACACCATATCCCATTCCCATCGATCCGGCAACGATTTCCGCTAAAAACCCAACCAACAGCATCCAGTAAAATATGTAATTATCTTTTGCTAAAATATTTAAAAGCTCATCAAGATAGCCCATTTCATACATCGAAAAAACCACAATAAATAATATTGCGAGCGTGATTAACAAAATGTTTAATCTTATCTGAACTTTTCTTGTAATTACCATACTATAGAATCATTACCGCACCTACTGTAGAATTACTCGTTTCATCAATGAGAATTGCATTTCCTGTAGATTTACTTTTTTCAAAACTGTCAAAAACCAATGGTGAAGCAGTTTTCATACGAACTTTCACAACTTCATTCAGTTTTATGCTTTCTTCAGTGGGCGTTTTTTCTAATGTATTCACATCAATTTTATATTCAATTTCTTTGACAATTGCTTTCAGAGTTTTGCTTTTATGCTGAATAAAATATTTATTTCCTTCCATCAGTTCTTTTTTATCAAGCCAGCAAACAATAGCTTCAAACTCATTTTCAACTTTGGGATGACTGTCTGTTTTAACTATAAAATCACCGCGACTGATGTCGATATCATCTTCAATATGCAGAACTGCAGGTTGATTGGTAAAGACAAAATCAACTTCTTGACCTCCTGTTTCAATTTTTGAAATTTTACTTTGAATGTTTTGTGGAAGAATAGTAATCTCGTCCCCTTTTTTATAAATTCCTGAAATTACTTCTCCGGCATAACCTCTGTAATCATGCAGTTCATCGGTTTGTGGACGAATCACGTACTGAACCTGAAATCTCGGATGATCAACATCTTTATTTTCAGCAATTTCCACAGTTTCCAGGAAATCTAAAAGTGTAGAACCCTTATACCAATCGGTTTTAGAAGATTTATCCACAATATTATCTCCATGAAAGGCAGAAATCGGGAAATAACTGACGTTTTCCAGACCTAATTTCTGTGCTACCAATTCATATTGAGCTTTAATATCATTATAAATTTCTTCGGAATAATCAACCAAATCCATTTTATTAATAGCAATCACAACATTTTTCATCTTCAGCAATGAAGCAATAATTGAATGCCTTCTGGTCTGTTCAATCACGCCCTGTCTTGCATCAATCAGAATCACAATGAGTTGTGAATTTGAAGCTCCCGTAATCATATTTCTGGTGTATTGAATATGTCCCGGAGCATCTGCAATGATAAATTTCCTTTTTGGTGTCGAAAAATATCGGTAAGCAACGTCGATGGTAATTCCCTGCTCTCTTTCCGCTCTCAATCCGTCGGTAAGAATTGCAAGGTCAACACCATTTTCGTTTTTGTTTTTTGACTGTTTTTCTAAAGCTTCAAGCTGATCAATCAGTATATTTTTACTGTCATACAGAAGTCTTCCGATCAGGGTACTTTTCCCGTCGTCTACACTTCCCGCAGTGATAAATCTTAATATGTCCACGTTAATTTTAGTTATAAGTTGTGAGTGTTAAATGATGAGTTGTGAAAGCTTACTGCTTATTACTTAAAAATACCCTCCTTTTTTTCGGTCTTCCATTGCAGCTTCCGTCACTTTATCATCGATTCGGGTTTCCCCTCTTTCTGAAATTTTTGAGGCGGTAATTTCTGTCACAACCTCATCCAAAGTTTCGGCTGAACTTTCAACTGCTGCAGTACAAGTCATATCTCCTACGGTTCTGTATCGTACTTTCTTATTTACAATTTTATCATTTTCATCAATCTGAATAAAATCCGAAACCGCAATTAATTGTCCATCATATTCTATCACGTCACGATCATGAGCAAAATAAATAGATGGCAACTGAATATTCTCTTTTTTAATATAATTCCAGACATCAAGTTCCGTCCAGTTCGAAATCGGGAACACTCTTACATTTTCACCTTTATTAATTCTTCCGTTGTAGATATTCCACAATTCCGGACGTTGTAATTTCGGATCCCATTGTCCGAACTCGTCACGAACAGAGAAAAAACGTTCTTTTGCTCTGGCTTTTTCTTCGTCTCTTCTCGCACCACCAATACAGGCATCAAACTGAAATTCTTCAATCGTATCTAATAAAGTATGGGTTTGCAGCCAGTTTCTTGAGGCAAATTTTCCTTTGGGTTCGGTTAAATTTTTAGCTTTAATGGTATCTTCAACTTTTCTTACAATCAGTTCGGCGCCTATACTTTCAGCATAATAATCTCTGAACTGCAATGCTTCCGGGAAATTGTGTCCCGTATCGATATGCACCAGCGGAAACGGGATTTTCATTGGAGCAAAAGCTTTTTTAGCCAAATGTACCAATGTGATCGAATCTTTTCCGCCACTGAATAGCAAAGCCGGTTTCTCAAACTGCGCTGCAATTTCGCGCATAATATAAATACTTTCGGCTTCCAGCTGTTCCAGATAGTCTAGTTTATATGTACTCATTTTTATTTCTGAAAAATTTGAATTAATGTGTATGCAGACCGCATTCTTTTTGTGAACTTTCCCACCACCAACGTCCGGCACGAGGATTTTCGCCTTCTTCGATCGCTCTTGTACAAGGTTGACAGCCAACGCTGATGAATCCTTTTTTGTGTAAAGTCAGTTCCTGAACTTTATTTTGTTCAAGATAATTTAAAACTTCCTGATAAGACCAATCGATTAAAGGATTGTATTTAAAAAGCTTTCGGTCTTCGTCCCATTCAATGATCGGCATATTTTCACGATTTTCGGATTGTTCGGAACGAAGTCCGGTGATCCAGACTTTTGCCCCTTCCAAAGCACGGTTCAGAGGTTTTACTTTTCTGATGAAACAGCATTCTTTTCTGTTTTCTATCGAATGATAAAAAGCGTTGATACCTTTTTCATTCACATATTTTTCAACATCAGAAACTTCGGGAAAATAAACTTCTGTTTTGATTTTATATCGAGAATTGTTCTGTGAAAGTAAATCGTAATGCTCATAAAAAAGTCTTCCGGTATCTAAAGTGAAAACCTTTATAGGCAAATGATTATTAAAAATCATATCGGTAATGACCTGATCTTCCTGACCAAGCGATGTGGAAAATACAACTCCTTCCGGCAATTTTTGTGAAATAAATTTCAGTCCGTCAAGTGGTGAAAGATGTTTTAATATCTCTGCATCTTCTTTTGAAATCATAGTTTATTCATTTGAAGTAATGCAAATATCAGATAAAATAATTATCCTACCAAATAAGTAGACTTATAAAGTCAAAATTTAGAATTTATTTAATCGATTAAGTCAAGAAGTGTTTTTTCTTCCAAAATCTTTAAAGAAGCATCTCTCACTTCGATCAAAACATCATGCAGACTACAATGATCTTCGTTACAATCTGCACATTTTTCATAGAAATTGAGACTTACACAAGGAAGCAATGCAATCGGACCGTTTACGAGACGAATAATCTTCGCAAGCTTTACGTCTTCAGGGTTTTCTTTAAAAAAATATCCGCCGCCTTTTCCTTTTTTACTGTCGAGAATGTCTGCTTTTTTAAGTTCAAGTAAAATATTTTCAAGGAATTTTAACGGAATTTTTTTGTGCTCGGCGATTTCAGAAATAAGAACAGGACCTCCATTTCTTTTTTCTACAAGATATGAAAGTGCCTTAAACGCATATTGAGATTTCTTTGACAGCATTACAGCAAAAGTAAGAAAATTGTTTTAATTGTATAAAATTGAATTTTAGAAGGTGGGAAGTTCGGGTCAGAAGTAATTTCTATTATAAAACTTCGGTCTTTGGTCTCCAAACATCTCACCAAATTTCTTAAATTTGTTTATATGTTCAGTAAACAGGAAGCACAGCAGTTAAAAAAAGAATTTTGGACGGCATTCGGAAAGTCATTTCCCAGAAAATGGATTTTGTACGATACAAAAGTCAAAGATTTTTCGTTCAAATTTAATGCTGAAAGCAAAAAGGCAGAAGTTTCTTTAGACATCGAAATGAGAGATGAAATCTATCGAGATGCGTACTATAATAAGATCTGGTCGCTTGAAGATATTCTGAAAGATTATATTGGTGATTTTCATAAAGAAGAATTTTATACTTTGGAAAACGGAAAAGTCATCAGCAGAATCTGGGTAGAAAAAGACGGAGTTTCTGTTCTTAACAAAAATACATGGCAGCAAATTTTTGAATTTTTTGTAGAGAAAATGGATGGCTTTGAAAGGTTTTATTATGAATATGAGGACTTTATAAAAGATGTTTAAATATGAAAATCAGATATTGTTGGAGGTGTAGAATGGATGTTCCTATGCTGGATTCTGAAGAAGGAGAAATTGCTTCGAAATTATTATCTGAAGGATTTCAGGAAGCAAAAAAATTGAGGAAACCTCCACGTTTTAGCAAATTACTTAGTTATTATAAAGATGTAACAGGTTTTGAAGAGACAAATCCTAATGCAATTATGCATCATTTTATTGATATGTATGGTCCTGATTGTGAAAACTGTGGAAAACCTTATCGAACAGAAACGGCAACTTTTTGTCCAAAATGTGGTAATAAAAGAAAATTGTAGTTCATCACTTTTTACCAAATGACAAATCCTAAAAAATCAACTTTTCTTACCTTGCCCTCATGAAAGAACTTTTTGATTTTATCCTACGATTTGGAAACCTCAACCAACAGCAAATTAATTTTATCGCCAGTAAAGCAGCAGAAATAAATCTTTCAAAAGAAGAATATTTTTCTGAAGCCGGAAAAATATCAAGACAAGTTGCATTTGTCGTTGATGGAATTATGCGGGTTTGCTATTACGATAACAAAGGTGAAGAAATCACAAAATATTTCATTGAAGAAAATAATCTGGTCGTAGATCTCGAAAGTTTTGATAATGAAATTCCCTCCAGCTCTTATGTTCAGGCGGTTACTGATTGTAAGTTGATTGTTTTTCAGAGAAAAGACTGGTTAGAATTACTACAAACTATTGTTGGTTGGGAAGCCATTGTTCATAAAATAATTTCAAGAGCATTGCTTCAAAAAGTAGAAAGAAGAAGTCCGCTTGTTTCTGAAGATGCTAAAACACGTTATCTGAAGTTTCTGGAAATTTACCCTAATGTAGTCAACCGCATTCCGCTTTCATATATTGCTTCCTATTTAGGGATTACGCAATCTTCACTAAGTCGGATCAGGAAAAATATTGGTAAGGTTTAGACATCAGATTTCTGGCTTTGCCTATTTGAAACTTTAATTGATTTGCTTATTAATTTATCAACAAACAAAATGTATTAATTTCAAAAACTTCTAATTCTCCCCGATCAAACTTCCAACTCATCATCGCTTTTTGTCATTTGGCAAATGTTATCTTATTAAATTGGCGGACTTTTACACCATCAATTAAAATAAAAAAATGACAACAGCATTAATAACAGGAGCCAACAGAAGTATTGGTCTTGAAACCGCAAAACAATTTTCACAAAAAGGATTATTCGTTTATTTAGGTAGTCGTGATCTTGCAAAAGGAGAAGTGATTGTAAAAGAATTAAACGAAAAAGGCTTTCAAAATATCAAAGCGATTGAAATCGATGTTACCAATCCTGAATCAATCTCGGCAGCAAAAAACATCGTAGAAAACGAACAAGGGAAACTTGATATTCTTATCAACAACGCGGGAATTCTTGGTGTAAATCCTCAAACTGCAACAGAAACTGCAGTCGATGATATTAAAGAGGTTTTTGAAACAAATTTCTTCGGAGTGATCAATGTGACTCAGGCTTTTTTAGATTTACTTAAAAAATCTGACAGCCCAAGAATCAGTAATATCACTTCAGGATTAGGTTCATTGACGTTGCACAGCGATCCGAGCTGGAAATATTACCAGGTAAAAGCTGCAGCTTACGGTCCTTCAAAGTCAGCTTTGAATGCTTACACAATTGTCTTAGCGTATGAACTTAGAGATCTCTCTTTTAAAGTCAATGCAATTGATCCCGGTTATACGGCAACAGATTTTAATCATCACAGCGGTCCCGGTTCTGTGGAAAGCGCAGCCTCGTTTATCATCAAACATACTTTGACAGACGAAAACGCACCGACAGGACAATTTTACAGCAATGACATTGAGGACGAAACAGGAATCAGTCCTTGGTAGAAACAAATTTAAGATTATATTTAAAGAGAGACTTTCGGGTTTCTCTTTTTTGTTTTCAGTAATATCATTAGATTTGATTTCATTTTCAGAATCAAATATGACCAACGACATCTATTACAAAAACATCAAACCAGACGAGTCTATTTCTGACTTTGTAGAGAGTTTTTGGGTGTTGCATAATCATTCGGAAAATTACAAAGAAACGATAGGATTACCTGACGGACGCATCGATTTATTTCTAATACAATCAGACGATGAACCTTTCAGAATTGTACTTCTCGGTTTGGGAACGCAGCAGCATGAAGAAGGTGTTATTCCTGCCAAAAGTCTGAGATTTGCGGTCAGTTTTAAGCTACTTGCCGTAGAATATATTTTTCATGAAGCCATTTCCGATATTGTAGATAAAGGAAAAATATTACCTGATGATTTCTGGAATTTTAAGCCTGAAGATCTCAATAATTTTGAAGATTTTTGCAAAAAGGCATCAGAAAAAATAAAATCTCTTCTCATCAAACAAATTGATCCCCGCAAAAAGAAGCTGTTTGATCTTATTTACTATAATCACGGTTCTGTTTCAGTACAAGAACTTTCTGAAAAAGTGGGTTGGAGCAGCCGACAAATCAACCGCTATTTTAATCAGCAATTTGGCATTTCGTTAAAATCATTTTGCAGCATCCTTCGTTTCAGAGCTTCACTGGAACATATTGCAAAAGGGAAACTCTTTCCGGAACTCAATTTTGCAGACCAGACTCACTTTATCAAAGAAATAAAAAAGTTTTCCGGAGCGGTACCTAAAGAATTATTTAAAAATAAAAACGACCGATTTATACTATTATCCTCTTTCAGGACAGAATAAATTTGCATCATTCAAAACGATAAAGAATATGCAAATCAACAATAAAAAAATCGCAATTATCGGCGGAGGTCCCGGTGGACTGACTTTAGCCAGACTTTTACAGCTTAAAGGAGCCGATGTAAAAGTTTACGAAAGAGACATCAACAAAGATGCACGAGTGCAAGGTGCACCTCTCGATATGCATGAAGAATCGGGATTGGCCGCTTTAATTAAAGCTGATTTACTGACCGAATTTAAAAATAATTTTATGCCGGGTGCAGATAAAACACTCATCTTAAACGATCAGGCAGAAATCTTTTTCAGTGATCACGAAAGCAATATTGACGAAGATTTTGGAAACGAACATTTTCGTCCGGAGATCGATCGTGGCGTATTAAGAAAAATATTATTAAATTCTTTAGATCCCGAAACTGTTGTCTGGAACAGTCATTTTATTTCTATGGAACCACAAGATGAAGGTTGGCTGCTACATTTCAAAGGTGGTTTGTCGGTTTACGCAGATCTCGTCATTGGTTCTGATGGTGCCAATTCTAAAATCCGTTCTTACCTGACAGATACTAAACCTTTTTATTCTGGAATTACGATGTTGGAAGGTAATGTTTATAATTCCGAAAAAGCAGTTCCGCAAATACATTCATTGATCAACGGAGGAAAAATCATGGCTTTTGGAAACGAAAAAAATATTCTGATGGGACAGAAAGGCGGTGGCGATCTTGGATTTTATGTCAGTTTTAAAACCAATCAAAATTGGGCAAAAGAAAGCGGAATTGATTTCTCAGATCGCACAGAGGTTCTAAATTGGTTTAAAAAAGAATATTCGGAATGGAGCAATATCTGGGATGAATTATTTGAAAAAGCAGCTACTCCATTTATTCCTCGTCCGATTTACTGTACGCCTTTCGATCAAACATGGAAAACTCTTCCTAACTTGACCATCATCGGTGACGCAGCTCATGTAATGCCGCCATTTGCCGGAGAAGGTGCAAACATGGCGATGCTTGATGCTCTGGAACTAAGTGAAACTCTGACTTCGGAGGAATATGGTTCTTTAGAGGAAGCTATTTTAAATTATGAATCGAAGATGCGTAAGAGAGCAGCAATTGCAGCGAAGGACTCGCTTGAAAATGGTGAGAAAATGCATTCTGCTGATTCATTAAACACAATGCTGGAATTTTTTAATAGTACTGATCATTAAATTTAAAACTTTTACGATGTAAATAAAAAAAGACATCCGCAAAAATACAGATGTCTTTTCAAATATTTTGAGCAAAAATTATTTTTGAGTAGCTTTCACATCGATACCGATCTCGATATCTTTGCTGATCATCCATTCTGCAGGATCAGTTTCGTCAGTTCCGAATTTGATTCCCCAATCAGCACGATTCACAGTGAACTGAGCTTTTACAGTTGCTGATTTGTCTACGATGTCAACTTTTGCAGGGAAAGTAACATTCATCGTTTTACCTAATAAAGTAAGGTTTCCGCTCACTGTTTTATTGGCACCTTCTACAGCATTTTGAGCACCTGCAGCAAGATCTTCCACTTTAGTGATTTTAAAATCAGCAGTCGGGAATTTTTCTACATTAAAGAAATCCTGATTCTTCAAATGTCCTTCAAGATCTGTGTATTTTTTATCTTTTTCAGTTACTGAAGCAGGATCTACCTTAATAGATTTCATATCGATTACAAATTCTCCTGAAGTCAATTGGTTTTCAGCTACAGACAATTCTCCTGTTGATACAGCAAGAGTTCCCCAACGTGGAGCAAAACCTCCTTTGTGGAACGCTTTCCAGTTTACTTTAGATGCTGCAGTATCTACTGTAAATACAGCTCCCTGCTTTTCAGCTACAGATTGCTCTTGGCCTGCAGTTGCAGCTTCTGTTTTTTTATCTCCACAAGATGCAAGTAAAAGACCCATACCTGCTAAAGCGATTACACTGATTTTCTTCATTTTTTTAAATATTTAATATTAATATTGATTAAGTATTGCTTTTATAAACAGCAAAAACACTGTTTTATTATTTCAACACTGCAAACCTCGGAAAAATTTATGATTTAACTTATTAACATAGGATAAGAAAACAAAAAAATATAAATTTTCCTGATTTCATTGTTAGTTCCAATTTTTGTTTACTTTTTTTGCAGTATGTATTTTTCTTTATAGAGTGAGTTTATGAACATTTTACTATATTTGAACGTATTCCAAAACGGTTTTTGCTACCATTTATTTAAAATAAAAACTGCAATGAAAAAAATATTTTTACTATTTCTTATTTTATCATTAAATCTCTCATTTGCTCAGAACACCATACTCTGGACAATAAAGAAAGAAGGCAATCCAAACGTTTCATACCTTTTAGGAACTTATCATCAGATGGGAAATTCTTATATAGATTCGCTTAAAACCTTAATAAGATCGCTCAAATCTTCTAAAGTTGCCATATTTGAAAATATAGATACGGGAGAAAATCTTGCAAAATACTTAAACGCCAGAGAAGAAAATTTTACTTATAAACAGAAATTAGATAAAAATCATCTGAAATTTTTAGAAGAAATTGCACAAAAATGGACTGTTCCAATTTCTAAATTATCACCTCCCGAATTACTTTTAAAGCTTCAGCAGACCTATCTGGAAACACAATGTGGAACAGTAAAAAACAGCGATACTTTTAAAAGTTTTGATAATTACCTGATTAAAACGGCAAAGCAAAATTCTGTTGAATTGGTAGGTTTAGAAAGCAACGACCTCATGACTTCTTACATCAATCAGCAAGATCGCACAGACTGGAAGGATATAAAAAAACATATTAATCTCTGGCTCGACAATATTAAAATGAAGCGTGATACTGACATTCACTGTCGTATGGCTGAATCTTACAAAAAGCAGAATTTAGATTACCAACTTGATTCTGAATGTGCAGAAAGTCTGATGATCAGTTCCAGAAGTGCGGTCTGGTTGCCTATTATCGAAAAGAATATTGCAGAGAAAAACAGTTTTATTGCAGTAGGATATGCGCATCTCACAGGAAAATGCGGATTGATTTCTAAGTTGAAACTGGCTGGTTATAAAGTTGAGCCGATATATAATTTGGAGGAATAATTTAAAAGATGTTATAATGAAACAGTCGCAAAAAGGAGAATTCTACGGACAAACCAACACGACCATCAATCTTGAAGGAATTACCTTGACCGATACTGTTTATACCCACGATAAAGTAGATTGGCATTATCACGAAAATGCTTATTTTACATTTATTCTTGAAGGAAATGTGATCGAAGGAAATAAAAAAGAGATCTACAACTGTTCTGCAGGCGATCTGTTATTCCACAATTGGCAGGAACCCCATTATAATATCAAACCTGAAGGATTCACCAGAGGTTTTCACATCGAGATTGAAGAGGAATGGTTTAATGATCTTGATTTTAAAGCTACAGACATTCAAGGAAGTATCAATCTTGCTGATCCCGATCTGAAATTTTTAATGTATAAAATTTTCCGGGAAACAAAAGCAGATGACATTTCTACTATGATTTCCATTCAAACTTTGTTATTGGAAACACTCTCAAAAATGCTTCGGAATCGCAAAACCGAATCCAATAAAAAGCCAACCTGGGTTTCAGAATTACATTTGATTCTTAATGACCAATTCTCGGATCATCTGAGCTTAGATTATTTATCAAAAACATTACATATTCATCCGGTTCATTTATCGAGAGATTTTTCAAAATACTTCAATTCCGGTTTGGGAGAATATATCAGGAAAATAAAGGTTCAAAGATCTTTACAGCTTATCTCTCAAAAAAAATTAGATTTAACAGCCATTGCTCTTGAATGCGGTTTTTCAGACCAGAGTCATTTTACGAGATGTTTCAAAGAAATCAACGGCATTACACCTTCACAATACAGAAAGATCCTTTTCGGCTAATATTCTTTGAATGTTAATCCTGTTCTATTTTCAAAGCGGACTTTTAGTATAGTTTTGCATTAAAATATTTTAATTATGAAAAGGATTTTGATTATCATTTTATTAAACCTGTTGTGTCTTACAGTTTCTGGGCAATCGAAAGATCTGGTAAAAACCGACGGCATCATTACAGCTTTACACAAAACCAATGTTGGTAAAGTAACCTTTATGAATGGTAATATTCCGCTCGATCAATATAAAGAATCTGATTTTCTGAAGTCATTTCCATTGACCTATAAGTCTGATCTAAACATCCGTGTTTTTATGGATAATTCGATTACCAATTATCTTCATCGGTTGTCTCCGGATCTTTCAGCAGAACAATTACTCGAAAAAGGAAATATGCAGTTCACATTTTATGTTGATGGTCAATTCATTTATAAAGAAAATCTCAATCCCGGATGTTGGATTGGTAATGCCAATGAACTAAAAAATACAGTAACGACTTTCAGAATCCCACTGACAAGTTCTAAAGGTGAAAATCTCTGGGCATTGCATCTATGGGAAAGATTTCAAATGAATGGTGGTGAAAAAGCATTGAAAGAAGGCAAACATCAACTCAAGATCGAGATCAGACCTTACCTTAAAATCAATGAAAAAGCTGAGGCGATTGTTGGAAATTTAATTGCGGCAGGTCAAACCGAACTTGTTGTAAAAACTCCCAAAGCAACAGCCAAAGAAGTTGCAATACAACCAACTCAGCCAAATAGCGGTTGGGAAATTTCAGATTTTAAATTCGATAAAAAGAAAATTGAAGCACTTAACGGTGAAATTGCGACTTATAACCTGAAAGAAATTACGAGTATTGTTGTCATCCACAAAGGTCAACTTTTGCTTGAGGAATATTTTAACGGAGCCGACAGAAACACGTTGCACGATCCCCGTTCTGCAGGAAAATCATTCGTTTCAACCTTAATGGGAATTGCCATTAAAGACGGTTATATTAAAGATGAAAATCAGACTTTAGATCGGTTTTATAACCTGAAATCATTTGAAAATTATGATGTCAAAAAAGATCAGATAAACCTAAAAGATCTCCTAACAATGAGTTCTGCTTTCAATGGTTCTGATGCAAACAGTGAATCTCCTGGCAATGAAGAAAATATGTACCCTACTGATAATTGGGTGAAGTTCGCACTTGATCTTCCAATGGATCAATCAAAAACAAACGGTGGAAAATGGGATTATTTCACGGCAGGCACAATACTTTTAGGCGATATTCTTGATAAAAAAGTTCCTGGCGGACTGGAAAAATACGCTGACGAAAAGCTTTTCAAACCTCTCAACATTACAAAATACCAATGGCAATATACTCCGCAAAATGTGGCAAATACAGCAGGAAGCTTGCAGATGAGATCTTTGGATTATGCAAAATATGCCCAACTTTATAAAAATAATGGTGCCTGGAACGGAAATCAAATAATATCTAAAGAATGGGTACAAAAAACTTTCACTCATCAGATTCAAATTCCTGAAAGAGAAAACGAATTTTACAGTTATCTGTTTTGGAATAAATCAGTTGAATACAAAGGAAAGCATTATGAAACCTATTATTGCGCAGGAAATGGAGGCAATGAGTTTATCATCTTCAAGAATCTTCCGATTGTCATTATTATTACTTCAAAAGCTTATAACAAACCTTACGGACATCCGCAAGCAGAGAAGATTGTGAAGGAGTTTATTTTACCTGCAATTTTGAAATAAAAATGACTTCAAATAAAAAAGAGAAACCAAGGTTTCTCTTTTTCTATTTCTATCCAAATTTCTTTTTTCTTAACCAGAAGAACAAACCTCCTAAAAGCCCGATAATCGCTAAAGGAAGTAATAAATTAAACCATTGCCAGTTTGTTTTCTCTTCGCTGATTCTGTGACGGTCGAGAAGACGTTCTTCAATATTTCTATTCCTTAATTCTATCAGATTACTATCGTCAAGAAGGTAATCTAAAGCATTTCTAAGGAACTGTTCGTTACCAAACTGTTCATCGGTCAAACGATCTACACCAAGAGGTAAAGGTTCACCTTTATGGGTTTTATTTCTACCAACATCACCATCTGCGATAACGATCATTTTATTTTCCGGACTTGTTGCTTTAAATCCGGGATAAGATTGTCTTTCGATTCTTGATGCATAAGCTGAAGAGAATTTTCCTTCTAAAGCAACTGCAAAAATCTTCGGTGTACTTGGTTTTTCCATTTGTCCGAGACTGTCGACGCTGGCAATTTCATCAAGCTGTACATAATTCGGAACCTGCTTTAATAAAGTTCTTTCGCTTGATTCAAAAAGAACGTTTGTTTTAAATTTCTTTCCGCCCAAAGTATCGATCGAAGTAGGAAATTCAAATTTTACCGGATTGATATTTTTAGTAATCGGATTATTGTTTTCAGCAATTCCCAACGGAAAATATGGCCAAGGAAGACTTGTGTATTGAGGATTCCCTCCTACTTCACCAGTCACCAGTTTCAGCAAAGCAAATTTCTTCACATCCTTTACCAATGCCGGATTGATTCTCAAGCCATAATTAAAAAAGAAATCGGTCATATTGATATCAACAGGAAAAGGCATTACTTTTTTAGATCTTGTCAAAGTATCCATTTCGGCATTCACGGCATCAATCATCCAAAGTGTTTTTCCGCCATTCATGATGTATTGATCCAAAATAATTTTTTCACCGTCTGTAAATGCTTTTCTGGGTTTTGCGATAACCAAAGCACTCATTTGCTTTAATAATGGTAAATCTGCCAAAGTCAGTTCGACATTATTTTTAGGAATTATCGGACCTGCATCATAACTTTCCAAAGCCAGGTTCATAAAACCCTGAAATTCTTCAGGTCTCAACTCGTCCTGGTTGACCAAAACTCCAACTTTTTTTCTCTTGTTGGTTGAAACTGCTTTAATATTTGAAACTAAATTATATTCTAAATTTTCAATTGATTTTCTCAGTTGTTCATCCGCATTGATGTTTGCCTGTTGCACTACCAACGGAATAGAAGCTCCATTCTGGCCATGTTTTACCACCGCATAAGGAAACAGTGTAATCTGAGACACTTTTCCGTCTTTAATATCAGGGAGAATAGATGGCTGCATTCCCATTGCCATCAAAGTATCCTGAGACATTTTTGTTTTGATGGGATCAATGAATTTAAAATCGATTTTAGGATTTACTTTTCTGAATTCCTCAAGCATAAATCTTGTCTCGCTTTGCAATTGTTTAAAGCTTGCGGGAAAATCTCCTTCAAGATAAACATCAATTGTGACAGGTTTTTTGATCGATTCTAAAACTTTGATCGTACTTTCTGAAAGTGTGTATCTTTTTTCTTTGGTCAAATCCAACCGAATTCCTGAAAACATCAAAATGATGCTTAAAGGTAAAATTACAAACAGTAAAATTCCGAATGGAGATTTTAAGGATATCTTCTTCATATTTTTACTTCTTTTTAGTGATAAAATGATTGGACAATGCTAACGTAAGACCGATGACAAATACAAAATAAGCGACGTCTTTAAAATCAATCAGACCTCTTGTAAAGCCTAAAAAATGCTGATAAAAACCGATATTTTGAAGGATAAAATCTGCTCCACCCAACAATTTGTAACTCGCTAACTGCTCAATCCCGAAATACATGATGAAACACATGAAAACACCCAACAGATAAGCCATGATTTGATTCTGAGAAAGCGATGAAGCCAAAATACCTACTCCGGCGAATGCTGCGATTAGGATAATTAATCCGAAATAACTTCCGAAAGTCATTCCTAAATCAACATTTCCTTCCGGAACACCTAAAACATAAACGGTGTAGAGATAAATCAAGGAAGGAATCAGACATAAAATTCCGACTACCCAAACCGAAAGAAATTTACCAAAAACCAATTCTGAAACTTTCAATGGTTGAGAAAACAACCAATTTAATGTTCCTGTTTGTTGTTCTTCCGCAAAAGTTTTCATCGATAATGCAGGAATAATGAACATCAGAAGCCATGGCACCAAAACGAAATAGCTCTGTAAAGAAGCCAGCCCGATGTCGAAAATATTAGACTCATTTTCGAAAAAAAACAAAAACAATGTCGTTATCAGACTGAAAGCAGCAATGATCACCCATGCACTCCAGTTCCCGAAATAACTCCAAAGCTCTTTTTTAAAAATTGCAATCATGTTTTTTAGTTAGAAGTTTAAACTTAATTTTTTGAAGTTAGAAGTAAATATTCTCGGACTTTTTACTTGTCTCTTTTTACTTTTTACTTTTTTTATTCTTATTCACCAATTTCACCGTCATCATGATTAAAAATACCAGAACGAAAAATCCGGTGATTAATTGCCACCAATACTCAATGATCGAAGATTTTAAAATTACTGTAAACACGACCAGAAATAAAATAAAGGTAGCAATTTCATTTGCCTGTCTAAGTTTTATATTGGCAGTTTCTAAAGTATTTCCGTTAAGTTTTGCAAGTTGGTTTACCTTTTTCCAGCACCAATAATGATAAATTGCTAATCCGATGAGGAATGTTAATTTTAAATGAAACCATGATGTTTTCATCAATCCTGTGTTCAGAAAAATCAAAATCAGTCCGCAAACCGCCATGATAATTCCTGCAGGAACGGTAATGATATTCCATAATCGGCGAGCCATAAAGATGTATTGCTCTCGAAGTATTTTCCTTTTTTCATCAGAAAACTCATCAGTATCTTTATAGTACACAAAAATTCTCACGAGATAAAATATTCCCGCAAAATAACTGACCATAAAAATAATATGCAACGCCTTGATGATGGTATATAGCATCGTAAAAATTTGTGTGCAAAGATAATGATTTTGTTGATGAAGTGAAGGGAAAATAGTGCGTCAATCTACCGTCTTGATACTTTTAATCAATTTTATTTACGAAATAATGATTATAATAGTCTCTAAATTAAATTTCAACTAAGACCAATATGAAATATTTGAAAATTTAAATCTGCTAAAGCCCGTTTCTATTGACTGAAAGAAATACTGTGAACCTTTTTACCATCAACATATTTCTTTACGTACTTTAATTTACCGTTTCCATCATAAAAAAACAGAATTTCTGTAAATATAGAAATCCTGTTTTCGTTCTACAATTGTAGAATGGATGTTTTTTAATTTTATGAAATTACTCCTAATTCTTTTCCAACTTTTTCAAAAGCAACAATCGCTTTATCCAAATGTTCTCTTGTGTGAGATGCAGAAAGCTGCACTCTGATTCTCGCTTTTTCTTTCGGCACAACCGGATAGAAGAATCCTATCACATAAATTCCTTCATCCATCAATTTTTCAGCCATTTTCTGGGCCAATTTTGCATCGTACAACATGACTGGAACAATCGCAGCATCCCCTTCAGGAATATCAAAACCTTTAGACTTCATTTCTTTTCTGAAATATTCTGCATTTTCCATTACCTGATCTCTCAATGAAGTATCGTCCGAAATCATATCTAAAACTTTCAAAGCAGCACCTACAATTCCGGGAGCCAGAGAATTTGAGAATAAATATGGACGAGAACGCTGTCTCAGCATATCGATGATTTCTTTTTTACCGGAAGTAAATCCGCCTAAAGCACCTCCCAAAGCTTTTCCTAGCGTAGAAGTAATGATGTCTACTCTACCCATCACTTCGTTGGCTTCATGAGTTCCACGACCAGTTTTACCGATAAATCCGGTTGCATGGGAATCATCAACCATGACCAAAGCATTGTATTTGTCGGCTAAATCACAAACACCTTTCAAATCAGCAACAATTCCATCCATTGAGAAAACTCCGTCTGTAACAATGATTTTAAACCTATGATTTTTTTCTGAAGCGGCAATCAACTGCGCTTCAAGATCTGCCATATTATTGTTTTTGTAACGGTATCTTGCCGCTTTACAAAGACGCACACCATCAATGATTGAAGCATGATTCAATTCATCAGAAATTATCGCATCTTCTTCTGTAAATAACGGTTCGAAAACACCACCATTTGCATCGAAACAAGCTGCATACAAAATCGTGTCTTCAAGACCTAAAAACTGAGCAATTTTCTCTTCCAACTGCTTGTGAATATCCTGAGTTCCGCAGATAAAACGTACCGAAGACATCCCATAACCATGAGATTCTATCATATCCTGAGAAGCTTTCATCACTTCCGGATGGTTTGAAAGTCCCAGATAATTATTGGCACAGAAATTTAAAAGTTTTTTTCCGTTGGCTTCAATTTCAGCACTTTGCTGGGATGTGATGATTCTTTCTTTTTTAAAAAGACCATCGTTTTCGATATTTTTAAGTTCGTTCTGTAGATTTTCAAGATACTTTTCAGAGATCATTATAATAATATTTTAGGTCTGCTAATTTAACAAAAAGGCTTTAAACTATTAGCTTTTCCTGTTTTTTATTCTAAATTTTGATGTTGATATAATTTTTAAATCCAATAGCCTACTTATTTAACCAGAATAACATGGAGTCTAATTATTTTTTCAACCATTATAAAAAATGAAAGCCTTCACAATAGAAGACTTTCATTTAAATAAAATATTATTATAAGATTTAAAATAAAGCTTACTCTTTTACAAACTTAAAATTAGTATTCTCAATCGTCATGAAGTAAACTCCTTTAGAAAAGGAGGAAACATCAATTTTATTTTCCGTTTTTCCTTTTTTTACTAATCTTCCGTCTGCTGTGTAAATAGTATAATCGGTTTGCTTTTTTAAGCCTGAAACGAATAACTCATTTTTCGCAGGATTCGGATAAATTGCAAACTCTACAGGTTTAATCTCCGATGTACTCAAATTATTATCCAGTGTCACAGTCGAGTTTTTTTCTAAAATCTGATATTCATAATTAAATTCTACACTCGCAACCGGAAATGCTACCGTTTCTGTAAAATATTGATTGTTTGAAGTATTATTTAAAGCAAAATATGCAACCTGACCTCCGGTTCCGTTGACTTTGATTGGCAAAGGCATATCAAAGAAGCTCACAGAAGCATGACTTTGAGTTTGTGTCGCTTTAAAAGTCAATGTATTTCCTGTTTGTTTCCATCGGATATCATAGATTGGATATCCCTGTCCGTAAATCCAGTCATTGAAAAATCCGGTGAAATCTTTTCCAGTCGATTGTAATAATGAAGCATTTAAGTCTGAAGTTTTCACGTAATTGTAAGCTAAATTTGGTCTTGCATGATAATCTTTCAGTGCCTGATAAAATAACGTTTCACCTAAGATCCATTTGATCATTCTTACCACATATCCACCTTTTGAGTAGGATAATCTCCCATCAAAAATACTTCCTATGTTTCCTAAATTGGTATCAGCAACATAAACACTTCCTCCAGGAGCACTTGTAATTACATTTTTTTCATTGAGAAGATAATTTAAAAACTGAGTATTGGTCATTAATAACTTTTCATTGGCAACGTGTTCACCAAAAGTTGCAAAACCTTCATTCAGCCAGATATCATTCCATGCGCCACAGGTAACTTTATCACCAAACCATTGATGCGCAAGCTCATGAGCAATTAATTGCTTAGTCCAGCCTCCCATTGAAGTCATCGTTTGATGTTCCATTCCGCCACCTGCAGTAAATTCCATATGACCGTATTTTTCATTTCTGAAAGGATAAGGTCCAAAAAAAGTTTCAAAGGTGTTCATCACCGTTTTCGTCCATTCGATATTTGCCATACTCGTCGTATTGGCTGCTGTTGCGGGATAAATATAATTGACAAAAGGGAAAGGCGGAGTTCCCATCGTATCATTCAGTTTAACAAAATTGGTAATTGAAAGTGCCACTAAATATGCAGCTATAGGATATTGAGTTCTCCAGAAGGTTAATTTTTGTCCGCTTCCCAAAATCGATTCGCTCATCAGTTTTCCGTTGGACGCTACACTGTATTGTGATGGTGTTGTTACTTTGATGTCAAATCTTTCAATCTTATCATTTAAACTTTGTTTAGTAGGAAACCAATCTTGCGCACCATAAGGTTCATTTAAAGTAGAAAGAACAGGAGTTCCACCTTGTGTATTGATGAAAAATGCATTATTGTTTGTAGGAGGAGCTCCGTTATACTGTATCGTTAATGAATCTAACACGTTAGCAGGAAGAGCAGATGTAAAATCTATTTTAACTTCTTTTGTCGCTAATTGCTGAAAGGTTAAAGGTTGCCCATGAAAAGTAACCTGAGAAACCGTCAACTGATTACTCAGATCAAAGTAAATACTGCTCATTGTCTGAGTTGGCTTGAAATGAGAAGTTACCGAACCTGAAATTTGAGCTACAGAGGGATTGATAGAAACATCCATTCTCTGATATTGCAGATCGTAGTTTAAGGTATTGGGATTGGTATTTCCGATATTCATCTTAGCAGCAAAAGATTTCATTTCTTTAGCCATCAATCCTTTCATTTCAAGGTTTTCCTGAGCTAAGACGTTTTGAAATACTAAAACACTTAAAATTAGAAGGTAAAATTTTTTCATATCTATTTAATATACGATTGTCTAGATGAAATGGTTTTTGATCAAAATATAAATCAAATTCATTATCAACAAATTAGAGGTTAAAGATAAAAAAAACCTTTCAATCTGAGATTAAAAGGTTTGTATAGTAATTCGATAAATTTTCTAAAGATCTAAAGTCGGCTGAAGAATTTTTTCCATTTTGCTTTTCACCTGAGATACAGAACCTGCGTAGTTATTAACCAATAGAGAAAAGACCAATGTTCTTCCTGAATTTGTTTTGATATAACCTGCAAGAGCTTTCACTTTATTTAAAGTTCCGGTTTTAGCAAAAATCTGTCCGTTTCCTTCGGTTACAAACATACTTTTCAAAGTTCCCGACTGTCCGGCAATCGGCAGAGAATCAAAATAAGTTTTATAATATTTCTGATTCATCAATGAAGTTAAATATTTCACCTGAGAAATCGGAGTTACTTTGTTGCTTCTCGACAATCCGCTTCCATCCATATAATTTAAACCTTCTAAATCAAAAGCTGCATCTTTTAAATGCTCGTTTACAACGATTCTTCCCGATTCAGAAGTCTGATCACCCATTTTCTGGAAACCAACCGTTTTTAATAAAGCTTCTGCCAAACCGTTATCACTACGCTGATTGGTGTAGTAAATAATATCTGACAACGTGGGAGATTTGTAAGCAGAAATCATTTTTCTGTTTTCTGGTGCTGCATCGGTCATTTTTGGAGTTACTTTTCCGGTAACACCTACTCCGCTTTTCACCAAAGTTGCTCTGAAAGTATTGGCTAAAAATGCAGGAGCATCAGGAAGTTTAGTCGTTAAAATTCCGTCACCTTCATATTTTTCAGCATAAACCATTTGGTTGGCATAAGGCGAAACGTAAAAATATTTTTTGTCTGAAGCTAAGTTGTTACCTTTCTTTACGATCAGTTTTTCGTTAGCAGGATTGATCTCACGTGTTGTACCAACCGGAAGATAGTAATTATTCTTTTCTAACCACACAACATTTTCCGGAAGTCTCGAAATGTTACCTTTGAAAAGCGCTGTCTGAATAATAATATCACCATTTACCTTTTTGATTCCCTCACGAGACATTCCGCTCACGAAGTCTGAAACGATTTCTTTGTAAGACCATGCTCCTGCTTTATTGGTTCCCAAGGATGGGTCGCCGCTTCCTACAATATATAGATTTCCGTTCAAAACTCCATTTTCGTCGATTTCTCCAGAATATTCGAGCTGTGTCATCCAACGATAATTTTCACCCAACAGATTCAAAGCAGTTTCTGTGGTCAAAAGTTTTGTAGTTGAAGCAGGAACAAGAGGAGTATTTTCGTTATAAGAAGAAATAATCTTCTTCGTTTTCGGGTCATAGACTACAAATCCCCAGGTTGCATTTTTCAGCACGGGATCTGCCATCATGGTGTTTACGCTTACATCTACAAGTTCCTTGGGTGACAAAAAAGCTTTTTCAATCGCCGCAGCGGGCGAAGGTAAATTTAATCCACTTTTTTGGCTGTCGAAATTAGGAGAATAAAGAACTGTAGATACGGTAGATTGAGCAAGGAAAAAACCAGTGGCCAAAACCGTAATACCTGAAATATACTTTCTGTAATTTATCATCAATTTTTTCTTTTTGTTATACTTTGGATGGCATAAAATATGATAAGTTAAACCATTTACTTTCATCCAAACACATAATAAACGTTCAAATGTAGATATTATTGTTAGAATGCAGTCTATAAAAGTATACTAAAACCGCTTAAAGTTTGTTAAAAATTGTTAAAAATCTACAAAAACCTCTTTTTTAATGCTTTGATAAGCAGTGATTTCATCAAATTCTTTTAAACTTAATAATACAAGGTTTTTAAATTTATCATAGTTTTTACCTCGTGGAAGCTTCAGTAAGATCTGAAACTGATATAAATTATTTAATCTTGCAATCTGCGCTCTTTCCGGGCCGAGAATACAGTCTTCCGGAAGATATTTTCTTAAAATAGAACCTAAAAACTGGGAAGCACGGTTAACTTTATCATCTTTGATATGCTTCAGCTCGATCATGATTAATTTCGTGAAAGGAGGATAATGAAATTTCTGTCTTTCAGTAAGAAAATATTTATAAATTTTCGTCACATTATTCATTTTAATCAACTGAAAAACAGAATGATCCGGATTATAAGTCTGAATTAAAATTTTACCAGTACCTGAAACTCTTCCCGCTCTTCCTGAAACCTGCGTAATCAATTGATAAGCACGTTCTTCCGCTCTGAAATCCTGAACATACAGCATAGAATCAGCTTTGGGAATCGCTACCAATTCGATATGATCAAAATCTAAGCCTTTGGAAATCATTTGAGTACCAACAATGATATCGGTTTCCCGATCTTCTATTTTTTCATACAATTTTTCGTAGGCAAATTTCTTCCGCATCGAATCAACATCCATTCTGTCTACTTCATTTTCAGGGAAAATCTTTGAAATTTCCTCGTGAATCTGCTCTACTCCGACTCCTCTTTCATTTAGATTTTCAGAATGACATTTCGGGCAGGCTCTTGGTTTTGAAGCTCTTTGACCGCAATAATGGCATTTCATTTCGTTGGCAGCCTTGTGATACGTAAGAACGACATCACAGTTTGAACAATAATTGACATAACCACAAGTCTCACATTCTATGACGCTTGCATAGCCACGGCGATTATGAAGAATGATCGTTTGATTTTTTTCGTCTAAAGTTTTTTTAATCTCATCAATCAACTGCAATGAAAAATTCCCGGAAACTTTTTTGGAATCCTGAGCTTCTTTAAAATTGATCAATTCAAATTCAGGCAATTTCACATTTCCGAATCTTTCATTCAGGAAAACATATTGCAATTTTTCTTTTCTGGCTAAATAATAACTCTCGACAGAAGGCGTCGCAGAACCCAAAATAACTCTCGCATCATAAAAGCCGGCCAAAACCAAAGCCGCATCTTTTGCATTAAAAAATGGAGAAACCTCTCTCGGTCTGTATGCAGAATCATGCTCTTCATCCACAATAATCAATCCTAAATTCTGATAAGGCAGAAATAGGGCATTTCTTGTTGCAATCAGAATTTTAATGTCATTATTTTTAATTCTTCGCCAAACCTCAACTTTTTCAAAATCAGTAAGTTTCTGATGATAAAAACCCAGTTGTCGACCATATTTTTTTTCTAACCTTTGAGTGATTTGTTTCGTTAAAGAAATTTCAGGAAGTAAAAACAAAACATTTTTTCCTTCATTGATACATTCTTCAATTTTCTCTAAATAAATATGGGTTTTTCCGGATGATGTGACACCATGAAGAAGAACGTTTTTCTTTTCTTCAAACGCTTCATCAACTTCAATTCTTGCCTCTTTCTGAGCTTCTGAAAGTTCATCTATTTCTTCAATTTCGCCTTCATAACTTTCAATTCTGTCTTTTTGAAGATAATATTCTTCAACCAAATTTTTATCTGCTAAAGCTTTAAAATGAGAACTTCCAAAATACCCGTCTTCGAATAGTTCTGATTTTTTGATGTGCAAATCAGGATTTTCTGTTTGTTTTTCAATAATATTCAGGAAAAGTTCTTTCTGTTTTTTAGCTCTGTTGAGTTGTAAAAGAATTTCTGTAAGATTTTGATTTTCTAAAACCTCATCTTTCACTTTTACATAGGCAACTTCTTTAGCTTTGTATTTTTCAGCAACTTTCTCATCAATTTCAATATATTGAAGATCAATCAGTGAATTGATCGTTTTAATGATTTCCTTTTTCGGGATAAATGCTTCAATATCAGTCAAATTAATCAACTGACGAACTTCAAGAGCCTGAACAAGATACATTTCGTTGACATCGAGATTCTCAAACTCAATGACCGCATTTGGTTTAAGCTTTAAATAGGTTTCACTTTCCAGTTTCAGAGAAGACGGAAAAGCAAAGCGGTAAATTTCACCCAAATTGCAGAGATAATAGTTTGAAAGCCAGTTCCAGAAATTAATTTGCTGAGACGGAACAATCGGATAATCATCTAAAATACTGATGACTTCTTTTGCAACAAAATCTTCCGGCGCTAAATCATGCAGCTCAAAAATAATTCCCGTGTAGATTTTTTTTCCGCCAAAAGGGACGAGAACCCGCATTCCCTCCTGAATTTTTGAATCCAGTTCTTCCGGAACTTTGTAAGTAAAAGTTCCTTTTAAATTGAGCGGTAAAATAATTTGAGCGTACTGCAAGGGGAAAATTAAAGTGTAAAATTAAATTTTTCTTTTGTGAACTGCAATTTTTTAGGTGAAGTTAAATTTTTTAAAAGCAAAGAAAGTAAAGTCTTTATTTGTTTTATTGAGGATACTTTCTTTCGCAAAAGGTTTCACTCAAAAAAATCAATCTCCACTTTTCAAATCAACACAAAGTTTGTCATTCCGTAGGGATTTCAGCGAAATTGGATTTGAAATGCCTATGTTGAGATTCCTCCGGAAGGACAAACTTGACGCTGACTAGTCTAAATATTTGAAATAAATGACAAACGTTATAGTTATTACAAAAGTTGAAAATGATAACAAAACTCATAGCCCAGATTGCAGTGGAAATCCTTTTTTGAAAAAAAAGATTGGAACGAAAAGCTGGAAATAGCTCCTAAAAAAATTAAAAGAAAAATTCAATAATATGATACCAAATCGTCGTCGTAAAAAATCCTACAAGAATGCTGAATCCAATCGTTAGGTTCGTGAGTTTTGTGTTTAATCTAAACTGTTCAGCAATCATACTTGCGGTAAGAACGGTCGGCATTGCTGCTTCAAAAACGGTAATTTTTGCAATATCACCTTTGATTCCTATCAGCAAAGCGAATGCTAAAATAATTGCCGGAGATAAAATTAATTTATAAAACATGGAAGCCGACATTTGTGGAATGAGTTTTTTCCAGCCATTGAATTTTAATTGTAATCCGACAGAAAATAATGCTAAAGGACTTACCGTTGCAGCTAATTTATCAAAAAAAGGTTCGGCAAATGTGAAATCTACAAATTGAGATAAAACTAAAGCAGCAACACAACCAATAAGCGGCGGAAAAGTAACCAGTCTTTTTAAAATAAATAGTGCACTTACCTGTCCAGATTTGCTTCCCCCTTTTACAGCAGCGATGATTCCTAAAGTTGAAAGGGCAAAAAACATGGTTTGATCACAAATAATTGCGATGCTTAAAAAACTTTCACCATAAAAAGCAGAAATCAGAGGAAATCCGATGAATGACGTGTTGCAATAACCGCTTACCAATTCGAGCGTACTTCTCGATCTTCCGGAATATCCTTTCCGTTTGCTGTAAATCAGGAAAAACAAACCACTTCCGAATGCGATAATAAAAGTTGAAATGATAGGAAAAAGCATTTCGGTTGACCAATCAACTTTCGGAAGATATTTAAACGAAACAGCAGGTAAAGCGAGATAAATAATCCAGGTATTGATACCTTTGTGCGCATCGGGATGGATAGATTTTGTTCCTTTTAAGATCATTCCTGCGAGAATACAAACAGCGATCAAAACAAAATTTACCATAATTGTAATAAGATTTCTGCAAATTTAAGGATTCATTGTTTCCCAAAGACTCATTACGTCAATTTTTTCCAAAGGTTTTGAAAGTGTGATTCTTCTTGAAGTTTTTGGAAGTAGATCAAAGAAATTGTCGCTAAAATGTGTGCTTCCCATTAAATAAACATCTTTTGCTAAAACATCAGTAGAAATTTCGATTTCAGTTGCAGAAATTTTCTTGATTTTAATTGTCGGTTTTGAAAGTTTTAAATCTTTTGGTTTTGCAAAGAAATAATTAGATTTAGCAAATATTTTCTCATTTTTATCTCTAACAGTGATGTCGAGAAAAATTTCATCTTTATTTGAATCTCCAATAATTTCTTCAAGTGAAAAAGAAAATTTTAATATCCCGTTTGACTCTATAGTACTAGACTCTGCTAACCCTCCGGAACCTTTTTTCTCACCATTGAATTTCATAATATTAAAATCTAAATATAAATCTTCAACCTTTTCTAAATTATCATTAATTACATAAAAATTTAAGATTTCATCTTGCTCTATCTTCTCTTCCGACATCAAAATCACCTGATTTTCAAAACTTCTTTTAATCTGATAATGCAACGCTTTCCAATTTCCTAAATAATCAATTGAAGACCATGAAATAACCGGCCAACAATCATTTAACTGCCAATACAACGTTCCCATATTGTAAGGTTTTGCACGACGATGTGCGTCAATCGCAATCTGCATTCCACGAGCCTGAAGCAATTGCGAAACATAATTGTATTTCACAAAATCTGTCGGAACAATATAATCACGCTTCATATATTCATCAATAATATGAAAACCGCGAGCATTTTTTTCATGAGCTTTTATGGTTAGATTTTCTAAACTTAAATTAGGTTTATCAGAAAACATGGATTTTACAGCTTCCAAACTCGGCATTCCCTGAAAACCATATTCAGACATGAATCTACCCACTTTTTCATTATAAATTTCAAATGGAAATTCGCCCCACCAAACTCCCCAATAATGAGAATCTCCTTTGGTTAAACTTGCTTTGTGACCCCAACCGATTGACGGTGAACTTGGCCAATAAATCGATTTATCTTTTACAGCAACTTCATTGACTGCATTTGGAATAACTTCATGAAAAAGTTTTTTATAATCTTTCCAAACCTGCATAGAATCTTCTTTTGAATAATTAAATTGTTTTTGATAACCCCAATTGACAATCGCTTCATCAATTTCATTATTTCCACACCACAAAGCAATTGACGGGTGATTTTGAAGTCGGTTGACCTGATCTGTCACCTCTTCTTTTACATTGTTTAAAAACTCTTTATCGGATGGATAAAAACTTCCCGCAAACATAAAATCCTGCCAAACCAAAATTCCGTTTTCGTCACAGGCTTTGTAGAATTCGTCGTCCTCGTAAATTCCGCCGCCCCAAACGCGAATCATATTCATGTTGGCTTCTTTGGAATCCCTGATGAGTTTCTGATATTTTTCTTTGGTAATTCTTGGCGAAAAACTATCTGATGGAATCCAGTTGGTTCCTTTTGCATACATTGGATTTCCGTTGACTTTAAAATAGAAAGATTTTCCTTTTGCGTCTTTTTCCTGAATTAATTCGACCGTTCTTAATCCAATTCTTTCAGTTTTATTATCTAAATTTTTCGACTCATTTTGTAAAGAAATTTTAATATCATATAAATTCGGATAACCCCAACCATTCGGCTGCCATAGTTTTGGATTATTAATTGTAAAAGGAATCTGAATGGTATTTTTTCCTTTTTTTAATTGAAAATTATTTGATTGATTATTAACTGAAACAGCATATTTTCCTTCTTTTTCAGCAATAATTTCGGTTTGAATATTTAATTCTGCTTTTTGTTTTGTTAAAATTTTTTGCTCTATTTTTACGTTTTCAAGTTTGGCATTATTCCAAAAATTCAACTTAACATCTTTCCAGATTCCGGCTGTTACCAATCTCGGTCCCCAGTCCCATCCGAATTGATATTGCGCTTTTCTCACAAAACTTCTTGGAGATTCAGGCGTTTTGAAAGGAACTTTCTTTGCTAATTCTTTCCCGACGTTTACCGCAGATTTGAATTTAATTTGCAGTAAATTACCTCCAATTTTTAAATTTTGTTTTACAGGAATTTCCCATTTCCTAAACATATTATCTGTTTTTCTCAACAGTTTTCCGTTCAGATAAATTTCAGAAAAGGTATCCAATCCATTAAAAACCAAATCGATGTTTTGATTTTCTAATTCCTTGGCTGAAATTGTAAATAAAGCCTGATAATCCCAATCTTCATTTTCTATCCATTGAACTTTCTTTTCGTTTTCATCTTTGTAAGGATCGAGAATGATTTTATTATTCATCAAATCCAAATGAACTGTTCCCGGGACCGAGGCGGTCAGCCAAGAATTTTCTTTTGCATTTTTGAACTGCCATTTTTCAGAAGATAAATTTCGTTTTGAAAACTGTGCAAATAGTATATTTTGGATAAAAAAGAAAGCAAAAAGGATAGTTTTGTTCATTAATGAATGGTTTATGGAATTTATAATCGTAAAATTTAAAACACTTGGTTTGTCATTCTCACGAAGGAAGAATCTAAACAATCAAATAGAGATTCTTCACTCCACTTCGTTCCGCTCTGAATGACAAACAGGCCGTTGATGTTTAAGATTATCTATTTTTCAAAGCTACAACCTCATCAGCATTCGCCAAAACGCCACCATCAGTAATCGCAGAAGAATGAAAATATTCTGCTTTTGTAACTCCTCTGATTTCTTCAATATTTGTTGAACGAAGTCCGCCACCGACAAGAATTTCGATTCTTCTGTTGGACAATTCAACTAACTTTTTAAGGTTTTCTTTCCCTTCAGAAACGTTTGGTTTCTGACCCGAAGTAAGAATTGTTTTAAAACCACAATCAATTACTTTTTCTAAAGATTTTTCCAGATCTTTTGCTCTGTCAAAAGCACGATGAAAAGTACACTGAAGAGGATTTGCCAATTCAACTAAAGTTCTATTTTGTTCAATATTCACCTCATCATTTTTATCTAAAATTCCAAAAACAAAGCCGTCAACATTCAATGATTTTAATTGAATTAATTCATTCTTCATCTGCTCAAATTCGGCGTCAGAATACGTAAAATCTCCACCTCTCGGACGAATCATCACAAAAATCGGGATGTTTATTTTTTCTCTAAGTTGTTTTGCTGTTTCAAAGTTTGGTGTTGTTCCACCTTCGCTTAATCCGTCGCATAATTCTATTCTGTCGGCTCCATTTTCGAAGGCAATGATTGCTGATTCAGGGTTGAAGCAGGCTATTTCTATTTTTGACATTTGGGGTTTATTAGGGTTAGGAAAATTAATTTCTAATTTCTAATTTCTAATTTCTTAATCTATTTCAAAGCAAACTCCGGTTTTTCCAGACGATTTCCTTTCTGATCATACACTGCGAAGTTAAATCCATCCTGAATACAATACGAACCATATTCTCCTTTCTTATTCAAGGCTATAAAACCAACCTGAATATCTTTCAAATTTTTATTTCTAGCTTTTGTAATTTTCACAATTCTCTCAACCGCTTCTTTGCAAGCCTGTTGCGGATTTCTACCTTGTCTCATCAATTCAACCACTAAATGAGTTCCAACCGTTCTGATTACTTCTTCACCGTGACCTGTTGCCGTCGCTGCACCTACTTCATTATCAACGAATAAACCCGCTCCAATAATCGGTGAATCTCCTACTCTTCCATGCATTTTAAAAGCCATTCCGCTGGTCGTACAAGCTCCGGAAAGATTTCCCTGTGCATCCAACGCAATCATTCCGATTGTGTCATGGTTTTCAATATTTACGATTGGTTGATATTTGCTGTCTTTTAACCATTCTTTCCACTCTTTTTTAGACTCAGCTGTCAGAATATTTTCTTTTTTAAAACCTTGAGAAACTGCAAATTGTAAAGCCCCATCACCGACCAACATGACGTGTGGTGTTTTTTCCATCACAGCTCGCGCAACAGAAATCGGATTTTTGATATTTTCTAAAGCCGCAACCGAACCGATGTTGTAATTTTCATCCATAATGCAGGCATCCAACGTCACTCTACCGTCTCTGTCGGGACGACCGCCGTAGCCAACGCTTCTTTCAGTCGGGTCGTTTTCTACCAAACGAACGCCTTTTTCAACAGCATCTAAAGCTTTTCCGCCTTTTGCTAAAATCGTCCAGGCTTCTTCATTGGCTTTTAAACCGAAATTCCATGTGGAAATTACAATCGGTTTGTTTACAACTTTATTATGGGTTTCAGGTAGATCTTTAGCAATTAAATCCAATGGATTCAACAATAATGCGGAAGACGCCAATGCTGTGTTTTTTAGAAATTTTCTGCGTGAGTTCATTGTTTTTTAATAGGTATTAGTATTTAGGAATTGTAAATTAGTTTGCACCAATTTCATCAACGAAAAGCCAAGCTTTTGAATCTGCTCCCGGATTTCCTGCTGGAATAATTCCTGCATTTTTTATCTTAATTTTGATGTATTTTGAATTTTGATCTCCTACGTTTAATTTAATTTTTCCTTTTGCGTTTTGGATTTCGTCTTTTTCGATTTCTTTAATCATTTTGAAATTTTCATTATCAACAGAAACAAAAATCTGTGCAGATTTTGCCATATGAATCCAACTTCCTTTGTTTTCTAATGTATTAAAATAAACTTCTGTAAAATTAGTTTTTTGTCCAAAATCAATTGTTGCCACAACATCTTTTCCCTGAAAACCAAGCCACGTTTTTCCCAATTGTTTTATATTCCCAACAATTCCGTCAACTAATGTGAAAGATCCGCCGAAAGAATAATTTTCGCTCGGCTGCTGTTCTAATGTAATAGTTTTTCCTGTAGTTTTAGATGTTATAAATTGTTGAGAAGAAACGGCACTTTTTAATTGTCGGTTTTCAAAATAAGCTGATTTTATCGTCATTGATTTTGAAACCGGAATCGGATTTTGATAGGTTTGCGAATTTACATTCGGCTCTGTTTCGTCTAAAGTATATCTTATTCCACTTGAATTTTGTGAAGTTGAAAGCTCGTAAGAAACTCCATTATTATTAGGAATTACCTTTCCGGAAATGTTGTAGATACTTTTCGCATAGTTCACATTCATTTTATCCAAAACTTTGAACTGATTGATGACTCTTCCTTCAAATTCTTTATAATTTTCAGGATCAGAGGTTCCCCATCCGACTTCGGAAAGAGCAAATAATCTTGGGAAAATCATGTATTGAACCTGTTTAAAATCAAGAATATATTCAGTCCATAAATTCGCCTGAACTCCCAAAATATATTTTGCCTGTTCAGCATTTAATTCAGTTGGAATCGGATTGTAAGAATATACTTTATCCAATGGCGTAAAACCACCGAAAGCATTTGGTTCCGTTGCAGGATCTCCTTGATAATGATCGAAATAGCAATAAGAACCCGGAGTCATTACAGCGAAATGTCCTGACTTTGCAGCTTCTATACCACCTTTAATTCCCGTCCAGCTCATTACAGCTGCGTTTGGAGCTAATCCTCCTTCAAGAATCTCATCCCAACCGATAATTTTTCGACCCTTAGAATTTACATATTTTTCAATTCTGTGAATAAAATAACTTTGTAAGCCATGTTCATCCTTCAAATTATTTTTCTCTATTAATTGCTGACAATGAGCACATTCCTTCCACCTTGTTTTTGGACATTCGTCTCCGCCGATGTGAATATATTGCGAAGGAAACAATGTCATTACTTCATCTAAAACATTTTCTAAAAAGGTGAAAGTTTCATCTTTCGGACAAAATACATCATCAAAAACGCCCCATTTTGTAGCCGGCTCGAAAGGACCTTTTGTACACGCCAATTCAGGATAAGCGGACAAAGCAGCCAAAGCATGACCGGGCATTTCAATTTCGGGAACTACCGTAATATGTCGATCCTGAGCATATTTTACAACATCTTTTATCTGATCTTGCGTGTAAAAATACGGTCCGTAAGGTTTTCCGTCGAAGGTATTGTCAACATAAGCTCCGATCATTGATTCTTTACGTTTTGAACCTATTTGTGTGAGTTTTGGATATTTTTTTATTTCAATTCTCCAACCCTGATCATCGGTTAAATGCCAATGAAAAGTGTTGAGTTTATACATTGCTAAATAATCGATGTATTGTTTTACTTCTTCAACCGTAAAAAAATGGCGGCAAACATCCAAATGCATTCCACGCCATGCAAATTTGGGCTCGTCCTCAATCTTCATCGCGGGAATTTTCCCTTCATCTTTATACTGCTCGAATAACTGGATCAGTGTTTGAAGTGCTAAAAAATACCCTTGCTTTGTATATGAATTGATGACGATCTTCTTTGAAGAAATATGAATGGTATATTTTTCTTTTTTTTGTTCTTCATTTGTTGGTAAATGCGATATTTTTGGCGGATATGAAGATTCTATTAAATGAATTCCCTCTTTGTAATTTCCATATTTAAAAACGAATACTTTATTAAAATGTTTTTTGAAGTATTCAGTTTCTTGTTTTGGCAGATTTTCATCTAAAATGAAATTTTCAGGGATAATAAATTCTCCTTTTTGAAACTCAACTTTTTGCGGATAAGGAATTAAATTTAATTTGTTTTGAGAAAAAAACAAGCCTGAAAGTAACACAGAAAAAACCAGTAGAATACGCAGCATTTTTGTTGAGTTTAGATTTTAGCGAATATAATTCTTTTCTGAAAAATTTAAGTCTATAATTTAACTTATTAAGCCATAAAACATCTAAATTTGTATAAAATAAGCGATGAAAAAAACTTTTATTCTAGTAGCTGGATTATTATTTTCAGTTTCTGCACAAGCACAGATTTTAGATATTATCAAATCGACCGTTAAAAATCAAACAGGAGTTGATCTCAACAATCCTGTGAAAACGAAAACCTCTACAAATACAACGACTACAACTTCAACCCCTACAAAATCACCTTCTGTAAATATCAGCAGTCTGTCTTCAACTCAGATTTCGTCAGGTTTGAAGGAAGCTTTGAGTTTGGGTGTAACAGAAGGCGTGAAAAAATTGGGTGTAACCGATGGTTTTTTGAAAAATGAAGCCGTAAAGATATTAATGCCTGAAAAATTAAGAGTAATTGATACGAAACTCCGTGAATTCGGATTGGGAAGTCTGGCTGATCAGGGCGTCAAACTATTGAACAGAGCTGCGGAAGATGCTGTCACAGAAGCTGCTCCGATCTTCACAAAAGCGATTACGTCAATGACAATTACCGATGCTAAAAATATTTTGCTAGGAGGAGATAACTCAGCAACAAACTATCTACAGAACAAAACACAGGCTCAACTTTTCACTGCTTTTCAGCCGAAAGTAAAGGCTTCTCTTGGAAAAGTGGGCGCAGATAAGGTCTGGAATAATTTGATTTCTAAATACAATACATTGACAGGAAATGCTGTTTCTACTGATTTAAACGAATACGTTACCAACGAAACAATCAATGGTGTTTTCAAAATGATAGCTGAAAAAGAAACCGGAATCAGGAATAATTCTGTGATGAGGACTACAAGTATTTTGCAGAAAGTTTTTGGAGCGCAAGACGGAAAATAATTTTTCTTTTATAAAGTTAATAAAACAAATTCAATTAATTTTTCTTTTGTCTTGAAACAAAAGAAAAATTAATTCAAGACTTGGAAAATTCCACTAAAAATTAAAATTTAATCCTAAAATTTCCAAAACTCGCGCGGATTAGAGATTTATTTTTTGATTAAAGGTTTATGGCGCGCTTCAAACAGTGGAAATTTTTTAACGGATTAATTTTTAATTTTATTAACGTTCCATTTTCCTATGTCAATAAACTACAAATAAAAAAACCTTGTCGATCGACAAGGTTTTTTTATTAGAACTGCATTTCAGGAATTTCGCCTTCTATGATGAGATCTGCTTCTGTGGATTTTATAATGTGTTCTACGGAAACACCGGGAGCTCTTTCAACAAGCTTGAATCCGGCCGGAGTAACATCTAAAACGGCTAATTCAGTAACCACTTTTTTCACGCAATTGATCCCGGTTAGAGGAAGTGTACATTTTTTTAGGATTTTGCTTTCTCCAGCTTTATTAACGTGCATCATTGCAACGATGATATTTTCAGCTGAAGCTACCAAATCCATTGCGCCACCCATTCCTTTCACCATTTTTCCAGGAATTTTCCAGTTGGCGATGTCTCCGTTTTCTGAAACTTCCATTGCTCCGAGAATGGTCAAGTCAACTTTCTGGCTTCTGATCATCCCAAAACTGAATGCAGAATCGAAAAATGAACCACCTTCTAAAATTGTGATCGTCTGTTTTCCTGCATTAATGACATCTGCATCTTCTTCGCCTTCGAAGGGAAACGGTCCCATTCCTAAAACTCCGTTTTCACTCTGAAACTCTACCGAAAGATTATCCGGAACGTAATTGGCAACCAAAGTCGGAATTCCGATTCCCAAGTTTACATAATATCCGTCTTTTACTTCTTTGGAAATACGTTTTGCTATATCTTCTTTACTTAACATTTTGTTTAATTTGAAAATTTGTTGATATGATAATTTGAAAATTAACAGTCATTTGATTTAAACACAAAGGGCACAAAGATTTTTTTAAACTTCATTCTGTTTTTAAGTCCGCAAAGGCGCTCCACTCAGCAAAGAGCACAGAAGATATTTGTCCCTTTTTTGTAGATAATTTTTAATCTTTTTTTCTCACAGTTCGCTGTTCAATTCTTTTTTCAAATTTTTCTCCCTGGAAGATTCTTTGAATCATAATTCCCGGAATGTGAATCTGGTTAGGATCTAATTCTCCCGGAGCAACCAATTCTTCTACTTCAGCGATGGTAATTTTCCCTGCTCCTGCCATTGGATGATTAAAGTTTCTTGCAGAACCTTTGAAAATTAAGTTTCCTGCGTGATCACCTTTCCAAGCTTTTACAATAGAATAATCTGCGTTGTAAGCGTGTTCCAAAATATGCGGCTTGCCGTTGAAATCTTTCACTTCTTTACCTTGGGCGACTTCAGTTCCGAAGCCTGCAGGAGTATAAAATGCGGGAATTCCGGCTTGTGCGGCTCTGCATTTTTCAGCCAGTGTTCCTTGTGGAGTTAGTTCAACATCCAATTCGCCTGAAAGCATCTGTCTTTCAAATTCTGCATTTTCTCCAACATACGAAGATATCATTTTTTTGATCTGCTTTTTCTGCAACAATAATCCTAAACCAAAATCATCAACTCCGGCATTGTTTGAAATGCAGGTAAGATCTTTTACATCGCTATCTACCAAGGCATTAATTGAATTTTCTGGAATTCCGCAAAGACCGAAACCTCCTAACATCAAGGTCATTCCGTCTTTGATTCCTTGTATCGCTTCAGTAGCATTTTTTACTCTTTTATCTATCATTGTACTGCTTAAAATTTGTGGTCTGAAATTACAATTTTTTTGGGAATTTTCTCAATTTTGTAATCTTTTGATTTGAAAGGCTGTATTTTGCGTGAGGGATGAAAGCGACATCCTTTTTGGGAGTTGCGGCGGCAAAGCCGCCGCAACGGAAATGGAGCGCAGCGGAATGACCGAGTGAAGGACACGTCATGATTACATTTGAAAGTCAAATAGTTATGATTTTGATTAAGCGCACTAGAAAATGAATTCGAAAATGTGAAAATTCTTGAAAATTGTTTCGTAAACTGTTGGCTAACAGAAAAATTTATTTTATTTTTGCAATCTGTTATTCAACCTCTGACGAAGTCCGTGAAAGTTGCTTAGCTTAACACTTTTTATTTTATTAATAATGGATTTATTAAAGTACGTACAAGACAAGTACATTACAAAAAAAGAATTCCCAGAATTCAAAGCTGGTGATACAATCACTGTGTATTACGAGATTAAGGAGGGTCAAAAAACGAGAACTCAGTTCTTCAAAGGAACTGTAATCCAATTGAGAGGAACAGGTTCTACAAAGACTTTTACAATCAGAAAAATGAGTGGTGATGTAGGTGTAGAAAGAGTTTTCCCTATCAACATGCCTGCTCTTCAAAAAATCGAAGTTGACAGAAGAGGTAAAGTTAGAAGATCTAGAATTTACTACTTCAGAGACCTTAGAGGTAAAAAAGCGAGAATTAAAGACGCTGCTTACAAGAAGAAATAATTCAGACAACAACACATACGAAGAGAGGGTTTATCAATTGATAAACCCTCTCTTTATTTTCATATATATTCTTTTGTCTTGAAACAAAAGAACCAAAAGTTCAAGACTGGAAACTCCGGCTAAAAATTGAAATTTAATCCTAAAATTCCCAAAACTTGCGCGCATCAAAACTAATTCTTCGGATCAGAATTTGTGTCGCGCTTCAAACAATGGGAATTTTTTAACGGATTAAATTTCAATTTTCTTAACGCCTCCATTTCCTAAGTCAATTAAAACAGCTTTAATTCTACTTAATAAAATCATACAAAGCACTCCAGAATTTATCGTAGACTTCGATGTGAGGAAGATGTCCTACGTTTTCAAGTTCAACCAGTTTTGATCCTTCAATTTGTTGTTGTGTTTTCCTTCCTAATTCCTGATACTGTCCCATTGTTGGCTGCATTTCTTTTGGAGCTCGGTCTTTTCCAATTGCTGTTCTGTCTCGTGTTCCGATAATTAATAATGTTGGAGTTTTAATGTTTTTAAATTCATAAACGACAGGCTGATTGAAGATGATATCACTCGTTAATGCAGCATTCCAGGCTACTTGAGGATAATCTTTGTGCAATGTCCAGCCTGCTATTAAATCAAGCCACGGTTGGTATTCGGCTTTCCATTTGTTATCGTAATAAAATTTCAGCTGATAATTTTTGTAGCTTTCGGCTGTGTTTTTTAATTCTGACTGATACGCTTCGTCAACAGTCTGATATTTTGCTAAAGTTTTGTAATCTTCTAATCCAATCGGATTTTCTAAAATTAACTTTTCAACCACTTCAGGATACATTAAAGTGAATCTTGTAGCAACCATTCCGCCCATTGAATGTCCTAAAACAATCAATTTATCAATTTTTAAATCATCCAAAATTGCTTTGGTATTACTTGCCAATTGTGCAAATGAAAACTGATAACTCTGCGGTTTTGAAGATTTCCCAAAGCCGATCTGGTCCGGAATTATCACCCTGAAACCTTTATCTGATAAATCTTTTGCCGTTTTTTGCCAATACGCTCCGTTGAAATTTTTTCCGTGAAGAAGCATGATAGTTTTTCCGTTCGATGTTTTAGGTTTTACATCCATATAGGCCATTTTCAAAGTTTGATTTTGGGATTTTAAATCTTTGAAATGAACTTCGTAAGGATATGGATAGTTTGAAAGCGTTGCATCTAAAGGTTTGACCTGTGAAAACATTAAATCTGAAGAAAGAGAAAGCAGCATTGTCACTACAGCATTTTTTAAATATTTCATGAAATTGATTTTAGATACTAAAATTAAAAAAACCACTTCAAAAGAAACGGTTTTAGGATGTTATTTTTAATTTAATTAATATTTTTAAGACATTTCTGCTGTTTTCAATTCTTTTTTGGAGGGCAAATTCATTAAAACGATTGCGAAAAGGATTAATGCGATTCCTGTCCATTGAACGAAAAGTACTTGTTCACCTAACAAAACAAAAGCCATCGTAACAGAAACCGGAAGCTCTAAAGATGAAATGATGCTTCCTAAACCCAAACCTGTATTTGGAAAACCTAGATTAAATAAAATCGGTGGAATTATCGTTCCAAAAAGTGCTAAAATGAATCCATAAGTCCAAAATATTGAATAATCAAACGGACGGATATGTTGTGTATTTTCTGTGAAATTTAAGTAAAAAGATCTTAGTCCTTCAAAATGCAGAGGTCCAATCTGAGCAAAAAAGAGAAATAAAAGCACAATAACCAATCCTCCGGAAAGCATAATAATACTTTTTCTGAGAACTGGTAAATTCGTTGCCAAAGTATTGGAAGTAAACATCGTCATGGTAAATGAAGCCGCTGCCAACAATCCCCAAAATATGCCACGCCAATCGATTTTCACTTCTAAATTAATGATATTTGTGGCTAAAACTGTTCCTATTAAAACAATCAAGGTCGCAATGATCTTTTTAGCATTCGGTAATTTTTTTGTTAAAAAACTCTCGACCACCACACTAAACCAAACCGACTGCATCAAAAGAACAATTGCTATTGATACATTAATGTACTGAACTGATATATAATAAAAAAGACTGGTACAACCTAACGAAGTTCCCGCTAACATCAACATTTTAAATTCTTTGAAACCAGGTGATGATAAAGTTTTTTTTGAGGTAATTGTCTGAATAAAATTTAAAATCAATAATCCCAAAAATCCCATTACAAACTGTGCCGTTGTAACTTCTGAAGTTGTAAATCCTTCTTTGTAAGACATCTTCACAAATGTCGCCAACATCCCGTAAATACTTGCTCCAATACCAACAAATATAACTCCTTTTAAAATATTCTTCTTCTCCATATCATTTTTACAGCCGGCAAATTTACGACATAAAAATGTGATTCAGCAGAAATCTATATTAAATAAAAACCGTTCAGAAATTCCGGGACAATCATATTGATATTTCTAAATTCTATTTTTTAACGATTATTTTTGAAGTAATGTCAATTCCTACACCTTGTAATTTTACTACATAAACTCCGTTCTCAAAGTCTTTTGTGGAAACCAGAATTCTTGAATCCGGTGAAGATCTGTTTTCTGACAACACCAATTTTCCGGACATATCATAAACCTGAACATGAACTTTTCCTATGGTATAATCTTTTAAATAAATGAAAAATTCATCTTTAGCAGGATTAGGATAAATTGCGATCTGACTTCTATCAACAGGAATGTTTGAATTTCCTTCAGTACAATCTCTGGGTATTGAAAAATCTTCAACCTGATCACTGATATTCATTTTGTTACCCGCAGAAGCATTTAAACCTAAACCTCTTTTCGCAAAAGTCTTCCAGATCATACATCGGTTTTCGCCTTTAGTTGTCAACATTTCTGCGGATAAAATTGCATTACGACCGTCTATAAAAGTAGGATTACAAGCCTGTAATTTCAAAGCGTCAGTTACGAGTTGCAGTACTCGTGAGCTTCCACTGTTCATATTAGCAGTCACATCAGATGAATATCCATATTTTGCAGCATATTGCCAATGTAAATCCCACAGCATTGTTGCCCAGACAAATCCTATCTTGTGTACATCAGGAACAATTTCAGAATCTTCTTCGATTTCCATTCCGTTAGTTTTGCCGTACGTATAATCGTTTATAGAAAAATCGGGAGAATATTTTACAGGTCTTAAACCAGCACCATTTGTTGACTGTCCGCTTGCATAGGTTCCTACACTTCTCGGAATATTTGCATTATCATCAGGGCTATTGGTAAGCATTAATGCAAAAAAATCTGACCAGCCTTCACCCATCTGTTCTTTACTTTGAGATTTTAAAAGGCAGGTGTATCCGTTTCCGGTGAGTCTGTTTGATATTCCATGACCGTATTCGTGTGTGATGATTCCGTTGTCAAAACTTCCGTCAGGAGTAACTGCGGTTGCAGGGTCACTTTTTAAAGTTACATTGACTGTGGCTCCATTATTCAATTGAGTTTTGATATATTCACCTTCACTATTGGTAATCAGAACTGAAGGAATAGTGATTGTAGGATCAGTTCCCCCCATAGAAGACGGAAAATTTACAGCAGCAGCATTATTATAGATAATTGCAGCAATTGCTCCTGCATTTTGTGCATTTTTCACTTTCAGAGCAAATGTACATTGCGAACTTCCCCCTCTTTCGATAAGGCCTATTTTTCCTGATAAAGATCCCGATGGTAATGCAGTACAACCATCAATTACAGTTGCTAATACGATATCACCTGTCACCCCAATCCCATTGAGCGGTGGTCCAAACTGAGCTGGATTGGCTTGTGGAACACGAGAAATAGCCGATAACGGAGAATTATAAAAGAAAAATCTGTTGACTGTAAACCAAAGATACATTTGCATCAATGGTTTATTTCCGTCAGAAGGTGTTGTGAAATTGGCATTATTTAATTCTCCTGAATCCTGAGCTTCAGCAATTACATAATCATTTCCTACACCACCTTTTCCAAAATTATTCTGCTGGAAATTTCTTGCCGATTCTGTAAATCCGAATTGATAAAAAATGTCGTGCACTCTATTATTGATATAAAATAAATTGGTGATAGCAGCATTTCGGTTGAACGCAGAAGTAGCGTTGACTGAAAAAGGAAAATTAAAATTCCTATTTGCACCGCCATCCGGAGAAAATCCCGGTTGGTTTGAGTTTGATGTATCTGCATAAGCAAAAACATTATTTCCTCTTGTAATTGTGTAATGATTTGCACCATCAGAATGCCATCCTTCCGGAGATGAAGTCAATACCCAAGGATTGGTAAGAATCGTTCTGTTTCCAAAAGTCGGAGCTTCAATTGGCAGAGGAAATACATTATAGGATGCATTATCCGGCAAAAGTAAATTGGATGTGTTGTATGATTTATTTGAAGATTCAGTAAAATATTCATTTGAATAATCATGACCATAGGCTTCTGGGTGAAAGCTACATGACAAATTTAGATGATCCTTATTTAAAATTTCTCCTGTATTTGCATCGACTAAAATATTCCATGAATTTTTAGATTGCGGTTCGTGAAGGAAAAATTGGTAGGCAAGTTTGAAATTTGAATTTACCTCAACAAAAACTAATTTTTGTTTTGCGAATTTTTTATGATTGGGTTCCGGAGAAGAATTTTCAAGGATAGTATAGCTTTCTATAACATTATTACGTAAAACGGCAGCAATTTTTTCAAGTGCATTTTCTTTACTTAATAGAGCAATATTTGATGTGGAATTATCATAATTTTTTACAAAAGAATCTGAAAAATAAACAATTTTATCATCTTTAATAAGAGCAGTCCCTACTGCATTATAAACAGGATAACCTTTAAATTTTTGCTGAATTTTAATAACCTCTGCTCCCAATGACTTTGATGAATCTATATTATCTATATCAAAATTCATTAAATCTGCTTTTTTAAAATCCTGAATCTGTCTTGTTTGGAAATAATTCGTTATCAGCCTTTTCTGTTGCTGAGAAAACATGAAATAAGGAAGTAAAATAAAAAGTACCAATGCAATTTCAACACTTTTTATTTTAATTTTATTAATAATATGGTGGTTCATGACTTTAGTTATTAATGCTTTATAAAAATATGAACATTTTACGAAATCACGTCTAAAATTTTGTAGAAAGCAATAAGATTTATTGATGATAACTTTCAATAATGTAATAATAATATTTTATATACGATTACTCAACAAAAAAAAGCCACTCCTAAGAGTGGCTTCATATTCTAAAAAACGATCAGAGATTATTTACCTCCTTCCATTTTCTTTTTAAGTTCTGCTAAAACATCGATATCACCAAGAGTTGATCTTTCTTCGTTGTTTGAAGATGATGATGATGTATTAGATCTGTTATTAGATTCTTTTACATTTTTCTTCTCTTCGTCTCTGAAGATACCTGTGTGAGATACCACTACTCTTTTGAATTCTTTGTTGAATTCGATTACTTTGAATTGAGCATCTTCACCTTTTTTGATTTTAGATCCGTCTTCTTTCTCTAATAATCTTGAAGGGCAGAAAGCTTCTACTTCAGCATCTTCGAATTGTACAGAAGCACCTTTATCGTGTACTTCTACAGCTTTACCAGCGTGTACAGTTCCTTCAGCATATTTAGTTTCAAATTTATCCCAAGGGTTTTCTGTCAATTGCTTGTGACCTAGAGATAATCTTCTAGCCTGGATGTCTAGTTCTAGAACTACAACATTCAATTTATCACCTACTGCACAGAATTCTGATGGATGCTTGATTTTCTTAGTCCAAGAAAGGTCTGAGATATAGATCAATCCGTCGATACCTTCTTCCAATTCTACGAATACACCGAAGTTTGTAAAGTTTCTTACAGTTCCAACGTGCTCAGAACCTACCGGATATTTAGCTTCGATATTTTCCCAAGGATCTTTAGATAATTGTTTCATCCCTAAAGAGATTTTTCTGTCTTCTCTGTCAAGAGTAAGTACTTCAGCTTCCACTTCGTCACCTACTTTTACGAAATCTCCTGCGCTTCTCAAATGAGTAGACCAAGACATTTCAGAAACGTGAATTAATCCTTCTACACCTGGAGCGATCTCAACGAATGCACCATAGTCAGCAAGAACTACTACTTTTCCTTTTACTTTATCACCAACTTTCATGTCAGCAGAAAGAGCATCCCAAGGATGAGCTTCTAATTGCTTCATACCCAATTGGATTCTTGTTTTCTCGTCATCAAAGTCAAGGATAACCACTTTCACAGTTTGTCCGTCTTCCAAGATTTCAGATGGATGGTTCACTCTAGACCAAGAAAGGTCTGTAATGTGGATCAATCCGTCTACACCACCAAGATCTACGAATACACCGTAAGAAGTAATATTCTTAACAGTACCTTCAAGAACCTGACCTTTTTCAAGCTGTGCGATGATTTCTTTTTTCTGACCTTCGATATCTGCTTCGATCAATGCTTTGTGAGATACCACTACGTTTTTGAACTCAGGGTTGATTTTCACAACTTTGAACTCCATAGTTTTACCTACGAACTGATCGTAATCTTTAATTGGCTTAACGTCGATTTGAGAACCTGGTAAGAATGCTTCGATACCGTGTACGTCAACGATCATCCCTCCTTTAGTTCTAGATTTTACAAAACCGTTTACGATTTCTCCAGTTTCGTGAAGTTCGTTTACTCTATCCCAAGCTTTAAGCGTTCTAGCTTTTCTGTGAGATAATTGTAACTGTCCTGTTTTGTCTTCTCTTCTGTCTACCATTACTTCAACATCATCACCTACTTTAAGGCCTGGGTTGTAACGGAATTCGTTAAGAGAAATAACACCTTCAGATTTGAAATCGATGTCTACGATAGCTTCTTTGTCAGTCAATCTTACAACTTTACCAGTGATAACGTCGTTATCATTTAAGCTGCTAAGAGATCCGTTATAGATTTCTTCTAGATCGCTTTTTTCTTTTCTAGCATCTGCATCAAGACCAGATTCGAAAGAATCCCAGTCAAATTGTTCTGGTGCTACGTTTTGGTTAAGAATAACCTCTGCTGAATTTGTCTCTTTTGACATTTTCTAATAAAATTTGTATTCCTATTCTTACAGACTTTGGCTTTGCTGTGAATCCTGAAAAATATGGAAGTCGTTAATTGTTAATGTTTTACTTCGCCGAAAGTACGTTCACAAAAGTGAGTGCAAAATTACGAAAAAATTTAATTATGACAATACTTTTTTATATTATTGTTTTATATTTTAAGCTTCTATTTATCAGATATTTATAATTCAGCTTAATTACACTCTCAAAGCATTGATACCTACAAGAGAATTAGCATCTAATAATATTTGTAAAGTTTTGTACGTACTTATAAATAGATTATTCAAAGGTTTTTGACGAGCCATCCAGTAGAATATTAAGTTCAGAAAGTTCCTCATCTGTCAAATCTCTCCATTTCCCTAAAGGAAGATCAAGTTTGATATTCATGATTCTGATACGCTTCAGTTTTTTCACTTCATAACCAAGAAATTCGCACATTCTTCTGATCTGTCTGTTCAAACCTTGTGTCAAAACAATACGGAAAGTCATATCATCAATTCTCTCCACCTCGCATTTTTTGGTAACGGTATCCAAAATAGGAACGCCGTTTCGCATTTTTTCGAGGAATTTTGTATTGAGCGGTTTATCAACTCTTACCAGATATTCTTTTTCGTGATTGTTTTTTCCTCTAAGAATTTTATTGACGATGTCACCGTCGTTCGTCAATAATATCAAACCCTCACTAGGTTTATCTAATCTTCCGATGGGAAAAATTCTTTTTGGATGGTTAATATATTCAATGATATTATCAATCTCACGCTTTGTATCTGTAGTACAAACAATCCCAACGGGCTTGTTGAAAGCAATATAAATAGGTTTATCTTCAGATTCACGAATGGGTTTTCCGTCAACTTCCACCACGTCATCATCAGATATTTTCGTTCCCATTTCGGGTACTTTACCATTGATCGTTATTCTTCCTTCTTCCAAAAGTTTGTCTGCAGCTCTTCTTGAGCAGAAACCAACTTCCGATAGATATTTGTTGATACGTGTTTTTTCCATTAGTCTATTCCTTCTACTGTGTAATTTTTATTACTGAAAATCGTGATTCCATAGCTTATTCCTATAAATACAGCACCTGTATTTCCAAGCTGGGCTCCTTCCAAAAATAAACCTCCCTCCTGGCTAAGTCTTTTTGAATAAGAAACCTGAATACCTGCTTTTAAGCTCCAGAAGTCAGCATTTGAAACAACCGACTTATTAAATTGTCTACCATAGGTAAGATCAATAAAAAAAGCTTCGTCTCCCGGATTAAAAATAACTTTTGGCTGAATCATCCAGTACATTAAATGAAAATTGGGATCTATGTAACTATATTTTAATCCGGTACCGATTGCAAAGTTAGGAAGAAATTGATAACCGCCGATTGCCGAAATTCCGTACATATATTTGTTAGGAAGATAAGGCGCAATATTTTGTTGATAGTCGTAAGAATCTTTGTTCTGATTGTCTTTAATACTATTACCTAAATTATATCCTACGTTCAATGAAGGATTAAAATAGAAATTCATTTTCGGTTTTTTCGATTGACCTACCTGCGAAAATGATTGTAATGAAATCAATAAAAATGATATTAATAATAAATTTCTGATCATAAATTTTCAAATTTGTATTCGTTTTCTAAAAAATCTGTCGTTGCATGTTCTACGTTGTAGTCTCCGGTTTTTGTTCTTCTCAATTGTGTTAAATAAGCACCAACCCCTAATTCTTGACCAATATCGTGAGCCAGACTTCTAATGTAAGTTCCTTTCGAACAACCAACAGTAAAACTTACCAAAGGAAAATTGATTTTTACATCTTTTATATAAGTAATTGTAGTTTTTCTGGATTTCATTTCTATCTCCTGCCCTGCTCTAGCCATATCATAAGCTCTTTTACCATCTATTTTGATGGCAGAGAAAATCGGTGGCGTCTGTTCGATTTCACCTAAAAATTTTTCTAAAGCTTCTTTTACGTTTGTTTCTGTGATATGCGAAATATCCTGTTGAAGAATTTCAGGTTTTTCGGTATCATAAGATTCTGTCTGTGCTCCGACTTTTATCTCCGTCCAATATTCTTTGGGAGCGTCCTGTATTTCCGGAATTTTTTTTGTGAATTTTCCGGTACAGACAATCAAAAGACCAGTCGCTCTCGGATCTAAAGTTCCTGCATGACCGATTTTAAATTTTTTCGGAAGGCCAAACTCACTTTTGAGTTTGTATTTCATTTTATTGACCGCCTGAAAGGAAGTCCAGTCCAGAGGTTTATCTAAAAGAAAGATGTGTCCTTCGAGAAGTTGTTCTGCTGTCATTTTGAGTTGCTTGAGTTAAAAGTTATCAGTTGATTAGTTATTTATTAAATTAATTCTATGCCTTTACGCGTTGAATCTCTCGCAGCCCGACTTGAACGGAGCTCTTTTTGCTGGAGCGAAGCGCAGGCAAAAAAGCGGGAGTGGAAGGCATAAATGAGAAAAAGCAAAGCTTTATCGAAGTTTACGAACGAAGTTCTTAGCTGCCCTAAAAGTTATTTAAACCAATAAAAATAAACCAACAAAGCAATTCCGACAATAATTCTGTACCATCCCCAAGGTTTGAAACCATATTTATTCAGAACACCGATGAATGCTTTGATTGCGATAAGTGCTGTGATAAATGCTACAATATTCCCAACGATAAATATCATGATGTGATCTTGAGATTCAAGAATCATCTCATATCCTTTCATTGGATTTGCAGTTTCTTTACCCCAGGTTTTTACAAAAACTGAATATACCGTTACTGCCAACATTGTAGGAACAGCGAGGAAGAAAGAAAATTCTGCCGCTGCTTTTCTTGTCAAACCCTGTGTCATTCCACCAATGATAGAAGCTGCACTTCTACTCGTTCCGGGCATCATTGCAAGACATTGCCAAAAACCGATGATTACTGCTTTTTTTATAGACAATTCTTTTTCGTCATGAATGACAGGATTTTTGAACCACTTATCCGCAAATAGCAGAACTACACCACCAATAACCAAAACTGACGAAATTGCAATCTGATTTCCTAAAACTGCCTCAATTTTGTCATCAAAAATATATCCTAAAACCAAAGCCGGAATAACAGCAAAACCCAATTTGAAATAAAACTGAAGATTTTTCAGGTCAAAAAACTTTTTCCAATATGCTATTACAACGGATAAAATTGCCCCAAACTGTATGGAAACCTGAAACATTTTAAGAAACTCTGTTTCTTCCAAGCCCATCAAATTGGCTGCAAAACCCATATGAGCGGTTGACGAAATCGGTAAATATTCTGTAAGTCCTTCTACAATCGCAATGATAATTGCTTTGATTAAATCCATTTTTCTTTATTAAAAATTAAAAGATTAAAAAGATTAAAAGATTCAAATTGCATTCAAATCTTTTAACTCTTTAATCTTTATGTCTAAAGTTTTTATTTTCTTTTCAGGATCGCATAAATTTCAATAACGAAACCAATTACAATTAATAATGGTGCGATTCTTATTCTTCTGATTGAAAATATACCGTCGTTCCATGAATTCGGATCTAATTTTCCATCAACTGTATTCGCATCCGGCCCCATCATCAAAAGGAAACCAACAACGATACAAGCCAGACCAATAAGCATCCATTTATAATTTTGCTGTCCGAAATAGAAAGCCTGTTTTTCTGAAACTTCTCTTTCCGTCCCAAAATCTGACGCGGAAAATTTATGTGTTTTTTTGCCCATTTTTTTAAGAATAATATAAGTCGTCAACATTTGATCTCAAGAATCTCCACGTTGCAACGATTGTACTTAATATTGTGATGAAAATACCTACTCCGAAAATTAAAAGAACTAACCAGAAATACTGATTGGTATCTTGTACAAAAGGAGTTTTTATCGTGGTTGTAAAGTAATACCAAAGTCCAGACAATGCCAATAGAGCTAGAATTGCACCTAACAAACCAAGAATCAAAGCTTCTTTGATGAATGGAGTTAAGATAAATCTTCTTTTCGCACCTACAAGCTGCATGGTTTTAATGATAAATCTTTTTGAGAAAACTTTTAGTCTGATTGAATTGTTAATTAAAACAATTGCCAAAACTAAAAACAGAACGCAAAATGCCAAAATCCATTTTAGAATTTTATTTAATTTATCGTAAATCTTCTGAGAATCTGAATCGTTTTTCACATCTACAATTCCGGGAACCGATTTGATCTGAGATAAAACTGCACCGATTTTGGTTGAGTCTGTATATTCAGGTTTTAAGGCAATTTCTACAGAAGCCGGGAAAATATCGTCTTCAAAAAGCGCTTCACTGTTGACACCTAAACTTTTTTTAGCCTCTGCTGAAGCCATTTTCTTAGAAATATATGTGGTACGCTTTACAGACTCCAATTTTTGAATTTGCTGAACTGCTTCCGCTTCCTGCTTTACAATTCTGGCAGAATCTTTCACATCATAATTTTCGTCAAAGTACGCATTTACAACAAGTTGCTCTTTCAGATAGTCAGAGTATTTCTGCGCATTGATCAAAATCAAACCCATTAATCCCAACAAAAATAACACAAGGGCAATACTTATTACAACAGTAATATTGCTAGACCGAAGCCTTTTCTTATTAAACTCTTCTACAGATTTCGCCATTAATATTAAAATTTTTGGCTAAAATAGAAAAATTCTACCGAAATTTGGAACGAATAAGAGAAAATCATTGTTAACGAAATCATAAATAAACTTTGAGTGTAAGAGCAAAAAAACATCTGGGTCAACACTTTTTGACGGATGAAAACATCGCAAAAAATATTGTAGAAGGCTTAAGTTACGAAAACTACAACAACGTCATGGAAGTGGGACCTGGAATGGGTGTGCTTACCAAATATCTTTTGGATAAAGAACAGACCATTTATCTGGCTGAAATTGATACAGAATCTATAGATTATCTTAAAAAAAATTATGCTAAAGCTACAGAAGAAACCTTCGTAGGAGATTTCCTGAAGCAGGATTTTAACTTTATCAATAATGAGCAAATTGCCATAATCGGTAATTTTCCATATAATATTTCGTCACAGATTTTATTTAAAATCATTGACTATTATCAAATTGTTCCTGAGATGGTAGGAATGTTCCAAAAGGAAGTTGCCGAAAGAACTGCTGCTGTTCCGAGAACTAAAGATTACGGAATTTTGTCTGTTTTGGTACAGGCATATTATGATGTGACTTATCTTTTTACAGTTCATGAAAATGTATTCAATCCGCCACCGAAAGTAAAATCTGGTGTTATCAGACTGACGAGAAATCCGAAAAAAGGTTTGGTTGGAAATGAAATTCTTTTTAAGCAAATCGTAAAAGCAGGTTTCGGACAAAGAAGAAAAAAATTATCCAACTCATGGAAAGTTCTGAATATTCCTGAAGCCTTAAAAACTCACGAATTTATGGATAAAAGAGCTGAAGAATTAAGTGTAGAAGATTTTATTCACTTCACTCAACTTTGGAAAGAAAATCAATAAACAGCAATTCATTTAATGATTTTAGCATAACATAACAAAATAGCCTTTCAGATTTGAAAGGCTATTTTTATTGATATCTGTTTTAAGATTATTCTCTGTTTTTCAACATGATCCATCCAGACCTGTTCATTTGTACTTTAGACTTCTTGTACTCGAAGTTGAATTTGTACCAATATGTTGCTGTTGGTAGTCTTTTTCCTGATACAGTTCCATCCCAGATTGGTCTTTCTTTTGAGAATCTGAAAATCTCAACACCATATCTGTCATAGATTGATCCTGTGAAATTATTGAAGTCTTTCAGGTTAGTAAGATCCAATACATCATTCACACCATCCTGATTTGGAGTAATAACATTGTTAATTGCCAATGTAAAGAATTCAACTGCCCCCACACAACTTGTCCCTTTTATTCTCACCTGAACGTTGTATGTCGTATTATCCGTAAGATTGGTAAATACATTAGAATCTTGCCAATTGATCCCATCAACAGAATACTCTAACGTTCCGTAAATATTATTTATGGAAGGATTGGTAGCAATCGCTGTCAACGTATTGTTTTCGTAACTAAGATTGGTAAAGAACGGTGATGATGCACCATGTACTTTAACCGTGAAAAGTTTCTGACAAATACCATTATTAATTGTTACGGTATAAATTCCTAACTGAGTTGCTACAATGGTCTGAGTTTCTGCACCCGTATTCCAAACATAAGAATAATTGGTTCCCGCTCCTGCATCTAAAACGATTGTATCACCAATACACATTTCTACATCCAATAAAGGTGAAGTGATTTCCGGTACAACCTCAACAGTAATTTTTGCAGGTAAAAGAGATTGACATCCTTTTGCTCCGATTGCATAAACAGTAAATGTTGTGGTCTGATAAACAGGAATAGTTTGGGTATTGCCATTTCCTGTAAAATTATCCCACAAATAAGTTACACCACCGGTAGCGGTAAGCGTCACAGATTCACCAGGGCATACTCTGATTCTTGAAGAGGTAAGTCCTGCAATTGGGGTAACTTCTCTAATTAGCGTTAACTTAATAGTCTTACTACAGAAACCTCCGTCTGAAACTACCACATATAAAATCTGTCCGTCTGTTCCATTATAATTGGCTGGATTTTGAATAAAATTAGCATTTTGAGCTATTGCATCTGCCTGATTTACATAAAACCTGAAAACAGCATTTGGTGTTGGACTTATTAATGGTTTTGCATTATTTAAATCAAATGTTGTAATATCCGGCGTACTACACAGTCGGAATGACGCATCCTGAGCTAAAGGTGTAGTTCCACCGTTAATTTTGATTGTAGCTGTTCCCGGACAAGGATTTCCCGGAACGGTTACTTCAATCATATAATTTCCAGGTTGTACAGCTGTAACAACATTCGTTGTTGCTCCCGGAATAGGAGTTCCATTCAAAAACCACTGATATAATAAGTTAGGATCACTTACAGATGCAGTAATCACTTGCGGTACATTATCACAAACATTAATTTCTTCAGGTAACTGAGCTCCTGAAGGATCTAATAACTCTACACCGATATTGAAAGAACCTCCTTCTAAAAACACAGCAGTATCATAAGATGAATCTGCACCAAAAGGTCCAAAATCAGCTACAACCATTTTAAAATGATAAGACTGACCCGGAACTACAGTAGCTGTTGCAGTTAAAGGAACTGTTCTACCATAAAAATTCGTTTCAATGTTTGCTGTGTTATAACCACCAAAATATTGCGGATTTACAGCAGCACAAGTTGTACCTATTTGAGGCCGAATATTCGTAACACTTACAGGACCGGCACCTGCCGGTAAAACAGCCATATTTACATAAGGTCCACCAGTAGAAGGTCTTAGAAGCAATGCAAATGCATCCGCATAACTACAAGGAAAAGTCCCAGTATATTCTTCTGAAGCCAACAAATAATTGAATTTAATTTGAGAAGTTGTCGGTGTAAAATCAAATTCCAATATTGCAGAATTAGTAAGTACACCCGAAGCTCCAATTGCAGTTGCCAAGTCAGGATCAGTTCCTCCTGTATTATTATCACTTAAATTTCCTTCTAAGGTATTTCCCGCTTTTCTGGCAAAACCTGTAGACAGTACAATTCCATCCTTGAAGGGAAAATTCGTTGTTCCCTGATGAAAATATCCCCAAGCTCTGTCTGCAAATGTCACAGCCTGATTAGGAGTAACAGTAACATTAGAAACTGTAGGAGTAACACAAGTATTTGTACCAGATGAAATCAGAACATCTTTCACCAATTGTAAAGGCGAATAAGATGATGCAGGATAAGTAGGCACATTAACATCTATGAAAACGCCTGCTTTTTTTGACAATTCAGAAAAGGTTTCTTTAGCAGGTTTTCTAGATTGGGTAGCTTGTGAAAAAAGAAAATTTGAATTTAATAAGAATAATGAAAACAACAGTATATATCTCTTCATAATAATTTTTGTTTCAACAAATTTAGTTTTTTTTTACATAAATGCCATTAATAACTCATATTTTTAACATAAAAAAGTCTTCCAAGCGGAAGACTTTAAATTTTATTTAATTTCTATTTTTAAGTAAAATCCATCCCGATTTTAATTCGAGTTTTTTACTTGCAGGATTTTCCCATTGAACTCTATACCAATATGTTGCGGTTGGCAAGTTTATTCCTTTTAGTGAACCATCCCATCTCACATTAGATTTATCGGCTTTAAATAATTCCGCTCCGTATCTGTCAAAAATTGATGCCGCAAAACTTTTGTAATTACTGATTCCGCTAAAGTCTATATAGTCGTTCACACCATCACTATTCGGAGTAATTGCATTACTTATAACAAATGTAAAATACTGCAATGAATTACCACATTTCGCATCTTTTACTTTTACAAAAATAGTATAATTGGTATTGTTTAAAACATTATAAAATATGTTAGATGGCTGCCAAGTAATACCTCCATCAATTGAGTATTCTAAAACTCCGCCCGTAGGATTTGTTGCCGAAATTGTAAGTACATTATTTTCAAACACGACATTCGTAAACTGAGGAAGATCAGGATTAATCAACTGTGCAGTAAATAATTTTGAACAAGTTCCGTTACTGATTGTTACAGAATATGATCCCGGAACATTGGTTGAGATCGTCTGCGTAGTCGCACCGGTACTCCACAAATAAGTATAATTTGGTCCTGCTCCCGCATCTAAGATTCCATTATCACCGGCACAGGCATATACATCTTGTAATGTAGAAACAATTGCAGGAACAACTTCTATGGTTATAGTTGCAGGAGTATTAGATACACAACCATTTCCTCCTAATGCAAATACTGAATAAGTTGTAGTAACAGAAGGAGTAACAACCTGAGTGTTACCATTTCCTGTAAGACCTACCCAATTATATGTAAACCCTCCACTTGCAGTCAATGTTACAGATTCACCTGCACATATTTTACTTTTTGAAGCAGCAACAATAGCGGTTGGTGGTCCTACAACAATTGTAATAGTGGCAGGATTAGCAGAGATACAACCATTTGTTCCTACTGCGAAAACAGTATAAGTTGTATTTGTAGTTGGAGAAACTGTTTGTGTTGGTCCATTTCCCGTAAGACCATTACCCCAATTATACGTTGCACCCCCTGAAGCCGTCAAAGTAACAGATTCTCCGGGACAGATTTGCTGGAATGTAGATGTTAAATTTGCTACCGGCAAAACTTTATCCTGAATAACTGTTACAGTTGCTGTAAATGTACAAGTTAAATTTGCTGGTTGTGTTACATTAGTAACCGTTAAAGTATATGTTCCTGCTGCGTTAACGACAGGGCTTAAAGTATTTCCTCCTGAAACAATATTTCCTCCTGTAGTCGTCCATGAAATTGTAGAACCTGCCGGTATTACCGATGCTGAAGCATTTAAAGTTACCTGAGCCGTTGTACAGGTAATAGTTTGAGGAGCAGCAATCGTTAATGTTGTAGCTGCTGTGGTTAATAACTGAAGTGTTACAACATACTTACATCCACCGTTGCTGACCAAAACATAAATCGTTTGATTTCCTGGACTTTGAAATGTAGTAGGTGTTGTAATGTTGCTTGTATTTCCTGCATTTGCATCTGCCTGATTGACATAATATGTAAATGTAATACCCGACGTAGCTGTGGTTATCTGGCTTTGAGCCGATGTAAGATCATAAGTAATATTTCCCTGTTGGTAACATTTTAAAAGACTTGCATTTTGAGCGGTAAAAGGTTGCGAAACCTGAATCGTAATAGTTGCCGGAGAAGTTGATACACATCCGTTTGCTCCAACTGCCGTTACAGAATATGTTGTAGTTATGGCTGGAGTTACAGTTTGAGTTGCTCCATTACCTGTGAGAGCTGTCCAATTATAAGTTGTACCTCCTGTTGCCGTTAAAGTGACAGATTCTCCTGCACAAATGATTAGTTTATTAGCTGCAAGTCCTGTTGCTGGTGGTGCGCTGTCTCCCACTACAGTTACATTGGCTGTTCCTGTACAGGTAACATTTCCTGCGAAAGTATTCGAAATCGTCAGTGTATATGTTCCAGCCGCATTGACGATAGGATTTAAAGTTGTGCCACCTGATACAATATTTCCTCCCGTGGTTGTCCATGCAAATGTAGAACCTGTAGGATAAACTGAGGCTGAAGCATTTAATGTAACCTGAGTATTTGTACATGTTAATGTAGCAGGTGTTGCTATTGTTGGTGTGATTTCTGCCGCTTTCACTAATTGTAACTGTGCAACTTTGGAACAGAATCCGCTTTTTACTAAAACATAAATTGTCTGATTTCCTGCACTTGAAAAAGTAGTAGGAGCAGCAATTGTACTTGTATTTCCTGCATTGGCATCTGCCTGATTTAAATAATATGAGAATGTAGCGCCTGGTGTTGTACTTATTGAAGCCTGAGCTGATGTTAAGTTAAAAGTTGCATTTCCGGCAGTATAACAACTTGTCAATGTAGCATTTTGTACTATTGGTGATGTTCCGCCAACAATCGTTATGGTGGCTTTACCCGGACAAGAATTTCCCGGAATCGTCACTTCTACAGAATAAACACCCGGTTGCGTTGCTGTGTAAGAAGCATTTGTTTCTCCTGGTATCGGGTTGGTTCCTAAAAACCACTGATAGGTTGCATTTGGAATCTGAGTTGATGCTGTAAAAGTCTGAGGTTCATTATCACAAACATTGATTGATGCCGGAAGCTGAACTCCTGTTGGTCCCAAAATCTGAACACCTATATCAAAAGAACCAGCTTCTAAGAAAACACCAGAGTCGAAAGCCGCATCCTGATAATCTGCTAAAACCATTTTAAAGTGATAAGTCTCACCAGGAATAACTGTCGCTTTAGCAGTAAGGGGAACTGTTCTTCCACTAAAATTTGTTTCTATTGCTGTTGTATTATATCCTGCAAAATAGGCTGCATTAGATGCTCCACAAGCTAATGGTGATCCGTCAAATTCATTAGCCGGATGAATATTGGTAACACTCACAGGTGTACCATTTGGTAAAACTGCTAAATTAGTATAAGTAGGATCAGTCGATTTTTTCAACAATAGAGCAAAACCATCACCGATGGTACAAGGGTAGTTGTTTTCATACTCTTCAGAAGCGAATAAATATCTAAACGTAACTTCGGTGGAACTAGGAACAAAGTCAAACTCAATATATGTAGCATCTTTTAAATTTCCGTTTGAAATTCCTAAAGCCGTTGCCAAATCAATATCTCCCTGTACAGGAACACCATCACTTAGCTCACCTGCCTGAAAAACATTCCCGGCTTTTCTTGCATGTCCGGTAGTTAATATAATACCTTTATCAAAAGGAAAGTTGGTTGTACCTTTATTAAAAAACCCCCACGTTCTTGCCTGATTGCTTACTGCTAAATTTGGTGATACAACAACATTCGTTACATTAGCTGTGGAACACGTAGATCCGCCGGCAATAAGAACATCTTTCACCAACTGCGTAATGCTGTAAGAAGATTCGGGATAATTAGTTGTATTTACATCTATAAAAGCGCCCGCTTTCATTGTTTGAGAAGAAGCTTTCTGCATACTTTTACCTCTTTCCCTAGTCTGAGAAAATGTAAAATTTCCAATAAGAACTAAAAACAGAGCCAAAAATAAACTTCCTGCACTTTTATTTAACATTTTGTATTATTTTTAACAAAAATACTATTTTTTTTGATTTAAATTTAATTCAAAAATATTTATATTATTATTAACACAAATTGAGGAGTGGTAAATAAGCAATTTCATTATTCAAATACTGAAAACAAAAAAGACCGATAGCTTATCGGTCTTTTTCAATATGTAATAAAAATTTATTCAAAATTCTTAAGTAAAATCCATCCAGTTTTTACTGTGAGTTTTTTAGTCGCTGGATCTTCAAATGTTACCTGATACCAATACGATGATGTCGGTAATTTTTTACCCTGGAAGAACCCGTCCCAGAAAGGTCTTGTTTTTTCAGCTTTAAATACTGCTTTACCATATCGGTCTGAAATTACTGCCTGGAAATCTTTAAGATCGCTGATTCCTCTGAAATCAATCATATCATTCACGTTATCACCATTTGGAGTAATTACGTTCTTCATAACAAATGTGAAATATTCTAAGAAACCAATACAACTTGTATTTTTTACTTTAACTCTGATAGAAATCAGTGTATTATTGGGAACATTTGTGAATACGTTTGAAGATTGCCATGTAACACCATTATCATTGGAGTATTCTAATTGTCCGTTACTCGGATTGCTTGCTGTCACCACCATCGTTCCTGATTCATTATAATCTACTTTTATGATTTGAGGAATAATTGCCTGAAAAACCTGAGTAGTATAAACTTTAGAGCAAACACCATTACTAATAGTTACAGAATATATTCCTGGTAATTCTGCAGCAACTGTTTGTGCAGTTTCACCGTTATTCCATTGGTAAGAATAATTAGGACCTGCTCCTGCATCCAGAGTAATTCTGTCACCAACGCAAATGAATCCTCCTGTAAGATTGGAAGTAATCGCCGGAACCACTTCTACAGTAACTGAAGCTGGCTGTAAAGATTTACATCCCTGAGCACCAATAGCATACACTGTGTACGTTGTAGTCTGTGTCGGAGAAACCGTACGTACTGCACCTGTCCCGGAAAAACCTTCCCATTCGTAGGTTACACCACCAGAAGCTGTTAAAGTAACTGATTCTCCTACACAAATTTTTAACTTCGTAGAAGTGACAGCAGCTGTCGGTGTTTCTTCTTTTCTTAAAGTTAACGTAGCTACTTTAGAACAGAAAGCTCCGTTTGAAACATTTACATAAATAACCTGTCCATCATTTCCGTTAAATGCAGTGGTACTGGTTATATTGCTGTTATTTCCCGCTACGGCATCTGCCTGAGCTAAATAAAATTTGAAAACCGCTCCGGTTGTTGTACTGATAAGTGGTTTGACAGAGTCTAAATTAAATGTAAAATTACTTGGCGTTGTACAAATTTTTAAAGTTGCATTTTGCACAACCGGACTTGTACCACCTATTATCGTTACTTTTGCTTCTCCCGGACAATTTCCACCCGGTACTGTAACTTTTACCGTATATACACCTGGTGAAGTAGCAGTATAAGTAATATTAGTAGCTCCCGGAATAGCTACATTATCTTTAAACCATTGAAAGGTCATACCCGGAGTTGCAACTACCTGAGCTTTCAGAATCTGTGGTGTATTATCACATATATTGAGGGTTTCCGGTAACGGATTTCCTGCACTATCAACAATACTAATTCCAATATCGAAAGACCCAGCCTCCAAGAAAACAGCAGAATCATGAGTTCCGTCATTATCATCAGCCATTACCATCTTAATATGGTAAGATTGTCCCGGTATTACAGTTGCAGAAGCTGTTAAAGGAACCGTTCTTCCAAAAAGGTTGGTTTGGTTATCAGGGGATGATGTCTCATAATATTGTGCATTAATTGGACCGCAAGAAAAACTTGCAGGTACAATATTTGTAGCAGTAACAAGTCCCGCACCTCCAGGTAAAATAGCAAGATTGGTATATGTACCTCCCGCTGTATTTGGTTTTAATAAAAGAGCAAAAGCATCTTCATAACCTGAACAAGGGAATCCACCATCATACTCTTCTGAAGCAAAAATATAATTAAACGTCATTTGTGAACTCGACGGTACAAAATCAAACTCTAAAATTACAGCATCTTCCAAATCAAGCGTACTGCCAGCTAAAGCAGCTTCTAAATCTGCATCAGTACCTGTTGTAAGATCAACACCAAGTTGTCCTTCAGGAGTATTTCCTGCCAGACGTGCTGTACCTGTTGTCAGTACAATACCATCAGTGAAAGGGAAATTTGAAGTACCTTTATGAAAATAACCCCAAAATCTCTCATTGTCAGTTACAGGCTGAACCGGTGAAATTGTAACATTAGAAATATTCGGTGTCCCACATGAGGATGAGCCTCCAACTAAAACATTTGTAACCAATTGCGTCGGAGTATAAGTAGACCCAACATATGGAGTTACATTTACGTCTATCAAATCACCAGCCTTAGCTGACGACGATGGAATCGTATTTTTTGCTGATTCCAATCTTTTTTGCTTTACTGTTTGCCCATAAGAAAAGGCGCTAGTGAGGAATAACAGAAAGAAAATTAACCTAAAGTAATTCTTTATTCGATATTTTAACATTTTATTATTGTTTGCTCAAAAATAATAAAAATAAATCTAAAACATTAAGATTTAAAGTATCTATTTATAAATTGATAAGAAAATTTAATTATAATTAAACATAAATAAATTAAATACGAAAATTGGATGTTTTAATCTTTTTTCAGCTCGTCAATCATATTTTGTAGTTCCTGAATTTTATCTTTCAATAATTTAATCTCATTTTTATTGGAACTTACATTGCTTTTTAAAATTGCTTTTTTAGCTTTTTCTATATGATCTTCATCATCTTCATCTTCGTTGATCTCTTCGATATCTTCCTGAATATCCTCAATGTCTTCCGTTATTTCTTCAATATCTTCGCTGATCTCTTCCAAATCTTCCTGAATATCTTCAATATCCTCACTGATTTCCTCAATATCTTCCTGGATGTCTTCAATTTTTTCATGACTTTTATTCACCGACATCTGAATAAGAATTGAAAGATATATTGCCTCTAAAGAAAGCACGGTTGTAAGCACCAAAAGCATTTTATCAAAATCAACAACACCAAAACTAGGCAGCAAAAATGCAGTAAGAAATAGCAATGTGTGAATGATGAGAGAAGGTATAGAACCAATCCATGAAGTGATTCCGTCTGCCATTTTTTCTAAAAATTCTATTCTTTCGTGTGATGTTTTCATTATTTTTTGTTTAAAATAATTCTTTTGTTACTCCCAATCCGAATAAGGCAAAATCATATTTTGCAGGGTCTTTTTCATCAAATTTTCTGATAATATCGTCCAGTTCCAAAACCGTTTTCCAATCATTCTGTGTTCTTGTAATTAAACCTAATTTTCGCGAAATATTTCCGGTATGAACGTCTAAAGGTATGGATAAATGTTTTGAATCAATATTCTCCCAAATTCCAAAATCTACTCCACGATTGTCATTTCGCACCATCCACCGCAGAAACATGATAATTCTTTTTGAGGACGAGTTTTTATATGGCGAACTGACATGCTTGTGGCTTCTGTGTTTTTCAATATTTAAAAACTGAGCCCTGAATCTTTCAATAGCGTGATAAAAATTAACTTCTGAATCTTTAACAATAAATAAATTTTCAAAACTTTCATTTTCACTGTAAATTCTGTTGAACTGTCTTATGAAATATGTGAAATCTTCACCATTAAATGTTCTGTGTATACTTCTTCCTTCAATTGATTTCAAATCATTTTCAGAATAATTTTTTACAAAATCATAGGGAGAATTCCCCATCATATCAAGCATCTTTTCAGCAGATTTGATAATCGACTTTCTGTTTCCCCATGAGATCGTAGCTGCCAAAAAACCGGCAATTTCAATATCCTGCTTTAAAGAAAAACGATGCGGAATCTGGATGGGATCATCCTGAATGAATTCAGAATTATTGTAAATATCAGCTTTTTCGTTCAAAAAATCTTTTAACTCTTCAAAATTCCACATAACAGCTTAAATTTTCACAACTTCCAGAGCTTTTGGCAAAAACGTATTCGGAAAAACAGTTCTCGCTTCATCTGTGAACACCGTTAAGTCACCATATCTGTTAGAAAAATGACCCAAAATCAGTTTCCCGACTTTGGCTTGTCTTGCAATTCTCGCTGCTTCCAATGCTGTTGTGTGGCCTGTATAATCAGCCATTTCCTTTAAATCATGCAAAAAAGTAGATTCATGATACAATACAGTGACATCTTTTATGATAGGAATTACAGATTCCAAATATCTTGTGTCGCTGCAGAAAGCATATGAAACAGGTTGAGCAGGTTCTGTTGTCAGAACTTCATTTTTCAGGATATATCCGTCGCTTAATTCAAAATCTTTTCCGGCTTTCAGATTGTGATAGTCGCAGGTTTCTATTTCTTTATATTTTGAAATTTCCTGCATATTGAGATGCCTGTCTTTTTGTTTTTCTTTAAAAAGATAACCGTTACAGTAAATCCTGTGATCCAACGGAATCGTATAAACCTCTACTCTATTGTCTTCATAAATTTTTTCGGAATAATCTTTATCCAATTCATGATAAATCACTTCAAAACCTCGATGGGTTTCAGTAATGGTAAAGATAGTTTCCAGCATTTTTTTAATTCCTTTCGGACCGTAAACATGCAACGGAACGTCTCTTCCCAACAGGCGAAACGATGCGATCAATCCCGGCAAACCAAAACAATGGTCACCGTGAAGATGAGAAATGAATATATGATTGATTTTTGAAAATCTTGCTTTTGCTTTTCTTAACTGTACCTGCGTTCCTTCACCACAATCGATCAGGAAACATCTTTCTTCCATTTCCAGAAGCTGCGCTGTTGGCGATGTATTGACGGTAGGAATAGCTGAATTAAAGCCTAAAATGGTTAAATAAGTACTCAAATCAATAGTTTATTACGAGCAAATGTACGACAAAAGTTTGAGGCAAAGGTTGATGAAGGTTGAGGTGAGTTTTAAAAACTGCTATTTGTAATTTTATCTAAATCTTTCCCTAATCCTTTACTTTTAAAAATTCTAAAAACAAATCTAAAGCCTGTTTTCTGTGGCTTATCTGGTTTTTATCTTCAGGATTCATCTCTGCAAAAGTCATTTTGTAACCTTCCGGAACAAAAATAGGATCATAACCGAAGCCTTTATATCCTTTATTTTCGTCGAGTAAATTTCCATGAGCTCTGCCATCAAAATACTGAGCACCGTTTTCGTCGTAATAACATAAAACTGTTATGAAATAAGCTTTTCTGTTTTCAACATCTTCCATTTCGCTCAAAACTTTTGCAATATTTTTTGCGAAATCATGATCTCCGGCATAACGTGCGGAGAAAATCCCCGGTCTTCCGTCCAAAGACTCTACAACCAAACCGCTGTCATCTCCCAAACTTGGAATTCCTGTTTTTTCAAAGCAATATTTAGCTTTAATTAAAGCATTGGCGTTAAAGGAATCTCCATCTTCCACAATTTCTTCATGTATATTGTAATCTGTCAGACTTTTAACTTTAAATTGATCACCTAAGATCTGCTGAATTTCTTCTTTTTTATGTATGTTGTGTGTAGCAACTAATAATTCCATGATAATTTTTTATTTTATTTAAGCACCGAATGTACAAATAACACCAATAAACGGGTGTAAATCATTTGAGCCATCCGTGTTTAGATTTAAATTTCCGAATAATGCACTTTATATTTTTTCATAAATAAATAAGAGAACAGTGAAAAAAGTACAATTCCAACTCCTAAAATTATCCATTCAGAAACTTTGAATGCTTCTGCAAAACTTTCATTTTTTGTGTAAAATATCAAGATTGAAGAACAAAGATTGTTAAAACCGTGCAAAAGCATGGGTAAAAGCAGTGATTTAGTTTTATAATACACCAAACCTAAAACACAGCCCAATAAAACTGCACCTACAAACTGCCACGGATTTCCGTGCACTAAACCGAAAATAATTGAGGCAAAGATAATCGCTTTCCAGGGCTGCATTCCATTATTGATCATTCCTTTCTGAATAATTCCCCTGAAAATAATTTCTTCAAAGATCGGTGCCATAATCACCGCTGTAATGATCATTACAACCGGATCGTCGGTCAGCTGCTCCATCAATTTCGTGAAAAAATCGTAGTATTCCCCAAAAAACGGTCCAGTGATCGGAATTTGAGAAGTGACAAACTCACCAATAAACATCATTCCCAACATCATCGGAAATATGAGTAGGTAAGTATAAAAGTTAGTTGGAGAAAAATTAAAATTCAGTTTCTGTTTTGTTTGCAGCCGAACGACAAAAAAATCGAAAAATGCAATCGAAGAGAGAAATACAACAGCATTTGAAACCATCAAAAACCAATCTTTGTATTGCAGATTTTCTTTGAAAACCAACATCCAGAACACATTAAAAACTCCAACAGCTATAGAGCCAACTACAAAACCTGCGAATAATATCAACCCTCCAATCCAGGTGAATGTAAATTTCGGGTATCTGCTGTTTTCCATTTTTTAAATTTGAAAAACAAAGATAATTGATTTTATGAAAATACAGGATAGTAAAGCTGTTTTGAAACAACTTTCATTTATTATCAACGATTTATCTTATCTATTTAGAACTTATAACCTATTTTAAATTATTTTTCTGAAGTATCTTTGCACCTTAATTTTTTATGAATATGGATCATGCAGTCAAACAGCCAGAAAATGTTAATTTACCATTGCTAACATACGTTGGTTTCACTTTTTTAGGATATTTTATTATAGGTTTATCACTTTCCGTCCTTCCGATTTTCATCAGTAGAAATTTAGGTTTCAGTTTGGTTATTGCGGGACTTGTTATCAGTTTACAATATGTTGCAACATTCTTTTTGAGAGCTTATTCCGGAAAAATCATTGATGGAAAAGGTCCGAAACTCGCTGTTTTATTTAGCATGCTAAGTTTTTCATTGACAGGGATTTTTCTGGTTCTGGCTTACTATTTTAAATTTTCACCAATAATCAGTTTAGGATTTTTAATTATCAGCCGTCTATTGACAGGTTGTGGAGAAGGGATGATTGGTGCAAGTCCAATCAATTGGGCAATTATGGCATTGGGCGAAAAACATACTGCAAAAATTATTTCTTACAACGGTGTTGCGTGTTACGGAGCTTTGGCAATCGGTGCTTCACTCGGAGTAGTTATCGAACATCAATTTGGTCTTTACGGCATCGGAATTCTTTCTATCATCGTTGGATTTTCAGGTTTTCTTTTTGCTAAAACAAAAACAAACTACACCAATTCACACACTCAGGATTCTCAATCTTTCTGGAAAGTTTTGGGAAAAGTTTCGCCTTTCGGAATTTGTCTGGCTTTGGGAGGAATTGGCTTTGCAAGTATTTCTACTTTTATCACATTATACTACAACTATTTTCATTGGAATAACGGTGCGCTTTGTCTTACTGTTTTCGGTGGATTGTTCGTTGCCGGAAGATTGGTTTTTAGCAATGTCATTAATAATTATGGTGGAATCAGAGTCGCAATTGCTTGTCTTTTAGTAGAAGCAATCGGACTTTTAATCATATCATTCGCTACGAATTCTGAGATGGCACTTTTTGGAGCGGGCGTGACGGGATTAGGATTTTCATTAATTTTTCCTGCGCTTGGGGTTGTGGCTATTAAAAGTGTTTCGCCTTCAAGTCAGGGATCAGCGTTGGCAGGTTATGGACTTTTCATTGATCTTTCTCTTGGTGTTGCAGGCCCATTAATTGGAGGTGTTGCCGATATTTGGGGAATGAAATATATTTTTCCATTCAGTGCTTTGATGGTTTTTCTAGGTTTGGGAGTTGCTTATATTCTTAAAACAAAATTGAGTTTCAAAAAGTCTTAAAATACGATTTTCAGAATCCGATAAAAATCCCGATTTTTGCAAATTCAAAATACACTATGTCAGACTTAATCAAAGAAATAGAGAAAAGAAAAACATTCGGAATTATTTCTCACCCCGATGCCGGAAAAACCACGCTTACAGAAAAACTGCTTCTTTTTGGAGGAGCCATTCAGGAAGCCGGAGCCGTAAAATCGAATAAAATTAAAAAGGGAGCTACCTCCGACTTTATGGAAATCGAACGACAGAGAGGTATCTCGGTTGCGACTTCCGTATTGGCATTTGAATATAAAGGTTATAAAATCAACATTCTTGATACTCCCGGTCACAAAGATTTTGCTGAAGATACCTACAGAACCTTAACAGCTGTAGATTCTGTAATTGTTGTCATCGACGTTGCAAAAGGTGTTGAGGAACAGACAGAAAAATTGGTGAAAGTTTGCAGAATGAGAAACATTCCGATGTTGGTTTTCATTAATAAACTTGACCGTGAAGGTAAAGATGCTTTTGATCTTTTGGATGAAGTTGAGCAAAAATTAGGTTTGAGAGTTGTTCCGCTTTCTCTTCCGATCGGTATGGGTGCAGATTTCCAGGGCATTTACAACATCTGGGAAAACAATATTCAGTTATTTTTAGAAGAAAAAAAACAAAAAGTAGGTGAAGCGATCAAATTTGATGATATTAATGATCCTACAATCGATGAAATCATCGGTACAAAAGCTGCGAAGAATTTAAGAGAAGAATTGGAATTAATACAATCTGTTTATCCTGAATTCAGCCGTGAAGATTATATGAATGGTGATCTGCAGCCTGTTTTCTTTGGTTCAGCTTTAAATAATTTTGGAGTTCGTGAATTGTTGGATGCATTCATAGAAATTGCTCCGATGCCACAACCAAAAGAAAGCGAAACCCGTATGGTGAAACCTGAGGAATCTGCATTTACAGGATTTGTTTTTAAAATTCATGCCAATATGGATCCTAAACACAGAGACCGTCTGGCTTTCGTGAAAATCGTTTCGGGAACATTCAAAAGAAATGAGAATTACTTGTTGGTAAGAGAAGGTAAAAAGATGAAATTCTCGTCGCCGAATGCATTCTTTGCTGATAAAAAAGAAGTGGTAGATGAAAGTTTTCCGGGAGATATTGTCGGACTTCACGATACAGGAAGTTTTAGAATTGGCGATACTTTGACGGGTGGTGAAAAAATCAGCTTCAAAGGTATTCCAAGCTTTTCTCCGGAACATTTCAGATATATCAATAACAATGATCCTTTAAAGGCTAAACAATTAGCAAAAGGTATTGATCAGTTGATGGATGAAGGTGTTGCTCAGTTATTTACACTTGAAATGAACAACAGAAAAATCATTGGAACGGTCGGAGCTCTTCAATATGAAGTTATTCAGTATCGTTTGGAGCATGAATATGGAGCAAAATGTACTTACGAACCACTTTCTATGCACAAAGCTTGTTGGGTAGAAGCTGACGAAAAATCTGAAGAGTTTAAAGAATTTGCCAGATTAAAACAGAGATTCCTTGCAAGAGATAAATACAATCAATTGGTATTCTTAGCCGATTCATCATTTACAATTCACATGACACAGGAGAAGTTCCCGAATGTGAAATTACATTTCATTAGTGAATTCAAACAGAATTAATTCTTATTTAAAAATAAAAAAACCGTTCAAATGAACGGTTTTTTTATGCTTGTTATTAATATAATAGATTTTATTTATTAAGCATCAATAGTTTCTTAACAATCTTCTCATCATCTACTGTTACATGAATCATGTAAGCTTCTGTAGGAAGAGTTCTTAAATCAATCTTCTCATCTGCTCTGTTATCAACAGTTCTTGAGAAAATATGTCTTGTTCTTTTTGGTACTACTAATTTTCCGTCCATTGAATAAATTTCATAAGTTACTTTATATGGAGCAGGAAGCCTGTTTGCGTCAAACTTCGGTGGGAAATCAGTTTTAATGTAAACATAACCGTCATTTGCAGGAACTGGATAAATCATCATGCCCTGGAAAATTGGTGATTGAGGACCACTTGGAGTTCCTGGACTTCCTGGATTTCCACCTCCTGGGTTTCCACCTCCCGGAGGAATTACAACTGCTGATGAATTGATGGTAAAGTTTTGTGAATTTACATTTAAAAATACATTATCAATAGCCTTCACCATAATTCTGGCATTATTCGTAATAGTGCCAAGTCCACCTGCAACAGTATAATTATATGAACCACTATTAGGAGTACTTGCCACCAATACAGTAGGGAATGTAAGACCACCATCTTTTGATAATAAAATGGTTACATTCGGCGTACTTACAGGTGCTGCTGTTGTATTCGCAACATCCCAAGTAATTGTTTGTGACTGACCTTCATTCCAAACAATTCCAGCTGTATTCTGTGAAGTAACTACAAAAGGTCCTGCAGTGGATACTACTGTTAGTTTCACATCATCACGACCAGTTTGGCCTCCTAATGAATTATTATCTCTTACTAACACCGAAAAGTTAAGTTCTCTTGCAACAGAAGGAAGAACTTCCCAAGTACTCAATGTAGATGGAGTTACAATGACAGGTAATTTTGGAAAATATCTATAATTTACAGCGGTAGGGCTAAAAGATCTAAATAATGGACCGGCTGCAAGAGTAGAAGCTGGTGGTGCTGTAGCAGCAACAGTCCCCGGATCTATCTGTTCCCATGTATAAGTAAGTGAATCGTTATTTGCATCTGTTGCTGAAGCAGTTAAAACAAATGGGGTACTCTTAGGAATACTTTTATCTAAACCGGCATTTGCAATTGGTTCTGCATTATTTATCGATGTTTTTTCACCACAGGTAGAAGGTGATCCTGTTCCTGTAAGCGTTGTATACATTTCTCTTATACTAACTGCGTGGTAATAAGCATCACTATTATTTTGAACATTTGGTGCGCAAATTCCGGCATATCCCATAATAGTACTTGCACTTCCAGGCTCTATGGACGTAGGGCCATTTCTATTACAACCATTATTCTGAGTATGCTTAGCACCAAATTGATGTCCCATTTCGTGAGCAACAAAATCAATCACGAAAGGATCTCCTACAGGAATGGCAGACCCCGTAACACCACCTGCTTTGCTGGTACCACATACAGAAGGAGTAGCAGCTAAACCGTTATCATTACCCGCCGTTGCTCTGAAAAACAAGTGTCCGATATCATAGTTTGCCGCACCAATTACAGAAGTGGTTACTGAAATGTTCTCATTAAGCATTTGAGCAGCATCCAATGTGTTAAAAGTATCAGTACTGATGAAAAATAATGCATCTGTATTGGCTATAAGTTGTAACCTTATAGACATATCCCTTTCAAAAACTTCATTAAGACGGGTAACTACTAAATTAACAGCCGCAAGAACGGCAGCTTTTTTCTGAGCATCTGTTCCTGTACCCACACCAGCCTGTCCTGCGATATAAGCAGTGTATTCTATTGTTGTTGTAATTGAAAGTCTGTACTTTCTTTTAAGTCCGTCAATAACTGTTTTCTGAGCAACAGCCGCCGCTGCATCTTTCAGGTCGCTGTCACCATTAAAAAGACATTCAAACTGATTCAGTGATGATGCTTTTTTTCTGTCATACATTTTGTAGACATTATTATCTTTGGTATGAGAATCGATATAGTAAATACCATTATCATTTCTCACCATACCATTGAATCCGAAATAAGGATCTATGGTAAATCTCAACAGTGATGACTTATCATCTTTTTTGAATCCTATGTAAGATCTTACCTCAGAATATCTGTTTTGAAGATCAGGATGCATCGTTGATGACTCATAAACTTCATAAGTATCAAAACCTCCCTGCAGATTTGGGAAATTAAGAAATACTCCTTTTACAGCAGGATATTTTTCTCTTTCCGGAGCATTCTTAAGCTGATTCTGAATGTCGTTGACATTAAGTGTAAATAAAGAATAATCAGATAACCTCACATTATTCTCACGTACTTCACTGTTTACTTTAGAATCAAATTTCTTCCAATGATTTTGCTGAGCAAATCCTGTAGCCGATAAGACAAGCAGGGAGCCCAGAATTAGTAGTTTTCTCTTCATATTTTTTTCAATTTTTTTAATTTTTCTGGAGTAAAAGTTTTACATCTGTCGGAATTTCACCATTTACTCTCAGGATTAGTATGGGATTGTTTTGTTTGCTTAATGAATATTCACTGTTGCCTATTTCTTTATAATAAACCTTTAAAACAGAGTTGTCTTTCTCCATTTTAATAACTTCAATGTCACCGTATTTCTGTTTTATTAATGTGGGCTTCAGCAAAAGAAAAAATTCATCTTCAGAAAGTGTAGGTATAGGTTCTGATCGCGAAAACTTCTTATCAGCTAACTGGCTATAAATATCTAAAGTTTCACTAAAAGTTGTAATTACCCTATATTCTCCCAGCGGAAGATTATAGTTTGATCTTTTCACCTCAGAAAAAGTTATGTTTCCTGCTTGCTTGCTCATTGATGTTTCTGCTTTTATATCACTTTTTACCGCAGAAATATTTCTGCAACTGTATCCTGTAGCAATCATAAAAAACGATAATACTAAAAACCAAGCACGTTTCATTATTAAACTCTCAAAAAGCAAAGGTAAATATTATTATATTTCCAAAGAAAGTTTTTTTTTAACATTTTTAACATTTAACATAAATCTTTGTAAAAGTATTGTAAGTAATTTACAATTTACTGATTTTCAATATTATAAAATTTTACTAAAATCATACATTTCATTTACAAACCATCGGATCAATAAGATTCTAATTTTACTTCAACAAAAAAATAATCTTATGAAAAAGTATATTTTATTAGTAGCTGTGAGCAGCACTTTTATCATGTGTAAAAAGGGAGAAGCTGCAACATCTCAAATGGAAAACTCTGTACCTTCTGCAGACAGTACTCTAGCAAACGTTACAGACAAAGTGAATTCTGTAAGTAAAAATGCTGAAGCTGTTTTGGATTCTGCAAGTATTAAAATTAAAGATTTTGAAAAAACAAAAAGTGAAGCAGACGAAAAAATAGAATCTACCTCAAAAAGTATTGATTCGCTATCTGAAAAGATTGCTCATATGAAGCTTGAATCTAAAACAGAAGCGAAAAAAGATTCATCCAGTAAAAAGACTGAGAGAATTGTTGTGAATGTACCTGCTCCGAAAATTATTAAAGAAACGAAGATCATATACAAAGACAAACCAAAAACAAATTCTGAAGTTTTGACGGTTTCAAAAAACAAAATGCTGAAATCGGGAATCCTTGAACTTAATGTAAACAATGCAGAAACTGCTAAAGAAATCGTAAAAGAGCAGGTGAAAAAATATGACGGTTTTATCAGAAGTGAAAATATTTCTCTCAACAATAACGACAAGAAGATCGCTTATCTGAAAGTGAAAGTTCCGATCCAGAAGTTTGATTACCTGATGGATGATCTCAGTTATAATATTGGTGAGGTTGAAAATAAAGGCATCGATGTTTCAGGTCAGGATTTCGTCAACAATACTTTATGCGATGTAGAAATCACTTTATACGGAACTGATTCAAATCTTGCCATAAAAGATCAACCGGAAAGTTTTGGCGCAAAATCACTGGCTGCAGTTGCGTCCGGATGGAATGTTATCACTTCTATTTTCCTGTTTATTCTTCCGCTTTGGCCTTTATTTTTAATTTCCGGAATTGCCTATTATTTTTACAAGAAGAAAAACAAAAACCTTCCGGGAAACAATTCCAACTAAAAAAATTAATAAAATTTTAAGACAAAATGATTTTCGAAAAGAAATTCCTCATACATTTGCATCAATAAATGTTAAAGTTATAATAAAAACCAGATTATATTTAACCTAACAAGGTAAATACAATCAAAGAATAAAGAATTTAATATTTCATATATTATATATTTGTGATTTGGTGTAAAGTAAAAGGCTCTCGATTTGAGAGCCTTTTATGATTATTTCATGTTCACTATTTTGTCTACAATATACTTTGTGTTTCCTCGCCACGGCAAAGTCCCGTTGTATTCTTTGTAATGAAGATCAAAGGTTTTTCCACTGTTGAGCTCCAGTTGCTTGAAGATTTCGGGATCTTGTACCGAAAATTCAAATTCATAACTTGTTATTGTTCCGGTTTTTCCTCTTCCGAAACCTTCCTGAATCAGTTTGCCTTCATAGGTTTTAAAAACATAGCCTTTATTGATGGCATAATTCAGGTATCCGGATTTCACACCTTCTCCGAAAACGAAGAAAAATTTATACCAGATAAAAACTCCCACAAGAAGTAAAATGACTCCCAAAGTGATTAACCAAGATTTTTTCATACAAGATATTTAGTGTTTTTAAATTTACGTTGATTATTTTGAAATGCTTCTCGAAATTACAATTTTCTGAATTTCAGAAGTTCCTTCATAGATCTGAGTGATCTTCGCATCTCTCATCAGCCTTTCTACGTGATATTCTTTTACATATCCGTATCCACCGTGAATTTGTACAGCTTCAATCGTAGTATCCATTGCAACCTGAGAAGAATACAATTTTGCCATTGCTCCGATTTCTGAAATATCTTTACCGGCATCTTTTTCTACTGCAGCTTTAAAGCAAAGCATTCTTGCAGCTGTAATCTGAGTTGCCATGTCTGCCAATTTGAAAGCAATTGCCTGATGATGGATAATTTCAGTTTTAAAAGCTTTTCTTGTTTTGGCATATTTAAGAGCCATTTCGTAAGCTCCGGAAGCAATTCCTAAAGCCTGAGAAGCGATCCCTATTCTACCACCATTCAACACAGCCATTGCAAAATTGAACCCGAAACCATCTTCACCGATTCTGTTTTCTTTAGGCACTTTTACATTGTTGAAAAGCAAAGAATGCGTGTCACTTCCTCTGATTCCCAATTTATCTTCTTTTGGTCCGATCTCAAAACCTTCCCAACCTCTTTCTACGATGAAAGCGTTGATTCCTTTATGTTTTTTCTCAGGATCTGTCTGTGCGATTACAACATAATAAGAAGCTGTTCCACCATTGGTGATCCAGTTTTTAACTCCGTTTAAAAGATAATAATCTCCTTTGTCTTCTGCAGTAGTTTTCTGAGAAGTTGCATCAGAACCGGCTTCCGGCTCAGACAAAGCAAATGCTCCGATTACCTGACCGCTTGCCAGAGGTGTAAGATATTTTATTTTTTGTTCCTCAGAAGCATATTTTTCCAGACCTGCACAAACCAATGAGTTATTTACAGACATTACAACCGCTGCAGAAGCATCAATTTTTGCAATCTCTTCCATTGCCAAAACGTAAGAAACGCTGTCCATCCCGGCTCCGCCGTATTTAGGATCAACCATCATTCCCAAAAGCCCCATTTCTCCCATTTTTTTCACCTGCTCAGTAGGAAATTTCTGGTCACGGTCTCTTTCTATTACTCCCGGTAAGAGCTCGTTTTGTGCAAAATCTCTTGCTGCCTGCTGAATCATCAGCTGTTCTTCTGATAAATTAAAGTCCATAAAAATTATAATTAGATGGTCGTAAATTTACACTTTTTAACGAAATCTGAAAATACTAAGAGAACTTAGTATAGTGAACTTCAAATTTCACTGTATTGATAGGCTTTTATCATTGAAATAAATATTAAAAATTTCTGTATACATCTGATCTTTTTGCACTTAATTATTTATTTTAAAAATCTAAATTTATAATTAAAAAAAATGCTTATATTTAAATTCTTTACTAAATATATAATAAATTATGTCAATTAAAAGATTATTCGATATACCCCACCTTGCTTTAGAAAAATTTCCCAATGATGTTATGTTTGCCACAAAACACCAGGGAGAATGGCAAAAAACCTCAACACAGGAATTTATCAATCAGGGAAACAAGATTTCAAGAGGTCTTTTGAAACTAGGAATAAAACCCGGAGATAAAATTGCTTTGATTACAACTAATTCCCGTACAGAATGGGCTGTGATGGATCTTGGACTATCACAGATTGGTGTAGTTTCTGTACCGGTTTACCCAAGTATTTCGCCGGAAGATTATGAATTCATCTTCAACAATGCTGAAATAAAATACTGTTTTGTTTCAGATAAGGAACTTCTTGCGAAAGTGATGAAGATCAAACATAATGTATCATCTCTGCAGGGTATTTTTACGTTTGACAACGTCACAGGAGCAGCAAACTGGAAAGAAATTCTGGATCTTGGTGAAGACGATTCTACCCAAATTGAGGTGGAAGACCTTTCGAAAGCCATCAACACTCAAGATCTGGCAACTTTAATATACACTTCCGGAACAACAGGAAAACCGAAAGGTGTAATGTTGACCCATGAAAATATAGTTTCGAATGTTTTAGGCTCAATTCCGAGAATCCCAAGAAAGAAAAGTTTAGATTATAAAGATACAAGGGTTTTAAGCTTTTTGCCGATCTGCCATATTTTTGAAAGAATGCTTTTTTATCTGTTCCAATACAATGGTTTTTCAATTTATTTTGCTGAAAGTATTGATAAGATGGGCGAAAATGTAAAAGAAGTAAAACCTCATTACATGAGTGTTGTTCCTCGTTTGGTAGAAAAAGTTTATGACAAAATCTACAACACAGGTTCATCGGCAGGTGGTTTAAAACAAAAAATATTCTTCTGGGCATTAAATTTAATTCAGAAAAAGAAAGAAGTTACAAAACCTTCAGGTCTGTCTGAAATTATTGCCGACAAACTGGTCTTCAAAAAGTGGAGAGAAGGTTTAGGAGGTGAGATCATCACTTTAGTTTCAGGTTCTGCAGCTTTATCAACAAGATTAAATTTAATGTTTCAAAATGCGGGAATTCCGATTCTTGAAGGATATGGCTTAACGGAAACATCACCCGTAATCTCAGTAAACTCTTTTGGAAAAATGAAAGTGGGAACTGTGGGACATCCTTTAGATAATTTAACGGTAAAAATTCAGGAAGACGGTGAAATTACCGTAAAAGGGCCTTCTGTATTTAAAAGTTATTTTAAAAACGAAGAACAAACTAAAGAAACATTCACAGAAGACGGATTTTTCAAAACCGGAGATATCGGACATATCGACAGTGAAGGATTTTTACAGATCACCGACCGTAAAAAGGAAATGTTTAAAACTTCCGGAGGAAAATATATTGCTCCTCAAACGATTGAAAATTTAGCCAAAGCTTCAAAATTTATAGAGCAGGTAATGGTTGTTGGTGATGGCGAAAAAATGCCTTGTGCATTTGTACAGCCAGATTTTGAATTTGCCAAAAACTGGGCAATGAGAAACAACCTCAACATCGGATCTACTCCACAGGAAATTGCCAAAAGCCCCGAACTGAAAGAAAGAATTGAGAAAGAAATTCATAACATCAATGAGCACTTAGGAAATTGGGAGCAAATAAAGAAAATCGAGCTTACTCCTGAAGTCTGGAGCATTGAAAGCGGACTTCTCACTCCTACTCTCAAACTGAAAAGAAAAGCCGTAAAAGAGAAGTTCAAAGATCTTTACGATAAGATGTATGATCATCATGATTAAATAAATAAATGAAACCGTTTCAGTTTGAAGCGGTTTTTTTATTTCTTAATTCCTACACAAATTCATCATGTTTTACTTTATAAAAACGATCAAACGTCCATTTTGTCATTCCGGAGGAATCTAAGCAGTATTTTTAGATTTATTGCCTAGATCCTCCGGAATGACAAACATAGTGTAAAACAGAAACGGCTTCAAAAATTTGAAGCCGTTTTCTATTTTTATAAAAGAATCTGAATTAAATTTTATTAGAATTTAATTACAGCATTCATTTTTTCAGTTTCTTCGTTTACTAACTCGTCGTCAACAAGAATTTTCCCTGAATGCTCATCAATGATGATTTTCTTTCTCTGAGCAATTTCCATTTGCTTTTGTGGCGGAATTGTGAAGAAAGAACCTTTCGGAGCACCTCTTTCAAGACCTACAACTGCAAGACCTGTGGAAGAATTAGCTCTGATTCTGTGGTAAGAAGCCAATAATCTTTCGTCGATTTTAGAAGCAAACTCTTCAGATTTTGTGATCAGATACTCTTCTTCTTTCTGAGTTTCAGAGATCAGACCTTCCAATTCTTCTTTTTTGAATTTAAGGTGATTTTTAAGATCATCGATTTTAGAATTCAACTCGTTTAAAGTTTCTTCTTTGTGACCGATCTTAGCTCCGAATTCTTTAATTCTTTTTTCAGAAAGCTGAATCTCAAGTTCCTGATATTCAATTTCCTTTCCTAAAGCTTCAAATTCTTTATTGTTTCTTACGTTATCCTGTTGAGATTTGTATTTATCGATTAAAGTTTTTGCGTGGTTGATCACCTCATTTTTGTTGCTGATCTGATCATTCTGCTCTTTAATCTCTGCGTGAAATTTTTCCGCTCTCTTTTCCAGGCCTTCAATCTCAATTTCAAGATCTTCAACCTCGATTGGCAACTCTCCTCTTGTATTTCGGATCTCATCCAATCTTGAATCGATGATTTGCAAATCGTATAAAGCTCTTAATTTTTCTTCAACTGAAATTTCGGTGATTTTTGCCATATCTATAGGAAATAATTTACTGGGTTTGTTTTTTCACTAGATTTTAAGACTGCAAATGTACTAAATTTTTGTGACAAAATTTCAAATAATTGTTGACTTACCAATTGCTCCGATTCGTAATGTCCGATGTCGCAAATCAGCATTTTAGATTCTGCCAGAAAATAATCGTGGTATTTGAGATCTCCCGTAAGATAAGCATCACATTTTTTTGAAAGTGCAGCTTTTATCCCGCTTGCTCCGGAGCCGCCCAAAACACCTACTCTTTTGATTTTTTTATTGTTTAAATCTGAATGTTTAATGATATTTAAATTAAATTTTTCCTTTACAAAATTCAGGAAATCCTTTTCATCTACTTCAGTTTCAAACTCGCCGTACATTCCCAATCCTGAATATTGATTATCATTTTCCAGCTGATAAATCTGATGTGCTACTTCTTCATAAGGATGTGCAGATTTCATGGCAGCAACAATTTGATTTTGTTTAAATGATTCAAAAATCACAGAAATCATTTCTTCGTCGGCATTTTCACGAACATTTTGCTCTCCAGAAAAAGGATTTGAACCTTCGATCGGTCTGAAAGTTCCTTTTCCTTCTATTTTAAAACTGCATTCGTCATAAAATCCGATATTTCCGGCTTCTGCAGAGAAAAGTGCTTCTTTTACATTCTCAGAATGATCTTTTGGAACAAAAACGGTCAATTGTTTTAAATTATTTTTTTTAGGCTGAAGGATTTTCAGATTTTTCAAACCTAAAAGATTGCAGATTCCGGCATTCACTCCATGAAAATCATTGTCAAAAGCTGTATGGATGGCATAAATCGCCACTTTGTTTTCTATTGCTTTTAAAACAGCTCTTTCAACATAATTTTTACCGGTCAGAGATTTCAAACCAGAAAAAATAATCGGATGAAAACATACAATTAAATTACAGTTTCTGTGAATTGCTTCATCTACAACATTTTCCAGGGCATCATGACAAACCAGAATACCGGAAACGTTGCGTTCTGGTAATCCACAAAGAAGTCCTACGTTATCAAAGTCTTCTGCCTGTGAAATGGCAATGTGTTTTTCTATCTCTGCAATTACTTTTTGTATTGTCATTTTATTATGTATGTTTGTTACGAAAATAGGGATAATTTGCTAAATTTAAAAAAAACTCTGATCATGGAGAAAGAACACAATCTTGTTCCGGGAGATAAGCTCTGGAAAAGATTCCTGTACCGCGTGATTTACCGCTCAGATACAAAACTGGGCAAATTGTTTGACGTTGCACTTCTCTCTCTTATTCTCGTGAGCACTTCTATCATTATGATGGAAAGTATCCCGAAGCTCGACAAAAAGTTTCATGTTTATTTTATTATTTGTGAATGGATCATTTCTGTAATTTTTACTGCAGAATATTGGATGAGAATAGCTGTTGTAAAAAATAAAAAGCACTATATTTTCAGCTTCTTTGGGATTATAGATTTTCTTTCACTGGTTCCTTTTTATCTGAGCTTCTTTTTTCCTGTTACCAAATATTTTCTGATTTTCAGAATGCTGAGAATGCTGAGGATTTTCAGGATTTTTAATTTGCTGGATTTTATGAATGACGGCTTTGTGATAATGAGAGCCTTAAAAAACAGTTCAAGAAAAATTTATATTTTCCTTTTATTTTTAATTATATTTTCGGTTATCGTCGGCTCGCTAATGTTTATGGTGGAAGGCGGAAGACCAGGTTTTGAGACGATTCCGCAATCGATTTATTGGGCTGTAGTAACAGTAACGACTGTAGGTTACGGAGATGTTTCTCCAATTACACCGATGGGAAAATTCTTTGCGGTGATACTCATGTTGGCTGGTTATTCTATCATTGCGGTTCCTACAGGAATTGTCACTGCCGAAATGAGAAACAAAAGACAGAACCTGGAATTGATCTGTGAACGGTGCGGAAATGAAGATATTGATGATGATGCTAGGTATTGCAAACAATGTGGCAAGAAATTAGCATAGTATCTCTTATCAAATAATATATTAATCTAAATATCTAAAAAATCATGGAACCACAAAAGAAAAACAAGCCCAACAGTTTAGTGATTATCTTATTCGCTTTAGTTATTTTAATGATCATTATCTATTTTATACTCGTTATGTTTTTCCCTACAGTATTTGACCTTATGAACACGGGAGACATAAAACCAGTACCGCCTTCAGAATAAAATCAATTTTACACATAAAAAAAGGATGCAGTTAATTATTTACCTGCATCCTTTTTTACTTTTTATCTGATTCGATCTATTTTTTAATAATTTTTACGGATTGTTTAGAACCATCTTTCATTATCAAAGTTACAATATACATCCCGGATTTCAAATCATTTAAATGAATAACTGAATCCGGATGTTCCACAGTTTTCACAGTCCTTCCAACCATATCTGTCACAGAAATAGATTTTATATTTTCAGCATCCGAAATATTGATCACCTCAGAAAATGGGTTTGGATAAACTTTCACTTTCGTCTTTACCTGCGAAATTTCTGTAGCTGCGAGGAAATCTGACACCATATTAATTGTGAAAGTGTCTTCCAGTTCATTCTCAGTATCGTCATAATGGCCAACGTTTACATAGTATGTAGTTCCTAAAATAGTAGGTACAGAAAGTATTTCCGTTTCGCCATCACCGCCACTGTCTTCAGTATCTATACAAGTAAGTGAGGAACAACTTCCTGTAAACACACCTACTTGCGGATCAAAAGAACTTCCTGTTGGCAATGATACGATAACATCAACATTCCCTCCATGTCCTACAAAACTGAACCATGTTCCGTCATTCATTCCATCTGTACAGGTTGTTAAAAATCCTGAATTATTAGTAGCTCCTAAAGCATCATTCTGAGTATAAGAATATGGAAAAGAAGTTGCAGACAAAGCTCCGGAACACGCATCATTTGCAGGCGGTGGCGGAATCGTTCCTACACAGATATCAAAACTCTGATTGCTTCCTGCACCATCATAACTGTAAACCCTGACATAATAAGTTGCTCCAACAGTCAATCCTGTAACCATAGAAGAAGCCGGATCGGAACATAAAATACTGTTCAAATTACCACAAGTTCCGCTAAAAACCTGAAAATAAAGATCATCATTATTTGTTGTACCTATGGATTCAATATTATTAAGAGAAATTTTATGTGAAGTTGATGTAGCGACAAATTTAAACCAGACATCATCATCAGGATCTCCATAACAAGGAGCGGCAGCTAGTCCTGAACTTGTTGCTCCTAAAGTATAGCCTTGTGTAGAAGCCGTACAGACTGCATTAGGATTAACAGTTAATGTAATTGCATTGGCACATTCATCGTTTGCAGGCTGTCCCGGTGTTGTTCTAAACATCACTGATGAGCATCCCTGTGATTCTCCTGAAGCGTTTACTGCAACTACTTTTATATAATAAATGGTGTTCGACGCTAAAGTTACGGGAAGTAAAAGACTATTGGTAGTAACAGATTGTTGATTGACGACATTTGAACCACCACTCGTTGTACCTACAGAAACTTTATAGCTTGTTGCTCCCGCAACTGTATTCCATTCGATAGTCGGTGACAACGGGATATAATTTGCATTATTGGAAGGATAAGCAACATCCGGACAAGCAATAGTTGAACTTGCATTTAAACCATTAAAAGTAATCACAGATTTTTTGTTATCTAAAGATCCACCCGGAGGAAATGAAGGATTTGGATTCGTATTATCATTCTGATAATACAGAATTGAACCCGGAGTGGAATCATACCCATAAAAAGCATCATCAAAACCATTCTCATCATAGCCTGCAGAATTTTCTTCGGCAGCAACTACCAAGTTATTCAAATTATTATAGGCGAAAGGCACTGGAAAAACAATTGTCACGACTCCGTTTACATTCGTAACCGTTCCTGAAAAAACCTGCGTGAGCTGAGAAACAGGAATCCAGTCTGAGCTGGATGTAAAAGTAGTTTTTGAAGTGGTTCCCAGATATATTACCCAACTTGAAGAATTGGTAATACTCGATGACGGACTCAGATAAAACTTAAGACCTGTAATATTTCCTGCCGCATTCGCATTGATCTCGTTTTTTGTGAAGATTTGCTGAACATACGAGTATTCATAATAAGTACTTATTGGTGCAACCCCGACTGTAGTACTTCCTGCACCCAAAGTAATTTGGGCATTTAAAGCCATATTTAATAAAAACAGGCATAAAAGTAAAATTTTTCTCATAACCGAACACATTAACTATATGAATACGAATTTATAACATTTTAATGGTTTATGATTTGAATTTTTCAACAATAATTAGTTACAAAAACAATAATGACGATCAAAAGACCGTCATTATTAAATTAAATAAATATTTAAGTATTTATTTTTTAATTACTTTGATTGTTTGCTTAGAGCCGTCAATCATGGTAAGTACCACTAAATACATTCCGGAATTTAATTCGCGTAATTGAAGATCAGAGCTCGGTTTCTCAAATGTTTTAACTACTCTACCTGCAATATCAACTACAGAAACTGATTTCACATCCTTCACATCTGAGATATTTAAAACATCTGAGAATGGATTAGGATATGCTTTTATGTTATTTTTAGTTAAAGTATTTTCTACTGTAGACAAAGAAGACTGGGTAACTGCGAAGTTATCAACAAAGAAATCATTATCCTCTGGATCATCTACTGTACCTTCCGTAGCGAAAATAGCAAATTTCATTTGGTTAGTTCCACCAGTTACAGTATATGTAAACTGAGTAGAAGTATTTGAGATAACTGTAGATGCATTCCATGTTTGAATAGCCGTCCAGGTTGATCCGTTGTCATTTGACATCAAAACTTGTATCACATCGTCAGATCCCAGAGTTGAAGCATTTGTTGTATCCCACGCCGTCATTCCATAATCAAATTTCACGTCATAAGAAGCTCCTGATAAATTGAAAGTAGGTGATATTAACCAACCGGTTTTATTATCAGAATATAAATTGATTTTAGCTGCTCCTGTTGTACCGTTATTAAGGAATCCATCTTCAACCCAATGATCATTATTACCCGTTGATCCGCCACTTGCAGAACCTCCTGAAGCCTGCCCCCAACAAGATGTTGTAATACTTGTGAAGTCATTTGTATAATTTGGAGTAATCGCTGCACATGCTGTAGTGAAACTTCTTACAGAACAAGAATTTGACGTAACACCACCTGCCCCATAAGCATTAACGATGTAAAAATACTCAACATTATTAGATAAAGGAGCAGTAAACGTGTAAGAAGTAACATTCCCTAAATCAATATTATTAAGAACATCTGAACCTCCCGATGTAGTTCCTACCGTAATCCTGTAACCTGTAGCTCCAGTCATAGCTGTCCAATTGATCGTAGGGGTTACTGACATATTGGTAATTCCATCTGCAGGCCCCGTAACAACCGGGCAGAAAGATTCAGTTGTGAAAGTAGCAGCGGAAGACCATGCACTTTTATCTGTCGCAGTACATACTGATCGTACCCATACATAATATGTGGTGGATGAAATTAATGATGAAAGATCGACAGTGGCACTGCTCGCAGTTCCCGTAGAAACCGTTGTTGAAGTTGGAACCGTATTGGTTGTTGATAAATAATATTCGTATCCATTGGATGGCGCAGGGGTCGAAGCGGTCCATGATGCTGTCGCAGTAAATGCGGTAACCGCTGTCATACCCAAAGCAGTTGGCTCAACACAAGAAGGATTAACTTCTACAAGAATATCATCAACATACAAATTAAACATATTTGCATCCGAATAAACATTAAATCCAAAGTAATACACACCACTTGACGAAGGAGTAAATGTATAAAAATCTGTAACTGGGCTCAAAACGTCAATAATATTGGTATAATCATGCAAAACGTTAGTCTGTGATGCAGGAGTTGCTGCACTGCCGTAAGTAACTTTCATTTTTTCAGAATAACTAGCGCTGTTATTCCCATAGTTATACTTTATTCTATAAGTTGTACCAGCAACCAAATTAATTCCCTGAGTAAAGAACCACGAATTAGCTGCTTCCTGATAATTATAGTTATACGCTAATGTATTATTTGTGAAACCATTTCCAGGATCAAAACTTACAGTCCAGTTATTACCGTTTCCTGCATTTGTTACAGCCGTACAAATAGGCATTGCCGGAGGTGTTGTATTTTCAAAGTCTAAAGAATAAGGAACGTTTGCAGCAACACAAGCGGTAACAAAACAGCTACTGATCCATACACTTGCATCAGTCGCTGTACATTTTGATCGTACCCAAACACAGTAATTACTTCCCGGAGTTAATGAAGTTATTGTAGCACTCGGTACAGAGGAAGTCATATTTGGAACTGTTGTCGCATTTGGTATAACCCCTGCATTGCTATAGAAGATATCATAGCCTGATCCCGGTAGCGTAGAAGGCGCTGTCCATGAAAGATCGATACTGGTTGCGGTTATATTTGAGGTAGTCAAATTTGATGGCGCAATACAAGTAGGCGGCGCAGTCACAATAAGTTTATAATCATGCGCTTCTCCATAACCACTAGTATCACAAGGTATTGGATCAATATTCCAACGGTCTGCAACTCTGAGTCTGTACGTTCCTGCCGTAACAGCAGCAGGTAAAGTAATTGTACCATTTGTAGTCATCGTACTGCCACTTGATCCTGAACCAATCAGTTCTGTCGATTCATCAAAAGTACCGTCATTATTAAAGTCTGCCCAAATTTTCACAAACTGACCTTCGTAGTTATGTGTTGCAGAAAAAGAATATGTAACGGTAGGCGCTAACGTAATGGTTTGCGTTGCGTAATAATCACCATAGGTTCCTGATGAGCACCCAGTACCAAGATGACTGAATCCTGAAGTAGAGATTGTAAAATCATCTATTTGATCCCCACCACTACATCCACTTTGATAATCCGGAGTACAATAGGTTTGAGCACTTATTCCAATCGCAGAAAGGAGAAGCACAAAAAAGTAAGCTTTTTTCATTAACAGTTATTTTTTTAAATTGATAATTAAAATTAGATAAAGTTTTCGAGTTACCAAAACAATAACATTTTTATCATATAAACAATAACGATATAAATAAAATTAAAAAAAAGCAGCATTTTTAATTTATTAATTGTACAAAAGAAAAGAGGCAGCCATATGGCCACCTCTCTTAAAAAAAATTTAGGAAATTTTATTTCTTAATTGCTTTAATAGTTTGCTTAGAACCATCATTCATATTAAGTATAACTACATACATTCCAGATTTCAATTCTCCTAACTGAAGAGAAGAACCTGGTTTTTCTATAGTTTTTACTAATCTTCCAGCAATATCAACCACTGAAACAGATTTCAAGTTTTTCACATCTGAGATGTTTAATACATCAGCAAATGGATTTGGATAAGCTGTAAGATTATTCTTAATCTGACCAGCTTCTGAAGTTGACAAACTTGCATCATAAGCTGAGATTTGGAAAGTACCATTATTTGCAGAACTATAATTCCAAACACCTATTAATAGAGTTTGACCTGGAGTAATTCCATTTGCAGCTGTTAAGTTTAAAAGTGAGAAGTTTCCGTCAGTAGAACTATCATCATCACAACCTACAGAAGTTAAAGTGCCACAAGAACCCGTATAAACACCTAAAACTGTATCTGTAACAGAAGATCCTACTACTGATTTAGTTTCTATAGTAATATTTCCACTTGCAGGTACAACTACTGAATACCAAGTATCAGCAAACCTTGTTGTTTGACAAGCTGTTGTAGCTGTAGTATCACTTGTAAGTGTAGCACCTATAGTAGTTCCGGTTACAGGATTTTGAGCAAATGCAGCACCTGGAGTTATTGATGTAGGAGCTGTACAATTGTCATTTGCTGGTGGTAATGCTAAAGTTGTAAATGTTACTATAGTCGTCCAAGGAGATTGACTTGAACCACAATTTGATCTTACCCAAACATAATAAGTTGTTGCTGGAGTAAGTGGAGACAGAGGTGTCGTCGTTGCCGTAACACTTAATGTTGGTGTTGTTGTAGCCGTTGGAGCTGTATTAGTAGTGCTGTAATAAATATTATATCCACTTGCTGGTGCAGTCGCTGGTGCAGTCCAAGCTAAAGTAGCACTATTACTAGTAATAGCTGACGCAACAACCGCCGTTGGCTCTAAACAAGTCGGAATCGGCTCAATACTAATATCATCAAAACGAACAGATCTATAAGTACCACCTCCTGCATGTCTTAGAGCTAAATACTGATTTGTTCCTGCAGGAATATTTACAGTATATTGAGTAAGTGTTGTTGTTAAATTTATTGGGCTACCAATGGCAACAAACGTACTTGCATCAGTAGGATCTGATAAAGTTCCAACTTCCATAGTATATGAACTTCCGCCAGCATTTGCAGAGAAACGAACTCTATTGTTTCCGTTTGTCAAATTTGTAGTCTGTGGAGACACTAACATTCCGCCTCCTGTACTTGCAGCATCACTATATATATAATAGCCATTAGGTGCAGATGTGAAAGCAGTCGTACTCACATATCCATATCCAGCCCATCCAGATGGCTCAAGATATCTCCAACAAGTAGGCGCATTGGTATTTGTAGAAGATCCTACAGCAGTAGTATCAAAGTTTTCTGCATATGGAGCTGTAATCGCCGTACAAATTGTAGTAAAGTTTCGTTCTGTACAACTTGTAGAAGAAGTTGTAGCATTATAAGAAGTTACAGTATAATAATACTTAGTAGATGAATTCAGTGGTGTTGCAAAAGAATATGTCAGTACATTTCCAACATCCTGATTATTTACAATATCTGTACCTCCAGTTGTTGTTCCAACTTTAATTTTATAACCAGTAGCTCCATTTATAGCAGCCCATGTGATCGAAGGAGACAATGGGACGTCTGTTGCATTTGCTATAGGAGCAGAAACAGTAGGACATGGTATATTTACAGTAGTGAATGATCTTTCCACGCAATTTACTGACGGAATAGTTCCATTGTAAGCCGTTACTGTATAAAAATATTGCTTATTATATTCAAGCGATGTCGAAAAAACAAAGCTAGTCACATTACCCAGATCCTGACTATTTATTATATCAGTTCCTCCGGCTGTTGTACCAACTGAAAGTCTATAACCTGTTGCATTACCTATTGTTCCCCAAGTTATTGTTGGGGTAACAGAAACACCTGTTGCTGCGGCAGATGGCGAAGTAACCGAAGGGCAGCTAGGAATAGGACTAGGAGTAAGACCAAGCAAGGTAACAACAGACTGTGTTGCAGATCTTGTACCAGTTTGTGTAATTGATACAGGATTAGGGTTTGTAGAATCGCTTCTATAATACAAAGTCTTATTAGATCCATTTGAATATGTGTAAAAATGTTCTCCACCGTCATCTCCAGATTTATTTTCATCTACAGCAATTACCAAATTATTTACGTTATCATAAGCAAATGGTGTTGAAAAAGTAATCTCCACAACTCCCGCATTATTGGTTGCTACTCCACTAAAAACCTGTGTAAGTGAAGTTGTAGGAATCCAGTCGGTTGCAGAAGAGAAATTTGTTTTGTTTGTTAATCCTACGTAAACTACAACTTCATTTGAGTTAGTAATTACTTGTGATGCTCCCAAATAAAACTTGAGCCCCGTTATACTTCCTGCAGCATCTGCGTTTATATCGGTCTTTGTCAAGATCTGCTGAGTATAGCTATAGCCATAATATGTACTCCAAGGTACAGTAGCAACTGACGTGGATACTCCACCACTTGTAGTACCAGATCCCAAAGTGACCTGAGCAGAGATTAATGTACCTATAAATAAAAGGTACGTTAGTAAAAGTTTCTTCATACTTAGTTAAATTAAAATTAGGGGGCGAAATTACTAAATATTTGCAATATACATTGAAAATTATCTTAAATTTTTATATAAATTTCAATAAATAACAAAATCTACTAAAGATTTTCAAACAAACATTTGATTTTTTTAACTAATTTTCCAAAAAACAATTAATATGTTTTCATCAAGAATTACTTAAAACATATTAAATACCAGAATAATAACTTCTTTAAGATTTGCCCAAATTCATAATAATTCAAAAAAAAAACAGCGGCTATTTATAGCCGCTATTGATTAATATTAAAAAATACAATATTATTTTTTAATTGCCTTTATAGTTTGTCTGGAACCATCATTCATATTAAGAACAACTATGTACATTCCAGATTTCAATTCTCCTAACTGAAGAGTAGAACTTGGTTTTTCTATAGTTTTCACTATTCTTCCCGCAATATCCATTACTAAAATTGATTTCACATTAGCTACATCTGAAATGTTTAATACATCAGCAAATGGATTTGGATAAACTTTGATCTTGTCATTCAATTTCACCACTTCTGATGTCGATAAACTCGCATCGTAAGCAGAAATTTGAAAAGCACCATCAACTGCAGTTGAAAACCTCCAAACACTTATATACAATATAGCTCCAGGAGTTTGACCCGTTAATACTAATTTAGAAAAATTACCATTTCCATCATCATCGTTACAACCTAAAGATGTGGTTGATGTACAATCTGCAAACACAGATACAACCGTATCTAATAAAGGAGAACCTGTAACTGCATCTGTTTCAATTGTTAAATTACCTGAAGCTGGCACAATTACACTATACCATACATTTCCTCCAACATTTGTTGGTGTAGCTAAACAACTTGCCGTTAAAGCTGGTGTATTAGCAGAACTAACTGTTGTTCCTGCTATAGCATTCTGAACGAAAGTTGCTCCTGGAGTTAAACCAATTGCACCTGAACAATTATCATTTGCTGGTGGTGGTGGTGGTGTTCCTACACAGATATTAAAACTATTGCTATATCCTGCACCATTACTGTTATAGACTCTCACATAATAAGTTTGTCCTAATGTTAAACCAGTAGCAGTTGTAGAGGTTGAGGTACCACAAACAACACTTGTTAATGTTCCACACGCTCCACTAAATACTTGAGTATATAAACTTGTAGAAGATGTACTTCCCGTAGAAATTACATTTGATAAAGCAATAACATGCGATGCATTTGTTGCTACAAAAGAGTACCAAACATCATCATCTGCCGTACCTGTACAAGGAGAAACTGCAACAGATGAATTCGTTGCACTAGATGTAGTTCCGGAAGTTGTAACACCACATAAAAGATCAGGATTCACAGTCAATGTAACAGCATTTGCACAGTTATCATTTGCCGGCGCAACTGGAGTAGTAACACAAATATTAAACGAATTGGCATAACCCGCTCCATTACTATTATAAACTCTTATATAATAAGTATTACCAACCGTCAAGCCGGTAAGCTGTGCGGGTGTAGCAGAAGATGTATCACAAATAATACTTGTTAATGACCCGCAAGTACCACCTAAAACCTGTAGGTATAGTGACGTTGAGGAAGTAACTCCTACAGATACAACATTTGTCAAAGCCACAGTATGCGTTGCAGAGGTAGCTACAAATGAATACCAAACATCATCATCTGCCGTTCCTGTACATGGAGAAACAGCAATGCCAGAATCCGTAGCAGATAAAGTAGTTCCGGCTACAGGATTAGCACATAAAGATCCGGTACTTACTGTTAAAGATGTCGCACCTGAACAATTATCATTTGCTGGCGGCGGCGGCGGTGTTCCTACACAAATATTAAAGCTAATATTTCTACCTCCTGCGTTAGATTCACCAAATGTAAACACTCTTATATAATAAGTCTGCCCAGCAGTTAAACCCGTTACCAGAGCAGCATTTGGATCTGAACAAAGTACACTAGCCTGAGAACCGCAAGCACCACTTAATACTTGAAAATATGCATCTGTAGTACTTGTAGTTCCTGTAGAAACAACATTTGTCAAGGTAACAACATGTGTTGCAGATGTAGCTACAAAGGAATACCAAACATCATCATCACCAACAGCCGTTGTACTACACGGAGACACCATAGTAATCCCCGAATTAGTTGCCCCTAAAGTATTTCCTGCTGTAGTTACCCCACAATTCATATCTGAATTCACAGTTAAGGTAGTAGCATTAGCACAATTATCATTAACAGGAGGACCTGCTACAGTAAATGAAGTTTCCGTACACCCTGAAGCTTCACCAAGTATATTGACAGGAGTAATTGTTACATAATATGTTGTAGAAGCCGTAAGATTTGAAAGAGCATACGAAGTTACATTACCAATATTAGTATTAGCAACAATATCAGCTCCACCCGGAGTTGTTCCAATTCTTAATTTATAGCTTGATGCTGCACCAGCCCCTGAAACTGCATTCCATGTCAAAGTCGGAGAGTAAGGAACGTTTATCGCTCCTGCAGTAGGGAAAGTCAGCGTAGTACAACTCGGAGCAGAGGTCGGAGGCACATCAAATGCAATATGAGGTCTTCTGTAATCTGATGAAGTAAGAGTAGCTCCAAACGCTGAAGTTGTTGTTACATATTTTGTTGTATTGCTATTACTCGTATTTACACATGGGGAAGAATATTCATATTCCCAGTTAATTGTTGCAGCTTGCGCTGTGGTTTGGCTGTATTCTGTAAATACGGCAAGATTACTTCCTGAGGTATAAGGAAAGTTGACCGAATGAACAAATTGTTTAAAACCAGCAGAGTTTCCTACAGCAGTTTGAGGATTAGAATCATACACCAATGTTGCCCCGGTAATTGCAGTAGCCCAATCTAACGCTCCTGACCCAAAATCAGTAGCAGTGGTATTCATCAAATAGATTTTGAAATTAGCATCAGCATTTAGGGTTCCTGATGCAGTATACCTTTTCAAATACGTTGATGTAATTGAATTATTAGCTATAGCCGTTAATTGTGATGCCGGAATAATAAAAGCTCCACGGCTCTTAGAATTTAATGTCGCATTACTATTTGGCGCTCCATAGCTGTTCGTCCCAATTGTTCCGTTACAAACCGGAACAGTGTAGGCTTGTCCCCAATACTTTTGATAAGTTAATAAACTCATTAAAAGTAGAAAGAATAGATTTAATTTTTTCATACTTAGTTAAATTAAAATTAGGGAGTTAAATTACTAAATATTTGCAAAATTCATCAAAAATTATCCTAATTTTTTATTTAAAACACATAAATACTTAAAAATAATTAAATATAATTTAAACATCCATTTAATTATTTACAGAATTAAATTTACAATGAATTGATTTCCAATACATTAATTTAACAAAAAAAAATCAACAACAATTGAGTTATCCATGTAAGATTGTAATTTATTATCATTATAAACAAAAAAAAGCGACTAAAAAAGTCGCTTTTTGAAGAATTTTAACTAATAATCAATTGAGATAAAACTCATATTTATTCAATAACTGAATTTCTTTAATCAAATCGCCGTTTAAATCAACAGAATACTTCATCGATTGCAACTCAATATGAGAATCTTCTTCCGGGTTTTTAATGAAAAATTTGAACTTCTGATCACCTTTATTCTGATCAAGTACATTTCTGAAGAACTCCAGATCTTCTTTTCTGAAATCCATAATATCCATTACCAAAGAAATACTTTTTGCAAACTTTTCAAATGCTTCCTGAAGCTCAATTACATCGACAACATTTACGAAAACCCGACCATCTTTTACCTGAGCAAATTTTATTTTTAAAATAACAAAACGCTGTACTTCCAGTTTTTCTTTCAACCTCATATAATCACGGTCGCCTAGTCTGAAAGAGTAAGATCCTGAGTAATCTTCTAAGGTTAAAAATGCCACTTTTTCTCCACTTTTAAAACCATCTTTTACCACGTATTCAGTAATTAAACCGGCGACGGTAAATTCTTTTCCGCCACCACCATTCTCTCTTTCTTTCTGAAGGGTTTTCCAGTCTTTCTTTTTCTCTTCAAACAGCTCTGCGGGCTTATTCGCAAAAGCCTGCTCTTTATAAGCATCAACTTCATCAAGATTTAAAAACCCGAAATTACCTTTTGGCTCAGCTTTTTTGACCGCTTCTTCAATAATTTCTTCTTCTCCGGCGACAATATCATCAGAAACGATTTCTGTAATATCTACTGTTTCATCCTTGTCATCAACTTCCAGAATAGGAACCTCATCAATCACTACTTTCACCTCATCTTCTTTTTCCAAGACCGATTTTTTAGAAAGTTTACCCTGCATAAACTGATAGTGATATTTGAATTCATCTAAAGGATGCGCAGAAAGATAGAAACCGATGATTTCTTTTTCTTTGTTTAATTTATGCATATTTGGCCATTCCGGGCAAGGTGCTAATTTTGGCTGCTCGATCTGAACCTCTTCGGCAAAATCTGCGAAAAGAGAATTTTCCATCTCATTTTTACTCTCCTGAAAACTTTGTCCGTATCTGATGAGTCGTTCAAGATTCGTTCTTCCCGCCATATCAATATCAAAATACTGACCTCTGTGATACATATTAAATTCATCAAAAGCTCCTGCCAAAACCAAGCTTTCCGCTACTCTCTTATTCATTTGAGAAGGTAAGATTCTTTCAAAAAAATCATAAATATTTTTAAATCTTCCGTTTGATCTTTCTTTCGTTATAGCTTCACTCGGCCCTTCCCCGATTCCTTTAATTGCTCCCAACCCAAAACGGATCTGACCTTTTTCATTTACCGAAAATTTATACTGGGATTCGTTCACATCGGGTCCTAAAACGTCTACACCAATACTTTTACAATCCTCCATGAACATTGTGATCGAGTCGGTATTGTTGATATTGTTACTCATCACACTCGCCATATATTCCGCAGGATAATTCGCCTTTAAATATGCAGTCTGATAAGCAATTAAAGCATAACAGGTGGAGTGAGATTTATTGAAAGCATATTCTGCAAAGGCTTTCCAGTCGTTCCAGATTTTTTCTAAAGGTCCTTCATCCAGATTATTTTTTCTTCCGCCTTCAATAAATTTTGGATACATTTTATTCAAAACTTCAATCTGCTTTTTACCCATCGCCTTTCTCAGCGTATCGGCTTCACCTTTCGTGAAATTGGCTAATTTTTGAGATAAAAGCATTACCTGCTCCTGGTAAACAGTAATTCCGTAGGTTTCTTTTAAGTATTCCTCAGTTTCGGGTAAATCGTAAACAATTTCTTCGATTCCGTGCTTTCTGTTGATAAAGTTTGGAATATATTTGATCGGACCAGGACGATACAATGCATTCATCGCAATAAGATCGGCAAAAACCGTTGGTTTCAGTTCCCGCATATATTTTTGCATTCCCGGACTTTCATACTGGAAAATCCCGACCGTTCTTCCTTCTTTAAATAACTGATATGTTTTCATATCATCCAAAGGAATTGTATCCGGATCGATATCTACATTATGTCTTTGTTTAATTAATTTTAAAGCGTCTTTGATGATCGTCAATGTTCTAAGTCCCAAAAAGTCCATCTTCAAAAGCCCCGCACTTTCCGCAACCGAGTTGTCAAACTGAGAAACTAAAATATCAGCATCTTTGGCAGCAATCGTAACAGGAACAAGATTACTCACATCTTCCGGTGTAATAATAACACCACAAGCGTGAATTCCCGTGTTTCTTATACAGCCTTCCATCTTTTTGGCACTTCCCAAAACATCATGACGAGGATCATCGGGATTACCCAAAACAAACTTCATCTCGTCAACCAGCATTTGATCTTCAGGTTTCAGTTTATCATATTTTGCCAAAGCTTTTGCAATATTCATTCCCGGACTTGGCGGAATCAATTTTGCAATATTGTTGGTATCGGGAATTGGCAAATCCAAAACCCTTCCGGCATCTTTAATTGCTGATTTTCCACCTAAAACCGAATAAGTAATAATCTGTGCCACCTGATTTTTACCATATTTTTCAACTACCCATTTGATGATTTTATCACGACCTTCATCATCAAAATCAATATCAATATCGGGCATCGAAATCCTTTCCGGATTTAAGAATCTCTCAAAAAGGAGATCATATTTAATGGGGTCAACATTGGTAATTCCGGTACAGTAGGCAACTGCTGAACCTGCTGCAGAACCACGACCGGGACCAACCCAAACTCCCATTTTACGGGCTTCGTTACAGAAATCCTGTACAATCAGAAAGTAACCGGGATAACCTGTATTGGCAACAACTTCCAGCTCAAAATCAAGACGTTCTTTAATTTCGGCAGTAATTCCGGTTGCAACATATCTCTTTTTCGCACCTTCGTAAGTTAAATGTGTCAAATAAGCCATTTCACCACGTTTTCCGCCATCAACTTCATCTTCTGCGTGAATAAATTCCTCCGGAATATCAAATTTTGGAAGTAAAACATCTCTTTTTAAAGTGTAAGGACTGAATTTTGCCGTAAATTCTTCATAGGCATCAAAAGCATCCGGATAATTCAGAAAAGCTTCCTTGATTTCATGCGAATTTTTAATATAATATTCGCCGGTTGCCAATCCTCTTCTCTTTCCAAAGCCTTTTCCTACAGGTGTTGTCAACTTTTCACCGTCTTTGATGCAGCTTACAATATCCTGAATATTAGAATCATCTTTGTCGGTGTAATAAGTTTGGTTTTGTGCTAAAATTTTAACTTGATATTTATCTGCAAAATGTAAGAGTACATCATTTAAATGCTCTTCTTCAGGAAGTTTATGATTCTGAATCTGAACATAAAAATCATCTTCAAAAGTATCTTTCCACCATCTGAAAAGCTCCTCCCCTTTTTGTTCTCCGGTATTTAAAATCGCATCGGGAATATCACCATTGATTCCGGAAGTGAGTGCAATCAATCCTTCTTTATATTCAGCAATCAATTCACGGCTGATCCTTGGAACTCCGAAATAGAATCCTTTTAAAAATCCGATACTTGAAAGTTTTGCTAAATTTTTATATCCGTTAAAATCTTTAGCTAGCAAGACAACCTGCGTTCTTCTGTCCGGATCATCTTTTGTAAATTGCTTTTGTTCGTAACGGTCAGAAATATAAAACTCACAGCCCACGACAGGAATCAAAGGTTCTGAAACAGGTTCGGGCTCGTTAAATTCCGTTCCGTTTTCTTCAGCTTCCTGTTTTTTTGCTAAATATTCTTTATGTTTTTTTGAACGGTCAGAATTGGCAGATTCTACAGCAGAAACAAATTTAAATGCACCCATCATATTTCCGAGATCGACCATTCCGACAGCGGGGAAATTTTCGTCTGAGGCTTTTTTAATTAAATCATTAATGCTGGAAGTTGCCGTCAACGTTGAAAAAACACTTTTATTATCGAAATTGAAGTATCGTCCTAAATCAATATCATCAATACTACCGACATCAGATTGTTTTTTCTTGTTATTAAAATCTGCAACCTGCCTTCTGATAACTATCTCAAAAGGTTTGATCGGATTGGGATGAAGCGTTTTAAAATACGCCAATTGATCCTCAGAAGTTTTCAAAACCTCAGCAGGAATAATTCCGATACGCATCATTTCAAAGAAAACCTGAGCCGTGGCATTCACATCGGCTGCAGCATTGTGCGCTTCGTCAAATTTGTGACCGTATAATTTCTCGTATAATTCTTCCAGTTTTGGAGATTTATATCTTCCTCCTCTTCCACCGCCGAGCTGACAATAATCTGTTCCCAGAATCATGGTATCTGCTTTCGGCTTCTCCTGAAGATTATCTTTGATGTTTTTTCTAAAAAATTCTGCTCCGACAATATTATAATCGAACTCAACATTGTGCCCGGAGACAACTCGTACTCTTTCTAAAACTTCAGCAAATTCTTCTAAAATTTCCTGAAGATCACGCCCCTCTTCGTTGGCTATTTTTGTAGTAATTCCGTGAATTCTTGCAGCGTTGAATGGTATATCGTAACCTTCCGGTTTAATTATATAATCCTGGTTTTCAAGCAAGACACCATCATCATCATGCAGTTGCCATGCAATCTGAACCATTCTTGGCCAGTTGTCTGAATCTGAAAGCGGTGCGTTGAAATTTTTCGGTAAACCTGTGGTTTCTGTGTCAAAAACTAAATACATAAATTATCTCTGACTTTTATTTAAAAAAGAATGTAAAGTTAGTGTATTTTTTGGTTTTTATAGTAATTTCGGGGCTAGAAACTGACTTGATTTTTGTATAAATGAGAGTGTTCCTAATATTTTGTAACACATCAGAAACACTTTAATTTTGACTTGATTTAAATTGAAAACATTTAGAATTCATTATATCAAAATTAAAGATTTTTAAAACTGAAAAGTCATTTCCGTCGATAACACTCCCAGAACCCTTCCAGCGTTTAAAACGCTGGAAGGGTTGTATTAAATACTATTTCAAATAAAAGCATTGGAAAAAAAGTAGACTTCACACTGACTTCATTCAAACTTTGTCACTGAAAACAATCTTCCCTATCAATTGTTAGGCAATTATTTTTCAAAATCCAAAATATGTTTATCTTTGCTTTCTATGGAAAATACACTTCACGAAAAAGTTTCTCAGGATATTTTACTTAAGGCTTACAATCACATGATGCTTGCGAAAGCAATGGCAGATATTTATGAAGAAAACAGAAATGTCTGTAAATACGTACACAGTACTTCAAGAGGACACGAAGCTATTCAATTGGCTACGGCTTATCAGTTAAAAAAAGAAGACTGGATTTCTCCATATTACAGAGACGAAAGTATTTTATTAGGAATTGGTTTTGAACCTTATCAATTAATGCTTCAACTACTGGCAAAAGCTGATGATCCTTTTTCGGGCGGAAGATCGTATTATTCTCACCCTTCGAGCAGAAACGAAAATATGCCGAAGATCATTCACCAAAGTTCGGCAACAGGAATGCAGACCATTCCTACCACCGGAGTTGCACAGGGAATCAAATATATTCAGGATTTTAATTTAGAACAATTTGAAAACAATCCTGTTGTCATCTGCAGTTTGGGAGACAATTCTGTAACTGAAGGTGAAGTGAGTGAAGCTTTACAATTTGCGGCTTTACATCAGCTTCCAATCATTTTCCTTGTTCAGGATAACGAATGGGGAATTTCTGTAACTAAAGAAGAAGCAAGAACTTGTGACGCTTACGATTTTGTAGCCGGATTTGAAGGTTTGGGAAGAATGAGAGTTGATGGAACTGACTTCGCTGAAAGTTTTGAAGTGATGAAAAAAGCGGTTGATTTTGTGAGAACTGAAAGAAAACCTTTAGTAGTTTGTGCAAAAACAGTTTTGATTGGGCACCATACTTCCGGAGTGAGAAGAGAATTCTATAGAGATGAAGAAGATTTATCCAAACACAGAGCAAAAGATCCGGGAGAAATCCTTAGAAATCAATTGATGGAATCTGGTACTGATGAAGAATTATTAAAGCAAATCACCAAAAAGGCAAGATTAGAAGCCGAAGAAGCTTTTGAAAGGGCTCAAAAAGCTGAAGACCCGAAACCTGAAACGGTGATGCAACATATTTTCGCACCGACACCGATTACGGAGGAGGTTGGAACCCGTGAACCGGAAGGCGGAGAAAAAATAGTAATGGTTGACGCAGCAATTCATGCAATTCAGGAGATCATGTGGAAACATCCCGAAGCTTTGTTGTACGGACAGGATGTTGGCGAAAGAATTGGTGGAGTTTTCCGTGAGACAGTGACTTTAGGGAAGAAGTTCGGAAGCAAAAGAGTTTTCAATACAGCAATTCAGGAAGCTTACATTATTGGTTCGACGACAGGAATGAGCGCGGTTGGTTTAAAACCGATTGTCGAAGTGCAGTTTGCTGATTATATTTATCCGGGAATCAATCAGTTGATTACCGAGATTTCAAAATCAAATTATTTAAGCAACGGAAAATTTCCTGTAAGCAATATCATCAGAGTTCCGATTGGAGCTTATGGCGGCGGCGGACCTTACCACAGCGGAAGTGTTGAAAGTATTTTAGCCAATATTAAAGGAATTAAAATTGCTTATCCAAGCAACGCGGCAGATTTTAAAGGTCTGTTGAAAGCAGCTTACTACGATCCTAATCCTGTAGTTATGCTGGAGCATAAAGGTTTGTACTGGAGTAAAGTTCCGGGAACTGAAGATGCAAAAACTATCGAACCTGCTGAAGACTATATTTTACCTTTCGGAAAAGGAAAAATTATTATTGAAGCTGACGAAAATGAAATTAAAAAAGGAAACACAGTAGTCGTAGTTACTTACGGAATGGGAGTTTACTGGGCAAAAGAAGCTGTGAAAAACTTCGGTGGTAAAGTAGAAGTAATTGATTTGAGAACCATCATTCCTTTGGATGAAGAATTGGTTTTTGAAAGAGTAAAAGCTCACGGAAAATGTATCGTTCTGACAGAGGAACAACTAAACAATTCATTTGCTGAAGCTTTTGCACACCGCATTTCTAAAAATTGTTTCAAATATCTTGACGCTCCTGTTGAAACCATGGGATCTCTTGATACACCTGCAGTTCCTATCAATTTAATCCTGGAAAAAGAAATGCTTCCAAACGCTGAAAAGCTTTCAAAGAAAATCGACGAAATGTTGAAATATTAAAATTAAAACCTCTAAATATTATTTAGAGGTTTTTTTGTACGGTTTTTGTTAACTTGGTTTTATTATTATTTTTATGATCACAACAAAATATTTCAATTACAAACAAATTGCTAATCTTGCTGGTCTGCATCTGGTTTGGCTTACTGCGTGGAGCACTTTCGTGGCTGCAATTTATTACTTTTTTGAATGGCAATGGATGACGATTCCTTTGGTTCCGCTTACTTTGGTGGGTACTGCAGTTGCTTTCTTTGTTGGTTTTAAAAGTAATCAGGCGTATGATCGACTTTGGGAAGCCAGAAAAATCTGGGGTTCCATTGTAAATTCAAGTAGATCATTTACTTCAATGTTGTATGCTTTTGATACAGAAAAAGGTGAAATGCACTATATAAAAGATTTTAAAAAGCAACTTGTTTACCGTCATATTGCGTGGCTTTACACTTTAAGAGAACAACTTCTCATCCCTACCGAATGGGAACACATGAGTCTTGAAAGACATTTCGGAGAAATTAATACCAAAAGAAACCGTCTGATAAAAGCAGGTTTCCCGGATTATGTAAGAACACATCTCTTTCAGCAAAAATATCTTTCGGAGGAAGAATGTGAATTGCAGGAAAAATATAAAAATTTTGCAACATTTTTAAATTCAAAACAAGCGAAAGATTTGAATTATTTGAAAAATAAAAAAGTCATCACCGATTTTGATCATATGCAGCTTCAGAATTGTCTGAATGATTTTTACGATTATCAGGGACAGGCAGAAAGAATCAAAAAATTCCCCTCACCACGACAGTTTGCGAATTCAGGATTTATTTTTATTGTCATTTTCATCATACTTTTACCTTTAGGTTTGGTAAGCGAATTCAGCAAATTGGGAGATTGGGGAATCTGGACGTGTATCCCGTTTTGCGTGATTGTTGGCTGGATTTATATCATCATGGAATTGGTCGGCGATTATTCTGAGAATCCTTTTGCAGGCTTAATGTTTGACGTTCCTATGCTCTCTATCTGCCGAACCATTGAGATCGATCTTTTGCAATTAATCGGGGAACATGACGATTTACCCGATCCAATTGATTCTAAAAATGGAGTTTTAGTTTAAAAATATTACAAGACCAATTCAGTTGTATTTTTTACCTCAGAAATCGTGAACGAACTCTGCGTGCTTGCAATATGCTGAATGGTCGTCAGTTTGGTCAGCATAAAATTCCGGTAATCTTCCATATCTCTTACACAGATTTTTAAGATGTAATCATAGTCACCACTTACATGGAAACATTCTGTGACCTCATCTAAAGTCATCACTTCTTTTTCAAACTGAAGAACATATTCTTTCTTGTGCTGAGTAAGCTTTACATGACAGAGGATGATAAAGTTTTTGTCAATTTTTGTTTTATTTAAAAGTGCTACATATTTTGAGATTACTCCATTATTTTCAAGCTTTCGGATGCGTTCATAAACAGCAGTTACCGATAAACCTAATTTGTGAGACAACTCTTTGGTAGTTTGCTTACAATCTTGCTGTAGAAAAAGCAGCAGTTTTTTATCAGTTTCGTCAAAGTGCATAGATTTTTTTTTGGTTAAATTTAATAAATTTAAAATTAACAAACTTTTTATCAATAAATTAAGACATTACTAGATTTATAATCTAAATTTTTACTAATATCTTGTACAAAAGATTTAAAAGATTCATTTTTAAAACAAAAAAATATGGATCATTTTAATGCAGCAAACGAAATACAGGATTTACAATATTTCGGAGAATTCGGAGGAGTAAACCCATCGATTTCAGACAGCTCTACCTACACATTTCTGTCAGCAAAAACCATGTTTGACACTTTTGAAGGTAATGCAGACGGTTGCTATCTATATTCCAGACATTCATCCCCGATGAATCTATATCTTTCTCAGGCTTTGGCAAAAATGGAAAACACAGAAACCGCCAATGTAACCGCTTCCGGAATGGGAGCCATTACTTCTGTTTTGATGCAGATCTGTAAAAGCGGTGACCACATCATCTCAAGCAGAACAATCTATGGCGGAACGTATGCTTTTCTTAAGAACTTTCTTCCTCCTTTTAATATCGAAACAAGCTTTGTAGATATTAATAATTTTGAATCAATAGAAAATGCGATCCAGCCCAGCACAAAAATAATTTATTGCGAAAGTGTGAGCAATCCGCTTCTTGAAGTTGCAGATTTGAGAAAACTTTCGGCAATCTGTAAAAAACACAACCTGAAACTTATTGTAGACAATACTTTTTCTCCGCTTTCCATATCACCAACTCTTTTAGGTGCTGATATTGTCATTCACAGTTTAACTAAATTTATTAATGGTAGCAGTGATACGGTTGGCGGAGTTTATTGTGGTACGCAAGAATTTATAAATGACACCAAAAATGTAAACAACGGAGCCTGTATGCTTCTTGGTCCAACGATGGACAGCTTCAGGTCTGCAAGTATTCTGAAAAACCTAAGAACCCTTCACATTCGAATGAAACAGCATAGCCACAATGCCATGTATCTTGCTGAAAGATTTGAGAATGATGGTTTAAAAGTTTCTTATCCAGGTCTAAAATCTCACAAAAATCATGACTTAATGAAAAGTATGATGCAAAAAGAATATGGTTTTGGCGGACTTCTGACTGTCGATGCAGAAACAACCGAAAAAGCTAACGAACTAATGGAAATGATGCAGCAGAAAAATCTCGGATATCTTGCGGTAAGTTTGGGATTTTATAAAACATTATTCTCGTGTTCCGGAAGCTCAACCTCATCCGAAATACCGGAAGAAGAACGAGAAGAAATGGGAATTTCTGACGGACTCATACGATTCTCAATAGGTCTCGACCACGACATCGAGCGAACCTATCAAAAAATGAAAGAATGCATGATCAAAACAGGCATTCTGCACCATGAAACTATTTTTACATCTTGATTTAAAAATGCTGTTGGAATTCCAACAGCATTTTTTTATAATTATAATTCCATTAATTTTTATGAAAATGTTTTGGGAAAGCCTCTTCCGGTTTCATTCTGAAAATATTCAGTAAAATCCATGATTTTAAAAAACCGTAGCCATAAGAAAACATCTGAATATAGGTGGAAATGACTGCCATACCTGCAATCGCAATATTTTTTGTAACAATCATTGCATGAATCAAAACCATGAAAGTATAGAGACCATAGAACGCCAGAATAATTCCTCTTCCAAGAATAAAATATTCGATAAAACCTAAAACATATCCCAGCAGAAACAAAGTTGGAAACGCAAATGAGATTTTTACATATTTCGGATGTCTTTGGTTCAAAATAGGTCTTGCACAACCAAACTGATACACCTGTTTTGAAAATTTACCAAAATCTACACGACGTTTATGATAAACGGCGATATCATCAAAAAATGCAGTTGAAAAACCGTTTTCCCAAAGCGTCATCGAAAGATCAGGATCTTCACCGATTCTCATTTCAGAAAAACCGCCAACTTTTTCGAAAACTTCTTTCTTCACTCCCATATTAAAGCTTCTGGGCTGAAACTTTGAAACCGCTTTTTTATTCCCTCTGATTCCGCCAGTTGTAAAAACTGAAGTCATAGAATAAGAAATTGCTTTCTGCATTAGATTAAATCCTTTATGTGCTTTATCGGCTCCGCCAAAAGCATCACATTGAATAGTAAGAATACCTTTTCTAATGTTTTCAATATAATCTTTCTCCACAATTACATCACTGTCTACGAAAACGAGCCAATCGTTGGAAGCTCTTTTTGAACCGTAGTTTCTAGATAAACCTGGACCAGAATTGTCTTTCCTGAAATATTTAATGTCTAAAATTCCATCAAAATTACCAATGGTTGGTTTCAGATCGATCAAAGAGCCATCGTCAACAATAATGATTTCAAAAACTTTATCTGTTTGAGAAACTAAAGAATTTAAAAGCTCAAAAAGTTCGTCTCTTCGGTTAAATATAGCAACGACGATGGAAATAGTTGGGTTCAAGTTGAAATTTTTTCAAAATTAATTATTCGTGAATGAACTTACAAACAGTTTACCGTTAATTAAAATATAAAAATAGCAATATACTAAGTTTGTCATTTCGTAGGAATCTAAATGGTGCTTTATAAACGTTGTTGAGATTCCTACGGAATGACAAACCGGCTTCTAATAAATAAAAAATAGAACTTCAAATGAAGTTCTATTTTTTATAAAGCTGTTTTGAAATTAAATATTCAAAACGTATTTTTCAGTCTTCTTTATTTTCAATTTTATGCAATTTCTTCGTTCCTTCATACATTTCGTACTGCAAAAATCTGGTTTCCAGTTTTCCGTTGAAAAGCTTGATTTTTCTTGAAGGGCGCAATCCGATTTTCTTTGGAGCATCGAGATCTGAAGAAATCAGCCACGCCAAAGTATTCGGATAATTTGTTTTGAAAGTATCTCCTATTTTCTTGTAGAAATCATCATCATTGATAGAAATTCTCTCGTCATAAGGCGGATTGAAGACCATCAATAATGGGAACATATCTTTCTTGGTATCGAAGAAATTTTCTCTTCTCACTTCGATTACATCTTCCATTTCTGCAGATTCTATATTGTCTCTTGCAGCATCCAACATTCTCCCGTCAATATCGTAACCAACGATTTTTCCGTGGAATTCTCTTATCCTTTCTATTCTGAATTCTTTGATTTTAGTAAATAAAGCTTCATCATAATTTTTCCAGTTTTGGAAAGCAAATCTTTTTCTGAAAAGTTGTGCCGGAAGATCCATCGCAATCATCGCAGCTTCAATCAAAAGCGTTCCCGAACCACACATCGGATCAAGAAAGTTCCCTTTTCCGTCCCAACCTGCCAACTGAAGCATTCCGCTTGCTAAAACCTCATTGATCGGTGCTTCACCCTGTTCTTTTCTGTATCCTCTTTTGAATAAGGCATCACCCGAAGAATCGAGAGAGATCGTTACCAATTCTCTATCGATATGAAGGTGAAATTTAATGTCCGGAGATTTTGTTTCGATGCTTGGTCTTCTTCCGTATCTGTTCTGAAAAAAATCAACAATCGCATCCTTCATTTTAAAGGTCATAAACTGAGAATGGCTGAATCTTTCGGAATTTACCGTAGAATCGATCGCAAAAGTCTGGTCAACGCTCATAAAATCGTCCCACTCAAATTTAAAAAGCTTTTCATAGAATTTTGTTTCGTTGTAAGCCTTAAATTCTTCGATGGGAACAAGAATTTTTAATGCCGTTCTTGCAGAATAATTGATTTTGTAAAGAAAACCAAGATCTCCTTCACAATTTACTGCACGATTTTTAAGTTCTACGTTTTTTCCGCCCAGTTTTTTGATTTCTTCCCCTAAAACAGTTTCTAATCCGAAGAATGTTTTTATCTGAATTTTTATATTTTCTGTATCCATAAGTTGCAATTAAAAGATTTAATTATCTAAAAATCAAAAGATTATAATTTAAATTTCAAATTTAATTGAATGTTTCAATCCTGCAATGTTTAAAATACATTTCTTTTAACCGCACAAATTTAGTTATTTTTGCATTATGGAATGGTTTGAATCTTGGTTTGATACGCCTTATTATCATTTGCTTTACAATAACAGAGATTATACGGAGGCAGAAAATTTTATTACAAAACTGACAGAGGAACTTGAGCTTCCCAAATCTTCAAAGATTATTGACCTTGCCTGCGGAAAAGGAAGACACTCGGTTTTTTTAAATAAATTGGGCTACAACGTTCTTGGTTTGGACCTTTCTCATCAAAGTATCGACTTCGATAAACAATTTGAAAACGAAAGTCTACAATTTAAAGTTCATGATATGCGAAATCCTATCGATTCTGAACCTGTGGATTCAGTTTTTAATCTTTTTACAAGTTTCGGATATTTTGACAATGAAGCTGATGATAAAAATGTTTTCCAGTCTGTTTACAATGCTTTAAAACCTGACGGATATTTTGTTCTGGATTATCTGAACGAAGAATATGTAAGAAGCGTCATTATTCCGGAAACGACCGTTCACAGAGAAGGTATTGATTTTAATGTTTCTAAAAAAATCGAAGGAAGACATATCATTAAAGATATTCGTTTTGAAGATGAAGGCAAATCTTATCACTTTTTTGAAAAAGTAAAACTTCACACTTTGGATACGATAAAAAACTACGCAGAAGAATGTGGTTTTGAAAGGATAAAAATTTGGGGAGATTATCAGCTGAATGATTTTCAGAAAGAAATTTCGCCTCGTTGTATCAATTTATTTAAGAAGAAATAATGATTTTTATTTTACTGATTTTAAGTGTAATTGCGGGAGTTTTTCTCGGGAAATTCTTTGGTAAAAAGGAGCAGTTTGCAAAAAATCTTCTGGTTTTAAGTGCAGGTTTTCTGATTACAATCTGTTTAAACGAAGTTTTTCCACAGGTCTATTCTTCAGAAGTAAGCGAGAATTTAGGAATTTTCGTGATTGGCGGGGTTTTACTTCAGATGATTCTCGAAGCATTGACTAAAGGTTTTGAGCATGGGCATTTTCATCATCATAATGAAAGCAGCAATATTTTGCCTGTTGCATTAATGGTCGGACTTTTCATTCATGCTTTTATTGAGGGAATTCCTTTGGCAAATGAAACCAATCCGTTATCACCTTATCTTTTGGGAATTTTGTTTCATAATCTTCCGATCTCGTTCATTTTAGGAGCCTTTTTATTTAACAGATCAGGTTCAAAAGCTTCATATCCTTCATTGTTGATCGTTGCGTTATTTGCTTTAGCTTCACCAATGGGAATGCTGTTGGGAAATTATTTTAATCCTGATTTACAGCCTTATTTCTTAGCTGTTGTCGGGGGAATATTTTTACATATTTCATCAGTAATCATTTTTGAAAGTAATAAAAACCACAATATTAACTGGTCAAAAATTGGTTTGGTGATTTTGGGAGTTTCTTTGGCTTTAGTAATGCATTTGTTTCACTCGCATGATCATGGTCATCATCATTAATGACTTCAATTTAAATTAAATGATTAGTTTAAATTTTTAAACTCTCGCAGATTAGGCTCATCAAGCAGATTTTATAAAGTATTAATCTAACGCAATCTGTTAATTCAATAAAACAAGAACAAGAAAGAAAGGCTTCGAATTATCTTCGAAGCCTTTTATATGTTTAAGTAAAATTTCTAATTAGAATTTCCAGCCTAAAGTAAGAAAGAAATTGTTTCTCACATTTTTCACATCCGAAACTACTGAATTTGGAGTTGTTACGTCAAAATCTCCCGAGTAATATCCTGTATTGTAATTATCAAACTCATATCCAGCCAAAAACGGATTTTTGTAATCTGAAGTAACGTTTTGATAAGCAGCATCAATGTAGAATGGTCCGAAATCATATCCGATACCTGCGCCAATTGTACTTCTGTCTCCTAAAATAAAGTTGCTGTAGCTATTGTTTCCAACAGTTCCTGTATTAGAAAAAGCACTGATTGTAGTTGTATCAAACGGACTTGAAGCATAAGAATAACCTCCTCTCAATCTCAAAGCTTTGATTCTGTATTCTGCACCCACTTTAATTTCTGATAAGTTTTTGTAGTTGTCGCTAAAGAAAGAATTCAATTCGGTTTCTGCTGCTCCTTGTACTTTATATCTTGGTTTCGTTAAACCTAAAGTATAGTCAACATTGATCGCAAAATTTTTGTTTGGAACAAATGCACCACTCACAGTCGCTTTCATTGGAGATCTGAAAGTTCTGTCCTCAACAAAATTATCATAATAAATTCCGTCTCCGCCATCATAATAATCTCTGTAGGCTCTATCGATCGTCCACCAAGTCGGTGTTTCAATTGAAACACCCAATCTCAGCTGATTGCTCATTTTACCAATGCCCCCTAAACTTCCTGAGAAACCACTTGACTTCTCAGAATACGGAGTGTATTGCTTATCAAAGGTAGTAACAGAATTATCCAAATCTAATCCGAAAACCGCACTGTCATACTGTTCCATATCAACACCATGCATATTCAAACTAGCTCCAAAATACCAAGTATTATTGTAATTTGCACCTACACCGACATTGAATTTAGTTTGTGTACCATATCTGTTGTAGGCGTGACCTAAATAAGACATATTTCCTACAACATTATTTCCGCCTGAATCAACAAGATTTTTAGCGATAGAAATATTAGAATTTCCGGGAGACTCTACATAATCTTCTAAAGATGTTGTTGAAATATTAGCAGCGATATTAATAAACTTCCACGGTGTTTCTGTCATCAACTGAAAAGTGGCTACACCATTTACATTTCCAACATTGAATTTATTGATGTTATAGTTGATTGAAGAACCTGCTAAAGAAGACGTATTTTTATTATTAGTAAGTGATAACGTTCCTGAGATATCTCCCGCAATGGCAACTCCGATACCTGCAGGGTTAGTCAGCAACGAAGTACCATCACCACCCAGAGCTCCATTTGAACCCACCATCGCATTAAATTTCGAAGAACCTACCATCGGACTATTTGAATATACATCAACAGAGTTTCTGATTACTGAAATATCCTGAGCCTGCACAAAAAATGCTGCAGAAATACTCATTATGACTAAAGATTTTTTTAACATTATTTTATTAATAGTTATTGAGTTTTAAAAATTATCTACCACCAGATCTGAAACCGCCGCCTCCGCCGCCTGATCTCATTCCTCCGCCTGAAGAACCGCCAGATCTAAATCCGCCGCCGCTGCCAGAGTTGAAACCTCCTGATCTGAAACCACCGTTATCACTTGGTCTAGGTTGTGACTGTTGTTGGTTATAATTTGGTCTTGTATTGTAGTTGGGTCTTGGTTGATAATTAGGATTTCTTGTTCCAGACTGATTTCTGAAACCACCGTTCATAGTTCCTTGTCTATAACCACCATTCGTTGTACCCTGTCTGAAACCGCCGTTATTATTTCTAAAACCGCCCTGACCTTGACCATTTCTCATACCAGAACCATTGTTACCGTTTCTGAAACCAGAACTGTTTCCGTTATATTTATTAATGCCTACCGTATTGTTGGTAAACCCTCTGCCGTTTGCACCGCTTCTTCTGTAAATTGGTCTGTAATAGTTACCTCCCCAATATCCTGCACCGCCATACCAGCCTCCATAACCGCCGTATCCCCAGTAAGGATTGTACATTCCCCAATAAGGAGAATTCCATCCCATACCCCAATACGGGTTATATCCGCCCCATCCCCAAGAACTTCCCCAGCCGAATGACATTCCCATGCCCCAGCCAGATCCCCAGTAAGGGCTATAACCGCCATACCATCCCCAAGGTGAACCCCATCCCATTCCCCAACCCCAAGAGTTGTCGTAGATGTTGGTCTCATTTCCTGCAAAATTACCCCAGTCAGAGTCCGTAGCATTGCCATTGTTGCCATTACTCCAAGTGTCAAATCTGTTATCATATTCTGATGAGTTGATTTGAGCGTTTTCCACAATGCTGGATTCAGGATAATAGTCATAATAGTCTCCTACCCTGTTTCCCTGATCACCATTGATAATCACCCCTTCCGGAAGTGTATCTTTATTTGGATCATAATATACTCCGTCTGTTTCACTATAACCTCCTACCTGAGCACCGCAAGACATTAATAGTAAACCACTTGCAACAGCTAAAACCCCTTTAGATTTTAGCATCCCAAGTAAATTTTTATGTATATTTCTTTTCATGATAATGTAAAAATTTTTAATTTAAATTATATTTGCAATCTGTACCAAAAATATACCAATTTATTGGTTACAAATATCTATCAAAAATAGATTTTTATTTTTAGATTACAATAATATAGAAAAGTTAAAATATTAAAATAAAATTAATGGCAAAATTAACCTCAAGAAGCGAAGATTACAGCAAATGGTATAATGAATTGGTTGTAAAAGCAGATTTAGCTGAAAACTCCGGAGTACGAGGATCTATGGTTATCAAACCTTACGGATATGCGATCTGGGAGAAAATGCGTGACGAAATGGACAAGAGATTCAAAGAAACAGGTCACGTTAATGCGTATTTCCCGCTATTTGTTCCCAAGAGTTTATTTGAAGCTGAAGAAAAGAATGCTGAAGGTTTTGCCAAAGAATGTGCAATTGTAACTCATTACCGTTTAAAAAACGACCCTGATAATCCAGGAAAACTGATGGTTGATCCTGAAGCAAAATTGGAAGAAGAGCTTATTGTACGTCCTACTTCAGAAGCAATCATCTGGAATACTTATAAAGGCTGGATTCAGTCTTACAGAGATCTTCCGATTTTGATTAATCAATGGGCAAATGTTGTCCGTTGGGAAATGAGAACTCGTTTATTTTTAAGAACTTCCGAGTTTTTGTGGCAGGAAGGTCACACTGCTCACGCTACAAGAGATGAAGCTTTGGAAGAAGCAGAAAAAATGAATAATGTTTATGCAGATTTTGCAGAAAAATTCATGGCAATGCCTGTAATTATGGGTGTAAAAACTCCGTCTGAGAGATTTGCAGGTGCAGATGACACCTATTGTATCGAAGCATTGATGCAGGACGGAAAAGCACTTCAAGCCGGAACTTCTCACTTTTTAGGTCAAAATTTCGCAAAAGCATTTGATGTAAAATTCACCAATAAAGAAGGAAAAATAGAGCACGCTTGGGCAACCTCTTGGGGAACATCAACCCGTTTGATGGGTGCCTTGATCATGACGCACTCTGATGATTTCGGATTGGTTTTACCTCCGACTTTAGCTCCGATTCAGGTGGTGATTGTCCCTATTTTTAAAGGTGAGGATCAATTAAATCAAATCAGCGAGGTTGCTTTAGAAATTCAGAATAAATTAAAATTAAAAGGAATTTCTGTAAAATTTGATGACGATACCCAAAACAAACCGGGCTGGAAATTTGCAGAATACGAATTGAAAGGTGTGCCTTTGAGAATTGCGATGGGTCAAAGAGATTTAGAAAATAAATCTGTCGAAATCGCAAGAAGAGATACCCTTACGAAAGAAACACGTCCATTGGAAGGTTTAGATTCTTACATTGAAGATCTACTGAAAACCATCCAACAAGATATGTACACTAAAGCTCTTGATTTCAGAAAAGACAACATTACAAAAGTTGACACATATGAAGAGTTTAAGAAAGTTTTGGAAGAAAAAGGAGGTTTCATCTATGCACATTGGGACGGAACAGATGAAGAAGAAGCACAGATAAAAGATGAAACTAAAGCTACAATCCGTTGTATTCCTTTAGATGATGATATTGAAGAAGGTGTTTCCCTAATTTCAGGAAAACCATCAGCCAGACGAGTTTTATTTGCAAAAGCATATTAAAACAAGCTTAATAAAATTAGGAAATCTTTAAAAATTGATGAAATTTTTAAAGATTTTTTTTTTGAAATTAACATTTGGATAGATTTTTGATTAAATTTATATCACATTAATCTCAAATAATTTATTATGTCATTAAACATTATTGATCTTATTAAAGGACAGCTTGGTTCTGCATTAGTAACACAAGCTGCATCGCAATTGGGCGAAAGTGAATCCGGTATTTCAAAAGCTATCGGAGGTTTATTACCCGCAGTTGTGGGAGGTTTGGCGAACAATTCAGATAATCCGGTTGTCTTAGATGCAATTTCAAATGCTCCTTCTCAGGGAATTTTGGGAAATTTGCTTGATCTTACCTCTAATAACACTTGGGTACAGAGTTTATTATCTTCTATTTTCGGTGATAAACTTGGTGGTTTAGCTAATTCCATTGCAACCTATGCGGGAATAAGTAATAATTCTTCATCTTCATTACTTAACCTAGTTACAGGAGCAACTGTTGGTGCGGTAGGAAAATACGCAGCAGATAATAATCTTGATCAATCAGGAATTTCAAGTTTATTGAATGATCAGAAAGGTATAGTTTCATCATTGTTGCCTGCAGGACTTTCTTTAGCATCTTTAAATGTTGGAGACTGGGCAAAAGGATATAAGTTTGATAATGATAACGATGCTATCAAGACCTCTCCAATTTCTACGCCTACTCCGACACCAACTGCAGTTTCAAATGAGGAGCCAAAAATCGAGGTAACTAAAAGCGTTGCTGATGGCGGAACTTTCCCGGAAAGACCTACAACTTCTGAAGGAGGATCAATATGGAAATGGCTCTTACCTTTACTATTATTGATTGCTGCAGGATATTTCTTATGGAAACAGTGTGAGAAAAAGGAAACTACAACTACGACAACTGTTGCAGGTGATTCTTTAAATACGACAACAGATAGTTCTTCAATGCAAAATGACACTGCAACCACAATGACAACCACTAAAGTTGATGAAAATATTGATCTGAACGGTACAGCATTGAAAGGTTATAAAGGAGGAATGGAGGACAACATGATTACTTTCCTTAAAAGCGGATCTTATGTAAGCGCAGCTGATGATGCAGCTTTAAAAGATAACTGGTATAATTTTGATCACGTTAACTTCAAAATGGGAAGCTCAACAGAATTAGAAGCAGGTTCTCAAGGTCAGTTAGAAAATTTAGTTGCTATTTTGAAAGCATATCCTGAAGCTAAAATTAAAATTGGCGGATATACTGATAAAGTCGGTAACGAAGCTAACAATGTAAAACTTTCCGGTGAAAGAGCAACTTACATCAAAGATTGGTTATCTAAACAAGGTGTTGGTGCGCAAGTTACAGGAGCTGATGGCTACGGTAGTCAGTTTGCAACAGTTGATGCAGCTGCAACAGATGAAGAAAGAGCTGTCGACAGAAAAATGGCAGTAAGATTTACGAAATAATCTTTTACATATCAAATTAAATCCCGAAGAAATATTTTCGGGATTTTTTATGTGAATACCTTCTCCATTTCATTTATTTAATTAAATTTGTTAGTCATTTCTAACAATATGAAACTTCAGTATGAAAAACGCCTGGCGAAAAGATAAAATATCTAATTCATTACCAGAGGTATTCTCCTCAATCTCTATACCTAAAGGTTCAGGTTTCTGGCGCAAATATCTTGCATTTGCCGGTCCCGGTTTAATGGTGGCAGTTGGCTATATGGATCCCGGAAACTGGGCAACAGATATTGCCGGTGGTTCGCAATTTGGGTACACTTTACTTTCTGTAGTTTTGATTTCCAATATTTTTGCAATGGTTTTGCAGCATTTATCAGTGAAATTGGGTGTAGTTGCAGAACGAGATCTTGCTCAGGCTTGTAGAGATCATTTCAAACCGACTACCAATTTTATTCTTTGGGTGTTTTGTGAAATTGCTATTGCCGCCTGTGATCTGGCGGAAGTCATCGGTTCTGCAATCGCTTTAAACTTACTTTTTGGAATTCCTCTGACGTGGGGAATTGTGATTACTACAATTGATGTCTTGATTATTTTATTGCTTCAGGCAAAGGGTTTCCGATGGATAGAAAGTATAGTCGCAGGTTTGATGTTTATCATTTTGATTTGTTTCGGCTATGAAATCATCATCTCTAAACCTGAAATCAATGCTATTTTGGGTGGATTAATTCCTCAAAAAGAAATCATCACAAATCCCGCAATGCTTTACATTGGCATCGGAATTTTAGGTGCCACAGTCATGCCACACAATTTATATCTTCATAGCAGTATTGTTCAGACACGAGATTATACACGCGACAGAGAAGGAAAAAAAGAAGCGATAAAATTTGCAACTTTAGACAGTACAGTTTCCCTATTGTTAGCTTTTTTCATCAATGCTGCAATTTTAATTTTGGCGGCTGCAACTTTTCACACAACCGGAAATAAACACATTGCAGATATCCACGACGCTTACAAAATGTTGACACCAATTTTAGGCGCATCAATGGCAAGTATTGCTTTTGCAATTGCACTTTTAGCTTCCGGACAAAACTCTACCTTGACAGGAACTCTCGCCGGACAAATCGTAATGGAAGGCTTTTTAAATATCAGATTAAAACCATGGTTGCGAAGACTCATCACAAGATTAATTGCCGTAATTCCTGCCCTCATTGTAACGATTATCTATGGTGAAAAGGGAACGACAGACCTTTTGGTTTTAAGCCAGGTTATTTTATCAATGCAGCTAAGTTTTGCGGTTGTTCCGTTAGTCATGTTTACTAGTGACAAGGCAAAAATGGGTGAATTTGTTAACAAATCATTCTTGAAAATCTGTGTCTGGATTATAACAGCAATTATAATTATTCTAAACTTATATCTTTTATATCAGACGTTTTTCGGAGAATAATTTTTGAAATGATTGCGAATCGTCAATTTAGTATTAAATCATCTAATTTTTAGAGCTTTTTCCCGCTTTCCGTTGCAATCTTTTTTTTCAAAAAAGGATTTTCACTGCAATCGGGGCTATGGTTTCAGTCATTTTTTCAACATTAGACCAAATACAATATCTGCCTAAATGTCCTGATTCTTTCTTTGGCAAAATCTTTGACAAACATGGAGTATAAAAAGTTATTGAAACATGGAAAATCAGGATATCAACGAAGAAAATATCAATAATCAGGAAGAAAACATCACTCAAACTGAAGAAACGACACAGGAAAATGTGACAGAAACGCCTACTGCCGAAGAACTTTTGGCAGAAGAAAAAGACCGTTACATCAGATTGTACGCAGAGTTTGAAAATTATAAAAAAAGGACTTCAAAAGAGAAGATGGAATTCTTCACTTATGCCAACCAGGAAATGATGGTTTCTATGTTAGGCGTTTTGGATGATTTTGAAAGAGCTTTAAAAGAAATTGCTAAAAACGGAAACCCTACCGATCTTCAAGGCGTTGAATTAATTTATCAAAAATTCAAAAGCAAATTGACTGAGAAAGGTTTAAAAGTAATGGAAGTAAAAGCCGGAGACAGCTTTAACGTAGACTTCCACGAGGCAATTACTCAAATTCCTTCGCCTTCTGAAGATTTGAAAGGTAAAATTGTAGATGTGATAGAAACAGGATATACTTTAGGTGACAAAGTAATCCGTTTTGCAAAAGTGGTAACAGGAAATTAATTATCAGTAATGGGTAATAAGCAATCAATATTTGTTTACTTATTACCCATTACTCATTACTTATAAAAATATGTCAAAGAGAGATTATTACGAGGTTCTTGAGGTCAGCAAATCTGCGAGTGCCGACGAAATAAAGAAAGCATACCGAAAAATGGCGATCAAATATCACCCTGATAAAAATCCGGGAGATAAAGAAGCTGAAGATAAATTTAAAGAAGCCGCAGAAGCTTATGAAGTATTAAGTGACGACAATAAAAAAGCCCGTTATGACCAATATGGTCATGCGGGAGTTGGCGGAGCTGGAGGTTTCGGAGGCGGTGGTTTTGGAGGCGGAATGAATATGGAAGACATCTTCAGTCAGTTTGGTGACATCTTCGGTGGCGGTGGTTTCGGAGGATTCGGCGGCGGCGGTGGTCGTCAACAGGTGAAAGGTTCTAATTTAAGAATCAGAATCAAGCTGAATCTTGAAGAGATGGTAAACGGAACCCAAAAAACTCTTAAAGTAAAAAAAATGAAGATGGCAGAAGGTGCCACTTCAAAAACATGCCCTACGTGTAACGGAGCCGGAGTTCAGATGAAGGTGATGAACACGATGTTCGGACAGATGCAGACTCAGACTACTTGCGGAACTTGTCAGGGAATCGGGAAAGTTGCCGATAAAATTCCCGCAGGAGCCAATGCACAGGGGTTAATAAAAGATGAAGAGGAAATTACCATCAACATTCCCGCAGGTGCAAGAGACGGCATTCAGCTGAATGTAAGAGGAAAAGGAAACGATGCACCATTTGGCGGCGTTCCGGGAGACTTACTTGTGATTGTAGAGGAAGAAGTAGATAAAACCATCAAAAGAGAAGGTGATAATCTTCATCAGGAGCTGTACGTTTCTTTTGCTGAAGCAGCTTTGGGAACAAAAAAAGAAATCCCGACCGTTGGCGGAAAAGTAAAAATTACCGTTGATGCAGGAACTCAATCAGGAAAGATATTGAGATTGGCAGGAAAGGGCTTACCAAGCATCGACAGCTATGGAAAAGGTGATATGTTTATACACATCAATGTATGGACCCCTCAAACGCTCAATAAGGAACAAAAAGATTTCTTTGAAAAACAAATGTCAAGCGGCGATATGGTTGCAGAACCATCCGGAAAGGAAAAAACTTTTTTTGATAAAGTGAAGGATTTATTCAACTAAATACAAAAAAGAGGCTTTGCATAAGTCTCTTTTTTTCACTTTAATCTAATATTTTAATTTTATATATTTAAAGGTAGAAACTCAATATGAACTATCAACTTCAGCTTCGCACACCAGATTCTAATGGTAATCTTGTTTTTAATACAATTACCTTTGATGCTTTCAAAGTAAATATTGTGGAAAGATATTATGGTTTGGTGCCAAAATCATGCGATGTGTTATTTAAGGTCAGAACTTTAGATGACCAACTTATCAAAAGAAAAGACGGACACGTAAAACTCAGAATTAAGGATGAAGATTACAATACTTATAAAACCTTAATCAAAGTTTTCAGTACTTACGAATACAAAAACAAGCTCATTAGCAGAAATGATGCACAACAAGACTTTGTTCATTTTATTTTGAGACTTGTGATTATGAATTATAATTTAAATTAAAAAATTTCTGTATTTCTATAAGCAATTACTGAAATAGAGCGTCAATCAGTTTAAATAGATAATAAACGGTATTTATTTTATCACAAAAAAAACCTCAGGTGAAAAAATTCATCTGAGAAGTTTAAAATATGTAAATTAAAGTATCTGCTTTAAGTTTGATTCAGACCAGAGATGTACGGATTAAATTTAAAGCAGATACTTTGATTTATTGTTGAGAAAAACCAAAGCAAAGCTTATCGGAATCAATAACAACAAGAAAATCAAAACTTGATAAGATTGAATTTGTGTGTAAAAACTTGATTTCATGATCAGCGGATGTACAACATAAATCGCTGTTGAAAGGTTTGCTAAAATTTTGGTGTTGGTTTTAATGTAAACATTTTTAAAATATAAAAACACTAAAGGACAGGCAAATAGCAACGAAAATAAGATATCTGTACTTTCTGCACTTACCGAATAATAATTGAAAAATGCTTCTGACATCACACAAAAAACTGACAGGATCAACAATAGATAAGAATTTTTATATTTTGACAAATCTGTCTGATGTCTGTTAATTAAAAAACCAATGGTCAAAAAAGGAAAACACACAAAAAGAAAATTTCGATAGAGAAGATACATATTCAAAACCGAATCCTTTTCTTTTTCAAAATAATGAAGATTTCCTAAGATTTGTACGCCATAACCAATCAAAAATAAAAATACTGCCAGAAAAAACAATAAAGAGGAATTCTGTTTTCGCAACAGAAAAAGAATAGCTCCCGAAAAACAGGTTCCGATCAGATACCATAAATGATGATAACCAAAAATAAGGGTCAGTAAGACCTGTTCATTATCCTTCCAATACGAAATGTAAATCATCATCCAGATTGTGTACAAAAGAAACGTTCTGAAAAGCCATTTTTTAAGCTTTTTAGAATGATCAATATGAAAAAAATAAAATCCTGTAATGACTAAAAAAACTGGAACAGCTATTCTAAAAAGTCCATTCACCAAGACATAACTTAAAACGGGATAAGTTTCTTTGAGAAAATTCATGTGCAGAAACACGACAAAAAATGCCAGTACAATTTTTAAAATATCAATTGTTAAATTTCTACCCATAGATGAAGGTCACTAAAATATTTATACTGAATTTCCTGATGTTTTTAAAACACAAAAGTAAATGAAATTTCATTAAAAAATAAATCCTGCCTCGATTGAATCAAAACAGGATATTTATACTTTATCATCAGAAACTATTTCTTGGTCACTAAAGAATACCCTTTCTTTCCTACCGTAAATAGCGCAACCCCGACTAAACCACCAGCTAAACCAAATACCACCTGTTTCAGTATTGCAGGCCAGGTTGGTAAAAAATGGTGAAGATAATCTATTCTGTGGGCAAAAATTTCACCGGCAACCATAATCAATGCGATAGTACCGATCACGCCCAAAGCTTTAATAATCCAAGGCAAAGCATCAACCAGAAACTGGCCAAGTTTAGCAAAAAAACCTTTTCCTTTGCTTTTTTTAATTAATTTAAACCCTGCATCATCCATTCTCACAATAAGGGCAACAATTCCATATACACCTACTGTCGCAATGAATGCCACTAGACTTGTCACAAGAATTTGGGTAATAAACGGATGACTTTCTTCTAAAACCGTTCCCAAAGCGATGATTACGATTTCAATAGACAAAATAAAATCAGTGGTTATTGCAGATTTTATTTTTGACTTTTCAGAATCTTCGGCGCTTTCTTCTTTTTCGCTTTCTTCTATTACTTCATGACCTTCTTTCTTTCGGTGAAATAAAAATTCAATGATTTTTTCTACTCCTTCAAAAGCAAGATAAAAGCCTCCCAATATCAGAACATAATTGATTGCAGGTTGATACAGCCAGTTGAGCAAGAATACAACAGGAAGAATAATCAGTTTATTGATAAATGAGCCTTTTGTAATTGCCCAAAGCACAGGAATTTCCCGCGAAGACATGAAGCCTGTTGCTTTTTCTGCGTTCACCGCCAAATCATCCCCCAAAATTCCGGCAGTTTTTTGAGTTGCAATTTTACTCGTAACCGCAACATCATCCATCAAAGCCGCAATATCATCTAAAATTGCAAAAAATCCAGAAGCCATAGTATTTTAATATTTTTTTAATAGTGGTTAAAATCCAGACAAAAATAATGTTTTAATTGGGATTGGGAATTGTTTTTAGTTGAGGATTTTTCATTAAAAAGATATTGATTAAAAATATTATTTAAAATTCATTTATAAAGAATAAAACCAGACAGAAACTTATGAAAAGTTTGTCATTCCGCAAGAATCTAAGCTTACTATTTTAAATGCTTCCAGCATGACAAACATTATATAAATTTTGAGGTAATGATTTATTTCAACAGATCTAAACAAAACAATTCCCTCAAAAAAAATTATATTTTCTTACTTTTACTCTATGAAAAAGCTGATTCTCAATTACCATTTCTTTGTTTTAGGATTGATAGGCTTAGTATTAAATTCTTGTAATTCTAAATTTCGCGTTTGGGTGGGGAAAGACAGTCAGAAAATTTACAATTTAAAATATGGTGAACACAAACGCCAGAAAATGGATGTCTTTCTTCCTGCAGGTTACACTCAGGATTCGCCTGTCGTTTTAATCGTTCACGGCGGAGCCTGGAAATATGGTAGAAAAGAACACATGATTAAAATCCAGAAAATGCTTTTTGATCATCATATTCCGAGTATTAATATGAATTACCGTTTGGTTTCAAAGCATTTCACTTATAAAGAACAGCTTGAAGACATCAATTCGGTTGTTGAAAAGTTCAATGCTTTGGCAGAAAAAGCCGAACTTTTTCCTAATAATTATATTCTCTTAGGCGAAAGTGCAGGTGGACATTTGGCTTTGCTTTACGGGTATCAAAATTCTAATAAAATTAAAAAAATAATATCTCTCAGCGGACCGACAGATTTTTATTCAAAGGAATATTTAAATTCATTTTATTCAAAATATACTTCAGGAACGGTTCAGAAAATGGTCGGAAGCAAATTTGAGAGGAAAAATCTTTCCGCGGAATTTCAGAAAGCAAGCCCGATTGCCAATATTACAAATGTTCCGACACTTTTGTTTCAGGGGAACCAGGATTTCTTAGTGAATCAGAAACAGGGATTGGCATTAGATTCTGCATTAACAGCAAGGAACGTTCCTCACAAATTGGTTTTTATGGAAAACACGGGTCACGCTCCGAGATTTTTCAGTAAAAAGAAAAGAGACAGCATTATTTATCCTAATATTCTTGAATGGATAAAAAAATAACCTGCTTTTTGAGCAGGTTATTTTTTTTTATTTTAAAGTCTGTTTAAAATTAATTTTAATATTTCTAAAAAATGTTTGTCATTCCGGAGGAGAAATTCAAACGTTTAGATTCCTCCGGAATGACAAATATTCTTTTTATTTTTTTAAAGTAATTATTTCTCTTTATCGATTAGGTCTTCCAAAGTTTCATCCTCCAGTTTCGGATTTTCTTTTGGTGCTCCCAACATAAATTTAAGAATCACCGGAAGCGTTGTAATCAATACAATAACGATGATAATGTATTCTAATTTTTTCTTCAGATCGATCCCGAATTGTATTGCAAACAGCTCATTCAGATAATGTCCTGCAAAAATCAAAAGGAAAGACCACAAAACACCACCGATGATATTGTCTCTGAGGAAATCTTTTTTATCCATCTTTACAATCCCGGCGATGATGGGTGTAAAAGTTCTCACCACAGGTAAAAATCTCGCCATGATGATAGCTAAAGCTCCGTTTTTTTCAAAGAAATCGTGTGCCTGATAAAGATATTTCTTTTTAAATAAGAACGTATCTTTTTTGTTATATAAAGCTGGTCCTGTTTTGTTTCCAAACCAGTACCCTACCTGATTACCGATAATTGCCGCAACAGCCACTGCAGAAGCCAGAATTGTGGTATCTAAGAAATCACTTCCTGTAGATCCGAAAGTTTCTTTGATGATTTCTACCGCATAAATCCCCGAAACAAACAACAGTGAATCTCCCGGCAGGAAAAACCCTACAAATAAACCTGTCTCGGCAAAAATGATAAACAAAATAAGCCAAAACCCACCCATTTTTATATAAAATTCAGGGTTTAATAAATCTCTCCAGCTATTGAAATCTTCCATAAGTAATGATGATGAACAAAAATAAGCTTAATAAAATTATGCTGAAAATATATTAGCATATTTTAACAGAAATGTAAGCATGATATTTAAAGGTCGAGATCATCATCTGAAACCGCCGTTCCGTCTGCCATCAGAAAGGCTTTGAGGAAAGGGGTAAGATTTCCGTTCATTACCGCATCTACGTCTGAAGTTTCATGACCGGAGCGAACGTCTTTTATCAATTTGTAAGGATGCATTACGTAATTTCTGATCTGGCTTCCCCACTCGATTTTCATTTTGCCGGCTTCGATTTCGTTACGGGCTTTTAATCTTTCTTCCAATTCCATTTCGTATAGTCTGGATTTCAAAAGCTGCATTGCTTTTTCCTTATTCTGAAGCTGAGAACGCGATTCTGAGTTTTCGATGATAATTCCTGTTGGTGCATGACGAAGACGAACCGCAGTTTCTACCTTGTTCACATTTTGTCCACCCGCTCCGGAACTTCGCATCGTTTCAAATGAAATATCGGCAGGATTGATGTTGATCTCAATTGTATCATCTACCAACGGATAGACATACACTGAAACAAAACTCGTGTGACGTTTTGCATTAGAATCAAAAGGTGAAATTCTTACCAGTCTGTGAACGCCGTTTTCTCCTTTCAGATAACCGAAAGCGTATTCGCCGTCGATTTCCAGAGTCACGGTTTTCACTCCGGCAACTTCGCCTTCCTGGAAGTTGAGCTCTTTGATTTTGTAGCCTTGTTTTTCTGCCCACATTGTGTACATTCTCATCAACATTGCAGCCCAGTCACAACTTTCTGTTCCTCCTGCTCCGGCTGTAATCTGCAGAACTGCTGACAGCTCATCACCTTCGTTGGAAAGCATATTTTTAAATTCCAGGTTTTCAATTTTCTCCATCAAAAGCGGAAAGCTTTCGTCGAGTTCTTTTTCAGAATCGGGATCTTCTTTTGCAAATTCCATCAAAACCTGCAGATCTTCAAACTGAGTATTGATCTCTTCATAATCTTCCACCCATTTTTTCTTTGAACGGAGCTGTTTCAAAAAAACCTCAGCTGTTTTAGGATTATCCCAAAATTCCGGAGCTGCGGTTTTTTCATCATCATTGGAGATTTCTATCTTCTTTTTATCGATTTGAAGATATTTATGAAGGTCTTCAATTCTTGATTGAATTTCTTTTATCTGGTCGTTGTTGATCACGAATATTTTTTTTTGCAAAAATAAGATTTAAAATTGAGAGTTTATAATTCCCGAAATTTAGGTTTAAACAATTTCATCTTATTTTTTTAGTCATAATGCGAAATCGTTTTCTGAATTAAATCACTTTAAATTTCATTAGTGTTACAATAAAAACCGCTTACAAGTAAACGGTTTGAGTAGTTTTTAAGGCGTCTTTTGATTAAAAATTTATTTTTTTACAATTTTTTGAGATAAAGATGTTCCGTTTTTATTTTTTAAAACAATGATGTAAATTCCTTTATTTAAAAATGAAAAATCCATTTTTGGTTCTGGTTGTAAATTCTGTTTAATGATCTTTCCTGATACATCTAAGACATCTATGGAAACGATATCTGAAATATTTTCAAAATTCAGTTCGCTTGAAAATGGATTAGGATAAACTGTTTTTTCTTTACCCAATTTTGTATCAGAAACTGAAAGCTGAGTTGTTTGTACAGAGATTGCAAAAATATTCATCACCGTTACTTCGGTAGACGTTTTTTTGAATGTGACAGATATGATGGGTTTAGATTGGTTCGTAGCATTGATAGCTAAAGGAATCTGATAAATTCTTGGGTTTATTCCTCCTCCCGCATCCAAAGCATTTGATGCTCTGTTAATTCTACCGATTCCCTGTATTGCAAAGCTGCTTCCACCATACCAATCCTGAAAAGTTGTACTTGAAAAAACCTGCGAGGTCCCATCCTGAAAATTAACTGTAATATCGCCGATCGACGGACCGCTTCCGCTCACAGCGAGTACATATACATTGTTTGCGGTATACGGAGTTGCCAAAGTAAGAGTTCCCGTGTCGTTGGCATTGGGAAGTCTTAAAGAATTATTAGCAGAATAAGAAGCCAACTGATAGGATAATCCGCTTGTTGTTGCTACTGCAGAAGTGATAAGTCCATTTTCGGGCAATCCATAAGTAAGAGCTGTAGTCGATGAATTCACTTTAAAATCTTTTGACATATACGCAAAATTATCTGTATCCTTGTCTAAACTTGCAGTTGTAGAAGTTGTTGCCAATCCTACTCCGTTTGCGATGACATCTGCATTGAATCCTGAAAGTGATAATTTTTGATAAGTTTGGGCATTTACCTGAGCAAAAGTAAAGATAATGCCAAGAGAGAAGAGTTTTCTTTTCATAGGTTTTGTATAATATTTAATTAGTTTTTATGTTTTTACAGTTTGAAATTTTGAAGATCAGCATATTTCAAATCGCACGGTACAAGAAAAAGCATGAACAAATATAGAAGAGGTATCATTAAAACCACTACTCTATAAATACTCTGCAATAAAAAACAGATACTCAATAAATACTTACTTATCTTTAAATTAACTATTTAACATCATTTGAAGAACTCAAAGACATTATACGACAGAATTTATCGAATCATAAAAACATATTATCACTAATAAAACAAAATCATTTATAAAACTGATTAATAAAAAGAAAATCTCTTAAATACTAAATAAAAACATCTTTTTTAAATAAAAACAGAAATATTACACTGAAAATTAAAGGTTTGTCAGCAATAAAAAATCATCCTATTTTTATACTTGACTTAAATAAAAGTTTCAAACTTATTCTTCATCACCATCATTATGCTGAAAACCAATTGCTCTTCTCGGCTCTTCCACAATACGGTACGTTTCAAGTTCAGTTTTTAAAGCATTAATTCTTGTCTGAAAATCTTCGGGATTATTGATAATAACATCTGCCAAAAACATTGCGATCTGCTCCAGATATTCTTCTGTAAGCTTACTTGCAGCGTCACGTAAGGCAGCACTCAGAATTTTTTGGTCGATTACCAATTTTTCGTTTCTGGTTTTTTGGTAGAGATTTTTTATGCGTTTTTTCAGACTTTGGGTAAAATCAATGAGCATTGTATTGCTGAAAACTTTCATTTTTGAAGCAATATTATTCCAGAATGGGATTTTGTCGGCTTTATTATTTTTCAGAATCTTGTACAAAAGCGAGTCTTCTTCAAGACCTTTTGTCATCATGTATAAAATGATTTCAGACCTTTCCGAAGCATTTGGAGGGAATACCGGAACCAAAACATCAAATCTTCCGGGTGCCATAATTTCTTTATCAATCTCCGAAACAGAATTGGCAGATCCGATCATCAGAAGATCTTCTTTTTCAAATTTACTGATGTAATGAAGAATAATTTCCTGAGCTTCCAGGTTACATGAGGGAATGTCTTTCTCTGCTTTTCGCTCCGTCATAATTTGATCAAAATCATCCATAAAAAGCAAAATTTTGTCGGCATTCATCGTATTGACTAAGAAATCATTAAAATCGGTTTTGTTTCCGTCTACGTAAGAAGTTCCCAGATAATGCTTTTTCACTTCTTTGAAATGATAATTGATGATCTCAGCAATTTTATTTGCCCAGAAAATTTTACCGCTTCCGGGAGGTCCGTAAAGAATAATTCCGGCAGGTTTGTGAATTCCCCAGTCTTTGATCTGCTTTTCATTTAAAAAAGGTTCCAGAACCGTAGAAATATAGAAAAACAAATCTCTGTAGCCTATAAAATCACGTTTCTGAAGACTGGTTTTATATCCGAAATAATCATAAACGAATTGATAATTCCCTCCTAATTTTTGGTCAATTCCATAACTGGAAATCGATGAGCGGAAAAATCCGTTATCAAAAATATTGGGATCTGTTTCTTTGATTGCCTTTTCTATCTTTTCTTTTGGCTGATTGATGGTTTTGGCAATGTGGTCGAGGGTTTTATTTTTATCTAAATCTTTTTCATAATCTTTAAGAAAATCTGCATTTTCTCGGGCAAATTTTTCAAAATCTTTTTTCACCTCAAAATTGGTTGAGATGCAGTCTGCTAAGTCAAGATCAAAATCCTGAATAAAAAATTTAATGCTTTCCGGTGATATATTGAGCTCTTTTGCAAGTTCGGTTAACTTCATAAAATCATCTGTTAGTTCTATCAAATTTAATATTTTAATATTAAAAATTGTTTTTATTTATACCCAATTTGTAACATTTCACGAAAAAGAGAGACTTTTTAGAGTATAAACAAACTACATGGAAAAAGTTTTATCGGTCAAAAATCTGACTAAAAAATTCAAGAGAGTTGTTGTCAACAATATTTCCTTTGATGTGGAAAGAGGCAACGTTTACGGACTTCTCGGTCCCAACGGAAGCGGAAAATCTACTACATTCGGGATGCTTCTTTCAACCATCAATCCTACAAGCGGCGATTGGTTCTGGTTTGGAAAAAAGGGAACAGATTCTGAAACGCTGAAAAAAATTGGTGCCATCATCGAACAGCCCAATTTTTATCCTTATTTAAGTGCAGAAACAAATCTTAAAATTGTTGCTGAGATTAAAGGAACACCTTATTCAAGAATTGATGAAGTTTTAAATACGGTCGGGCTTTTAGAAAGAAAAAAAGATACTTTTAAAACATTTTCTTTAGGAATGAAACAGCGTTTGGCGATTGCATCGTCTTTGCTGAATAATCCTGAAGTTTTAATTTTAGACGAACCAACGAACGGTTTAGATCCTGAAGGAATTATCCAGATCAGAGAAATCATTGGAACGATCGCTAAACAGGGAATAACGATCATTATTGCAAGTCACCTTCTGGATGAGATTGAAAAAATCTGTAGCCACGTAATTGTTTTGAAAGACGGAAATGCCATCTATTCCGGGGCCGTTGACGGAATGACCAGCAACGATGGGTATTTTGAACTGAAAGCTGATAACAATACTTCACTTTTGAGTGCTCTGGAAGAACTTCAGTGGTTTACCTCAGTAAAAATTGATGGTGAAATCGTTAAAGCTCAGGTTCGTGACGATGCTTCGATTTCCGCATCAGGCTTAAATCAGAAACTTGCAGAAAAAGGTATTTTCTTATCTCATCTGGCTAAGAAAAAACAATCGCTTGAAACTCAATTCCTTGAACTTGTAAAAAACAACAATTAATCATGATGAAATTATTAAAACTCGAATATTACAAAAACCTGAATTACAGACCATTTAAGGTTTTTACGATCCTGTATTTTGCCATTTTGATTGCTCTGCTTTTTATCGGATTAGCTGACCTTAAGCTTTTTGGAAATCCAATCAACCTAAAAGAACAAGGAATGTATGATTTCCCAGGAATCTGGAATTTTACGACATGGACGGTCGCATTGCTCAAGATTTTCTTAGGACTAATTATTGTATTTTCAATCTCGCAGGAATTCAGCAACCGAATGTTTAAGCAAAATACAATTGACGGACTGAGCAGAGAAGAATTCATTGGCTCGAAACTGATTACCATTACAATTTTCACAATAGTTTCTACATTAATTGTTTTTGGAATTACTTTGTTTTTAGGGAAAAGTTATTCAACGGTAACAGATTCTGAAATGGTTTTTAAAGAAATATTTTTCATTGGAAATTATTTCGTGAAACTATTTTCTTTTTTCTGTTTCCTTATGTTTTTATCAATTCTTTTAAGAAAATCGGTATTCGTATTCCTTGCATTTTTCGTTATTTGGGTTGGCGAGGCTGTCATTGGAGGAATTGAAGCTTACTCTAAATTAACAGGAATGCAGGGAGCTCAAAGAAATGAAGTTCTTCAAAACGATTTTTTCTTTAGCAGACTTTTTCCATTGGAAAGTATGTCAAGTTTAATCCCAAACCCAATGCTTAGACTGAATATGGCAAAAGCAATGGGCTTAAAATACGAATTTACCTACCCAACAGAAAGTCTGATTGCATGTCTGGTTTGGTGCGCCATCTTCATCGTTGGTTCTTACTGGATTTTAAAGAAAAGAGATTGGTAATTGTATATTTATCAGACATAAATTATTCAAATACGAAAGTGATTCATTATTGAGTCACTTTTTTTATTTAAATTTAAACCAATGATTTCAGGAAAGAAAATATACTATGTTCCGGGATTGATAAGTGCATTATTGATTCCTGTTTTGTTTTGGTATTTCGGGAATCAAAAATATGAAGAAATCAATGTAGGGGTTATTGATATAGGTATTCCAGCGAAATTAAATGATGAAAATTATAAATACTCTTTTGAACCATTGAGAAATTGGAATTATCAAAAAATTACTGTTCAGCCAAATTCCGCAAAAAAAAATTCTAAATATTATGTTTCAAAACTGAAAGAACTTCAAAAAAGAAACAAAAAAGAATCAGGAATTGAATTTATTTTAGATAACAACAATACTTATGGAGATTTTGCATCTATTTTAAATGATATGGCTATAGCTAAACAAGAGACCTATGGTTTATATCTCAACAAAACGGGACATCTTTGCCGTTCATTTTTACAAAGATCCAAATAAAATACAAAATGTTTTTGGTGACGATACTGTTTTTTATAACTATACAGAAAGTGACTATTACACAGGCTACACAAAATTCAAATTTCAAATGAGTCAACTTCCTAAACAAACCTTTTATTTAATACTCGGATTTTTAATTTTCCTAAACATCTCAATGTTCAGCATCAAAGAAAGGTTTTTAAACTAAAAAAGTTGCCTTTCGACAACTTTTCAACTTTATTTTTTCGCTTTTGGAAGCGGATTTGCGTTTCTGGCTTCTTCAAAAAGTCCCGGTTCAATGTGACAATATCCACCCGGATTTGCGTTCAGATAATCCTGATGATAATCTTCTGCTTTGTAGAAATTTTTTAAAGTCTCAACTTCTACAACAACTGGTTTAGAATAATTTTTGGCTAATTTTTCAACCTCAGCTTTTACAATGGCTTCGGTACTTTTATCTGTAAAATAAATTCCGCTTCGGTAATTGTCTCCTACATCATTTCCTTGTCTGTTCAAAGTAGTAGGATCGATTGATTTAAAATAAAGATCAATCAGTAATTTCAGATCCACTTGATCGGCATCATATTTCACTTTTACGGTTTCTGTAAATCCCGTCGTATGACTGATCACTTCTTCATAAGTAGGATTTTTAGTTTTTCCGTTGGCATATCCCACTTCAGTTTTTACAACTCCTCTCACTTGTTGAAAAAGATGTTCGGTTCCCCAAAAACATCCACCTGCGAAGTAAACTTCTTTTACATTGGCTCCATCCATAACGGTCTCATTTTCTTTTTCTTTGTTAATTTCTCCTGTTTTCATTTTTTTTGAATCTCCACAACTCGCTGCAAACACAGCGATTCCAAGAAACATCCCGAGTAATATGAATATGTTTTTCATTTTTTGTTTGTTGTACTTAATCATTTTGTTGATATAATTTTTAGAACACTTTAGTTAGATGCAAATTTCACGCTAAAATTAAATTTGGTTTTAAGAATTTTCATTTAACAATTTCGATTAATCATATATACGGAAAAACGAATCTGAACGGTTTTAATTTAGAGTTTAAATGAAAATTTTTGGTCATATTTTTCCATAGTTTGTCATTCCGGAGGAATCTAAACGTTCGAATTTCACTGGTGAGATTCCTGCGGAATGACAAAGACGACTTTGAAAATTTCAAAAATCATATTGGGATTTGATTTAAACTAACTAATGACATTTAAGATTTGCATTATAACCTATCTTAATTGTAGTAAAAATAATCAGAACATCTATAAATTCCCAACAACAGTATCTTACAATCACTTAAAAATATTAAATTTGCATCCTTATCAATTTTTTTGATATTAAAAGCTATAAAAAATGACTTCACAGGAAATACGCCAACAGTTTTTAGACTATTTTAAAAGTAAAAACCACCTTATCGTTCCTTCAGCACCGATCGTGTTGAAAGATGATCCAACGCTGATGTTTTCCAACTCGGGAATGACACAGTTCAAAGATTTTTTCTTAGGATATAAAACTCCGACTGCCCCGAGAATTGCCGATACACAAAAGTGTCTGAGAGTTTCCGGAAAGCATAACGATTTGGATGATGTGGGTCGTGATACCTATCACCACACGATGTTTGAAATGTTGGGAAACTGGTCTTTCGGTGATTATTTTAAAAAAGAAGCGATTTCTTGGGCTTGGGAATTGTTGACGGAAGTATACGGAATCCCAAAAGAAAATTTGTACGTAACCATTTTTGAAGGCGACGCAAAAGAAAATCTGGAAAGAGATACTGAAGCTTATGATCTTTGGAAACAATTCGTTTCAGAAGACAGAATCATCAACGGAAATAAAAAAGATAATTTTTGGGAAATGGGAGCAAGCGGACCTTGTGGACCTTGTTCAGAGATTCATGTAGACTTGAGAACTCCAGAGGAAAAAGCTAAAATTTCCGGTTTGGAGCTGGTGAACAACGATCATCCTCAGGTTGTTGAAATCTGGAATCTAGTATTCATGCAGTTCAACAGAAAAGCTGACGGTTCTCTTGAAAATCTTCCTGCAAGACACATTGATACAGGAATGGGATTTGAGCGTCTTTGTATGGCTTTACAGCAGAAAGAATCCAACTATGACACTGATGTTTTCACGCCGTTGATTGCTAAAGTTGAAGAACTTTCAGGTAAAAAATATACAGGAATTTTAACGGACGAAAAAGATATCGCAATCCGCGTTGTAGTAGATCACATCAGAGCGGTTTCTTTTGCCATTGCAGATGGACAGCTGCCTTCCAACGGAGGTGCAGGTTATGTGATCAGAAGAATTTTAAGAAGAGGAATTTCTTATGCTTATCGATTTTTAGACAGAAAAGAACCTTTCCTTTTTGAATTGGTGGCTGTGCTTCAAAATCAAATGGGAAAATTCTTCCCTGAATTGGAGAAGCAAGGAAAATTAGTCACTGAAGTCATTAAAAGTGAAGAAGAATCTTTCTTAAAAACAATAGAAACAGGTTTATTAAGAGTAGATAAATTAATTCAGCAAACCATTTCTGAAGGTTCTAAAGTTCTTCCAAGTGTTGAAGTTTTTGAATTGTATGATACATACGGTTTCCCGGATGATTTGACTAGAATTATTGCAGAAGAAAAAGGTTTGACGATTGACGAAGCCGGTTTTGAAGCTGAAATGGCGAAACAAAAACAACGTTCTAAAAAAGACTCAGCTTCTAAAGTCTACGACTGGGTTGTTTTGGAAGAAAAACCTGAAAATTTTGTAGGTTACGATCAAATCGAAGCGGAAACTTACATTACAAGATACAGAAAAGTAGAAAATAAAGACGGCGAATTTTATCAGGTGGTATTGAGCAACTCCCCTTTCTACCCTGAAGGTGGTGGACAAATCGGTGACAAAGGTGTACTGGAAAATGCGGTTGAAAGCTTTGAAGTTTTAGAAACTAAAAAAGAAAACGGATTGATTATTTCTTTAATCAACGGACTTCCGAAAGATGCAGGAGCTGTTTTTTATGCTAAAGTTAATGCAACCGAAAGAAAAAACTCTCAGGCAAATCACTCTGTAACGCATTTGTTGCACGAAGCTTTGAGAGAAGTTTTGGGAACTCACGTTGAGCAGAAAGGTTCATTTGTTGGTCCGGATTATCTGCGTTTTGACTTCTCGCATTTTAGTAAAATGACGGATGAAGAATTGGCTTTGATTGAAGAAAAAGTCAATGCAAAAATCAAAGAAAATATCGCTTTGCAGGAATTCAGAAACATCCCGATTCAGGAGGCAATTGACAAAGGTGCGATGGCATTGTTTGGTGAAAAATATGGTGACAGCGTGAGAATGATCCAGTTTGGAAGTTCAAAAGAATTGTGTGGTGGAACTCACGTAAAACATACAAGCGAAATCGGTCATTTTAAAATCAATTCTGAAAGTTCTGCTGCGGCAGGAATCAGAAGAATTGAAGCGATTTCAGGAGATAAATCTGAAGAATATTTCAAGAATTTAGAAAAACAGATTGTTGAGCTTTCTCAATTGCTGAAATCTAAAGATATTGTAAAATCAATCGAGAAATTGATCGAAGAAAATTCAGCATTAAAATCTGAAGTTGAATCTCTGAAAAAAGAAAAAGCAAAAGGCGAAATCGGCGACTGGAAAACGGCTTATGAACACAAAGGCGACAAACAGCTTTTGGTAAAGAAAACCTCTCTGGATGCAGGTTCGGTAAAAGATATTGTATTCCAACTGAAGAAAGAAATCCCAACTTCTGTAACGATTGTTTTGTCAGATTACGACGGAAAACCAATGATTACCGTTGGAATTTCCGATGATTTGGCTTCAAACTATCAGGCAGGAACGATTGTGAAAGATTTAGCAAAAGAAATCCAAGGCGGTGGCGGTGGAAATTCAGGCTTCGCAACAGCAGGAGGAAAAAATCTTGATGGCTTGGAAAATGCGTATCAGAAGGCTTTGAATCTTTAATTAATTTTCTAGTAAACATTACCGCTTTGCGGTTTCTATAAGGATTTAATGATCCGAATTTATTGTAAACAACAAACCCTTTCAGTTTTGAAAGGGTTTGTTTGTATTTAACGACAACTCAGTCGTTCGTCACTTCGAGTAGGTTTTTGAAGAAAACCGTATCGAGAAGTTTTTGTTTTATAGAAAGATTTGTGCTTCGATTCACAGGTTCTCGATACATTTTTCTCCGCTACGCTGCGAAAAACACTCGAACTGACGAACGACTCACGAGGTTAAGTCGTTATCAGTATAGGCGAGACGTCACTTCGAATAGGTTTTTGCAAAAACCGTATCGAGAAGTTCTTGATTCACAGGCAGCCCATGCTTCACGGGTTCTCGATACTTTTTTCTTCGCCGAGTGAAGAAAAACACTCGAACTGACGGGTCTCTTTGTATCGTTTGATATCGTGTAAACCCGACGTCACTTCGAGTAGATTTTTGCTAAAAAAACGTATCGAGAAGTTTTTTGTTTAAAGGCAAACTCTGATTCAAAGACTCTCGTAATAAATTATTGATGTCCTAATTAAGTAAATTACTTAGAACAATTATTATTTTATTTTATCGTTATCACTTTCAATTAATCCCATTTTATGCTTTGCTCCCCATTGATGCAGTTCTTTGCAAACAGGCATCAGTTCCTTTCCAATATTCGTTAATTCATATTCAACTCTTGGCGGAACTTCTGCAAAAACCGTTTTTATTAGTAAACCATCTTTTTCCAATTCTCTTAACTGTAGAGTGAGCATTCTTTCGGTGATATTGGAAATTATTTTTTTTAATTCTCCGAAACGCTTTTTCTCTTTTTCCAATTGCAACAGAATAGGAAGTTTCCACCTGCCTCCAACCAGCTGAACTGCGTAAGTAACATTGCAATCAGTGATAAAAATTTTATTCTGGTTATTTGTAGAGGTTTCTTTGTTTGCCATTACTTACATTTTTGTATGTACCTTACAATTGTATGTGTACTGTACAAAGTTAATTGTTTCCTGATAAATTTGCAATTAGATAAAAAGAAAGAAAAATGAAAACAGATCGTATCAGAGTCGGAATTATTGGTTTAAATCCCGATAGCCATTGGGCATCAAAATCACATATACCCGCATTACAGTTTTTGGAAGATGATTTTGAAATTCTAGGTGTAGCGAATACAACCTATGAAAGTGCAAAAAGAGCTTCCGAAGCATTCCAAATCCCTTATGCATTTCAGAATGCGGAAGCATTGATCAGCTCACCGGAAATAGATTTGGTAATCGTTACCGTGAAAGTACCCTATCATTTTGAGTTAGTAAAAGCTGCCTTGGCATCAGGTAAACACGTGTATTGTGAGCATCCACTTGGAAATGGTTTGGAGGAAACCAGACTTTTAGCCGAAATGGCAGCGAAAAAAAACGTTGTGGCTGTTGTAGGAACTCAAATGGTGGTTGCACCTGAAATTTTGTATTTGCAACAACTTATAAAGGATAGTTTTGTCGGGAAAGTTCTGTCTACAACTTTGATTGGTTCGGGCGGGAACTGGAGAAACGAGACTGTTGCAGATTTATCTTATTTGTACGATAAAGCCAATGGTGCAACTATGCTAACGATACCATTGGCACATACATTGGCTGGTGTTACCACTGTATTGGGAAGCTTTTCAGAACTCAGTTCCAAACTGACAAGCAATTTCGATACGGTGAAAGTATTGGAAACAGGTGACGTAAAATCGAAAACAGCAGAAGACCAAATTATGATAATCGGTACATTAGATAATGGTGCAGCTATTTCTGTACATTATCGTGGTGGCGTTTCAAGAGGTACTAATTTATTATGGGAAATTAACGGAACAGAAGGCGACATACAGGTAAGAGGTGATTTGGGACACGGACAGCTGGTGCCTCTCTCCATCTTTGGAGCGAAAGGAACTGAGAAAGAACTGAAATTAATGAAAGTTCCGGCAGAGATTATGAATAATTTTCCCGAAAATCCAATGGTAGGAAATGTAGCCCGAATGTATAAGTTGCTGGCAGACGACATTAGAAACAATACCCGAAATGCACCTTCTTTTGATGATGCTGTACAACTTTATGAATTGCTGAATACTATAGAGCTGTCTGCGACGAAGCTCGACTGACGGAGCGTATCTTGTATCGTTTAAACAAGTCGTCACTTCGAGTAGATTTTTGCAAAAAATCGTATCGAGAAGTTTTTGATTCATAGGCAGTCAGTGGTCCACGGGTTCTCGATACATTTTTCTTCGCTTTTCGAAGAAAAACACTCGAACTGACGGAACTCGACTGACAAGCGACTGATGTATTGTGTAAACAAGTCGTCACTTCGAGTAGGTTTTGTAAAAACCGTATCGAGAAGTTTTTGATTTACAGGCAGTCTGCGATCCACGGGTTCTCGATACATTTTTCTCCGCTGCGCTGCGAAAAACACTCGAACTGACGAACGACTCACGAGGTTAAGTCGTTATCAGTATAGGCGAGACGTCACTTCGAGTAGGTTTTTGAAAAAAATCGTATCGAGAAGTTTTTGACTGGAAGACAGATTTTGTGCTTCGGTTCACGGGTTCTCGATACATCCCGATTTCATCGGGACACTCGAACTGACGAACGACTGACGATGCAACTTTGGTATTAATTTAAGCACGTCGTCACTTCAAGTAGGTTTTGAAGAAAACCGTATTGAGAAGTTTACACCTGATCCTCTGTAGGCGGCACTTCCGGCAATCCGCTTGGGGTGTCGTAGATGATGTAGTCGTTGTATTTGGCTTCGTTGGTTTCGTAGAAGATATCACGACCGATGCCTGCGTATTTGGTAAGTAGTTGGTAGAGTTTGTTGAGTGCTTCTACACGGCTTTCTGTGGCTACATCACGGTCAGAAATACCTTTTGCCTGTGCATCTATAGCAACATCGAGGGCATCACGCTGTGTAATAAGGGTGGTAATTTTCTCTGCGGTAAGACCTTCGTCAGCAAGTTGGGAAAGATATTTTTCGGCAGTACTACTCATGATTTTGGCAACGCGAACGATCTCTGCATCACTTTGCTGACTGATCAATGCATTACCAAATTCCTTGTATTTGGCACTGTAGAGTCCGAAAACATTTTCTGCCATATTGAAAATACTGCGCATGGTTTTTTCGAGTGCATTTCTGGCGGCATCTTTTTGTTCGGTAAGATTTGTTTTGATGGCTTCCAGCTGTTCATCGTTCGGGAAGTTGTCTACGGTGTGGAGTGCAGTTGTCAGTTCGGTCTTTTTGGCGGCGTTATAGCCACGGTCTGTAAATTCGGTGATGTCTCTGTCAATCAAACCCATCAGTTCATCTGCTTTTTGTTTCAGTACAGAATCTGCAAGTCTGAAGGTTCGTACTACCTGATCTTTTTTCATAATAGAATTATTTTTTGTGTTTAACAATTTTGATTAAAGTTTATTTTTATATTGTTTTTTAAATTTACTTTTCTTTTCAAAACAGCTGTAAAGTGTTGAAATATAACAAATTGTACTTGATTACCTCTTCGAACGGGTTGAACGCCTCTTCGAAGTGGTTGAACGCTCCTTCGAACTAATTGATTGTCTCTTCGAAACGGTTGACTGCCTTTACGAAACACTTGAACGTCCTTACGAAGCGGTTGATTCCCTCAACTGAATGCCTGAATGCCCTTTCGAAGGGATTGAAGCGCTCTTCAGACTGCCTGAACGAACCAACGGAACGGTTTACCGTTTTTTGAGATGGGCAATGGCTTGAAAATGTTGAGTTGGATTTTGGAACCGGGAGTGCCGGAAACCTGCGCATGAACTGCGGGATTATTTTTATACATCATCATTTTGTTTTTTGTTGTTCTTAAAACAAATATAAAAATATTTTTGAATAGTATGGGATTGAAAGAATATTTTTTTGAAATGGAAAAACCTCGCGGTGGGCGAGGTTTGTTTTTATAGAATGCTTAAGGGTCAAGAATATATTACACAGTTGAAAAATTAATTTTCACCTTTTATACCCTTATCAATAACCTTAACAAGCATTAGAATGGTTAGAACAAAAATTGTCGATGGAATAGCTATTAGTAATATTTCGAAAAAGCTGTATGAGTTTGTACTGGTCAATAATTTGAAAATTAAATAAACTTCATATCCAAAAGGAAATATTATTATGATTAGTCCTATAGGCAGCCAAAGAAAATAACCTAAACATCCTGTTAAATTCATTTTTTTTTGACTATGATATTTGCTTACTGAATCTGTAATAGAAAATGGTCGCAATCTCTCATTTAAATACGATTCATATTCAAGATCGAAAAGTAATGAAGTTAAAACTTTATAAACATTTTTCTGTTCAGCAAAGTCATACCATATCATTAAATATTTATAGTAAACAAAAGTGAAGATTGATGGGATTATTAGAAATATTATTTTTGTATCATTAACTGTGAAGGGACCTAAATTAACTTCTGATATTTTAGTTTGTAATATTAATTGAAATGCAAAACCACACAGTAATAAAGCTACAAATAAGCTACCAAGAGATTTTTTATTTTCTTCCATTCTTTTCTCTAAAATCTCCAAAAATTTTTCTTTTTGCTCAAAAGTTTTTAAATCATTAGAAAGTTTAAGGGAAATTCGACTTTCTTTGGTAATTTGTTCTGATTCCATGATATTTTTATTATTTTAGTTCAATAGATTTAGTAAATTTTTAAAGTATAAAATAATACTTTTAATAACTGACTCGTAAAAACCTATAGATATATAATTTAATAAACGTAATTGCGTAAATAAAAGCTAGTCGTTCATCAACACATAATTTACTAAGCTCATTTTACTATATTGCATTGCAGCTATAAGTGTATGAAAATGCTGTTTTCTTTTTTTTGGGTCATTCCATTCAAAATTGATATTACCGGTTAATAAGCTTCCTGCATGAGCAATTTTTGATCGGTAATTATACAATTTATTAATCGAAGCTTTTAGTTTTTCATCCGCAGATAAATATTTTTCTAGATATAACTTTATTTGTTGACCTACCCCCCAAATAGGTTTACCACAACTCTGACAGCTATATTTTGAATTCTTTATTGATTTACATGAATGACATTCGACTTCAACTTCCTCTTTATTAAGTTTTGTCACAAGCGATGTCATAGTTTCTATACTTGATATAAATGCTAAGAACGACAAACTTTTCATTTCATTTCGAATTTTCACACCGTTATTAATTAAAACAACTGCTGAATCAAAATATTGTTTTTGAATTTCAGAAAGATTATCGAGCAATTCAAAAAAAAGATGGCTATGTATACTCATCTTCAACTCATTATTTATATCTTCGTCAAGATCAGGAATTTGATAATAAATTGAGTGTTGAATCAAATCAATATCTTTGAAGTCTACATCTGTAAATTTGGATATAAAACCTAAATTTTTTAAATTTTTGTCGTTATAAATCTTAGCTCCATATTTACAATATATGTCTTCATTTCGCTTTCCATCTAAATTAATAAACCAGCCTTGATCATTTACATTGTAGGTGAAAAAGTGATGATTTGTAACTACAGACAACAGTCGAAGAATATAAGTCATAACATTAAATTCATGATTCATTTTTGACCAAAATTCTCTATCTATTTGTTCAATTTCTTCATCACCTTCTTCTAAAGTAGCTTCATGAGATATTTGAGTAATGTCATCGGTAGTAATTTTATATTCTAAAACAAAAGGAAAATGATTAGTATTAATGTCAGAATTTATAAAATCTTCCAAAGGGTAGAATTGAAACCAATCACACTTGAACTTTTTTTTAATGCGTATATTACAAAAACATATTGTTCTTTTATATTCAACTTTTGATGACATAGATGTTTTTTTGAGATTATATATTGTTATGAATTACTTTTTTTAATTTTTCAATAAGAATGTTTGCATTTTCATATTTAAAGCATCAAAATCCTTCGTAAATTTTCCAATAATTTCTTCCTTTTCTTCAAAACTTTTTTCTTTCCAAAATAGATTTATAATTTCTTGAAGAGTTTTGTGAAGATTTGTTATTTCATTATCTGCAAGAAATGGAAATAAATGATAATTTGATGTCATAAAGTATCTATATTGCCAATTTATGCTAGCAAGTGTTCTTATTGCATCTTCTCGATTAGAATCTGTTACACATGACCATACTTTTTGAAGTTCAAAATTGATTCTCTTATATTCTGATTCTCGAAATTCACGAAGTAGTTTCTCTTTTTCAAATTTTAAATTATCTCTGTTCCTATTTTTTTCAATATTGGATAATTTTAATGCTATGTAAATCGTTACAATTACGCTAAGTAAAGAGAATGTACAATTTAGTAAACCACCAAAATAATCTCCAAAAGCACCCCACTTTCCTATATCATCGGAAATCTCACTATCATAAAAATTGTAAAGAAAAAATGATATTGGAAGCATCATGATTAACATAGTTAAAATAATCCATGTTAAAAGTTCTTTTTTGGTCATGTTTAAATTTTTTGATAAAGCTAGAAATTTTAAATGCTAAATAAGTTAGCTAAAAGTAATCAAACATCTTAATTTAAGCAATTTTATTTCAAACCTAAATGAAAAAGATGAAGCCCTTGTGTTCTCGATACAAATTATTCTTCAAATAATTTTTACTCGAACTGACGAGATCATATATTTAGAAATTGTATAATACTTACAAAGCCTTAAAATCTCTTAAATAAATCTCCATTTATCCTCACCCCGAGAATTGAAAAACCCAACAATTATCTGTAATAAAAGCAAATACACTCGACTATTATTTTTAACAAAAGATTATATTTTCTGTTATGGTTTTGTAACCTTCTTATCAATAGTTTTGTCTTATTAATAAAAAAACTCAATGACCAAACTTCTATCTCCGTTCTTTTTATTTTTTGCGGTGTTCTATTTCGGGCAGACTTCACTGAAAGTTTTCAGCAAAACCGATAAAAAACCTATTCGTGAGGCAGCCGTTTACTGCGACGATAATCTTTTGGGGAAAACCAATTTTGACGGCGTTTTATCTTTTAAAACAAAATGTAAGAAAGTTGAAATTCTGGCGAGCAATTTTGAAGATGTTACCGTTGACGTTAAAAAATCAATGGAAGTGGCAATGCAGCCGCTGTCTGAGAAACAGAGCAATATCGATAAAGTGGTGATCACCGATAAAAGTGATCCGCGAGCATTGAAAATTTTGGACGAACTGAATAAAAGAGAAAAAGAAAACTCGCCCAAATCTTTAGATACCTATAATTTTAAATCGTATTCTAAATTTTCGATTGATGTCGATCAAGATTCAATTGATACTTTTAAAAATTTCCTGGCAACGAGAAAAGATTCTCTTTCAAAGGTTGATAAATCTGAATTTAAACAAAAAGAAAGTGAAAAGAAAGATTCTCTGATCGGCGAAGATCTGCTCGACGCTACTCAGGAAAGTCAGATGTTCCTTTGGGAAAAAGCGACGGAATACAAATATTCTCAAAAGTTCGGGGAGAAAACCAATATTATAGACAACAGAATGTCGGGTTTTAAAAATCCGATTTATGAAGCGGTGGCGATTAATCTTTCACATCTAGACCGAACTCCACGACAGCTAAGACCTGAAAACAGAAAGCTTTTTAATTATTATTTGTCAGACACTCTACAATTGGACGGCAGAAAAACCTACGTCATTAAGTTCAAGGAAATCACCGATAAGAAAAAGCAAAACCCGAGAAAGTTTAACGGAAAAATCTATGTGGATTCTGAAACCTATGCGCTGAAAAAGTTTGAGAGTACCAGTAAAAAAAGAAATGAAGGCGACATTGTCTCGGTCTGGAAACCGATTGACGGAAAATGGTTTCTGGATTATGAAGACATCAAACTGAAAATGGGCGACCAGACGTTTAATACTTCAAAGAAAGACAGCGTAAAAACCGACACGTTAAAGAAAGGCGAAAAACTGAGCGACCGAAAAAAATACAACCAAAAAACTTTCGGAAATTATCTTTATGTGAAAAACCGTTTCTTCGATTTCCAGCTGAATGAAGCACAGAAAGCATCTGAGTTTAAAGGCTATTCTCTCGAGATGAAAAACACTGACGGAAGTCTGCTTCAGCAATACAGAACCGACAGTCTGACTGCAAGAGAAAGTGCAACCTACGTGAAAATCGACAGCTTTGTACAGAAACATGATTTTGAAAAGAAACTGAGTTTCCTGACCCAATTGATGCGAGGAAATCTGCGTTACAAAATGATTGATTTTGATCTTACTAAATTTTTCAGCTATGATAAATACCAAGGTTTCCGTTTGGGAGCCGGTGTAAAACTGAATGAAAAATTCAACAAAACATTTTCTCCGGACGGATATTTCGGATATGGTTTTAAAGATCACACCTGGAAATACGGTTTGGGTCTTGATATGAAACTGTCTTCCAAGAGAACTTCCGTTTTCAGAATCGATTATGTGGATGATGTCTTTGCAGCAGGAAGATTCAGCAACAATATGTGGGATATGATGATGAAAGTGAATGATCTGAATTTAGATCTGCACAATGCCAATTTTTATAAGAATCAAAAATGGGGAGCATCCTATTTATATGATATTTCAAACTCATTAAGCATGAAAATTGCCGTGAATAAAGAAAAACAGGAAGCACTTTTTGATTATCAGTACAAAAATCTGGGAAATCGTTTTGATAATGTGAGCGCTACTCTATCGTTAAAATTCTCACCGAACGATAAAAATATCATGACTCCAAGCGGAAAATACACTTATGAAAAAGGATTTCCGCAGGTTTACATGAATTTCGAAAAAGGAATTGATGCTTTAGGCGGAGATTTAGATTATTACCGAGCCGATGCATTGTTTATTCATCAGTTCAGATCGAAATTGGGAATTACCAATCTGAAACTTTTCGGAGGAATTTCTTCAGGAACGGCTCCGATCTGGAAAAACTTTGAAATTGCCGGTCAGAACGACAGAAATCCGGAACATTGGTATTCAAACATCAACACGCCAAATAATTTAGCGTTTGCAACAATGCCTTCAGGAACTTTCTTTGCCGATAAATTTGTGGCATTCAAGATTTCACAAAATTTACCTTTCAGATTTAAAACGATTGGTTCGAGATATTCAAACATCGAACTGGAATATCAATCTGCCATCGGAGATCTTAAAAACCGTGGCGATCATCAGTTTGATTTCCAGGTTTTGGATCACTATTATCAGGAAGTTGGCTTGATTTGGAATCGATTTTTGGGTAGAAATTTCGGCGTAGGTTTTTCTTACAGATTAGGACATTATCAGACTTCGGAATTCAAGGATAACTTTGGGATTAAATTGAGATTTAATTTTTTGAATTGATTATTTATTATGATTCTTAATTTTAACGCAAAGCGCACAAAGGTTTTTTTGACAATTAACTTTTGTCAAGTTACACAAAGCCGTTTCACTTATAAAAGCTCACAAAGTTTTTCAATTATAGAGTTTAGATCATTGTCAAAATTACGATTCACAATCAAAGAAGTTTTCAATAATTTAACAAAACAGAGGCATATTGGTTTCTGTTTTGTTATTACCATTTCTTAAAATATTATTTATGAAAAAACTATTCACAATTATTTTTGCCTCGTTGATGCTTATGGCGTGTCAAACGAAAGAAGACAAAGTTCAGGATTTTGTCAAAATGTACAACAATTCTTCGTCGATGATGATTAATCAGATGATCAGATCTACAAAAGCGAGCTCTACAAATGCTGATCAGGTCAATATTGATGTTAATACCAACTATCAAAGCAGCGATCTGGAAAGTGAATTGGTCAGCAAATCTCTTCCTGAATTGATTGCTCAGGCGATCAAAAGTGAAAAATCAGGAAAAGAACTTTTTGAGAGCGGAGTAAAATTTAATCTGAAAGTATACAGCGCAGATTCAAAATTGATCATCGATAAAATGATCGACAAAAATAATGTCAACCAATCTGTAGATTTTAAATCGATCGCAGAAGGCGATAAGCCAAACAGTAATGAGCTTAATCAGATTCTGGAAGCATTCAACAAAAATCTTCCGATGGTTGATCAAACTACAGGAACAAAAATCATGAGCATCAAAGCTGATGAAAACAACAACTTAATTTACACAAATGAAGTTCCGGACAGCTACATTCCGATGCTAAATGCAGAAGGTGCAGACAAATTGATGAAAGACGAAATGATCAAGACTCCGCAGATTCAACAGATTTTCAAGCAGACTGCTGTTTTAGGTGTCAATAATTTAAAATATGTTTACACCGATTCTAAAGGGAAAGTCATCAAAGAAATTGTGATTACCGAAAGCGATTTGAAATAATATCATTTCTTTTTCTTAAAAATAAAAATCAACTCCGGAAATTAAATTTTTCGGAGTTTTTCATGCACTATCTTTAAAAAATTGATCCCGGAAAAACTTTCCTGAAAGAAGAAATATCAGTAATTTTGACCGACAAATTTGTTATGAAAAGAGTTCTTATTGTTCTGTTTCTGTGGGCGTTCGTTTTTGGTTTTTCACAATCAAAGCTTACAGTAATTAATGAAGCTAAAGGAACACCTATTGCGAACGCAGCAATTTCCTGCAACGACAAAATTCTAGGAAAGACAGATGAGAACGGATTTTTAGAATTTAAATCCAAATGCAAAAGTATTCAGATTTCTGCTGAAAATTATTTCAAAGAAAGTGCTTTGGTTGAAAATGAAATGACCGTCACACTTATTAACACTTCATCCAAAACACAGTCCATCGAAACCGTTATTCTTGAAGATAAAAGTGATCCTAAAGCTCTAGAAATATTGAGAAAAGTTGATCAGCTTTTTAAAAATAATTCTCCGAAGAGTTTAGATTCCTATACTTATAAATCTTACGAAAAAATATCTTTAGACATTGATCAAGACAGTATTTCTGCTTTTAATGAAGTTTTTAACAACAATTTTAATCTCTTTAAAAAGCAGAAAACGAAAGATTCAATGAATGATGTTTCGGCAAGAAGAATTTTTTCTAAAAGCAAATTATTTCTTTGGGAAAGAGCTCAGGAATTTCTGTATTCTAAAAAACTCGGCGAAAAAGTCAATATTCTCGACAACCGTATTTCCGGACTGAAACAACCAATCTACGAACTGATTGCTTTGCAGGGAAACCGGGATAAAATTCCGAGTCAGATCAAGACCGAAAATCGTGGTTTGTACAGATTTTACCTCACCGACTCAATTGAAATTGATGGCAGACAAAATTTTGTGATCCGATTTCGTGAAGCGAGTTACAAAAAATCAGTTAAGAGGAGAAAATTCAGTGGGTATCTTTATATCGATACCGAAACATATGGTATTAAAAAAATCGAAAGCATCAGCAAAGATAAAAACGAAGGAAACATTACAAGTACCTGGATTTTATTTAATAACAAATGGTTTCTGGCTGAAGAAAGCGTAAAATTGAGAATGAGCCGAATGAAAATGAATAATCCCGAAAAATCCGATGAAGACGAAGAAAGCCACTCAAAAAAACACAAAAAAAGTTTCGGAACTTATGCGTATCTGAGTTCAAAATACTTTGACTACGAATCGCCAACCGAAGAAAATCCTAAAGATTTTAAGGGGTACACTTTCACAGTAAAAAATGCCGACGGAAAAACTTTACAAAAATACCGGACCGAGCCTTTATCCGAAAGAGAAAAAAACACCTATTTCGTTATTGATAGTTTAGGAAAAAAATATAACGTCGACCGTAAAGCGAGAATTTTGACCGGCTTGATCAACGGACAAGTAAGAGTTGGAAGTTTTGATTTCGATATTGGAGAAGTCGTTAATTACAACTTATATGAAGGTTTCAGATTCGGTTTGAAAGCAAAACTGAATGAAAATTTTAATCCTTATTTTTCACCGGATTATTATTTTGCATATGGTTTGGCTGACGAAAAATTTAAATATGGAATCGGTCTTGACATCAAAACCACACTTGATAAAAACTCTTTTTTCAGGATTGAATATTACGATGATGTCAATTCTTCCGGCGAGTTTTACCGCAGACTCTGGACTTTCAGAATGCGAATGATGAATTACGGAAACAATATCAACAATGATAAATATTACCGTTATGAAGGTGCTTCTGTATCTTATCTAAATGATGTTACCAACGGTTTGACATTGGCTTTTGCCGCACGAAGAAATACGGAAGAGGCAAAATTTGATTATCATTTCAGAAACAGCGGGGCAACCTTCGAAAATTTCAACACATTGGTAACGCTGAAATATTCTCCGAACTCTACAAACATCATGACTCCACAGGGAAAATCGCTGATCGATCAGAAATATCCCGAATTGTATTTTAATTTTGAACAAAGTTTCAAAGCTTTGGGCGGAGATTTTAATTACACCCGTTTTGATGCCTTATATGTACAGAATTTCAAAACAAGATTAGGAACAACCGGAGTGAGATTATACGGCGGATTGGTTCTCGGTGAAGCACCGATCTGGAAGCATTTTACAATGAACGGTTTAGCATCGCCGAGTCGGGATATTAATTTTAACTTGACTTCCTATTTAGGATTTGCAACTTTGGAAGGCGGAAAATTTTATAATGATAAATTTGTTGCATATTATTTTACTCACAAACTTCCGTGGTATTTTAAAAGTATCGGGCAAAATGTTTCGAGTTTCGATTTTGTTTTAAGAGGAACCATTGGTGATATGAAACATCCGGAATATCATGATTTCAGATTCAGAAAATTAAATCATTTGTATCAGGAAGTTGGATTGGAATGGAATAATTTCCTTTCGTCTTATTTCAATTTAGGTATTTTTTACAGAATCGGATATTATACAACATACAGTTTTAAACAGAATTTTGCCTTTCAGTTTAAACTCAAATTATTAGAGTTCTAAAAATTCCCCTCCTTTGGAGGGGTGGCGAAAATTCGAAAGAATTTTTGACGGGGTGGTTAAAGAAGCAGTAATTAATAAAAAATTAAATCAATGAAAAAAATAGAAATACAAGCAGAACAGTTTTTTGAATTATTAAGATTAAAAGATACCTCGATGTGGGCAATCTTCTCTCAAATGATTGATGGTGAAGAAAAAGAAATGATTTTTCTGGACAACGAAAACAAAATTCTCTTTAATTATATTTTACCCGACAGTCAGGAAAAACTGGAAGAAGACAGAATAAAATTCTCTAAAGAATTTGCAGAAAAACAAGCTCATCTTAACTGATAAATAAATTATATTAAGAATTTTTAACATCTGCGGCACTTTATTTGCCATAGCTGATTTGATTTACATGATTTTTAATTCCTGAAATAGGAAAATGTAAAAATCAACAATCGATCAAATTTAATTGTTAGAAATTCTTTATGAATAAAATTTATATCCTGCTGTTGTCTTTCGGGTGCATCAGCATTTTTTCACAGTCGAAAATTATTGTTAAAAATTCTGCTGATCAGGCTGCAATTCCTAATGCAACCATTTTTTGCAATGATAAAGCCATAGGAAAAACCGATGCTTCAGGGATTCTCAGCTTCAGAACAAAATGTAAAAAGGTAGAAGTTTCAGCAAAAGGGTTTTATGAAGATGATGTGGTTGTAGACAAGGTGATGGAAGTCTTTTTGAGCAAAGCCGATCCTAAGACCCAAAATATACAAACCGTAATTCTGGAGGACAAAAGTGATCCGAGAGCTTTAGAAATTCTTAGAAAGATCAATGATAATTACAAACAGAATTCACCGCTAAGCTTGGATTCCTATTCATTTAAATCTTACGAAAAAATTTCATTGGATTTTGATGAAGATAGCATCAAAGCTTACAATGCCTATATCGCAAACCGAATAGATTCCCTGAAAAAACTTCCGCAGCAACCGATGAAAGCTCAGGAAAGAAAAGATTCTTTGGAATCTGTCAATCTGATGAAACTGGTCGGTAAAAGTAAAATGTTTCTGTGGGAACGGGCTTCACAAAGTTTATATTCAAAAAAATACGGTGAGAAAACCAATATCCTTGATAATAAAATTGCAGGTTTAAAAGAACCTATCTACGAACTGATGGCTTTCCGGTCTAACAGAAATGTGATTCCGAAAGAAATCAAAGAAGAAAACAGAAATCTTTACCGCTTTTTTCTGACCGACTCAATAGAAATTGACGGAAGACAAAATTATGTAATACGTTTTCGCCAGGTTGGCTACAAAGAAGCTGAGAACAGCAGAAAATTCAACGGATATATTTATGTAGATAAAGAAAGCTATGCTTTGAAAAAAATAGAAAGCAACAGCAAAATCAGAAGTGAAGGCAGTATTACAAGCATCTGGAAGCCCATTGAAAACAAATGGTTTCTGGTAAAAGAAAACTACAAACTGAAAATGGGTTCTACCTCTTTCGATAGTGACGATAAATCTGATAAAAACAAAACTAAAGAAGAAAAAGAAGCAGAAAAAAACACCAGAAAGAAATTTGGAAGCTACGCATTTGCCACCGCTGATTATTTCGATTTTAAAACGCCCATCAAAGAAAAACCACAGTATTTTAAAGGCTATACGATTGATGTGAAAAATTCTGACGGAAAGCTGATTGATCAATATCGTACAGAAAATCTGACCAACCGTGAAGTAACAACCTACACAAAAATCGACAGTCTGAGCAGCAAATATAAGCTCGACCAAAAAGCAAAAGCTTTAACCGGTTTACTGAAAGGGAAAATCAGAGTAGGAATCGTAGATTTTGATTTGGCGAGATTGATTGGTTATAATAAATACGAGCATTTCCGTTTCGGAGCGGGAGCAAAATTGAACGAAAAATTCAATAAATACATTTCGCCTGATGCTTATTTTGCTTACGGAATTTACGATAAAGACTTTAAATACGGAGCAGGAGTTGACATTCGTACTACTTTAAATAAAAATTCGTTTTTCCGTGTTGAATATTTCAATGACGTGATGGCTGCAGGTCGTTTCTCAGAAAATTTATGGAACTTCAGAATGAAAATCATGAACTCAGGAGTTGCTCTGAATAATGGAGTTTTCTTTGGTCATGAAGGCTTTAAAGTAAGTTACGAAAATGACATCACGAATGGTTTGACCATCAATGTTGCGGCAAAAAAAACGCAGGAAGAATCTAAATTTGCTTACAACTACCGAGGTTTAGGAAATCAATTTGATATAGCATCATCAACAATTACTTTAAAATATTCTCCTAATTCAAAAAACATCATGACGCCAACCGGAAAATATACATACGAGCAAAATCTTCCGGAACTATATTTTAATTACGAACAAGGATTTAAAACTTTAGACGGAGATTTTAATTTCAGCAGATTTGATGCACTTTTCGTTCATAATTTTAAAACAAAATTAGGAGTTACCGGGATCAGAGCTTACGGTGGAATCATCACAGGTGAAGCACCGATCTGGAAAAACTTCACAATGAATGGCTTAGGAAACGGACATGGCGGACTCAATTTCAACCTGACTTCCTATTTAGGTTTCGCAACAATGGAAGGCGGAAAATATTACAACGATAAATTTGTTGGTGCCTATCTGACACACAGACTTCCTTGGTATTTCAAAAGTTTCGGCAAAAACGTTTCAAGTTTTGACTTTATTTACAGAGGAACAATTGGTGATTTAAAAAACAAGGAATTCCACCAGTTTGAATTTGAAAAATTGGATCATTTGTATAACGAATTAGGTCTGGAATGGAATAATTTCCTTTCGTCACAATTCAATCTAGGATTCTTTTACAGAGTCGGATATTACAACAGTCCAAAATTCAAAGATAATTTTGCCATTCAGTTTAAACTGAAATTATTAGGATTTTAGAATAGACTTAAATAAAGAGGGAAGTTTAATAAATTTTGTCACTTTATAAGAAATCTACACAGTCTTTGTCATTCCGGAGGAATCTCTACTAAGTTTTTTTTAGACAGTTTAGATTCCTCCGGAATGACAAACTTAATGTAGGATTGACAGTTAAAATATATCGGCTAAAAACAATTGTCAATAATTATTTTAAAAAATCATCAATCGTTTTCCTGGCTTCAGCCACATCATGCACACGTAGAATTTTCGCTCCTTGCTTTAAAACTTTCATGTGAAGTTTTTGCGTTTCTTCATTAATTTCTAAAGCAGATTTCCCCAAAGGTTTATAAATGAAAGATTTCCTCGAAATCCCGATCAGTAAAGGAAAATTTCCAAAATCAAAAAACTCTACCTCATCAATCATTTTCATCTGATCTTCCACTGTTTTTCCAAATCCAAAACCCGGATCAAGAATAATATCTTTGATACCTTTTTTTAATAATTCATCTGTTTTTTTAGAAAAGTACTGATTGACAGACAAAGTTATATCGGCAAAAGAAGTTTTTTCATGCATTGTTTTGTAAGAAGGATTAATGTGCATCAAAATATAAGGAAGTTTTGTCTCAGCAACAGCATCAAACATATCGTCATCAAACTGTCCGCCTGAAATATCATTTACGATGTCAATTCCTTCATTAAAACCAAATTTCACCGTTTCAGCATAAAAAGTATCTAAAGAAATTAAAGTTTCAGGAAATTCTTTTTTTACTGATGAAATGATGTTTCCAATTCTCCTGATTTCTTCATCACCATCCAAAAATTCCGCATTCGGTCGTGTAGATTGAGGACCAATATCAATGATCGATGCGCCATCATTGATTAGTTTTTCAGCATGTTCAAGCGCAGATTTTTCATTGTTAAATTTGCCACCATCCGAAAAAGAATCCGGTGTCAGATTTAAAATTCCCATAATTTTCGGGACAGATAAATCCACTAATTGACCATTACAATTGATTGAATGAAAAGATTTCAGCGTTTGAGAATTTGACAGCATGGCTTTTTAAGATCGTGAATTTTTAGTTTTATCTGTTATGATATTCACAATGCAAAAATAATCATTAATCAATATGCTCTAAAAAAAATAATCAAAATCAAAAAAAACTCAGTACTCCGGTACTTAATCTCAACAACTCTCCCACTTTCAAACTCAAAAACTCTATACCTAATTCCTGCTACCTAAAACCTAATTCGTATATTTGGGCTATTAAGAGAATTTATGCTAAAAACTTCAATACAGTTCGAGAGAGTTATCAATGAGTGCCGTGATCTTTTCAGTAAAAAATTACAGGATTATGGTGCTGCATGGAGAGTTTTGCGCCCGAGCTCGATCACCGACCAGATTTACATTAAAATCAACAGAATTCGTACATTACAGATGACTGATGTAAAAATGATTGATGAAAGTGAGGAAGGAGAATTCATCGCTGTGGTCAATTACTCAATCATAGGATTGATTCAGTTGGAGAAAGGTTTTTCGAATGATTTTAACGAAAATAAAGAAGAAATTTTAAGCCTTTACGACAAATATGCTCAGGAAGCCAAAGCTTTAATGGAAAGAAAAAACCACGATTACGGCGAGGCCTGGAGAGATATGAGAATTTCATCGATTACTGATCTTATTTACCAGAAAGTTTTAAGAACCAAACAAATAGAAGACAATCAAGGCGTTACCATCGTATCGGAAGGTCTGGATGCCAATTATTTTGACATGCTGAACTATGCGGTTTTCTGCCTGATCAAGTTCTCTGAAAAAGAAAACAATGTAGAACATCAAATTATTTAATATGATCAAAGGTTTATTACGTTTCATCGTTGCCGTCATTTTCATCCTTTCAGGATTTGTAAAAGCGGTAGATTTAGTAGGATTTTCATTTAAAATGGAGGAATATTTTGAACCTTCTGTTTTCAATATGCCCTTTTTGGTAAAATTTGCTTTGGTCTTCTCAATCATCGTTGTGGTTTTGGAACTGTTACTTGGTTTTATGCTTTTGCTTAAATTAAAACTGAAATTCACCCTTTCAGCTTTGATTGCGCTTTGTATTTTCTTTGGATTTCTAACTTTTTACTCAGCGTATTTCAACGTAGTGACAGATTGCGGATGTTTCGGTGATGCAATTAAATTTACACCATGGGAAAGCTTTGTGAAAGACATTGTTCTTTTGGTTGGGCTTTTAATCCTCGTTTTATTGTATCGAAAAGAGTTTAAAAAAGATGAATTTGATCAGACAAAATCAAATAATAAATTCAAATCTATCGCTTTAGGACTTTTCTCCGGAATCATGATTTTCATTATGGCTCAGGGAATTATGAATGAACCAATAATTGATTTCCGTGATTATAAAATAGGAACCGATCTGGTTGCCGAAAAAGGTAAAATTGCAAAAAACCCTTCTGAGTATAAAACGTATTACTCTCTGAAAAACTCAAAAACAGGAGAAGTTTTAAAAGTCAATCAGGATGATTATATCAACCAGACAAAATATTGGGAAGATGGCTCACCGTGGAAGATTGAAGAAGGTAAAAATGAATCGGTTTTAGTAAAACAAGGATACAAATCTGAAATCACCAAATTTAAAATTGAAGATCCTACAGGAATTGACCTTACGGATGAAATCATCAACGCACCGAAAGCTGTTCTTGTTTTTTCTTATCATCCGAAAGACGTTTCAAAAGATCTTCTTCAGAAAGTAGAAGCTAAAGCAAATACTGACAAAACTGCAATTGTTTACGGAATTTCAACAATGCCGGATACTTTTAAAACCATCAAAAATGCAATGATGGATGGTACTGCCATCAAAACAATTGCGAGAAGCAATCCTTTTGTTTTAATTTTAGAAAAAGGAAAAATAGTTGACAAACAACCTGCTAAAAATTATATTGACTAGTCAATACTGAATTGTCAATTTCAGAACTTTAAATAAAAATTTTAATATATATCAATGCAAAAATCAAATAAATCAATTGCAGGTTATCATTTACTAATGATTCTTTCGTCTGTGGACGGTGAATTTGCTCCGGAAGAAGGAATGTTGGTTCAGCAGTATTTGGCTGACGAATTTCCTTTTAAAATCAATTTAGATAACGAGTTGGAAACCATCGCATTGCTTCAGCCTGAAGAATGGAAAGATCATTTTGAATTTCACGGACGTTGTTTCTTAGAAGATTCTACTGAAGAAGAACGTTTAAACTTTACCCAGTTTGCAAAATCTCTGATCAAAGCTGATGATGTGGTGACTGATGAGGAACATACTTTCTATGTGCTTTTGAAAAATCTTTGGAATATTAATTAATTGAGAAATTAGAAACGAGAAGTTAGATGTTAGTTTAAAACTTACTGTGATTCTAACTTCCAGTATCTAATCTCTAACTTCTAAAATAAAAAAACTATGAGAAGAAAAATAGTTGCAGGAAACTGGAAAATGAACAAAAACGTAATTGAAGCACAGCAGTTGATGATTCAATTATTAGGTTATAAAAATGAAAATAAAACCAACTGTGAAGTATGGATCGCTCCGCCATCTTTGTATTTAATGATGGCAAAAGACATTTTTGAGAAAGACGAAATCGGAGTTTTCTCACAGGATATGAGTGAATTTGAAAGTGGTGCTTACACAGGAGAACTTTCTGCAGATATGCTGGAATCAATTAATGTAAACGGTTCTTTGATCGGTCATTCCGAAAGAAGACAATATCACGGTGAGAACGACGAAAGCTGTAACAAGAAAGTAAAACTGGCTTTAGATAAAGGCTTAATTCCTGTATACTGTAACGGTGAAACTCTTGAACAAAGAAAAGCAGGTCAACATTTAGACGTTGTGAAAACCCAGACCGAAACTGCGCTTTTCACTCTTTCTGCGGATGAAATCAAGAGAGTAGTAATTGCTTACGAACCAGTTTGGGCAATCGGGACTGGTGAAACGGCTAGTCCGGAACAGGCACAGCAAATTCATGCTCACATCAGAGGAATTATCGCTGAGAAATACGGACAGGAAGTTGCTGACGAAGTGTCTATTCTTTACGGAGGTTCTGTAAAACCTGACAACGCTAAAGAAATTTTCTCTCAACCGGATATTGATGGTGGATTAATTGGCGGGGCTGCTTTGAAAGTTGAAGATTTTTCTAAAATTATTGAGGGGTTTAATTAAAAGCCATTTTAAATAGGTTGACTTAACTAAATAAGATTTTTAGTATATAAATCAATTCTATTAAATTTTATAAAAAACAAAAGCGGCGGCATCTAAGATGCCGCCGCTTTTTGCAAAAACCTAATTATTGAATATCGACTATATACATAGTTCCTTTATCCTGCTTCCCTGTTTTAGGAAGGATTTTCGTTTTTGGATTTCCGTTTCCATCGTCTGTAACTCCAAAATCATCATCATTAAAAACGGCCAGTTTATTATTTCCTAAATAGACAATTCCTTCAAATTTATCGTGTTCGTATCCTATTTTAGTAACCAAATCTACCGCCAACGTTTTTGTAACGGGCATTAATCCCGCTGTACTCAACTCGGCCCATGTAGATTGTTCAAGAGTTTTTCCGTTGATTTTCATTCCGTCAACAGCAGTGAGATCCGTTCCTGAAACATCAGAAGCACCTGAAAGATTGATCCTATACACTTTTTTAAGTCCGCCAACCGAACCGAAACTTCCATCTCTTTCAATCACTAAAAATTCTGTGTTGCTGATTGGAGTAATTTCGCAAACAGAATCTGAAGCTCCACCGTCTTGTTTGTATAAATATTGCTTAGTCTGCCCTGTTGCCACATCAAAAGTTACAATTCTCGTTAAGGTAGTATTTGTTGCCAAAGCTTTTGTAGGAACATACATTGTAGACTGTATTGCTCCAACCAGCATTTTTCCGTCCGGTGTCATACACATTCCTTCCATTCCTCTGTTGGGTCTTCGCTTTGCAAAAACGGCAGGAAGTTTTCTTGTACCTGTATTTACACCGATTGGGCTTATTCTTTCTAATTCTACACCTTCTGCACTGTAATGTACAATGTGAGGACCATATTCATCAGAAACCCAGAAAGTTCCATCTGCGGCAGCTACAATACTTTCGCTATCAAGACCATAATTGTCTGTTCCCAATACACTTCCGTCTGCAGCATAAGCAATTTCACCAGTACTTCCCATTCCTACAGGATTCGGAAGACCAGTAATCAGCTGTCCGGAAGGGTTTTTAAGTTTGATATATTTTATGACTTCAATATTTCCTTCAGCATTGATTTTGAAATGCATGATCGTTGGTGTAAAATTCGGTACAAGAATTTTGATTCCATTAGAGTAGGCTACATTGGGACCACGGTCGGTAATTACATAAAATTCACCTTTCTGAGTAGGATGCGCCGTTGCTCCTGAACCAAAACCACCATTAATAATATTCACTCCATTTAAGGTCATTAATGTTGAGAAAGGGAATTCCTGAGGAAGTTTTGAGTAATTGATGTCTTGATTAGTTACATTATCATCATTATTACATGCTGTCAAAGAAATGAAAGCAATAATAGTTAACAGGATTTTTTTCATAAATACTTTTATAGGTGCGAAAGTAGATATTGATTATAAACTCATCTTGAACAGAATAATAATTGTGTTTTAAATAATTTTATAGATGTTAAAAGTAATATTTGCTCACAAAAAAACGCACCAAATAAATTGATGCGTATGTTAATTATTTTTTTAAGAAAAATTATTTTTCCTTTTTAGATCTCTGTAAAACCTCATCCACCATTCCAAATTCTTTCGCTTCGGTAGAAGTCATCCAGTAATCTCTGTCAGATGCTTTTTCTACCCATTCGTAAGTTTGTCCCGAATGTTCAGAAATGATGTCGTATAATTCTTTTTTCAATTTCAACATCTCTCTCAGGTTGATTTCCATATCAGAAGCAACACCTTGCGCACCACCGGAAGGCTGGTGAATCATTACTCTTGAATGTTTCAACGCAGAACGTTTTCCTTTTTCACCTGCAACCAATAATACAGCTCCCATCGAAGCGGCAATACCTGTACAGATTGTAGCAACATCCGGCTTAATAATCTGCATGGTGTCATAAATTCCCAAACCTGCATAAACACTTCCACCCGGAGAGTTGATATAGATCTGAATATCTTTTGAAGGATCAGCACTTTCTAAGAATAAAAGCTGAGCCGTTACGATGTTAGCAACCTGATCGTCAATTCCTGTTCCCAGGAAAATGATTCTATCCATCATCAAACGAGAAAAAACGTCCATCTGAGCAACGTTCATTCTTCTTTCTTCCATGATGTAAGGGGTAAGGTTTGTAGGACCATACATTCCCATATACTGATCGGTTACCAAACCGTTGTTTCCTAAATGTTTTACAGAGAAATCTCTGAATTCTTTTTTAATGTCCATATTTCTATTGGTATATTTTTAAAATTAATTAAGATGTAATTTACAACTTTTATTCCTAAAATTTTATAGGACTTTTTGGCAGTTTAGGTGGTGGGTCTTAGCTTTAAGTTTGCAGATTTTTATTTTAAAATAATTTTAAACTCTTCAACTGAATTCTGACAACTAATTCCGTCTACCTTTTCACATAAATTCCTTTAATAGGAGAATATCCTAAAATTTCCGAAAGCTGCATGGAAGCCTGTTTCAGTAAGGTTATTTTTTTGATAGATTCAAAATATTTAGATTCGTTATCTTTATTTAATTCCAGGCTTTCAGTAGTTTCTTTAATTAAATAATCAATGTATCTGAATTTGTGAATTAAAATATCTCCTTCTACCTGACTGTTGATCTTGTCACCATAATTAGGCGGAAAAATATTTCTGGAAGCCCAGTTTTCAAGATCATTTAAAGGCATAATGGCATCAACTACTTTTGAAGTAATATTTTCGTCCATAAAACTGACAAAAAAATCGCCCTTTCTTAACTCATCATTCTGAATACCCTCTTTGATGCTGTCGATTAAGATTTTATTCAGTTCAACCTGAAATTCATAGTTTTCTTCCTCAAAATGATGAAGGATTTCCTCGATGACGGTAATTTCATATCTCTCGTTCTCTTGGTTTTCTCTGTGAAGAACAACGTCCCCGAAATTCAGCATCAAATTCACAAGATTGTTTTCCTGATTCAACAAATCAAACATAATAGGATCAACTTGTTGCACGCTTTCAGGAACTATTTCCAGTTTGGGCTGAATATTTTCTTTAGGTTGACTTTTCGGTGCCTGATTTTGAGTGATCTGCTTCTGAATATCCAGTTCATTAAATAAACTCTGCTCAGAAAGCCCGAATTTATTAGAAACTTCTTTTAAATAAACCTCCCTTTTAAGCGCATTCTGCACAAAACCGACAGATTTCACGATATTTCTGATTGCTTCTGCCTTTTTTATCGGGTCATTTCCTGCTTCCTTTAAAAGAATTTCAGCTTTAAAATCAATAAAATCCATCGCTTCATTTTCGATGAATTTTTCCACATATTCCTGAGGATGTTTTCTGGCAAAAGAATCGGGATCGTCGCCTTCCGGGAAAAGTAATACCCGGATGTTCATCCCTTCCGTCAGCAACATATCGATGCTTCGGAAACTTGCTTTAATTCCGGCATTATCACCATCAAAAAGAATCGTAACGTTTTCTGTCAGTCTTTTGATAAGCTTAATTTGCTCGGTCGTAAGAGAAGTTCCGGAGCTCGCCACTACATTTTCAATCCCTGAAAGATGAAGAGAAATCACATCCATATAACCTTCCACCAAAAGACAAATGTTTTTTCTCGAAATCGCCTGTTTACTTTGGTTTAAACCATACAAAACATTTGATTTGTGATAGATTTCAGTTTCAGGTGAATTGAGATATTTGGCAGTTTTGATATTATTTTTAAGAATTCTCGCTCCAAAACCCAAAACTCTTCCCGAAAAGCTGTGAATCGGAAACATCACCCTTTCACGAAAACGGTCGATACCTGCAGGAGAATTTTCAGGAAAAATTGACAGTCCTGATTTTTCTAATATTTCTTTGGAATATCCTTTATTTAAAGCAAATTCTGTAAACGCATTTTTCTTTTCCGGAGAATATCCCAACTGAAATTTTTTGATGATATCATCTTTCAATTCACGTTCACGGAAGTACGACAAACCAATCGATCTGCCTTCTTCATTTTCCCATAAAATATTTTGGAAATATTCGTTGGCGATTTCATGAATTTTATAAAGAATATCTCTTTCAGACTGCGCATTTTTTGCTTCTTCGGAAAATTCACGCTGGTCTTCTTCAATTTCAATTCCGTATTTTTTTGCGGCGTGGCGAAGCGCTTCAGGATAAGTGAAATTTTCAATTTCCATTAAAAAAGAAATTGCAGTTCCCCCTTTTCCAGTCGAGAAATCTTTCCAAATCTGCTTGCTTGGAGAAACCACAAAACTTGGCGATTTTTCATCATGAAACGGGCTCAGACCTTTAAAGTTTGATCCCGCTCTTTTCAACTGCACATATTCGCCAACAATCTCCTCTACCCGGATTGTGGAAAATATTTTATCTATCGTCTGCTTGGAAATCATCTTACAAAAGTAAGGAAAATTGAAGTTTCAGAATTTAATTAATTGGAGTTTATTGTTATATTTAAAATGTAATATTATTACTTTTGCATCAAATTACATTCATGCAATTTAATATCAAACAGATAGAAAACTGGCAAAACGTTGTAGAAGAAATCCTTCCGCAACTACAGCATCCGATTCTCTTATTAAAAGGAAATTTAGGTGCCGGAAAAACTACTTTCACTCAGTTTTTACTTAAAAATTTAGAAAGTACAGATGAAGTCAATTCTCCGACTTATTCAATTGTAAATGAATACAGTACACCAAAAGGAAAAGTCTATCATTTTGACCTTTACCGCCTGAAAAATATCGATGAAGTATATGACATCGGAATTGAAGAATATCTTGACAATGCCTATTTATGCATCATTGAGTGGCCCGAAGTTTATGAAGAAGAATTGTACGGATTGAAGTACCACACGATGAGCATTCACAATAACGGCGAAAGCAGAGAAATCAGTTTCGAGTAAATATTATGTATCTTTGTTCGAAGAAATCGATTGAATTTTTAATTTTCTGTAAGTCATAATTGAATTTAAAATGAGTAGCACAAATATTTTTACTCCTTTTTCCGAGGAAGAATTAATGCCAAAGGAGGAAAAGTTGGAAGTTATCAAAAAAGGCAAGCAATTCAGTATAGGAGTTCCCAAAGAAACCTGTCTCAATGAAAGACGTACTTGTATAACACCCGACGCAGTGCAGGTTTTGGTACAGCACGGTCATGAGATTATTGTAGAATCCGGTGCTGGACAAGGTTCTTTTTTTACCGATCTTCAGTACTCAGAGTCGGGAGCGATTATCACCAAAGATCCTAAAGAGGCATTTAGTCAGGATTTGATTTTAAAGGTCAATCCTCCGACGGATGAAGAAATTGATTATTTTAAGCCTAATACCTATTTAGTTTCTGCATTACAGATTAATCTTAGAGATAAAGATTATTTCTTAAAATTAGCGGAGAAAAAAATCAATGCCATTGCCTTCGAATTTATCGTTGACGAATACAAACAATTGGCTTTAGTACGATTAGTCGGAGAAATTGCAGGAACGGTTTCCATTTTATATGCCTCAGAATTATTAGCCTTATCAAATGGATTAATGCTCGGCGGAATTACCGGAGTAAGACCTACCGAAGTTGTCATTTTAGGCGCAGGAATCGTTGGCGAATTTGCCACAAAAGCTGCAATTGGTTTGGGAGCAAGCGTAAAAGTTTTTGATAATTCGCTTTCTAAGTTGAGGAGACTTCATACTTTGGTTGACAGCAGAGTTCCAACTTCAATTATCGACCCTAAAGAGCTTAGCAAAAGCCTAAGACGTGCCGATGTTGTCATCGGAGCACTTCCCAGATTAAATATGCAGCCGATTGTAACCGAAGAAATGGTTTGCAAAATGAAAAAAGGCAGCGTCATTATCGACATCGCTATCGATAACGGTAAAGTGATCGAAACATCAGAACTGACCACGATGGATGACCCTTACATCATTAAACACGGCGTTATTCACTGCGGTCTTCCCAATCTGACCTCAAAAATGCCAAGAACAACTACCAAAGCAATCTCAAACTTTTTCCTTTCTTATATATTAAACTATGATGTAGAAGGTGGTTTTGAAAATATGCTGATCCGCAAAAACGAAATGAAACAAAGTCTGTATATGTACAAAGGCAGACACACCAAAAAGGTAATCTGTGACCGTTTCGGACTTACTTATCATGATATCAATCTTTTAATTTTCTAATGAAAAAAATCAAATTCTTTCTAATCGGTCTTGTTCCCGGACTTATTATTGTATTTTTTGTTCTTAATAAAAAAGGTGTAAGCTGCAGTGGATATTTACCAAACAGTCGCGTAATCGCCGAAACCCTTTCTAAAGATTTTAAGTATTCTGAAAATTTCAAAGCTGAAATGGCTGCTTTACAAATCAATGAAAAATTTGTAAAAGACAGCATCATCACTGCCGGAAAAGTAGATTTCGACAGAAGTCATGCTCAGAAAAAACCTTGCCCGGATTATCTGATTTTTTACCCTGAAAAAAATCCTCGTTATGAAGTTACTTTTGAAAAATGTGCTGAAGAAGCTCAACTATTAAGTTTGAAAAAAATAAAATAAAACGACTGCGATGGACGGTAATTACTACATGATTCACGATTATCTGATTTTCGTCGGAGTTTTTGCCATCTTCTTTTTTCTTACGGTCAGTATTTATTTATTCAGTCAGAATCAGAGTTTCAGAAAGAAAAACAACAAACTTTCGGAAACTAATAAACTGATTGAACAACGATTAAACGAAGTTCAGTTGGAACATATCGGAACCAAACTGAATCCCCATCTTTTTAAAAACATTTTAAATTCTGTACAGTCTCATGCTTATCAGACCTATATGTCATTGGACAAGCTCGCCAATGTTCTGGATTATATTTTATACGAAAGCAACAAAAAATTTGTAAGTCCGAAAGAAGAATTCAGTTTTGCTTTAAGCCTGATCGAAATCAATAAAATCAAGATCAATCCGCTTTTTGATTTCAGAATTAAATCTAAAATTGATAAGTCTGATGCAGTTTACGAAGAAAAAGTTTTTGCACCGTTGATTTCTGTAGATCTTATCGAAAATGCCTTTAAACACACAGATTTTCTCGCTCAGGATTCTTTCATTTCGATTCAGCTTGAACTGGAAAACAGAGTTTTCACGATGAAAGTCAGCAACAAAGCATCCCTGAAAAATGTTTTGGAAAAAGAAAAAAGCGGATTCGGAAGTCAGTCTTTGGATCAGCGTTTAAAAATGATCTACAATAACTTCTACGATCTCAACAGAAGTTCAAAAAATGGTATCTTCACAGCAGAATTAAAAATAAACCTCGGTGAGTTCTACGATAAAGTGCGTTATATTAGATGATGAAATTCTGGCAATCAGTTATCTCAAACTTCTGTGTGAGCAAATAGAAAACGTAGAAGTCATCAAAGCTTTTAATGATCCTAAAATTTTCCTGAACGAGATCAACGATCTTGATTGTACAGTCTGCATTTTAGACATCGAAATGCCCGGAATAAATGGTATTCAGGTAGCAGAACGCATTTCAGATTCAAAGAAAGTCATCTTCACAACGGCTTACAAAGAATATGCTGCAGAAGCTTTCGATTTGAATGTAGTCGATTATGTGCGTAAACCTATCAAAAAAGAAAGACTGATTCAGGCGTTTGAAAAAGTAAAGGAAATCAACGCCAATTCGCAGAAAAAAAACTTCATCGAGTGGAATACCAATATCGGTAAAACCATTATTTTTACAGATCAAATCGCCTATATTAAAACTTCTGAAATCGATAGCCGAGACAAAGAAATCACCCTTAAAGACAATTCAACGATTGTTTTAAAGAATCTCAACTTCAGATCACTTTTAGAAATGCTACCTTCGAAAGATTTTGCTCAGGTCAACAAAAAAGAGATTATTTCAATCTCGGCAATCAAAGTTTTTTCAACTAGCGAAATTGTTACAAATATTAAAGTAAATCATGAGAATTTTCTTAAACTTCACATCGGTGAAACGTATAGAAGTTCTTTATTAGAAGTGTTTGGAAACAGATAATCTGTTTTATTACATTTTTCAGAAGATTCATTACATTTAAAAATAATCAATGCTGTAGATCGTTTTATTCTTTTCAAATTTGTAGACAAAAAAGGGGAATATGAATTGGGCTAAATACAGAAATATCATCTTTTACATCGTGACCATCGCAGTTTTTTCTTGTCTGATGTATTGGTTTATGATTCAGGGACAAACACTTGAAGTTGGCGAAAACATCGTTGTAAAAACACATAACGGTTCTACATGGGAAAATTTCGTTGAATCTTTTCAGACCAATCTTCATCATCCTTTGGCTCTTTTACTGGCACAGATTGTTACCATTATAATGGCAGCAAGATTCTTGGGCTGGATCTGCATTAAAATTAAACAACCAAGCGTAATCGGTGAAATGATTGCCGGGATTATTCTCGGACCTTCACTTTTAGGAATGTATTTCCCTGAATTTTCCGCATTTCTTTTTCCTAAAGAATCATTGGGAAATTTGCAGTTTTTAAGCCAAATCGGATTGATTCTATTCATGTACATCGTCGGAATGGAGCTTGATTTGAGTGTTTTAAGAAAAAAAGCGCACGATGCGGTTGTCATAAGTCATGCAAGTATCATTATTCCTTTTGCATTGGGAATCGGACTTTCCTATTTCATCTATCGTGAATTTGCTCCAGATGGAGTTCAGTTTACGTCATTCGCTTTATTTATTGCCATTGCGATGAGTATCACAGCATTCCCTGTGTTGGCGAGAATTGTTCAGGAGAGGAATCTTCAGAAAACAAAATTAGGAACAATTGTCATAACCTGTGCAGCAGCGGATGATATTACGGCTTGGTGTATTTTGGCAGCCGTGATTGCGATTGTAAAAGCGGGTTCTTTTGCCAGTTCGATTTACGTGATTTTAATGGCGATTGGTTATGTATTTTTAATGATTAAAATTGTAAGACCTTTCCTGAAAAGAATCGGAGATCTTCAGGCAGAAAAAAACACCATCAACAAACCGATGGTTGCTATATTTTTTCTGACGTTGATTTTATCAGCATACGCAACAGAAGTGATCGGAATTCATGCTTTGTTCGGAGCATTTATGGCGGGAGCAATTATGCCTGAAAACGCGAAATTCAGATCATTGTTTATTGACAAAGTAGAAGACGTTGCTCTTGTACTTTTATTACCACTTTTCTTTGTATTTACCGGACTTCGTACACAAATAGGTTTGTTGAATGAAGGTCATTTGTGGGTAACTGCAGGTGCTATTATTTTGGTTGCTGTAGTAGGAAAATTTGCAGGAAGTGCTTTAACAGCAAAATTTCTCGGAATCAACTGGAAAGAAAGTTTAACAATTGGTGCTTTGATGAATACACGAGGTTTAATGGAACTCATTGTTTTAAATATCGGTTACGACCTTGGAGTTTTAAGCCCGAAAATATTTGCAATGATGGTCATTATGGCGCTATTCACAACATTCATGACCGGGCCGGCCTTAGACTTAATTAATTATATTTTTAAATCTAAGAAAAATGAAGATATTGCAAATGATGAGAACGATTCAAAATATCGTGTTTTGCTCTCTTTTGATAATCCAGAATCCGGAAGTACTCTTCTGAAACTCGCCAACGATTTCACGTATAAAATGAATGGCAATAAGAGCATTACTGCAATGAATATCGCTCCTGTTGACGAAATGCACACTTACGAAATCAACGAATATGAAAATGATCAATTCAAAAACGTTATTGAAACTTCTAATGATCTACAGATAGAAGTAACTACGCTTTTCAAAGCTTCAACAGACATTGAAAGCGATCTTACAAGCATTTCAAACAAAGGAAATTACGATTTACTTTTAATTATGCTTGGAAAATCAATGTACGAAGGAAGTTTGTTGGGAAGACTTTTAGGATTCACCACAAAAATTATCAATCCTGAAAAGTTATTGAATACCGTAAAAGGTAAAAGCTATATTTTCAACAATTCTCCGTTTGACGATTTTACCTTACAGATTTTAGATAAAACGAATATTCCTGTTGGAGTTTTAGTGGAGAAAGGATTTACTTCCGCCGAAAAAGTGTTTGTTCCGATCTTTAATCTAAGTGATTTTTACCTGCTTGAATATGCGAAAAGACTGATCAATAATAACAATTCTCAAATCATTATTTTGGATGTTGCAGGACAAATTCGTAATAATATTGAGGTCAAAGAACTCATCAGAAGTATCGAACAGGTTGCACCAAATCACATTACATTATACAACGAAAAGAAAATTGAAAAGGAATTCCTAAATGGTCAGGATCTAATGTTGATCAGCAAAAAAAGCTGGCGAGGTCTGATCGATTCAAAAAGTCTTTGGCTTTCGGATATTCCTTCGACATTGATAATCTCTAACCCTTAGTTGGTCAATTATGAATTTTGTTTTACAAGTCAATTATTCTTCGAAAATGAATTTCATCATTGTATTTTAAAATTGACTATTCGTTTACAAAACAAAATTCATCATTCAATTTTAATAAAATTAAAAAAATCATTACCTTCGCTTTGTGATTAACAAAAACAGAACATATTATTATAGAATTTTCAGCTCAGATTTGGGATAGAGATTCTTGTTATATAACTTAAAACCTCGTCCTCGGACGGGGTTTTTTATTTTTAAATTAAAAGAAAATGAAAATTAGCATTATTGGTGTAGGATTGATCGGAGGTTCAATCGCATTAAAACTGAAAGAAAAAAAACTCGTTGATTTCGTATACGGCATTGACAATAATAAAGGTAATTTAAAAGAAGCTTTAGCATTAAATATCATTGATAAAGAAATGGATTTAGAAAGCGGAATTAAAGATTCTGATTTAATTATCATTGCTATTCCTGTTGATGCGGCAAGAGAGATTTTACCTGTTGTTTTAGATTCAATTTCAGATTCTCAAACTGTGATGGATGTAGGTTCTACCAAAGCAGGAGTAGTGAATTCAGCTAAAGACCATCCGAAAAGATCAAGATTTGTTGCCTTTCATCCGATGTGGGGAACGGAAAATCACGGACCAAAATCTGCCATTGGGGAAAGTTTTTCAGGCAAGGCAGGAGTGATCTGTAACCGTGAAGAATCAGCAAATGATGCTTTAGAACTGGTTCAAAAAGTTGTTGAAAGTTTAGATATGCATTTGATTTACATGAATGCAGAAGCTCACGATGTTCACACCGCTTATATTTCACATATCTCACATATTACTTCTTATGCACTTGCGAATACCGTTTTAGAGAAAGAAAAAGAAGAAGAAACGATTTTCCAATTGGCAAGTTCGGGTTTTTCAAGTACGGTAAGATTAGCCAAATCTCATCCTGAAATGTGGGTTCCGATTTTTAAGCAGAACAAAGAAAATGTACTGGATGTTCTCAATGAACATATTTCTCAGTTAAGAAAATTCAAATCTGCATTGGAAAAAGAAAACTTTGAATATTTGGGAGAACTCATTGAAAATGCAAATAAAATCAGAGGGATTTTAGATAAATAAAAAAGGAATTTTATCTCTCAAAAAAAAGATACTGACGTTTTAGATGAAACGTCAGTATCTTTTAATGAAAACGTCCTGAGGTTTTAAGTAAAACGTCAGGACGTTTTTATAGTGTGCTATTTTTCTTTTATTTTAACACTCCGGAACATTCACTGCAATTGCCAAACCACCTTCAGAAGTTTCTTTGAAACGGTCGTTCATCGACAAAGCAGTTTCCCACATTGTTTGTATTACCTGATCAAGACTTACTTTGGCTTTTGCAGGATCACTTTCCAATGCAATATTGGCTGCAGTAATCGCTTTCATCGCTCCCATCGTATTTCTTTCGATACATGGGATCTGCACCAGACCTCTGATCGGATCACACGTTAAACCTAAATGATGCTCCATTGCAATCTCTGCCGCCATCAAAACCTGACCAACACTTCCGCCAAGAATTTCTGTAAGACCTGCAGCAGCCATTGCTGAAGAAACCCCAACTTCTGCCTGACAACCACCCATTGCTGCAGAAATAGTTGCGTTTTTCTTGAATAAGGTTCCGATTTCTCCGGCAACCAATAAAAATCTCTCAATATCGTCGTCACTTGTATAGGGTGTAAAAGCCTGTGCATACATTAAAACCGCCGGTATCACTCCACTTGCTCCATTCGTTGGTGCAGTAATAATTCGGCCAAAACTTGCGTTCTCCTCGTTTACAGCTAATGCAAAACACGCAATCCATTTATTGATATTGGTGAAATTCTCTTCGGCATCAACAACCTGCTGAAACCACTGATCTTTATTTTTATAAATTTCTTCACCAAGAAGTTTTCTGTTGATTCCTGCAGCTCTTCGGGTAACGTTGAGTCCTCCTGGTAAAACGCCTTCTTTATTAACACCTTTGTAAATACATTCTTTGATGTTTTCCCAGATATTGAGAGCTTCTTTTCTCGTTTCTTCCTGAGTTCTCCAGCTTTCTTCATTGATTAAAACTAGATCTGACATTTTATCTAAACCTAATTTCTCGCAATATTTTACAATATCCGAACCGTGATGACAAGGGTACAAAGTACGAACGCAATGTTTTTCGATAGAGTTTTTTTCCTGACTTGCAATGAAACCGCCACCAACAGAATAAAAATCCTGTACGAGCTCTGTTCCGTCTTCAAAGATGGCTTTAAAAATCATTCCATTAGGATGAAAATCTAAAGATTTGGACATATTCAAAACCAGATGATGTCCGTAGATGAAAGGAATTTCTTTTTCTCCGCCTAAATTAAGAATCTCAGACGTTTTGATATGTTGAACGATTTCGTCGATCTTTGAAGTGTTGATGGTTTTAAAATCTTCTCCGTTTAAACCCAACATTCCGGCGATATCAGTTCCGTGACCAATCCCCGTTTTTGCGAGCGAACCGAAGAATTCCAGAAAAACTTCTTTCACCTCAGCAATTGATCTTTCTCTTTTTATAATTCTGATAAATGCCGAAGCAGCGTTCCAGGGTCCCATTGTGTGCGAACTGGAAGGTCCAATTCCTACTTTAATAATCTCAAAAACCGATATAGATTCCATACGTGATTTTCATTTTCATGAAAAGCAAATATACACGATAAAATCTAAAGAAATGAAATGTTAAAAAAGGTTTACAGCTAAATCTAATACAAACAAATCTCACTTTTTATGAACCTCTCTTGAACTCTGCACAACTACGCAGCCCGACTTGAACGGAGCTCTTTTTGCCGGAGCGAAGCGGAGGCAAAAAAGCGGGAGTCCTTCGACAAGCTCAGGATAAATTACAGGCGGATAAAGCTGCCCAAATAAAATTAATTAAATTAAATTACCATTTCAGGCTTTCCTCATGTTGAGACATATCCAAACCAATATTCTCTGATTCTTCGGAAACTCTGAGCGTGATAATTCGGTTGGTAATTTTATATAAAAGTAATGATCCGAAAAATGTAAATAATGAAACTAAAACCAACGCTATCATGTGATGGGCAAAAACCCCGATTCCGCCGTGAAGAAGACTTGCGTTTTCGCCATGTGCAAAAATCGCAGTCAAGATCATTCCCATAATTCCTCCTACTCCATGACAGGCAAAAACGTCTAAAGTATCGTCGATTTTCTTCAAAGCTTTCCAGTTCATCATTAAATTTGATACAATCGCAGAAATAAAACCGATAAACAAACTCTCCTGAATCGATACAAAACCACATCCCGGAGTAATCGCCACCAAACCTACAACCGCTCCGATACACGCACCGAGCGCAGAAACTTTTCTTCCGTTGATTCTGTCAAAAAATATCCAAGTCATCATTGCTGAAGCCGAAGCAATCGTTGTAGTTCCGAAAGCGATTGCCGCAGTTGCGTTTGCACTTAAAGCTGAACCTGCGTTGAAACCGAACCAACCAAACCAAAGCATTCCTGTTCCTAAAATGACATAGGGAATATTCGAAGGTTCGTGATGCGGATTTTTTCTGTTTCCTAAAACAATGGCACCTGCCAAAGCTGCAAAACCTGCACTCATGTGAACGACCGTTCCTCCTGCAAAATCTTTAACGCCAAAAAATTTATTTAAAAGACCTTCCGGATGCCAAACCATATGACATAAAGGCGTATAAATGAACAGACTGAAAAGAACCATAAACAAAAGGTAAGAAATGAATCTAACTCTTTCAGCAAATGACCCTGTGATCAAAGCCGGAGTGATCACCGCAAATTTCATCTGAAACAATGCAAATAAGATGAAAGGAATCGTGGAAGCCATTGTCTTATGAGGATAAATACTGACATGATTGAAAAACGGATATGTAAAAGGATTTCCAATAATTCCGTAATGTTCGCCATCGATTTCAAAACCGATAGAATCTCCGAAAGACAGAGAAAAACCGACAACAATCCACAAAATAGAAATCACTCCTAAAGCAATAAAGCTTTGCAGCATTGTTGAGATCATATTCTTTTTGCCGACCATTCCGCCGTAGAAAAATGAAAGTCCGGGAGTCATCAAAAGAACAAGTCCGGCTGCAGCTAAAATCCAGGCTACATCAGAACCTACAATATTTTCCTGTCCTAAAAAATCTCCGGTATTTGGAAAATCAACGCTAGGCTTCCAGAAAAGTCCGCCAATGGCAACTAAAGAAATTATGATAAATGAAACTTTCCATTTTAAACCAACTTTCATATTTTTATTTTTAACCCCTACAAAATTAAATATAAATTTTAATAAATAAGTATTAAAATGAATCAACCCCAATTAAATTAGGGTTAATTTTAAATTTAAATAAAAATTTCATTTAGCAAGGTTGAAACTTCTTTGTATTTTGTTGCCGGAAAAAGATGGGTTCCGCCTTTGATAATATAGTTTGGTTTTGAATTTTTTATTGGAAAAACAATATCACGGTCGCCTAAAATCTGAATTACATTCGGGTTTTCTTCAAATTTCCATTCTGAGATTCTTTCGACAGACCATTTCAGGTAGTAAGGATCTCTTACCTGGAAATATTCAATGACTTTAGGATTTTTCGGATCAAAAAACTTTCTTAGTCTTGTATAGAAAACCGAAGTCTGATCATTAAAAAGACCTATAGGCAAATATTTTGGAATTTTTGTGACTTCACCCATTTTAATCAATCGGGATTTTTCTTTATCAGATTTGATACTTCCCATGATGACAACTTTTTCGGCAGGTTTCAATGCATTCAGTTCCTGTACCATAATTCCGCCAAAGGAATATCCTAATAAATAAAACGGCTCGCTAGTATCGATTTTTTCAGCCATTCTGTTAACATAATCTGTAAAATTCTCATCCAGCTCAGGAATCAACCAATCAATAAAAACGATTTCATGTTGCTCGGGAAATTTTAGTTTTTCTAAAACTTTAAAATCTGCTCCCAAACCGCTTACTACATATATTTTCATTTGTACTTTTTAAATTTTCTTATTCGATTTATAAAGATTTTAAACGCAAAGTTCGCAAAGATTTTTTTATACTAACTGTTTTTAAGTTCGCAAAGGCGTTCCACTTAACTAGGTCCTCAAAGTTTTTAAGAAGCTAATTGCTGATATCTTTTTTATTACCAATCGATTCGTAGTACTAAAATAAAAAAAATGCACAACTTAAAAAAAGTTGTGCATGATAATTTATGAAAATATTAACCTTACAAAGGTCTTTCGTTGTCAACTTTCTGAGTAGAAACTTTAAACTGAATATCCATCTCGTCTTTGATGAAATAATCTTTCAAAGAATTCTGATAGAAAATTCTGAAGTCTTTTCTGTTTAATGAGAATACTGAAGACTCAATTTCTACGGTAAACTGCGTAATATGGGCGTTTGCCGGGAACGAAATCGTTTTTCTGATTCCTTTGATGGTAATGTCTCCAACGATCGTAGAATTATACTCGCTGTTCGCCAAAGGAATAATCTTTTTCAAATGGAATTTTGCAGTAGGGAATTTTTTAACTTCAAAGAAATTGGTTCCTTTCAATTCATTCGTCAATTTTACCTGATCGTCACCTGAAAGATCAGCTACTACTAAACTTCTCATATCAATCACGAACTCACCGTCTACAAAAACTGTTTTATCAAAATTAAACTTTCCGCTTTTCAGTTTTAAGCTACCGTAATGAGAGGAAGCTTTAGTTTTTACAACTTTGTGTCCCCACCATTTGATCTCAGAAGTGATCACTTTTGAAATTTTATCTCCCTTTTTTTGAGCAAATACAAATGATATGCTCGCACACATCATCACAAACAATAATAATCTTTTCATTCTTTTTTATTTACAATTCAACAAAAATAAAAAAAAGTGTAGAACTTCTACACTTTTAATAATATTTTTTTGATTAAATTATTTCGCAGTCACTTTTACAACCATATCGATATCATCTTTCACAAAAACATCTTTCATTGAAGATTTGTAAGCAACATCAAATTTTTGTCTGTCGAAAGAGAATTTATTTGACTCTAAACTCACCACTCCGTTTGCATAATTAACTTTTGCCGGGAAAGAGACAGGACTTGTTTTTCCTTTAACGGTAAGATTTCCTGTAACCAATTTATTGTAAACCCTGTCGCTGTTTTTCTTTACAGAAGTAATTTTGAAACTTGCTGTTGGGAATTTTTCAACTTCAAAGAAATCTCCGTTTTTAAGGTGACCATTAAGTTTCCCCTGGTATTCTCCTGAAAGATCTGTAGCGTTGATAGAATTCATATCTAAAACAAAATCACCTCCTACAAGCTCATTACCTTTCATAATCATATTCCCTGATTTTACTTTTACAGTACCGTCGTGAGAACTAGATTCAGTTTTAGCAACTTTGTAACCCCACCAGTGAACATCAGATGTTACTACTTTTTTTGACTGTCCGAAAGCCAAACCGCCGGCTAAAACCGCTAACAAGAATATTTTTTTCATGAATAAAATTATTTAATTATTTATTTCTGCAAATGTAATTATCTTGATCGTTAGTTAGCGTTGATGTAGATCAATTATCATAAATATTTTTTATGACTAAAATCACCCATAAAAAAACTCCGAATTTCTTCGGAGTTCTATTTTTTAATCTTTATAATAAGCGGTGTAAAGTGCAGCACCATTAATACTCGTACTGTCTGTATTGATGAGATAAATCGGAATGTTCTTCAACATATCTTCCATCTTATCACTGATCTTGAATTTCTCGTAGAATTTGTCTTTATCAATGTACTGTCTGATAACCTGTGGAATATCACCGGCAATTAACAAACCACCTGTTGCTTTTAATTTCAGCGTAAGGTTGTTGGCTTCTCTTGCTAAAAATTCCAGGAACGTATCCAAAGCAATCTTGCAGATCATGACATCATCTTCAACTGCAGCTCTGAAAATTTCTTCCGTGAAATTTCCGTCTCCGTTGTTGAGTTTGTCTGAAAGCCATTCCGGTTCCGGATGTCTTTTAACATCTCTCAGAAATCTGTAGATATTAAATAATCCCGTTTTAGAAAGTACATTTTCCCAACTTACAATTCCGTAGATGTTATTTAAAAACTGGTAAAACTCTACTTCAACATTGGTTCTGGGAGAAAATTCTGAGTGACCTCCTTCTGTAGCAAAAGGTCTCAGATATTTTCCGTCGAAGAAATATCCTGCTTCACCTAGTCCATTTCCCGGAGCTAAGATCGCAACATTTCCTTTCTCTAAATGACCGCTGCTGTAAATTGCATCAAGATCACTATCTTCAAGAAGAGCAATCCCATATGCAGAAGCTTCCTGATCATTCAGCATGCATACATCTTCAAAACCAAATGCGCTTTTATACTCTTCGACATCAAAGCTCCAACCTAATCTTGCAGGGTTACTTTTCCCGTTCAAAACCGGTCCAGGAACTGAAATACCAAGACGTTTAACATTTTCTAACTGCTCTTCCTGTACAAACTGTTTGAGAATGTCAGTAAAAGAAGTATATTCTTTTGTAGGATAATTTTTTTGAATTTTAGTTTCAATTCCACCATTCCCAGAGATATAATAAGCGACCGTGGTAATATCTTCACGAAGGTTTGCACCAATGATTGAAACATTATCGTTATTGCTGTTTTTTACCCCCGGTAAAAAAAGTGGAAATTTTGGATTTAAGTTCATAATCGCAAATTTTATCAAATATAATAATTGTTTTGGTAATTCTCGCTAGGTAAAAGAAAACCTTTTCAAAAACTAGAAAAGGTTTGGTTTATAATTAATTATATAGCTATAAATTATTTTCCTAAAGGAATATTGTAAGAGAATCCTGCTCCGATGCTTCCCACATTGTAGTCCTGACCTGCTACATCACCGTTACTTCCTGAGAATACTTTCTGATATTGCAAAAAGAAATTCCAGTCTCTGTTGTGATATCCTATTTCAGGTTTCAAATAAAAACCTCCATCTGGTCTGTCTGCTGTAGAGTTTGATGCTACTTTGTCATCACCTACTAAAAATCCGTAACCAAGGTCAGCTCCAAAATAGAAACCTGTCTGTTTTGGATAAATTCTGAACAGTGCCGCTACAGGAACTACACCCACATCATTATTATCATATCCGTTGTTATCTTTTCCAAAATAATGAGTATATCCGGTCGCAATACCTAAACCAAATCCCGGAGTGATCAAATTCTGGTACGCTACATCCACACCTACTGCAGCAGAAAGGTTATCCGAAGGAACAGCAATACCCGCTGTTGCACCAACTTTAATCATATTGTTCATCTGAGCACTTTGCGCACTTACTAAACCTGCTGTTAAAATTCCAGCTGCTAATATGGTTTGTTTAAACATTTTCATAACTCTGATTTTAAAATTTTACTGAAGTGGAAGATGTAAAAATCATGCCAAAATAATTCATACATCTTAACATTAAACCTTAAGCATTTCATAAAATAATGGAAATCAACAGATTAAATTTTCAAATATTTAAATAGTTGTTTAACTTTACATGAAGGCAAACAATAAATAATTATTAATAATTGTTTACATGCTTTAACCTCTTCTTCATTTAATCATCAAAAAACAAAATCAGGACTATGGTTGCTTCATTTATCAATAACAAACATCTTCTTTGGCGTGCCGGTTTCGGACCGGGAATTGAGCAGGTAGATAACCTGAAAGATAAAAACATCAAGACCATCTTGAAGGAAGTTTTCAATGAAGAGAACTTTTCTCCCATTGTCTATGAAACTCCCGACATTGAACCCATTGAATATAATGATCCCAAAGCCACTGCCGAACAGAAAAGAGAAATCCAAAAGGTGAATCAAAAGCAGAACAATGAGCTCAATCTCAATTTTCTCAAAAAGTTCGCTACAAGTAATGAACAGTTAAGAGAAAAAATGGCTTTTTTCTGGCACGGACATTTTGCGACAAGAATCAACAATCCAAAATTCAATAAACAGCTTTTGAATGTTATCCGGGAGAAATCTTTGGGGAATTTTAAAGATTTCCTTTTTGAGGTAAGCCGTTCTCCGGCAATGCTCAGCTTTCTGAACAATCAACAGAATAAAAAAGATCATCCCAACGAAAATTTCGCAAGAGAAGTCATGGAACTTTTTACGATGGGAAGAGGAAATTACACAGAAAAAGACATCCGTGAAGCGGCAAGAGCTTTTACAGGATGGGGTTACGATAAAGAAGGTAATTTTCTTGAACGAAAAAAACAGCATGACGAAGGAACAAAAAATTTTCTCGGTAAAACCGGAAATTTCACAGGTGATGATGTTTTAAATATTATTTTGGAACAAAAAGCTACAGCAGAATTCATTACGACAAAGATTTACACTTTCTTCGTCAATGAAAAACCTGATTTAAAAATCATTAAAAATCTCAGCGAAAATTTTTATCAGTCAGGTTACGATATTAAAAAACTAATGAATGAGATCTTTTCAAGTTCATGGTTTTATGACAAAAAAAATATCGGAAACAGAATAAAATCTCCTACAGAACTTTTTGCCGGAATGATGAGAATGTTACCGATGCAAATTCAAAATCCTGAAAACATTTCAGTTTATCAGAAGCTTTTAGGGCAAATGTTGCTGTATCCTCCAAACGTTGCAGGCTGGCCAAACGGAAAATCATGGATTGAAAGCTCGACTTTAATGTTGAGACTTCAGATTCCGCAAATATGGTCAGGTTTAAGACCGATGGAATATTCTGCAAAAGAAGATGACGATATGGATATGGGTATGAAATCCCGGGAAGCTTTAAATAAGAGTTTTAAAAATCCCAATATCATCATAGACTGGAACAAAGTAGACAAAGCTTTAACCAATAAAAAAGCTGAAAATTATCTGCTCGTAAACCCAGACTCTTTAGATATGAATACCGTGAATCAGTTTTCTGATCAAAGTGTGAAAATGAATATCATCAACTTAATGTCAACACCGGAATATCAGTTAATGTAATTATCAGGTAGAAGGTAGCAACTTTTAGGTTTAAGCTTAAACAATCGCCTAAAAACTACAACCTAATATCTTTAACCTAAAACCTAATCTCATGATTATCAAAAGAAGAGAATTTCTAAAAATAAGCTCATTGGCAACGGCTTCATTGTTTGTTCCAAATTTTCTGCAGTCAATGACTTTGGATAATGCACTGAATCCGAATCAGAAAATACTGATTGTACTTCAGTTTACAGGTGGAAATGACGGTTTGAATACGATCATTCCTACAAAAAATGATATTTATTTTAAAGAAAGAAATAATATCGCCATCAATGATTCTTTGCCTTTAAATGACGAAACAGGAATCAACCCTACCCTGTCTTATTTTAAAGAATTATTTGATAGTGGAGAACTTTCTCTGATGAATAATGTTGGGTATCCAAATCCAGACAAATCGCATTTCAGAAGTATGGATATTTGGCATTCCGCAAGCAAAAGCGACGAATTTCTGGAAACCGGATGGCTCGGAAGATTTTTGGATGAAGAATGTTATAAGTGTGAACATCCTACACAGGCTCTGGAAGTTGATGATATGTTGAGTCTGGCTTTAAAAGGTGAAAACAACAAAGCTTTTGCCTTTAAAGATCCTAAAAAACTGTATCAGACAAGTCAGGAGAAATATTTCAAATCTCTCTACGATCATGACCATCATCACGATGACGAAACGGTTTCGTATTTGTACAAAACTTTAGGGTCAACCATTAATAACGCCGATTATATTTTCGAAAAAAGTAAGGCGAAAAAATCGACTCAGGAATATCCGAATTCTAAATTGGGAAAAGACTTTAAAACCGTTGCTTCATTGATCAAATCTGACATCAACACTCAGGTTTACTATCTTTCAATAGGAAGTTTTGACACGCATGTCAATCAAAATGAAAGACAGCAAAAGTTATTCGGTGAAATCAACGACGCAGTGAAGTCTTTTGTTTCAGATATGAAAGCCAACGGATTGTTTAATGATATTTTACTCATGACTTTTTCAGAATTTGGTCGTCGCGTTGCCCAAAACGCAAGCAAAGGAACTGATCACGGAACTGCAAATCAGATGTTTTTTATCAGCGGAGGATTAAAAAAGAAAGGAATTCTCAACGCTCTACCCGATTTGCAAAACCTCAACGAAGGAGATTTGATTTACACCGAAGATTTCAGAAAAGTCTATGCGACCATTCTCAAAAACTGGCTCAATGCCGATTCGTCAAAAGTTCTCGGCTGGAAAAACGGCATATATGATTTCGTATAAAAAAGCCTTACAATTTTTTTGTAAGGCTAAAGGTATAATTGGTTAATTATTAGTGTGGCGAAGGAATCTGTCTATTCGGATCCTTCACTTCTTCTTTCTTTTCTGTAAATTTCTTGATAACATATTCAATGACAATGGGAACCACCATTGCAAGTACCGCTTTTAATATTCTTGATCTCATAATATTTATTTTTCTTGATAATTACAATTTCTGCGCCATAAATTTTACTTAAATAATTTACATATCAGATTGTTCCTGATAATTTGCATTGGCAATCTTTATGCTTTTCGCAATTCTTTGCCTTAGTTTTCTGGGTGCTAAAACAGTCAGAAACTCACCCATTCCCAAAATCATTCTTTCTAATTCAAAATTAAGCTGTACACAAATTTTAAAAGTTGTACCGGTTTCATCTTCTTTGATCACTTCCTGAGAATGATGAAATGGTTTTGTTTTCACATAAGGAGCATGCTTAAAATTAACCATAAAAATCACATTCTGTGGACGCTGTGTTTCAGAAACTGTTGCTCCGATTACTTCACCAAAATATCGGTCTGCATCAAAATCTTTATCTATGTACTCTACTTTTTCGTCTACTTCAATGTTTTCAATTCGGTCTAAAGCGAGATTGTAAATTGCGTTTTTGTGCCAACAAATCAAAAACCATCGGTTGTTATATTCTTTTAATAATTGCGGATGCACCGTCAAAATATTTTCCTCTTTTGCTTTAAAACTTTTATAAGTAATTCTCAAAACTTTCTTATTCAAAACACTTTCATACAAAATATCAATATGTTCCAGACCTTTTAGCTGTTCGTTTTTATCTAAATGAATAATCGACTTTTGATTGGTCGCATGAATGGAATCTTCCAGTTTCTGAATGACCCCGTTCATATCTTTGAACATCGAAAAATCTTTGAACTGCTTTAAAATCTGGACTGCATTATTCATCGCTTTCAGATCACTTTCATTGACCGAAATTTGATGAATGCTGTAATCAGGATCGCTGTAACGATAATATTTCCTTTCGTAGACCTCAATCGGAGCTTCGTACCCGAATTTTTCACTGCGCATATTCTGCAGATCAAGCTGCACGGTTCGTTTGCTGACAAACGATTCTTTGCCTTCAAATTCAAACAAAGCCTCAGAACATTCATCGATCAAATCTTCCAAAGTATATTGTCGATACTTGTTTTTGAGACATTTATCTAAAGTTTTGTAGCGGATGAGAGCATTTTTGTTGGATGACATAAGTTAAGACTAAGGTTAAAGCAATGATTAAGGTTGAGTTCAAGACTAAGGCGCAAAGAATTCCCCTCCTTTGGAAATCGAGGAACGAGATTCGCCGAATCAATTAAATATAAAAAATATTGAGGCATAATCTTCGATTTTTTGACGGGGTGTTTAAAAATGAACAGTCACTTTGTCATTCTGGAGGAATCTAAGCAATTAATTATAAAAAAATTGTTGAGATTCCTCCAGAATGACAAAATACATGAATAAATAAATTTACTTTTTAGCCAAAGCGTCACCTTCGAAAGAAATTCCTTCCCAACCGAATTCCATAAAGTTTCTGATATTCTGATGATCTGTTCCTTCCGGGTTTTGTAAAACATCTTCTCTGTAAAATTCTCCAAAAAGATTTAAAGTATCTTCTTTAGATAAGCTATTCAATTTTGCAAAACCGAAAACTTTGCACGAACCATTATTTTGATCGGCTTCATTTACCGTATTCCCGTTTTTGAATTTTGTCGGAGTGAAATTGTAATGTTCATCGATGTATGCGATTACATTTTTGAATTGAATTGGTTCCTGATCCTGAGAATTTTCTAATTGTTCAAATAGCATATTTTTGATTTTAATTTATCAAAAATAATTAAAATAATTTTATCTACGCAAAATTATTGCGCATTAAGAGAATTACTTTGCATTATCAAAACGAAATAAAATGGAATTTAACGGAAACAACTTAATCGAATTAGGATACAGATCAGCAAAATGGTTCAAAGAAGCAATTGCGCATATCAACGAAAATAATTTAGACGAAAACCAGATCACTGCATATTTAGAACAGTTCAGACAACCGGATTTAATTCCGCTTCATGAAAATCCAAAAGATTTCATCATCAACATCAGAGCTGAACACGAAAGTGAAAATGATAACGTCGAAAAAGTAATCAACACGATGAAAGTGTTGATGAAAACTCCGACTTTGGTTGCAGGTGCGATCATGCCCGATGCCTGTCCGACAGGCTCTGAAGGTCAGATTCCAGTTGGTGGAGTTGTTGTGGCAAAAAATGCCATTCACCCGGGATTTCATAGCGCAGATATCTGTTGTTCAGTTATGCTGACAGATTTTGGAAAAGCTGATCCTAAAGAAGTTTTGGATGTAGCCCATTCAATTACACATTTCGGACCCGGAGGAAGACCAAGAGGTGAGCAAATGGAAATGTCTCAGAAATTAATGGATGCTTTCAGAGTAAACTGGTTTCTGAATGACGAAAAACTGATCAGCATTGCCCGTTCTCATATGGGAACGCAGGGTGACGGAAATCATTTCTTATTCGTCGGAATTTCTAAAAATACAGGAAATACAATGTTGGTAACTCACCACGGATCAAGAGCTCCTGGAGCTGCTTTGTACGATAAAGGAATGAAAGTCGCAAACAGATTCAGACAGGAAATTTCTCCTGAAACGTTGAGAGAAAACGCATGGATCCCTTACGAAACTGAAGAAGGAAAATCATATTGGGAAGCTTTGCAGTTAATAAGAACATGGACAAAAGAAAACCATACTTCAATCCACGATGCCGTTTTAAACAAAATGAATATCGAAAAACAAAACAGATATTGGAATGAACATAATTTTGTTTTCAAGGATGGAGATTTGTTTTATCATGCAAAAGGAGCGACTCCGCTTGACGATAAATTTATGCCGGATATTACGGGACCAAGATTGATTCCGTTGAATATGTCAGAACCCGTTTTGATTGTTCAGGGGAAAACCAATGAGAGAAATCTTGGTTTTGCGCCACACGGAGCAGGAAGGAATTTCAGCAGAACGCAGCATAAAAAATCACTGGCTCATAAAACGATTGAAGAAGTTTTTGAAGAAGAAACCAAAGGATTAGATATCCGTTTTTTCTCCAATGAAATTGATATTTCCGAACTTCCAACTGCTTATAAAAGTGCCAAAAACGTGAGAGCACAAATCGAAGAATACGGACTTTGTGAAGTGTTGGATGAAGTGATGCCTTACGGATGTATTATGGCGGGAGATGTGCAGAAGAATGCGCCTTGGAAAAAGAAGAAGAAATTTAGAAAAGCATAGATTTTTTGATACAAATCTTATTTTAAAAATCTTCAAACAGTTTGTCATTCCGTAGGAATCTCTGCAAAGTTATTTGCGATGTTGAGATTCCTACGGAATGACAAACTTGAAGCATAAATTCTAATTAAAAAACAAAAAAATGACACCAAAAATATTAGAAAAATTAAAAGAAATAGAGGCAAAAAGAAACATAGAAATACTTCTTGCCGTAGAATCGGGAAGCCGAGCATGGGGTTTTGCGTCTCCTGACAGCGATTATGACATACGATTCATCTATCGTCACGAAAAAGACTGGTATCTATCGCCATGGGATAAAGATGAAACGATAGAATTCATGACCGAAGACGATCTGGACGGCTCCGGATGGGATCTGAGAAAAACTTTTCATCTGCTGTTAAAGTCCAATGCGGCTTTGTTGAGTTGGTTCTACTCTCCTATCGTTTATGTAAAAAATGAAAAGTTTTATGATCCTTTTAAGCCTTTGGCAGATTCCTGCTTTTCTCCGATAAAGGTTTCTTACCATTATCTGAGCATGAGCAAAAAATATCTCTAAGCCTGCAGAACCGATGAAGTAAAACTGAAAAGTTATTTTTATTGCCTTCGAACAGCTTTAACAGGAAAATGGATATTAGAAAAAGGAACGGTACCGCCAGTTTTGTTCAATGAATTGCTAGTTTTAGTGGATGATTTTACAAGAACCAAAATAGAAAATCTTGTTGCCTTAAAAGCCACAAAAGGAGAATCTTATTACCATCCAAATGATTGGGAACTTTTTGGGTTTTTGGAGGAAATGGTAAAGGAGAATGAGGAAAGGTCTAAAGGTTTATTATCAGGAAAAACTGATAAAAATGAGATGGAGAGGGTTTTTAGGGAGATATTAGCAATATGAATTAAGCGATTACGGGAATCCGTAGTCGTTTTTTTGAAATAAAAAATATATTTATTTCTTTGAAATCTATACAAAAAATTAATACATTAGAAAAAACTAAATATTAAACTATGAGGCTTGTAGCAATATATACAAAAGAACATTTTCTATTTTCTGAATCTATATTAAACCTTGGAGGAAAATACATCTATGATATTAAACACAAACGAGATAACAAGTATGAAGTAACTCGAGTTCCAAATACAAATCATATTGAAAATTTTTGGGGTGACAATCTATGTTTAGTATCAGCAATTGTAGGAGAAAATGGAGCTGGAAAAACAAGTTTTTTCAGAAATCTAAATAAAATATTTTCACCTTATGACAGGCAAGATAAAGTCTTTGATTGTATTTTTATTTTTGAAAATTTATTAGAAGACAGTTTTTCTTATTTCTCAGAAAAACTTGAAATTGATGAAATTACTAAAATTAAAAGAAATGAAATTGAAACAATTTATTACTCTCCAGTTATTGATCATGATTTAATTGATATTAATTCACAAATAAGTATGATTCACCATCATAGCGAATCAATTTCTACATTTTATCTTCAAAACATTCAAAGACATTTATTCTTTTTAAAAAATACTAACTTACTTGAAAGTTTAAAAAAATCATATGAAAATTTTCCTTCTTATGAAAAATTAACAATCAAAGCAAACCAACTCTATAAAGATGATTTTGAAAGGGTTTATATACAGACAACGATAGGAAATAAATTTTACAGAGTTAGAAATGATTTAATGGATCGAGCAAAACATCAGCGCTTCTGTTTCGAAAACGAAAAAGAAGTAGAGGATTTTTTTAATAAGCACAAGGGTGTACAAGAAGAATTAACTGATATTTGGAGTGTATATAAAAATTCTGAAGAAACTTCTCATCTTTTACACGACGGAAAAGATTTAAAAAAGAATTTAGAAGTAAATATTCTATCCTTTTTAGTTGTTAATGATACTTTTACGATTACTGGCGATAATGGAAGTTACGATTTTAATAAAATTCTGAAAGCAGAAAATTTTAATGAAAAATTGCACCATTTTTTCAATAAATATATAATTCAAACAAGTAATTATTTTTATCGAATTTTAAGAAAACAGAAAAATGAAATAGAGATTAGAGATTCTGAAATTTTATTAAAAGAATTAAGAGATAATATTAGCTTAAAAGATGGAACTTTTCCTGGTGGATTTAAAATCGAAAATATCAATAAAACAATAAAAAATCATATATTTATTTTTAGACGTATATTGGATTTTTACAAACAAATAAATCAACTTATAGATGAAGAATCTACCATAGAAATTGAAGGAGGACTTGAAATAGACATTCAAAAGTTAGATTTGGAGACTTTCAATCAATTTATCAAAACATATGAGTTTCTTAAAGATGAATTAACTGATTCACTTCCAAATAGAAGTAGAGATATATTAGAAATTAAATCGACAAAAAAACTATCAACAGGGGAAAAAGCTTTAATAGACTTATATTCTTCTATTTATGATTATTTAAAAAGATTCGGAGACCATCAGTATAATCAAAATTGTATTTTTTTATTAGATGAAGCTGACTTAGGATTTCATCCTGAATGGAAAAAGAAATACATTAATGCTCTTACAACCACTTTACCTATTCTAATAAATTCTGTAAAAGACAAAATTAAAAATATACAGATTGTTTTTGCAACGCACGATCCTTTGACTCTTTCAGACATTCCAAATAGTAATGTAGTCTATTTAAAAAAAAATGGAGTTACAACAGAAATTTTATCAGAAAGTGAAAAACCCACAAAATCTTTTGGCGCTAACATTACAGATCTATTATCCGATAGTTTCTTCATTAAAGATGGCTTAATGGGAGACTTTGCAAAAGAAAAGATTGAAGAAGTTATTAAATACCTAAACGATAAAGAAAGTATAATAAGTGATAATGCTAATACAAAAAAAATAATTGATATCATTGACGAACCTATTTTAAAATACAAATTAGAAGATATGTATTTCGAAAAATTCCCTGAAGAATTTAACAAAGACAAGGAAATAGAAGAATTGATTAAAAAAGCACAAGAATTAGGAGTCACCATTCAAAGATAGTTATGATAAATATAAATCCTACAAAACAAGCAATTGAATTTCATAATCAAAAAGTAAGTAAAGTATTCGATGATACTATAAAAAAAGGATATATATTGAGAGAAAAAACTCAAAAAAAACTTAGTACAGAATTCCTGTATTTTTTAAATAAATACAAAGATGAATTGATTAGTGCTAAGCCAGAAAGATTACTTGAAATAAATAAGGAATTTGTAAAGAAATGGATGTCAAGTCATGAATTAAAACTTATCAAAAGCTTCTTTATTCAAACTGGTTATGATAATTTTCCAAATAAAGAATTTTTAAATCTCTTAGAAATTGATACCTGTGTATATTGTAATCGAAACTACACTTTAGATTTTGATAAACTCAACAACGCCCGAGCAGAACTTGACCATTGGTTTCCAAAAGAGTCCTTTCCTATTCTTGCATTAAGTTTTTACAATTTAATTCCTAGTTGCCATTCTTGTAATCATATTAAACATAGTAAAGCTCCTGCTGGAGGTTGGGAAAATGCTTTAGTAAACATTAACCATCCATATTTAGATGATAAAACCACAATGTTTACCTTTAGCTATTCTCTTAGTTCTATAAAACAACCTAAAGCAGTCATTAAATCAACTAGTGAAAAAGCTAAAAGGACTATTGAATTTAATAAAATTGATATGATTTATGAAACGCAATCCGATCGAGAACTAAAAGATTTACTAGAATTACGTTATAAATATTCTGACAACTATTTAGAGATTTTGGTTAATAAAACTTTTGGAAAATTAATGTCTAAAGAAGAAGCATATAGAATGGTTTTCGGTATAGAAATCAAAGAAAAAGATTATCATAAAAGACCTTTTTCCAAATTCAAAAAAGAAATTATTGATGAATTATTAAAAGCACCATGACTATCCAAGACCTAAAAAATAAAGACCTCATCCTCCTAGAATCCATCTCCGGCAGCCGCTCCTTCGGCCTCGAAACAGAAAACTCAGACACAGACATTCGGGGAGTATATTACTTACCAAAAGAAGAATTTTTTGGCTTAAATTATATTCCGCAGATTTCTAATGAGACTAATGATATTTCGTATTATGAAATTGGAAGATTTGTCGAATTACTACAGAAAAACAATCCGAATATTTTGGAAATTCTGGCAAGTCCGGATGACTGTATTCAGCATAAAAATCCGTTGATGGATTTGCTGAAACCTGAAGATTTTCTTTCCAAATTATGCAAAGATACCTTTGCGGGTTATGCGATTTCGCAGATCAAAAAAGCAAAAGGACTCAATAAAAAGATTTTAAATCCTATTGAAAAGGAAAGAAAATCAATTCTTGATTTCTGCTATATTTTAGAAAACAATGGTTCTCTTCCACTGAAAAAATGGCTTTTGAAAAACGGAAAAACTCAGGAAAAATGCGGATTGGTCAACATCGATAATACCAAAGGAATGTTTGCCGTTTTCTACAATGAATCGGGAGATTTACACTATAAAGGAATTATCCAGAACGAAGAAGCCAATCAGGTTTCTTTATCATCAATTCCGAAAGATGAACAATCTGTAGCTTTCATGTTTTGTAATCTCGATGCCTACTCCACCTATTGCAAAGATTACCGTGAATACTGGAAATGGGTTTCGGAAAGAAATGACGATCGCTACAATGTCAATAAAAGTCATGGGCAAAACTACGACAGCAAAAATATGATGCACACGATTCGGCTTTTGCAGTCTTGTGAGCAGATTTTTAAAACCAATTCTTTAAATATCCGTGTAGAAAACCGTGATGAATTATTGGACATCAAAGCTGGAAACTGGTCGTATGATGCCGTCATGAAGAAAGCTGAAGAATTGATTCAGTCGATTGAATATTATCATTCAGTCTCAACACTTCCCGATTTTCCGGATCTTGGAAAAACGACCAAAATCTTAGTGGAAATCAGAGAAAATCTCTATTCTTAAAATAAAAAACCGTCTCATTACTGAGACGGTTTTGTTTTATATATAGTTTAAAAAAACTATCTGATGATTTTGATATTGATCGCAGAAAAACCTTTTGGTGATCTTTCTTTTTCGAAAGATACTTTGTTTCCTTTTTTGATGATATCCACACAGTTGTTACTGTGGAAGAATACGTTTTCTTTAGAATTATCTTCTGTGATAAATCCGTATCCTTTATCGCTGAAAAATGTAACGATACCAGACTTGATTGGATCTTCCTCCTGGATCGGAGCTGCACCCAACTGAATGTTATCCAAATTGATAGCCTCTGCATTAGAGTTATCGGGAGGTGTACTTGTCAACTGACCGTTTGCATCTACATACATGATCATATCATCAAGACTTTTTCCTTTGTCATTGCTATTTTTTCGGTCTTCGCGACGTATCGCTTTTTCCTTTTGCTTCTGTAATTTTTTCTTAAAGTTTTCTTTTTTTGAGAAAGAATCCGCCATATATTATTGTATATTAATTGTTATTCTTGAATTTAAATATTGATGATTTTTTTAATATTTCATCAAAGGGTATTATTTACCATCATAAAAAGATTTCTGTTGAAATTCTTCTAATGATTCCGCTTCATTCAGATAATAAATTTTTTAGGATTTACGATCGTTACCGGGAAGTTGCTGTGATTATTTCAATCATTTCGCTTCCTGAAAAAATAAAAAGGTGTTCTGAATTGTTTGTCAGTATTGGTGATTCGTTTTGCCGACACAATATTCATTTTAGAAAAATAAAAGTGAAAAAACGGCAGTCAGAATAAAGAAAACTGAGGGATAAAGAGTATTCTAAACTTTAATAGTTTAAGAAAAGCAGAAACCTTCTTCTTAATTATAATACAAATATACGACAATTCCATGGATTTTGAAGACTATTATTTAAATAATTGAATGTCAGATTATTTCTTTAAACAAAAACCCGCTTTAAATTAACTTTAAATGGATGTTATTGATTGATTACCTGTCTTTCTTTTTCAGAATATAATATACAGCTTCATCTTTTTCATTATTGGTTGTATAGGCAAACTGAAGTGAATAGCCATTTGCAGACATAAAATTAAGAGCATCCATCATAGAATTGAACTTCACATTACGCCCTCTTTCATCTTTGATGTTGGTTCCGTTTTTAAATGAGATGGATTTTGTTTCCTGCCCAAAATCGATTTCCACATTCACTTTCGTACTCAGCGAACGGCCTGTTCCAATGATCTGAACGTAATCTACATCGATATCTTTCAATGGAACATCATTGACGGTTTGGGCAAAACTGAAAGCTGATAAAGCGATTAGTGAAAGGATAAAAAGTTTTTTCATAGCTTAGAAAAAGAAGTTAGATATTAGAATTTAGATATTAGGTTTGAAACCTTTAATTATTGAATTAATTTTAAGTTAAAAGTAGAATAAATTTTAGAAACCCACTCAAAATATGAATATTAATTAAAATAAAAATCCCCCGAAAAAATTCGAGGGATTTTTATATGATTAAGAATGATTTCTTAAGCTTCGTTCAAAGGTTTGTGTTCTCCCGGTTGGTCCCGACCTTCAGGATTTACGTTTCCTTCATTTCTTGGTTTTGGAGCCGGTCTTTCTGGTCTTGGCAATAGAACTTTTCTTGAAAGTTTCATTTTTTTACGGTCATCATAACCCATGAATTTCACCTCAACTTCGTCACCCTCATTATAAGGAACTTTGTCTAAACGAGCCCATTCGATTTCTGAGATGTGAAGAAGACCTTCAGTACCTTTTGCAATCGCTACAAAAGCTCCGAAATCCATTACTTTTACCACCTTACCTTGGTAAACTTCGCCTACCACCGGTACAAAAGTAATTTCGTTGATTCTTGCAATCGCTGCGTTGATCTTTTCTCTGTTAACACCAGAAATTTCAATTCTTCCGATTTCACCAACTTCTTCAATGGCGATCACCGTATCTGTATCTTTCTGTAACTGCTGAATGATTTTTCCACCAGGTCCGATAACAGCACCGATGAAATCTTTAGAGATCTCAAGCATGACCATTTTCGGAGCGTGTGGTTTCACGTCTTCTCTTGGAGTAGCGATAGTTTCAGTGATTTTATCTAAGATATGCAATCTACCGTCTCTAGCTTGTAGAAGCGCTTTTTCCATGATATCCATCGACAATCCCTGGATTTTGATGTCCATTTGGCAAGCGGTGATTCCGTCTGCAGTTCCGGTTACTTTAAAGTCCATATCTCCCAAGTGATCTTCGTCACCTAAGATGTCAGAAAGTACAGTGAATTTTCCTGTTTTAATATCAGTTACCAATCCCATTGCAATTCCTGAAACCGGTTTTTTGATTTGAACACCCGCATCCATCAATGCTAAAGTTCCTGCACAAACAGTCGCCATAGAAGAAGAACCGTTTGATTCTAAAATATCAGAAACAATACGGATTGTATAAGGATTTTCTTCCGGGATCATATTCGCCAAAGCTCTTTGAGCTAAGTTTCCGTGACCAACTTCTCTTCTTGAAGTTCCTCTCAAAGGTCTTGCTTCACCTGTTGAGAACGGCGGGAAATTATAATGTAAGAAGAATCTTTCGTCGTAATTTACCATTACACTGTCTACCATGTTCGCATCTTTTACCGAACCTAAAGTTACAGCTGTCAGAGATTGAGTTTCACCTCTTGTGAAAATTGCAGAACCGTGAGCTCCCGGTAAATAATCGATTTCGCTCCAGATCGGACGAATCGTTTGAGGATCACGACCATCAAGACGGATTTTATCATTCAAAATCATCTGACGCATCGCTTCTTTTTCCACATCGTGGTAATATACTTTTGCGAAAGGCGTTACTCTCTCCAGTTCTTCAGGATGCTCTACATATTGAGCTAAAAATTCAGCCAAAACAGCTTTGAATTTCTCTCCTCTTTCTTCTTTTCCTGAAGGCGATTTCGCTACTTCATATACTTTATCATATGTTTCTTTCCACACTTTCTCACGGATGGCTTCATCGTGATTTTCGTGGCTGTATTCTCTTTTTGGGAATGATTTTCCTACTTTTTCAGCTAATCTTTCCTGAGCTTCAACTTGTTTTTTGATTTCTTCGTGAGCAAAAGTAATCGCTTCAAGCATTTCTGCTTCTGTGATTTCTTTCATCTCGCCTTCCACCATTACGATAGAATCTTTAGTTGCACCCACCATGATGTCCAGGTCAGCCAATTTAAGATCTTCATAATTAGGATTTACAGCTAATTTCCCGTCAATTCTTACTACTCTTACTTCAGACATCGGTCCGTTGAAAGGAATATCGGTGATTGCAATCGCTGCCGAAGCTGCAAGACCTGCTAAATCGTCAGGAATTGACTGTCCGTCATAAGAAATTAATGAAATCATTACCTGAACTTCCGCATGGAAATCTTCCGGGAATAATGGTCTTAGAACTCTGTCTACCAAACGCATCGTCAGGATTTCCTGATCTGATGGTCTCGCTTCTCTTCTGAAAAAGTTTCCAGGGATTTTTCCACCTGCGTAGAATTTTTCTCTGTAATCTACTGTTAATGGTAAGAAATCTACACCATCTTTTGCTTCTTTGCTGGCTACAACAGTTGCTAAAAGCATTGTTCCGCCGATTTTTACGACTACAGAACCATCAGCTTGTTTCGCTAATTTTCCTGTTTCAATTGTGATCTCTCTGCCGTCTGCAAGAATGATCGTCTCTGTAATTGCTTGAGGTATACTCATAAATTGTTTTGTGTTGCACTCCGTATTGAGCGCTTTAATTATTTATATTTCGTCTAAATTTCGTTTGCAAATTTAAGGCTTTTGTTTTAAATACAAGATTTAAAGTTGATAAGAAGAAATATTCATATTAATTTTACCTGAATTATAAATTTTTCTTATTAAAAATCCTGTATCCAAGTCTCCATTCAATATAATCAGCTTTGTGAAATTTGAAAGATTTCAATGCGATTCCGACTAACAAGTTTTTTCCAATGGTATACTGAAAACCAACTCGCTGATAAAAAATAGTTTTATCATAACGTCGGTCAACAGACTTTTTAAACAAATAAAATCCCGGCTGCAGCTGAACAGCAAATCTTGAAATCGTAAGACGATAAGAAGGGAAAATATTAAGTAAAAGATTGTCATGTTTAAATCTCTTTTCAGTTTGAATTGCCCCACTTTCATCCTGATAAAATCTGTTGTTATAATCTTCATCATACAAAAGGCCTACTCCTAATCCTAAAGAAGATTTGTATGTAACCTGCCTGTGATAAACTGTTTCGACACCCCAGTTCTGATAATATTCACCTTTAAATTTTTCGGTTAAATTAACATCAGAATATTCAAAACCATCATCTTTACCCAAAAATATCGAATGCCGCACACCGCCGAAAACATTGATGTCTAAAGTTGAATATTTATCAAATGACGACACAGAATCTTTTGCGTGAATCAATCTTTTATCAAAGTGATATGTAAGAGATAATTTGGGAGAAAAAGTATTCATTCCTTTATTAGGATGTTTTAAAGCACCATTTGAAAAGTGATTGAAATTAAGGCCTAATCCCAAATCAAAATTTTTGCCTAAGTAATATTTGTAACTCGCTCCTAAATTGATGTAAATACTGACCGATGACCCTGAAGTTTCATTCAAATATCCCTTTTCCAGATTAAATGGTTCCCAGCCAAATGCAAAACCTGCACTCGTTTCATAATTCCAAGAATGGGTATTTGTTTCTTTAATTGCCCCTCCAAATGTACCGTAAACCGCAAAAGGATGTCCCATATCACTGTTTTTCAGAAAGTCTAATGCTAAAATCCCACCACCATAATAAGGATAACCAAATCTTTTATGCCATTCTTTGCTCCCTTCGGTTTGCACGGTCAGTTCTGCAGCAGCACCAATAAATTGTCTGTGATCAAGAGTTTTCAGATAATCATTGGTTCCTAAAAATTTCCCGATCTGCAGACTTGCTGTTGCCCGTAAATTTGATTTTGGAATCGTATCTAAATCCTGAGAAAAGAAAAGAGTAGATACAAACAGAAAAAAACATGAGTAAAAGTATTTCAAATCTTTTATTTAAAATGTGAAAAGCGCAAATTTAACTATTCTTTCATCAAAGTAAATAAAGATTATGTAAACATTTATTACCAATTTCATTTTCGCCTCACAAAAAAAGCAACCTCTTTCGAAGTTGCTTTTATTTTTGGAAATCGGATAGATTATTTTCTTAAACCAAGTTCAGCAATAATTGCTCTGTATCTTGTAATATCTTTTTTCTTAAGATAGTCTAATAAGCTTTTTCTTTTACCTACTAATTTAACCAAAGATCTCTCAGTGTTGAAATCATGACGATTAGCCTTCAAATGCTGAGATAAGTGGTTGATTCTGTAAGTGAAAAGAGCTACCTGTCCTTCAGCGCTCCCCGTGTCTTGTGCAGATTTTCCATGTTTTGCGAAAATTTCTGCTTTTTTTTCTGTTGTTAAGTACATTCCAATATTGTTTAATGATTATTATGTAACGGCTGCAAAAGTACGACTATTTTCTAATACTACAAAACATTATTGATGCTGTATATTAAATTTGATAGAAAAATATGTTAAAAATTTCTTAATAAAATTATGCCATCCCATTAAAAGGCAGTAATTTTGCATTGACAAGAAGATGAAAAATTTTTTACTCTACATACTGATTCCCACTGTCTTTATTGCCAGCATTTCTTCTGTAAAAGCACAGAAAGTAAATACTCATGACAAAATCAAGAAGATCTTATACTTTAATCCCGAGGTACAACCTGATTTGGATGAAATAAAAGAACCTACAAATTATGCATTTTTCAGTGCAGTTTCAGATAATGTAAGCGCGTTCAGAAAAAATAAAATGCTGAGATCAGAAGTTCAGGTTTCCTACGACAGCATTGATTCTAAAACCATTCATGAATACAGCAAAAACAACGATGCAGACTTCGTGATCGTTCCTAAAGTAAAGTATTTCAAAGTAGGCTTGGGAAAATATGTGTTCTCAAATCAGGTGGTTGTAAGTTTAAAACTTTTTGATGCTGAAGGAAATCTCATTGCATCATCAGATTATGACACATATCGTAAAAATATGCGCCTTTTGGGATCTGCAGAAAACTCAATTAAAATAGGAACCAATGGTGCGATGAAAAGTATCCTTAAAGAATTGAGAAAACAAAAACCCTCTTCTGAAGCCGGTTTTTAACCTTTAATAAATCCTTAAATTTACGTTATCGTTCTCTTTTGTTGAAAATTTGAATTATTTTTGCATATCCAAAAAAATTCAGGTTTTGAATTATACAGACGAACTCATCTTCAACCCAGCCGATATTGCCGAACGACTTAGCGAACTTCCCGCTGATGAACGATTGTTGGCTTTTCTGAAAGTTCCGAAAGAATACAAAGCCGATGTTTTCTCCCATTTAGACCCGGATTTTCAGGAAGAAACCATCAGAAGTATCGGTAGTGACGAAGTTTCAGAGATTCTGAATGCCATGACTCCGGATGACAGAACTGCACTTTTTGAAGATTTTCCGGATGAGTTGATTAAATATTCTATCAATCACCTTAATCCGCAGGAAAGAAGAATTGCTTTAAAACTTTTGGGTTACGATTCTGATTCTATTGCCCGTCTGATGACACCTTATTACATCCAGATCAGAAAAGAATGGACGGTAAAAAGATGTCTTCAGCAGATCAAAAAAGTCGGAAAAAGGGTGGAAACCATCAATCATCTGTATGTAGTTGATGAGAGAAACCGCCTGATTGATGATTTGGCACTTGGAAGTTTACTATTGGTTGAAGAAGATACTTTAGTTTCCGATCTTACCGACAATCAGTTTGTTGCTATTAAAACCACAACGTCAAAAGAAGATGCAGTAACCTATTTTGAAAAATATGACCGTACAGCACTTCCGATCATAACAGATGCAGGAGTTTTGGTGGGAATTGTGACAATTGATGATATTTTAGATCAGATTGAATCTCAAAACACAGAAGATATTCAGAAATTCGGGGGTGTTGAAGCTTTGGATGATCCTTATATTCAGACGCATTGGTTTGAAATGATTAAAAAAAGGGGGCTTTGGCTGATTGTTTTATTTTTCTTACAGTTGATCACTGCTTCTGTGATGGGATATTATGAAAACGAAATTGAAAAAGCCGTTGTTTTAGCACTTTTCATTCCTTTAATTATATCAAGTGGCGGAAATTCCGGTTCGCAGGCAGCAACTTTGATTATTCGTGCAATGGCCCTTCAGGAAATCACCATCAAAGACTGGTGGATCGTCATGAAAAAAGAATTGGTGACAGGTCTGATTTTAGGAACATTTTTAGGGGTAATTGGTTTTTTCAGAATCATGATCTGGCACAAAATGGGTTGGTTTAATTACGGTGACTATTGGTTTTTCATTGCTCTCAGCGCAGGAATGTCACTTTCTATGATTGTACTTTGGGGAACTTTATCCGGTTCTATGGTACCGTTTATCTTAAAAAAATTCAACCTCGATCCGGCTACTTCTTCTGCCCCATTTGTGGCGACATTGGTGGATGTTACCGGTTTAATTATTTACTTTACGATTGCCGGACTTTTCTTAACCGGAAAACTTTTGTAATTTTAGACAAAGTCTAAAATTTTATGAGAGTCATTTCTTTGGTACCTTCAATTACTGAAGCTTTATTTGATCTTGGATTAACTGATAATGAGATCATTGGAAGAACAAAATTCTGTATTCATCCCGCTGAAAAGATAAAAAATGTAGAAATTATTGGTGGTACAAAAAACCTTAATATTGAAAAAATAAAGGCTTTAGAACCCGACTTGATTTTAGCAAACAAAGAGGAAAACGTAAAAGATCAGGTAGAAACTTTAATGAAAGATTTCAAAGTAATTGTTTATAATACGGAAACGATTGAAGACAATTATTATTTAGTTAAAAACTTAGGCTTACTGTTTAATAAAGAAGAAAAAGCACAGATTTTTAATCTTAAAATTTACGAAGTTCTTAACAGGGCAAAAATTGACAGAAAAATAAAAGCTGCCTATCTGATTTGGAAGAATCCTTATATGACAATAGGTTCAGATACTTTTATTCACAATATTTTATCGGAAATCGGTTTTGAAAATATATTTAAAAACCAAACCCGTTATCCTGAAATTCAGGTTGAAGATTTGGGTGAAGCAGATGTGATTATGCTTTCTTCGGAGCCATTTCCTTTTAAAGAAAAACACATTTCCGAATTGAAAGAATTTTATCCTGATAAAAAAATAATGATTGTTGATGGTGAAGCTTTTTCCTGGTACGGAACGCATATTGCGAAGTGTGAGAATTATTTTAAAGAATTGATTGCTGATTTTAATACTTAATTAAACATACACTTTGTCATTCCGTAGGAATCTAAATGTTTGAACTTTTTCTACGCTGTTGAGATCCCTACGGAATGACAAACTTTGCGGTTAATTATATTTGCTAAAATTTCAAACAAAAAACTCCGACAAAAAATCGGAGTTTATAATTTTATGTATTTTAAGAATTACAAAATCTTTGAAACTTCATTACAAAGCCATTCCAGTAATTCTAAATCTTCTTTTGTGAAGGGATCAATGGTATGAGAATCAATATCGATCTGACCAATATTTTCACCGTTTTTGAAAATCGGAACTACAATTTCAGCCTTTGTATCAATTGAACAGCTCAAATAATTATCCTGCAAATGAACATCAGGAACGATGAACGTTTCGTTTGAAACTGCAACCTGTCCGCAAATTCCTTTCCCGTAAGGAATAATGATGTGATCAGTTTCTGCACCAACGTAAGGACCTAATTTCAACTCATCTTTATCTCCGTTTTTGAAATAAAAGCCCGTCCAGTTGAAATACGAAATTTCCTGATCCAATAAATGGCATACTTTTTCAAGTTTCTCCTCAGTATTATGTTTTGGACTTTCAAGAATAGACGAAAGTCTTTTTTTTAATTCAGACATTTTAAATTTGTTTTAAGAAAATTGTTTTAGAGAAAGTTCCTGTTTGTAACCGAACATTCCTCTTTCTTTTATCATTTCAGCAACACCTTCCGGCACCTGGTTTTCCCAACCGCTTACGTTGCAGGCTATTTTTCTCAGTATTTCTCTTGAATAAATTTCCAAAAACTCAGGATCGTAGTTTTTAATATCTACAATACGGTTGTTGAGTTTGAAATATTTATATAATTCTTTCAGACTTTCTTCTACTTTAAGGTTATCTGAATTTAACAATTCGTGAGTTTCAGGATCTTTGTAAGGATACAGATACACTCTCATTCCGTTTCGGAAAAATTTACCGAATGCTTCAAGAATTCCACCTGATAAATCTTTATAATACTTCTCGTCAAATACCATCAACATATTATTTACACCCATCGCAACACCAATGTCACCATTCGTGTAATGAGAGAAATAGTCGATCAATCTATAGTATTCTGAGAAGTTTGAAATGATTACCGTATATCCTAATTTACCAAGAACGTCTACTCTATCCAAGAAATCACGCTCATCAATGTCTCCGTCTGCACGGAGGTTTGAGATGGTAATTTCGAATAAAACTTCAGTTTCTTCCTGAGTACAGATTGCGTCTTTTAGGAACATTTCCATTCCGTTTCGGAGCATATCAATATTTACTCTTGTTACAGGTCTGAAACTTCCTCTGACAGCGAAAATATTCTTTTTATACAAAACATCCGCAGGAAGCATATTATTTCCCTGAGAATTGAAGATTACAGCATCGGTCATATTATTCTTCACCAATTGCAGAGACATCAGTCTGTTGTCAACATAAGCGAAAGCGGGACCGCTGAAATCGATCATATCAATCTCAAGATTATCTGTAGCAACATCGTCGTACAGAGATTCAATCAATCTTCTAGGATTATCGAAGTAAGTAAATGCTCCGAAAATAAGATTCACTCCCAAATTCCCAAGAGTTTCCTGCTGCAAAGTAGCGTCATTTTCTTTGAATTTTACGTGAATGACAACTTCATTATAATCCTCATTTTCTTTCACCTGAAAACGGATTCCTACCCAACCGTGACCTTTTACCGTTTTGTCAAAATTGATGGTAGTTACCGTATTTGCGTAAGAAAAAAACTTTCTGTTTGGGCTGTTCTCTCTGGAAATTCTTTCTTCGATCAAAGCAACTTCATAGCGAAGCATTTTTCGAAGTCTGTTTTGGGTTACATATCTGTTTTTAACCTCTTTTCCGTAGATTGCATCACTAAAATCTTTGTCATAAGCTGACATCGCTTTAGCAATTGTACCGGAAGCTCCTCCTGCTCTAAAAAAGTGTCGTACAGTTTCCTGTCCTGCTCCAATTTCTGCGAAAGTACCATAAATAGTAGGATCTAGATTAATTGTTAATGCTTTTTGTTTAGGAGTTAGTTTCTGATACATTAGGACATTAAATTTTTCGTAAATTTACCAAAATTAAACCAACCTCAAAACAAATGAAGTTGAAATTTTTAGGAACAGGAACTTCTCAGGGCGTTCCCGTTATTGGCTGCACTTGCGAGGTATGCACCTCGAAAAATTCGAAAGATAAGCGTTTCAGGGCTTCTGCAATGGTAACAACCGATGAAAACAAAAAAATCCTCATCGATTGTGGCCCCGATTTCAGACAACAAATGCTGATCAATCAGGAAAATCATATAGATATTGCGCTACTTACCCACGAGCACAACGACCACGTAATTGGTCTTGATGATATGCGTCCTTTAATTTTTAAAAGCGGAAAAAATATGCCTCTTTACAGCAGTGAAAGAGTGGGAAATGAAGTTAAAAACCGTTTTCCGTATGCTTTTGTGGATGAAAGATATCCCGGAGCTCCTGCATTTGATCTGCATACGATTGAAAATAAATCTTTTGAAGTTTTAGATCTTGAAATTACTCCAATTGAGGTTATTCATTACAAAATAATGGTATTTGGATATAAATTTAAAAACTTAGCCTACATCACAGATGCCGGTTTTATTTCTGAGACGGAAAAGGAGAAATTGCACAATCTGGATGTTCTTATTTTGAACTGCATCCGTAAATTTGATCCGCATCCTGCCCATTTTGTATTGGCAGATGTTATAAAACTTCACGAAGAGTTAAAACCTAAAAAATTATTTTTAACGCATATCAGTCATCATTTTGGTCTGCATGATATTGAAGATAAGTTACTTCCCGACGGAATGCACCTTGCCTACGATGGTTTGGAGATCAATTTTTAAAGAAAATTTTGCAAAAAGTTTTTGAACATAAAAAAAAGTTTCTATATTTGCACACCGATTTACAGCATACTGTAACACCAGCCCAGGTGGCGGAATTGGTAGACGCGCTGGTCTCAAACACCAGTTCTTAGGAGTACCGGTTCGATCCCGGTCCTGGGTACAAACGAAAGATGGCACCAACTAAAGACAGTTGGTGCCATTTATCTATAAATATTGTTGATTTTATAATCATTTCCCACTTTTTAGTTTTATTGTTTCATAAGGACTTACTATGTAGAACTTTGGCATTCTCGAAAATAAAAATATACCCTTCGGTATTATTTCATATCTTTGTTATACAATTATTAGAAAAATGACCAAGGCAGAACAAACGCGACAATTCATTATTGAAAAAACAGCTTCTATCTTTAATAAAAAAGGTTATGCAGGTACCTCTTTGTCAGATATTACAAATGCTACAGGCTTAACTAAAGGCAGTATCTATGGGAATTTTTTAAATAAAGAAGAGGTCGGACTTGCCGTCTTTAAGTATAATACCAAGGAACTTTCAAAAAAAACCGAAGCATGGATCTCCAAAAAATACAATGCATATGAAAAGCTAATAGCATTCCTTGATTTTTATCGAAATAACTGGAAATATGTTTCTGATAATGGTGGATGCCCATATCTTAACTCAGCAGCAGAATCAGACGATGTCATGCCGGCAATGAAAGTATTAGTAAGGTCAACTTTTGAAAATTGGGAAGACAATATTTCTGCGATAATAGATGAAGGCAGAACTAAAGGATTTTTTAAAAATGACATCAGTGTTGTTGAATACTCCAAGTCATTCATTATGATGATTGAAGGGGGGATTCTGCTCGCAAAAATTTCAGATGATCCCGCAGATCTTCATTTAATGCTGGATAGAATTAAGAAAATCATTGATGAGGAAATCGTAAAATAAAATTTTTTAACCACACAAATACCGATCGGTATATTTAAGTAATCAGTAAATAAAAATATATGACACCGCTAGAAAAAATCCAATCCTTTATAGGAGAAGAATTCACAGAATCACCTTCGCCTTTTATGCGTTGGCTGAATCCAATTATCGTTGCTGCTGAGCAAGGAAAGCTGGAATTCCAATATGCGATTCGGCCTGAATGGCTGAATCCTGTAGGCAATTTACATGGAGGAGTAACAGCTGCAATTATTGACGATATCATCGGTGCAACAATGTTTTCACTGAATGAAGCACATTTTTATATCACCATAAATAATGTCATCGATTATTTTTCTTCAGTAATCGGAGACGAAAGTATCGTTGCAAAAACAACGATTATTAAAAAAGGAAAACAATTCATCAATGCCGAATGCGAAACCTGGAACAGCGACAAAAGCAGATTGATCGCTAAAGGCAGTTCTAATCTATTTAAAACAGAAATAATAAAATACTAATGAAAAGAGTTGTAGTAACCGGTTTAGGTACAGTCAATCCTTTGGGAAATGACATCAATGCTTTTTGGCAAAATTCTATTAATGGGTTTAGCAGCGCAAATAAAATAACACGATTTGACGCCTCGAAATTTCGAACACAGATTGCATGTGAAATTAAAGATTTTGACCCTCAAAAATATCTTGACCGTAACGAAATTAAGAGAAGTGATTTGTTTACGCAATATGCTTTGTACAGTGCTTCACAAGCATTGCAAGATTCCGGTTTAGAAATATCAAAACTTGATCCTTTTGATATTGGTGTCATCTGGGGAGTTGGACAAGGGGGTATGGAAACGTTTGAAAGCGAAGTCGAAAACTATGTAAAGGGTGATTACATTCCCAGGTTCAGTCCATTTTTTGTTCCAAAACTAATTGTTAATATGGCTTCCGGAATGATTTCAATGAAATTTGGTTTGCAGGGAATTAATTATACAACCGTATCAGCTTGTGCTACATCTAACACGGCCATTATGGATTCCTTTAACTATATCCGTTTGGGAAAGGCAAAAATATTTGTTACAGGTGGTTCAGAGGCTCCTATTACTGCCGCTTCGATTGGAGGCTTTTCTTCAATGAAGGCAATGTCAGTTCGTAATCAGGATCCACTCACAGCTAGCCGGCCTTTTGACAGGGATCGTGATGGTTTTGTAATGGGAGAAGGTGCAGGTGCACTTATTTTAGAAGAATATGAACATGCCAAGAAAAGAGGTGCTAAAATTTATGCAGAGCTGGTTGGTGCTTCCATGACCGCAGATGCGTACCATATGACATCACCACATCCGGAAGGAATAGGTGCTTCCAAAGCAATGCAATTGGCATTAGGAGAGGCAAAACTTAATCCTTCTGACTTAGATTATTTAAACCTCCATGCAACTTCTACACCTATAGGAGATATTGCGGAGCTCAATGCTGTTAAGAAAACTTTCAATGATTCCACTAACTTATGGGTGAGCTCATCAAAATCAATGACCGGTCATTTACTGGGAGCCGCTGGAGCAATCGAAGCTATTCTCGCTATCAAATCAATTAACGAAAATATCATTCCTCCAACAATCAATATTGAAAACCTCGATAAAAACATTCCTGCAGGAATTCAGATCGTAATGAATGAGCTGGTACAAAAAACAATTAAAACAGCGATGAGTAACGCTTTTGGCTTTGGAGGACATAACTCAACTGTTGTTTTCCGTGAAATTTAAATTTAATTCTATAAAATGAAAGAAGTATTTATAATAGCCGCTAAACGAACTCCCATTGGCGGATTTTTGGGAAATTTCGCTGAAGTTTCAGCAACAGATCTTGGGGCAGCAGCCATCAAAGGAGCCATTGAAAACGTCAACATTGATCCTAAAGATATTGATAGTGTTTATATGGGAAATGTCTTGTCTGCAAATCTCGGGCAATCCCCTGCACGACAAGCATCAAAATTTGCAGGAATTCCTGACGAGACAGATTGCACAACCGTTAATAAGGTTTGTGCAGCAGGTATGAAAGCAACCATTCTTGGAGCTCAGCAAATTCAGCTGGGACTGGAAAACATGGTCATCACCGGAGGAATGGAAAGTATGAGCAACGTACCACATTACACCAATAAAAGAAAGATCAACAAACTGGGTAATGAAATATTGATTGATGGTCTGCTAAAAGACGGATTAACGGATGTCTACAATGATTTCCACATGGGAAATGCTGCTGAACTCTGCGTAGAAAAATATAAGTTAACCCGAGAACAGCAGGATGAATATGCCTTGAAATCTTATGAAAAAGCTGCAAAAGCTACAAAAGAAGGTAAATTTAAAAATGAAGTCATTCCTTTTACACTAAAACAAAAACAAGGAGAAACGGTTATTACTGAGGATGAAGATATCTACAAAATAATTCCCGAAAAAGTTTCAAAATTAAAACCTTCTTTTGTTGAAGGCGGCACAATCACCGCTGCAAACGCAAGTAATCTGAATGATGGTGCAGCAGCTATATTATTGGCATCAAAAGAAGCCGTTCATCAATATGATCTTACACCCCTGGCAAAAATTGTTGGATATGCAGATGCGGCGCAAGCTCCGGAATGGTTTACCGCTGCCCCATCGATTGCCATCCCAAAAGCTTTAAAAAGAGCAAATCTTCAGTTGGAGGATATCGACTTTTTTGAAATTAATGAAGCATATGCAGCTGTTGCACTGGCAAACCAGATTGAATTAGGATTAGATCCTCAAAAAATCAATGTCTATGGTGGTGCTGTGGCGTTAGGACATCCATTGGGTGCTTCAGGAGCGAGAATAATTTGTACTTTAGTCTCTGTACTTCAGCAGGAAAAAGGTAAATATGGCGTAGCAGCTATCTGCAACGGAGGTGGAGGCGCAACTGCCATTGTTATTGAAAATTTAATGAACTAAAAATAAAATCAATATGGAAACTTTTGATATCACTGTAATTGGATCGGGACCCGGTGGATACGTCGCAGCAATACGTTGTGCTCAGTTAGGTTATAAAACGGCAATTGTAGAAAAATATCCGACCTTAGGCGGAACATGTACTAACGTAGGATGCATTCCTACCAAAGCTTTGCTGGACAGCTCAGAACATTACCATCAGGCAATAGAAACTTTTGATAAACACGGTATTGAATTGGAAGAAGTAAAGCTAAATTTTCAGCAGTTTATTGCAAGAAAAAATGAGGTGGTTACTCAAAACACCAAAGGACTGAACTTTTTAATGGATAAAAATAAAATTACAGTATTTGAGGGGACTGCACAATTTAAGAACAATTCGGAAATCACCGTAAAAAGTCCTGATAACAAATCTACAGAAATCAAGTCTAAACACTTTATCATCGCTACAGGCTCAAAACCTGCGACTCTACCCAATATTAAAATTGATAAGAAAAGAATCATTACATCAACAGAAGCTTTAACTTTAAATGACAAGCCAAAAAGTATGATCATCATCGGAGGCGGAGTTATTGGAGTAGAAATGGCTTCCATTTATAATCGCATAGGTACGAAGGTTACCATCATAGAATATGCAAAGGAACTCATCTCTACAATGGATCTTGAGTTGGGTGCAAGTTTGAGAAAAATTTTAAAGAAACAGGGAATCGATATTCAACTTAGCAAAAGTGTTTATGGTGTAGAAAACTTAGGGGACAAAGCTGTTGTTTATTATAGAGATGAAAATCAAAAAGAATTTAGTTTAGAAGCTGAATATATTTTAATGGCTGTAGGTCGAAGACCTTATACTGAAGGTTTGGGATTGGAAAATACAACTATACAGCTTGATGACAAAGGAAGAATAAAAACAAATGAAAATCTCCAAACCACCGTTCCATCAATTTATGCTATAGGAGATGTGGTTGCAGGACCAATGTTGGCTCACAAAGCTGAGGAAGAAGGTGTTTTTGTTGCAGAGATTATTGATGGACAAAAGCCACACATTCATTATAACAGAATTCCTGGCGTAGTTTATACATGGCCTGAAGTAGCATCTGTAGGTTACACGGAAGAAGAGTTAATAGCAAAGGGGATCGAGTACAGAAAAGGTAAATTCCCATTTTCAGCAAGTGCGAGAGCCAGGGCAGCGATGGAGAAAGATGGTTTTGCAAAAGTATTGTCTGAACCAAAATATGGTGAAGTGCTTGGAGTGCACATTATTGGTCCACGAGCTGCAGATCTCATTGCACAAGCTGTGATTGGATTAGAATATGAAGTAACAGACAGCGATATGTTTATGATATCGTATGCCCATCCAACTTATTCGGAAGTTTTGAAAGAAGCCTATATGTTGGCTTCAGGACAGTCTGCAATCAATATTTAAATTAAGTATTATGTCAGTAAAAAAAGTTGCCATTGTAGGTTATAACAGAACACCTTTCGTAAGACACAACGGAGTTTTTGCCAACGCCACCAATCAGGATCTATTAGTTGCCACTTTAAGTGGACTGATCGAAAAATACAATCTACACCATAAAAGACTGGGTGAAGTTGCAGGAGGTTCTGTTATTAAACATATCTCGGAAAGTAATCTTGTTCGGGAATCAGTAATGAAAACCTCACTTGATCCTGCCACGCCCGGTTGCGATATTCAACAGGCTTGTGATACAGGAATCGAATCAGCAATCTATATTGCCAATAAAATTGCACTGGGACAAATAGAAAGTGGTATTGCCTGTGGTGTGGAAGCAATGAGTAACATTCCTTTTGAAACCAATGCACGATTGAGGAAAATCTTACTCAAAGCCAATGGTGAAAAGTCCACGTTTGGTAAATTGAAACAGTTATCAAAAGCAAAAATAAAAGATTTCATTCCAATTCCTTATAAAGGAAAAGAGCCTGAAACGGGCTTGGTCATGGGAGAACACACAGAGATCACTGCAAAATATTACGGGATCTCAAGAGAAGATCAGGATCATCTTGCATTGCTGAGCCATGTGAATATGGCTAAAGCGTATGATGAAGGATTTTATAAAGATATGATCACCCCTTATCTGGGAATATCCGTCGACAACAATTTGAGAAGGGACACTACTTTTGAAAAGTTATCCAAGTTACGACCTGCATTCGATAAACAGAACGGCACACTGACTGCGGGAAATTCTACTCCTTTCACTGATGGTGCCTCAGCAGTATTGCTGGCAAGTGAAGATTGGGCTATCAAAAATAACCTCCCTATCCTCGCCTATATAACACAAGCTGAAATTGCAGGAATTGAATATGTAAAAAACCAACATAATTTATTATTAGCTCCTGTAGTTGCCGCTGACCGAATGCTAAAAAGAGCAAACATTAAATTAGACGAGTTTGACTACTATGAAATTCACGAAGCTTTTGCAGCACAGGTTTTGGCAACACTCAAAATCTGGGAAAGTGATCAACTTTCAAAGGAGTTTGGCTTAGATCAGGCCTTAGGAACAATCGACAGAAATAAACTTAATGTAAAAGGAAGCAGCCTTGCAGCTGCACATCCATTTGCAGCAACGGGTGGTAGAATTATTGCAACACTTGCTAAGCTATTAAATGAAAAAGGAGCTGGAAAAGGTCTTATTTCCATATGCGCTGCAAGAGGTCAGGGCGTGACGATGATCCTTGAGAAATAGTAGTAGGTAGAATAATCATAAATGTCCTTGTCATATCAGGACATTTATGATTCTACTCTATAATTTTAAAAAAAATAAGAAAACATTTTTTTAATTGAACACCGTTCAGTATATTTGCAAAGTAATTACTATTTGGTATAATCATCATTCCCGGTTTTGGAATTGATCATATAAAATATTAATTTCAGGAACTCAATACATTTAATTTCATAATCCCATGAGTATTACAGACAGAAAGAATAAAGAAAAACTTGAAATGCGAAAACGTATTTTAGATGCTGCAAGAAAGATATTTCTTCAAAAGGGATATGAAAGCACCAGCATGCGAAATATTGCGAGTGAAATCGATTATAGTGCAGGTACGATCTATTTCCACTTCAAGGATAAAAGTGAGATTTTTCACGAACTTCATAAGGAAGGCTTTCGTTTGCTGCTTTCTCAGATGAAAATATTAGATAGTGTGGCACAACCCTTTGAAAGACTGAAAGCTGTAGGAAGGGTATTTATTAAATTTGCTCAGGATAATAAAGATTATTACAACCTGATGTTTCTTGTTGAGGAATCAACATCAAATTCGACTGAACAAGGAGGTTTCCAAATTGCAAAAGAAGCGATCAATCATCTGTCCGGGATCATCAAAGAATGTCAGAATGAGGGACGATTTAAAGATATGGATATCGAGTATTTGACCTTTATGATCCTGTCCTCTGTCCATGGTATATGTGCTCTTTTCTGTAAGGACCGTACCGTTAGTTTCGAAAATAAAACAAATGAGGAACTAATGCAAAAGGGCTATGATTGTTTTGTTTCACTTCTCGAAAAAGGATAATCCTTTTTTTATCCAATAATTGAACACTGTTTAAATTTAATACAATGATTAATAAAAATCAAAAAAAACTATTATTCTGTTGCCTGAGTATTTTTTTATTTTCTCCAGCAGAATTGACTCATGCCCAAAGTACACTTGACAATTACATTCAACAAGGCATTGAATCTAACCAAAGCATCAAACAACAGTCTTTTATTCTTGAAAAAAGTGTCTATGCTCTCGGGGAAGCTAAAAGCATGTTCTTACCCAACGTTGCTTTTTCAACAACCTACACAAAGGCAGACGGAGGGAGAACGATCGATTTCCCGACAGGCGATCTTCTGAATGGGGTCTACTCTACTTTGAACCAGTTGACAGGAAGCAGTTCATTCCCTCAACTTCAGAATCAAAGTATTCTACTGAATCCCGATAACTTTTATGATGCAAAATTCCGCATTAGCCAGCCTATTTTAAATGCTGAGCTTGGATATAACAGAAAGATTAAGTCAAAACAGATCGATCTACAAAAAACAGAAATTCTCCTTTACAAAAGAGAGCTTGTAAAAGAGATAAAAACAGCTTATTACAATTATCTTAAAGCTACCAATGCGACCAAGATCTACCAATCGTATCTAACACTCGTTACCGAAGGGGAAAGAGTAAATAAAAAATTGTTTGAAAATGGAAAAATCAATCGAACAGCAGTTATCAGAAGTCAAAATGAAGTTTCGAAAATCAATGCCTCCATTATCGCATCTCAGAAAACAGAGGAATCTGCACAATATTATTTTAATTTTCTTTTAAATCGACCATTGACAGAAAGCATTGTAATTGATGACATCACAACTTTGCCGGAAGAAGCCCAGCTGCCAAATGACAATATCAGCAATCGTGAGGAATTGTCTAAACTCAAAATTTCCAAGGACATCAATAACGATCTGACAGGACTTGCCAAGTCTTATCTTATTCCGAAGATTGGAGCCAGCCTGGATCTGGGTTCCCAAGCTTTTGACTGGAAATTTAATCAAAAAACAAGATACTACTTATTTGGAATTTCTTTAGAATGGAATCTTTTCGCTTTCGGAAAAAATACATACCGCATCAAACAGTCAATAGCTGAACAACAAGCCATAACATCCCAAACAGATTATGTGCAACAACAGCTTTTAACCGAACTGAAAGTTAGACAGGCCAATATGGAAAGTGCGATCGCTCAACACCGAGCTGCGCAATCCCAGCTGAAAACAAGTCAGACCTACTACAGCGATATGTCTAAACTATACAAAGAAGGAATAACGATCTATATCGAACTTCTAGATGCACAAAATCAATGGATCGACGCACAAATAAAATCAAACATTACCCTATTTGACACTTGGATTGCTTACACAGCGATTGAACGAGCAAATGCCAGTTTTAATATACAATAATCTATTATGAAAAAAATTCAATCATCATTCATTGCTCTTATACTACTTATCATGTCATGCAGTGAAAAAAAACCTGAAAAAAATACAATGTCCGGACAGGATATCATCTCGGTAAAAGTTTCATCATTATCATCAGAAGATGTTTCCAATTCAATCGTAGCAACAGGACTAATCAGCACCGAAGATCAAGCTAACTATTCGTTTAAAATCGGAGGGGTGATCAGCAAAATATATGTAGATGAAGGACAGTTTTTTAGAAAAGGACAACTTCTTGCTACATTGAACGCTACCGAAATTGCTGCTGGAGTTGCTCAGGCAGACCTGAATGTTGCTAAAGCGCAGCGTGATTTTAACAGAGCCAATAATCTGTACAAAGATAGTGTCTTCTCCCTGGAACAATTACAGAACACGAGAACTTCATTAGAAGTTGCCCAAAAATCAAGGCAAGCTACCGCCTTTAACGAGCGCTATGCTAAAATATATGCTGTTTCTGATGGATTTGTAGCAAAAAAGATAGCGAATGAGGGAGAAATAGTAGGTGGAGGAATCCCTGTCTTTCTAACCAATTCCACTCAAAAAAGTAACAGCTATTTATTAAAAGTCGGTGTGACAGACAGAGAATGGGCAGCGATTAAAGTCGGACAATCAGCTAAAGTTACGATAGATGGCTATCCTGATCACAAATTTGAAGCTACGGTTTTTAGAAAATTACAGGCTGCTGACAGAGAGATTGGCTCATTTCAGATAGAATTGAAATTAAAACTTGACCACGCAATTCCGGCGGTTGGTATGTTTGGAAAAGCCGAGATCAAAACAGACCAGATCGAAAAATCAGTGGTTATCCCTTACAACGCATTGGTAGAAGCAGATGGAGAGCAAGGGTTCATCTTCGCTCCAAACGGTAAAAACAGAGTGAAGAAAATAGCCGTAAATATTTTAAAGTTTGACAACAATAAGGTCTATCTCAAAGAAAAGCCTTTCGGAATTGATCAGATCGTCATTTCCAACAGTGCCTACCTCAACGAGCAATCTATTATTAAAATCATTCAGTAATTATGAAGATTACCAATTTCTCCGTTAAAAATTATCAGTTTACGCTGATCATATTCGTTCTGGTAGCTGTGGTAGGTATTCTGACGCTTTTCACAATGCCGAGATCAGAAGACCCCACTACACACCCTCCTCAATATCTTGTAACGGTCATTTATCCTGGAACCAGCCCAAAAGACATGGAAGAACAGGTGGTAAAACCCATCGAAAACAAGATCTATGGATTGGAAAATATTGATAAAATCCTGACCACAGTTGAAGATGGTGTTGCCGCAATACAGATTAAATTCAAATACGGTGTCGATGTCGATAATAAGTATCAGGAAATCTCAACGGAGATCAATGCACTAAAGAGCAGTGAACTTCCTAAGGACATTTATCTGATTAAAACTGAAAAAATATCCTCTTCTGATGTTAAAATACTTCAGGTCGCTTTAGTTTCAAACACGGTGTCAGGAAAAACCTTGAGAGATAAGGCAGATCAATTAAAGACTCAGCTTGAAAAGATCACCAATCTCCGTGAAGTAAAGTATGCAGGGATCCCGGAGCAGGAAATAAGGATTGACCTGCAACTTGATAAATTAGCTCAGTTGAAAATCCCTTTGAATCTTGTCATGGGAAGTATTCAAAGCGAGGCTGCCGATATTCCGGGAGGAAGCATCAATCTTGACAGTAAGGTTTTTAACGTCAAGACCAGCGGTAAATTCAAGAATGTAGAAGATGTTGCCAACACGGTGATTTATAATGCAGGTGGTAAAATAATTTATCTTAAAGATGTAGCCAATGTCACCTACAAAGACGGAACCGTGAATCATATTACCCGCCTCAACGGCAATCGTTGTATTCTGGTAACTGCAGGAATGAAAGACAATGTAAACATCACGAATGCGAAAGAAGAATATGAGCCTATTTTAGAAAAATTCAACAAGACACTACCGGAAAACATCAAAATGGTCAAAAATTTTGATCAGGCAGACATGGTATCGCAACGTCTGGGACACCTTGGTTTTGATTTCGGGTTAGCTATTGTTTTAGTAGTGATCACATTATTACCTCTGGGTTTCAGAGCATCCATCATTGTGATGATTTCCATACCACTTTCTCTTGCTTTGGGACTGATCACGATGAATCTTTTGGGATATTCCCTCAATCAGTTGAGTATCGTAGGATTGGTAGTTGCACTAGGGCTCTTAGTTGATGATAGTATCGTAGTGGTTGAAAATATAGAGCGGTGGCTGAGAGAGGGACACTCAAGAAAAGATGCCATCTTGAAAGGAACCAAACAGATCGGTATCGCAGTTGTTGGCTGTACAGCTACCTTGGTGATTGCATTTCTTCCACTGGCATTCCTGCCTGATATTGCAGGAGAGTTCATCCGAAGCCTTCCTATGGCCGTCATGACAAGTGTTTTGGCATCGATGATCGTGGCATTGACCTTAGTGCCTTTTTTAGGAAGTAAAATATTGAAGACTCATACGCATTCAGAAGGGAATTTCTTTCTTAAACATCTGCAAAAATTTCTAAGCGTATCGTATAACCGTATTATGCCTGTTGCTTTGAAATGGCCAAAAGCGACCATCGGAATATCTATTGTACTGAGTATTGCAGCATTTATGCTATTTCCGCTAGCCGGATTCAAGCTCTTTCCTACTTCAGAAAAACCGATGTTTTTGGTCAATATCAAAATGCCTCTGCAGGCCGACATTCCTGAAAGTGACCGCGTGACAAAACTGATAGAAAAAGAATTAAAGAAAGAGAGTGAAATTGTCAATTTTACCTCAAATGTGGGAAAAGGAAATCCTCAGATCTATTATAATGTTCACCAACAGGATATCAAACCTGATTTTGCACAGATCTTCGTACAGATGGGTGAGGAAGCAAGTCCGGGTTCAAAAACGGACCTCATCAGAAAATTGCGTACAAAATTCGCAGATTTTCCTGATGCCAGAATTGAAATAAAAGATTTTGAACAAGGGACACCCATAGAAGCGAATATCGTGGTAAGAATATTCGGAGAAAATCAGGATACGCTACGTTCACTATCATTCAAAGTTGAAGAGCTGTTAAGAAAGCATCCGGGAACATTCTATATCAATAATGAACTGAATGCATATAAATCTGATGTAAAGATAAAAATCGATAAAGAAAAAGCAAGAACATTGGGAGTCATGACAAGCGACGTTGATAAAGTGATCCGTATGGCGGTCGCAGGATTGAACGTGGGAGATTATATTGACGATCGGGGCGATTCCAGGAATGTTGTAATAACGCTTCCAAGAGAAAAGTTTTCGAACTTAAATGCACTTAAAAATTTATATGTCAACAATATCCAAGGCATCCCGGTTCAGATTGACCAAATTGCTTCGATTACTTTTGAGAAATCTCCTACAGCTATCAATCATTTCAACAAGTCCCGTTTTGCAAAAGTAACCTCTCTTACAAAAGAAGGCGTATTGGCAAATGACATCCTTAAAGATATTGTTCCTGAACTCGACAAGCTAAAACTTCCGGCAGGATATTCCTACAAGCTATCAGGCGAAGCAGAATCAGAAGGTGATGCATTGGGAGGGAATTTTCTTTCGGTCATTATACTCAGTACTTTTCTTTTCATAGCCGTTTTACTGTTACAGTTCAAAACGTTTAAAGGGATCATCATTGTATTATCTATTATTCCATTGGGAATTTTAGGGGGTGTTGTTTTGTTACTTCTTACCGGAAATCCTATGTCATTGGTATCCATCATCGGATTTATAGGCTTATCAGGAATTCAGGTTAAAAACTCACTGCTTTTGGTTGACTTTACGAATCAGCTTAGGCTTGAAGGACATAGTATTGATGAAGCCATCCATATTGCTGGTGAAACACGTTTCCTTCCGGTTGTATTAACCTCAATCACTGCAATTTGTGGATTACTTCCTATCGCACTGAACCCTAATCCTTTAATTGCACCATTGGCAATTGTATTAATTGGAGGATTGATAAGCTCTACGATATTGTCAAGAATTGTTACACCAGTCATGTATAAGTTGATACCTCCGCAACTAGATGAGAAGATATAATTTATTAATTAACCTAAAAATTTATAAAAAATGAAAGAATATATTTTAATTACCGGAGCATCATCTGGAATTGGTTACGAAATGGCACATCAATTAGCAGAAAAAGCGCACAACCTGATATTGGTTGCCCGTACAGAAAGCAAATTGAAACAGATGCAGACAGCTTTAACAAAAAAATATGGCGTACTTATTCACTATTATGTTGCAGACCTCTCTGATCCAAATGTTGCTAGAGATTTGCACAAAAAGATTAAGGATGAAAACTTATTAGTGACCCATCTGGTCAACAATGCCGGAGTAGGCAACTATGGTCATTTTACAGAAACTTCGTTGGATGAAGAGTTGGACATGATTCACCTGAATATTTCCAGTTTAGTCGTATTGACCAAGCTTTTTGCACAAGATATGGTCAAACGCAGATCTGGGAGAATTATGAACATAGGCTCAGTAGTCTCATTTTTACCAATGCCATATTTTTCTGTTTATTCTGCAACTAAGGCTTTTGTTTTGGCTTTTAGTGATACGCTAGCAGCTGAATTGGAAGGCACGGGTGTTACCATTCTTTCTTTATATCCAGGCACGGTAGATACTGCGTTTACTACCAGTGAAATGCAAACGACAAACCTGCATAAGACAAAACCAATGCATCCGGAAATTGTTGCAGAATATGGAGTTAAACATTTGCTCGAAGGACACGGAAAAAAAGTAATTGGTCTTCAAAATTGGTTCAACTCCAAACTTCCGAATTTTGTACCTGCCAGTATTATGATGAAGATCAAAAAAAATCTTGCGAGTCAGAAATAATATTGATCCGGCATAGCCTAAAGCAAAAATGAAAAAGAAAATAGCATTTGCATTGATAATGGGAATAGCAACAACAGGCATCATATCTTTTACTGTAATCCTAGTGAACATTGGATTTAAGCCCAATTTCTTAAAAATCTGGATAAAGTCCTGAGAATTGGCGTACGTTGTTGCTGTACCTACTATTTTACTTATTGCTCCACATATCAAAAATTGGTAGATCCTTTTATTGAAAAATTACTAAATTGGCTATGTCTCGTTCATAAAGCCATTTAAGTGGTTAAGGACCAAATTATTTATGATCACACCTGCATAAAAGTTATTACTCTAACACGAATATACTTAATCAGGATATTACTGCTTCAAAATCTCTTCCCGGTGTTTTATCCCCATTCTTTCAGCGCATCAATTATCGGCGTTAAAGTATTGGCGTAAGGCATCCACTTATAAGTAATTTTGGTGATTATATACTTAATTGTACCAGTTAGCATCTTTATCTAAATTATGAGTTTCACTATTAAGTACACATAAACAAGATTGATCATAGGCATTTACTATTTCATATTTTGATCTGGTACATTAAAATATATGTTTGCCTGAAATAATATATCAATCTGAGACTTTCCATTAAATCTTGTTCGTAAGCTCGAAAGTAGCTAATTTTATAAAAAAATATAATGGATTACCGAATGTTTGAACCTTCTGAGGATCTGTCGATGCTGGTTAAATGCTACTGGACATTGCAAGATGCTGCGGGTGATCAACCTCAGAGACAATCTATTGTCCCGGATGGCTGTATGGAAATGATCATCCATTACGGAGGTCTGTACCTTCAATATAACGAATGCGGTAGCAGTTTTCTGCAGCCGAGATGTTTTGTCATGGGGCAGCTCTCCCGACCGCTTGAGATCGAGCCTTCCGGAAGCACTGAAATCTTTTCCGTCAGGTTCCGTCCCCACGGGTTTACGCATTTTTCTACATTTCCCATCAAAAAAATGGAAAACACAGGTATTCCATTGGAAAGTATTTTCGGAGCTGATGGAAAGCATTTTGAAAATGAGATGCTTAGTATCCATAATGTCAGCAACAGAATCGAGCGGGTTGAAAGATTCCTTTTAGAGAGGCTGGCCCGTTCTGAAACGGCCGATCAAATCGTACGATCCACAGTAGAAATGATTATAACTGCTAACGGACAAATTCCGATTAAAGCTCTTTCTCACGAATTACGGATAAGCATGAGGCAACTGGAAAGAAAATTTCATAGCGCCATATGGATGAGTCCCAAAAAACTTTCAAAGATCATTCGTTTTCAGGGAACGCTTAAAATGATGTTAACCAAAGAATATTCGAGCTTTACCTCCATGGCTCATGCGAATAATTACTACGATCAGGCGCATTTTATCAGGGATTTCAGAGAACTTGTCGGTGTCAGCCCTAAAGAGTTTTACGGAAAGCATCTTACATTGAGTACGTTGTTTTACGGAACAAAATAATATTGTCGCATTTATACAATTTTTGAATCTAAGGAATAATGCACCTTTGCAGTAAAATGACATCATGAGCAAACAGATATTCTTAAAAATGATGGTTTTTATTTGGGTATGTTACAGCTGTAGCACTGTACCTTCCAACTATATCAGAAAAGCACAATGGCTTGCCGGCAGGTGGGAAAACAGAACGAGCAGAGGTATCGTTTACGAGTCTTGGAAGAAGTCCGGAAAAAATGAACTTAGCGGTCGAAGCTATTCCATTAAAGGCAGCGATACCCTCATCCTTGAAACCATTCGCATATCTGAGGAAAGAGGCAGGCTTTTCTATATCCCTACCGTTAAAGATCAGAATGGAGGATCTCCTGTCCGGTTCGAAGCTATTTCAGTCTCATCCACCCGATTGATCTTTGAGAACAGATTCCATGATTTTCCGCAGGTAATTTCCTACCAGAAGATCGGCAGAGATTCTTTGGAGGCAGAAATCTCAGGATTGAGAAATGGTAAGGATGAACATAGAACCTTTCCCATGAAACGCATACATTAGTTAGACAGTTTTTATTATGGTAACTATATACAAATTTACATAAATTTGAAGGATATCAATGGCATCCCTACCCGTGAACATGGCGGAAGTGTTTTCGGATTCAAGTCGATGGCGGTTTATATTCCTCAAAGGGACATTTATCTTGTCGGTTTCAGCAATTGTGACTGCAACTCTCCTACCCAGCTTGTAAAGGATATGGCAAATTAAGCCTGGAAAATCTAAAATAAAGTAGATTTACACACTGATTATTGATACGAAACCTTGAGCCACTACAGATCACAATCGTCGAAAAAAATTAAACATATTTGTAAGGGCTTTTAAAAAGTCACTGTATAAATTAAGTATTTGGAGAAGTTACAAAATACTTTAGCCAATGTTATGCACTCTAAACCGATCATTTCACCACGTACTTTTGCCGCTTCAGCTATTTATTATATCATTGATTTTAATATTTTGCTTTCTTTGTACTAATGAATAAGAATGAGAGAAAAATATATCTTTACAGTGCATTTTTGATTACGCTGATGGTCAATTCTGCAAAACTGATGGCTCTTAACAGTGATGGGATTATCGCCCGTTACTGGCAATTCAATATTTGGGAATATGGTTTTCAGTTTTTAAATAATATGATATTCTGTATCTTATTACTGTATCTGAATCTTTCTGACGGTAAACTTCTGAGCGTGCTTAGAGAAAATAAACAATACTGGAAACTATACATATTCAATGCCTTGGTGGTTGTGGCAGCTATTATACTGGGAAGCATGACCCATTCTTTGCTTTTTGGAACTTTTCAACTTCCGGGAGGTAGGATCAGAGGATATTTTGCCCGGTTTTTGCTCAGCAGTATTATGATCGCTATAGTCATCCGTCTAATTCTTCTGATGCGTGAAAGCAAAAACAAAGACCTGATCAACGAGCAGCTCAATTCCGCCTACCTAAAGACACAGCTTCAATTACTTCAGGAACAGCTTAACCCTCATTTTCTGTTCAATACCCTAAGCAGCCTTTCTGCTATAGTCAGGGAAGATCCAGGTATGGCCCAAAACTATATCCTCCATCTTTCCAAAATCTTCAGATATACATTGGTTCGTTCAGGCAACAATCTGGTAACTCTGGAAAAAGAGCTTGAGCATTTGAAATCCTATATCCAGCTTGTAAAAATGCGGCTGGAAAGTGCCTTTCAGATTCATATCAATATTAGCGAAGATTTTATAGGCGGCCAAATTCTTCCTTTATCACTGCAACCCTTGGTGGAAAATGCTGTTAAACATAATAGAGGTACAGATTCTTATCCTTTAACTGTAGAGATTTATGGGGAAGGTAGATGGCTTATTGTCAAGAATAATCTGCAGCCCAACATCGGCGAAGCAGAAAGCACCGGACTTGGCCTTATCAACCTGAATGAAAGATACAAATTGCAAACCCGTCATGAGATAGAGATCCATCAAACGACAGAATATTTCATCGTAAAGCTTCCATTATTATGAAAAAACAATTAGACATTGTAATTATCGAGGACGAAGCTGCTACCGCAAGAAACCTGGAATATATACTGAGAGAAATCAACCCGGAAATCCAAATCGTGAAGACTTTACAAAGTATAACACAAGCAATGGATTGGTTTATTTTAAATAATAAAGATTATGACCTGATATTTTCAGACATAAGGCTTTCCGATGGATTATCGTTTGAGATTTTCAGACAGGTAAACATTATAAAACCTGTTATTTTTGTTACAGCATATAATGATTATGCTATCGAGGCTTTCCGTAACAACGGCATTGATTACGTTCTAAAACCTTTTGACACGGAAGAAATAAAGCGGACTTTACTTAAATACAATACCCTTATTGCGGCTGATATCAAAATTGAACACACTAAAACACGGTCTCTGCTGCAGGAACTCCAGAATACGACAAAACAATTTAAAAAATCCTTTCTGATCCATTACTGTGGAAGGCTTATTCCTGTGGAAGCGGCTAAGATCAATTGGTTCCATACTTCAAATGAAATAGTATATGCGCATACAGCAGATGGCAGGCGATATATAATGGAATTCACACTGGAACAACTTGAACATGAATTGGATCCTGCTGTTTTTTTCAGGGCTAATCGCCAATTTATTATCAATAAAAACGCTGTAGAAGCCGTAGAATATTTTTTCAATGGGAGGCTACTTGTCAAAATACATCCTTTACCTCAGGAACAGATCCTTGTCAGCAAAGCAAAGGCCATGCATTTTAGGAAGTGGATGGATCAATAATGAATTTCATCTCTGAATTTAGCAGGTTCACCCTTTTTTATCTTAAAGGAAATAAGCAGTCTTGCTACATTTGTTTTATTAAAATTAAAATTTTCAAGATGATTTTAAAACAAAAAAAACAATGTCTACTTTTTGTTGCGGCATTTATATGTATGACATTTGCAAATGTAACAGCACAGACAAAAAAGTTACAGGACAGTACTCCCGAACAACGTGCAAAGATGATGACGGCATGGATGACAAGTCAGTTAGCGTTAAATGCCAAACAAATTGAGCAGGTCTCTGCTCTTGATCTTCAGTATGCCCGAAAGAATGACCCAATTCTGCAAAGTAACGAAAGTAAAATCTCCAAATTCAAAAAACTGAAAGCTTTACAGAAAGAAAAATCCAATGCCCTGAGCCAAATTCTGGATGCAGATCAATATAAAAAATATCAGGAAATTAAAGATGAGATGATTCAAAATATTAAAAACAAAAGAAAATGAAAACACTATTAAACCTATGGCTAATTATTATATTTATTGCGATTTCTGCATGTTCTCAATACACTAACGATACTGACGAAGCAGCTTCTCCTCTCCAGTCAAAACTTGACACCAGCCTTGATGGACCTATACAAAGACCTGTGTCAGGATATGGTGCAGACGGAAGCTATGAGGTGGCAGAAATTGACTTCAGTAATCCACAGTACGCAGGAACACAGGTTTCAATTTTCTATCCTAAAGGCATTACTTCTCCTCGACCTACTATATTCTTCTCGCATCCGTTTGGGGGTGAGGAAAAAGAATACAATATAGAGCTGTATAACTTTATTGCAAAGAAAGGTTATGTGGCGGTGTTTGTTCCTTACCGCACTATTGATGTCAGTGTTGATCACCGTTACCAGACCCTTTGGGAAGGCTTCACGAAGGCCGCTGCAGATTACCCCAACATTATTGACACTCTGAAAGTAGGTTTTATGGGACATTCTTTTGGAGGTGGGGCAAGTATCGATCTTTCCTATAAAGCATTTACAGAGAAAGGCTGGGGACAAAACGGACGTTTTCTTTTCACTATGGCTCCCTGGTATTCGTTCAACTGGAACAGTCCATTGACCACGCAACAGCAATTGCAGAGTTTTCCTTCCAATACCAAAATGATCACCCAGGTCTATGATGAAGATGATGTTAACGATCACAGGATGGCAATCGATATCTTTAAAAATATCAATATTTCTAATGCTGAAAAAGATTTTATTTATATTAAATCATCTAGTGTAAATGGATACAATTATGTGACAGATCACGTAATGCCAAGTTCCCGAACAGCTTTCGATGCATTGGACTATTACGGTGTGTACCGTCTTTTGGATGCCATGATGGATTATAGTTTTAATGGAAACAGCAATGCTAAAAATGTGGCTTTAGGCAATGGTTCTGCTGTACAGGTCACCATGCCTTCTTATAACGGACAGTCGATGGCTCCGCTTGAGGTCACGGATAATCCCACACCGAAATATCTACAATTTAAATATCAGTTTAGATGCGGAGACAGTACCAATCCGCGGGTGTCTTACTGTAATTAATTTAAAAAAATAATGATTACGGTCTAAACATATCAGAGTAAAAAAGGCTATCTCTAAAGCTAAAATCATTCTCTGAAAATCTGCTAAACGACAAAATTTGTCAGATAGTAGAGACAGGTATTATTTTTTGAAACAGCCTCCTTTACGTAATTACCAGTAAATGAATTGAGGAAAACCTATCATGTTTCATATGCCAGAAATATCTATTTCTATGATTCTTTCCAAATTTTCTATCAAATGTTTCGATATTTCTACGATTATGAGTACAAAGGAAAATGGCGTCAACTAAAGACAGTTGACGCCATTATTTTATTATACTCATAGTCAACAAGTTACAAAACTAAATTCTCATTCATGGCTTATTAAAATACTGATAATCAAACAAATAATTTTTCTAATCAATAAGGTTAGACTATTCCAGTTTAGATGCTTTATTAAGTTCCGAACCATATATTGCAAATTTTATATCTTTAAGATTAATAATAAGCACTGTCCAGCATTATTATTCCCCGTCCGAATTGAATACTAACATCCTTAAAATTTTATTCTTTAGTATAATCTGTTTCTATATCATTTTTTTTTCTAAATCATAATAGCCTTTTTTTTGACTATCAATTCCAAACAATTTAATTAGTTTATTATCAATATCTCTGTTACAATAATACAATGAAGCTCTTTTATCATGCTTAAGATTGAGTTGATTGGTCTCCAAATAATAAAATAACAGGTTCGTGATACAGCGGCATGAAAAAAAAAACAATTATACTACAGACGAATGAAGATAAAAGGTTATAAGAGAAGCAGCAGACACGGATGTAGACGCAATTCTTTCTGTTTTTATAATAAGTTCCACTAACATTGGCTTCATTTTTGAAACGAAGCGTATTATGAAAAGTATTTTTATTGTAGAAGATGAGACAGGCATCAGAGATGCACTTCAGTTGCTCCTGTCATTTGAAAATTATGATGTCCGCTCGTTCTCGAATGTTGCTGCATTTAACAACAGAGATAAATCAAGTGTCCCCGACCTTTTTATCTTAGATGTGATGCTTCCTGACGGATCAGGAACTGATATCTGCAATCAATTAAAATCGGATTCTGAGACCGCAGCACTTCCAGTCATTATCATAAGCGCACATGCTAAGGCTGATAATGTTACGAATGCGTGTAATGCCGATGCTTTTATTTCAAAACCATTTGATATAGATGAAGTCATTTTAAAGATACAAGAGTTTACCAGCTGATGCACGATCACCATATATCATACCTTGTAGATAAATGATGATTATTTCAAAAACATCAATCTCGAATAAGAATTCATGCTATGAAACCAAAAAAAGCATTTTCAATGGTTTGTTTCATTGAAAATGCTTTCATCAGATCCCTTTTGATTATACTGCACCATTGTTTGATTCAGATTGGACATTATAAGATCAGGCGGAGCCTTTACCAGTGCCAGTAACATTTTATTTTGCTCTTTTGCAGACTATCAAAACCATACAGTGAAGTTTTGAATATAAACCTTTTTGATTATAATAAAAAATCTGTAACACATCGTATTTTAAAATATTTGAAAGTAGTAATTATGAAATGCTGTTTTATATCACTAAAAATTTACAAATAGTCATCTTTAATACACGATCAAATTTTTAAATAAAAATCCTGCATTAACGGGATTTTTATTTCTCATATTTACATTTATTTTATCTCTACAGGAACTGAGATTTTATCCCAATCCATTGTGAATCCGTTACTGTTTATTTTGTATACTAAAGTTTCCTGTGTTGCTGGTAAAGCTTTTGTTTTTACATCAACACGTAAAGCATCTTTTGCTTCTTCGTACTTATAAGCACCCCATTGTTTTGGCTCTTTGTTAAAAATCGCAGTCCAGGTTCCGCTTTGTTTAGGGATTAAGAAAAAGCTATATTTACCTGCAGGAAGCTTTTTACCCTGAACGGTAATGTCTTTATCCGTTGTGAAAGTAGTTGCTTCATTGGCACCCGCACGCCAAACTTTATCATAAGCTTCCAGACCACCCCAGATGGTACGCCCTTTAACAGAAGGACTGCTATAGGCAATTGTGATGGTTGCATCTTTAATTTTCCCCGTTGCAGTAGCCGGAGGGCTCGCAGGTTTTTTAGCTTCCTGTGCGAATGCATTTACTGAAATCGTCATTGTAGCAAAAACTACAGCAACAGTTTTAATCATTGTTTTCATAATATTTTATTGAATGTATTTATGTAGATATGTGTTACGAAGTTACTGCTTTCTGCTTATAAAACAGTAACCCAATTGCCGAAAAAATAATGACTGCCGCTGCCCCAATGACGTTAAGCCAAAGGAAAGAAACGATATCAAAATTATAAACGGCAATAACCGCAATTTCTGATAAAATTGCAGAAATAAATACATTTGAACCGGTGATTTTCTTATAGTAAAATGCGACAAGAAAAATTCCCAATATCGGGCCGTAAAAAAGAGAACCTAATACATTAACCGCTTCAATAAGGGAACCCATTTGAGTGGCAAACATGGCAACGCCGATTGAGAAAATACCCCAGGCTAAAGTGTGCAGGCGACTGTACTTCAATTCGGTGGCATCATCAGGAATTTCTTTTTTGAATATCAAATGTACATCTTTTAAGGAGCAGGCAGCAAGGGAATTCAGCGCTGCGGAAATTGAGCCCCAGCTGGCCAGAAAAATGACGGCAAACAGTAAACCAATCATCCCTACAGGCAAGGTATTTTTTACGAAATACAGGAAAATGTAATTGGTATCAGTTTTCTCCGCATTATAGTTTGATTTATTGATAGCCTCCTCTACCCTGCCGTGAAGTGCTTTTACCTGGGTTTGTGTATTTTTAAAATCCTGAATTGTTTTGTTAATTTGGGGAGAATGAGCTTCCTTCAGTTTTAGAATTTCTTTCGATTCTACATTAAATTTTATTTGTAAATCCTGGTGTTCTTTTTCAAAAGCCGCAGCCTGTTCAGGTTTTGTTTCCTTTAAATGTTGATAAGAGCGTTCGTTAAAATAAATCGGAGCCGGCTTAAGAGAAAAGAATGCGAAAAGCAGGGCACCGATCAGGAGAATAGCAAACTGCATCGGAATTTTCACCAATCCGTTCAACAGCAAGCCCATTTTTGCATTGGTATTGTCCTTCGCAGTAATATACCTCCCAACCTGACTCTGGTCTGTACCGAAATAAGAAAGGGCCAGAAAAAAACCACCAATAAGTCCGCTCCAAATGTTGTATTTATCTTTCCAATCAAATTCTGTGGTGATTACATTGAGCTTTCCTGATTTCCCCGCCAGATAAAGTGCATCGTTAAAACCAATTCCATTCGGCATATTTTGAATAAGTAAATATCCTGCAAAAGCCATGGTTCCCAGAATAATGAGAAACTGTAATTTTTGGGTGTGAGCAATCGCTTTTGCTCCACCAATATAGGTGTAAATCAATAAAATGCCACCCGTTAAAACATTAGTCAAATAAATATTCCAGTTTAAAACGCTTGATAAGATGATACTCGGAGCGTAAATGCTGATTCCTGTGGATAAGCCTCTGGAAAAAAGAAAAAGCAGTGAAGTGAGCACTCTTGTTTTTTTATCGAAACGGTTTTCTAAATATTCATAAGCCGTGTACACATTTAAACGCTGAAAAATCGGGATGAAAGTAATACAAATAACAATCATCGCCAACGGCAGACCAAAGTAATACTGAACGAAACGCATACCGTCTGTATACGCCTGACCCGGTGCTGAAAGAAAAGTGATTGCACTTGCCTGCGTAGCCATAATACCTATAAGCACAATGTACCAAGGCATTTTATTATCTGCTTTCAGGTAGGATTCGTTACTTTTTTGGCCACGACCGATCAATACGCCGTAAACCACCACTGCAACAAGTGTAACAATAAGAACTGTCCAATCTATAGTACTCATGCCCAGAATTTAGTAAACAAATAATAAAATACGATCTGCAATACTAATGCAGCTGCTAGTAATAGGTACCAGGTATTCCAATTTTTAAGTTGATTATTCATTAGTTTTTCTGTGCAGATAAAAAGTTTAAAAATAAACGTGCCGCACCAACATTTCCCGCAGGCAACTGTCTGAAAAATGCCAATGGTGTATAAATAAAATTACCCTTCCCATATTTGGCATATAAAGTTGATCCCTGCAAAGGCTCTTCACCTGTATCGTGCATTTCAAAAAGCGGTTCGTACGCTGCATCCCATTGAGCAGGGAAATAAGCGCCACGCTCCTGCATCCAACCTTTAAAATCATCCGCCGTAATTTTGTTCGGAAAATTCAGTAATTTATGATTTGGATTTAAAAATTTAACCTCCGCATTTTCTTCGGTAACACGCTTATTGGCAATGCTAAAACTGTACATTCCCAATTGGTCAACGGTTGTATCCTGATTGGTGTTGTACTGCATCACCAAATTACCTCCGGCTTTTACATAAGACCATAAAAAAGGCATCCAGCGACCCAGTTTTTTTTCTGTATTATTCGCACGAACACCAAGAACGATAGCATCATACTGTGACAGCTTGTTTTGATTACCGTTTCCGTTGGATTCATCTAAGTTGCCATAAAAATCTTCGTCTTTCAGGACATCTACCTGAATACCTGCAATGCGTAGGAATTCAGGAATGAAATCGCCTGCACCTTGTATGTAACCCACTTTTTTAACCTTCGCCTGAATATCGCCTTTCATTACAGTTACAGTGGCAGGAGTAAAATATTGTAAGGAAGGTAAATGCGGATATTGAATTAATACCTGTTTTTTATTATAAGTAACTTCGTCCGCAATAAAATTGGCATCCAATTGTAACTGATTTGATTTTATTGAGGCAATTTTAGCTTTTGGAATGACATACTCAACGGTAAAATCTTTTCCATTGAGCGAATTTACATCAGCCCCGCCTAATCGTTCTCCGTTATACATAAGGTTTACAATACCCTTATTTTTAAAAGGTTTGTTGGAATTAACCTTAAAATTTAAACCCAAATGCAAATCTTCATTTTCTTTGACCAGATAAAGTGGTTGTGTAAATTTCAGTTCCAATGCAGGAACAATGCGCAAGGCTTCGACTACATCACCACGCACCGGGTCTAATTTCTTGAAAGATAAAGGAAGTTTAACCTGAAAATTTTCCGAACCGATTTTTAAACCAAGCAAAACATTCAGTGGCGATTCTGCCTCTGGCAAACCGATTAAAGTATCATTTGGAACAGAGAAAGTTGCTGCGTTCGTGGGAGATTTTGCCAACCAGTAAGGTTCTGTGAGTGCTGCATCTGCAGGAATCTGAATGTCATGCTGAATGGTAATTAAAGAATCTTTTGATAGTTTTCTGTTGAAGCTTTCTGATTGACTTAACCATTTTACATCTTCTAAAACAACAGGGTTTGTAGCTCTTGAAATCAGATTTAATCTGAAATTATAATGATCCCCGGCAACAGCTTCAGCCTGATTGGTCACTACCTCGCCCATAAATCCGGCACAGCTTAAAATGATATTGTCAAGAGATTTAATTTTATCCCTTTTCAGGTCTCCATCCTGAAGAGCTACAACCTTTTTTCGTAAAGCAAGCAAGGCAGGTAAGCTGAGATCAGGTTGATTAAAATTAAAAGAGGAAATAATTTTATCTAATGATTGGTCAATATCAGCGCTTCCTTGTGAAGTCCAGGTTTTAGTTATTCCGTCCAAGAGTGTTGCTTTTGCAGGTTCGCCAATAACGTGGGCAAAATATTCAGTTCTGATACCGGCTACAGACTGTGTTCCCGCACCCTGGCTTTTATGTAAACTTCTGCTTAATCCTGCCAATTCACCATAGCCCATTCCCAGTTGCGCATCATATTGCCCAACGGTAACTTTCAGTTGATTTTCAGCTGTCGTATTGACCCCACCAAAGCGGAAAGTATTCCACAATACGCGTTTTGGTTGCCATGCATTCACATATTTTAGTTGATCTGGGAAAGCCGTTTTATCGCCTGCCAGCTTAAAAGCTTTTTCCGCAACCACGGCCGAAGCCGCATGTTGTCCGTGGCCTGCCGCAGCATTAGGAGGAAAACGACAAATGATAACATCAGGACGGAATTTACGGATGACCCAAACTACATCCGCTGTAATGCTATCTGCATCCCATTGTTTAAAGGTATCAGTCGTATTTTTAGAAAACCCGAAATCAATTGCCCTGGTAAAAAACTGTTGGGCGCCGTCTAACTTTCTTGCCTCTAAAAGCTCATGAGTTCTGATTAAACCCAATGCAGCACCCTGATCTGTGCCTAATAAATTCTGACCACCATCACCTCTGGTTAAAGACAAATAACCCGTTTCTACATTTTGGTCGTTGATTAACCAGGAGAGTAACCCTGTATTTTCATCATCGGGATGAGCTGCAAGGTATAAAACTTTAGGTAGGTGTTTAAGGGTTTTGAGTTCACGGTAAATTTCAGATGATTTTGAGGGTCGAACCTGTTGAGCCGAACAAAAAACCGTATAAAAGCTAAGGATAAATACAATGATTACTTTTTTGAACATTTGAATTTGCTTTGCGAGGCAAATATAAGTAAATCGTTTTTCTTTCAACCTTAAAAGAAAAAGCAACACGGTTCTTGCTGACGATTCAAAGTCGGTTTTATTTTATAACGTATGGTTTATCATAAACTTAAATAAGAAAACAACTGCATATAATAAGTAACCTCATAAATACGGGGTTATTCACGATAATTTCGCAAAGGAGCAAGTGATTTTATTGTATACAATTCTTTAATTATATATTTTCATTAATTCTTGCAATAACATTCCAATGTGTTTATATACCAATTAGACCATTACTTTTATTGCTAAAATATTCTGATTTACCTGTTTCAGATACTCATCAATTTTTTCAATAGTCTCTTTTTCAAATTTACTAACTTCAAATTACTTATTTTTATCAATAAATTGACCGTTTTGATCTTAAAAATAATGTTTTAAACCATAATAATTACTATCAATTTTAAAATTGCTTTCGTGCTATATGGTACTGGAATATTATAATTGATAATTAAAAAATCTTTCTCACTAGAAGTTTTCTCTAACATCTTTAAAGTATTATACCTAAAGAAATTTAAATATTCTAATCGTGCAGTGCATTGATCATAAATATTTTGATAAGCCATTCTTCAGTTTTCTTTATAAAGAGAAATAATTTTTTGATTTGATTATTTTACGCTTTAGGTAAAAAGTAAAATCATACATATAAAAAATATTCTCATTTTTTATTTTTTGGTATTATCATAATAATTATATCTACTTTTTAAGGGTTGCCTACAACCTATGTAATCCATAAAAGCATTTAAGGTTATTTGAGTCTGTAGATTTTGTCCATAACCAGTTAAGATATATACTCTTTCTAGTCTATCAATAAGCATTGTATTAATATCTCCACCTCTCATTATTTTTTATCAAGTTTTTTTTTAAGCTCGGTAAACTTGTCATAAGCTTTTTTCGTTTCATTTGTGCTTGAGGAGGACAATTTTATCTTCGATTTGCAAGTAGAACATTCAAAAGAGGCGCCTGCAATTAAGGCCTGTGCATTAAAGATAATTTCTGAATTGCAGTTTGGACATTTTAGTGTTTGATTCATAATATTAGAATAATGGTTATTATTATGCAATTTAATCATATTCGCAATAATAATTCATTATAATTACACATATCTCAAATATGGTTCTTATTCGCAGCAACTAAAAATATAGTTTAGCCCATAAGATTGATGAGCTTCCTTATTGAACCTTATTATATTTTTGGTTGGAACTAAACTTTTTTATAAGATGATGGCAATTGTAACGGCAAACAAGTCCTCAGTGAAGCCTACTGCAAAAGAATTTTTATGCCCACAAAACAAAATGATGCTCTGACTACAATATAACGCAGAGGTTCTTTTATGGCTTCCTGGGGCGGTTCATTATTATAATTTATGAGCAAAAGACGATCATTGTGAAGACTGGTTTATATAACCAATTAGAAATTAATAAAAAGTTAAGACCTTGTCAGTTCATGTTATTAATAAAAGAGCTGACCCAACTCGTATAAATATTTTCCCTACAGGTAAAAATAGGTATGCAATTTGAATTTGAGGCAAGTATAATATTCTTATGGAAAATATCGACTCAAAAACTATAGCACTTATAGGAGGCGGACCTGCCGCACTTCTGATAATGAAAAACATGATGGATCAGAATTTTAAGCCTGACACCATTTATATATTTGAAAAAAATGACAGGTTGGGTGTGGGAATGCCCTACGGAAAAGGCGGCTCTGGAATCGAGCATGTTGCCAATATTTCAGCCAATGAACTGCCAAAATTTTCTTGTAGCTTTGAAGATTATTTAGCACAGCATCCTACCAGTTTATTTCCAGATTTTTCATCAGGTGGAAAATTCAATGCCTACCAGGTTATTCCAAGACTTCTTTTAGGAAATTATATGGAATATCAATTTGAGCTTTATATAAAGATGGCAAAAGAAAATGGGATCAAAATCATTGCCCGAAAAAACTGTTGTGTACAGGATATTATTCCTGTGAACAGAGGCCAAAAATTTAAAATTATGACTGATCTTCAAAAAGATTTCATAGTCGACCGAGTGGTATTATGTACCGGACATTACTGGCCAAAAAAACACGAAGAAGCAGTGGTCGGGTGGTTTGATTCGCCCTACCCGCCCACCAAATTTACAAGCCACACCAACTTCCCTATTGCGATTAGGGGAACTTCTCTAACTGCTGTGGATGCTGTCAAGACTTTATCACGGTTAAATGGTCAATATGAAGTTCTGAAAGATGGGCAGTTAAAATATTCACTCAATGTTGATTCGGAAAATTTCCGTATTCATATGTTTTCAACAGGTGGCTTTTTACCGGCATTAAGGTTTCATTCAGAAGATCAGGCCTACTCAAATGATTGGATGATGTCACTGCAGGAAATCTATGATTACAAAAAAAAACATAATGGTTTTGTCGATCTGGACCATGTTTTTGAGATCAATTTTAAATTACCTCTAAAAAAGAAAGACGCTGACTTTTACTTTCAGGTAAAGGACTTGGGCATTGAAGAATTTGTTGATAAAATGATGAGCATCAGAGAGGAATTGGATTCTTTTCAGCTTTTCAAAGCAGAATACAACGAAGCAGAAAAATCGATCAAACGGCATCAATCTATCAGCTGGAAAGAAACTTTATCAGCATTTAGTTATGCGATGAATTATCCTGCAAAACATTTTTCGGCAGAAGATATGCTGCGTCTCAGAAAAACACTTCTTCCTCTGATATCAATCATTATCGCATCACTGCCCCAATCTTCATACAAAGAAATTATCGCATTATATGACGCAGGCATTATTGACCTGATCCAAGTTGATAAAGAAAGCTATGTAGAGCCACATCCTGAATCAGGAGGTGTCTACCATTATCTGTCACCTCAAAGAGAAAAACACCAAAAGCATTATCATGTATTTGTTGATGCCATCGGTCAAAAGCCTTTGGAATTGTCTGACCTGCCGTTTGAAAGCTTGAGATCGGATGAGCTAATCAGTGAAGCCTATTTGAGTTTTAAAAGTAATACTACCGCAGAAAAATTATCAGAAACTGATGAAAATCCAGTGGTTAAAGGACAGAATGATAATTATTACCTCAAAGTCAATGGTCTGAAGATTAATGATTATTTCCAGTCGTTAAATAAATATGGGCAGACAGTCAACAATTTATTTATCATGGCGGTTCCGTTTATTGGTGGACTAAATCCAGATTATTCAGGGCTTGATTTCTGCGATACTGCAGCCAGCAGGATTGTAAAAAAATTATAATTTATCTATCTTGAATTTGGTTTTTCTTGCAATTTCAAGCATAATTTCCAACATTATATGATATGGAATGTAGATTGCTTATGATAAAACTAAAATCAATTATTCACACCAAATTACAATTCATATGGACGATCAAATCACACAAAGAGAAGCACTTGACAAATTAGTAAATATTATTACCCCTGAATCTACTGAGGATAAAGAAAACATCCAGGCAGAACCTTTGAAAAACGAAGAAACATCCCCTCTACAAGATCCCACTAAAAAATATCCCAAACCACCTTTCAAAAAACAATTCCAACCATTTCCCGGATTAGCAGGGAAGATGGATCCAATTCCGGATCACGGTGAAGAAAGCTATATAGGTTCCGGAAGATTGGTTGGTAGAAAAGCTCTTGTCACGGGCGGAGATTCAGGGATTGGACGTGCAGCCGCTATTGCATTTGCCAGAGAAGGTGCAGATGTCGCAATCAATTATCTGCCGGAAGAAGAATCGGATGCCGCAGAAGTGATAGATCTGATCACAAAAGCCGGTCGAAAAGCAATAGCAATTCCTGGTGATATCAGAGATGAAGCATTTTGCCAGAAATTGGTTTCTGAAGCAGTAGCTCAATTGGGAGGACTTGATATATTAGTCAATAACGCAGGTCACCAAAAATCCAACGAATCCATTCTGGATATCAGCACAGAAGATTTCGACAGAACTATGAAGACCAATATCTATGCACCATTCTGGATCACAAAAGCAGCACTACCCCATTTGAAACCAGGTTCCAGCATTATCGGACTATCATCAGTCCAGGCCTATGACCCTTCTGCCGATCTCTACGATTATGCACAGACAAAAGCAGCAACCACAAGTTATGTAAAATCCCTTGCAAAACAATTAGGTCCAAAGGGCATCAGAGTAAATGGCGTTTCTCCAGGACCAGTTTGGACAGCTTTAGAAGTGAGTGGCGGTCAGACACAGGAAAATCTGGTTAAATTCGGAGATGATACCCCATTAGGAAGACCAGGGCAGCCTGCAGAACTAGCCTCCATCTTTGTGCAGTTTGCTGACAATAATGGAAGTTTTGCAACAGGACAAATCTATGGTTCAGCTGGTGGCAGCGGTCAACCCTAATATAAATATAATGAAAAAGCCATCAGTTATAGATGGCTTTTTCATTCAATGATGTTAAGTATTTTACGTTTTCTTATCAGGGAGTCAACACCATTAAATTGATACCCGAATTCCTTTCATATTGTTTCCTTCAGTTAAAATAACTCAGGAGTCAGCGCGTGATTGATATACGTTTTATCATCTTCTGGTTCATAAGATTTCTTATATCCATACCATGCTGTTAAAGCAGTATTAAAAACATTATATTACACATTTTCTGAGTACGATTTCACAGAATAGATAATATTTTCGTAGTACAATTTAAGGACTCAAGGCATTAATGTACATCAAACGACAAAGATATAGTAAAATCTAAACCCTACCCGATCTCATTTTTTTACTGAAACTGTGCATTTGTTATGATTAATAATTCTGAGCCGAGATAGAATGCATATTATCATTTTTCACCCTGTAGTAGTCGTGGAAAACATGAACAGCATCTTCCGGTTTGCTACTGTGCCATTATACTTTATCTTTTATCTGATGTGCCTGAAAAATTAATAGTGCTTCCTTTTGAAGAATAAAGATTTCTATTTTTTATCAATTCTCTGTCGAAACAATATCACTTTCCTTCTATAAAATCCTCTCGTTTGTCTATTAGATTTGATGTTGATTTCTGTCTGATGCAATTTTGCTTCGTAAAACAGACAAAAAATGAAACCATATCTCATCATATTATTTTTCATCGGAATCCTTGCTCCTGCTCAAAAAGTCTGGACACTTCAGGACTGTATTGATTACGCAGTTAAGAATAATATTACCGTCAAAAAGAAAGTGTTTGACAAAACAACTGCCGAGCTTAATTTTCAACAGCAGAAAAACAATAAACTTCCTACGATTTACGGTTCTTCTTCGGTTGGGTTGACCAATGGTTCCAGTGTCGATCCCATTACAAGTTCTTTCGTCAATCAGAATGTTTTTTCGAACAGTTTTGGTTTGAGTGGAGACGTAACCATTTATCAGGGAAATAAGCTGAATCTTCAAATCGAACAGAATAAGATGCTTGTCGGACAATCTGAATTGTACCAGAAACAGGCAGAAAACAGTATTGTTCTGAATGTTTTAGATGCTTATCTTCAGTCTTTATACTATTATGAAGGTATTGAAAGTGCAAAATATGCAGCCAACTCCTCGGCTGAAGAACTGAAACTAACGCAAACCAAATACAAAAACGGAGCAATTTCAAAACTAGATCTTGCAGATGTGGAAACTCAGGATGCCCAAAATCAATATACACTTGTGAATAGCGAGAATCTTTACAATCAGCGGGTTTTGAAGCTGAAACAACTTTTGGAATTAGACCCAAGTGTAGATTTTCAAATTGAAAAAGTGACTCTGAATGATTTGATGGAATCGATTCCTGACAAACAAACGGTTTTTGCTCAGGCCATCGAAAATCTTCCTGATCTTAAAATTTATGATGCGCAAAATGAGATTCTCGCAAATGCGTTACAAATTACGAAGACAGGTTATTTGCCAACACTTTCGGCAAGCGCAAGTTTGAATACTGGCTACACAAGCACTCAGGATTATGGATATTTTAATCAGTTTAAAAATAATTTCAATAAATCCGTTAGTTTGTCTCTGAACATCCCGATTTTCTCAAAAAAACAGAACGATACGAATGTGAAACTGGCTAAAATAGATATAGAACAAAATAAACTGGATAAAATCAGTGCAAGTAAAACTTTATATTCAAGTATCGAAACGGCTTGGCAAAATGCAGTCGCAAATCAGGCTCAGCAAAAATCTTCTAAAGTAGCAAGAGATAATGCAAAACTTGCTTACGATCTGGCCAGTAAGAAATACGAATTCGGAGGCTTGACCACGACGGAACTTTCGGTAAGCAGAAATACATATCTCACCAATGAACAAACCTATCTTCAATCAAAATATATGGCAGTTCTGTACAGCCAATTGCTGAATTTTTATCAAGGTAAAACTCTGACAACAAATTAATAAAAAAACGAATCAAAATATCAAGATTATGAATCCAAAATATAAAAAATACTTCAAAAATTCCATTATTGTTCTTGTTTCGATAATTGTTATTTTCTTCGTTTACAAATTTTTCGCAACGAAAAAAGAAACCAATATTGCTGTTCAGACCATAAAAATGTCTAAGCAGAGTGTTACGACTTCCGTTACTGCAACGGGAACTGTAGAACCGGTTGACCAGGTGGATGTGGGAACGCAGGTTTCGGGAATCATCAATCATATTTATACAGATTATAATTCTCAAGTTAAAAAAGGTCAGCTTTTGGCAGAATTGGACAAAACCAATCTTCAGGAATCTGTGAATAATGCTTTGGCTCAATATAATGCGGCTCTTAACGAACTGAATTATTACCAGCAGAATTACAACCGTCAAAACAATATGTTCAAATCCGGTGTTATCAGCAAAGCAGATTACGAACAGGCGGCTTACCAGGTTAAAAATTCTCAGCAAACGGTAAGTCAGAGAAAAACAGCTTTGGCCCAGGCAAGAACCAATTTGAGTTATGCAAATATTTATGCTCCGATTGACGGAATTATCCTGAGCAGAGAAGTAGAAGAAGGACAAACCGTTCAGGCGAGTATGACGACTCCAACACTTTTCAAAATTGCAAAAGACATTACCAAAATGCAGGTGGAAGCTGATGTAGATGAGGCCGATATAGGCGGAGTAGAAGTTGGTCAGCGTGTTAGTTTCACAGTAGATGCTTATCCTCAGGAAGAATTCAGTGGTCGTGTTCGTCAGGTTCGTTTGTCGGCAACTACTACATCCAATGTGGTGACTTACACCGTCATCATTGATGCAGATAATCCTGAACAAAAATTAAAACCAGGACTTACCGCAACCATTACGATTTATACTCAGGAATTGAAGGACATTAATACGGTTCCCGCTTCTGCAATTGCTTTCAGTCCGGATGCGGAAATGTTGAAGAAATATTATCAGCAGAATCAGATCACAGCAAAAATCCCTGAAATCAAAACCGGAAAAAACAAAGAAAAATACATTTGGATTAAAAATAACGATGGAAGTCTTTCACAGAAATTAATCACAATCGGAATCAATGACGGTATTAATATTCAGGTAAAAAGCGGATTGTCAGGAAAAGAACAAATCGTAACATCTCTTGAAGAACAACAGGAAGCTGTTGCAAAATCAGAAGACGGAAGCAGTCCGTTTATGCCGAAAAGACCAAGTAATAACAACAAGAAATCTGGTTCAGACCCAGGTCCGCCTAAAGGAAATTGATTTGGTTAAGAGTTGGCGGTCGATAGTTAATAGAACATCAATCGTTAAATCTCAACTAAAAAAATCCATCAACCATCAACAGTAAACCAACAACTACAAATGAAACCCATCATCAAAATAGAAAACCTGAAACGCGAATTCAAAATGGGCGATGAGATCGTTCACGCTCTCAAAGGAATTAATTTGACCATCAACGAAGGTGAATTTGTGACGATTATGGGAGCCAGCGGCTCGGGGAAATCAACCTTCCTCAACGTTTTGGGATGCCTGGATCAGCCAAGCTCCGGAACTTACGAACTGGACGGGGTTTTGGTAAAAGGTCTGAACAAAGATCAGTTAGCAGAAATCAGAAATACGAAAATCGGATTCATATTTCAGTCTTATAACTTATTGGCCAGAACCAGCGCGCTGGAGAATGTAGAGTTGCCTTTGCTCTACAACTCCAAAGTGTCGGCGGAAGAGAGAAGGGAGCGCGCTGTGAAGGCCTTAAAACAAGTCGGTTTGGAAAGCAGAATGAGTCACGTTCCGAGCCAGCTTTCCGGCGGACAGCAACAGAGAGTGGCGATTGCCAGAGCGTTGGTCAACCATCCGATTATCCTTTTGGCAGACGAAGCAACAGGGAATCTCGATACCAGAACTTCTTACGAAGTGATGAATCTTTTTCAGCAACTGAATGACGAAGGAATTACTATCGGATTCGTAACACACGAAGAAGACATTGCAAGATTCAGCAAAAGAACCGTGATTTTGCGAGACGGAATCATCAAAGAAGACAAATTGGTACAAAACCGAATGATTGCTAAAGACGAATTATTAAAACTTCCAAAAGCAGAATAATTATTTGTGTAGTTCAGCCTGGCTGCTGTAATTCAATATAAAATAGAAACTTGTTCAATTTATATATTTAGTGAACACAAATGAATGAAGTTAACTTTTTGCAAAACCAAAAATGCTGACGAAAATGAAGATGCAGTGAAGAAAGAAAATGAAACCGACAAATGAGAAGACAATGAAGAGGTCGGTTTTGCAAAAAGTTTTTTTTAAATAAAACTCTCGCTAATTAAGCAGATTTCGCAAGTCTGCAAAATCAAAAAATCTGCGAGAGACTAATTGCTGAGTGCAAAATCTTAGCGACTTTAAAAAAGGTAGGTTGAAAAAAAATCTTAGTGCCTTTGCGTTAAAAACCAAAAATCAAAAAAAATGAATTTCACCAATTTATTAAAAATAGCCTGGAAAGCCATTCTCCTCAACAAAACCAGAGCAATGCTGACGATGCTCGGGATTATCATTGGCGTGGCATCCGTGATTGCAATGCTGGCAATTGGAGAAGGCTCCAAAGAAAGTATCAAAAAAAACATTTCAAGTATGGGCGCAAATCTAATCACGATTCGTCCCGGTGCAGGAATGATGGGCGGCGTTCGTTCAGATGCATCCGATACACAGACTTTGACGATGGCAGATTATAACGCTCTGAAATCTCAGGCAAAATTAATCAAAGACATTTCACCATTGGTCAACGGAAACGGACAAAGTATTGCGGGATCCAACAACTGGCCGACTTCCATTTATGGCGCTTCGCCGGAATATCTTAAAATCCGGGATTGGAATGTGGAAGAAGGTTCTATGTTTACACAGGACGATGTGGAAGCCTATTCCAAAGTTGCCGTAATAGGAAAAACCGTTCAGGAAAATCTTTTCCCGAATGAAAACCCTATCGGGAAAATGATACGTTTTAAGAATATTCCGTTCAAAATAATCGGGGTTTTGAAAGAAAAGGGAGAAAACACATTTGGTCAGGATCAGGATGATATTATCATTGCGCCTTACACGGCAGTTCAGAAAAGGATATTGGCTCAGACGTTCCTTCAGTCAATTGTTGCATCATCTGTGAGTGAAGAAAATTCTGAACAGGCGGTGAACGAGATCACATCAATTATGGAAGACCAGCATAAGATAAAACCTGATGAAGACAACGATTTCAATGTTTCTTCCCAACAGGAGCTTATTTCCACATTCAGTTCCACAAGCGAGATGCTGACTGTTCTTTTGGTCGCCATTGCAAGTATTTCATTAATCGTTGGTGGGATTGGAATTATGAATATTATGTACGTTTCCGTAAAAGAACGAACCAGGGAAATTGGACTTAGAATGGCAATTGGTGCAAAAAGCAAGGATATTTTGATGCAGTTTTTGATAGAATCTGTTCTCATTTCAATTACCGGAGGTGTTTTGGGCGTCATCATTGGTCTGCTTACGACTTTTGGTATCAAACAATTTGCAGGCTGGCCGGTGAGCATTACGATGAGTTCTATTGTAATATCTTTCGCAGTTTGTACGATTACTGGTGTGTTTTTTGGATGGTATCCTGCCAGAAAGGCTGCTCAGGCAGATCCTATCACAGCTTTGAGATATGAATAAAAAACTTTTAATTTTAATAATGAAAAAGAACAATGCTGGGAAAATTCTTAAATTCACTTCTTCGAAACTTCCACAGATCCAAAATTTTTAAAGGATTGAGTAAGTTTAAATTTTAAAATAAAAAATAATCAATAATATCAAAAATAAATGCTCAATCTAAAAAATAAAAGCCTCGAAATCAGCCTTCATCTTTTGATCTGGCTGGTTTTATTCTTTCTTCCAGCCGCATTTTCTATAGGGTCAGAAGGAAGCTGGGGAGATATTTTTCAGCATTTTTGGTTGCAGCTTATTTTTTTGGCGATCATTTTTTATGTCAATTATTTTGTATTGATAAAATGGTTTTTCTCGGACAAAAAATCGGTTTATTTTCTTACAAATATGGCTTTAATTCTTGTTTTAATTTATTTCAGGAACGAAATTTTTGATTTTTTTGAAGAAGGGAAACCCAAAGGTTTCCGGGATAAAAACCCTCCAGTTGGGTTGCGTTACTTTATAGACTTTATGATCTATCTGATTCCTGTTGCATTTTCAATTGCCATCAGTTCCGGAAAAAAAATGCAGAAAGCTGAAGAAATGAAAATCGAAGCAGATAATATTAAACTACAAGCCGAACTTCAGCATCTGAAATACCAATTGCAGCCACATTTTTTCTTCAATGCGCTCAATAATATTTATTCATTAATAGATTTTGCGCCAGATAGAGCCAAGCAAAGCCTTCACAGTCTGAGCAAACTAATGCGACATCTTTTGTACAAAACCGATGTTGAAAAAATAAGCCTTTCCGAGGAGATTGATTTTCTGAATAAATATATCAGTTTGATGTCACTTCGATTGAATGATAAAACTAAAGTTTACACCAACTTTCCAACAAAAATTCCTAGCCTGGAAGTTGTACCATTGCTGTTTATTTCGATTGTTGAGAATGCCTTCAAACACGGCGTTTCTGCAACGCAGCCTTCGGATATTAATTTTAAAATGGAAATTTTGGAGGATGAAATTCATTTCACTGCTTCCAACTCCAATTTTCCTAAAACCGATACTGACAAAAGCGGTTCGGGAATTGGTGTGGAGAATCTGCAGAAAAGACTTAATTTGCTTTATCCCGAGAAGCACGAGTTTCATTCTTGTTTAAATGACGGAATGTACATTGCGGAAGTGAAATTGAAAACGAAATAGAAAATGAAAAAAATAACCTGCCTGATTGCCGACGACGAGCCAATGGCCCTGAATCTCATAGAAAGTTATGTTCTGAAAACGCCTTTTCTGGAGCTGAAAGCTAAATGCAATAACGCTATCGAAGCAATGCAGTTTTTGGAAGAAAATAAAGATATTGACTTGTTTTTTCTTGATATTCAAATGCCGGATTTGACAGGTCTTGAGTTTTCAAAACTGTTACCTCAAAAAAGTAAAGTGGTTTTTACAACAGCTTTTGACCAATACGCAATTGACGGTTATAAAGTAAATGCACTCGATTATTTACTGAAACCTTTTGATTATAACGAATTCTTGAATGCATCTACAAAAGCCAGAAATCATTTTGAATCTTTACAATCTGTTTCTGGTTCGAAATCAGAAAAAAAACAGGAATTTATTTTCGTGAAATCGGAATACAAGCAGATCAAAATCAATCTTTCTGAAGTGCTTTATATTGAAGGTCTCAAAGATTATGTGAAAATTTATCTGAAAGATAATCCAAAACCGATTCTGACTTTAATGAGTCTGAAAAAGTTGGAAGAAGAATTACCTTCTGAAAATTTTATGAGAATTCATCGCTCGTACATCATTGCGCTCGACAAAATAGAAGCCATCGAAAGAAATCAAGTCGTTATCGGAAAAGAACAAATAGTAATCGCTCCTAATTATAAAGATGGTTTGATGGAATATATTGGTGGAAAGAGTTTGTAACTACTGAATCCATTTATAAAATAAGTTATGGAGTTGCTAACTTTGTTGGGAGTATAGTTTTTTGTCGATGATGATAAATCTAATAATTGCGAAATTCTTTCTAAATTTTCGACCAAATGTTTCGATATTTCTTCGGTATCGGTACTAAACCGGAAAAAAAGATGATAATTCACTTTCTTTCCGTTCTTTTTCAGCTCCTAAATCATAGTGCTTTTTATCAAAAATTTATTATCCTTCATTTGAAAGTAATTTCCAGAAACTTATTTTCTTTCTTATCACAAACCCCAATTTCTCATACAGCCTAATAGCATTAACATTATTATCGGCAACGTGCAGGTAAGGAATTTTGGATTCGTTGAATATTTTATTGCTTGCGTGGACGATGAGCTGTTTTGCATATCCTTTTCCTGTGTATTCAGGATGGGTAACAATAGCACTTAATTCAGTGTATCCATCCATTTTCATTCTCTCTCCGGTAACTGCAACTAGTTGATCATTTTTGTAGATCCCATAATAATTTCCCAGATCGGCAGTTTTATTTTTGAAATATCCTGGCTGCACCATATTAACAAGCTTAAATAGTTGATCTTTTTGATCTTCTGTCTGAAGTACAATAATATTCTCATAAATATCAAGGTCAATTCGTCTATCAAGAATCATTTGATCGCAGATCAATTCACTTTCTATTCGAACTTTGCTATTGATATCAGGTCTATTTCCAATTACAAAAAACTTGTCGGTAAAAGATGCGTATGTTGTGATTCCAGACTCTGTTTTTTCATTATTCAACGCACCACCGAAGGTACAATAATCAGGATTATAAAATTTTATCTGCTCATAGTCAACTGCAAAATTTGCATGAGTTTCCCTTAATGAATACCATGCCGGATTATCTAATTTGTCAAGATTCATTTTAAATAATTAAAGTAAAGGATAAGATTTGAGATTGTAATTTACGAAAATCAAATGTATTCTTAATAACTATCTTAACCTCTAAAGTGATACTAAATTAAACTTTACAAATAAGACAATTATATTTTCTGAAAATAAATTGTAGTTTTGATATATACCAAAATACAGCTTATGATTTGCAATAAAGTCAGCTAAACCAAAATTCGATGTATGATAACTTGTAAGAACTGTGGAAACATATTTGAAGGAAAATACTGTAACCAATGTGGTCAGTCTGCAACAACTAAACGTATTGACCATGAATTCCTTTGGGAAGACATCCAACATGGTATACTACACTATGATAAAGGAATCGGCTATTCTCTGAAAAAGCTTTTTGAGGAGCCTGGTCATGTGATCAAAAGTTATATTGCGGGACAACGAGTGAATCACTTCAGACCAATTTCAATGGTCATTATTTTAGCTACGGTTTATGCCTTGATCTATCACTTGCTTGATCTCAATAATCGCTCTGATCTTGACGAATCCTCCGGACTGGTTTTAGAAAAGGTTTTTGAACATTATTACTGGTTTGTGGTCACTACAATTCCAATTTATGCATTGACAACCTACGTAATTTTTAAAAAATCTGGGTATAACTTCTATGAATTTATAATTTTTGAGGCCTTTAAAACATCTCAACGGCTAGGAGTACACATACTTTTTTTACCCGTACTGTATTTTCTCAAAAATCAATCAGGTTTTAATATTGTTACTAATCTCCTGTTCTTCATCGATTTTATTTTAATTTTTTGGACGAATAAACAATTCTTTAAAATGAGATGGATAGAGATCCTTTCACGAAGTATTTTAAGCTATATCATGTATTTGATCATCGCAATTTTATTCGTGGTTGCAATTCTTTTATTTTTGGGAGTTTCATTTGATTGATTATGATCTTAAATAATAGATTTAACAAAAAGGTAAATCTGAAAAAGATTGCTTGATTAACTTGCTTTATTAAACAATTAACAAACTATATTTACAGTTCTAAATAGCTCCTTAAGTAGCTGAGATAAGACAAATATCCAGCCTTAGGTTGAATAGAAAAATAAAAAAAGCAGATAAAATAAATTATCTGCTTTATGTACCATATGATGGTTATTAATAAAGTTACGCTATTTTAACGTTAACTGCATTAACACCTTTGTTTCCATTTTGTAAATCGAATGTTACGACATCATTTTCACGAATATTATCTACTAAACCTGAAGTGTGTACGAAAATGTCTTGACCACCTGTTGATGGAGTAATAAAACCAAATCCTTTGGTATCGTTAAAGAATTTTACTGTTCCTTGTTGCATTGTATATGTATTAAAAAATTATTGTATTCTGTTTTTAAAGGATCAATCGTCCTGGTGTCCTGATATAAATCAAAACGATAATAATTTTTGAGAAAAAAATATGGATGAATAGAATTTAAGAGTGAAAATCGAACTTCTTAAAAGGTAGAACACCTAAAATATTAATGACAAAATTGAGCGGCTGACATTCATTTGAGATTAAATTAAAATCTCACTTTTATCATGCAGTTGCCTTATTATTTTACAAATATATACTAAATAAATGACATATGCAATTATATTCTCAATTAATCACCATTTGCTTAGTATATGTAAAGGGCTTCACCAGATAGATAGTCAACTGCATTCAGATTAAAATCTTCATAGGATACAACATTTCAAATCTTGTCCTGGTATTTTTTATCCCGATACCTGTTTTTCCCCAGTCTGGAATTTTAATAATAGAAAAAAACGAAGTCAAAAAAAAATATTATTTTTGTCCCAGAAAAAATTGTTGTTTATGGGAGAATAATTAATTTAGCAAGACCATATCACAATTATTAAAACAAAAATACATGAGAAAAATAATTCTACTATTCACCTGCCTATTTAGTGTTGCTGCTTTTTCACAGATCAAAGTTCTGAAAAATGAGACTTTGGTGGAAATCGGCAAGGAAAACTCGGTAGGTCTTTATAAAAAAGAAAACAGGTTTACTTTTAATTATCAGGATATCAACACCAGTAATCTGAATACCTTCAGATCATTTTCGTTTTTGGATGTGAATGGCGATGTGATGGGGCTTTATAAACTTGTCACTGACGGTTTTATCGACCAACCTGTAGGAAATGTCACTTTAGAACTTCCTAATGATATCATCGAACTTCATTATGAAAAAAATTACGGTCAGCCGACAGTACAATTCATTCAGTTTATCAATAAAAACAGAAAATATGTAGGAAAATCACAGTTTTTAAATAAAAAGCAGATTGATAAAATTTTCGGGATCGGTACTTCAAAAGCGGCTTTGTACAATAAACCAGCACAAAGAGCAGCCGCCGTTTCTAATGTGGCGAATACACAACAAACCTACACAAACGAAGCACCTGAAGCCACAAAGCCTGCAACGCCTAAAAAGAAATCAAGAAAATAATTTTATTTTTTAATAATACTCAACTCATTCTCTGCGAATGAGTTTTTTTATTTTATTTTTGTAAAAAGATTATCATTAAATTATGTCTCTGCAAGTAATCAATCTCACCAAAAAGTTTGCTGAGCAAACTGCTCTCAACAACATTAATATTTCTATTGAAAAAAACGAAATCATCGGTCTTCTCGGTCCTAACGGAGCCGGAAAATCTACTTTGATGAAATCTATTGTGGGTGCTCTGAAAATTGATGAGGGCGAAATCATTTTTAATGGTAAAAACATTTCGGAAAATGAAATTGAAAGCAAAAGAAACATCGGTTTTCTTCCTGAAAACAATCCTTTATATCTAGAAATGTATGTGAAAGAATATCTGCAGTTTGTGGCAAATATTCACAAAATTTCTAAAGAAAGAGTAGATGAAGTGATTGAATTGATAGGAATTACTCCGGAAAAATCAAAAAAAATCGGACAGCTTTCGAAAGGATATAAGCAAAGAGTAGGTTTGGCTCAGGCGATCATTCATCAGCCGGATTTATTGATCTTAGACGAACCAACAAACGGTTTAGATCCTAATCAGATCATTGAAATCAGAAATGTGGTGAAAGAGATTGGTAAAGAAAAAACGGTATTGCTTTCCACGCACATTATGCAGGAAGTTGAAGCATTGTGTTCACGAGTGATTTTGATTCACAAAGGAAATATCTTACAGGATTGCGCAGTTGAAGAGTTCAAAGGAAAATTCGATAGTTTAGAAGAAGCTTTTGCGAGCTATACACAGACAGAAAATATTTTGTAATTGGCTCTAAATTTGATAACATTCCGGTACAATAATCTTAAAATACATCGACAAAAATGATTAAGAAAATTATATTGTGCGCAACATTAGTACCCTTTTTATCTTTTGCAAAGGTGATAAAAGATGATAATATTTCTGATTTGCCTAAAGAAATCAAGAATAACAGAGGGGAAAAAGATCAGGAAAAAATTCCGAAAACGGTTATTATTAAAACTAAAAAGTTTAAAATAAGAATCGATAAACAACCTAATGGAAATTATCTCTATCAATCGTGGGGTGCAAATACAAAAATTACTGCCAAACCAAGTATGATTATTTCTGACGGAGAAATTATTCCAGACGGAAGTGGAGGAAATTATTATTACGAGTTCAACAATAATAATTACAGCTATAAAGTGTACAGAAATTATCTTACAGATTCTGCAACAAAACCACCGTACACATTGATTGTTACCGATATTGATGGAAAAATTGTGGTAAAACAGGACGGAAGGGTTGTAAAAAATTAAATTTAATTAAAAAATCAAATAATAAATTCCTAATTTTCACGATTAGGAATTTTTCATTTTAATAAAAGCACAATGGAATTTACAGTTAAAGCCAATTTAATAGACATCATTTCAAAGGAAACTTACTCTGCTGAGGTTGTCATTTCAAATAAAAAAATCACTTCAGTAAAAAAAATTGAGGAAAACTTAGATACATATATTTTACCGGGATTTATTGATGCTCATGTTCATATAGAAAGCAGTATGCTTGTCCCGTCAGAATTTGCCCGAATTGCCGTAAAACACGGAACTGTAGGAACGATTTCCGATCCTCATGAGATCGCCAATGTTTTAGGAGTTACCGGTGTAGATTATATGATTCACAACGCCAAGCAAGTTCCGTTTCACTTTTATTTTGGAGCTCCTTCATGTGTTCCCGCAACTCAATTTGAAACAGCAGGAGCAATAATTGATTCAAATGATATTGATCAACTATTGAGCAGAAATGAAATCGTTTATCTGGCTGAAATGATGAATTTTCCTGGTGTGATTTATAATGATGAAGAAGTTTTAAAGAAAATTGCTTCTGCAAAAAAACATAAAAAACCCATCGACGGCCACGCTCCCGGATTAATGGGTGAAGGATTGAAGACTTATTTTGATGCAGGAATAACTACTGATCACGAATGTTTTGGTCACACGGAAGCTTTGGAAAAACTGAAACATGGTGTAAAAATAATGATCAGAGAAGGTAGTGCCGCTAAAAATTTCGATACATTAATTCCATTATTAAAAGATTTCCCAGAGCAGATCATGTTCTGTTGTGATGACAAACATCCTGATAATTTGATTGAATCTCATATCAACGATCATGTAAAACGTGCTTTGAAAGAAGGTCACGATTTATACGACGTTTTGCGTGCGGCTTCTTACAATGTTATCAATCACTATCATTTACCGATTGGTCTATTAAAAGTTGGAGACAATGCAGATTTTATTGAAATTGATAATATTAATGATCTTAATATTTTAAAAACGTACATCAATGGAGAATTGGTAGCAGAGAACGGAAAATCATTTATTGAATCTGTTGAAGCCCCGATTGTGAATAATTTTAATTGCAATATGAAACAACCTTCTGATTTTAAAATTAAAAGTGAAGGTGAAAAAATTCGGGTAATAGAAGCTTTAGACGGACAATTAATTACGCACGAAATTCAAGCAGAAACTTTAGTAATTGAGGGATTTGCTGAATCAAATATTAAAGAAGACATTCTGAAAATTGCCGTTGTGAATCGTTACAATGACGCACCTGTCGCAACTGCTTTTATTAAAAATTTTGGTTTAAAAAGTGGTGCAATCGCATCTTGTGTTGCCCACGATTGTCATAATATCGTTGTTGTAGGAACTAATGATGAAGATATCTGTAAAGCTGTTAATGCAGTGATTAAAGCAAAGGGAGGAATTTCTTTAGCGACAGAAGCTGAAGAATTGGTTTTGGAATTACCTATTGCCGGAATTATGACCGATCTTCCTGCTGAAGAAGTCGCTGAATTATACATTAAATTAGATCGAAGAGCTAAAGAATTAGGAAGTAAACTGAGAGCGCCTTACATGAGCTTATCTTTTATGGCACTTTTGGTAATTCCTGAACTAAAACTGAGTGATAAAGGCTTGTTTAACGGTAAAATTTTTGAGTTTACGGATGTTTTTGTGAAATAAATTTAATTTTTCAGTTCTTTCACAAAATCACTTTCAGAATAGCTGTTTTTAGCAGCTTCATAACCAATGTTGTAAATTTGTTCGAGACGATCTTTTTTTCTTTCAAAATTTCCAAAAGCGGAAAGGTCTTTTGAGGAAATAAGCCAGTCACAATATTCAAATTTCACTTTTTCAACTCTGTAGGAAAACAAATCGAATGATCGTGAAACAATAGATTTAATAGTTTTAAGATCAGTAATTTTAATATCATGAGGTGGCGAAACAAATACGCCAATCAATTTATCACAGTCATTTCTGATAATATCTGCCGGAAAGTTATTGAGAACCCCTCCATCACAATACATTTCTTCACCCAAAATATAAGGCGTTGTAATTCCGGGAATTGAGCAGGAAGCAATCATCGCATCAATGACTTTAAAATCTTTATCGAATACTTTTTCGGTTCCGGAAACCAATTCTGTAGCAACAATTCTCACTTCTTTATCCAGATCACCAATTTTCATATCCTGAAAAATAGGTTTGAGATAATTGGCAAAAATAATGGAGGAAACCAATCCGGGTTGATTAAAAGTAAAATGTTTCCAGTTAAAAAAATAGATAGATTGAAAGAAATCTAAAATTTCTTCAGGCTTTTTTCCGATTGCATAAAGACAACCGACAATGGATCCTGCACTGCAACATGAAAGAATATCAATATCAATATTTTTCTCGCTCAGGAATTTTAAAACTCCTGCATGAGCAATACCTTTTGTACCGCCTCCCGATAAAACCAATCCTGTTTTTTCAAAATTCATTGAATAAATTTAAAGAAAACTCTCTGGAAATTTCACTCTATTCATGTTAATTATTATGCGTAACTAATTAATCAAAATTTTAACAGCAAATACAAATTTTAAGACTTACTGATTTTAGCATCGTACAAACGTAAGAGCTTTACAAAATCTTCTTCTGTATTCGCTGATTTTAATCTGAGTTCCAAATCCGGATAATCTTTAAATATGATTCTAAATTTACGTTTTAGATCATCAAAGAAGCCCCAATAAAGAATATTTTTATTATTATCTGTAATATAGCCTTTTATTTCCAGCTGCATAGCCAACGTTGGATTGTGATAATCTTTGTACCAGTTTATATTTTTCCCTTCGTACAAAATTTCGATGAGTCCTTGTTCTTTTGGAAGTCTCCCTGATGAAGCAAAATATTCGTGTTTCAGATTGTTCTCATCAGTGATTTTGATATATTTAATATCATTCGGCTGCACCCAGATTTCATTTCCGTTAGAATCTCTCATTTTCATCTTAAACATGATCGTGGCAAAGTAATACTTCTTATTACTGAATTTACCAATGTTTCTGACTTTAGCTTTTATTGTATCCTGAGTGTTTTTTAATATATATTCCGTAGAGAAAAAACCTTTGTCATTTTGTTCTTGAGAAAATAAGAATACTGAAAATAGAGAAAATAATAAAATGAATCTTGTCTTCATAAATATAGAGTAAAAAAGCCCAGACAGAATCTGAGCTTTAGATATATAATAAATTATACTTTAAAATTAAATGTGAATCACTTCACCATATGCAGCAGCAGCAGCTTCCATAATCGCTTCAGAAACCGTTGGATGCGGATGAATAGATTTGATGATTTCGTGACCTGTAGTTTCCAGTTTTCTTGCAACCACAGCTTCAGCAACCATATCGGTAACGCCTTCACCAATCATATGACAACCTAACCATTCTCCGTATTTAGCATCGAAAATTACTTTGATGAAACCGTCAGTATTTCCGTTTGCAGTAGCTTTTCCACTTGCAGAAAGAGGAAATTTACCAACTTTGATTTCGTAACCTTTTTCTTTAGCCTGCTTTTCAGTAAGACCAACAGATGCTACTTCAGGGTGACAGTAAGTACATCCGGGAATATTGCCATAGTCGATTTTCTCAACGTGCAAGCCTTTGATTTTTTCTACACAAGTGATTCCTTCAGCAGAAGCAACGTGCGCTAAAGCCTGAGTCGGGATGATATCTCCGATCGCATAGTAACCAGGAACTGAAGTTTCGTACCATTCGTTAACCAAAACTCTACCTTTATCTGTCTGAATTCCCACTTCTTCAAGACCGATGTTCTCAATGTTTGCAGCAATTCCAACTGCAGACAATAAAATATCAGCTTCAAGAGTTACGTTTCCGTTTGCAGTTTTTACAGTAGCTTTCACACCGTTTCCGCTTGTGTCCACGCTTTCAACAGATGCGTTAGTCATGATGTCAATGCCTGATTTTTTCAGAGATTTCTCTAAGTGTTTTGAGATTTCTTCATCTTCCACAGGAACAATGTTTGGTAAAAATTCAACAACCGTAACTTTCGTACCCATTGTATTATAGAAATCAGCAAACTCAACTCCAATAGCTCCAGAACCAACAACGATCATAGATTTTGGCTGCTCAGGAAGAGACAATGCCTGTCTGTATCCGATTACTTTTTTACCGTCTTGAGGCAAGTTTGGTAATTCTCTAGAACGGGCTCCTGTAGCGATAATGATGTTTGTTCCTGTATATTCAGTTACTTTACCTTCTTTATCAGTCACAGAAACTTTTTTCCCTTTCTGAACTTTAGCTGTACCAAGAATTACATCAATTTTGTTCTTTTTCATCAAGAACTCAATTCCTTTGCTCATCTTAGAAGCAACACCACGGCTTCTCTGGATCACATTCGGAAACTCAAAACTAGCTTCCACTTTATTTAAACCATAATCTTCAGCGTGATTGATGTAATGAAAAACCTGAGCCGACTTCAACAAAGCTTTCGTTGGAATACATCCCCAGTTAAGACAGATTCCTCCTAAATTTTCTTTCTCGATAATTGCGGTTTTGAAACCCAACTGTGCCGCTCTGATTGCTGTAACATATCCACCAGGACCACTTCCGATGACAATAATATCGTAATTCATTAGCTTAAAATTTTTATGCGAATTTAAGGAAAAATATTGACGAAAACGAAAAGCAACTCTACCAAGTTGCTTTTGCTGTTTTTTTACTTATCCTTGTTGTAGGAAACCCTCCAGACAATTCCGCTGACATCATCTGCAACGAGTAAAGATCCGTCTGCGATCTGTAAAATGCCGACCGGTCTTCCATAGACATCACCTTTATCTTTATCCGCAATAAAACCAGTCAGGAATGGTTCAAAACTTCCTGCCGCTTTGCCGTTTTTAAATGGTACAAAAGCAACCTGATAACCTACCAAAGACGAACGGTTCCAAGAGCCGTGCTGTCCGATAAAAGCTCCATTTTTATATTTTTCGGGGAACTTTTGTCCTGTATAAAATGTCAATCCCAAAGATGCGGTATGAGATCCCAAAGGGACATCCGGAACAATTGCTTTTGCAACCAAATCAGGTTTTTCTCCTTTTCTTCTAGGATCTTCATGTTTCCCGAAATATGAATAAGGCCATCCGTAGAAAGCATCTTTTTTCACACTTGTCAAATAATCGGGAACCAGCTCATCTCCTAATTCATCTCTTTCATTCACGACCGTCCATAATTCTCCGGTTGTGGGATTCCAACTCATTCCTACTGGATTTCTAAGTCCTGCTGCAAATATTTTTTCTCCGCTTCCGTCAGGATTCACTTCTAAAATATTAGCTCTCCGTACCTCATACTCCATTCCGTTTTCTCCAACATTACTTCCCGACCCTACCGAAATATAGATTTTAGAATTGTCTTTATTTGAAATTAAATTTCTCGTCCAGTGATTATTATATCCTCCCGCCGGAAGATTGACGATTTTCTTACCAGGTTTTGTTATTTTTGTTTCGCCTTCTTTGTATGGATAAACCCAAAGCCCGTCAGTATTTGCCACATAAAATTGATCTTTAATAATCAGCATTCCGTAAGGTTGATTTAAATTATCAAGAAAAACAGAAGAAGATTCTGCAACTCCGTCTTTATTGGCATCTCTGTAAAGAATAATTCTGTTCGCTGATTTTCCGCCAACTTCGGCATCACTTTTTCCGCTGATATCATTTTTGATCTTTTCTTTTGTTGTACGTTCAGAATTGGAAAGCACCACAAAAATATCGCCATTTGAAGCCTGAATCATGTTACGTGGACTTTTAATATTTTCCGCAAATCTTGTCACTGTAAATCCTTCAGGGGCAACTGGAGTTTTTCCCGATGGCCATCCAATAACATTACTGAATTTATTTTTAGCACTTTTTTCGTCCGGAGCAGGTAACTGTAAAGTATCGGTTTCGGTTTTAACCACGTCTTTCTGCATATTTTCAGAACTTTTCTTGTCTTTGCAACTTACAACCAGCGCAATTACAATAGGTAGAATAAATTTTTTCATAAATTTTATTGAGTGATTTGACAGATTATTGAAATTTCTACATTTCACGAACAAAAACTATTCCTTTAAAGCTTCATAACAGCTTTCATGAGATAAAATAAGATTAGAATGTTTAAATTATTTTTAGCAGAAACAAAGTTTTACAGTTTAATTTTAAACAAAAAAAGAGAACGCAAAAACATTCTCTTTTTTTATTTATTAACTTGAAATTGATATTACCTTGCACTTCTCAGTAATTTCTTTTCATTCTGATATCTTAAATTCAAAGCTTTCAATTGCTCCTGCTTCATCTTTTTGGTTGCAATCGGATGATTCATTATGAGCTTTTTCTCTGCATTGTATCTTTTTTGTAATTCGCGGGATTTACTGTTTGTCAGCTCCGTTTTTGACGGATGTGGCGGAGCAGGCGGACGTTTTTGTCCATATACACTCATTGATAATCCAAATAACAATACAGTTGATATTAGTAACTTTTTCATGACATTTTATTTTTTGAATGATTTAAATTATTTCATTCAGATTCATGATAAACATTACATATATCATACCACATTATCAAGAGGTATTATTCAACTTCAAGATTTTGCTTTAAAGGCAGGTTTTTAGAAGAATTTCCAACCATAATTCCGTAGTTTCCTTTTTCAACGATCCAATTCATTTTTTCGTCTAAAAACTGCAATTCTTTTACAGGGACTTCAATTGAAATCTGCTTTGATTCTCCAGATTTTAAATACACTTTCTGAAAGCCCTTCAATTCAATAATAGGTCTTGAAACCGAAGCCACCAAATCTTTTACATACAATTGAACGACTTCACTTCCCGCTTTTGAACCTGTGTTTTTCACCTTCACTTTAGCAACGATGGTATCGTTTTCAGAGTATTGGTTTTTGTTTAATTTTAAATCAGAAATTTCAAAAGTCGTGTAACTTAAACCAAAACCAAACGGATACAATGGTTCACCACTCAAATCATAATAATCATTTCCGCGTCCGGTCGGGTGATGATTGTACGTTAAAGGCAACTGTCCTTCCTCAATCGGAAACGTAATTGGTAATTTTCCGGAAGGATTTTCTGATCCGAAAAGCACTTTTGCCACCGCATTTCCACCTTCCTCTCCGGGATACCAAACATCTAAAATGGCTCCTACTTTGTCCTTCCAATTCGTAGTTTTTATGGCAGAACCGCCAACCAAAACTACTGTTGTAGGTTTATTTAATTTTGAAACTTCGTGAATAAATTGTTCCTGATTTCCGGGAAGACTCAACGAAGAACGATCCTGAAATTCACCTTCATGAATTCCTGCTGCAATGATGATGTTATCTGCATTTTGAATCAATTTTAAAGCATCATTAAAGTCTTTTTGGTAATCATTCAATCCATAGTTCCAGATCAGTTCGATGTTTGCTTCTCCTCTATTTTCATGAAACTCAACAACAATATCAGATTTTTGACCTTTCACAAAATCTATGTCAACAGTTTTGGTTGAATAACTCAACTTTTCCCAATTGTCGATCATTAATTTTCCATTTAAATACAATCTGAAACCGTCGTTTCCACGTAATCCAAGCTGATATTTTCCTGAATTTGGAGCCTCCAATTTTCCAGTCCAGCGAACACTGTAATTGTCGGGTTGCAGTTTTTCAGGATTTGGAGAATATAAAGTCCATTTGAAATTCAATTGTTCGTCCTGTTTTTCAAAAACGGGGTTTCCTTTTAAATCTGAATTGGAAAAATAATTTCCTTTCAAACCTTTTTGATTTTCTGAAGATAAAAACTCAGTTGAAACGGTCGTGAAATCCTTCAAATTCCAGTCAATTCCTTTGGAATAATTGACTTCAATATTTTTATTTTTAACGAAATTTTTAATCCCATCTAAAATACTCACTTTCTTGTTTCCCGGCCCTGAATAACCGCCTAATCTCGCATCAACAGCATCAGTTCCGACCACTAAAATCTTTTTAACATTTTCCGAAATCGGAAGCGTCTGATTATTATTTTGAAGCAAAACAAAAGATTCAATGGCGGTTTTTTCGGCTAACGGTTTGTGATTTAATTTCTTTAATTCTGAAATAGCTGCATCAGAAACGTAAGGATTTTCAAACAAACCCAATTCAAATTTTGCCCTCAAAACCCTTGAAACCGCATCATCAATTCTTTCCTGAGAAATTCTTCCATCCAAAAATGGCGGAATAAACAATTTATAATGATTGTATTCCGTTTGGAAAATCACATCAAGTCCCGCATTTATCGCCTGTGCAGAAGCATCATCGTAATCTTTTGCCGTAAAATGCAGAACGTTTGATCCACCAACTGCACTTGCATCGCTAATCACAAATCCCTTAAAATACCATTCATTTTTTAATTTTTCGGTCAGCAACCAATGATTTGCCGTTGAAGGTCGTCCGTCCAACAAATTATAAGAAGTCATCACCGATCTGCTTTTGCCTTGTGTGAAGGCTTTTTGAAAAGGAATTAAATATGTTTCTTCCAAATATCTTTTGCTCCAATGAATTGGATATGAATCTCTTCCACCCTCGCCGACATTCGCTAAAAAATGTTTTGGAGTCGTTATAATTCCCTGATTTTCAAAAGAACTGACAAAATTCACTCCCATCACCGAAGTCAAAAATGGGTCTTCACCGTACGTTTCCTCTGTTCTTCCCCATCGAACATCACTCGCCAAATTCACAACCGGTGTCAGAATCTGACGAATTCCTCTTAATCTTGATTCTTTGGCAATAGCTGTCGAAACTTCTTTCATCAATTCAGGATTGAAGGTTGCTGACAAACCAATCGCCTGCGGAAAAGCCGTTGCTCCTTCACGCATCAATCCGTGTAAAGCCTCATCAAAAGGAATAATGGGAATTCCCAATCTTGATTCTTCAACAAAATATTTTTGAATCGCGTTGATCTTTTTGGTTAATCTTTCCGCATCTTCATTTGCGTTATATTTCAACAATTGTCCGGCAACGCCACCGCCTTGATTTCCTGCACTTATCTGCAATCCGAAGATTCCGTGGGAATATTGGCCTTCCGGAACATTGTCCAAATCTCCGGGGATCATAAAACACTGCCAGAATTTTTCTTCTGGTGTCATTCTTTTCAGCAAATCATGAACTCTTGTTTCTATTGGTTGTTTCGGATCTTTATATAATGGTTTTTGAGCTGAAATAATTACAGAACTCAATAATGAAATTGCTATGATTTTAAAACGAAATTTAAAGCACATAAATAATTTGATTTAATTATTGTTCTTTTGTCTTGAAATCGAAGATTCGACGAAGTCAAACAAAAGAACCAAAAATTCAAGACTTGAAACTCTCCGCTAAAAATAAAATCTGTTCTCTAAAAATTCTAAAACTCGTGCGAATTTTATGTTGCTTTTTCAGTTCAACATTTGTGTCGCGCTCAAACAGTAGAATTTTCTTAACGTTCACAGACTTTATTTTCCTAACGCTCCGATTTCCTAAGTCATTTTAATATACAATTAGTTTACAATTTCAACTATTGCGTAATCTTAATTACGGTTGAATATTGTAATTGAGTTCTTTCCCTGGGTAAATTAATTTCAATTGAGTTTCCAGATTTTTTCCATTGAATTTTAGAAGAAACTCCTAACACGTTCAATGATTTTGGTTTAAAATTTTCAGGAATGGAAAAATTTAAAGTTGACGGAGATTGATAATTTGTTTTTTCATCCAAGTGAAAAATATTCACTGTTTTCCCATCTTTACTTTGCGTATAATAAAAATTACCGTCATGATAAGGTGCCACCGCTCTCGTTGCAAAAACTGCGGACTGATTTTTATCCATCCAAGTTGAGATTTCATTTAATCTTTCGTAAACAATCGGGTCATAATCTCCGTTTGGTCCGGGAGCGATATTCATCAGGTAATTTCCGCCTCTCGAAATGATTTTCACTAAAGTTTCAATGATTTTCTGAGAAGATTTATAATTGTCATTCGGAACATAAGAAAACGAATCTCCCATCGTGATACAGCTCTCCCACGGGATCGAAAGTGCGTGCTCAGGAACGGCTTGTTCGGGTGTCACATAATTTTCCCATTTTCCGGGAACCGTGCGGTCTACAATGATAATTCCGGGTTGATTTTTTCGAGCCATTGTTCCGATTTTATCCATATCAATATCCTGTTCAACCTTGATCGTTCTTTGCCATTCCACTTTTGGATCAATGGTATTAAATGGACGAACCCAACCTCCATCCAACCAAAGAATATCAATTTTACCGTAGTTTAAAGTGATTTCATTTAACTGATTAAATGTGAAATTTTTAAAATTATTCCATCTTTCGGGGTATTTTTTAGGATCATAATTCACATTTCTGTCTTTTGGCGGAAAATACGACCACCAATAATCATCAGAATGCCAATCCGGTTTTGAAAAATAGGCTCCGATTTTGAAGCCTTCTTTTTGGAATGTATCGAAAATCTCTTTTGTCACATCCGCTTTCGAATTTTTGGAAAAAGGAGTTTTTGATGAGGTAATCTTATAATCAGACTGTTGTGTATCAAACATGGCAAAGCCATCGTGATGTTTTGTTGTGAACACTACATATTTCATTCCTGCCTTTTTTGCAGCATCTGCCCATTTTTGTGGATTAAATTGAGTTGGATTGAAAGTCGTCTGAAGATTTTCATAGTTTTTCACATATTCATTGTAAGCTTTTCCGTGTTCGGGCTTACGTTGTGTCCATGGTTCGTCTTCAGGACAAAGGCTCCAACTTTCGACAATTCCCCATTGGCTGTATGTTCCCCAATGCATAAACAATCCGAATTTTAAATCCTGCCAGTTTTCAAGATTTTGGACAACAAGCGGATCAGTCGGTTTTTGGTAGCCTTCCGAAACATTGTGAGCCTGTGAAAAAAAAGTGGATGAGAGTAAAAGTGACGAGAAAAATATGGTTTTCGTTTTTTTACTTAACATAAAGTTTAGTTTTTGCTAATTTAATCATGATTTGATGAACCAGCAAAAATATTCTTACAGTCAATTAACTGAATTTTATCTGAAGATTTTACCTAAACCAAGTACTTCTTAGTTTTAACTATGATCCCGGAACCTTCTGCGAGCATTACAGAAAGTGGTTTCTGATGATTTAAACATTCAAAATCTTTTCCGTAAATCTTGTTAAAACAAATTTCCACCTGATGATTTTTAACTTTATACCAATCCCATTTTGGATGACAGACTTCATATTCTGAAGTTTTGTTGAATCTTTTTGTAAAGCCATAATAATGCTCTGTGATAAATTCAAATTCTGAATCATTTTCGATAGGAAAGGCTTTATTATCAGCGGTTATTTCGATAGAATGCCAACTTTTGTCTTTCCATGAATATTTGATCATAAAATCATTTTCAGTATGCTGTATATGATTTTTCATGCGCATCGTTTTGTAGTTTTCTCCATAAACAGAATTTGCCACCCAACTCAAAGCCGGTTTCGGAACAATTTCTTTGATGAAAACCACACCTCTTTTCCACTCGTTTCCTTCTTTTTTCTTTACATAAAATCTAAGATTTACTTCCTCAAAATTTCTGTGAAAAGGAATCGGAAGTCCTAATAATTTGGTATTTAAAAACATGAAACCTACAAGACTTACATAACATTTACCTTTATAGAAATCGATTTCAGTACCTTTTGGGAGATATTTAATTAAGATTTCAGGATTTATTTCGTAATTGATGATTGCTAATTTTCGCCATTCGGCTTTCAGGAAATTCATAATTTTTTGTTTTTGAATTATTTAAAATAATATCATTTAAAATGGTTAAATATTTAATTTTTAATCAGATAATTCCGCTGTTTTTTGATTAAATCTGTATGATTCATTTTCCCTTAGTTTAATGGTTTTAAGAAATTTCAATCAATTAAATCTTGTTTTTTAATCTTGTTTTTTGAATCAAACCAACTTATCCATAGAGATTGAAAAATCAACAATGGCGTAAGAAACATCCATGTTAAAACTAACATTCCCGAAAAATTTTCAAAATCATTCCAATCAAAAACAAAAGCCAATCTCCAACTAAGAAAACCTACAACGACAAAAGTTGACAGAAACATATATAATTTTCGAGATTCGTCATTGGTAAAGTTATTGTTGAAAAATTTAATAATATTCAAAGTATATTGTACGATCGCCAAAATAAAAAATTCAATGATCATAATCTGAGAAAAAATGTCGTTTCCGAAATAAATATATTGTGCTAAAGTGACAACAAATATTAAAACCGTTATGATTTGAATCTTTAATTCATGTTTAAAAGTGTTTTCATGATATTCAATTTTAAAAAGTTATTCTTTTTGTTTTTCCTCCGAAATAAAAAATTAGGATTAAATGAATAATTGAGTTTTTCATAATTATAATATTTTCAGTAATTATTGAAAGTTAATTTGAAATAAAAAAGGATTTTGAAGTCCTTTCTATTTTAATAAATTGGTGATCTTTCCGACCAGCCAATGATCATCGCTTTTTATAGCGAGATCCATAATATTGTTGATTTTGCTTGTGACATTGCTAAAATCATCCATCAATTTGATAAATTCTTTTGCTTCATCAGAATTGTTGTCTTCAATGTTTTTTAATTCTTCTAGAAATGCTACAACTGGCTCTATTTCTCTCTTTCTTCGCTCTTTTGTAATCTGTTTAAACAAAAACCAAACATCTTTTTCGGCAATGAAATATTCTTTTCGGTCACCTTTGATAAACTCTTTTTTCACAATTCCCCAATCCATCAAAGCACGGAGATTCATATTGGCGTTTCCTCTTGAGATTTCAAGCAATTCCATGACCTCATCTGTAGAAAGCGGTTTTCCATTTGCCAAAAGTAAAGCATGAACCTGTGCCATTGTACGGTTGATTCCCCAGCTCGTTGCGAATGTTCCCCAAGTCTGAATGTATTTTTCTTTGGCTTCTGAAAGTTTCATTTCTTTTAATTATTTTGTTTTGTCGATTTTCTACTACAAATATAATCATAGTTTTTGAATTTTCAATAATATTTGAAAGTTTATTTTGTTAAAAAAAAGAAATCTCCGAAGAAATTTCTTTTGATAACATCTTATTTTTGAATGGTTTTATAAGTTTCCAACAATCTTATAAACTCTGATCTGTAACCTTCCTCATCGTTTCCTTTTCCTTTCTTAGAAAGTTTTTCAATGTCAATTAGATTTTTGTTTTTAATTAAATCAGAATTCCTTAAAACCAATCCAAACCAAGCTACAGAAGAGGCAAATTTAAAGTCGTCACTTGCTGAAGAAATGGTTTCATTTAAATTTTTCACCACCTGAACGATTTCTGAACTTGTATCTCCGTCAGGTTTTTTATATCTGAATTTCACGGTAGCCATTTCGTCATTAAAATTTTCATCATTTGTGTTTTTAGTATATTTTAAATCATTTTCTTTTGGTAAAAATTCAGATTTTACATCAGTTGGAATGACTTCATATAAAGCCGTTACAGTATGTCCGCTTCCCAATTCTCCTGCATCAATTTTATCGTTGGTAAAATCTTCATTCTTCAATTTTCGGTTTTCATAACCAATCAAACGGTAAGATTTCACATATTTCGGATTAAACTCAATCTGAATTTTCACATCTTTGGCAATCGCATACATACTTCCCGCAAACTCTTTTCCAAGAAACTTATTGGCTTCCTGCATATTGTCGATGTAAGCATAATTTCCGTTACCTTTATTGGCCAAAGTTTCCATTCGGTTGTCTTTAAAATTCCCCATTCCGAAACCTAAACAGGTAAGAAATACGCCGGATTTTCTTTTTTCTTCAATCAAGGTTTGAAGATCGCCTGTCGAAGATACTCCTACATTGAAATCTCCGTCTGTTGCAATAATAACTCGGTTATTTCCACCTTTGATAAAATTTTCCTGGGCAAGTTTATATGCCAGTTCGATTCCTTGTCCTCCTGCTGTACTTCCACCTGCCTGAAGTTTGTCTAAAGCTTCAATTATTTTATTTTTCTCTTTAGCTGAAGTCGGTGGTAAAACCATTCCTGCGCTTCCTGCGTAGACTACGATCCCGACTTTGTCTTGTGGTCTTAATTCATCTAAAAGAACTTTGAAAGACGATTTGAGCAACGGTAATTTATTCGCTTCATTCATCGAACCTGAAACATCAATCAGAAAAACAAAATTTGAACTTGGTAATTTATCCATCGGAATATTTTTTCCCTGAAGACCTATTTTCAGCAATTTGTGTTTAGGATTCCAAGGTGCATCATTGTATTCTGTATTTATTGAAAAAGGCTGATCATTTTTCGGTTGGGGATAATTGTATTTAAAATAGTTGATCATCTCTTCGATTCTCACCGCATTTTTATTCACGATTTCACCATTATTAATCATTCTTCGAATATTGGAATAAGCTGCTTTATCGACATCAACCGAGAAAGTAGAAACCGATTGGTTTTTTGTCAGTTCAAAAGGATTTTCAACGAAAGCATCGTATTCTTCAGAATTATATTGTTGAATCTGCTTTGATTTTGAAATGCTGTCCTGAATTTTTTGAATTTGCTTGAGTGCTTTTCTTTCTTTTCTCGAAAGTTTTTTGGTGGTAACAACGACTACTCCATTGGTGGCACGGCTTCCATAAAGAGCGGTTAGTGCTGCTTCTTTTAAAACATCTACGCTTTTTATCTGCTGAGGATTCAACTTTGTTAAAGCACTTTGGTTTGCAACAACACCATCGATTATAATGAGAGGCTGATTATTCCCATTTAAACTTGAAACCCCTCTAATGACAATATTTTGTGGCAGACTTTTCGAAAGAATCGGACTACTTGGTATTTGTCCTTGAAGAGAATTTAACGGATTATTGTTGTATGATTGATTATTAAGCCACCCATTATTATTACTTGAAATCTTAATTCCTGCAACACTACCTTGTAAAGATTGAACTACATTAGAATTTGAAATCTGAGTTGAGGATGATGTCGCATCTTGTCTTTTTCTAATTCCTAAAGCACCTGTTACAACAACTTCTCTCATCTCTTGCGGCTCATCATCTTTATCTAAAACTCCGTCATGATCTGGTTCCATATAATTTGGGTTACTTGCAACTCTATAATCTCCTTGTTGTGGAACTAAAATAATTGGAGCTTTTACAGGTTCAGGAACTACATTTGAATAAACTAAAACTTGATTTTCTTTTTGAGAATGTACAACAGCAATTTCCTTTTCAATATTAGATTTTACAGTACTATCAATTACCTGAACTTTAGGATTTACTTTTGGTGAAATAGTATTTTGAGCAATTTGAGGTTTATTAATTTCAGAAACATTATTTTTATTAATAAAGTAAAATGCTCCCAAACCAATAATCAAACTCGCTGCGATTCCATAAGGAAACCAGATTGGAATTACTTTTTTCTTTTCTTCTTTTTTATCTAATTTCTCCTCCACTTTTGCCCAAACTTTATCAAAACCAGGAAAAGTCGTAGGTTCTTCCAAAGAATGAGAAGCCTCATTGAATTTTTTATCTATATCGTGATTGTTTTCCATTGTGTAAAAGTTTAAATGTTGTGATTGACCAAGAGTTCCTGCAATTTTTTTCTCGCAAAATTGAGCTGAGATTTTGAAGTTCCTTCGCTTATAGAAAGCATTGTTGCAATCTCTTTGTGCGGATAACCTTCAATCGCAAACAGATTGAAAATCGCTCTGCAACCTTCGGGAAGGAAATTGAGCAGCTTCAAAATGTCTTTTTCAAAAGAAATACTGTCTGTTGGAGTTCCTGTCGATTCTACCAACTCTTCTTCTAAAGAAATGTTGAGAGCTTTCATACTTCTTAACTTTTGGAGACATTCGTTGACGGCAACTTTTCTCGCCCAAGCCTCAAAAATTTCGTGATTTTGAAGCTGATTTAGCTTTGTGAAAATCTTATAGAAAGTATCTGCCAATACTTCTTCAATATCTTCATCATTTTTAAGATAGCGTTTGCAGACTGTGTGCAGCTTGCCCGCCATTTTCTCGTAAACCTTCCGCTGTGCATTGCGGTCGTTCCGTTGGCATTCTAACAGTAATTCTTTTTCCATAATCAGGCTTTATACTCTTATAGATGCAGGAAATTTTAAAAAGGTTGGAAACATGATAAACTTTTTCTAAAAATAAGGAAATACTCAAAGTAAAGAAGGTAAAAAGTTGTAGAGTTTTTAGTTAGTTAGTTAGTTAGTTAGTTAGTTAGTTAGTTAGTGCGTCCGAACTGTTTAACTGTATAACTAAAAACCGTAAAGTATTAACCCTTTTTAACATTCAATCTTGTAACATACGGTTAACATTGTCGACTATTTAAATATAATTCTTACAGGGTGAAATTGTTTAAAATTGTTTTAGTACTGCTAAAAATAGATTTCATTTAACTGTAAATAAACAGTATGTTTCTTATGAAAAATAAAAGATTTGCATCATTGCTTGTTGTTTTATGTACAGGAAGTATGATCTTTGCTCAGGATGACCTGATCAACAAGTTGAAAAACAATCAGTCTCAAAATGCCAATTTCCAGTTTACCACATTAAAAGATGTGGGAGCTACTTCGGTGAAAAACCAAGGTTCGTCAGGAACTTGCTGGAGTTATTCGGGAAACTCTTTTTTAGAATCCGAAATGCAAAGAATGGGTAAAAAACCTGTTGATTTGGCAGAAATTTTTACGGCAAGAAATTCTTATCACGATAAGGCAAAATTATATGTTTTAAACAGCGGAGCGATCAGTTGGGGCGATGGTGGAGAATTACATGATGTTGTCAATATGTATAAAAAATACGGAGCCGTTCCGCAGGAAGTTTACACAGGATTAAAATCTGGACAGACTTTAAATAATTTCAATGAAATGCAAGGGAAACTGAAACCTGTTTTAGAAGGTTTGGTTGCAGCATCTTCAAAAGGAAAACTTCCTGATAACTGGATGAATTCTGTGGATGCAATTCTTGATGAATATCTTGGAAAAGTTCCCGCAAACTTCACTTATGAAGGGAAAAATTATACTCCAAAAACATTTGCTAAAGAAGTTGTAGGAATTAATCCCGAAGATTATGTAGAATTGTCTTCTTACAAAGATTATCCATACTATCAGAAATTTGTAGTTCCGATTCCTGATAACTGGAGTCATGATACAGACTGGAATATCCCGATGAATGAAATGACAGCGATCATTGATAATGCTGTTAGCAAAGGTTATTCTGTAGGTTGGGCAACAGATGTTTCTGAACCATATTTTTCTTACAAAAATGGTGTTGCATATGTACCGGATGTAGATTTGGATCAGATTACTCCGGAAGTAAAAAAAGAATTGTTTACACAGCCTAAAAAAGACAAAACCATCACTGAAGATCTTCGTCAAAAAGCGTTGAACAACCTTACGACAACCGATGATCACGGAATGCACATCGTAGGTTTGGCAAAAGATCAAACCGGAAAACAATATTACATGGTGAAAAATTCTTGGGGAGTAACCAACGATTTTGATGGATATCTGTATGTGACAAGACCGTATGTTGAGTATAAATCAACAGCAATTTTGGTTCACAAAAATGCAATTCCAAAGAACATCAGAAAACAATTGAAACCAAACAAGAATATTGGATTATAGGAAGTCATTATTGTCATTCAGTTGACAATTTTAGATATTTTTAAACTTGTTAATAGACCGCTTTGAGATTTTTTCATAAGGCGGTTTTTTTAAATTTTCAGTTAAAAAATAAAAGTGAATTTTACAATCTTTTTGTCATTCCGTAGGAATCTAGACTTAGTTTTAAAATATATGTTTAGATTCCTACGGAATGACAAACTGTATCTATTTCATTATATTTTAAACTAATTGATAATTTCAAAAAACAAAAAAACCGCTTCTAAAAGAAAGCGGTTTCAATTTTATAAAAATCTCAATTAAAATATCGCAGGATATTTCTGAGGATTTGTTTCATTAAATAATGCATAAATTCTTTCTACCATATCATCTGAAGACGGCTTAGAGAAATAATCTCCGTCGCTTGCATATGCAGGTCTGTGATTGTTTGCAGCGATCGTCAACGGATCAGAATCTAAGAATCTGAAAGCTTTTTGTTTTTCTAAAATTTGCTGAAGAATAAATGCTGAAGTTCCGCCTTCCACATCTTCATCGATTACGACCAATCTGTTGGTTCTCTTCACAGATTCAGCAATTTCATGCGTTAAATCAAAAGGAATTAACGACTGAACGTCAATAACTTCCGCAGAAATCCCTAGTTTTTCTAGTTCTTCTGCTGCTTCCATGACAATTCTCCAAGTTGAACCATACGTTACTAAAGTAACATCTTTTCCTTCTTTTGTCACTTCAATTTTTCCGACAGGAACAGTAAATTCACCTAAGTTATCCGGTTGTTTTTCTTTTAATCGGTATCCGTTCAGACATTCAACAATCACAGCTGGATCGTCACTTTGAAGCATGGTATTGTAGAATCCGGCAGCTTTCGTCAGGTTTCTTGGTACTAATACCAAAATACCTTTTGAAAGATTCAGAATTCCCGCCATTGGAGAACCTGAATGCCAAACTCCTTCCAGTCTATGACCTCTCGTTCTGATAATTACGGGAGCTTTCTGACCGCCTTTTGTTCTATATTGAACGGTCGCCAAATCATCGCTCATTCCCTGTAAACAGTACAAAATATAATCTAAATACTGAATTTCGGCAATCGGTCTTAAACCTCTCATTGCCATTCCGATTCCCTGACCAAGAATGGTCGCTTCACGGATTCCTGTATCGGCAACACGAATGTCACCGTATTTTTCCTGCATTCCTTCCAATCCCTGGTTCACGTCACCGATATTTCCGGCATCTTCACCAAAGACCAAAGTTTGAGGATATTTTTCAAATATTTTATCAAAATTATTTCTTACCACTACTCTTCCATCCACATCCTGAGACGCTTCTGTGAATACCGGTTTTACTTCTTTTATATTTTCAGCTTTCCACTGAGACTGCGAATATAAATGAGAAGAATAATTATCTTTTTCAACTTCAAAAACTTCATTGTACTTGTTCATCAACTGAGTTCTTTCCGCAGAATTGGTTCCTCTTGTTGCCAATAAAGATTTTCTCACCAAATGGAAAACATCTTTTTTAGCTTTAGAAACCAATTTATTATATTGATTTATATAAGTTTCAATTTCAGAATTCTGGCCTTTCAAATTTTCAACTAAAGGTAAAACCGAAAAAGCCAATTCTGTAAGCGTTTTTTGATAATTTTCCCAAGCAGTTTTCTGTCCTGCTTTTACTTTTTTCTTAGCTTCCTCATCAATTGCATCCAGTTCTTCAACACTTGCAATGATCTCTTCATTTCCTTCAATTTCGATTGAATAATTTAAAATCCATTCTCTGAATTTCAACAATCCGTCAAAATCCGCTTCCCAAGATAAACGGTCTTCGTTCTTATATCTTTCGTGAGAACCTGAAGTTGAGTGCCCTTGAGGTTGCGTAACTTCAATTACATGAACAACAACAGGAACAGATTCAGTTCTTGCAAAATGTTCTGCTTTCGCATAAGCATCCAATAAAGCCGGATAATCCCAAGCTTTCACCTGAATAATTTCACAACCCTGATTTTCACCTTCTTTTCTTTGGAAACCGCTCAACATTTCAGAAATATCAGCTTTTGCTCTCTGTTTCATCGTTGGAACTGAAATCCCGTAACCGTCATCCCAGATTGAAACAATCATTGGAACTTGAAGAGCACATGCTGCATTTAAAGTTTCCCAGAAATGACCTTCGGCAGTTGAGGCATCTCCAATTGTTCCGAAAGCGATTTCGTTTCCTTCGTTAGAGAACTTTTCAGAACCGTCAAATTTTACTGATTTATATATTTTTGAAGCTTGAGCTAAACCTAATAATCTTGGCATTTGTCCGGCAGTCGGAGAAATATCAGAAGAAATATTTTTCTGATCCATCAAATTTTTCCAGCTTCCGTCTTCATTTAAACTTCTTGTGGCAAAGTGACCATTCATCTGTCTTCCGGCAGATGCAGGCTCTCTTTCCACACTTGTATCTGCATATAACTGAGCAAAAAAACTTTCAACCGATAAAGCATCTATAGCCAACGCAAAAGTCTGATCTCTATAATATCCAGAACGGAAATCTCCGTTTCTGAAAACTTTCGCCATTGCCAATTGCGGCAACTCTTTTCCGTCTCCAAAAATTCCGAACTTCGCCTTTCCGGTAAGAACTTCTCTTCTGCCCAAATAAGACATTTCACGAGAGATTCTTCCTAATTTATAGTCTTCAAGTATCTGATTTTTAAAATCTTGAAAAGAAATCTGCTGAGTTTCAATATAGGTTGTCTGCATAGCCAAATATTAAATATTTTTTAATTCTGAAGTATTTTGCTAATATACACTTTTTATATTAATTTTAATTTTCAAGAATGTTTTTTAAAAATTTGATAATGAAAAAAAATGTATTTACTTTGAATAAAACTCTGTAATATGGAAAAAAAATCAACCCACATCCTCAATGCATCGAGTAATCTTTTGGGATTTTCTCTGATCATCATTACCTCATTAAAAATCACTAAAACGAGTCATCATACATTTTTAGACGAGTTTGCAGGCATCGCATGTGTATTTTTTGCGTGCAGCAGTTTATTTTCTTTCATGTCGATAAGATCTAAAAAAGAAAGTCTGGGAAACAGATATGAGAGTATTGCGGATTATTTATTTTTAATCGCTTTATTTTGTATTATTTTGTCTGTGATTATTATAACAACAACAATAATTGATTAAAATTCCTGTTTTTTTGTTTTCTTTAAATTAACATTGAAATTTTAATACAAATGATTAATTAGAATTTTCTTTCAATCACATAATCCAACATCATGTGCAGAGATTTTCTCACTTCAGAATCAGGAAATTCATCAAGAATATCTTTTGCTTTCTGCTGAAAATCTTTCATTACCTGAATTGCATAATCTAAACCGCCGGAACTTTTCACGAAAGCAATAAGTTCTTTTACACGTTTTTGATCATTGTTGTAACGTTTTATGGTGTTGAAATAATATTTTCTATCGGTTTCGCTGGCAATTTTTAAAGTATGAATTAAAGGCAGCGTCATTTTCTGCTCTTTAATATCAATTCCAACCGGTTTTCCGATCACATTTGAACTTAAATAATCGAATAAATCATCTTTGATTTGAAAAGCCATTCCGGTATACGTTCCGAACTGCATCATTTTCTTGGCTAAATTTTCATCAGCATCATTTGACAAAGCTCCAATTTCGCAACACGCTGCGATTAAAGTAGCTGTTTTCTGACGGATAATTTCGTAATAAACATCTTCAGTAATGTCGAGTTTCCTAGCTTTTTCCAATTGAAGAAGTTCGCCTTCAGACATTTCTCTGATCGTTCTGGAAATCACAGAAAGCAAATCGTAATCTTTATGGTCTGTAGAAAGTAAAACCGCTTTTGAGAGTAAGAAATCACCAACTAAAACGGCAATTTTATTCTTCCATAAAGCATTTATAGAAAAGAAATTACGCCTTTTAAAACTTTCATCCACTACATCATCATGCACCAAAGTTGCCGTGTGAATAAGCTCAATCATCGAAGCTCCGCGGTACGTTTTTTCGTTGACATCACCTATCAGTTTAGCACATAGAAAAACAAACATCGGACGCATCTGCTTCCCTTTTGTCGTAACAATAAAACGGGTAACTTTATCGAGTAAAGCGACTTTGCTTTGCATGGATTCATAAAACTTCTGCTCGAAAAGTTTCATTTCCTCATTGATCGGTCGTTTGATTTCTTCTACAATATTTGACACTATCTAAGAATGATTGGTTGAGTATTTATTAATTCTCACAAAGATAATTTTTTTCATCTGTTTATTCCTATTTTTTTTAAAAGGTCAGATGGAAAACCCAAAATTATTCCATATACATAAAAGAAAGTTTTATCACAGGTTTTTCAGCCAATTTTAACAAAATTAAAGTTTGAGTTTTTCTTTAGGAATAAAATAAAAAAACGGCTTCGTTTTCTTAATCGGCGAATAGAATTTTTCTCCTGAAATATAAATTCCTTTTTCATCGACGGCAATTCCTTCAATCTGCCCGATTGACAAAGCACTACCTAAATAAAAATGTCTTGAATTTTCTTTAAAAAAAACTCCTGAATCGGTTTCATTAAAAACATCTAAAAAAACTTCGGTTTTCTTGGTATACCCCACAAGGTAAAGTTTCTTTTCGTAATAATAAGCATCCGTAACCACAAAACCTGTTTTGTAAGTTTCAACTTTCTGAGCAGCTTGATTTTGAAAATTTTCAGGATCAATTGTGTAATGAGTTGTAGATTTCGAAGCCCATTCTTTGGTGAAAATGTGAATTTTTCCGTTTAAATATATTATCGATTCCAAATCGAAATCTGTCGAAATATTTTTTGATGTGAAATCGTTTTGCTCAGGATAATAAAAAGAAATGGTTTTCATTGCATCATTTTGCAATTCGTTATTCTGGAATGGAATTTTATAGATTTTTAAATCTTTTCTGGTTCCTGCATTGTTACCAAAATCTCCGATGTAAAAATTCTTACCATCATTAGTCAACGCCTCCCAATCTTTGTTTTCGGCATTTGTTTTTAAAACTTTGAGGATTTTTCCTGAGTTTTTATCAATTTCATATAATTCTGCAGGATTTCCGCTGTCATTGAAAGTATATAATTTTCCATCAAAAAAGTTCAGCCCAGAAGTTTCTTGGATCGAATCGTTTAAAACTGAAACTCTGAATTTTTTAAGCTTAAAAATTTCTGCCTGTTGAGAAAAAGCAGTTTGAGAAAAACAAATGATAAAAAGCAGAATGATTTTTTTCATCCTACAAAAATAGTATTTTAAGTATAAACTGATCGTTAAGAATGATCAAGCCATTGATAAAGCATTGATCTTAATTGAATTATTCAGCATTTTTATTCGCTAACTGTCCACAAGCAGCATCAATATCGCCACCACGACTTTTTCTGATCATAACGGTAATTCCTGCGTTTTCAAGCTGACGAACATAGTTTTCCTCCGCTTTTTTGTTACACTGATCGTATTTTCCGTCTCCGATTGGGTTGTATTGAATCAAATTGACTTTAGAAGGAATCTGTTTGCAATATTTAATTAAAGCTTTAATGTCCTCATCTCCATCATTGATACCTTTCCAAACGCAATATTCAAAAGTAACTACAGAACCTGTTTTTTTGTACCAGTATTGAAGTGATTCCATAATATCCGTCAAAGGAAATTTATCTGAGAACGGCATGATTTCGTTACGCTTAGATTCAATCGCTGAGTGTAAAGACAATGCTAATTTCACTCGTAATTCGTCATCCGCCAACATTTTGATCATCTTTGGAATTCCTGATGTAGAAACGGTAATTCTTCTTGGCGACATTCCCAAACCTTCCGGCTGAGTGATTTTTTTAATGGCTTCCACCACGTTTTTGTAATTCATCATCGGCTCACCCATTCCCATAAAAACAATGTTGGTTAACGGTCTGTTGAAATACATTTTGCTTTGACTGTCAATTAATGCAACCTGATCTACAATTTCGGCGACTTCAAGATTTCTCATCCTTTTAAGTCTTGCTGTAGCACAGAATTCACAGTTTAATGAGCAGCCGACCTGTGAAGAAACACAAGCTGTCGTTCTGGTTTCGGTTGGAATCAAAACAGATTCTACCAATAAACCATCGTGAAGTTTTACTCCGTTTTTAATGGTTCCATCGGTGCTTTTCTGAAGTTGATCGACAGAAACAGGATTGATGGTATACTCTTCGGAAATTTTGTCACGAAGCTGCTTTGAAAGATTCGTCATCTCTTCAATCGAATGCAGATTTTTGCTCCACAGCCAGTCATAAACCTGCTTCGCACGGAACGGTTTTTCTCCCAAAGACCCAAAATAGTCCTTAAGCTGATCGAGTGATAATGTACGGATGTCTTTCAAAGTATTGTTTATTATAGATTTAAATTATAAATTTTAGATTAAAACCCTTTAAAAAATTAGGATTCAATCTAAAATTTATAATCTATAATTTAAAATTAATTACAAAATAAGCATTGCATCTCCGTAAGAATAGAATTTATACTTTTCTTTTACGGCTTCTTCGTATGCATGCATTAAAAAGTCTTTTCCTGCAAAGGCTGCAATCATCATCATTAATGTTGATTTTGGCGTGTGGAAATTAGTAATCATCGTATTGGCAACTCCGAAATCGTGAGGTGGATAAATGAATTTATTGGTCCAACCCTGGAATGCAGAAATTTTTCTGTTTGAAGAAACTGAAGTTTCAATTGCTCTCATCGTAGTAGTTCCTACAGCACAAACTCTTCTGTTTTCCTGAACAGCCCTGTTAATGATCTCAGCATTTTTCTCATCGATGATGATTTCTTCAGATTCCATTTTATGCTTAGAAAGATCTTCTACTTCAATCGGGTTAAAAGTTCCCAAACCAACGTGAAGCGTAACTTCAGCAAAATCAATTCCTTTGATCTCTAATCTCTTCATCAAATGTCTTGAGAAATGTAAACCTGCAGTTGGTGCCGCTACAGCTCCTTCAATTTTTGCATAGATTGTCTGATATCTTTCAGCATCTTCCGGCTCTACGTCTCTTTTGATATATTTTGGAAGCGGAGTTTCTCCCAATTCTTTCAATTTGGTTCTGAATTCTTCGTAAGAACCATCGAATAAAAATCTTAAAGTTCTTCCTCTTGAAGTTGTATTGTCGATTACCTCTGCAACCAAAGATTCGTCTTCAGTAAAGAATAATTTGTTACCAATTCTTATTTTTCTTGCCGGATCTACCAAAACATCCCAAACCCGGGTTTCTTTATCAAGCTCTCTCAAAAGAAAAACCTCGATTTTAGCTCCGGTTTTTTCTTTATTTCCGTAAAGACGTGCAGGGAAAACTTTTGTATTGTTGAAAATGAACAAATCTTTTTCGTCAAAATAATCCACAACGTCTTTGAATGTTTTATGCTCAATGGTTTGAGTTTTTCTGTCAAGAACCATTAATCTTGCTTCATCTCTGTGTTCTGATGGATGCTCTGCCAATAATTCTTCAGGGAGATCAAAATTAAAATCGGATGTCTTCATTTTTTAAATTACGGTTTAAAAATTATAAAAAAATTACGGATGTAATTTTCGGACTGCAAATATACAACATTCGCACCCCCTTTGTCAAGTCTTTATTTCACTATCGGTACTGACAGGGATTTTAAAGTACTACATTTTTTTATTTTGTTTACTTATTACAAGAAAAAACAGTATTTTAGACAGAATTAAAATTACACCTATGAGCAAATATTCTTTAGAAGAATTCGTAAAAGAGACCAAAGAAAATCCTCTTGAAAGAGATTATTTTGAACTGGAAAAACCAGCACTTTTAGAAATCAACCTCAACAACCAGGCAGTTTGGACAAAAGCAGGAAGCATGGTCGGTTATGTAGGAAATGTCAATTTTGAAAGACAGGGAATGCTTTCCGGCGGACTGGGAAATCTTTTGAAAAAAGCCATAAGCGGAGAAGGTGCAAAACTGATGAAAGCAGAAGGAACCGGTAAATTATATGTTGCCGATTCAGGGAAAAAGGTTAGAATCTTATATTTAAACAACGAAACTCTTTTCGTGAATGGAAATGATGTTCTAGCGCACGAACAAAGTGTTAAAAGCGACATTACAATGTTGAAAAGCATTGCCGGAATGATGTCTGGAGGACTTTTCCAAGTAAAACTTTCAGGAACAGGTCACATCGCAATCACTACTCACGGTGAACCATTAACCTTAATGGTAACTCCTGACGCACCGGTTTTTACAGATCCGAATGCTACCGTTGCGTGGTCAGGAAATTTAAGTCCTGAACTGAAAACCAATGTTTCTTTCAAGAGTTTGATCGGAAGAGGAAGCGGTGAAGAATTTCAAATGAAGTTTTCAGGGAACGGTTGGGTGTTGATACAGCCGTATGAGGAGGTTTATGTGGTGGAGAAATAGCAATCATTTTAATTTATAAAAGTAAAGCAAGGAAAAATTTCCTTGCTTTTTATATTTAATTTAATCTTCAAAGTCTGACCAATAATTATATTCTTTCAGAACAAGCTTTTCAGGTACTATAATCGTTAAATCCGTTTTTTGAATTTTTTGAATTGATTCCTCAAAAGTGTAATCAGAAGAATGATATTTTTTCTGTTGATTACTTATAATGTAATTAAACTTAGGATTTAGAAATGATCTTATTTTTTTATTAATTTCATCTGTTCTGTTATAATCAGCATTAAAATTTATATAATTAAATTCAGATTTTTCTAACGTTACAATTGCTGATATTTTCTTCTTTTTTAATTTTGAATTTTTGAAAACTGTAACATTATATTTTAGCGAATCTAATTTTTCTACTTTAATAATATTTTCTTTATTGTAATCCTTCTTGTGTTGTTGTTGAGGATATTGATTAGTGTGCTTGTAAATGAAAGTTATCTTATCTTTTAGTTTATTTACTTTAAATATATGACTTCTATTATTTTCCTTATCATAAATTGATGCTATAATTTTGTCATTTTGAGTTCTGATAAACAACATTTTCTGATTAACAGAATCATAAAAAGACTCACTCGTCCATTGTTGATTATCTGGTTTAAAACGTACAGAATGTTCTGCAATAAAATAATCGTAATGATATTCTTGTGAAAAAGCAAAACTTGTAATAAAACAAAATAGCAATAAAAAATTTTTATTCATGTAAAAGTATTTGTGAACCACAAATATATCTTTTTCAAATGAAATGCTAAATTTAAATATATTCTACAATCTTTTTCCAATCTTCGAATTTCCTCTCAAAAGAAATCGTGTGAAGCGGACTTGTTGATGGCAATAAATAAATCGGAATTCTGAAATTTTTACCTAAAATTTTCTGCACGTTTTTATAAGACTTTCCGCCATTGCAGAAAATTGCTTTGATATTTGGATATTCTTCTAAAAGTTCTGCAATCTGATTGGCTTCTTCATTCCTAATTTCAGAATCTAAGCTTCCTTTTCTTTCGCAGGAATCGATGACATCCCAAAGTGCAACATGATGCTTCTTTAAAATTTGAATTCTTTCATTGTAATCTTCCGTAAGCTCTTCGTGAAACAGTTCAAAAATAATTTTCCAGAACTTGTTTTGTGGATGCCCGTAATACTGTTGCTTTTCTAAAGATTTCACACCTGGAATTGAACCTAAAATTATGATTTTAGACGTGTTATCAATAATTGGCGAAAATGATGAGATGCGGTTTTGCATAATTCAAATATATAAATTTTGGCTAAAGCCTGAGTATTTGAAAACAAAAAGCGGACTAAAGTCCGCTCGTGTTCATTTTTTTTATATGTTAAAAGTAATTAGAGGCTGTAAAACCACCCTGTCTAAATTTTCTCTGAAAATTTATCCACCCCTCCAGAGGAGGGGAATTACAAAGTCAAAGCTTTTGTTTACAAAGTTTCTTTCAGCCAATCAAAGAATTCTCTTTGCCAAACCAATCCGTTTTGTGGGTGAAGAACCCAGTGGTTTTCGTTCGGGAAATAAACCAATTTTGATTTTAATCCTCTTAATTTTGCAGCCTGGAAAGCTTCCTGACCTTGCTCGTAAGGAACACGGAAATCAATTCCCCCTTGAACGATCATGATCGGTTTATTCCATTTGTCAACAAAATTGCTTGGGTTAAAATCAGTATATGCTTTCGGCAAAGGTTTTTCCCATGGAGAACCTAGATCCCAATTCGCAAACCAAAGCTCTTCGGTTGTTAAATACCAAGATTTCATATCAAACAAACCATCGTGGGCGATGAATGTTTTGAATCTATTGTTATGGACTCCTGCTAACATAAATACGCTGTAACCACCATAACTTGCTCCGACTGCTGCTACTCTTTCGCTGTCTACATAAGGTAAAGTTTTCGCAAAATCGGTTGCTGCCAAATAATCTTTTATGGGTTGTCCGCCCCAGTCTTTAGAGATCTCTTCGTTCCATTTTGTTCCCCAACCCGGCATTCCGCGACGGTTTGGCGCAACGATGATGTAGCCGTTTGCTGCCATTAAAGCAAAATTCCAACGTGTGCTGAAAAATTGAGTTAAAGCAGATTGCGGACCTCCCTGACAATAAACTAAAGTTGGATATTTCTTATTCGGATCAAAATTTGGCGGATAATGGAACCAAACTCCCATTTCTTTTCCATCTGAAGTTTTTACCATTTTTAATTCAGATTTTCCCTGATCTAACTTAGAATACATCTCTTTATTAACTTCTGTAACGGGATTCAACTCTCCGTTTTTAAGATTTACAGAATAGAGTTCTGAAGCATGATTAATATCTGTTTTTGAAACTAAAAGTGATGTTTTGTTGTCAGCAAAAATTTCGTTAACATCAAAATCACCTTTTGTAATTTGCTGAACCTTAGAATTTTTAGCATCTAAAGAAAACAATTGCTTTGTTCCTCTGAAAGCTGCTGTGAAATAAATCGATTTAGAATCTCCGCCCCAGAAAACATCTCCGGAAACACTTTCGTCCCATGCTTTTGTGAGATTTGAAGTTTTTCCGGATTTCCAATCCATCAATTTGATGTCGTTTTTATCGGCTTCGTAGCCGTCTCTTTCCATACTTTGCCAAGCCAGAGATTTTCCATCGGGACTGAATTTTGGGTTTACATCATAACCTTTGTTTGTTTCAGTTAAATTTTTTGTTGTTCCCGAAGCTAAATCGTAAGCAAAAATATCCGTATTTGTGCTTGTTGCGTATTCTTTACCGCTTTTCGGCTTTGTAACATATAAAAGTTGAGAAGAATCAGGGCTCCAGATGAAATCTTCTGCTCCGCCGAAAGGTCTTTGAGGCGAATCCCAGGTTTTTCCTTCCAGAAGATCTTTTGCAGAATCAACTTTATCTGAAATATTCACTACAAAAACATGATTGTATTTTCCTTCGTTGAAATAATCCCAATGTCTGTGATTCAGATCTGTGTAAACTTGGGCAGTCGTTTTTGGAGTGTCGGAATATTTATCTTTTCCCATCAGTTTTTCAACTAAAACCTGCTTACTGAAAGCTATTTTTTTACCGTCAGGAGAAATTACAATGTTATCTGCTTCACCGATTGCATAAAATTCAGCCCAGGTTTTCCCGTTATCTTTTGAAAGAAAGATATTGTCGCCTTCCTGAGCGTAAATTCCGTTTTTATCCCACTGAATCAATGCTTTTTTTCCTAAATCAATTTTAGAAGACTGATTATTAAAAACATTCAGAAAATAGTTTTCGTTTTTAGTTTTTTCTGTTTTAAGATCAACCTGTCCGACTTTATAAATAAGTGAAGACTGATCCGGAGAAACTGCCTGTACTCCAACTTTTTTTAAAGTCCATAGAATTTCAGGTGTCATTAATTGTTGTGCATTCATTAAAAACGGAGTTGCCAAAGCAAGCAGATTATATTTAAGTTTCATATAAAATTTTCAATTTTTGAATATATAAATCGAATGAGAATTCAATTATTTTTTCTGTTAAGTCTAAGGTTGCCAAAGTTAATATTTTAAATAAAAATCAACGAAAAATTAACAGTTTATTTACATACATATCAAAAATTCGATGAAGTAAATTACAAAAATATTTTTCACAATATCACCAAATAAAAATCGCCAGCTGAAACTGACGATTTTTATTATAATGTACTATATTACTAATCTTTATCTGAAAACATAGAATTAGCCAACGAAGTTACAATCGTAAGTAAAATACTGAAAATGAATGCCCACCAGAAGCCATTCACAACCATTCCGTCAATAAAATAATCTGCGATAAGAACAATTGCTGCGTTGATAACCAAAGCAAATAACCCTAAAGTAATGATCGTAAGTGGTAATCCGAAAAGGCTGAGAATTGGTTTTACAAATAAATTAAGTAATCCTAAAACAATTGCAAAAATGATTGCTGATCCAAAGCCGGCAAATTCTACGCCCGGCAAAATTTTTGTGAGTAAAAATGCCACGACAGCAGTGATCAATAGTCGAATAATTAAGTTCATAGTATTTTATTTTTATGTTATGCTTATTTAACAAAACTCATTCCATTTCATTAGAAAATATATTAATCCCGATTGCATTCAAATTATTTTATCTTCATCATCGTCACCAACGAAGTTGCGACATGGCTTTCTGAAGTATGATCTTCATTCACTGTATAAATTTCTGTTCTAATCACGCTGATTTTACTTCCGCCTTTTACAACGTATGCTTTTGAAACCAGCGCATCACCAATTGCAGGTCGTAAATAATTCACTTTCAGCTCCACAGTTACAACATAGCAATCCTGTTCATAATGACTCACCGCAGCATAACCAGATGAAACATCAACCAAAGAAGCAATCATCGCACCGTTGAACATTCCGGCTGTTCTGGTCATCATTTCCATTTTTGGAATTTTGATGGAGACGAAATCAGTTTCCACTTCCAGAAGTTCGGCATTATAAAATTTCAACGTTTCTGAACGGTTGAAACTGTCGGTCATGAGTTGTTTTTTCTCGGGAGTCATCTTGGGTGAGAGAGTTTTAGAGTTTTTAGAGTTAAAATTACTTTTACTTGGTTCTTTTTACTTTTTAATTCTTTAAAAATTTTGATGTAAAGTTCTTTAAAATAATTTAAAAATTTCAACAAAAATACTTTTCCCTTACCTTTGCAAAATGGGATTAGAATCTATTTATCAAAAACTGCAGATTCAGGATATGAATCAGATGCAGAAATCTACATACAAAACTACGGAAAACAATACAGATGTTGTACTCCTTTCTCCTACGGGATCAGGAAAAACATTGGCTTTTTTGTTTCCTGTTCTAAGAAATCTTAAAAAAGAATCTACAGGAATTCAGGCTTTAATATTGGTTCCGGCGAGAGAATTGGCTTTACAGATTGAGCAGGTTTTTAAATCGATGGGAACTGATTTCAAAGTTACGGTTTGCTACGGTGGTCACGATAAAAAGATTGAAATGAACAATCTCAAGGAAGCTCCTGCAGTATTAATCGGAACTCCAGGAAGAGTTGCCTATCATATGAGAAATAAAAATCTTGATGTAAAAACGATTAAAAATCTTGTGTTGGATGAATTCGACAAAGCCCTGGAATTTGGTTTTCATGATGATATGGAGTACATTATTGAGAATATGTACAATCTCTATCAAAGAATTCTGACTTCGGCAACTTCTATGGACGAAATTCCGAAGTTTACAGGTCTGAAAAATGAAAAGGTAGTTGATTTCTTAAAGTTGGAGAACAAACCTGATATCCAATTAAGAAAAGTAATGACGATTTCTGAAGAAAAATTGGATACATTATTTCATCTGATTTGTAAAATCGGGAATAAAAGAACTCTGATTTTCTGTAATCACAGAGAAACCGTTGACCGCATCGCTGATTTGCTTTTGGATAAGGGCATTGCCAGAGAAACCTTTCACGGCGGAATGGAACAGGATGAAAGAGAACGTGCTCTGCTGAAATTCAGAAATGATACGGCGAGAGTCTTGATTACAACAGATCTGGCTGCGCGTGGGTTAGACGTTCCGGAAGTTGAGTCGATTGTTCATTATCAGTTACCTACAACAGAAGATGCATTTATCCATAGAAACGGACGTACCGCAAGAATGAATGCCAAAGGTTTTGCCTATTTGGTTATGACAGAAGATGAAAAATTTCCGTTTATCAGAAAAGATACGCCTGAAGAATCTGTGAAAGGATTTACAAAAGTTCCTGAGAATTCTCCGTTTCAAACAGTCTACATCAGTGCCGGAAAAAAAGATAAAGTCAATAAAGTGGATATCGTAGGATATTTACTAAAAAAAGGAGAACTGCAAAAAGAAGATTTGGGCCTTATTGAAGTAAAAGATACGACTTCTTATGTAGCAGTTTCCAGAAGTAAAGTGAAAGATTTATTGAAAAAACTGAGTACAGAAAAACTAAAAGGCAAAAAAGTGAAAATGGAGGTGGCTTATTAAAATTAAGGCAAAGGTTAAGGCTAAAAAATTTAACCTTGACCTTTGCTTTACCCTCAATCTACCTCAATCCTTTTGTCTTAGTCGGCAAAGTATAGACTGATTTTGAAGCCGTAATAAACAAAACATTGTTATTTTCTCCGCCAAAAGTTACATTTCCTGTCCAGTCTTCCGGAATTTTGATGTGGTGAATTTTTTCTCCTTTATTATTAAAAATCGTAACACCATCGCCTGTTAAATATAAATTTCCTTCTTTATCAAGCGTCATTCCGTCTGATCCCATTTCGCAAAATAATTTCTTTTCCGAAAGTTTTCCTTCCCCTAAAATATCATAGACATAAGTTTTTCCTGCATCAATATCAGAAACATACAGTTTTTTTGATTTTATGCTTCCGATAATCCCGTTGGGTTGGGTAAAAGTTTCCAGTTTTGAAATTTTGCCGTCTTTGTTTCTGTAATACAAATTTTTCTCAGGAATTTCTACTTTAAAGTTTTCCCAGTAATCTCTTTTGTACAAAGGATCTGTGAAATAAATTCCGCCATTTCCATCTAACCAAAGATCGTTCGGACCGTTTAATCTTTTCCCTTCAAAACCTTTAGATAAAACTTCTACAGATTTATCTTTTGAAATTTTCCAGATTTCGCCTTCTTTATCTGAGCAGGTAATCAGATGGTCATTTTCGTCAAAATAAGTTCCGTTGGCACGTCCGCTTTTATCGAGAAATTCTGTGATTTTATTGGTTTTCCAGTCCCAGACATAAATTTTATCGTTCGGCTGGTCGGTGAAGTAGACATTTCCGGCTTTGTCAGCTGCCGGTCCTTCTGTAAAAGTGAATTGATCTGAAACTAATTTCGGTTCGGTGTTGTCAAACATAGCATTGTAATTTTGTGATTTGCAACTGAGAAATGCCAAAACCAAACCAATAAGACCTAAATTCAATATCCTTTTCATTCTTTTTATTTAAAGCCGACAATTTACGATTTGCGAAGTAGTTTAAAAAATATTTATCTTTGAATTTTCAGGATCAGCTATAATGAAGACAAATTTACCCGACAAACTGTATTATTCGATAGGAGAAGTTGCCAAAGCATTCGATGTAAACGCTTCATTGATAAGATATTGGGAACAGGAATTCCCGATCATTAAGCCTAAAAAAAACAAGAAAGGAAACCGCTATTTTACTCCCGAAGACATCAAAAACCTGAAGATCATCTATCATTTGGTGAAAGAAAAAGGGTATACTTTAGACGGAGCGCGTGTTGCGCTGACTACAAATTCAAAAATTTCTGAAACAATTTCTCTCATCGACCGACTTGAGTTTGTAAAAGCAGAATTACTTAAGCTTAAAGATTCTTTAGTTGAAAAAGATTCAGAATAAAATCAGATTATATGATCAAAATCGAACGGAAATACCTTTTTATCATTCTTGCCATTACATTAACGCTTCTAATTATGGGTTATATTTTTGAAACTAATAGTATTGTGATGAGTGCTTTGATTGGGTTGTCCGTAGGTTCTCTTGTACAGCTTTTCATTCATAACAAGAAAACAAAATAAGTTTAATTTTTTCGGGAAATCATTTTAATAATTAAATTTTATTTTTAATTTTACAAAATGATGAAAAAAAATTACTATCAAAAGATAGCAGTTCTTGGTTTGCTGCTGCTTATTCTTTTTGGTTTTCAGAAATATACCGATAAGGAAAAAGAAAATTTCCCTGAAGTACAATTCGTTTCTGAAAGCTTACCTACAGACATTTTAACGGAATTTGACCCGAATGATCTCGATGAAAATCAATGGCAGAAATTAGGGTTTTCCGAAAAACAAACCACAACAATTCTCAAGTACAAAAAAATTGTAGGCGGAAAATTTCTTTCAAAAGAACAGTTTAAAAAATGTTACGCAGTTTCTGATGAAAAATTTACTCAACTGCAGGATTTTATTTTACTCCCGGAAAGCAATAAAGACGCAAAATCAAGTCATTATAATTTCAAACAATTTGAAAAAACTTCTCTGAATATTTCAGGGAAATTTAATCCCGATCAGCTTTCTCAAAATGATTGGGAAAAGATGGGCTTTTCTGAGAAACAGTCAGCGGCAATTTTAAAATATAAAAGTTATCTCGGCGGAAGCTTTGTCAGCAAAGAAAAGTTCAAAGAATGCTTTATTATTAATGATGAAAATTATCAAAAGCTTGCTCCTTATTTACTTTTACCAGCAAAAACTCCTGCTAATTTTAATGTGTATGCTGGAAAATCTAATTCGTTTAAAACCAAAACTCCGCAAACAACTTTCGATCCTAATGTTTTGGACGTCAATGGTTGGATGGCTTTAGGATTTACAGAAAAACAAGCTAACGTAATCGTCAATTATCGTGACCGGAACCTAAAAGGAAGTTTTAAAACCTTAGAAGATATCCAGAATTGTTTTGTAATCTCTCCTGAAAAATTTGCAGAATTGAAACCTTTCATCAAATTAAACCCTGCAACAATGAAAAATTCTGTCGATAAAAAGTCTGAAACAAGACAGGATAAGACAGATTTTTCTAAAACAGATATGAATTCTATTACTTTCAGACAGCTTCTGGAATTTGGTTTAGACGAAAAAAGTGCAGGCTCGATGATCGGTTTCAGAAAAAAGCTGGGTGGTTTTATGACAAAAGAACAAATTCTTGAAACTTATAATATTGACAAAGAACTGGTTCAGAAATTATTAAGTATTGCTCCGCTCGACAATTCAAAAGTGGAACGATATTCATTGGTTGATGCTCCGGAAGAATGGCTGAAAAATCATCCTTATTTTAAATATTCTGCGGATAAAATTATCTACTATCGAGTGAGTAATCCTGACGACAAAAAAATTTGGAAATTCCTTAAAACAAAACCTGAATACGAAGCGAGAATGAGATTATATGTGAAATAGGTTTTAGAGTTTAATTATCGCAGTATTTTTGTCATTCCGTAGGAATCTAAGCAGTCAATAAAAGCTTAGATTCCTACGGAATGACAAACTATATGTTAATCAATTAATTATGAATTCAAATTAATTACAAATTCGGGAGACAATGAGATTATACCTTCGCTTAAACTTTCCGGATGCGTGGTGAAACCTTTTAATTTTGATGTTTTTCCTTTTAAAACCAAATCCATCAGTTGTTTATCCGAAAGCTTTTTTCCGAAAATATCAAATGAAACTTTAAAGCCGCAGTTTTTAAAATCGGAACATCCGACTGCGGTTTTCCCTTTCATCAGATGGTGTTCTTTACATTTGGGGCATTTTGTTTCTTCCCAGGACTGCAGTTCTTTTTTTACGGCTGGTTCGCGTTTTTTCTTTTCTTTGACTTCTTCTTTTTCTTCATGTAAAGTAAAAACTTTTGCCTTTCCGTCAACGACTTTTTTGGTCAGTTCCCTGATCATCTGAATTAATTCATCTTTGAACTGATTCGCTTCATATTCACCACTCTCGATTTTACGAAGTTTAAGTTCCCACTCCCCTGTCAGTTCCGGACTTTTCAGCAACTCATCTTCAATAGTGTCGATCAGCTGAATTCCTGTAGAAGTCGCGACTAAATTTTTCTTTTTCCTTTCTATATATTTTCGCTTAAAAAGCGTTTCAATAATGTTTGCACGGGTTGAAGGTCTTCCGATCCCGTTGTTTTTCAACATTTCACGAAGTTCTTCATCATCGACCTGTTTTCCGGCAGTTTCCATGGCACGGAGTAAAGTTGCTTCGGTATACGCTTTTGGCGGAGAAGTTTTTCCCTGATGAATCATGGGTTCGTGAGGTCCTGTTTCACCCACTTTAAATTCAGGAATCGTTTGTTCCTCTTCCTTATCTTTTTCTTTATCAGTCGGCTCCTCTTTGGCATCTTTAGCATAAACTGCTCTCCAACCCGGTTCGAGAATCTGTCTTCCGCTTGTTTTAAAAGGGATTGTTCCCACTTGAGCTTCCACGACCGTATTTGAAATTTTACATTCAGGATAAAAAACAGCGATAAAACGTTTGGCAATCAGATCATAAATCAGTTTTTCTTCTTTGGTTAAATTCTGAGTCGGCGGAATTTCAGTTGGAATAATCGCATGGTGATCGGTCACCTTCGCGTCATCAAAAACCGCTTTAGACCTTGGAATCGGCTGCTCCAGTAATGGCGAAATCAACTCTTTATAAATAACCATACTTTGAAGAATTCCACCAATTTTCGGATATAAACTTTCCGATAGATACGTTGTATCAACACGGGGATAAGTGACGTACTTTTTCTCGTAAAGACTTTGAATATACTTCAACGTACTGTCTGCAGAATATCCGTATTTTTTATTGGCTTCAACTTGAAGTCCAGTCAAATCAAACAGTCTGGGATTTTTCTCTTTTCCTTCCTTAATTTCAAACGAAAGGATTTCAAAAGGATTGACTTTTAAATATTCCAAGCCTTTTTCTGCGCGGTCAAGAGTTTTTAATCGGTCAATTGCCGCATTGAAAATAACATCTCGATATTTGGTTTTCAGTTCCCAATATTCTTCTGTTGAGAACGCATCAATTTCTTTCTGACGCTGAACAAGCATTGCCAGAGTGGGAGTCTGCACTCTTCCGATAGACAAAACCGCTTTATTTCCGCCAAACTTTTTTGTAAAAAGCCTTGTGGCATTAATTCCCAACAACCAATCTCCTATTGCTCTTGCATTTCCTGCCAAATATAAATTTTTGTAATCTTCGGCAGGTTTTAATTTTTCAAAACCTTCTTTAATCGCTTCTTCGGTAAGGGAAGAAATCCACAAACGTTGCACGGGTTTGTCACATTTTGCTTTCTGTAAAACCCAACGCTGAATAAGTTCTCCTTCCTGTCCCGCATCCCCGCAATTGATGACCTCGTCACATTCTGCAACTAGTTTTTCAATAACTTTAAACTGATTTTCAACGCCTTTGTTTGGAATTAATTTAATCCCGAAATTATTTGGAATAATCGGCAGCAAAAACAGATTCCAGGATTTGTATTGCGGACCGTAATCGTGCGGTTCTTTGAGCGTACAAAGATGTCCAAAAGTCCAAGTTACACAATAACCGTTCCCTTCCATATAGCCTTGTTTAGGCATGGTTGCGCCCAATACTTTGGCAATATCTCTGGCAACACTAGGTTTTTCGGCAATACAAAGTTTCATGAATAATCGGGTTATAGAAAGGGGTGCAAAATTCGGGATTTTTTTTGGAATTCATCTAAAGGAAAAATAAAAAATCTCTGAAAAATATTACTCATGAAAGCGAATTACTTAACTATATAATTAATAATTTTTCTTGAATTCATAAAGTATAAACTCATACAAATTAGAAATTGTTAATATTAAATAAAATATAAAACTTAATATTCCCCACACCAAAATAAAACGAAAAATTAAGATAATAATTAAGTAAGTACTAATTTTTGTGATTTCAAAACAATTAATTTTAGTATAATATTCTTCAACATTTATACTTGTTAATCCAGGGAAAAAATTATTTAAAACAATAAGTATGATAATAAAAATAGCTAAAACGATACTAAATGTCAAAAAATCTCTAAAACTAACTAAGAAATTAAATGCTTGATTTTTTTTATTTTGATTCTCTAAACTATCATCTTCTTTAATTTTAAGATCTCCTAATTTATCAGGTATTTTCATCAAAACTCCAAAAATAAGACCAATAAATAGCGATAAAAGATTAGCAAAAATTGACGGGTTATCAATTAATTTTTTACCCAAATTACAGTAAACAATTGCAAAAGAGGATAAAGGAATTATACAGAGAAAAATAAAATACTTAAGAGTAAGTTTTTTTTCTACACCATTCACATCGGTTTTCAGTGACTTAATAGTATTCTTAAAATTTTTAAGAATCATTTCTTCTTATATTTCTTAAATTATTATCTTCATTTTTAATCTCGCTTAGTAACTGCAAGCAATATTCTTTTAAAGAATTATATTCTGGTAATTCATTATTATCAAAATCAACTCTGTCTTTTAGATATATTCTTGGTTTAATGTCTTCAAAATCATTTCCTAGTTCAAAATGCGTGACTTTTTTTGTAATTTCATTTTGAACTACTATACTAGTTCTATCAAAATTTTGAAGATTATTATCTCCTATTTTTTGCAGACCTAATGATTCAATAAATCGTCTGTAGAGTCTTGTTGCTACACCACCACCAATTGGTGTAATTTTAACTTCAATTTTGAATTCATTTGCAATAGATTGAAAACTTTGTTCATCACTTAATCTTGAAGATAATTGCCTATCCGTAAATTTAATTTCTTTTACTAAAGCATTTTGTTTAAACTCCTCTTTAATTATTGCTGGATAAAAGCTTTCAGTCGTTGGTTTTTTGTATTCTTCATCTAAGCTAAAAAGTTGTTTCATTATAGTATCTATAAATACTTTTCTGATCCCCTCGTCTTTATAAGATTGAAATAAAACATATCCTTTTTTATCATTTAATGGAAAATAAATTATAAAAAAATACTTATCATTTATCACATTTCCATCTAAATTTTCTTCCTCATTTTTATCAATTAGCTTACCTTTTGTTTTTCCATTACCTAAATCTCCTCCTTTTAACAAACCATAAATAAGATTGTCAGTACTATTATATCCGGATTTATCTCCAATTAGTGTAAAAGCTTTTTTTCCGACTCTATGATATGACGAGTCAGAGGGATTATCCAAAATATTTACTAATTTTTGGTAAATAGCTGCTATTTGAGAAGATTGAATTTTTTTATTGAAAATATCGGAAAATGTTGAATTTCCTTCATTTTTTTTATATGGATTTAGATTAAAGCTTATAATTTCGAGTTTTGCGTCCATTAGTTTTTTATGCTAATATAATGAAACTACTCCAAGTAAGTGGAAAATTTTCTAATATAAAATGATTGCCTGCAAAAAATAAATATCTAAAAATCAAAAGCTTAAATATGAATCATTAAAAAGTCTACTAAAAAAGTAGACTAATGAAAATATATGTTTTATATTTGCAACCGTAATCAGGTTTGGAAATGAAAATGAAAACAAAATTCAGATACAATTCTATGAAGAAGATGAGCATCATGCACATGATGATGTATTGCTGTATGCCTTTATATGTGGATTTTAGTGGATGACCTTACTTTATTATGACATATTTTTTAAAGGCTTTACCACGTTGTAAAGCCTTTTTTCTTTAACAACAAATCAGGAACAATGATAGAAATAAAAAACATTTCAAAAACATTTCATCAAAAAAAACAGTCTTTCAAAGCGTTGGACGATGTGAGTCTGACTATCGAAAAAGGTGACATTGTAGGCATCATCGGGTTTTCCGGAGCGGGGAAAAGCACATTGATAAGAACCGTCAATCTTTTGGAAAGACCCGATGAAGGACAAATCATCATCAACGGGACAGATTTCACCAAATTAAGTTCGAAACAATTGGCAAAAGAGCGTAAAAAAATAGGAATGATTTTCCAGCATTTTAATCTGCTTTCTTCAAGGACGGTTTTTGAAAATGTGGCGCTTCCTTTAGAACTGGATCAGCTAAAAAAAGATCAGATCCATGAAAAAGTCAATGAACTTTTAAAAATTGTCGGACTTGAAGACAAGGCGAATGATTATCCCAAAAGTCTTTCGGGCGGTCAAAAACAAAGGGTTGCCATTGCGAGAGCTTTAGCCAATGATCCTTACTTACTGTTGTGTGACGAGGCGACAAGCGCACTCGATCCGGCTACAACAAAATCTATTCTGCAACTTTTAAAAGATATTAATAATCGATTGGGCATCACTATTTTACTGATTACCCACGAAATGGATGTGATAAAAGCCATTTGTAATCACGTTTCAGTAATTGACAAAGGAAAACTGGTCGTGAAAGGTACACTCAGGGAAATTATCTCAAACAGAGATCATCCGATCATCAAACAATTTATAAACTCAGGAAACATGACAATACCTCAGGAATTCACAAAAACACTACAGAAAGAACCGAAGGACGGCTTATTTCCGCTGATTGAAGTTGAACTTAATGAAGACATCAGCGTTGAAAAACTGCTTTCAAAAATATATGATGAATATAAAATCCCATATCAGCTTCTGAAAGCCGATGTAGAATATCTGGGAAGTTCAAACATCGGAACGCTGCTCCTTCATTTAAAAGGAAAATACGAAGAAAACCAGAAAGCAATTTACTATTTTAATCAGAATAAAATTCAAAATACAGTAAGAGGTTATGCTTAGCGACACTGTGATTTCCCTATTATCCAAAGGACTTTGGGAAACGATATTTATGACTTTCGCTTCAGGATTTTTTGGTTTTGCTTTAGGCTTGCCTATTGGAATTTTTTTATTTTTAACGAAAAAAGGTCAGCTTTTAGAAAATGTCATCTACAACAGGATTTTCTCTGTTTTGGTTAATATTTTCAGATCCATTCCTTTTATCATCTTGATTGTGTGGATGATTCCGTTTACAAGAGCTTTAGTAGGAACTTCAATCGGAGTGAATGCCGCCTTGGTTCCGTTAAGTATTGGTGCTGCTCCGTTTATTGCAAGATTGGTTGAAAACAGTCTGCTCGAAATTCCGCAAGGTTTGATTGAAACTGCAAGAGCTTTGGGAGCTAGTCCGCTTCAAATCATCAGAAAAGTTTTATTGCCGGAAGCTTTACCGTCGCTCATTAACAATGCAAGTATTACGCTGATTACTTTGGTGGGTTATTCCGCGATGGGTGGCGCAGTCGGTGCAGGTGGACTTGGGCAAATCGGTTATCAATATGGATACATTGGATATGATGCTGTGATCATGAATATGGTTTTGGGATTGCTTGTGGCTTTGGTGTTTATCATTCAGTTTTCCGGGGATCGGGTGGCGAAAAGGTTTGATCATCGATAAGTCTAAATAGTCAGACAATAAAAAAGTTATACAGTTTATAGAAAATAATTTACAATGAAAAAAAAGATTTTAGGTTTTGTAGCAGCAGGTTTGCTGTTATTGAATGCATGTAATTCATCAAAAAAAGAAGATCCGAATTACATTAAAGTGGGAATAACTTCCGGTCCTGAACAGGAAATTGCCGAAACAGCAAAAAAAGTTGCCAAAGAAAAATATAATCTCGAGGTTGAACTCATTTCTTTCAATGATTATGTAATTCCAAACGAAGCTCTTAATAATGGGGATATTGATGCGAATGCTTTCCAGCACGTTCCTTATTTAAATGAACAATCAAAACAGCGTGGTTATAAATTGGCTGTGATTGGAAATACTTTTGTTTATCCAATTATCGCTTATTCAAAAAAGATCAAAAATATTTCTCAGCTTCAGAATGGAAGCACGATCGTGATTCCGAACGATCCTACAAATGGCGGAAGATCATTATTGCTTCTTCAGAAAAACGGATTATTAAAACTAAAAGAAGGTGTCGGATTATTACCGAAAGTTACCGATATTACTGAAAATCCAAAACAGCTGAAAATCCTGGAAATCGAAGCTCCTCAATTACCAAGAGTTTTGGATGATAAGGAAGTTGTAATAGCCATCATCAATAATAATTTTGCAGCACAGGCCGGTTTGGATGCCAATGAATTTGGAATTTTTAAAGAAGATAAAAACTCGCCTTACATGAATGTAGTGGTTTCAAGAGAAGACAATAAAAATGACGAAAAAGTTAAAAATTTCCTCAAAGCTTATCAGTCTGAAGAAGTTGCTAAAAAAGCAGATGAGATTTTCAAAGGTGGTGCTGTTAAAGGTTTTTAATTAAAGTATTGTATCGTCAATGGTGAAGAATCAATGGTCAATTTAATTACGGAAAATTTCTCTTCTCTGAAAGGGTGATTTTTTTTGAAGAAAAAGATGGATATTTTAATATATAATCAAATTAGTAAATTGTTTAAAAGAAAATTTCTTTAACAAACCCTATTTTGCATCAACAAATTAGCTCTTTTTAGTGTTGTTAAAACAAATTTGCATTTTCAAGAAAACAGTCATAATCTTTTCAATTAAGATCAAAATGTGGTATTAAATTAATATTACAATTAACCATTTTATAACCAAAACCCATTTTCTCAATTTGAGATAATAAATAATTTCAGTACATTTGTTTTCAATCAATAAAAAGGTTTTTTATGCTAAAGAAAACTGCCATTGTAGGTTTGTTCACACTAATATCTGCTCATTCTATGGCTCAAAATACTATTCTGCCGATTTATCTTGATGAATCAAAATCTGTAGAGCAACGTGTGCAAGATGCACTTTCGAGAATGACTTTGGAGGAAAAAGTGGCAATGCTTCATGCACAGTCAAAATTCAGTTCACCCGGAGTTCCAAGATTGGGAATTCCGGAGTTCTGGACAACAGATGGACCTCACGGAGTGCGACCGGAAGTAATGTGGGACGAATGGAATCAGGCCGGTTGGACGAACGATTCTATCATTGCTTACCCTGCTTTGACTGCTTTATCTGCAACATGGAATAAAAAAATGTCATGGAATTATGGTAAAGCTTTAGGCGAAGAAGCACGCTACAGAAAAAAAGATATTCTTTTAGGACCTGGAGTCAACATCTACAGAACTCCCCTCAACGGAAGAAATTTCGAGTACATGGGTGAAGATCCTTATTTAACTTCAAAAATGGTTGTTCCTTATATCAAAGGGGTACAGTCAAACGGAGTTGCAACTTCCGTAAAACATTACGCACTCAACAATCAGGAAATGTTCCGTCATACAAGCAATGTAAATATTGATGACAGAACTCTATACGAAATTTATCTTCCACCATTCAAAGCAGCAGTCACAGAGGGAGATTCGTGGACAATCATGGGAGCTTATGATATGTACAAAGGTCAATATGCAAGTCAGAATCAATATCTTTTAAATGACATTCTAAAAAAAGAATGGGGTTACAAAGGTGTCGTAGTTTCCGATTGGGGCGCAGTGAACAATACCGAGCAAGCCATCCACAACGGATTGGATCTTGAATTCGGGAGTTGGACCAATGGACTTTCCGCCGGAACAAAAAATGCTTATGACAACTATTATTTAGCTCAGCCTTATTTAAATTTAATTAAATCAGGAAAAGTAGGGACAAAAGAACTGGATGATAAAGTGACCAGGCTTTTGAATCTGGCTTATAAAACTACGATGAACACCAAGAAGCCTTTCGGAAACGTAGCTTCTGAAGAACATAAAGCAGTTGCAAGAGAAATCGGTGAAGAGGGAATCGTTCTTTTAAAAAATCAAGGAAATGTACTTCCGATCGATTTAAATAAAGCAAAAAAAATTGCTGTCATTGGTGAAAATGCAATCAAAATAATGACTGTTGGTGGCGGCTCATCTTCTTTAAAAGCAAAATATGAAACTTTACCTCTAGACGGAATCAAATCAAGATTCGGAAAACAGGCAAATGTGCAGTTTGCAAGAGGTTATGTAGGTGATATTGGTGGAGAATATAATGGTGTAAAATCAGGACAGGATTTAAAAGACAGCCGCTCTGCAGATGAATTGCTGAATGAGGCTGTTGAATTGGCAAAAAAATCTGATTATGTAATTTTCGTTGGTGGTTTAAACAAATCTGACTTTCAGGACAGTGAAGGAAACGACAGAAAAAGTTATGGATTACCATACAATCAGGATAATGTGATTGCTGCTTTGGCAAAAGCCAATAAAAACTTTGCGGTGGTTTTAGTTTCAGGAAATGCAGTAGCAATGCCTTGGATCAAAGATGTACCTGCTGTGCTTCAATCATGGTATTTGGGTTCAGAAGCAGGAAATTCAATTGCCTCTATTTTGTCTGGAGATACCAATCCTTCAGGAAAACTGCCATTCTCTTTTCCTGTCAAGCTAGAGGATAATTCGGCTCACAAATTAGGAGAATATCCGGGAAATAAGGAAGAACTGACAGCCGGAAAAGGAAAAGATCAGAAAAACCCTATAAATATTACCTATAATGAAGGAATTTTCGTAGGTTACCGTTGGCATGATACAAAAAAAATAAGACCATTATTCAGTTTCGGGCATGGTTTAAGCTATACAGCTTTTGAATTCGGCAAAGCTAAAGCCGATAAAACAGTAATTGGTCAGGATGATAAAATTATGTTTACGGTTATGGTAAAAAACACAGGTAAAAAAGCAGGAGCCGAAGTAGTACAGTTGTACATCAGCGATCTTAAATCATCTGTTCCAAGACCAACAAAGGAATTGAAAGGTTTTGAAAAAATATTTTTAAATCCTAATGAAGAAAAAGAAGTGAGCATTACGATTGATAAAACTGCGCTAAGTTTTTTCGATGCCGATAAAAACCAATGGGTTGCAGAACCAGGTGATTTTGAAGCACAAATCGGAAATTCTTCGGATGCAATCAAGACAAAAGTGAAGTTTACATTAAAATAAATTGCTTTTATATTAAAAAAATCCCGACACTTAATTCTCGAAGTGTCGGGCTTTTTATTTCTTATATCAATTTGTTTCACTTTACTATTGGGATTTGTAAGAAGGTACGCTAAAGCAACAGAGGTCTGAACCGTTTAATGCTTCTAATTCATTTAATTTATACTTTTCATTCAAAGATCTCTTTAAAATTATATTTTCTGGTTCTCATTTTTTTTATTATTAAACACATTTTATCTCATTCGAGCTTTTTACACTTTCTTCTTTCAGTTTCTTCCAATTACCAGTTATTAACAAATATTCAATTCTTAAAGGCTTTTAATTTTCGATTTTGATCCTGCAAAACTGAACTTTTAATCTTTCATTCCTTTTAATAATCAGTATCTATTTCCAGCTCTTGACTGTATATTTTTTGTGCCTGTGCTTTTGCCGAATAACAAAAAAGGATGTCGCTG